>JAIEMQ010000010.1 GCA_019752015.1 Cyanobacteriota bacterium | reverse complement strand
CCCGACAGGCGAGGTCCGCGCCGCGATCGCAGGGCGACTCACGGCAGCCGCCGAGCCGCCAACGCGCTTATTTTGGGCCCCTAGTCCTAGTTCCCGTGAATGCGCAAGTCGCGCCGCATTTGCCGCCGCTCGATCGCGCGCTGCCGCCTCGAGCGGAGACGATCTACCGCGCACTGGAGGCTCGCGTCGACGCCAAGGTGGCGATGGACGTCGTCACGTTCGTCGCGCCGATGTGGCGGCTGGCCGGCAATCCGGCGTTCGATCGATCGCAGCAATTCATCTTCGATCGGCTCGCGGCCGCCGGGATGCAGCCGAAGTACGAGACGTTCGCGAACTCGGGCGGCGGTTGGGACTACGCCAAAGGGACGCTGCGGCTTGGCGGTCCAACCGGTGAAATTCTGTTGTCACGCGAAACGCATCGCGTCGCGCTCGCGATCAATTCGCACAGCACGCCCGCGGGCGGCGTGACGCTGCCGCTCGTTGACGTCGGCGCCGGCACTTCTGCCGCTGCTTACGAGGGCAAGGTCGTGAAAGGCGCGGTCGTACTTGCCACCGGCTCGCTCGGCCAGGTCTTCGCGCAAGCGGTGCGGCAGCGTGGAGCGGCCGGCGTGATTTCGTCCGACATCGCGCCGTATCCGCGGCCCGCGGAGAGTCCGGATGTGCTGCGGTGGGGCGCACGATCACCTTTCTCTGGGTCCACCAAATCCGCGGCAGCGAGCAGTGGATCAAACAGCACGCCGACCTGGTCAAGGGGGTCGTGGCGATGTTGCCGCTGGACATGACCGGCGAGGACACGGCGAAAACCGGCGGCACGTGCCTGATCGAGAAGCAGCCCCCTGGGCTTGGGAGCGGCCGCCGGATCCGCACTCGGACTGGGGCGCGAGCAAAGTCGATCCCGCGTCCGTCCGCGGGAGCTTTCTGAACGACCTGCATCTTGGCGTGGCGTTGCGGCGTGCTCGCGACAGCAAGTGGATCGTGCGGACGAATCCGTACGAAGGCGGCAGCGATCACACCGTGTTCATGCGCGCCGGCGTGCCGTCGCTGCTCAACTGGCACTTCACCGATCGTTACTACCACATCAATCTCGACACCATCGACAAGGTGAGTGCTACCGAGATGCAGCATGTCGGCATCGTCGTTGCGACGACGGCGATGTTCCTGGCATCGGCGGATGCGACGGATGTGGCGCCGATGACGAAGTTGATGGCAACGGCGCGAGACGCGCGGCTGGCGACCGAGCGGGCAAACCACGCCTCGTTGGCAATGCTTGCAGCCTGGAACAAATGGTCTGACCAAGCACTCGCCAGCCTGCGACGGTTTCAGAATTGAGATCTCAGTTCGCAGATTGATCGGAGATCTACGATCTGAGATCTGGAATCGTCGCGGCCTGCGCAGCGGGCCCGTACATTTCCGTCACGTACTGCTTCACCATCCGCCGCGTGGAGAATCTGGGCACGTTCGAGCGCATCGCCTCGCGGACGATGGCGATCCAGCGGCGCGGCAGGCCGCGGCCGCCTCGATCGCGATCGTAAAACGCCGGCACGACTTCATTCTCGAGCAGCTCGTAGAGCGCGTTGGCATCGGCCGCGTCGGTGGCGGCGTGATCGTCGGGACTGGTGTGGCTCTCGATCAGCCAGCCGTTGCGCCCATTGTAGCCTTCCGCCCACCAGCCGTCGCCGATGCTCAAGTGCGGCACGCCGTTGAGCGACGCCTTCATGCCGCTGGTGCCGCTGGCCTCGAGCGGCTTGCGGGGGTTGTTGAGCCACACGTCGCAGCCCTGCACCAGGTAATGCGCGACGTGCATGTCGTAGTCCTCGATGAAGGCGAGGCGGCCGCCGAACTTCGGATCGAGCGCGTGTTTGAAGACGCGCTGCAGGTTGTGCTTGGCGGGCTCGTCGGCGGGATGCGCCTTGCCGGCAAACACGATCTGCACCGGCCGATCGATCTGGCCGAGGATCCGCGCCAGCCGATCGCTGTCGTGGAAGATCATCTCCGGCCGCTTGTAGGCGGTGAAGCGGCGCGCGTAGCCGAGCGTCAACGCCTCCGGATCGAGCATCGCGCCGGCGGAGACGATCCGGCTCTGGCCGACGTGCTCCTGCGAGAAGCGCGACCGCATGCGCTCGCGGATGAACGAGAACAGATCGTTGCGGAGCGACTGCCGCATCTGCCAGATCTCGGCGTCGGGAATGTCGTTGAGCCGCTCCCACAATTCGGCTTCGTCGACGTGATCGAGCCAGCCCGGGCCGAAGTGATGATCGAGCAGCGCGAACACCGGTCCGGCCATCCACGTCGGCACGTGCACGCCGTTGGTGATGCTGCGGACCGGAATCTGATCCTGCGGCGTATCCGGCCACATCGGCCGCCACATCGAGCGCGTCACCTCGCCGTGCAGCGCGCTGACGCCGTTGACGAACCCCGCGGTCCGCAGCGCGAGCGCGGTCATGTTGAACAGTGAGCCGCTGCCGTTGTTGTATTCGCCGAGCGCCAGGAAGCTCTGGCGGTGCTGCCCGAGCTCACCCCACGTGCCGGCGAGATGTTTCTCGACCAGGTGAAAGGGGAACGCATCGTGACCAGCAGGCACCGGCGTGTGCGTGGTGAAGACCGTCGATCGCTTGACCTCTTCGAGGGCGTCGTCAAACGAGCGGCCCTTCTCGAGAATCTCCTTGATCCGCTGCAGCGCGACGAAAGCGGCGTGGCCTTCGTTGAGGTGCCACACCGTCGGCGCAATGCCAAGCGCCCGCAACGCGCGCACGCCGCCGATGCCAAGAATGATTTCCTGCTGGATGCGCGTCTCCGTGCCGCCGCCATACAAACGCGCGGACAACTCGCGATCCCACGGCGCGTTTTCCGCGAGATCGGTGTCGAGCAGGAACAGGCGGACGCGGCCGAGCCGTACGCGCCACACCGCGGCGAGCACCGTGCGATCGCCGAGCGGCACGGCCGTGATGCAAGGACGGCCATCTGGCGTAATCGCCGCTTCGATCGGCGCGTCGGTCCAGCTGATTTTCTCGTAGCGCTCTTCCTGCCAGCCGTCGTTGGTCATGCGCTGGCGGAAGTAGCCCTGCGGATACATGAAGCCGATGCCGACGAACGGCAGGCCGAGGTCGGCGGCCTCCTTGCAGTGATCGCCCGCCAGCACGCCGAGGCCGCCCGCGTAGATCGGCAGCGACTGATGAAGCGCGAACTCAGCGGAGAAATACGCAATGGTGCCGTTGCCCAGCATCGCCTGCTGGTCGCGCCACCAGGGATGCGCGACCGTCCGTGCCTGATCGAGGCCGAAGATCGCTTCGTCGTAGGCTTTGAGGAACGTCGGCTCATCCGCGGCGGCGGTCAGCCGCTCCGGCGTGATCTTCTGCAGCATCTGCACCGGGTTGTGCGCCGTCGATCGCCACAGCGAGTAATCGAGCTGGCGGAAGATCTGGCGCGCGCGATCGTCCCAGCTCCACCACAGATCGAGCGCCAGCTCGTGGAGGCGGTGCAGGCGGGCGGGCAACGGGGCGGCCGTCGAAAAACGTTCTTCAGACATTGTGAGTAATCAGATGGCGGCGTGAGCGCGGACGAGTTCAGAGAAGCGTGACAGATCGATGTTGCCGCCGGAGACGACGGCCACGACCTTGCCGGTGCCGGCGCGGCCGCTGATTGCCGCCGCGATCGCGGTGCCGGCGGCGCCTTCGGCGACCACGTGCACGCGCTCCGCGGTCTTGCGCATCGCCGACGCGATGTCGTCGAGCGGCATCACGATCGAGCCGTCGACGAGCTCCTTCAGCAGCGGCCACATGGTCGGCAGCACCGACTTGCCGCCGGCGCCGTCGACGAACGTCGGTTTCCAGCCGTCGAAATAGCTCGGGGCGTTACGTCGCAGCGACAGCTCCAGAGGCGCGGCGGTTTCCGGCTCGGCGGCGAACACCTTGACTCCGGGTTTTTTCGCGCGCATCACCGAGGCGATTCCCGACAGCAATCCACCGCCACCCAATGCGGCAACAACCGCGTCCACATCGGGAAGGTCTTCGAGGATCTCGAGGCCCGCCGTCGCATTGCCGGCGATGAAATCGTCGTCGTCGAACGGGTGGACGAAGTGGCCCTTCATGCGCGGTGACGCATGCGTTTCAACGGTGGTCCAGCACTCGTCGTGGCTTACCCCGATGATCGTCGCGCCGAGTTTTTCAATCGCGCGCAGCTTGATTTGCGGCGCGGTATCCATCACCATCACCGAGCACGGCACGCCGGCCAGGCGCGCCGCGAAGGCCACACCCTGTGCGGCGTTGCCGGCACTGACGGTCCACACGCCGTCCTTCATCTGCTCGGGCGATAGTTTTCTAACCGCGTTCCACGCACCGCGGATCTTGAACGATCCGATCGGCTGTAACGATTCGAGCTTGAGATACACCTCCACCTTCGCGGTTCGCGCTTCGGCGGACAAGTCGGGAGCCGGCGCGGCGGACGCAAACGGCAGATCGAGCTTGATGAGCGGCGTGCGCACCGCCGCCTTGTACACGTGCCTGGCGGCGTCGGTGATTGCGTCGAGAGGAATCTGCCGCATGCGACCGGAAAATCGTATCATGCCCCTCACTTATGAAATGGGCTGCCATCGCCGTATGCGCGGTCGCCGGAGCGGTGACGACGCTCGCGCAGAATGAAGCTCGGCCGCGCGCGCGAGAGATCGGGCTGGCGCCGGGCGTGTTCGAGCCGGGCGCGAAGAACGCCATCACCGACGTCGCCGGAGTATCCGTAGGCCACGCCACGCTCAACCAGGGTGATTCGATCCGCACCGGCGTCACCGTCATCGTTCCGCATCAGGGCAATGTGTTCCAGGACAAGGTGCCCGGCGCGGTGTTCGTCGGCAACGCATTCGGCAAGCTCGCCGGATCGACACAGGTCGACGAGCTCGGCACGATCGAGACACCGATCGGCCTCACGAACACGCTGAGCGTCGGCGCGGTGATGGAAGGACTGGTCCGCTGGACGCTCGATCAATCGGGCAACGACAACGTGCGATCGGTGAACGCGCTGGTCGGCGAAACCAACGACGGCGGATTGAACGACATCCGCGGCCAGCACGTCAGACCGCAGCATGTGGTCGAAGCGCTGAAAGCCGCGAGCACCGGAGCCGCTCAAGAGGGCAGCGTCGGCGCGGGCACCGGCACGCGGGCGTTCGGATGGAAAGGCGGCATCGGCACCTCGTCGCGCAAGCTCGATGCGCGTTACGGCGGCTACACCGTGGGCGTGCTGGTGCAATCGAATTACGGCGGCGTGTTGACGATGGGTGGCGCGCCCGTCGGAAGGATTCTTGGACGTTACTCGTATCAGCCGAGGCCGTCTGCGCGGCTCCCGGTTCCCGGCTCCCGGCTCCCGGATGAGTACGGCGACGGGTCGTGCATGATCGTCGTGGCGACCGATGCGCCGCTCGACGCGCGCGATCTCAAGCGGCTCGCCGGCCGCGCGGTCTTCGGTCTTGCGCGCACCGGATCTTCGTACAGCAACGGCAGCGGCGACTTCGCGATCGCCTTTTCGACCGCCGCTGATCTGCGAACGCGCTTCGGATCATCGACCACACAAGCGCGCACGCTGCTGCCAACCGACGGCGTCTCACCGTTGTTCCAGGCCGCGCTCGAAGCCACCGAAGAGGCCGTCTATAACTCGCTGTTGAAGGCGACGCCGGTCAGCAGCCGATTTGGGAAAGCAGAAGCTTTACCTATCGATCGGCTCAAAGAGATTCTCGAAAGGTATAAGAGGTAGAATCACTTCTTAGACATGAAGGGCGTCGTCATCCTTTCGCTCCGCGGCCTGCTGGGCGTTCTTAGCCTTATTGGCATTGGCCTGTCGAACGACGCGGGATGATGTAGCCCACACAGCAGCGAGATACGCAAAGGGCCATCATCCGCAGGGGTGGTGGCCCTTTTGCGTTTTTGCAGGTTTTTTCACTAACGCCGATAAGAGGGAATCATGGAGAGCCGAAGCAATACACAAGACGTCGCGCTGGCGTCATTGTGCCAGGCGGTCGAGAAGATGATGCGGCAGCATCCCGATGCCCGTGTCCGCGCGGTCGTGCTGATGGTCGACGAGCCGGGCGCGAGCCCGGAACCGGTGGTGGCACCGGTCCCGGTGTATGTCGACGTCTTCGAGACCGGCCATAACCAGGACTCTGGTTATGGATACGGCGTTTAGCCGGCGACCGGTTCAAGGGCTGGTTTAGCGACCGGCTCGAGGAACGGCATCCGCGCCCGCAGCTTCGCGCCGACCTGCTCGATCTGATGATCGCGCTGGCGCTCACGTTCGGACTGGAACCATCCGCTCTTCGTTTCACGCGCCAGTTTTTCCGCGTACGCGCCTGAGCGAATCTCCGCGAGCATCCGCTTCATTTCAGCCTTCGTCTCTGCGGTCACGATGCGCGGGCCGCCGGAGTAGTCGCCGTGCTCGGCCGTGTCGCTGACCGAGTAGCGCATGAAGCCGAGACCGCCGCGATACATCAGGTCGACGATCAGCTTCAGCTCGTGCAGGCACTCGAAGTAGGCGATCTCGGGCTGATAGCCGGCTTCGACCAGCGTTTCAAAGCCCGCCGATACCAGCGCGCTGACGCCGCCGCATAACACCGCCTGCTCACCGAACAGATCGGTTTCGGTTTCCTCCGAGAACGTCGTCTCGATCACGCCGGCGCGCGTGCAGCCGATGCCCTTCGCGTAAGCGAGCGTGGCGGTCTTCGCGTTGCCGGTCGCATCGGCGTGAATCGCCACCAGGCCCGGGACGCCGGCGCCCTCCTTGAACACTTCGCGGACGCGATGGCCCGGCGCCTTTGGCGCGACCATCGACACGTCCACACCCTGCGGCGGCGTGATCCAGCCGAAGCGGATCGCAAAGCCGTGCGCGAACATCAGCATCTTGCCGGGCGTGAGGTGCGGCGCGATCTGCTGCTTGAAGAGATCCGGCTGCACCAGGTCAGGGACCAGGATCATGATCACGTCGGCCCATTCAGCGGCGGCGGCGGGATCGAGCGGCGCGAAGCCGTCTTTCTCGGCGGCCTTCCAGCCGCGGCTGCCCGGCCGCACGCCGACGCGCACGTCGGCGCCGCTGTCTTTCAGGTTGAGCGCGTGGGCGTGGCCCTGCGATCCGTAACCGATCACGGCGATGCGCCGCGAGAGGATCGGGTTCAGGTCAACGTCGGTGTCGTGAATCATCTTCGCCATGAGGTCCTCTAGAGTTCTCTGTGTTTAATCTGGGGAATCTGTGGCTGAAGTCCAGTCCTCAACAGCCAGCACGCCGGCCTGCCGCTCGAGCAGCGACACGATCCGGGCCGCGGTCTTGTCGGAGCTGTCGAACATGATCGTCGCCTGCACGGTGGCGCGATCCTGCGAGGCGACCGCGGTGAAGGCTTCGGCGCGCACGCGCTGCCGGCGCAGGATGCCGGCGACGCGATCGAGCGCGTCGATCTCGTGCTCGTACTTGACGACGATGGTGCGCGGGCGCGGTTCGTCGATCACAGCAGGTCCGCTCCCGTCTCGGCGAGCGTGGTGGGCCGCTTGATCATGTCGTGGAGCGCGGCGCCCGGCGACACCATCGGGTAAACGGTGTCTTCCTGGTCGACGCGGAAATCCATCACCACCGCGCCTGCCGACGCGCGCGCGTGCTTGAGCGCGTCCGCCATCTCCTCGCGCCGCGTCACGCGGACGCCGGACAGGCCGTGCGCGTCGGCGAGCTTGACGTAGTCCGGCGACGACATCGGCGTCGCGGAGTAGCGGCGCTCGTGGAAGAACTCCTGCCACTGCCGCACCATGCCGAGGTAGCCGTTGTTGATGATGGCAACGTTGACCTTGATGTTCTCCTGCACCATGGTCTGCAGCTCGGCCTGCGTCATCTGGAAACCGCCGTCGCCGACGATCGCCCAGACCTCGCGATCGGGACGGGCCAGCTTGGCGCCGATCGCCGCGGGCACGCCGAAGCCCATCGTGCCGAGGCCGCCGGAGGTGATGAACGTGCCCGGCTCCGCGACCTTGTAATACTGCGCCGCCCACATCTGGTGCTGGCCGACGTCGGTGGTGATGATGGCGCGGCCGGCGGTGGCCTTCCAGATGTCGTGAATCACGTGCGCGGCGCAGAGCCGGCCGTTGTCCGGCAGCTCCGCGATGTCGCGAACCGTTTCGCCGCCGGCGAGCTCGCCGATGCGCGTCAGCCACGCGTCATGCCTCGCGGATTCGACGAGCGGCAGCAGATCCTTCAGCACGGTCTTCAGATCACCGGCCATCGCCACCTCGGCGCGAACGTTCTTGTTCAGCTCCGACGGATCGATGTCGATGTGGATCTTCTTCGCATGCGGCGCATACGCGGCCAGCCGGCCGGTGACGCGATCGTCGAAGCGCATGCCGAAGGCGAGCAGCAGGTCGGCTTCCTGGATCGCTTCGTTGACCCAATGCTCGCCGTGCATGCCCATCATCCCGAGGTTGAGCGGGTGATGCGCGGGCAGGCTGCCGATGCCGAGCAGCGTCATGGCGACGGGCACGTGCGCGCGTTCCGCGAACAGCAGCACTTCTTCGCACGCGCCGCTCTTCAGGATGCCGTGGCCGGCCAGGATCACCGGTGTCTTCGACTTGTTGATCAGTTCGGCCGCGCGCGCGATTGACGTGGCGCGGCGACGGCTACAGCCGTCGCCCTCCAAACGTTCCTTCGTTGTCGTTTGGAGAGCGGACGCTTTAGCGTCCGCTGAACGCGCTTCAAACTCCGTCTCCTCCTGTTGCGCATTCTTCGTGATGTCGACGAGCACCGGCCCGGGACGGCCGGAGGTCGCAATCTCGAACGCTCGCCGCAGCGTCGGCGCGATGTCCGCGGCTTTCGTCACGACGAAGTTGTGTTTGGTGATCGTCAGGGTGATCCCGGCGATGTCGGTCTCCTGGAACGCATCGCTGCCAATCAGGTGCTCAGGGACCTGGCCGGTGATGCAGACGAGCGGAATCGAATCCATCATCGCGGTCGCAATGCCGGTGACCAGGTTGGTCGCGCCCGGACCCGAGGTCGCGACCGCGACGCCGACCTTGCCGCTGGCGCGCGCATAGCCGTCGGCCATGTGCGTCGCGCCCTGTTCATGGCGGACCAGGACGTGGCGAATCGGGTGATCGAGCAGCGCGTCGTAAGCGGGCAGAATCGCTCCGCCCGGATATCCGAACACGGTGTCGACGCCCTGTTCGACCAGGACCGACCACAGTACGTGAGCGCCACGCATTTTCATAAATTGGGAACCACCCGCCGCTCGTATGCGGCTATGTCCGTTTCGTGATTGAGAATCAGATCGATCTCGTCCTTGCCATCGAGCAGGCGCTGCCGCGACGGGCCGTCGATCGCGAACGGCTCCCTCAGCCCGAACCGGTCGCGCACTTCGCCGCGCTCGAGATCGACCTCGATGCTGTAGCCGTCTTCGCGCTCGGCGCGATCGAGGATCAATTCAACGGCGGCTTCGGGGAGCGCCACCGGCAGCATGCCGTTGCCGATCGCGTTGTTGCGGAAAATGTCGGCGAACGACGGCGCGATCACGACGCGGAAGCCCGCATCGACGAGCGCCCATGCGGCATGCTCGCGCGAGGAGCCGCAGCCGAAGTTCACACCGGCGGCAAGCACCGAGGCGCCTTCGTACTTCGCCTGATTCAGCACGAAAGACGACTCCCGCTTCCAGTCGTGGAACAGGAACGGGCCGAAGCCCGATCGCTCAATCCGCTTCAGGAACTGCTTCGGGATGATCTGATCGGTGTCGACGTGGTTGCGGCGCAACGGCGCGACGCGGCCACGATGCACGCGGAATGACTGACGGCTCCCGGCTCCCGGCTCCCGGTTCCCGGTCATTTCCGGTACTCCCAGTGTCGAACGTCGGTGAAGCGGCCTTCGATCGCCGCGGCCGCCGCCATCGCGGGGCTCACAAGATGTGTCCGCCCGCCGCGGCCCTGGCGCCCTTCGAAATTGCGGTTGCTGGTCGAGGCGCAGCGCTCGCCCTCGCCCAGGATGTCGTCGTTCATGCCCAGGCACATCGAGCAGCCCGGCTCGCGCCATTCGAAACCGGCCTCGGCGAAGATCCGATCGAGCCCTTCGCGCTCGGCATCGGCCTTGACCTTCTGCGATCCCGGCACGACCAGTGCGCGAACGCGGCTGTTCACTTTGTGGCCCTTGGCCACGCTGGCAGCGGCGCGGAGATCCTCGATTCGCGCGTTCGTGCAGGAGCCGATGAACACGCGATCGATCGGCACGCTGTCGAGCGCGGTGCCCGGCGTGAGGCCCATGTAATCGAGCGCCCGCTCCATCGCGCGCGCGTCGCCGTCGCTCGTTGCCACTTTCGGATCGGGTACCTTGCCGGTGATCGGTTCAACCATGTCCGGCCGCGTGCCCCAGGTCACCAGCGGCGCAAGCGAGGTCACGTCGATCGTGATCTCGAGATCGAACTTCGCATCCGGATCGCTCTTCAGGGTTTTCCAGCGCTCGACGGCCGCGGTCCACTCGGCGCCTTTCGGCGCGTGCGGACGGCCTTCGAGGAACGCAATCGTCGTCGCATCGGGCGCGATCAGCGCGCTGCGCGCGCCGGCCTCGATGCTCATGTTGCAGATCGTCATCCGCTGTTCCATCGACAGCTGCGCGACGAGCGGCCCGGCGAGCTCCAGCGCGTAGCCCGAACCGCCGCTGACGCCGAGGCGGCCCATCAATGCAAGCGCGACGTCTTTCGCGGTCACGCCCTGGCTGAGCGCGCCGGTAAGGGTGACCCGCATGGCCTTCGGCTTCGACTGCGCCAGGCACTGGGTGGCGAGCACGTGCTCGACTTCGCTCGTGCCGATCCCGAACGCCAGCGCGCCAAACGCGCCGTGCGTGCTGGTGTGGCTGTCGCCGCACACGATCGTCGTGCCCGGCAGCGTGAGTCCGAGCTCCGGACCGATCACGTGGACAATGCCCTGGCGCCCGCTGTTGAAGTCGTAGAGCGGCACGCCGAATTTGACGGCGTTGTCGCGAAGCGTTTCGACCTGCTGGCGCGCGAGCGGATCGGCGATCGGCAGGTGACGATCCGCGGACGTCGGCACGTTGTGATCGACCGTGGCAAACGTCAGATCAGGACGACGGACCTTGCGGCCGGCGAGGCGGAGACCTTCGAACGCCTGCGGCGACGTGACCTCGTGAACGAGATGACGATCGATGTAAAGGAGCGTGCGTCCGTCTTCGAGCTCGCGGACCACATGCGCATCCCAGACCTTGTCTAACAGGGTCTTAGACGCCATGGTAGGAATGCTTTCGATCGCGGACGTCGTGGAGCGCTTCCTCGATCGCCTGGCCCATCTCGCGCGTCGACAGCGCGCGTTCGCCGGGTCCGGCGATGTCCCTGGTGCGGGCGCCGCCGGCCAGCGCCTCCTCGATCGCGTGATCGATTTCGGCCGCTTCCTGTTCCATCTTCGCGCTGAAGCGCAGCAGCATGGCGGCGCTGGCGATGGCGCCGATCGGATTCGCGAGGCCCTTGCCGGCAATATCGGGCGCCGACCCGTGGACCGGTTCGTAGAGATCGACCTTGCCGCCGATCGTCGCCGACGGCAGCAACCCGAGCGAGCCCGCGATCGATGCGGCCTGGTCGCTGAGGATGTCGCCGAACAGGTTGTCGCACAGCATCACGTCGAAGCTCGCCGGCGCCGTGGCCAGCCGCATCGCCGCGGTGTCGATGTAGACGTGTTCGACTGCGACGTCGGGGTAGTTCTTCGCGACCTCCGACACCACCGCGCGCCACAAGCGTGAAGTCTCGAGCACGTTCGCCTTGTCGATCGAGGCGAGCTTTTTCTTCCGCTCGCGCGCGCGCTCGAACGCGACCTTGGCGACACGCTCGACCTCGTGCCGCGAGTAGATCAACGTGTTGAACGCGGTATGGCCGGAGGCTTCGAATCCGCGCGGCTCGCCGAAATACAAACCACCAAGCAGCTCGCGGACGATCAGCACGGTGGCGCCCTTCACTCGCTCAGGCTGGAACGCCGTGCGCTTCGCCAGCGGCGGATAGCAGATGGCAGGACGCAGATTGGCAAAGCCGCCGAGCGCCTGGCGCAGCGCCAGCAGCGCGGCTTCGGGCCGCTCGGAGGTCAGGCGTCCATCGAATTTCGGGTGGCCGACGGCGCCAAGCAGCACCGCATCGGCGTTGAGCGCCGCTTCGAGCGTGGCCTCGGGCAGGCCGGTGCCTTCGCTGTCGATGGCGACGCCGCCAATGGGATGCGTCGAGAACGAAAACGATTTTCCGGAATGCTCCGCCACATTCTTCAGAATGCGGACGGCTTCCTCGGTGACTTCGGGGCCGATGCCGTCGCCCGGCAGCAGCGCGACTTTCAGTGACACGGTTTCCTTCATTTCCTAATGGCGGCCGGAGCCGGCACTCGCGGCCGCGCCGACCGCCATCTGGGCGGCCAGCTCGTCGCGAATGATGGCGGCCAGCTGCTCGTCTTCGACCGACTTGGTGCGATCGGCGAGCGCGGTGACCTTGACGTAAAGCCGCTCGAGCTCGGGCTGCCGCAGGCGATAGCCGAGCGCGCGGCAGCGCGCATCGAGTCCGCGCATGCCCGAATGCTTGCCGAGCACCAGCCGCGTGCCCGGGGCCCCGACCGACTCGGGCCGCATGATTTCGTAGGTCAGCTCGTGCTTCAGCATCCCGTCCTGGTGGATGCCGGCTTCATGAGCGAAGGCGTTGGCGCCGACGATCGCCTTGTTCGGCGGCACCGCGATGCCGACGATCGACGACAGCGTGTTGCTCGTTGGCACCAGCGCCTGCGTGTGGATGCTGGTGCGATGCGGCAGCGCGTCGGCGCGAACTTCGAGCGCCATCACGATCTCTTCGAGCGAGGCGTTGCCCGCGCGCTCGCCGATGCCGTTGATGGTGCACTCGACCTGTCGCGCGCCGGCCTGGACCGCCGCCAGCGAGTTCGCGACCGCGAGTCCGAGATCGTTGTGGCAGTGCGCAGACAGCACCGCTCGATCGCCGATCCGCTGCGCCACGATCCGGAACATCTTCTCGATGTCAGTTGGCAGGGCATAACCAACCGTGTCGGGGAGATTGATGGTCGTCGCGCCGGCGATGACCGCCGCCTCCGCAATCGCGCACAGGAAATCCAGTTCGGTGCGCGTCGCATCCTCAGCCGAGAATTCGACGTCAGGGCAATAGGCTTTGGCGTGGGCCACCGCGGCGGCCACCTGCGCCAGACACTGGCCGCGGGTGATACGCAGCTTGTGTTCGAGGTGAATGTCCGACGTCGCCAGGAACACGTGAATCCGCGGGCGCGCCGCCTCGGCCAGCGCCGCCCACGCGCGATCGATGTCCGCCGGGATCGCCCGCGCCAGGCCGGCGATGACCGGCCGCCGCACGGCGTTGGCAATAGTGCGCACCGCCTCGAAGTCGCCCTCCGACGAGATCGGGAAGCCGGCTTCGATGATGTCCACCCCAAGGCGATCGAGCTGCTGGGCGAGACGGAGCTTTTCCGCCGCGGTCATGCTGAAGCCCGGCGCCTGCTCGCCGTCGCGAAGCGTCGTGTCGAACACCTGAATACGGGATGTGGTCGCCATCGTTGGAGTCAGCCCTGCTTAGGTAATATCGGGGTTGCGACCAAAATAAGTCAAAATAATAATATCTATGGCCGAGTCGCCGATCGCTTATAGTATGGAATTCCGATGGAATTGTTCCAGCTAGAGGCCTTTCTCGCGGTCGTGCGCGAGGGCAGCTTTTCGGCCGCCGCCAAGGCGCTGTTCCGCACCCAGCCCGCCATCAGCCAGACCATCAAGAAGCTGGAGGACGAGATCGGCCGGCCGCTGTTCGATCGATCGAGCCGGCGCGGCGTGCTGACCGACGCCGGGCGCGTGCTGGCCGATCACGCCGAGCGCCTGGTCAACCTGCGCCAGCGCGCGATGGCCGCCCTCGACGACGTGCGGCAGCTCAGGACCGGCCGGTTGACGATGGCCGCGAACGAGCTGACGTGTTTATACCTGTTGCCGATTCTGCACGAGTATCGCCGGCTGTATCCGGAAGTGCACATCACGGTGCAGCGCGCCCTTGGCAGCCGCGTGCCCGCGCAGGTGCTCGATTACGGCGCGGACTTCGGCGTCATCACGTTCCGTCCGGACACCGGCGCCCTCAACTCCGTGGTCGTGTATCACGACGAGCTCGCGTTCGTGGTGCCGCCGTCGCATCCGCTCGCGCGGCGTTCGAAGGTGTCGATCAGTGAGCTGGCGCGCGAGTCGTTCGTCGCGCATCACGTGTCGTCGCCGTATCGATTGAAAGTGATCGAGACGTTCAAGAAGCGCCGCGTCGAGCTGCGAATGCCGGTCGAGATGCCGACCATCGACGCCATCAAGAAATTCGTGGCGATGGGCAATGGCGTCGCGCTGCTGCCCGCGATCACCGTGGAGCGCGAGGTCTCGCACAAGGAGCTGGTGCGAGTGCAGGTGCCGGAGCTCGCGTTCGATCGCAAGCTCCGTTTGATCTACCGGCGGGAAGGCACGCTGTCACACGCCGCGGAAGCGCTGCTCGCCGTCGTCGAAGCCCAGACCGAGCTTCGCCGCGGCCGCTACGCGTTCGCGGCGGAGAAGTAGCCGGCCGCCGTGTTAACGGTGCCCGCCCTTATTGCGCGACACTTCCCATGCCGCGGAAGGGACCGTAATACTCGTGTGGCAGTCGCTACACACGCACACCTTTTGATGAGCGCGGCTGTAGACGGCTTCCATCGATCCCCCACAAATGGGGCACATCTCGATCACGTCGCACGGGCCAGGCGCCTTGGGGTCTATGTTCACAGCCATACTGACCCCGGCTAGAGCAAGAGATCTGCCAGTGCGACTACGGTGATTTCCGTATACCGTTGCGCTTCTTCTTCCGAATTTCCCAGGCTGTGGTGGGTATCGTGAGTCCTGAGTGGCAGTCCGTACACACGCAGACCTGCTGGTTGAAGCGTTCGTAGACGAGCTCCATTTTCCCCTGGCAAATCGGGCATTCCGGGCAGGGCGGCCAGGACTCTTGCCCCGGGGGGCCAGTCGACATGTCATCGAGTCTAAAAAGAGAGCGGCGGAATGGCAAGGGGGATTCGCCGATAAGCCCAACAGAAACATCTCGTTAGCTCGCTCTCAGACGCTTGGCGCCGCGTACTAGAGTCGCGTTCATACGACTCTGCCATCCACGACCGGTTCTCTGATAAGCCGCCACCGTGTCCTGATCGACGCGAAGGCTGATCATTTTTTTGGTGGGTGCTTTCTGCTTGCCTCGGAATCGACGCACGGCATCTGCCAGCGCCGTCGGAAGGTGATCGGTTCCTGACTTCGCTCGCTTGAAGAATGCCGGGCCCTGTTCGGGCGAATCACTGTTCCTCTTTCGTTTCGCCATAGTGTTGTCTCTCTCGTTTGGTGGCGCGTCGTAGGCTGATGACGCGGTAACGATCGTCGCGATAGGTAATCACTGCGCAGTACAGGGTTGCATCGATCAGGCCGAAGAAGATCCAGCGTTCCTCGCTGTCATATTCGCGTTCGTCGCGAGCCGACAGATACGACTCCTCATCCATGTCGGCGAACCTGGCCAGGCTGATGCCATGCTTGCGGATATTCTGTCGATCCTTTGCCGGATCGAATTCAAGCATACCGCCCCATATATCAAATTGTATATACAATTTGACGGCCTTATCAAGTAGACAATCTCCCCGGTCAGCCTGAAGCTAGCCCGTGCGTGCGACATCGGTCGTGGTGTTTCCAAGGAAACTGGCATTCTTGGCCCAGCTTTCCGAGGCTCGGGGTGATTTTGAGCGAGGCGTTGAACCCCGGTGTGACTGCGAATCCTAAGAGGGGCCAATGAGGGCCATCGGAAGAGCTTGGGGCGACCCCTTTGCAGAAGTCGCACGTCTCGCTAAAACGTTGGCGTTAAAGTAGTTACATTGGTGCGGAAGAGAGGACTCGACCCCTCTAGGCCGAGGGGGAAGCCCGACGGCCGAGCGGCTGAGTCCCTCTGACGCGCCAGAATGAGGCCGAAGGACGAATGAGTGGTGCGGAAGAGAGGACCCGACCCCTCTAGGCCGAGGGGGAAGCCCGACGGCCGAGCGGCTGAGTCCCTCTGGCGCGCCAGAATGAGGCCGAAGGACGAATGAGTGGTGCGGAAGAGAGGACTCGAACCTCCACCCGGTTGCCCGGACTAGCTCCTGAGGCTAGCGCGTCTGCCAATTCCGCCACTCCCGCACGGAGAGGTCAATTGCAACGGCAGTAAGCAATCAGTATACGCTAGCCATCTCATAGACAACACGGGAGGCCAGCGTGCGTCAAGGCATGTTCGTCGGCGTGTTCGTCGCGGCATTTGGTCTGGCGGTCACGGCGCAAGCTCCGCGTCCGGCAACACGACCTGCGGCCACCGCGGCCGCTCCAGTGACGTTCGCGAAGGACGTTGCGCCGATTCTCTTTTCCAATTGCATCTCGTGTCATCGCCCGGGCGAAGTCGCGCCGATGTCGCTGCGCACCTACGACGAGGTGCGGCCGTGGGCGCGCTCGATCAAGCAGAAAGTGCAGAACCGCGAGATGCCGCCGTGGTTCGCCGATCCCGCGCATGGCACCTTCAAGAACGACGCGCGGCTGAGCGACAAGCAGATCGACACGATCGTGAAGTGGGTCGACGCGGGCGCGCCGCGCGGCAATCCTGCTGATGAACCGACGATTCCCGCGCTGCCCGAAGGATGGCAGCTGGGTGAGCCTGACTACATCATCACGTTGCCGACGATCGAGGTGCCGGCCGACGGCAAGGACATTTTTCCGACGCCCAACATCACGATCGACATCCCGGCAGATCGCTGGATCCGCGCGCTGGAGATTCGTCCGAGCAACCGTGAAGTGACGCATCACTCGGTGTTGTTCCTGGCCGGCGCCAACGTCGGCCAGTCCGGATTCATCGACGTGCTCGGTGTCTGGGCCGTCGGCACCAACGCCACGGAATATCCCGAGGGTGTGGGCCGCTGGATTCGCAAAGGCCAGCAGCTGCGCACCAATCTGCACTACCACCCGAACGGGAAAGCGCAGGCCGACACCACGCGCGTCGGCTTGTATTTCGGCCGAGGCGAGCTGAAGAAGGAAGTCGCATCCGCGGTGGCCGGAGATGTCGCCTTCCGGATACCGGCCGGCGCGAAGAATCACGAGATGCGCGCGCTGTTCCCGCTGGATCAGGACATCAACATCGTGTCGTACTTCCCGCACATGCATTTCCGCGGCAAGGACATGACGCTGACGGCGCTGTTGCCCGACGGCAGGAAGCAGACGCTGCTGAGCGTGCCGTCGTACGATTTCAACTGGCAGCTGTACTACTATCCCACCGCGCCGGTGGCGCTGCCGCGCGGCACGATCGTCGAGGCCGTCGCGCACTACGGGACGCGCGGTTTGGTCCGAACGCCGCGTTCACGTTCGACGTGAAGGGCCGCGTCACCGCCGACGGCACCGTCACGGGCGAAGTGACGCCGGTTGGCGTCGCCAAGGCCCCATTCAGCCGTAGTTTCGAGGGCCAGGCGGCGCGGAACTTGCTACAACGATGAGGCGTGACCGATCGCCTCAAGGATCAGCTCAGGAAACACCGCAAGCCGGTCTTCTGGACCGGCTTCAGTCTCGCGGTCGTCGGCCTCGTCTTGTATCTCGCGCAGGATCCCGCGACTCTTCGCGTCGAGAGTCCGGTGGGGGCCACGGATCCCCGGTTTCCAGATTACGTCGCGTCTCTCGTCGGCGCGCCAGTGCTGGACGGCGATGCCTACACCGTGCTGCACAACGGCGACGAGGCCTATCCGGCCATGCTGGCCGCGATCGACAACGCCCGGGCCCACGTCAACTTCGAGACCTACGTTTTTACCGACGGCCAAATCGGCGACCGCTTCGTGGATGCACTGTCGCGTGCCGCACGGCGCGGTGTCGTCGTCCGCATCATCCTCGATCCCGTCGGCTCGTCGCTCGGTGCGAAGAGCACCGGCCAACTCACGGAGGCGGGCGCCCAGCTCGCCTGGTTCAACCCGCTCGGCGTCTTCAGCCTCGAGGATTACAACTACCGTACGCATCGCAAGACACTCGTCGTCGACGGTGACGTTGCGTTCACCGGCGGCATGGGGGTTGCCGATCACTGGCTCGGCGATGCGCAGGACCAGGATCACTGGCGCGACACCCAGTTCCGGATCACCGGTCCGGCCGTCCGCGCCCTCGACGGGTCGTTCTACGAAAACTGGATCGAAACGGGCGGACTGTCGGCGCCGGCGCTCGATCCGGAAATGCCGGCGCGCGCGACCGGCGCGCGCTCGGTGGTGGTGTGGAGCAATCCCATGACGGGCGCGAGCAACGTCAAGCTGCAGTACCTGCTGGCGATTGCCGCTGCCAGGAGGACGATCGATCTCCAGTCGCCGTACATCACGCTCGATCCATCCACGCAGTGGAGCCTGGATCGGGCGCGCGAGCGCGGCGTCAGGATTCGCATTCTGGCTGAAGGCGACATCACCGACGCCATGCCGGTCAAGCACGCCAGCCGCTACGACTATCAGCGGCTGCTCGACGCCGGCTATGAAGTGGCCGAGTATCAACCGACGATGATGCACACCAAGGCGATGATCGTCGACGGGATCTTCAGCATCATCGGCTCCGCCAACTTCGGCAACCGCTCCTTCGAGTTGAACGACGAGCTCACGATTGGCGTCTACGATCCGGAGCTGGCGGCACAACTGATCAAGGACTTCGAGACGGACCTGCGGTCCTCGAAGCGGCTCGATGCGGCGACCTGGCCGAAGCAGCGGTCCTTCGACGGCAAGATCAACGAGTGGTTCTGGGACTTCTTCGGCGAAATGTTTTGAAGGGGCTTGGGGCTTGGGACTTGGGGCTTGCTTAGACCTGGTCCTGGACGAACGAGGCGAGCGCCTCGATGGTCTTGTGCGGCAGGCCGCGATGCTTCCAGGCTTCCCTGGTGACGCGCTCCGACACCGCGAGGTCGCGCTCGAACGATTGGCTCAGCTCGAGCGCCACGCCTTCATCGAGCGCGGACACGTTGCTCTCCTCGTTGTGCGAGAACGATCGATTGTCGAAGTTGGCGGTGCCGATCGTCGACCACAGACCGTCGATCATCATGATCTTGTGGTGCATCATGGTGCGGTTGTATTCGTAGAGCTCGACGCCGGCGTCGAGCATCGCGCCATAGAGGCGGACGCTGTTGAACCGGGTGATCAGCGTGTCATTGTTGATGCCCGCCACCATCACCCGGACGCGCACGCCGCGCTTGACGGCATCGCGGAACAGATCGATCGACACGTGATCGGGCACGAAATACGGATTGGCGATGTCGATCGACATGCGCGCCGCCGAGATCGCCAGGCAATACATCACGCGCACCGTCGACGCCCCGGTCTCTGGCGAGCTCGTGATCGTCTGCAGCGACAATGAACCGGCTGGTGCCGGCGCAGGGTAGAAGTGCGGGCCGGTGACCAGTTCGCCGGTGGCTTCGAGCCAGTTCTGCGCGAACCCGGTCTGCAGCGGCCGCACCGCCGGACCTTCGATTCGAATCTGCAGATCGCGCCAGTGCTTGTCGTCCTGCGCGTCGCCGGTCCAGTGATCGGCAATGCCCGCGCCGCCGGTGAAGCCGACGCGGCCGTCGATGATCAGCGACTTGCGATGCGTGCGGTTGTTGATGCGGCGCAGGTGATTCCAGCGGTTCCAGCGGAACGGGTTGTACCAGGCAACGTGGCAGCCGCCCTTCTCGAGGGTCTGCAGGATCTCGGAGCCGACACTGGCCGATCCGACCGCATCGAGAAGAATCTTGACGCGCACGCCGCGCTGGCCCGCCTCTGCAAGCGCGCACGCGAACGTCAGGCCGATCTCGCCCGCCCAATAGATGTAGGCCTCGATGGTGATCGAATACTTCGCCTGTGCGATCGCATCGAGCATTGCGGGATAGAAACGGTCGCCGTTATTGAGAAGCTTGAGCGAGTTGCCGGCCAGGAAGGGAACGCCGGCCGCGCCCGCCAGGGTGTTGACGAATTCCGGATCGTTCACCGTCAGTCCATGATCGAGGCCGTACTGCGGCGGAAATTCGATTGGCGTGGACAGCGAGCACACGGCGGACCAGATGGCGATGCCGAACGCCGCCCACCAGTTGCGCTGATCGATGAAGTAGACGCACAGCAGCGCCCACGGCCACCACGACCAGAGTAACCGCCGGATGTGCGTCCACGCCGTGGCGACGCCTTTCGGCCTCGTATGCCGTGGATCCGGAGGCGGCCGATAGCTGGGCCTCCGGCGCAGCGGCTGCTGCCGCAGGAAGTACGGCTGGCTTCTCGGTATCAGAACCCGCCGGCTCACCGGTGATGCACCGACCGATCGTGGCGGACGATCTGCACCGCGAGATACGCGGCCCCGACACCTGCAAGCACGAACAGGATCATCGCGAGGCCGGGATAGCCGAGGATCCGGAAGGTCGTGTCGACGCGCATCACCATCGCGGCGCCGACGATCATCGCCGCGAGAATCAGCCCGAGCGTGATGCGGTTGGCCACTTTCTGCAGCCCGTCGATGATCGCGCCGTCATCGATCAGTTCGACCTTCAGCTTCAGCTCGCTCGCCGCGAGCGAATCGAGCACGCGATTGACGCGGCCCGGCAGCTTCGCCGCGAATTCCTTGCCTTCGAGCACCGCCGCGATCAGGCTGCCCGACGAGGCCATCTTCTTCATGCGGCGCGACATCAGCTCGACGCCGTTGCGGCGCACGCAGTCGTTGACGTCGAGCGTCGGATCGAGCGCGCGCGCGACTTCGTCGAGATGCAGCAGCGTCTTGCCGAGCATGGTCAGCTCGGCGGGCGCGCGCATGGCGTTGTCGTTGATCAGGGCCGACAGCTCGAGGAAAACGCGGCCGACCTGGAACTCGGCGACGGACTGGTGGCCGATGCGGCCAACCAGCGTCGAGATCGCCCGCCTGAACCCCGCCTCGTTGAACTCGGGCAGCTTCTCGCCGAGCGTGACCGCGACTTCAGCCGCTTCCTCGCCGCGGCCTTCGCTGATCGCCAGCAGCAGCTTCAGCAGGCGATCCTGCATTTGCGGACTGAGCCGCCCGATCATGCCGAGATCGATCAGCGCGAGCAGACCCTCGTCGGTAACGAACACGTTGCCGGGATGCGGGTCGGCGTGGAAAACGCCGTCGAGCACGATCTGTTTCAGGTAGGCGCGCACCAGCGTATCGGCGAGCACATCGCGTTGCAGCTCGATGCTGACGACCGGGCTGATCTGCGTGACTTTCCTGCCCGACACATAGTCCATCGTCAGGACGCGCTTGCTGGTGTAACCCTCGACCGGCTGCGGCACGACGATCGCCTCGAACTCTTCGAGGTTCGTGCCGATCGTGCGCAGGTTGTTGGCTTCCTGCATGTAATCGAGCTCGGCCTGGAGCGCAATGCGGAATTCGGCCACCATGCCGACGAGGTCGTAGCGTTTGCCGGCGCCGGTGCGGGTCGAGAGGAACTGCGCGATTTCGTCGAGCGCTTCGAGATCCGTGGCAACGGTCTTCTCGATGTCGGGCCGCTGCACCTTGACCGCGACAATGCGGCCGTCCCTCAGAGCCGCGCGATGGACCTGTCCGAGCGATGCCGCCGCAATCGGGGTTTCCTCGAACGCCGAGAATGCCTTTGACAGCCGCGCGCCGAGCTCTTCTTCCACGATGCGCTGCACGTCGGGAAACGGGAACGCTTTGACGTTGTCCTGCAGCCGCGTCAGTGCTTCGAGATACGCGGGCGGGAGCAAATCCGGCCGTGTCGAGAGGACCTGGCCGAGCTTGATGAACGTCGGCCCGAGCTTCTCGAGGTCGCGGGCGAGCGCATCGGGCGCCTCGTCAGGAACATCGCCGGGCTCGGTCTCGCTGACGCCGCGGCCATACTTCAGCAGCAGCGTCGCGACAGCAGCGTACCGTGAGAGCTTTTCAGGTAAGGCAGCCACGAACCGAGGCCGTTGCAATCGTCATACCCGCCGCCACCCGGTTGGCGCGTGGCTGGGCTTCGCCGGGTCAGACCACCGGATTGCCCACAGTCGGTACCGGCTTTCTCAGCCGTATATGATCTCAACCATGAGTTCGTTCGTGATTGGCGTGGCCGGGGGGTCGGGCTCGGGAAAAACCACGGTCGTGAGGCGGATTGTCGACAGCCTCGGTCTCGAGCACGTCACGCTGCTGCAGCACGATCGGTATTACCGCGATCGCAACGACCTGCGCCTCGAAGAGCGGGCGGCGCTCAATTACGATCATCCCAACTCGCTCGAGACGGACTTACTCGTCCAGCACGTCCATCAGTTGAAGAGCGGCAAGCCGGTTGATGTGCCGCAGTACGATTTCACGCGGCATGCGCGGCTTTCGGAGACCGAGACCTTCCAGCCGCGGCGCGCGCTGATCGTCGAAGGCATTCTGGTCTTCACCGACGCGGCGCTGCGCGGCCTGATGGATATCAGGGTGTTCGTCGACACCGATTCGGATACGCGATTCATCCGCCGGCTGCAGCGCGACGTCGCCGAGCGCGGGCGCACCATGGATTCGGTGATCGATCAGTACCTGAGCACCGTCAGGCCGATGCACCTGGAGTTCGTGGAGCCGAGCAAGCGCTACGCGGACGTCATCATCCCGCTCGGCGGCCACAACACGGTGGCCGTCGACCTGCTGCTGACGATGTTGCGAAGTGTCGCGGCGCAGCCTGTCTCGCCGAAGCTTTAGCGACAGCGGACTAAAGCTGGCGGTTGCGATTGAAGATGTAGGCGCCGAACGCCGCCAGCCCGCCCAGCAGCACGATGTCGCGGATCAACTTGAACAGGTTGATCACCCACGCGATGCCGATGCCGAGCGCGGCCCATTGAAACCACCATTGGCCGCTGTTGTTCAACGTCATCAGGTTGATGATGAACAGCATCAGCACGATGAACGGGGCGGTAACCAGGAACTTGACGCGGCGGAGAGGTCCCAACACCATAGGCTCCTTAACCTTGTAATTACGATCCACGCCCGCGAAGGTTCGCCTTCGGCTAAACTCCACAATCCTAGGGCTTTTCCGGCGAAGGTCAAGTGACGATTACGGCCATCATTCTCATATTGCAGGCGCTGATCGCGCCTCCCGACGGCGTGCGCAAGGAGCTCGACGCCACCTGCAAGGGCTGGCAGCTTGCGCCGGTGATGCCGGAGATCGCCACCGAGATCAAGACCCGGACGCCAACCTGGCCGCCGAACCTCCTGCCTGGCGACTTCAACGGCGACAAGGAAGTCGATGTCGCGGCGCTCATCGAATGCAACGGCACCGCACAACTCATTGCGTTCATGTCTGGGAAGTCCGGCTTCTCGAAAGAAGTGCTCGAGAAGCCCCAGCCGTACGACGCGCGAGAATTCCTGCATCTCATTCGCGGCGAGTTTCAACACGACGCGATCGGCGTCGAGTACGAGGCGATCGGCGGCCATGCGTGGGTGTATCGCAATGGCCGCTGGGAAAAGATCCCTTACTGAGTCGCGACGGCAGGCGCCGGCGCACCTTTCATCTCGTACGGCGGCGGCTCGACGCCGAGCAGGTGCCGCACGAAATAGTCCCAGCGCCGGCGCACCATGTACGGCTCGTTGCCGAAACCGTGACCGCGGTTCGGGAAGATGATCAAATCGAAATCCTTGTTCGCCTTGATCAGCGCATCGACGACGAGCAGCGTGCTGTAGAACGGCACGTTGCTGTCCATCGACCCGTGCGCGAGCAGCAGCTTGCCCTTCAGTTGATGCGCGACGAGCTGATTGGCCTGGTTGTCGTAGTTGGTCGTGCCGTCCGCGTTCTTCTCGAGCAGGCCCTGCCACTTCTCGGCCCAGTCATCTTCGTAGACGCGGTTGTCGTGATTACCGGCCTGCGAGACGCCGGCCTTGAAGAAGTCGGGGAAGCGGAACATTGCCGCGGCGGTGGCGAAGCCGCCGCCGGAGTGGCCGTAGATGCCGGCACCATCGATATCGATCCAGGGATAGCGTGATGCCAGCTCCTTCATGCCCGCGACCTGATCGGGCAGCGTGTTGTCGCCCATGTTGCCGTAATAGGCGGCGTGGAAGCGCTTGGATCGCCACGGCGTGCCCATGCCGTCGATCTGCACGACGATGAAGCCGAGCTCGGCGATCGCCTGCGTGTCGCCGCGCGCCGCCGAGAACTGGCGGCTGCCGACGCTGCCGGTCTGCGGACCGGGATAGATGTTGTTGATGATCGGATACTTCTTCGACGGATCGAAATTGGTCGGGCGATACATCAGGCCGTAGAGCAGGCCGGCGCCGCCGCGATCCTTCACCGTGATCGGCACCGGCGGCTTCCAGCCGGTCGCGACGAGGCGGCTGATGTCCATCTTCTCGAGCTGCAGCACGACCTTGCCGGTCTGATCGCGCAGCACCGACGTTGACGGCACGTCGGGTTTCGAATAGTTGTCGACGAAGTACTTGCCCGACGGCGACAGCGAGACGTCGTGGTCGGCGTCTTCCGGCGTCAGCAGCTGCGCCGGCTTGCCGTCCATGCTCTCGCGATAAAAGTGCCGGAAGTACGGATCGCGTCCGGCCTCCTTGCCGACACCCTGGAAGTAGACGGTCCGTGTCGGCTCGTCGACGCGCAGCAGCTGCGTGACATTGCCTTCACCGCTGGTGATGGGATGCTTCAGCTTGCCGCTCTGCAGATCGTGGAGATAGAGCTGGCCCCAGTTGTCTTTCTGTGAAAACCAGATCGCTTCATTCGATCCGGGCAGGTAGCGCCAGTTGACGCGGCCGTTGCCCGACTCGAGGAACGTCTCGCCCTTTTCTTCGAGCACTTCGCGAATCGCGCCGGTCGTCGCGTCGGCGACACGCAGGTTGGCCTGCTGATGATTGCGCGAGGTGGACACGAACGAGACCTGGCTGCCGTCCGGATGCCACTGCACGTCGACCCATTCACCGCCGCACTTGACGTCGTCGCACAGCGTCGAGCGGTGTTGATCCTGTCCCATCTGCAGCCGGATCACCTTTGGCCCGTCGATTTCGATCACGACACGCTCGATCATCGTGACGTTCTCGTCGCCGGGCAGCGGGTACTTCCACGCGCGCAGCGTCGGATGGCCGGCGGTGGTGTTGACGAGATACATCTCGCCGGCCTTGCGTTGATCCTGCTGGAAGGTCGCGATTCGCTTCGAATCAGGCGACCACTTCAGCACCGGCCGATCGCTGCTGATCCATCCGGCATTGTCGGTGGCGTAACCGTAGTCCTTCACGCCGTCGGTCGTCAGCTGCTTGTCGGCGCCGGTGGCCGTATCGCGGACCCACAGGTTGTAGTCCTTGATGTAAGCGGCGTACTTGCCATCGGGCGAGAGCTCGCTGTTCGGCACGGGCGCAGGGCGATCGGCGGAAGTGCACTGCTTACCCTGCATGTCGCACGTGAACCGCTTGCCGCCGCTGTCGAATGAGAACGACATGTTGTCCGCGGCCATCGTGATCGTCTGAAAAGGCAGTTGCCCGGCGGTCACCGGCTTGCCCATGGTGGTCGATAGCGCGGTGGCCACGGCGGCGTGATTGAACGCCGGCGCCTTCGTTCCCTTCACGGCGTCGACGAGGAAGAACTCGCTGCCGCTCGCGTTGACATTGCGATACCAGAAACGATCGCCCGGCAGCCAGTTGGCGCGGACCGGACCATTGGCCACCAGCGGCGTCGTGTTGTAGTTCATGAACTGTTCGGCGCGCTGGTAATCCTCGACCGTCACCGCGGCGCGCGACTGCGCCGAGCCGGGGATGGTCGCCGCCGAAGCGATCGCGGCGACCGTCAGGACCTTCAATGCGGAGCGGGACAGCAATGACATGAGGGGAAGTATTACACTCCCGCCATGCGAAAAACCATCATCGCGGTCGCCGTTGCGGCGGCCTCGCTCACGTGGCCGGGCGTGCTGGCCCAGGGACCATTGCCGGATTTCCGCGAGATGCAATGGCGCAACATCGGCCCGCATCGCGCCAGCCGGACGAGGGCGCTCGACGGCGTGCCCAGCCAGCCGCACACTTTTTATATCGGCGTGGTCAACGGTGGTGTGTGGAAGACGACGGATGCCGGCCGCACCTGGCTGCCGATCTTCGACGAGCAGCCGACTGGATCAGTCGGCGCCCTCGCGGTCGCGCCGTCCGATCCAAATGTGATCTATGTCGGAAGTGGCGAAGCCGCGCAGCGGCCGGATCTCGGGACCGGCGACGGCATTTACAAGTCCACCGATGCGGGAAAGACCTGGACGCATCTCGGCCTTCGCGACGCCCAGCAGATCGGCCAGGTCGTCGTCGATCCGAAAGACGCCAATCGCGTGTTCGTGGCCGCGATCGGGCATCCGTACGGTCCGAATACCGAGCGCGGCATCTTTCGATCGACGAACGGCGGCGCCACGTTCGAGCGCGTGCTGTACAAGGACGAGAACACCGGCGGCACCGACGTGCTCATCGATCCGTCGAATTCAAACATCGTGTATGCGGCGCTGTGGCAAGCGCGGCAGGGGCCGTGGGAGAACGGCGCCTTCAACGGCCCGGGCAGCGGCCTGTTCAAGTCCACCGACGGCGGCACGACCTGGCGCCAGCTGACCAACGGGTTCCCGAATTTCGAGAATGATCGACTCGGCCGGATCGGCATCGGCATCGCGCCGAGCCGTCCGTCGCGGTTGTTCGCGATCGTGGAAGCGCGCAACTCGGGAGTCTTCCGATCGGATGATGCCGGCGAGACCTGGACGCGCGTCAACAGCGATCCGCGCGTGCTCGCGCGCCCCAGCGATGCGACCGACGTTCGCGTTCACCCGGCCAATCCCGACATTGTGATCGTGCCGACGATCGTGACGTGGAAGTCCACCGACGGCGGCCGCACGTTCACCGCGATTCGCGGTGCGCCGGGCGGCGACGATTACCAGCGTGCGTGGTTCAATCCGGATAATCCCGACATCATCGCCATGACGTCGGATCAAGGCGCGGTGATTACGCTCAACGGCGGCGCGTCGTGGAGCAGCTGGTACAACCAGGCCACCGCCGCGTTCTATCACGTCACGACCGACAACTCGTTCCCTTATCGCGTGTGCAGCGGGCAACAGGAAAGCGGCTCCGTCTGCATCCAGAGCCGCGGCGACGAAGGGCAGATCACGTTCCGCGAGTGGTCAACGGTCGGCGTCGAGGAGTACGGATACGTCGCGCCCGATCCGCTCGATCCGGACATCGTCTACGGCGGCAAGGTATCGCGATGGGATCGTCGAACCAAACAGGTGCAGCAAGTCGGGCCGCGATTCGGACGTCCTGCCGACTATCGGGTCGTGCGGACGATGCCGGTGCTGTTCTCGCCGGTCAATCCGCGCAAGCTGTTCTTCTCATCGAACGTGCTCTGGCAGACGGTCAATGGCGGAAAGTCGTGGGATCAGATCAGCCCCGACCTGACGCGCAGGACGTGGGAGATTCCGAAGAACGTCGGCATCTATTCGACGCTGCCGGAAGCGCAACCGACACAGCGTGGAGTGATCTACACGATCGCGCCCTCGTATCTCGATGAACGCACCATCTGGGCCGGCACCGATGACGGGTTAATCCACGTCACGCGTGATGGCGGCAAGACGTGGAACGACGTGACGCCGCCGGCGCTGACGCCGTGGGCCAAGGTGTCGATCATGGACGCGTCGCATTTCGACGCGAATACGGCCTACGCCGCGATCAACACGTTCCGCCTTGACGATTTGCGTCCGCACATCTATCGCACACGCGATGGCGGCAAGAGCTGGACGCACATTGCCAACGGCATCCCCGATGGCGGCATCGTCAACGTGGTGCGTGAGGATCCGAAGCGCCGCGGCCTGCTCTTTGCTGGAACGGAGCAGACCGTCTACGTGTCGTTCGACGATGGCGAGCACTGGCAGTCGCTGCGGCACAACCTGCCGGCGACGTCGATCCGCGATCTGGTGATCAAGGACGACGACGTGGTGATCGGCACGCACGGGCGATCGTTCTTCATCCTCGACGACATCACGCCGTTGCGGCAGGTCACCGCGACGATTGCCGCCGCCGATGTGCACCTGTTCGCGCCGCAGGAGGCGATCCGTTTCCGCTGGAACAAGAACACCGACACGCCGCTGCCGCCCGACGAGCCCGCGGGCCAGAATCCTCCCGACGGCGCCATTGTTCATTACCTGCTCAAGTCGGCGGCGCAGAGCGTGTCGATCGAGATTCTTGATTCACAAGGCGGCGTCGTGCGGAAGTACACGAACACCGATCCAGTTGAGCCGCTGGTCGAGGGCCGCAACACGCCGGACTATTGGATCCGTCCGCATCGTCCGCTGCTGGCCAGCGCGGGACTGCATCGCTTCGTATGGGACATGCATCACGAGCGGCCGGCGGTCGGCGGCTTCAATTATCCGATCTCGGCGACTTATGCGAATACACCGCGCACGCCGTTCGGATCGTGGGCGGCGCCGGGCAAGTATTCGGTGAGACTCACCGTCGACGGCAAGTCACAGACGCAGCCGTTCATCGTCAAGATGGATCCGCGCGTCAAAGCCACCGCCGCGGACCTCAAGCTGCAATACGACACCTCACGCGCGATCGACGCGATGCTGCGGCGCACGTCGGCGGCATTGCGGGACATGCGCGCGGCCGCGAAGACGGCGGCGATCAGCGATCTCGATCAGCGTCTGTCGCGAGCGAGCGCGCCGCTCGGGCAGTTGTTCGGTGCCGTCGAGTCCGCTGACGCGGCGCCGATGCCGATCGTGATGGAGGAGTGGAAGAAAACGGCGGCCGCGATCGAGCCGCTACTGGCCGAGTGGGAGAAGGTGAAGGCCGGGCCCAGGTAGCCCGGCCTTCGGTAGATCAATTGCTCGTCACTACTTGCCGAGCAAAATGGCACCCATCCAGCAGATGTCATTCCAGGGTGGGACGACCGCTGCGCTGGCGACGAGTCCGTTGCTCGCGCTCGTGGGCTTTACGAAAGGGAGTTCGGTTGGCGGAACTAGCCGACCGGTGGCCTCCGCACACGTCGCGATCACCGGCGTGGCATCGACGAGGTAGTCGAACATGACGCGCGAGTGCTCAACAGTGGTCGGCTCGCCCATGTCCTCACCGGGCTGCGCCGCGCTGATCACCCATAAGTCCACTGCTTCTCCCGCCGGCGCGGTGAACGTGCGCGCGTCGGCGGCGCTGGTCAGACGGATGCTGGTCGACACGGCGCCCACGTTGCTGAAGTTGACCGCGTCGGTCAACCGCTGGCTGTAGCTGCCGAACGTCCACACCTTGTGGGCGTCCGGGTGGGCCGCCGAGTTCTCGATCTTGCCGCCACGGATCGAGACGGTGGACGACGCCCACTTTTCGAGATTGCCGCGCACGCGCTTGTTCGGCGCAATACGGTTCATCAGCCCGAGCTCGTCGGCACGATTGTCGACTTTGTCGATCGCGCCCGACACGATATCGAGTGCGGTGTTTTCGAGGTTGCGATACACGAACTGCGAGGGGTTCGATCTAATCAGCGCAGTGTCGAACGCTTCGGGCACAACGCCCGGCGCTGGCGTCATGTCGAACGCCGCCGCGATCGCGGAACCCTTGCGCGCCATGAGGAACGGCGTGTGGGTCATGTGGTGCATGCCCTCATTCCCCGGTGTTGCGACGAGGAACGAGCGATCCGCGCGCTCAACGAAGCTCATCATGCCGACGAAGCGGACGTTGACCTGATTAGCGCCAGCGGCCTGGACGGGCTTCCGGAAACCTGTACAAGCGGCGGCGACGCCGCCGAGTGTGACTCGACTGACAAAAGCTCGACGATTCATTGTTTGCTCCTACTTTGGGGGGCTATCGATCGGAGCCGTATAACACCAACGCAGTCCAAGCGCCGAGTCGACGGCCGTTCTGCTGTATTGCGTTGCGTTGGACTGTGCGGAGGGCCTGCTCAGCGGACATGCCTTTCGACATCTCGCGGTGGAAGGCGATCATCAGATCTCGAGTGGCGTTCTCGTCGGCGCCGGGCAACGTTCCGACCACCGCCGGCACGCCGGCGATCAGGAACGCGCGGGCAAGGATCGACGTGCCCTCGCCTCGATGGGGGGACGACGCGGCGCTGGCCTCGTCAATGACGACCAGCCCGGTCTGAGGCAATGTGCGCTGTGCGATGTCGCTGCCGAGAATCACGCCCGAGTGCCGGACGCCCGGCTCATCGGCCACGACGATTCGTGACAGCAACGGATAGTTAGCGTTGGCGGCAATTCGCGCGGAGATGTGCACGATCCCGCGATTGGCCGCGTCTGCAAAGAATCGCTCGCGTGTAGCGTCCGGCGCTGCACCGTTGAAAATCAGCGGCTCCGCGTCGCCGACTCGCGCCGTGGCCGTTACAGAGGCGGCAAAGGCCGCGGCGCTCGGCGCCATTCGCACCGACAAGTCCTCGAGGAGGAAATGCTGGTTCGTCGGGTTGTAGAGCGCCGCGAACGCGGCGGACTGGAAGGTGTTGTCAGGAACGAAGATCAGACGCGAGGTTCTGGTCAGTTGCGCTGCGATCGGGCGAATGATCTCGTTATAGAGGTCGCGGCCGGCCGTGGTTAGTGCGCCGCGCCAGATCTCGTGTTGCTGCCGTGAGATGAGCTGCTTTGCAGCGACCCGCGACAGCGGGCGCATCGTTACGTTGACACCCTGTGACTTGATGACCCACACGGCCAGCTCGTCGTCGAACTGGTTCAGCGCGACGATCGCTTCGTCGGCTTGCAGCGAGGCCTGCACCTCGCGCAGCGGCGTCGCGCCGAATTTCTTTGATTCGCTGGCCGACCTTGAGCGAGACGCTTCGGCTAGACGGAAAGCCCGCTCGTAGTTGTTTTCCTTCAACGACAACTGAATCGACGCATCGAACAATTGCCAGGATTCGTCGAGCGCTGAGATCGGTCTCAACTCGGTGCTGGCGGCGCGCTCCTCGTTGAACGCGGCCAGCCCGCGGTCGAGCGCCACCCGCGCCTCTGCGACGCGACCCCACGCCATGTTTGCCTGCGCGAGGCGCAGCTGCAGCTGCGCGATCCAGAGCCGCTCACGCCGTTGCTCAAGGAATTCGATCGCTCGAGACGCGGAAGTCACCGCGTCAGCCGGATCGGTTCGTCGCTTGAGGTCGCTTTCCATCAACAAAGTAAGAACCTCGAGGCGTTTCCTGAGCGCACCGTCTGGCACTCTGGCCAGATGTTCGCGCGCCTCGCGAGCGCTCTGTTCGGCTTCGGCAGCGCGATTCAACGCAACGAGCAGGGACGCTCGTTGCACCATCGCGTCGGCGATCTGCGGTTCCCGCCCACCCTCGAGCGCCACGGCGACCGCGGTTTCGGCCATCGACAGCGCCGTTTCAGGGCTCTCAGCTCGAATTGACGGCACCGCAGTCGCGAGGATCTGATACTTGAACCGCGCTGATCGCGAACCGGTCATCGATCCAAGCGCGGCGGTACGATGCTGCCAGGCGTTACTAGTGTCTCCGAGATAGTCGTAAAGCGCCGCGAGCAGGTTGTGGATTGACCCAGCTTGCTCGACATCACCCATGCGCCCGAACGTATCGAGCGCATCCTCGTAATTGGCCTGACCGCCGCCAAAGTTGCTCCGTCCAATGGCGATTAGCCCGAGGAACCAACTGGCCCGGCCGCTCACGTACGTGTAGCCCTTCGCGCTCGCCGTGTCACGAGTCGCCACCAATGATGGTTCTGCCTCCGCCGCCCTTCCAGTGATGTAGGTGATGGCGCCCTGGTGCAGAGCCGCGAGCGTCGCAAACGAACTGTGGCCAAGTCTTGGGCCAACCGCGGCGAAGCCACGGAGCGCGGCGACATACGCGTCCTGATTGAACTGTGCGGCCGCAATGGCATAATCGCGATGCGCGCCCGCGAGCGACCGGCGTCCACTTGCGTCAGCGCGGTCAATCGCAGCAACCGCGTCCGCGTAGACGGCATCACCGGCGACGCGTTGCATCGCCGCCGCCATCGTGCGCACGCGATCGAGCTCGGCCTCACCGCTGCCACCGGCGATCACCGCGTTGGCCCAATTCACAATCAGTGTGTTCTCGATGAAGTTGCGCGCTTCCGTCGTTTGCGCGCGCACCGCCTCATCCGCCGTAGACGCGTCAAAGGCCGACTGCAGCCGGCCCTCCATCGCAACCCAGGCATCGGCGCGCGTTGGCCGAGCCAACTCGTCTAGCCGGTTGCGTGCTTCGGCAGCCCACGGCGACGTGCTGTCGCGCTTGAGATATTCCGTCCAGGCGTTCTTCGCTTCCGCGGTGAGCGATAACGCGCTCGCGGCAAGGGCGCGGTTGAACCACGCTTCGTTGAGCGACGGATCCAGACGGCGGGCACGATCCGCGGCGGCCAGCGCGCGCGGCAGATCGTCGGGGCGCAGGCCAAGGCGCGCGCGCTCGAGCTGCACGGCGGCCACATCGCTCAGGTAACGGGCGTTCGCGGGCTGCTCGCGCGATGCCGCCAGCAGCGACTGCACCGCATCGTCATAGCGCCCCGCCAAAAGTTGCGAGACGCCGCGCACGTGAAGCTGTGACGGCGTTTCGCGTTCGCCGAACGACTCGCGAATCCTGCCGGCGGTCAACTGAACACGATCGGTCCCGGCGGCACGGCCATCTTGCCCCCCAGCAGATGGCGCACCCAGTGGGGCATGCGGGAACCCCCCGGTCAGCCGGCCGAGAACCGATCGTTGTTCACCGACGCTTTCGACAAGACTCACGAGTCCCGAATCGCGCTCGAACCATGGCCGCACAAGGGCGGGCGTGGCCAGGACCGCGATCACGGCGGCCGCGGCCGCCAGCGCACCGGCCACGGAGCGGCGCGTGACGAGCGGAGTGGCCTCCGCAGTACGCGCAACCTCAGGCCTGAGCGCCGACAGTTCCTCGACCGTTCGAGCGACCCCAGCCACCAGCGCAATGCACTGTGGGCACGAGGCGAGATGAGCGTCCACGCGTGCGCGTTCAGACAGACTCAATCCCCGGTCGACGTATGCCGCCAGGGCCTCCGGTTCCGGGCAACCGTGGGTGTGTGGATCAACCATCTCGCTTGAATAGACGGACAGACCCCGAAAAACTCTCAATCTCCTTTTTCAACAGCGACGAGAGGGCTATTTCCGGATGACCGATCAGGTCACGAATTTCCCGGGGACTGAAGCCTGCCGCCAATAAGGCTGTCCGCAACTGGGTCAGGCTCCTGTCAATCCGACGATGAAGCGTCGGCGCTGAGAGGCCGGTCATTGTGGCAATTTGCGTGATCGGCAGATCCTGGTCGTAACGAAAGGCAATCGTGACCCGATCTTTGTGCGCAAGCTGCCCGAAAGCTGCCTGCAATGCGCGCTGAAGCTGTTCAACCCGCGTTTGACGCGCCTCATCCTCAACGATGCTTTCAGAGGACACTTCGCTGGTCACGTCATCAGCGGCCTGCTCCGGAACTTCGCGAGGCTGTTGCCGCTTGGGCAGTTGCCCGCAAATCTCTCGGAGCTCGCGTTCGGAGAGTGTGCTGCCATGTTGCGCTCTCACCAGACTCACCGCTTCGCTTATCGAGTGGCCGTCCCGGTGAAGCAGCCGATCCAGGGTCACGGCCACCGGCCCGATCCGTTCCGCAGCGGCCGAGGGGCGCCAGCGCCCCCACTTTTCCACGCACTAGTCCAGGGCGGCCCGCTCGATCACCATCGCCAGATAGGTCCAGAGAGAACTGCGATGCTTGAATTTGCGCAGGACAGCGTAGTCGTCCTCGATAAGCTTGAGTCTTACGTAACCGCAAAAATCCTGCTGCTCGTCAACGGAGAGGTGTTGCCGCCGGCCCGTCATTCGTGCCAGCTGATCGATAAGAGCCAGGTTGTCGATCAGCAGCTTCTGATAATTCACGCAATTGGGAGGAACTGGAGCGATTATCGGTACGCATGCTCACCAACACAAGGGTCTGTCCCTTTACGATTTCGCACGCAACGCTCGAAACTGAGAGTTTTGCCGTCTCTGTCCGTCTATATACGCAGATGGCATTTGGCTCTCGGACGGTGGTGTGTACATCGGACCCGAAACGGACAGGCGCGATATTATGGCTGTGAGCTTTTTTGGCGGATCGGATGGGATGGCAAACCGCGTCTGGTCCAGCGGAAAATTAGTGGCAGAAAAACCGGACGAGGATCAACTCAGAGCTCGCATTCGCGAGCTTGAATCCCTATGCACCGACGTGCTCGTCGCGGGCGTCGATATCGGACTACCTCAGCAGTTGCTGAACCAGTTATGGGCCGCCGTGGGCCACGGCGAAATGCCCAAGGCGTTGCACGTTGATCTGCCGCCGGCGCCGCCGCGCCCGGTCGAATCAACGCCGCAGCAGAAGGTCGCCTCGTTCACGGACAAGGACGCCGCTCCAGCCGCCACCCGCGCGCGGATGGAGATTCCCGACATCCCGCTGACGTCGAATCCCACGACGCCGGCGAAGGAAGACTCACGTCCGAAGCCGCCTCAGGCCGAGCTCAAGCCGCTCCACATCAAGAAAACGGTCTGCGTTGTCGACGACGATCCGATGATGCTCGATGTGCTTGCCCGCATCCTGCAGCGCGAGAATTTCGATCTGCTGATGGCGAGCGGCGGACCGGAGATCATCGAGAAGCTGGCCGCGTATTCCGGCGACGTCGATCTGCTGGTCACCGACTACGCGATGCCCGACATGCAGGGCCGCGAGCTGGCCGATCACGTGCGGCAGCGTTTCCCCGCGGTCAAGGTCCTGTATCAGACCGGCTTCAGCGACATGCTGTTCGAGAACCGCGTCGAGCTCGAAGAGGGCGCGGCGTTCCTCGAGAAGCCGTTCACGGCGCGCGGCCTGCGCGAAGCGGCGCGGCTGGTCCTGTTCGGGTCGATTAACCCTTAGGGAAAAATTCGCGTCGGCGGCCCGCCTCCCGTAGCTTTAGCGAAGGGGGGCGATATATTGCCGCCGTGCACCGCATTCTGACGGTCGCCGTGTGGGTCCTCGTTGCCGCTGGCGGAGCGGCAATGGGCCGGCTCGCGCTCCCGCGCACCGGGCTGCGCGGTCACTACTACACCAACCTCACACGCAGCGGCGCGCCCGTCGCGGTCACGATCGACGAGTCGATCGCCACCGACACGCTCGATAACGGGACGGCCGGCGTCTGGCCGGCGTTCTCGGTCGAATGGACCGGCGCGATCGTGATCGACGATGGGGGCTCGTATCAGTTCGCCACGATTTCCGATGACGGCTCGGAGCTGGAGATCGCTGATCGAGTGGTCGTCAGCAACGGCGGTCTGCACGGCCCGCAGCAAGCTGCCGGCACGATCGATCTCGCGGCCGGTGTGCACCCGATTCGACTTCGGTATGAGCAAGCCGGCGGCGGATTCGCGCTCGAGCTCAAGTACGCGCGCGATGACGCGCCGCTGTCCGCCATTCCTGCTTCGAGATTGATCCCGGATCAGATGTCGTACCGCGAGTATCGAGTCCGGCGCGCGATTCCCATCGCGAGCGCGGTGGTTGCCGTGCTGATGTGGATCGCCGCAACCCATGTGCTGAGCCGAAACCGGCGCGCGACAGCTTCGACGAGGCACGCTCGGCGCCTGTCGATGATCATGGATCTGATCGAAAGGCCGGGCGTCGCCATCACGATCTTGATTGCCGTGGCCGTGGCGATGCGCATCTTCATGATGCTGGGGTCGGACGCCATTCTCTGGGGCGACTCCGACGTCTTCATCGCGACCTTCGGCGACATCCGCGATGGCCATTTCCTCACGCACGATCCCTTCCGCACGTTGCTCTATCCGTATTTCCTCACCGCGTTCCTGATCTGGAGCGGCGAGCCGCCAATGGATCAAGTCATTGTCGGCGCGCAGCATCTGCTCGGTGTGATTGCCGCGGTGGCGTTTTTCCTCGCTGGGCGGGCGGCGTTCGGCACTCGCGTCGCCCTGGCCGGCGCGCTGATCTTTGCCGTGCACACGACGCAGCTGTTCTACGAGAACAGCATCCTTTCGGAAGCGTTCTTCGGATTCGTGCTGGCGCTCTGCCTGCTGGTCCTGCTGTCGTTCGTGCGCGCGCCCACGCTGCCGCGGGCGCTCGCCGCCGGCACGGCGTGCGTGTTCCTGACGATGACTCGGCCGATCGCCGAATACTTTGTGGTGATTCCTCTCGCGCTGGCCATGCTCTCTGCGGCAGGGTGGCGACAACGCTTCAAGTTCGGCGTCGCCGTGATCGCGGTCTATGCGGCGGTGCTGCTGCCGTGGGCCGCGATGAACCAGAGGAACTTCGGCTTCTTCGGCGTGGCGCTCGGCCGCGGCCTGGGACTGTTCGTTCGGACGTTCGAGATCGAGCATTTCGATCCGCCGGTGAACACGCAGTATCCGGAGATCAAAACGATTCTCGATGACGGACGCGCCACGCAGTATTCGCCGGCGACGTTCGTGCGCGATGAGCTGCGCCGCCGGCACTATTCAGCCGCGCAGGCCGACGACTTGATGTATCGATCGGCATCCGAAGCGGTCAGGTCCAGGCCGATCACTTTCGCGATCGGCTCACTGCGGCAGTGGTGGCGGCAGCTGGGCGGCCCGCTTGGCGACGAGAAGATCTGCACGTCGGCCGAGGGCCAGTATGTGTGCAGCCCACGCACGATCGGCTACGCGCGCGAGCCGTTCCTGAACCGGCCGCGATCGGCGAACGAGCCGATCCGTCCCTGGGTGGTCGCGTACTTCCGTCACTTCCGCATCCCGATGCACGTGGTCTCGGCGCTCGCGGCGCTCGGCGCGATCGCCGGCTTCGCTGCCAATCGCGGTCTGCTGATTCCGCGATTGCTGCTGGTCCTCACAGCGGCGTATTTCACGCTGCTGCCCGCGGCCGCGCAAAGCCCGCAGGATCGATATCGTCTCCCAGCCGACGCCCTGTTGTTCATCCTCGCGGCATTCGGCGTGTCCACGTTGATCAATCGGTTGTTCTCCGCACCAATCACGCCTGATTCCTCGAGGGAATAGGCCGCCCGCCGCCGGGGTTCTACTCCCAGGTCAATAGGGGGCCGTTTTTCCAATCGAGGACAACTACGCATGCGAACACGAATCCTGGGTTTGTCGGCGATCTTCGTTGTCGCCCTGGCACTGATGCCTGGGCAGGCATCGAGTCACCGCGAGGCACCACTGCTCGCGCAAGACCCGATGGCGGACAACACCGACGTCTACGCGTTTGTTTCACCGGATGCAGCCGATACGGTCACGCTGATCGCCAACTTCATTCCGTTCCAGAAGCCCGATGGCGGACCGAATTTCTACTCGTTCGATCCCAACGTCGTCTATGAGATCCACGTCGACAACAACGGCGACGCGATCGAGGACATCACGTATCAATGGCGGTTCACGACGGAAGTGCGCAACGCCGCGACCTTCCTCTACAACACCGGCACGGTGACCTCGCTCGACGATCCGGATTTGAACGTCCGCCAGTTCTACCGGCTGACGCGCATTGACGGACCGCGGCGCACGGGCACGGTGACGGAGCTGTCCGGCCGGCTGCCGGTTCCTCCGCCCAACATCGGGCCGCGCTCCACGCCGAACTACGGCGCGCTCGGCGGCGGCATTCAGTCGCTGCCCGGCAACGTCACGGTGTTCGCCGGCCAGCGCGATGAGGGCTTCTACGTCGATCTCGGCGTGTTCGATCTGCTCGGCGTCGGCTCCGGCGCGGTTGAAGACAGCACTGCCGGCTTCAACGTCAGCACGCTCGCGATCCGCGTGCCGAAGTCCGCGCTCGCGCGCGGCGGCGCCACACCGGCCAGCGCCGCCGATCCGAATGCGATCATCGGCGTGTGGTCAACGGCGAGCCGGTTCGCGACGCGCACGCTGTCACCGGGTGCGCAGACACACAGCGGCGCGCTCGTGCAGGTGTCGCGTCTCGGCAACCCGCTCGTGAACGAAGCCGTGATCGATCTGGCGCGCAAGGATGTCTTCAACGCCATCGAACCGACCAGCGACGCGGCGGCACTCGATCGCGTCACCGATCCGGAAGTCCCGAAGCTGCTGAAGCTGATCTTCAACGTTGATTCACCCGCGGCGCCACGGAACGATCTCGTCACGATCTTCCTGACCGGCATCGCGGGCCTGAACCAGCCGGCGAACGTGCGCCCCGCGGAGCTGCTGCGCCTCAACATGGCGATTCCGCCGTCGACCTCGCCGAATCGCATGGGTGTGCTCGGCGGCGACGTGGCGGGCTTCCCGAACGGCCGCCGCGTTGGTGACGACGTGCTCGACATCGTGCTGCAGGCCGCGGCGGGAGCGACGCCGTTGACTCCGGCGTTCAGCCGCTTCCCGAACAACTCGCTTGGCGACAACGTCGGCGCCAACGACGTCCCGTATCTCACGTCGTTCCCGTATCTCGGCATTCCTCACCCGGGCAATCGATAAGCAGATCGGAACGCTGATGAGCAACCGTGTCTTGTTTCCAGTAGCAATCCTGATGGCCGCCGCCTTCGTGGTGGCGGCCACCTTTCGTGAAGACGCCACGGCAACGTCTGACGGCAGCCTGTCTCGCCGAAGCGCCTTGCGCGAAGGCGGACGATCGTTGCCGGCATCTTCGCCCGGCACCTCGCGAGCGGAGCTGGCATCGACAGTCAGCGCCATGACGGCGCGGCTCGCTGCCGATCCAGACCACGCCGCCGCGGTCGTGTCCCTGTCGAACGCGTTGATCCGCATTCAACGGGTGCACAACGACGGACGCGCGGTCATCACCGCGGAAGAACATCTGCGCGCGTTCCTGAAACGACAGCCCGATCACTACGACGCCCGCCGCATGCTGGCCGCGGTGTTGTTGTCGCAGCATCGTTTCGGCGATGCGATTGCCGAAGCCAACCAGGCGATCGCCGTCGATCCGCGCGATGCGTGGAACTACGGCGCCGCCGGCGACGGCTACATGGAGCTCGGCGATTACACGCGCGCGTTCGAAGCCTTCGATCGAATGGGGCGGCTACAGCCTGGACCACCGGCCTATGCGCGCACCGCCTACGCGCTCGAGATCAAGGGCGATCTCGAAGGCGCGCTCGACTACATGCGCCGCGCCGCCGACGGCACGTCGCCCAACGATCCGGAATCGCAGGCCTGGCACTACACGCAGATCGGTGATCTGCTGCTGCAGTTGGGCCGGCTGCCGCAGGCCCGTCTCGAGTACGAGCGTGCTGAGGCGGCATTTCCCGGACATCCCATGGCGATTGCCGGACTGGCGCGCGTGAAAATGCGCAATGGCGATCTGAAAGCGGCGCGCTTGATGCTGCAGTCGCAGCTCGCGAAGACCGCCACACCCGATCTCGCCGCCGCGATCGCGGAGTTGTCGTCGGCGCTCGGCGAAGCGACCGCGGCCGATCAGTATTACCAGATGGCGGAGCAGATCGAGCGCGCGGCGTGGGGCAATGGCTCGAGGCAACCGCAGGTCCTCGCGAGAATTCTCAGCGAGCGTCCCGGCCGCGCCGCGGAAGCGGTTCGCCTGGCGGAAGAAGCGGCGCGCTCGCGTGCCGACATTCAGACCATGGATACGCTGGCGTGGGCGTACTACAAGAACGGTCAGATTGCCGAGGCCGCGACGGCATCAGCGGCGGCGGTGCGCACCGGCACGCGCGATGCGCGCATCACCTGTCACGCCGCCGTCATTTCGGGGCGTGCACCCGCTTCCATTCGTCACTGCTTTGAATGGCGTCCTTGATCAGCTGCTTCGCTTCCTCATCCGTCTTTCCCTCGACGCGCGCGTTGAGGTAGACGTCGAGGATCCAGGCGCCCAGCGCCTCGAAGTCGGGTTGCTTCTGATCGGAGCGCCACAATCCGTCGGCGCGGCGCAGGCCTTCATCGGACGCGTAGTACTGATGCAGCCACTGCGCCGCCTGCATCACGTCGGCGCGGTGTCCTTTCATGCGCTCGGCGGCTAATTTGCCGGCCTGCTCGTCGAATTGCTTCTGCTGAAATGCCATCGCGTTCTGCTGCTGCGCAATGCGGCTGCGCTGCCAGTAGACCTGGCCAATCAGCACGATGATGACGACGACGAGGATGGTGGTCAGCAGCCGGGAACGGTCCATACGGCATATAAGCCTATACTGATCCTGTGAAGGGTTTGCGCTTCGTGATCGGGTTCCTGATCGTCGCTACCGTGCTGTCGGTAGGCGCGATACTGTTGCTCTACGTCCTCGTGTCGCAGGAACCGCGCGTGCCCTCGCATGCCACGCTGGTGCTCGCGCCCTCGGGCGACCTGCCGGAAGTCGTGCCCGACTTCATCCTCGGCGGCGGCAACGAGCTGACGATGCGCGCCTACGTGGAGCTGATTCGCAAGGCCAAGGGCGATTCGCGCATTGCCGGCATCCTGCTGCGTCCCGGCGGCATCAACTCGCCGTTCTGGGCGAAGGTGCAGGAGCTGCGCGAAGCGATCGACGACTTCAAGACGTCGGGCAAGTACGTTTACGCGTGGCTCGAGTACGGCGGCGATCGCGAGTACTACCTGGCCTCGGCAGCCGACAAGGTCTACCTGCTGCCGTCGGCGTCGCTCGATCTGACCGGTGTCGCCAGCTACGAAGTGTTCCTGCGCGGCACCTTCGACTGGATCGGCACCTATCCCGACTTCCTGCACGTCGGCGACTACAAGACCGCGGTCAACACCTATCTCGAGAAAACGTTCACGCCCGCCCACAAAGACATGAGCGAGTCGCTCAATCGCAGCCAGTACGATCAGCTGGTCAATGCGATCGCCGACGCGCGCGGCAAGACCGAAACCGAAGTCCGCGCGCTGATCGATCAGGGGCCGTTCCAGCCGGTCGATGCGCTGCGGGTCGGGTTGATCGACGAAGTCGCGTACGAAGACGAGCTCGACGATCTGGTGCCGCAACTCAAAGACGCCGACTTCATCGACGCCGAAGACTACGTCTCAGCCTCGTGGGAGCGCACCGGTGTCCGCCGGCGCTCGAGGATTGCGGTCATCAACGCGACCGGCGTGATCAATTCGGGCAGCAGCGGCTTCGATCCGGTCAACGGTGCGGTGGTCGGCTCCGACTCGCTCGTCGAATACATCCGCGATGCGCGCGCCGACGACTCGATCAAGGCGATCGTGCTGCGCGTCGATAGTCCTGGTGGATCGTCGACAGCCTCGGACGTGATCTGGCGCGAGCTGTCGATCTCGCGGGAGAACCACCGCCCGGTGATCGTGTCGATGTCGGATCTCGCCGCCTCCGGCGGTTACTACATTGCGCTCGGCGGCGACGCGATCGTGGCGCAGCCGGGCACGCTGACCGGATCGATCGGTGTCTACACCGGGAAATTCGTGATCAGCGGCAGCCTCGAGAAGATGGGCGCCAACATCGAAGCGACCAGCCACGGCCAGCACGCGCAGATCTATTCGCCCGATCGCCGCTTCTCGCCAGAGGAGCGCACGAAGATCGAAGAGTCGATGCAGGTCGTCTACGACCAGTTCATCGAACGCACCGCCGCGGCGCGGCACATGTCGCCGGAAAAGGTCGACGAGATTGCGCAGGGCCGCGTCTGGACCGGCGCGCAGGCGAAGCAGATTGGCCTCGTCGACGAACTGGGCGGCCTCTACAAGGCCATCGACCTCGCGAAGCAGCGCGCGCGCATTCCGCTCGACGAAGAAGTCGAGCTCGTGTCGTATCCGCCGCATCGCAGCTTCTACGAAGTGCTGGCCGAGGGATTGTCATCGCCGGCGGGGAAGGTGCGCGCCTCGTCTGCGTCCGACGCGCTGCTGGATCTGCTCGGGCCGCGAGAGCGGCGCGCGCTGGCGGCCGTTCTCGCTCCCTCTCGTTTGTTCCGATCGGGGCAGGTGCTGGCGCACATGCCCTACGTCTTCGTTCGCTAGCTGCCGACGACGCGCGCGAGCGTGTCCTCGCGCGTCGTGATCTTGAGCGTCTGCTTCGCCTTCTGCATGTAGGCGCCGAAGAACTTGTCGCGGCGCTGGTTCACCAGTTCATCCCGCAACAGATCGCGGCCCGATTCGACCTCGACGCCGGTGACGCTGACCTTCTCGGCGACGCGGATGATCGCGGTGCCGGCCGGCGTGGTGATCGCGTCGCTGACGCCGCCTTGCGGCAGGCTGAACGCCGCCGCGTCGACCGCCTCGCTGATGCCGACATCGGGAATCGCCGAGCCGCGCGTGACGAGCTCGGTCGTCTTGATCTCGAGGCCCGCGCGCTTCGCAGCGGCGGCGAAATCCTTCGCGCCCTTGAGCTCGGTCGCAATCGCCGCGGCGCGCTGCTTCGCCATCTCGATGGCCTTGTCCTGCTTCACGTCTTCAGCGACCCGTGTCTTCACTTCGGCGAGCTGCGGGATGTAGGCGTCCTGGCGGCCCGTGACCGTGGCGAACACCCAGCCGGTGGCGACGCGCATGGCCGGCGTGACGTCGCCTTCCTTCATGCCGAAGACGCGGCCCGAGAGCTCGGGCTGTGAGCCCACGCCCTGGATCGGCTCGGCCATCTGGATGAGGCCCGTCTCGGTGACCTGCATGCCGTGCTCTTTCGCGATGCGATCGAGATCGGCCTGCGTCTTCATGGTCGCCTCGAGCGACTTCGCGATCTTCTCGGCTTCCGCCTGGGCGCGCTGCCACTTCAGCTGATCTTCGAGCTCGGCGCGCACTTCGGCGAGCGGCCGCGTCGCTTCAGGCTTGTTGTCCACCATCTTGATGATGTGGAAGCCGAACGACGTCTTGACGAGATCGCTGATCTCGCCGTTCTTCATGGTGAACGCGGCGTTCTCGAACTCGGGGACCATGCGGCCGCGGCCGAAGTAATCGAGGTCGCCGCCGTTGGCGTTGTTCGATTCATCTTCCGAGTACTTCTTCGCGAGGCCGGCGAAATCCGCGCCGGGCGCCTTGGCGAGCTTGAGCACTTCTTCGGCTTTCGCCTGGACGGCTTTTTCGTCCTTGCCCTCGGTCTTGAACAGGATGTGGCTGGCGCGCACCTGCGCCGGGGTTTGATACTGCGACAGATTCTGCTGGTAGAACGCCGCGATTTCGGTCTCGGGAATCGTGATCGTCTGCCGGACCTGATCGACGTTGAGCAGCGCGTACTTGATCTTGCGCTTCTCGCCGATGCGATAGCGCTCCTTCGACTTCTCGAACGCCGCCGCGATCTCCGCGTCGCTGACGGTGACCTGGCTCTTGAACGCCTCCGGCGTGATCGGCACGACGTCGAGCTTGACCTTCTCGTTACGGCGGCGGAATTCCGCGGCCACTTCGGCGTCGCCCACCGACATCCATCCGGTGAGGGCGTTGCGGAGCTTTTCAATCTGCAGCGCGCGGCGCAAGCTGCGCTCGAAATCGGCGGTGGTCATCGGCGGATTCTGCATCTGCAGCAGCTGGCGATAGCGCTGCTCGCCGATGAACTTGCCGTTCTCCTGGAAGCCGGGGAGCGCGAGGATGCGCTCGCGGATCTCGACGTCGCTGACCGTGATGCCCTGCCGGCGCGACTCGGCGACCATCGCTTCTTCGTCGACGAGCTGATTGAGGATCTGCCGATCGATGCCGAGCTGCTTGATCAACTGATCGTTGATCTGCCCGCCGTAGGCATTGCGATACGCGTTGACCTGCGCGTTGTAACGCCGCGTGAACGCGCCGACCGTGATCGGTTCGCCTTCGACTTCCGCGAGCACTTCACTCGGCGCCGCGCCGGTGGGGGTGGTCAGGAAGTCGGGGATGTAGAAGACGACAAAGGTGAGGACGACGAGCGCCAGGCTCCATTTGAGCCAGCCCTTATGGCGCCGCATCCGGTCGAGCATGGTCATGCTTGGAGTTCCTCTAGGAAAAGGAAATCGTAACACAAACTGCCGCCGTGATATATTCAGTCAGTTGAATGACTTACGGCGGTTCTCGCCGTCCGGATCTGGCCGCCCGTCTGCGTCGCGGCCAGCGCGTGCTCAAGAGCCGTCTCGAACGGCCTGAGTCCGTACTGGCGTTATTGCGCGCTGCACACGAATCGCTCGATCCGGAAAGCATCGGCAAACTCGTCGTGACCCGCGCCGAGGAGTGGTTCAAAGCGCCCGCATGTGGCGTCTTTGCCGCCGACCTCGACGGCCAGGTCGCCGGTCTCGCGTCGAAGGGGTTGGGTGAGTCGCTCTCGCCCGCGGCTCTCGGTGTCGCGCGGTGGGTGCTCGGCCATGGACGCGATTTCGCGTCGGCCGATTTGCGGAAAGATCCGCGAGCCATGGGCGCCGCCGGCGCCGTGCTCGCGTGGCCCTTGAGGTGCCGGGCACAGACCGTGGCGGCCCTCGTGGTCATGGAACGTCAGGCGGCCACGCAAGTGCCGCTGCTCACGCCGGCCGCCGGCAATGCTCTCGGCACGATGCTCGAGGGGCCGGCGCAGGCGCTCGACAACGCGCTGCGGCTGAGGCGATCGGAAGCCCTCTCGGTGACCGACGATCTCACGCAGCTCTACAACTCACGCTACCTGAACCAGGTGCTCAGGCGGGAAGCCAAGCGCGCCTCACGTTCGGGCCGTCCGCTATCGCTGCTGTTCCTGGACCTCGACGGTTTCAAGGGAATCAACGATACCCACGGGCACCAGGCGGGAAGCCGGGCGCTCGTGGAAGCCGCCGCGGTGATTCGCCGCTGCGCGCGAGAGACCGACGTCGTGGCCAGGTTTGGTGGCGACGAGTTTGCAATCGTCCTGCCGGACACCGGCTCCGAAGGTGCCGCGGCGGTGGGAGACCGCGTTCGTGAACGACTGGGTGTGCATCCGTTCCTCGAAAGCAGCGGATTGACGCTCCGGCTCACGGCGTCAGTCGGAGTCGCCACGCTCCCCGACGTGGCGGCTTCCGCTGAAGAGTTGGTACGAGCGGCCGATATGGCGATGTACCAGGTAAAGGAATCGGGCAAGAACGGAGTTCGCATCGCCCAGGCGGGATAAGCCGGGCATGCGTGGTGTGGCATCAGGATTTTTCAACAATATGGGTCTCGGTTCGCTGCTCTCGTTTCTGTCCACCGACCTGGCCATCGATCTGGGGACGGCCAATACCTGCGTGTACGCGAAGGGCCGCGGCATTGTCGTCAACGAGCCCTCGATGGTGGCCGTGAATAAAGTCACCGGCCGCGTCGAAGCGGTCGGGACCGGCGCGAAGGAAATGCTCGGGCGCACGCCCGGCAACATCGTCGCCATCAAACCGATGAAGGACGGCGTCATCGCCGACTTCGACGTCACCGAGAAGATGCTGACCTACTTCATCAAGAAGGCCCACAACGGCAACGTGTGGGTGCGGCCGCGCATCATCATCGGCGTGCCGTCGGAGATCACGCAGGTCGAGAAGCGCGCCGTCAAGGACTCGGCGTATCGCGCCAAGGCCAGCGAGGTGCACCTGATCGAGGAAGCCATGGCGGCGGCGATTGGCGCGGGCCTGCCGATCACCGAGCCGGCCGGCAGCATGATCGTCGACATCGGCGGCGGCACCACCGACATCGCCGTCATCTCGCTCGCCGGCATCGTTTACAGCAAGGCGGTCCGCGTCGCCGGCAACGAGATGGATGAGGCGATCATCCAGTACATCAAGAAGACCTACAACCTGCTGATCGGCGAGCGCACCGCCGAGCAGATCAAGATGGAGCTCGGCTCCGCGTATCCGCTCGACGAGCGCATGACGATGGAGATCAAGGGGCGTCATCTGATCGAAGGCGTGCCGAAGACCATCACCATCACCGACGAAGAAATCCGCGAGTCGCTCGCGGAGACCGTCAACGTGATCGTCGACGCCGTCCGCGTCGCGCTCGAGCGCACGCCGCCCGAGCTCTCGGCCGACATTGTCGATCGCGGCATCGTGATTACCGGCGGCGGCTCGCTGCTGCGCAATCTCGACAAGCGGCTGCGCGAAGAGACCGGCCTGCCGGTATCGAGCGCCGAAGATCCGCTGTCGTCGGTGGTACTCGGCGCGGGCAAAATGCTTGGTGAATTCGATCTGCTTCGGAAGATTGCGATCGACTAGCGGTTCCCGGCTCCCGGTTCCCGTCAGTAGCCCTTATGGCGATCGCAGACATCAAGCAACGGCCGGGCGTGGTGCTCGGCGGCGCCATCCTCCTTCACGTCATTCTGATTTCCGCGCAGGTCAACACCGCGTCGGGCCTGCCGGTCCTGCAGGTCGTGACCTTCGGCAGTTTTTCTGAAGTGCAGCGCGGCACCATGGCCGTGATCGACGGCGTGCGCGGCCTGTGGTCCGGCTACGTCGCGCTGCAACAGGTCCAGGAAGAAAACAACGCGCTCAAGCAGGAAATGGCGGCGATGCAGGTGCGGCTGCAGCAGGAGCGCACCGAGGCGCAGCGCACCGACAACCTGCGCCAGCTGCTCGAGCTGCGTGAGCGCGCACAGCTCGACACCGTCGCCGCGGAAGTGATCGCCGGCGGCGCGAGCCCCGACTTCAAGACCGTCACCATCGACAAGGGATCCTCCGACAGCCTCGCGACGGACATGGCGGTGATCTCACCGGCCGGCGTCGTCGGCCGCGTCATTCTGCCGAGCCGCCGCGCTTCGAAAGTCCAGCTGCTGATCGATCGCAACGCGGCGGCCGGCGCGCTGATCGAGCGCACGCGCGTGCAGGGTGTCGTGGTCGGCATCGGCGACGGCATGCTGCGGATGCAATACGTGCCCGGCACCGCCGACGTGAAGACCGGCGATCTGGTCGTGACGTCGGGCATCGACGGCATCTATCCGAAGGGATTCGTGATCGGCATGATCGACCACGCCGATCGTGGCGCCGGCGCGTATCACGAGATCGTGATTCGCCCGGCGGTGGATTTCTCGCGTCTGGAGGAAGTGCTGATCGTGCGGACGCCGCCGGCGTCGCGCACGGCGGTGGACGAGGAGCCCGGGAAGTGAGAGGTGCGGCGGCGCTGGCGGCGATCCTGATTTCGATCGCCGTTCAGACCACGCTGGCGCGCTACATTTTTGCGGGCAGCAGCGCGGCGATCGATCTGGTGTTGATCGTCGTGGTGTATGTCGGGATCAAATCCGGTCCGGTGACCGGCGTGGTGGCGGGCACGGTGGCGGGCCTGACGGTGGATGCGCTGTCGAGCGGCATCCTGGGTATTGGCGGCCTGGCGAAGACGCTGGTCGGGTTCCTGTCGGGCTTGCTGGGCACCCAGTTCATCGTCACGGCGCCGCTGCCGAGGTTCCTGCTGCTGGTGGTGGCCACGGTGTTGCACCAGGCGGTTTTCACCGGGCTGTACCAGCTCTTGAACCTGGGCCAGTTCCCGGCGCCGTACACCTCGATCGTGGGGCAGGCGTTCGGAAATGCGTTCGTCGGGGTGGTGGCGTTTCAGATGATCGAGTGGTTCCCGGGCTTCGTCGACAGGCGTCGCGCCGGGCGGTTTTTGAAGCGATAATTACACGTATGGCACTTGCCGAAGATCGCCGCCGGCTGACCCAGCGCCTCACGGTGCTGCGCGTCGCCATCGGTGTCGGCTTCGTCCTGCTCGCCTTTGGTTTCTGGTTCTTCCAGATTGTTCAGCACGCCCAGTTCAAGGAAATGGCGGAGAACAATCACCAGCGGACGCTGACGCTGCGCGCGCCGCGCGGCATCATCTACGACCGCACCGGCAAGCTGCTCGTCGAGAACCGGAATTCCTTCAACATCTCGATCGATCGCGAACGCACCAAGGATCTCGATCGCACCATTCGCGTGCTGTCGACGGTGACCGGCGTCGATCAAAAGTCCGTCAAGGACATTGTCGATCGCCATCGCCGTGAGCCCGCCTATCGTCCGATCGTCGTCGTGCCGGATGCGACGCTCGCGCAGGTCGCGGCCGTCACCGCGCGGCGTCTCGACTTCGAGCTGCCGGGCGTGCTGGTGCAGGAAGTGCCGACGCGCCAGTATCCCGACCAGGACATGGCGGCGCATCTGATCGGTTACGTTGGCGAAGCCAGCGAAGATCAGATGAAGGACGAGAACGTCACGACCGGATCGATCGTCGGCCAGTTCGGTGTCGAGCGCGTTTACAACAAGCTGCTGATGGGCGAAGACGGCGCGCGGCGGGTTGTCGTCAACAGCATGGGCCGCGAAATCCGCACGCTCGAAGAAGTGCCGCCGGTGCAGGGACGCCGCGTGCAGCTGACCGTGAATTACGCGATGCAGAAGGCGGCGGAGGATGCGTTCCGCAATTTCGGCTACAACGGATCCGCCGTGGTGCTCGAGCCGAAGAACGGCGACGTACTGACGTTGACGAGCCTGCCGGCATTCGATCCGAACGATTTCGCGACCGGCATCGATCGCGCGACCTGGGCGTCACTCAATACCAACAAGCTGCGGCCGCTGCAGAACCGCGCCATCCAGGGACGCTACTCGCCCGGCTCCACGTTCAAGGTGCTGATTGCCACGGCGGCGCTCGAGGAAGGCGTGATCACGCCGGAGCGCCAGATTTTCTGCGCCGGCGGCGGAACGTTCTACGGCCGCTTCTTCCAGTGCCTCGGCAAGCACGGCTCCGTGGACATGCGGCGCGCCATCGAGAAGTCCTGCAACACCTACTTCTACACCGTGGGCGACATGCTCGGCATCGATCGCATCCATAAGTGGGGCGAGCTGCTCGGCCTGGCCGGCAAGAGCGGCATCGACCTGCCCAACGAAGTCGAGAGCATCGTGCCGTCGCAGGAGTGGAAGCGCAAGCGCTTCAAGGAGAAGTGGTACTCCGGCGACACCGTGTCGGTGGCGATCGGCCAGGGGATGGTGGACGTGACGCCGATGGGGCTGGCGGTGATGATGGCGACCGTCGCCAATGGCGGCTCGCGCGTGGTGCCGCGCCTGGTCAAGGCGTCCGATGAAGGGAAGGGCTGGCAGCCGGTGGCGATGCCGCCGAGCCCGTACCCGCCGTTGCTGCTGAAGCCCGAGACGGCGTCCGTCGTTCGCGACGGACTCTGGCTGGTGGTCAACGGCTCCGGCACCGGTGGGCGCGCGAGGATCGCGGGCCGGGACGTCGCCGGCAAGACCGGGACGGCGCAGGTCATTTCGCTCCAGGGCAGGGAGCGCGCGCGCGGCAAGACCGATCAGGACCTTCGCGACCACGGCTGGTTCGTGTTCATGGCGCCGAAAAACAATCCCGAGATTGCCGGCGTGGTTTTCGCCGAGCACGGCGAGCATGGTTCGTCCGCGGCACAGGTTGCGCGCCACATCATCGAAACCTACTTCGCGCAGCGAGACGGACTGCCGCTGCCGGTGCTGACGCCGCGGCCGCCCGCCACGCCGACAACCCCGGTGCGTGCGGCTGCAGTGGCCAACATGGCGGCAATCGCCCCGCCGGAGGCGGGGCAAGGCGACACTGCCTTAGCGAGGCGGAGCCGAACGGCCCGTTTCGTGGCGGAGCCTCGCTAAATGTTCGAGCGCCGCCTGTATCACCACATCGACTGGGTGTTGATCGGCGCCGTGCTGGCGATTTGCGCCGTCGGTCTGGCGATGATCTACAGCACGACGGGCGGCGCCGGCCGCGTCTACTGGACGCAGGTTTATGCGCTCGGCCTGGGCCTCATCGCCATGGCGATCGCGGTCAGCATCGACTATCGCTCGCTCGCCGACAAATCGCACTGGCTGTATTTCGCGATGATGATCCTGCTGGTCGGCGTGCTGTTCTTCGGATCGGTGCGCGGCGGATCGCGGCGCTGGATCGAACTCGGCGTCTTCAACCTGCAGCCGTCTGAATTCGCCAAAGCCACGCTGGCGTTGATGCTCGCGAAAATGCTGGGCGAAGAACGCCGGCCGGCGCTCACCAACAACGATCTGCTGATCGCCGCCGGGCTGACGGCGGTGCCGTTCCTCATCATCGCGCGCCAGCCGGACCTGGGCACGGCCATTACACTGCTGCCGATCCTGTTCGTGATTGCCTATGTCGCCGGCATGCCGATGAAATACATCTACGCAATGCTGATCGTCGCTGTACTGGCGGCGCCGATCGGCTACAAATTCGCGCTCAAGGATTATCAGCGCGAGCGCATTTCCACCTTCCTCGATCCGTCGTCCGATCCCAAGGGCGCGGGTTATCAGCAGATCCAGGCCCGCATCACCGTCGGCTCCGGCGGGATGATGGGCAAAGGCTTCATGGGCGGCACGCAGGGCCAGCTGCGCTTCCTGCCCGTCGCGCACAACGACTTCATCTTTTCGGTGCTCGCCGAAGAGCAGGGGTTGCTTGGTGTGCTCGTCGCACTCGGTTTGTATTTCTTCGTGATTATGAGAGCGCTCGACGCGGCCCGGCTGGCCAAGGACCGTCTCGGCGCCTATTTAGTGCTGGGCGTGCTGGCGTCATTCACGTTTCAGGTCCTCTACAACATCACCATGTCGGCGGGTCTGGCGCCGGTCAAGGGACTGACGCTGCCGTTGATGAGTTACGGCGGCTCTTCCCTGATCGCGACGCTGGCCGGTTTCGGCCTCATTCTCAACGTGAGAATGCGGCGCTTCACGAACTAGCCATGCCCGAGCCACGCCCCGCGCGGAGTGTCCCTCATGAACAAGGAGATGATCATCTCCTCCAACGGCCACGAAACACGGGTGGCCATCCTCGAAGACGACCAGCTCGCTGAACTTTTCGTCGAACGCGAACAGAATCGCGGTGTCGTCGGCAACGTCTACAAGGGCCGGGTGTCGAAAGTGCTGCCCGGCATGCAGTCGTCGTTCGTCGACATCGGCCTCGAGCGCGATGGTTTCCTGTACGTCTCTGACGTCCTCGCGAATCTCGACGAATACGACAGTGACGAGGACGACAAGGACGGTTCCAGCGGTTCCACTGGTTCCAACGGTGCCAATGGCGCCACGGAGGGTTCGTCGGCGCCGCCGGAGCGCCGCGGACGTGAGCGTCGTGATCGTCGCGATCGCGATGACGAGAAGCGCGGGCCCGAGCCGAAGATCGAAGAGCTGCTGAAGGAAGGACAGGACGTGATCGTGCAGGTGGCGAAAGAGCCGCTCGGCACGAAAGGCGCGCGCCTGACCTGCCACGTCACGCTCCCGGGACGCTTCCTGGTCTTCATGCCGACCGTCGATCACATCGGCATCTCGCGCAAGATCGACAGCCGCGACGAGCGCTCGCGGCTGCGCGGCATTGTCAGGGAGTTCCGCGAGCAGCACAGCTTCAACGGCGGCGTCATCATCCGCACCGCCGCCTCGGGCCGGTCGAAGGAAGACATCCTCGCCGACCTGAATTACTTCTACAAGATCTGGGTCGACATGCGGCAGCGCGGCGAGCAGAAGCGCGCGCCGGTCACGGTCTACCAGGAGCCGAGCCTGGTCGCCAAGCTGCTGCGCGATCTGCTGACCGACGATTACTCCGCGATTCGCATCGATCATCCGGTCGAGTATCAGCGCGCGGTGGAGTTCATCAACCGCATCATGCCGAACCTCGCCACTCGCGTGAAGCGCTACGACAAGGACTTCCCGATCTTCGAGGAGTACGGCGTGCAGGCCGAGCTGGACAAGGCGCTGCGCAGCAAGGTGTGGCTGAAGTCGGGCGGGTCGATCGTCATCAACCAGACCGAAGCACTGGTCGCCATCGACGTGAATACCGGCCGCTACGTCGGCAAGAAAACGGCCGGCCGGCTCGAGGACACCATCATCAAGACCAACCTCGAGGCCGCCAAGGAAATCGTGCGCCAGATCCGGCTGCGCGATCTCGGCGGCATCATCGTCTGCGACTTCATCGACATGGAGGAGAAGAAGAACCGCCAGAAAGTGTTCCAGGCGGTCGAGCAGGAGCTGCGGAAGGATCGCGCGCCGTCGAAGGCGCTGCAGGTCTCCGACTTCGGCCTCGTCATCGTCACGCGCAAGCGCGTCAAGCAGAGTCTCGAGCGCGTGCTCACCGAGCCGTGCCCGTATTGCTCGGGCGCCGGCACGATCAAGTCGAGCGCGACGGTGTGCTACGAGATTCTGTCGGAAGTGAAGAAGGTCGGATCGGATCTCGACGGGCCGGGCGTGCTGCTACGCGTCAATCCGGATATCGCGAGGGCCTTGCAGGAAGAAGAGCGGGGCGTGCTGAAGGATCTGAAGAACATGCTGCAGAGGGACGTCATCGTCAAATCTGACGTCCACCTGCATCATGAACAGTTCGACGTGATGTCGATTGGCGGATAGGAAAGTAAAAAGGAAAAGCTAAGAATGAAAAAGGAAGAGGAGGGCCTCTTCCTTTTTGCTTTTTCGTTTTTACTTTTTTTAAGCCGGCGGCAGGTGGATCAGGTACTGAACACCGTTGCGCGTGATCCAGACCCGGATGTAATCGCCGCCCTTGAGCGTGTCGACGCGCGTGCCGGCCTTTGGCTGCTTGCCCGGCAGATCCGGACCCTGCTGCGTGTCCTTCACTTCGTCGGGGGTGATGATGCTGGCGACTTCGCGACCGGCGACCTTGCCACCCTGCACGAACTCGACCCAGCGTTCCATCTTGATGCCCGGAACCGCGGGTGACGCGTCCTGGGCGGTGAGCCGCACCTGATAGGTGCCGGCCTTGAGATCTTTTCCGTCAGCCTTGACGCTGCGGGGGATGCGCACGGAACCGAGCGCGGTTTCGGTCGTCGGAACCTGACTCTGCTGAGCGGCAACGACGCCGGTGGATGCAGCCAACAGGACTGCGACGAGCCATCTGACCTTCATGCGATTTCCTCCGATGCCTATTATGCCAGAAGCGTACCGCCTCGCTTCCTGAGGAAAGGGGCCTACGGCCGGGCCGGATAGGTAAGCCGACGCTACTTTTTGGTAATGACGACGGAGCCGCTGTGGCTGCGGACCGAGAGAATCGCGCTGGCGTCGCCGTAGGAGCCGCGGATGGCGCGGTTACTGCCGCGCCGGTTCGGTTCGGTCCGTCCGACGGCGCGGAGGGTCACCGGGAGATCCGATCGGACGCTGCCGCTGAACGTGTCGGCATCGAGGTTGAAGCCGGTGTTGCCCGACAGCCACAGGCGGACGTTGCCGGAGTGCGAGGTGAATTCGTAGCGGCCGCCCCTGGTCAGCGGCGCGTCGAACTCGATGTTGCCGGACACCGACCTGGCTTCGAGCCGATCGATTTCGCTGCCGACCAGCCGGACGTCGCCGCTGACCGTGCCTGCTTCGAGCGCGCGGACCTTGAGGCCCGTGCCGAGCACGGTGCCGCTCACGGTGCTGAGCACCAGCGTGGTCTGCGTGCCGATGTTCTGCGCGGTCACGTCCCCCGAGATCGTCCTGGCGATCGTGACGTTCGGCGTCGCGTTGACGTTGACGGAGCCGCTGACGGTTTCAGCGCGCACCTCGCCGCGGACGTTGGTGACGCTGATATCGCCGGAGATCGACTTCAACGAGACGGTTGCGCCGGCGGGCACCGCGATCACATAGTCCACGCTCGCGGAGATGTTGTTGCCGAACGATCCGCGCCGCGGATAGATGGTGCGGACTTCGACGCGGCCGTTGAAATTGTTGACGTCGACCCGCAACGCTTCGAGCAGCCGCCTGGCCTGTTCCGGATCGCGATGCCGCGCGCGCTTGGTGGCGTCGATCTTGATCTGGTTGCCGCCGCCGCCGGTGACGCGCACGTCACCGGAGAGGTGCGAGAGATCGAGGGCGGCGCCGTCGCCGACCTTGTAGGTCTGCGTCACCTTCTCGATCTGTTCAGGGCCCTGGCGCACTTCGGTGTATCGCTCGAGCCAGCCGAGCCGCGGGCCGTCTTCCGGCACGATGCCGCGCAGCGTGACCGCGGCGGATGCCGGCGATGCGGTCGCGATCAACAGCGCAAGAACCGGGAATCGTTTCATGGAGTGCTCATTGCGCGAGCGTCTGCACGCGGCGCCCTGCTTCAGCCTGATTGCCCTTGCGCATTTCGTTGATCAATTCGACGGTCTGCTGCAGCAGCGCCACTTTGTTTCGCAAGCCTTCGAAGAGACCGGTCTGCGCGCTGGCATTCGCGGGCTGCGCCTTCAACGCCTCGCGGCTCTCGCTGATCGCCTGATCGATCACGGTCAGGTTTTTCTGCAGCACGGCGGCGACCTGCGGGTCGAGCTCGCCGGTGTCCTTGTTGGCGAGGGCCTGCAGATCGTCGATCGCCTTCTGGTAAATCTTTTCGGCGGCCTCGAACTGCGCGGACACCGATTGGACCGTGACCTCGGCTTCCGCCGCGGCCTCGGCCGGCGCGCTGTCCTGCGGCAGTTCGGTGCGGTTCATCAGCGGCAGCAATCCGATGACCGTGGCGAGGATCAACGCCGCGGCGGCGCCGAGCCACACCGCCCAGTTCGTGCGTCCGCCGAATCCACGCCGTGACGTCATGTCGAGCAGCCGGCCCTTCGGCAGCGGCTCGGCGGCGATGGCCGCCTGCACCTTCGACCAGGTCTCGGCCTTCGGCGCGCGCCGATCGAGCATGAACGCGGCGGCACGGATGCTGCGCAGGTCCTCGATCAGCGCGCGGCAATCCGCGCAGGCCTCGAGATGCCGCTCGGCCTGGCGCTGTTCAGCGCCGTCGAGACGCCCGTCGACCAGGTCGACGAGGGCTTCGTTGAGGTGTTCGGACTGCATCGTCAACTTTCCTTCTTCGATCCATGCGCGAGATACGAACGAATCCGCATCCGCGCCTTGTGCACCTGCGACTTCGACGTCCCTTCCGAGATGCCGAGCATGGTGCCGACTTCCTGGTGCCCGAAGCCTTCGACGTCGTGCAGCAGGAACGCCGCGCGGCACGCCGGAGGCAGCGAATCAATCGCGCGCTCCAAATCGATGCGGCTGACCGCGCCGAGCACCGGCACCGGCGATGCCACCGGCATCGCGTCCGGCTCGTCCAGCGAGTCCGTCTGCTGGCCCATCCGCGTCTGCCGGTTGCGGAGGACGTCGAGGCAGTGGTTCATCGCCAGCCGATACAACCAGGTGCCGAGAGAGGATTCGCCCCGGAAGCTGCCGATCTTCCGATACGCCAGCAGGAAGATGTCCTGGAGGAGATCATCGGCCTCGCCGTGGGCACCCATCATCCGGCTTGCCAGATTGTAGAGCCGGGTGGAGTGCTGTTTGTAGAGCGCCTCGAACGCCGGCCCGTCACCCGATCGGATCCGCCCGACCAGGTCGAGGTCGGCGCTTCTCACGTCACCTGCAGGATTAGACGGGGCCATATCAGGCGACGTTGACAGGGTGCCTGTAAACGTCTGTAACGCCACGGGTCACGACTGCTCAAAACAGACGTGTCACGGGACGAAATGGTTCGTAACTATCTTCGCGTTTTCGGCCCGCCCCCACCGGACTTTTGCAAATCCGACAACCCGGGACGGGGTCACGGTCAGGCCTTCCGCAATCAACATCGAGCGTTTGAGGGCCAGGCTGGAATAGCCGCCGAGACGCCCGCCAGCCGCAATGACGCGATGGTATGGCAGGCCCGGGTGGGCGCCCTGCTGCATGATGTTGCCCACCGCGCGCGCGGCGCCGGGCTTGCCGGCCAGCCGGGCAATGTCGCCGTAGGTCGAAACACGCCCGACCGGTATCCGCGAGACCGCCGTCAGCACTTTTCGTTCGAACGGCGTCATCGGCCGATCGTGATTTTGAACCGGAAGGTCGTCCCGCCGAGGCCGGTTTCGTTGAATGCGTCCGACACCCCGGATTTACCGATCGCATCCGGGATGGTCGACCACGACGCTTCGCCGGCGGCGCCGAGCCAGCGCGTGATCTTGTATTCCGCGCCGCCGAGCAGGTGATAGCCGTTGAAGTTCTCGTCGACGTTTTCAGCCGGCGTCGAAAAGTCCGAGGTCTCCTGGTACTTGAGGGACGTGAACCCGCCGGCCACATACGGAATGAAGTTCGGCGCCCGCCGGAAACGGAACCGCCATCCACCGCTGACCTCGATCGGCGTGATCCTGACCTCGACCGGAATGCCGAGCGGGATCACCTCGCTTCCAAACACGAACACGCGTTCGCCGTTACCGCGAAAACGCCAGGCGCCGACGTCGATGAACAGCCCGCCCCACGGCAAACCGAGGCGCGCGCCGCCGCCGAAGATCGGTCCGGACGATTTGCCGAGGATGGCGTCGAAACTTTCCGTCGCCGTGAACGTGATGTTCCCGAACATCGCGTAGCCGCCGATGTCGACGTCATAAAACCAGGACAAGGGACTTAATTTATATGTTACCGACGTCGGTAGCCGATGAACGTCGGTACCAATGTTCCGACGGG
>JAIEMQ010000061.1 GCA_019752015.1 Cyanobacteriota bacterium | reverse complement strand
GGTCGGTGTGGGTCGCTAGCCCTTTACCGTATGACTCTTTCATTCACTACACCTCGCCGGTTTAACCCGGCGCACAAGGAGAGATCAGATGGCCGATGCAACGCCCGGAAGCGCTCCGTCGAGCAATCGCAATGTGATGATCGTGCTGTCGTATCTCTGGCTGCTGGCGCTGGTGCCGCTGCTGACGGAGAAGGACGACAAGGAAGTGCAGTGGCACGCCAAGCACGGCCTGTTGCTGATGGTGACCGAGCTCTTCCTGTGGACCGCCCTGACCATCGTGATCGGCCCGCTCGGGATCTACGGCTGCTTCGTCGGGTTGATCATTCCGCCGCTGCTCGGCCTCGCCCAGATGGGCCTGCACATCATGTGCATCCTGAAGGGCATCAACGGCCAGCGCCTGATCATCCCGGGATTCTCGGAGCTCGCCGACAAGTTCTAACCAATGAAGAAGCGCGCTTTCGCCGCGGTCGCGATCATCGTGATCGCGATCGCGCTCGATCTCCGCCGCCCGCCGTCGGCGCAGTGGACCACCGCCGCCGCGGTGGGATCGATCCACCTCTATCAGGCGACGCTGTCACCCCTTTACGCCAGGATGGGCGCGCAGTGCCGCTTCTCTCTGACGTGTAGCCACTACGGAGAGGAAGCGATTCGCCGTTACGGCGTGGTCCGCGGAGGCTATCTCGCCGGCAAACGCGTGCTTCGCTGTGGGCCTTGGACGGCGATGGGCTCCGTAGACCCGGTTCCATAGGTGCCAGGGGTTCCAGTGGTTCCAGAGGCGCGGTTCCGACGGGGTTCCAAGGGTTATGGGTTCTCGTCGTCGTTATCGTCTCGCTTAGGTTTCGGCGGGCGCGGCGGATCGGGTGAATTTTCGAGATGCCGGATCAAGCCCACCACCGCCTTGAGCGCAATGCGAGCTTTATGTTCCGACAGCAGCAACTCGTCGTGGGAGATTAACCGCTGGTCGCGCAGATCGATCAGGTGATTGATCACCTCGACCTCCGAACCCTTCGCGATACGCGCGTAGCGTGCGAACTCCTTGTTTCCGAATTTGGCGAAGCCCTCGGCGATGTTGCTCGGACCCGAACGCGCAGAGTTATAGAGCTGATCGTACCGCTCATATTTTTTCTTTACGTTAGGCCGTTCCAGGAACTCATCGATCTGGAGTTTTAGTTCGCGGGCATGCCGCCACGCGGCGATCTCTCTGAAGTCTTTCCATCCAGCCATGCGCGAATCCGAAGCAACCGGATTGCCGCACGCGATTTCGCGAATTCGTTTGGATTCTCGGGAATGGTCGTCGGCCGCGCTTCAGAAATTGATCTGTGTCATCGCGAACGATGTTGCAACTCCTGCGATCAAAGAACTCCTGGAACCCCGATAGAACCCCGCCTTTGGAACGCCTGGAACCCCTGGAACCCTTGGAACCTATGATTCAAAGAGCCTCCGTCCCTCGTCTTTGAGCAACGCCCACAGCGCATAGCCGCCGAGCGCCGTTCCGAACGGAAACAGCGTCAGGTTGCCGAGCGCGAGACCGAGCGCCATCAGGCGCGCTGACGGCAGCATCCGGCGCATCCGGCGGCCGACGAAGATGTGCAGCGCCGCCCAGATGAGCGCGATGAGCGCGATGATCGTGATCGAGACGCCGGCGAAGCGCGCCGCCATCTCCGAGCTGAAGCGAACCGGCCCCGTCGATTCGGCGATCGCAAAGGCGCCGCCGGCCAGCGCGAAGCCGGCAATGGCAACGAGCGCGAAGAGCGCGCCCCAGGCTACATAGAGTGTCGCGAGGAAATCGACGTGACGCTTCAAGTACCGCTTAGCAGGGTGTGACGGCGACGCGAACATCCACGCGCGTGCGCGGACCGCGCGGCAGCCACAGCGTAAAGCTGAAGCGATCGCCGTCGACGACGCCGGCCGGCACCGCCACGGTCAGCCGCTGCGGCAGTAGCTCCTGGCCCTTGCCGTTGCACGGCTCGCACCGCTCGCTCCACACTTCGCCGCGCCCGCCGCAGCATGGACACGTGCGCGGCACGTGCACGTCGAGCGACACCATTGCGCCGGCGCCGGCCTGGCTCGCCGAGATCGTGATCGCGGCGCTCGCCGTCTGGCCCGACACTTCCGGCGCCACGTGATCGCGGCGGAAGAATTCGATCGCCGCGCGCGACGACGGAAAATCGATCGCGACTTCGTCGGCAAACGAGCGGCGATACGCCCGCTCGTGAGGCACGAGCGTTTCGAGCGCAACTCGCGACGCGTCGGATCGGCCCTCGACTCCGCTCGGGCCGACCCTGAGCTTGTCGAAGGGTCGTCGATGATCTTCAAACACCTTGGAGTCACGATAGAAGCGCGACTCCGGGTTGTCAAGACAATGCAGCAGGTTTAGGATGCGCTAATGCCGAAAGAATGTCCGATGTGCGGCGAGTTCATGAAGCTCGTGACGCGGGAAAATATCTCGCGCTTGCCCGGCACGCAGCAGGAAGTGAAAGCGGAAGTCCGCGAGTGGGTGTGTCCGGAGTGTGACTTCTTCGAAGAAGCCGACGCCGGCGATATCGGCTAGCGCGCGCCGAGCGTGAGGAGCACTTCCTTGCGGATGGCTTCCTCCGCATCCTCGAAGTTCAGCGCCGTCTCGCATTCATCGCACAGCACTTCGATCACGCCGGGCTTGCTCTCTTCTGACACCTCGACCCGGCTGTCGTCGAGCTGGACGACGTGCATCTGCAGCGTTTTCACCAGGAAGTTGCGGGCATTACCGCAGTTCGGACACGTCAATGGCACTCAGCGAGGCTCCTTGAACCTACGAAATTGTATGGGATGCCCAGACAGGGACGCAATGTAAATCGGCCCCGTTCGGGTCACGGGGCGGTTTTTACCGGAATCGGCATGTGATCGTTCACCCGGCTCCGCCCGTCGACGCGCGGCCGCCAGGTCATCGGCGTCTCACCGGCGCCCGGCACGCGGCGGATGGCATGGGTCGACGCAGTCCCGGACCAAACCAGGGTTTCCGGGCCGGCGCTGAGCGCCATCGCGGCCGTGAGCGACACCGGTAACACCCGGCCGATCGATCCACGCTGCAGCGTGAGCTTGCCGTTGGCGATGGTGCCGGCGAGATAGAGGCGATCGCGCGCCCGGGTCAGGGCGACGTACAGCAGCCGCTTGGTTTCCTCGTTCTCTTTTTCATCATCATCCCGATCGGCCGGGCTCTCGTGATCGCTGATCGTCACGGAGGGCTCGCCCTCTTCGTCGTCATCAACGAATGGAGCCGGTGAAACCCTGATGTCGCCGCGATTGCCGCCGCTGCCCTTGCCGATGTTGACGATGAAGACGACCGGGAACTCGAGACCCTTCGCGGCATGCACCGTCATGAGGTTCACGGCGTTGGCTGCATCGATGATCGCGTTCGACTCGTCGCCGCCGGCCGCGAGGCCGTCGAAGTAATCGGTCAGCCGCGCCAGCGTGGTGTAGCCGCGATTCTGGATGCGACGGATCAAGCCGCGGATCTTCTTCAGGTTTTCCTTGGCCTGCGCAAACCCCGGGCCGCCGATCTCGACCGCGTAGGCGGAATCCGCGAGCACGCGATCGACGAGTTCGGCCGGAGGCACCTGATCGGCGGCGGCGATCCACGCACCGACTGAGTCGCGAACGAGCAGCAGCCGCTCTCGATCGTCGTCGCGCAATCGATCGATCGCGGGAGGGACCTCGCCGGTCAGCGCCTGCGCCAGCCCGGGCGCGAGCAGCTTGAGTGCTTCATCGGACAACCGCACGATGCGCGAACGCAGGAACGCGGCGGCGCGCAGGTTCGATCCGGAATCGGCCAGATACGCCACGAGCGCGAGCACGTCCTTGACCTCTTCGGCATCGAAGAACCCAAGGCCCTTGTAGACGTAATACGGCACGCCGCGCCGCGCCAGCGCCGCTTCGAAGAGGCTGTGACTCTCGCGTGTGCGGAACAGCACGCCCACGTCGCCGGGGCCGATTGGCCGGCGAACGCCGGTGTCGCGATCGCGGATCGTCGCACCTTCGATCAACAGGCGCGCAATCTCCTCGGCGACGGCTTCGGCCTGTGCCGCATCGGAATCAGCGGTGACAATGGCGATCGCGTTCGATTGCGACGGCGTGCCTGCGATGGACGGAAACGCGTCGTTCTCGGAATAGCGGAACGCATCGGCGCGATCCGGCGCTTTCTCCATCGCCGCGCAGACGTCGTTCACGAACATCAACAGCTCGTGCACCGATCGAAAACTGCGCGTGATCGCCGCACGGGCCGGCGCTTCGGGCCGCAACGCGTCGATGAATTCGGCGGCGGCATCGAGCACGGTGACCTCCGCGTCGCGGAAACCGTAAATCGACTGCTTCCGATCGCCGACGATGAAGATGGACGGCGGGATGGGACCGTGGCTGAGGCCCTCGCCGGCGGTCCACGCGCGCACCAGCTCGCGCACCAGCCGCCACTGCGCACGGCTCGTATCCTGGAATTCATCCACGAGCACGTGCTCGTAGCGCGACTCGAGACGATACCGGCTGCGCGAGAACTCCTCCATCTGGCCGAGCAGCTTCAGGGTGCGCTCGAGCAGATCGGCGAAGTCGAGGACGCCGTGCTTGTCGAGCGTGCGCCGGTATTCGTCATGCGCGATCGCGAACAGCCTGCGCACGCCGCGGGCCAGTACGAGATTGATGTCGCGCTTGAAGGCCTCGACCGCCGCCTGCACGTAGGGACCGAGCCCGGACACGATCACCTTGTGGCGCTCGTAATCAGCGGGCGATCGAAAGTCCGCCTTCACGTTGGCGGGCCGCTTGCGCGGTTCGCCCTGCCTCGTCAGCACCAGGTCCGACAACCGATCCAGCAGGCCGCGCAGCCGCGCGGGCGGCAAAGGCCCTTCGGCAGGCTCAGGGCCGTCCTGAGCGGAGTCGAAGGACGGTGGATCCGCCATCAGCTCGCGCATTTCGCGGGCCAGCAGATCAAAGCCCGGGACGGCCGGGCCGGTGGCGACAAACGCCTGGACGGCGCGATCGCCGGACGCGATGGAAGCAATCGCGCCACGCAGCGCGTGAATCAAGCGATGGCATGCCGCCTCGATCGACATCTCGCGGCCGCGCAGAAAGCGATTGAGCGCGTCGCCGGCCACGAGGCGGCGATCGAGCAGCGCCGTCAATGCTTTTCGAAGACGCGGCTCGCCCAGCTCGGTGAACAACAGCGCCACGTCCGGATCGTTGAGCGACACGGCACGGCCGATGGCGAGCGCGCTGTCGAGCGACGATTCGATGAATCGGGGCGTTTCGGTCTCGTCGGCGAGATCGAAGCCGGGATCGACGCCGGCCTCGAGCGGAAATTCGTGGAGCAATGACAGGCAGAACGCGTCGATGGTGCTGATGCTGATCTCGTGGAAGGCGTCGCGGATCTCGCGCCAGCGCGCGTCGGTGAGGGCGCCCTCGCGATGGCGCTGCCGCAAGGTGGCCATCACCCGCTGCCGCATTTCCGCAGCGGCTTTGCGCGTGAAGGTGATCGCCAGGATGTTGCGCGGCGCAACGCCGGCTTCGAGCAAGCGCACGTAGCGATCGACGAGCACGCGCGTCTTGCCGGTGCCTGCCGATGCCTCGAGCGCGACGTTGCGAAGCGGATCGATCGCGAGCCGCCGCGCCCGCGCGTCGGGTGTCTCGGCCGCCGGCTCAGGCGCCGCATCGAAGTCGAAGCGCACCTGATCAGGCACCGTCGGTGTCCTCCACACCACCGGGATTGCGGCAGACCGTGACGAACGCGCACATCGTGCAGAGGTTTTTCGTTTCGGGCCGCGAGGGATACCGGCCCGCCGCGATATTGTCGAGCGTCGCCACCAGCCGGTGGCCGGCGGACGTCGTCAGGTCTTCGAACAGCTTGCCGCGCTCTTCGAGCGGCACCACCGCTTGCGGACCTTCGAACGACAAGTACATTGCTTCGCTCGCGGCCATGTCGCGCCCATGCGTCGTCACCAGCGACCTGCGCACGCACGCGCTGTAAATGGGCAGCTGCAACGCCTGCCGGCGATCGGGCACGTACTTCGTCTTGTAGTCGATCAGCCGGAACGTGCCGTCCTCCAGCAGATCGACGCGATCGATCTTGGCGCGCAGCTTGACCTCGCGCGCGCCGCCGTCCTGGCCCGTGAACGTGAACGTCCCGTCGAGCTCGTACTCCATCAGCCGTTCACGAATGCCCGTGCCCCGTTCGGCCTCCATCGCGAAGACGCGGTCGGCAATGCCGGAGCCGACCGCCGATCCAAACAACCGCGCGCGCTCGAGGCCCGCTTCGGCCGGGGGCAGCGAGCGCAGCGCCGGGCCGGCGATTTCTTCGAACAGCGCGCGGGCATCGGCCATGTCGCCGGCGGTAATCCGGCCACGGCCCCTCGCCTGCCATTCGTGAAAGAAGGTCTCGAAGAGCTCGTGCAGAAACCGGCCGCGCTCGAGCGGCGAGCGCGAGGTTTCGTCTTCCGGCTCCTCCGTCACCTGCAGCACGTTGGCGACGTAGAACTGGAACGGGCACTTCATGTAGCGCTCGAGGCGGCTGACGCTGACACGAGGCAGCACCCATTCGCCCGCATCGCCTTCGAAGCGGCCCCGTTCCCGATCGGCGTTGCCCGCTCGCGCGCGGGCCCACGGCGATCCCGCCGCGAGCGGATCGTCGGCGAGCACTTCGAAGCTGAACACTCGCGCATCGTCATTGGCGGCGGCCCGCTCGGTCGCCAATCCAAACGACGGCACGTCGTCGACAAAGGAAGACGGTTCGACGACGGCTTCGGATTCGAGCGCGAAGGTTGACAGCCGCGTGCGTGATCGAGCGAGGCCGATCAGATCGCGGAACATGGCGCGCGACGCGCGCACATGACTTCGCTCCTCGTTGAGCGCGATGCGCTCCGGGCGCGACGGCTCGAGTTGCGCGACCAGCGATCGCGGATAGAACACGTTCCGCCTCTGGCGTTCGGGCCACTCGCCTTCGACCAGCCCGAGAATCTGGACGTCATCCAGGTCCGCGAAGCGCGCCGACGGCGCGTCGAGGATGCGGATCCCGCCCGGCGTGGTCGCGAGCTCGAACGTCTGCGTGCCCAGCCAGCGCCGGAGCGCTGCCGATAGTTCGCTGACCGTTCCCGACGCGGCGGGATCGTGCCGGCGATACGCGGCGCCAAGCCCGTCGAGCGCCAGCGCGACCGCCGATCGCGCGCGGCGGCGACGACCCTTCGACAAGCTCAGGGTCGTCCCGAGCGAAGTCGATGGACGATCGTCGTAATCTTTGTCGTGACGATCCAGAAACGCGCGCAGCACTTCGACCTGATCCACCATCGGCCGCGATTCGATCAGCGGCGCGAGCGCGGTGGCGGCGTCGAGCGCCGCCTGAGCCGCCGGCGATTCCGTACCGGTCCACGATTCGGTCAGTGCGCGCAACCGATTGAGTCCGCCGAGATAGCGCTGCTCGGCCATCGCCACGTCGAGGGCCGCCACCGCGGCGCGATCGATTGCAGCGCCGTCGATCTCGAATCGGAAGTGCGGCGACTTCAAGAGCGCCATCAGCGCGCGTCGCGTGAAGTTGGCGGCCGCGCATTCGAGCACCACGTCGACGGCGGCGGCATAGGGTTCCGCGGCCAGCGGCAAGGTATCGAGCGCTTCATACGGAATGCCGGCGCCCGCAAAGACCTCGCGCGCGAGATAGAGGTACGGCAGCGGACGCGCCACCACCAGACCGATACGATCTAGCGGTGTCGTGATACCGCGCCGGCGATCCGATTTGATACGGCGCGCAACCGCCTCCAGTTCATCCTCGCGGTCGCGATAGGAGAAGACGAGTCCGTCATCCGGAACGACCAGCATCGGTGCCGATAACGCAGACAGTGGGGCGTCCGGCTTCAGCCGGACTGTCTGTGACAGCGTCTCGGTGTCCGCACCGCTCTCGTTCTCGATTCCAACGAACGCCAGTTCAAGCCGATCGAGGAATCCCGCGTCGAGCACGTTCGCGGTCGAGACGATGTCGATCGATTCAAGGCCGGGAATCGCGGTGAGCATCATCACGTCGGCAGGCCAATAGCCGTCGGGATCGAACGGACGATCGCCGACCGCTACGACGACGCGTCGAATTGGCCGGGATGACGCAACACTCAGCAACTGAGTGCGGGCGCCGTGTTCGTCGACGGCCCCTCCCTCGCGCAGGCGCGATTCATACGCGCGAAACGCCGCTGACAGAAAACGTGTCTGCTCGAGGAGCTGCGCGGCGCCGCGATCCGATTCCGCGGCAGGTTCGAGCTCGCCCGACAGCAGGCGATCGAAATCGTCGACGCTGCGCCCGAGCCTGCGCACGTGGTCGTACAGCGCAAGCATTTCGGCGATCAGCGCCGGACGCACGTGAAACGGCGGCGGGGCGCCGCCCTCTTCCGCCTCGCGCGCGCCCGCCGCGAGCAGCGCTTCGCGCTCGAACCCGGTCAGGAGCGACGGCGGTGCCGGCAGCCGTTCGATCAACGCGTCGTACAGCGCGGCGCGCGATCCGGCGAGCGGCCTGAGAGCGTGATCGCGCAGGCGATCGTCGAACGTGCGGGTCAGCTGTCCGGCGGCGGCGGCCGTCGGCACCAGGACGAACGTGTCTGCGGCGGTGGCCCCATCGAGAGCGCGCGCGAGATCGACGAGCGTGTTCCGGTAACCGGCCAGGTCGGGCGCGCGCAGCAGCCGGATGCGGCGAGGGGTGATCACTTCCCGCCCGGCGGCTCCATCGTGTTCAGCTGCTCGGTTCGCGCGCGCTGATAGAGCATCAGCGCGCCGGCCGCGGCAGACGAGGCGCGTTGCGCGACGTCGATGTTGTTCGACGACACCGCCTGCACGCGCATGGTGAATGCGTTTTGCGCCAGCTCCCAGGCACTGCCGATCAACGCGTGCTGCGGCGCAAGCTCCGGCGGCGCCTTCACTTTCTGGAAGCCGCGGCTCGCCGAGGTCAGCCGCCTGGTGAGCGGGCCGATCGTGTTGATCGGCGGGCCGCTCATCGTCTTGATCTGCTCGAGTGCGATGGCCGCGTCGTTGAAGACCTTGAACGCGGTGTTGGTCGAGCGGCGGTACTTGCGATACACCGGCGCGCGCTTGTCGAATTCGCGGCGCGCCTCGCGCGTTGCAATCACTGTCGAGGCTTCGAGGTCGATGGTCGCGAGCAGCGCGGCGACATCGCCCGGACGCTGGCCGCCCAGCTTCTGATCTTCTTCCCTGACCTTCTCGCGCAGCCGCTCGAGATCGGCGGCGCGACCTTTCAACGCCAGCCGGTTCGCCTCTTCGAGCGAGCGCGTGCGAAGGTCGTTGTAGGCCTGCTCGATCTTCTGCTCGCGCTCGAGATCGCCGCCGGCGGCGCGGCGCATCCGCGTCGCCCACTCGCCGGGCAGCATGCCGATGGCGCGATCGATCAGCCGCATCACGGTGCGCAGCAGGCCGATGCGCTCCACGGGCGTTTCCGCGATCGAGGCGGCGGCCACGAACTGCTCGACCAGCTCCGCATCGCTCGGCGGCGGCAGCGGCGGAGGCGGCGGCTCGGCGAGCGGCGCGTTGGCGCTCAACGTCAGCTCGAACGTGGTGATGCCGGCGGCCGCGCGCAGCTGCGCAATCACTTCGTCGAGCACCCCGAGCGCGTCGCGGACTTCCTTGTTGCGATAACCGTAATGCGACGCCGGCCAGTCGGCCAGCTTCTGCCGCGCGCGCTCGGCCATCTTGAGACGCGAGGCCGGATCCGAGATGCGCGCGACGTCGTTCAGGACCTTCGCGACTTCGCTGCTGAACGCGTTGAAATCGGCGTCGCCGCGCGACGCGGCGTAGGCCGCGGCGCGCACCGACTCGGCATACTGCTCCGTTCGCGGCCAGTCGACGCGCTGCGACGGTATCGTCACCAGCTGCAGCTCGACCGGCTCGCGCGTCAGCTGTGTCGGCATCGAAAAGATCACGCGCTCGTCGAGCCGCGACCATTCGCCGTAACTCGACAGCACGCGGCCATCGGTCAGGAACACGCGGAACAGCACCCGGCTGGCCGCCGCCTGGGCGAAAACATTCGACGGAATCAGGGCGGCCAGAAGCAGCGCGCCGGCCAGACGAAGCATGATCGGAGTGATTAGTTTATCGCCCCTGTTGAAAACCTGTTGATGAAGTGTGAAAACGCTGTGGATGACATGACGATGAAAATAAATTCGCGCGCGATCTCACTCTGATCGAGACGCCCAAACCCGCCGGTTGGCCGCTTTCGCGCCCCGCTTCGCTTGAATCGCCCGCTCGAACCCGTAGAATCAACACCTTCCAAACGTGACCGTCCACCGCTACGAACAGCAGATTGCAGGGCGTACGTACCTGATCGAGGTTTCGCCCGTTTCGGCCGAACGCTGGCGCGCACAAATTGCGCGGCGGCCCGGGATGCCCACCTCCCTGATGCCGTTCTACGGTCAGACGCCCGATGAAGCTGCACGGGAGCTCAGCAAATGGCTCTCTCTGGTCTCCACTCCGGTCGCAGCCAATACATAATTACCGGCTATGAATCCGACGCGCGTTCGCCCAGTGCCTGTGGCGGCTGCGGCACTGCTGTGCTTGCTCGCCGTGATGTGGCAACCCCTTGCCGCGCAACGCTCGCAGGCCGCCCTGCCGCGCGTGCATTTCGTGGCCACCGGCGGCACGATTTCCAACAGGGAAGGCGGCCGGCTCACCGCCGGGGAGCTCGCGAAGTCCATGCCCGGCGTCGAGCGCTACGCCCGGCTCACGCACGAACAGTTCACCAACATCGCGAGCAGCGAGCTGACGCTGGCGCAGTGGCTCGGCCTCGCCAAACGCATCAACGAGGTCTTCGCCACCGACAAGGAGCTCGCCGGCATCGTCGTCACGAGCGGCACCGACACGCTCGAAGAGACCGCATTTTTCCTGCATCTCACCGTTCGCGATCCGCGTCCGGTGGTTGTCGTCGGATCGATGCGGAATCCCAGCACGGTCGGATATGAAGGCGCCGCGAACCTGCTCGAAGGCGTGCGCGTTGCCGCCGATCCCGCGGCCCGCAACAAGGGCGCGCTGGTCGTCCTGAACGACGAGATCAATTCCGCGCGCAACGTCACCAAGTCCGACGCGCTGCGGCTGCAGACGTTTCGCAGCCGCGAATACGGCCAGCTCGGCGTCGTCGATCGCGATCGGGTGGTGTTCTTCAACCAGATCGTGCAGCGGCACAACGAGCAGAGTGAATTCGACATCAACAAGGTGAGCGAGCTGCCGCGCGTCGACGTGATCATGGTCTATCAAGGCGCGTCCGGCGATTTGATCAAGGCCGCTGTGGACAATGGCGCGAAAGGCATCGTGATCGCCGTGGCCGGGGCGGGGGCGACGAGCGGCACGCAGAATGACGGCCTCACTTACGCGGCGTCGAAGGGCGTGTTCATCGTCACCAGCACGCGCACCGGCAGCGGACGTATTGCGCCGCCGCAGCGTCAGGGGGACGGCGGGCCGGCCTTTCAGTTGAGCCCGGAGCAACAGAAGCGCCGGCAGTTCACGATCGCCGGCGAGGATCACACGCCGATCAAAGCGCGGGTGCTGTTGATGGTGGCGTTGACGAAGACGACGGATCGCAACGAATTGCAGCGGATCTTCAGCGAGTACTAGAAGTGCGCGGAGAGTGTGCGCGCACACTGGGCGCATTCATTTTTCAGTGAAAACTCTCTGAAATCGCGCGTGTTCAGGTAGGTGGCCGTGGCAGACCGATTGCAGCCGTCGATGCCACGGAGAATCAATGCACGCCAACGCTTTACCCCCCGCCATCGACGTAACCGTGATCGAAATGCTGCGCTCCCTCGCGGAAGAGGGCCAGCCCGATCCGGTCGCGGAAGTCACCACCACGTTCATCACGGACGGCCGCGAGCGCCTCAGCCGGATGAGCGATGCTCTGCTCAATGGCGACGAAGTGTCCGCTCGGAGAGCGGCTCACAGTCTCCGTGGGATGAGCGGCGCCATCGGCGCCCTGCATCTGTGCTCGCTGAGCCGTGACGTGGAAGTCGCCGAACCGGGCGCGATCGATCGCGCCCGGATTCAGCGTCTCGAGCAGGAGTTTCAGCGCGTCTCCGCCGCCCTTCAGGCAGCCTGACGCCTACTCGCGCGCGCCGCGCGATTCGAGGTAACGGACCACATCCAGGTGGCGGTTCTTGCGCGCCTGGCTGATGGCGCTCCGCCATTCGCCGCCGCCGTTGTATTTCTCGGTCCAGATTTTCGCGTGGACGTCGGCGCCCCGGTCGACCAGGAGCCGCACGATCGCCAGGCTGCCGCCCTCGGCGGCATTCATCAGCGGATTCTCATCGCCTTCGACCGCGAGGTTTACGCCCGCGCCGAGATCGCGATCGCGCGCACCGGCGCAACGGTCAGCACCACGAGCGCCGCGGCGGCAACCGTACCCGCCGCGAGCGTGAAGCCGCCGCGTCCGCGCTTCAGGCGATCGTCGAGCACCGCCGTCACGCGCGTCGACAGATCGCTGCGGTTCGCCATGCCGAGCATCGGCTGCGCCGGCGCGGCGGACATGCGTTGCGCCAGCGACACCAGCCGCCTCCACGCCGTCCACACGAGCGGATGGAACCAGTAGAACGCCGCCACCGTGCGAGCCGCGTTTTGCATACGCCAATCTCTTCGTTGAATGTGTTCGATCTCGTGCATCAGCGCGCGCCGCAGCTCGGCCTCGGACCACTCTCGCGCGTCGAGGGGGAGGACGATCACCGGCCGGCGGATGCCGAAGGTCATGGGCCCGGGCACGGCTTCGTGCTCGAGCAGTTCGACGGGCAGGGAAACGCCGCGCGCGTCCGCGAGGCGAGCAAGTTCGGCGCGGTGCCAGGCGACGGGCAGCCCGGTCGAGATCGTGTCGCCGATGTCCGGAGTGACGGCGACGATCTTTTTCGGCTGTTCGGCCGCAGGATCGGCAGCGCGACGAGCGCCGCGAACGACGTCGCGACCACGAGATGCGGCGCCGAGGCGCGCGCCGTTCTCGCGAATGCCGTCACCACGAGGCCGCCGATCAGGATCAGGGACGGCTTCGCGAGCAGCGACAGCTCGAAGTAGTCGGACAACATCAACGCCGCGCCGGACGGGTGCGGGCTCATGACTTCCTCCGGTTCTTGCGCACGTGATCGATCTGATCGCGGAGCGCGTCGAGCTCTTCGTCGCTCCACGACCCCTGCTTGAGCAGCGCCGCCGCGGCGTCGCTGGCGGAGCCGCCGAAGAACACGCGCATCAACTGGCTGACGGCTTTCTTCTGCGCCGCGGTGCGCGACGTGATCGGCGAGTAGACGTAGCGCTGGCCTTCGGTGCGATGGCGGATCACGCCTTTGGCTTCGAGCTTGGCGAGCATTGCGCGCGCGGCGGAATAGCTCGGCGGATCGGTGAGCTTTTCGCGGATTTCTTCGGCGGTGGCGGCGTGCCCCAGCGCGTAGAGGACCTCCAAGATTTCGCGTTCGCGGCGGCTAAGCTTGATATCCATGCTACGTTCGTAGCATGCTAATGCTACGAACGTAGCATGTCAAGTCGCGCGCCGGAGCGCGCCGGAGCGCGCCAAAGTAGCTGTCAAGTCCGCAGAAACGGGCGCAATTCAGTGAGTACTTCGGTCGGAACGTCTTCCTGCAGGTTGTGGCCGCCGCCCAATCCCTTGCCGGTGACGTTGACGCCGCGCTCTTTCCAGATGGCGAGCACGTCGTAGATGCGGCCCATCGGTCCTTTGAGTCCCCAGAGCGTCATCAGCGGACACGCGATCTTTTTCGAGAGGTCGGCGGCGTCGTGCTCGAGATCGATCGACGCCCCCGCGCGATAGTCCTCGCACATTGCGTGGATGTTCTCCGGGTCGCTCGACGTCCGCAGATATTCGATCTGCACTTCATTGGTGGCGCGCGCTTTCTGCGCTTCGTATTGCGCCTTCAGATCGTTCTCCGGCCCCGGCGCCGCGCGGACGTTGTTGAACCAGTGGAAGTACGACTGGATGAAACGAATGTCGACGTGCGTGTAAAGGTAATAGGTCGGCACGATGTCGAGCACGGCGAGGCGCGTCACCTGGTCCGGATGATCGAGCGCCAGCCGGTGGCCAACGCGGCCGCCGCGGTCGTGTCCCACGACGGCGAACCTGTCGAAGCCGAAGCTCTTCATCACCTCGACCTGGTCGAGCGCCATCGCGCGCTTCGAATAATTCGCGTGGTTCTCGCCGTCGGGCGGCTTGCTGCTGTCGCCGTAGCCGCGCAGGTCGGGCACGATCACCGTGTAGTCCTTCGCCAGCTCCGGAGCGATCAACCGCATCGATACGTGCGTCTGCGGCGCGCCGTGCATCAGCAACAGCGGCGGTCCCGAGCCCGCGTGCACGAGATTGATCTCCGCGCCCGACGTCTTCACGCGCTTCGATTGGAAGCCCGGAAAAAAGCGCAACGTGTTGAGCGCGGCCGGCGTCTGTGCCCGTACGCCGAGGGGAAAAGCTGCGGCCGCACCGGCGAACTGGAGCACTTCACGCCTGGAAAGATGTCTCATGGCGGGATCCTATAGTGATCGGAGCCTTCTGTGCCTTCTGCGGCCCTGGGGATTTAGGGCGTGACCGGAGCTGAGTCGAGCCGCGCCTTGTATTCATGGAAGGCCGGCTTCGGCCCATGCCATTCAAGTTGATCGACATTGTCGAATACGGGGATGTCGGTGCGCAACGTCGCGAGATCTCGGAACAGCATCGCCAGCTCGCGATTGTTTTCGAGCGTGATCGACAGCGCCCCCGGCCGCGCGCAGTTCACGCCCCACGATCGCCAGTCGGTGGGAATGTTTTCGAGGTGACCGAACTTCGCCAGGACCGCGGCCGCCGACTTCGCGCCCCACCCCCGCAGACCCGGATAGCCGTCAGACGAATCGCCGACCAGCGCCAGGTAATCGGGTATCGACGCCGGCGGCACACCGAACTTCGCGATCACGCCGGCCTCGTCGCGAGTCGTCCGGCGCAGGCGATCCTCCTGCACGATGCGCGTGCCGCTGACGCACTGCGACAGGTCCTTGTCGGGCGTGCAGATGCGCACCTGCGTGACGCGCGGGTCCGCGGCCGCTTTCACCGCCGCCGCGGCGAGCGCATCGTCGGCCTCGTACTCCTCCATCGCCCACACGACGACGCCAAAGGCGGTGAGGACGTCCTCGAGCAGGTGGAACTGCGACAGCAGATCCGGCTCGATGCCCTCGCCGGTCTTGTATCCGGGCCACAGGTCGTTGCGAAACGACTCGATCACGTGATCGGTGGCCACGCCGACGTGCGTGGCCACGCGGCTGTTCAACATCCCGCGGATTGAGCCGAGCACGCCGCGAACGGCGCCGACTTCGGCGCCAGTCTTGTCCTGCGCCTTGGGGACCGCGTAGTAATGCCGGAAGAGCTCGTATGTCCCGTCGATGAGATGAACGATCAAGAGGAAGGTAAATGTAGCAGGTTCCTTTATGATCGTCGGGTGATCTTCATTCGAATCGGCGCGGCAATCGCCGTTGTGTTCCTGGCGGCGTGCAGTTCGACTGAGCCGCCCCCGACGGCGCCGCTCCCGGTCGCGGCCACCACCTCTGAAGTCACCGGCGTCGTGCCGAAGAACGCCATCGTCACGCTGCTGCCCGCGTCGGGCGACCCGGCGATGCCGGTCGAGCCCGCGGTGCTGGATCAAATCTCGAAGCAATTCCTGCCGCACACGCTGCTGGCGCGCGTCGGTCAGCCGGTCGAGTTCCGCAACAGCGAAGACATGCCGCACAACGTCAGCGTGCTGCGGCGGGAAAGCGGCAGCGAGGTCTTCAACGTCGGCACCGAGCCGCATCAGAAGTACGTGCACACGTTCGAGCGCGTCGGCCAGTTCGACGTGAAGTGCGACATCCACGAAGGGATGGAGGCGACGGTGATCGTCGCGCGCGGGCCGATGACGACGATTGCCGGAGATGATGGCCGCTTCTCGATGCCGAACATTGCGTTCGGTTCGTACAAGGTCAGCGTGACCTTCAGCGGCCAGACGGTGGAGCAGCCGCTCGAAGTGTCCGGCGCGCGCACGCAGGTCAAGCTCACCCGTTAAGCAAAAAAGCTTCCCCATCGAAGCCTCGGACGCCGGTGGGCGTAACTTTTGCTCCATATCAATCAGTCGATTTCTTTTCGGCCGGAGAAAATGATGAGGTTCCTTACTCCCATCCGGGCCACCGTGATCGTGATCGCCGTGCTCGCGTGCACCTACGCGCCGCAGCCAGAACCCCGAGCTGGCGGCGCCGCCGACATCGCCGAGCTCTGGCAGGAGCCAACCGATCTTCTTCAGCGCGATCTGCGAAACGGCCCAGGCGGCGCCGCGCTGGCGCCTCCCGAAGACGCATCGTTCGAGTTCGTCGCCTTCAAGACCACAGGGACGAACCCGGGATACGACGTGAAGGACGCATCAGGCCGCGTGTGGAGCGTGAAGCTCGGCATCGAAGCGCAGTCGGAAGTGACGGCGTCGCGCATCCTGTGGGCGATGGGCTATCCGCAGCCGGCGGTGTATTTCGTCCCGAAGTTCACGCTGACCGGCACCGATGCCGGCGTCAAGGAACACGCGCGCTTCCGCACCGACCTGCCGCAATGGCGAGCGGGCGGCGAGTGGTCATGGTACGAGAATCCGTTCGTCAACACGCAGCAGTTCCGCGGTCTGATCGTCGCGCAACTGGTGCTCAACAACTGGGACATGAAGACCACCAACAACCGCATCTATGACGCGACCGATCCGGCAGCAGTGCCCCGCCATCAGTTCATGGTCCGCGATGTCGGGGCATCGCTCGGACACTCGCGTCAGAATCGCTTCTTCGCCATGCTCGGGACGCGCGGCAACCAGGGCAGCAAGAACAACGTCGACGACTTCGAACAGCAGGGATTCATCGAGAAGGTCGAAGGCAACCGCGTCAGGTTCGACTATCGCGGCATGAACCAGGCGCTCGTCGATACGGTGACGGCGCCCGACGTGGTCTGGGCGTGCGAGCAGCTCGCGAAGATTCCGGACAGCCAGTGGCGCGCCGCCTTCGAGGCCGGCTGGTATCCGCAGCCCGAAGCCGATCGCTACATTCGCAAGATCAAGGCAAAGATCGCGCAGGGGCTGGCGCTGAAAACGGCGGCTACGCGTTAGACGCCGGCCGCTGCAGCTTCAGCAGCGTGACGAGATCGCGGTGCGCCAGCACGGCATCGGGCAATTCCTGCAGGGCGGCGTGATAGCGCTGCGCATACGGAGTCCCGCCCTCGGGCGCGATCAGCTCGCGCGCGGCGGCGACCAGCGGTCCGGACTCGATCGGATCCTTCCTGGCCTTGACCTCGAGTGCTTCGTCGATGCGGACGATCAGACCCGACATCGATCGCAGCCACGCGAACTCCGGATCGTTGAACATCACGTTCAGCAATTGCGTCGTCTGCAAGCGGCCGCGAACCCGTTCGTAGTCGGCGCGCTGCCAGTCGATCAACGTCTTGTGGAGTTGGAGAAGCAGCTTGCGAAGCTCGACCAGCAGAGCGCGATCCGCGTCCGTCATTCAATCAGATCGTAACGCAGTCAGGCGTGGACGAGATGGCCGGCGCGATCGCTCCACCGCCACGCCCGGCCGTGACCGTGCACGTGGACACCGCCGAGCCAGCGATCGATCCCGCAGAGCTTGACGCGATCGGCCTCGCCCTGCAGCACGCCGCGGCCTTCCGGCGTCAGCGCGATGGTTCCAGCCGGCAGCGCATTGGGCTGGTCCAACGTGATCGTCAGCTGCATCAGCGCGGGCGACGCATCGGAAAGATCTTTCGCGCGATCGAAGAACCACGAATCCGCGATGTAGTACGCCGTCTCGCCCTGGTGCATCCGGGGAAACGCCGTGTGAATCTGCGCCGGTCCGTCGATCGCCTGTTCGAGCATGCGGCGCTCGCTGCGCGACAGCCCGTCGCGGTCGGACGGGAATTCTTCGAGATGCCGCGCCAGTGCGGCGGCGAGAAACGGCAGCGCCGACAGATCGGTTTTCAAGAGCGCTTCGAGCGCGCGCGGATCCGGCGATCGATACGCCGCCCACGCCTGCCGTGCCGCCGCAATCTGCGACTCCGTGATGGCACGGCGCGCAGGAAACAGCCCCTCGAGATCGTGCGGCGGCAGTTCGCCGAGCCCCGTGAAATTCGGGTGTCCTGGATAGCGATCGATGCAGATCAGCGAGACCGGTTTCGATCGCCGCCGCTGTCCGATGTGCGTCAGCAACTGGATCAGGTTGAGCTGATCGAACAGATCGTGCTCGAACCACAGCACCAGCTCGTCGTAGGCGCTTTCATCATCGACGGTGTGCCGCCACTGCTGCAGATCGGCAGCGACCTCGCGTGCCTCGTCAGGATGCGACGCGAGAAAGCGCGCGCGCACCAGCAGCAGTCGTCGGAAATCCCGCCCGGCACCGGACCCTCGTTGAGCGGGTCGCACCATACTTGCGTGCGACCCGTCAGGCCCGACCGCTCGATCAGGCCGGTGGTGGCGTGACCGTTCGCGACGTGCAGGAACACGTTACGGCTTGACGAACATTTTCTCGTCGAGAGCGACGTTGTTCTCGACCTTGGTGAACGTCATCGAAATGCTCTGCATCGCGTTGGTGAGCGTCAGTTTGTGGGCCACCTTGACGCCGTCCTGCTCGCGGTAATCACTGGGATCGACCATCTGCTCCATCTTCCCCACCTGCGGCACGTCGGCCGTGATGATGGTGCGCGCCGGCAGGAACGTTTCGGCATCGACGTACTGCTTGATCGGTGAACCCGACGGCGTCTCGAACAGCAATACGTACATGTCGCGGCCAAGCACCTGCTCTTTCGGGCCGAGCTTGAGGCTCATGCCCGCCGCCTTGTAGCTCAGGAACGGATGCGGGAACCCCTGCGCCTTCATGTTGTCCAGCTGACTACCGGTGATATCGCGATTACCCTGCATGCTGTCCATCGCGTAACCGGCCGTGCCGTCGAAGCGCTGATCGATCAGCAACTGTCCGGCGCCAAACGCCGATAGATCGGCCTTGATGACGGTGCGCTGCTTGTTCGGCGCGGCGCCGTACATTTCAACCGTGCCGGCAATGTCCCCGGCCGGCGTGCCGATCGACAGGCTGCCGGTGACGACGCGCGATTTGATCTTCTCGAGCGCGGCGCGTCCGCCCATGGCGGTGATGCTCTTCTCGATCACTTCTTCGGCGGTCTGTGCCGACGCGAATTGCGCGGTGAAAAGGAATATGCCGACGAGCGCAAGGCGCTTAACTTTCATGATCTGCTCCCGTGCCATCTTACCCTTTGTGGCTGACCGCTACTACCAGCAGTCGTAAGATGATCCACGGGATGCGGGAACGTCGTTGACCGACCGGCGCGCCATCACCGCCGCCGATCGCCGGCGGGCGATGACCTTCATCCTCTGCATGGGGCTGGTCAGCCTGTTCGCGGACATGACCTACGAAGGCGCGCACGGCACCATCGGTCCGTTGATGACGGGCCTGGGCGCCAGCGTCACCGCGGTGGCGATCGTCGCCGGCTTTGGCGAGATGATCGCGGCGGGCCTGCGATTCTTCTCGGGCCGCCTCGCCGATCGCACGCACGCCTATTGGACGCTGGCGATCACCGGCTATGTCCTCAACCTGTTGTCGATTCCGCTGCTGGCGTTCGTGACGACCTGGCAGCAGGCCGCGGTGCTGATCATCATCGAGCGCACCGGTAAGGCGGTTCGCGGGCCGGCGCGCGACCTGCTGCTGTCCGAAGCCACCGGCAAGGTCGGCCACGGCTTCGGCTTCGGCGTGCACACCGTGATGGATCAAACCGGCGCATGCGCTGGTCCCTTGCTGATGGCGATCATTGCGGCGCGCACGGGCAACCTGGCGATTGGATTTGCGTGGCTGGCGATCCCGGCGGCGCTCGCCTTGTTATCGATCCTGCTCGCGCGGGCGGTGCGGCCGGTTCGCGTCGAGCCGCCGCCGGCCATGGTCATTCCGAAAATGCCGGCGGTGTTCCGGCCGTACGTCGCGGCCGCGGGCCTGCTCGCGTTTGGCTTTGTCGACTTCCCCGTACTGGCCGCGCACTTCGAGACCCGGAAGACCTTTGCGCCCGCCACCATTCCGCTGCTCTATTCAGCGGCGATGGCGATGACGGGGCTGACGGCGTTCATCTTCGGCAAGCTGTTCGACAAGTACGGCATTTCGATGATGTCGCTCGGCATCCTCATCTCGCTGCTGGCGCTGCCGCTGGGATTTTTCGGCGGCGTCACCGGCGGCATTCTCGCCGTGCTGTGCTGGGCAACCGGTCTCGGCGTGCAGGACGCGTGTTTGCGGGCCGGCATCGCGCAGGTGGTGTCGATGAACAAGCGCGGCACCGCGTTCGGCACTTTCAGCGGAGTGTTCGGCGTCGCCTGGTTCGCGGGGAGCGCGCTGATGGGTGTGCTGTATGGGGTCTCGGTATTCGCGCTGGTCGCGTTGGGTGTCGCCGCACAACTGATCGCGGCCGGCATGTTCTTCGGGTTGCGCCGTCAGCTCGCCGCAGCAGCAGCTGCGAGCTAGTATAGAGGGCCGCGTCACAGCTGATAATTGAATTGGAGTGTCAATTCGCTGTACGCTGTTTCAACTGACTCCTTCAGGAGGCCTGCCCGAGTGACGAAGCGAGCGGAGCGGGACCCATATCGCGGACGCGACCCGCGTCAGATTCCCGCATACACACTATTCGATGTTGCGCGTTATCTGCATTTGCCGGAACGCACAATCCAAAATTGGTCACGCGGGTACGCGTACTCGACAAAGGCTCTGGGACGCCAGCGAACCAGCCGCTTATCGAAGCCGAGGGGGGCGGAGCTCACGACTTTTCGTTTTTCAACCTGGTTGAACTGCATGTGCTCGCGGCGCTTCGGCGCGAGCACGGCGTTCACATGGTGAGCATTCGGCGAGCGATTGACTACCTAAAGAAACAATTGAATTCGCCTCGACCCCTCATCAACGAAGAGATGGTTACCGACGGAACCGATATCTTCGTATCCAGGCTCGGCTCTCTGATTAACGCGTCGAAACATGGCCAACTGGCCATGAAGACCCTGATTCAGGAGTATCTGAAGCGTGTCGACCGCGATGATCACGGCTTGGCCGTCCGGTTGTTTCCGTTGACGCGTCCCCAGACCTCGCCGCGTGACTCGGCGATCATGGTCCAGCCTCGAATAATTGCCATTGATCCAGCGGTCGCCTTTGGCCGGCCGGTAATCGCCGGATCGCGTGTCCCTACTTCTGAGATTTTTGAACGCCTCATCGCTGGTGAGTCACCAGAGGACCTTGCTTCCGATTTCGGGCCTACAGTTGACGAACGCGCACGGCTGAACGATTCTGGTTCGAGCCAATCACCGGCGATGCCGGCGGCCTGTATGTCGCCTTTCGCGGCTACGATGACTTCCGCAGCAACGCGCGCGCATTGCTGGCCGCCGTCGACAGCCGCACGCCTGCCTACCTGGCAATCGATCTGCGACAGAACAGCGGCGGTGATTTCACGAAGCCGCGTGAGCAGCTGATTCCTCAGCTGAAACAACGCCGCTACACCGGCGCGAAAGTGTTCGTCATCACCGGGCGCCGCACCTTCTCGGCGGCAATGGTCAACGCGATTGATTTCCGCAACTTGCTGGGCGCAGTGCTCGTCGGCGAGCCGCCGGGTGAGAAGCCGAACAGTTACCAGGAGAACGACGGCATGGAGCTGCCGCGATCGAAGATGCCCGATCAGCTGATCACGCCCACGTGGGAGGCGTTCCGCGACCGGCGTGACGAACCGCTAGAGTGGATTGCAAGGCAGAAGCGATAGCGCTCGCACCGCCGGTTCCGCTTTGCGGCGGCGCACTTTTTGCTCTCCTCTTCAGCGGTCGGCCGACTAGCGGCCGATCGCGCTCTCAAAGGGGAAAGCAATGGTCAAAACAGGTTTTCAAGCTATGGCGGGTGTGCTGATGCTCGCAGGGATGACGGCGTGCGCGCAAACCGCGCGCGGCGTGGTCCAGGATACGAAACAAAATACCGCGGCCGTTCGCGGCGCGGTCGAGACAGTTGACGTGAAGACGGCGATCATCGCCGACAAGACGATCGACTCCGGCGCCATCGACGTCGACACCTATCAGGACAAGAAGGTCGTCGTCCTGCGTGGCTCGGTGCCGACCGAAGCGCAGAAGCAGAAGGCCGGCCAGATCGCGAAGGAAAACGCGTCGAGCTACACCATCGACAACCAGCTGGCGGTCGTTCCGAAGTAGGGGCAGACCCGTAAGAACAATCACGGTGTGAGGGCGGCGAACCAACGGACGATGTCCAGGTACGTGCGCCCCCACGTCAGGGTCTCGACGAACTCCGCGTTTTCGTCGACGTTCACCAGCCCTTCCAGCAGGACGAGATCGGCACGCGGCCCCACCGGGTCGAGCCCCGCGCGCAGCAGCTCGCCGGTTTCGCGCTGGACCACCGGATGCGGCGGGTCCCAGGTGCGGCAGTTGACGCCCGGCACCACGTGACCGATCGTCACACCGCCGAAGTTGGTGGACGTCCAGTTCTTGCGCGACGGATCGAACCAGTCAAGCAGCGCGTCAGGCCGCGCGGACGGATCGAGGCGGTACCAGCTCTCAAGAAGCGCAAGCCGCCTTCGCCCCTGCCCTCGAGATCGGCGAGGTCGAACCGCGGCGTCAACGACCAGTCGCCGTGCCGGGCGCGGTTCTTACGCAGCACCTCGGAGGTGGTGTCGTCGAACAACGCGACCTTCAAGCCGCCGCCGTTCGCATCGATCGCCGCAGCAACGGCTCGAGCATCGCCGGGTCGGCGGTGGTTTCTTCTCCCCACGACGCGGCGGCGATCCAGCCGAGACGCGCATAGACCGCCTGGCGGACGACGCCGTTCCACCACGCCATCGATCGCGCGTTCCATTCAATGGTCGGCGTGTCGATCGTCTGCGGCGGCAGGGCGTCGTACCACCACGAGAACATCGCGCCGTACTTGCCGGCATTGCGAACCGATTGAGTGTCCGCGGGCCCGCCTGCAATGACGGCGATCGCAATGGCGAGGATCGCGATCCGCATGGGCCTAGAGAACGACACCCGCGCGGCCGCACCGGGCCGCACCGAGAAGCCGTGTGATTCGCTCCCGAACGTGAGGGCTTGCGCGCGAACGAAACCGACGAGCGCGAGGTTCCGCGAGATGGTGATCGCTACATCGACACCAACAATCGGCGTGGCGCCAAGATCGGTGAACTCGGTCGGGGGCGGAGCCGACGGCAGAACGATCGGCGGCGCATTCGTGGAGATGACCCCGGATGGAGCGTCACTCCACCGAGCTCGAAGAAATGGACGTAGAGGGCATCCTAAGCTTTGCAGAGCGCGTTTTACCTCGCGCGGCGGACCTGTGGGTGCAGGCCTCGCTCGAACAGCGCCAGCGCCTTCAGCAGCTGTTTTTTCCTGAGGGGATTGCGTTCGACGGAAAAGCGTTTGTTCGAACCGCTCTCACCGCGCCTGCCTTCAACTGGTTAGAGCCTGTTGGAACCGCGAAAGAAAGTTTGGTGGACCAGAACAGCGCCAGTTGGAACCGAGTCGTGCAATGGCTGGTGAACCTTCAAGCGGTTCAACAGGCAGCATCAGCATCAGCGTGACGCTCGAATCTGGCCTACGGACACTCGAACCCGGTCAACGAGATCCGTTAGTTGGAGCGCGACCGGAGCCTTGACCCCAACCGTCGGCATTGACGCATCGGGAATGCGCTTGAGAAGAAGCGATAAGTAGTCCGCCTTGATGGCGAAGTTGACGTTCTGTGGTAACTGCCCGGCCGCTCGCATCGCTGCCAACGAATCGAGCGTTGACGTCACCACCCCGATCACACGCGAGGTGTTGTCGAATACCGGAGACCCGCTGCTGCCAGGTTGAATGGGCGCGGTCAATTGAAGCTCACGTGGGTCTCCCTTCAGCCCATCGAGCGCGCTGACAAGTCCGGAAGTGACCTTGTGTCCCGAGCCCAGCGCGTCGCCCAGAGGAAAACCCACCACGAATGCGTCAGCTCCGAGCTTCAGTTCGGACGAGTCCGCGAGCGCCAAAGGAGGGGGCAGTGAGGCTGCGTCTTCCATTACCCGCAGCAATGCCAAGTCGTTCGCTGCGTCCGAGAGCAATAGCTGGAGCTTGAAGGAGCGCTTCTGCACTGGAAGATACAGTTCGACGGATTTCGCTCCATCAACCACGTGATGATTCGTGGCGACAATGCCGGGCGCGCAGAGAAAGCCCGTTCCACTACTCGCAGCAATCGGGTCTGAATTGGAGGCTGAAGCTGACGTAGCGACGCTTGGACGCAGCTTGAGCAGGTGGATCGTCTCTTCTTTGCCCTCGCGTCGAAACGACACGGCGAGCGCACTCCCTTTCAGTGTTGCAATTCCCGAAACTTCACTCCTATCACCAAGCCTCCACTTCGCCGCGAATGTTTGACCATCCGCAGCCGACGTCAAGCGCGCTTTCACCATGCCTGGCTGCCAGACGTACGAACGTGGAGAATCGAGCGTAACGACCGCGAATTCACGGCCGGCGTCAACCGATACGATGCCGAGGCGGTAGCCAGTCTCGTCGGTCGTGATCCACAGGCCCTCGATTGGACTCAGAGGGCGACCTGCTTGCGCTATCTCGTCGAGAGATCGCTCGGTCAAGGAGTGGGTCTCGACTGTCGGTAGACGCGCCAAAATGTCCACGGTCTGAGACGCGTCGAATCGAGGTCTCATTGTCTGAATCGTTTTGGCGAGGTCGCGAATCGCCGCCTTCAGCTCGCCGGATTCGCTAATCGCCACGCCCTTCCCAGTGGCCGTCACGAACTCACGACCGACCACGTCGACACACCGCAAGAGCGCCTTGGTTCCGAAGCCTGAGTAGTCGATTCCAATCCCGCAACGAATCGTCTGGCTGGCCATCTCTCTCGATTCCGGGCTCACCAGATCCTCTGACCCGCGGAGAATGGACCACCCTTGCTTTGCCAGGAGATCCTCGAGATACGGCGCCAACCCGAAGGGATCGAGACTGCCGTCACGAGCCTGAGGAGGCAAGGTTCAACGACTAGCATCGCGCCCTATCCGGCCGTGTTCCAGTTGCCCGCGCCGTCCGAAGTCGCCGACCGTGCGGTCTCTCGTAGTGGTCCGTGAACCAGTGCTCGGCCCGGCGACGTGACCTCCACGGCCCGTGGAGCTCCGTCACGCCGCCGTTGGCACGGAGCCGTCGAACGCTGCAATTCACAACCCATATCTGAAGGGCCGAACACAAACGAACCGACCGGGCGAGACGCGTTCGAACAACTCGCTATTGCCACCTGGGTTCCCGACGCGGTGCTTATCGAGGAAGGCTTGATAGGTGCCTTCACTGAAGCCCGGACACGCGGATTGAAATTCTGCTCTGGAAAAGGGTTCTCCAAGCCTGCCGCTCGTCACGGCTTGAACGATGGCCGAGTAGACCGCATGTGCCACGGTCTACTGCAGTCGGAGCTTGTCACGGTTTGCCTCGACCCAGTCGATGACCTGCTGGAGTACATTCTTTGCCTGGCTTCGGTAAGTCCGCAGCCGAATACCGGCGGCCCCGTCGATGTCGATAGCGTACGTCGTGCCGCGCACAGCCAGACGAGCGAGCTGCTTCGTTCGAACAGGAACACTCGTTCCGACGGCGGTCGTAGGACCAGTGGCCACGGCATTCCCCGTCCTCATCCCGGTGTCCACAAGCCCACGGTCTACGACCTCAATGACGAGTCGCGCTTGGTCAGGGTCCGACACAAGCTCGATCACTTTCTGAAAGTCACGGTTCTTGCGAAGTTCTTCTCGAAGATCCTTGTAGCTGTCCTTGAAGGCCTCCGAACTGGCAACGAAGCCCTCGGGACTCGGGATCGGTCCAAGATAGACCGCGACCGGTTCTCTCTTCACGACTGGATTCTGCAGAACCAGGAGAACCGCCACAGTAAGCCCAAGTACCATCGCGTTTCACTCCGCTTGGGTTCTATCCGGCTGCCTGCCGGGGACCAAGGCTCGGGTGCAGATCCTCGGCCAGTCGATGCACGCGAGTCGGGTCGCCCTTCGCCAGAACGTCTGTCAAATCATCGACCACCCGCACGGTGCAAGACAGCTTCGCAGGAAGCACGCACACCAAGACCGCCTTGTTGTCGCGGGCGAGGTTCAGGACGTTGTTGATGGTGCCCTTGCTCTTGCCGTCCCAGAGCATGAAGCCGTAATCCGCTGCCTCCGCCATCGCGCGGTCCTTGAGGGAGTAGTAGTCGAAGCCTCTGGCGCCGCGCGGGGCTTCGAGCTCACGCGTTGGCCAGTTTCCGACGTTGTTCCGGCAGTGGTTCTTCATGCAATACACAAAAACGTTGAGGTACGACCTGTCGGCCAAGTACCGCTGCACCGATTTGTCGGCACCGTCGGCATCACCGACGAGGATCTGAAACCCCTTCTCGATCATCGTGTCGAGACGAGCGCTCACCTCGGTGGGAAGCCGCGAAATCTGCCGCGAACCGGCGACGAAAACACTCGTCACGGTGCGGTCTACGCTGCCCGAGCGGGCCTGTAGTCCTGTTCCGCGAGGGGCGCCTCGCCAAGCTCCGCGAGGAGCTGATTGAGGCGATCCAGAGGAACCGCTTGCGGCGCGGTGATCTCGACGCCCAACGGTTGGCCCGACGCGGCGTAGTCGACGATCAACAGCCCATCCCCCGATGGCACAGTCCTCGCACTCTTCTCCCCGGTTGGATGCGAGAGATGCAGGTACGCCGCAAACGTCCGGCCCTTCCGATAAGTTACCTGCAGCGAGCGTTCCGTCATTGGGACACCTCGTAAGCGGTCACGACCACGATCAAGCTGGCGTCGGCGTCCGGCTCGACGATCACGATCCAGGGACTCTGACCGCGTCGGGTTTGGATCATGAATCTGCCCTCCACGACGCTGGCTTCGAACCCGGTGGCTCGCTCCAGCATAGCGCGGAGTTCCACCTCGGTCACGCCTCGTTGTTCCATGCGCAATTCGGCGTGGGCGGTGAACGAAAGACCCCAGTTCCACCACTCCGGGAAGGTCGGCATCGAGTCTCTTGGCGTCGATGGTAGCACCCGGTCACGCGTCTTAGATGCCGTCAGATTTCGTTCGCCACGGCAGTGTGCGTGTTGAGCGACCGCTGCTCAATCAAGGCTTCGACAGGGGGAACACAGGGGGGGAACAGGACCCTCGCGCGAGGTGTTCCCCCTGGATTGGCCCGCACCGAGGATACGTCTTGGTCAACCAACGCGACTCGCGCGCGGTGAGCGCATCCGTCAAGTGACTATGGTCGTGCAGGTTGCGGCCCGTCGTTCTCGGGCGGCGCTCTGTGGCGCCCGCGTGGTGGCACCACTGCAGGAGTGGTCGCCAACAGCAGTCTCGTGGCGTGAGCGACCACCCGAAATACCCGCTTGGCCTGCTAAGCCCGCGGCCAGCGAGGTGGTCGCTCACGCCACCAGTGAGAGGGTGTTGGCGCACTGTGTCGGTGCCGTGAGTCCACTGAAAACTACGGCGAATTCGACCCCCCGGCCCGCGAGGAGAACTTGATGGATTTCTCGACGCTCTTTTCACAGCGATCCCGGCTCTGGGATCACAACGGCTGACGCCGCGAGGGGGGCCGCGACAAAAGGCGGTGGTTGGCGCACTTCCGGAGCGCTAAGGTGTCAGTCGATAACGATGGTCGGTGAACCGGTGTCCGCGAGCGCGCCCCTCGGAAGTCTCTCCACGCCCACTGCTTGCGAGCTGAGAAGCAGAACAACCCGGCGCGGCGTTCTGTGCCGCGCACGAAGCCACTTAGGCGGCGTCACTGTTGGAGCGGGGGCGTGAGCAACCCCCCGATTCTTCGGCCTGTCCTGCCCCGAGGCCGGCCCGGAGGGTTGCTCACGCCCCGATGTCCGCGCCGGATGCTCGCGGGTTCTCGCTGTGATCTGCGCGCGGAATCAGGCGTGTTGTCACTTGCGAACGCGCCAGAGATCCGCTGCGAAACTCGTTGTACTTCTCACCCCACTTCTCGGCGTCCCTCTCGCCAGAAATCGGCCATCACCACGATCAGGATCGAGCTGTGCTCGACATCGTCAAGGCTCTCGCTGCGCTCGACCCTGCGGGCTGCGGCCTTGACGACGCCTGCGCGCAGCTCGAAGGTAGCACTTATGTGATGGCCGACGAAGCTCGACTTCAATTTCAGCATTGACGCGCTTGATCAGTGGTCGTATGGTGAAGATCTCCTCAGTGCATCGTGCACCCCTCCGCAATCTCGCCAGGTGCGGAGCGCTGAAGCCGACGCTCTCAGAGCAAGGCTCTCAGCCCTTCAACAACCAGTAAGTCGATCGCTACGTCATGCGATCAGCGCGTTCGACTTCAAGTCGCGCGCTTGGGTGTCGGCGTCACGCCACATCAACGCTCATCGTCCCGGCGCGCCGACAACATGTCGGCGCGCTTCGAGCGCACTCCACCGCATCACGAACGTCTGCAGCGAGTTGGCAGGGTGCCCATGGAGTACGACGTCGAACGTGCGGATTCGAGGCCGGAGCCGATTTCGATCGCGCGCTGTCGTGAACTGCTCGGCGAGGCCGCGGAGTCGATGACCGATCAGGACATCGAGGACGTCCGTCGACACGCGGAGACGATGGCGTGCATCGTGGTCGAGATGTACCAGGAGCACTGCCGCGTTTCCGAGTAGAGACTGTGCCTCGTAAACGCTGCTTGCCCGGCTCGGCGAATGGATCTACGCTGCCGATTATGGTCGGCGCGGTGATCTACGTTCGCGTCAGCACGAAGGAGCAGACCGAGAACCTGAGCCTGCCGACGCAGCTTCGTGCCTGCGAGGAGTTCTGCCGCCGTCAAGGCTACGAAGTCCTGGAACGTTTCCACGAAGAGGGCGAGAGCGCCAAGTCGACCGACCGCAGCCAGCTTCAGAACCTGCTCACGTATTGCCGGTTGAACAAGGGCCGCGTCCACTTCGTGGTCGTGTTCAACCTCACGCGTTTCGCGCGCGACAAGTACGACCACTTCGCGCTGCGCTCTCACCTGCAGTCGCTTGGCATCTCGCTGCGCTCGGCGACGGAGCCAATCGATGACACCTCCACCGGCAAGTTGATGGAAGGGGTCCTCGCAGCGTTCGCGCAATTCGACAATGACGTGCGCTCCGATCGCACGCGCGCCGGCATGAAGGCCGCGCTGGAACTCGGACGATGGGTGTTCCTGGCGCCGATCGGCTATCTGAATGCCCCGCGGGCGATGGGCAAGAGCTTGATTCACGATCCGGAGCGGGCGCCGCTCGTTCGACGCGCGTTCGATAAGTACGCGACAGGCCAATTCACGAAGGAACAGCTGCTCAAGCAGGTCAGGACCTGGGGCCTCACGAACCGGCGCGGGAAGCCGCTCACGTCACAAGCGATCGGCGTGCTGCTGCGCAACCAGTTGTACGCGGGCATTGTGGACGTGCCCGAGTACGGCGTCCGCGGCAAGCGCGGCGACTTCGAACCGCTGATTTCGGAAGAGCTGTTCTACCGTGTCCAGGCGATTCTGTCGGGTCGAGTGCCGAGCACGGCTCCGCGGCAACGAGCGCATCCGGACTTCCCGCTGCGCGGGTTCGTACGCTGCCAATCCTGCGGACGGGGCCTCACGGGGAGCTGGTCGAAGGGCGGTAACGACCACTACGCGTACTACCACTGCCGCCCTGGTTGTCGTGCGGTGAACGTCTCGAAAGCCACGCTCGAAGGACTATTCGCCGACGAACTCGCGCTGCTGCAGCCGACACCGGGCTACATGCGGCTACTGAAGGAATCCGTGCTGCAGATCTGGAAGGCGCGAAAGGCGGCCATTCGCGAGGAGCTGGCCAATGCTGAGCGCGCCGCGACGGCGATCCAGGACAAGCTGGACCGCCTCGACGAAGCGTTCCTCTTCGAACGCTCGATCGACATCGAGACGTACGACCGTCACGCCGAGAAGCTGCGCGAAGAGCTGACGCTCGCCCGGATCGACCGTCACTCAGGTCAGCTCGAAGAACTCGACGTGGAAGGCATCCTGGCGTTCGCAGAACGGGTTCTGCCGCGCGCCAGCGATCTCTGGGTGCAGGCGTCCCTCGAGCAACGCCAGCGGTTCCAACAACTGTTCTTTCCGGACGGAATTTCGTTCGATGGAAACGGCTTTATTGGAACCCGCGTAACCGCACCGGCCTTCAGCTACTTGCGGATGATCGAGGACGGAAATGAAAGGATGGTGGACCAGACCGGGATCGAACCGGTGACCTCATGAATGCCATTCATGCGCGCTCCCAACTGCGCTACTGGCCCACTCAGGTAAGAGATTGATTCTATCCCGGGCAGCGATCGCAGGCAACCAGCGGCCCGTCGATTGTAGAATCCCCGCAATGGCGAGGATCACCGGCATCGGCGGCGTGTTCTTCAAGTCCACGGGCGATCACAAAAAGCTCGCGGAGTGATATCTCTCTATTCACGCTTCGCCGTGAACTCTGCAGGACCGTTCGAATTGGCCAACCAGGAGGTGAAAGAGAAGGGATCGAGGGGTGAACGGAGACACGTCTCTCCGGCCGTGTAATCGGCTAGGAGTATCTCAGGTGGACTCGGCTGAAACGATTGAACGGGTCCGATTCACACCGACGCCGACGGCGTTGTGCGGGTGGCCGGGACGCGCGTGACGCTCGACACGATCGTGGGCGCGTTCGAGGCCGGCGCGACCGCGGAGGAGATCGCACAGCAGTATCCAACCGTCCCTCTAGTCGATGTGTATTCGGTCATCACGTACTATCTGAGGAACAAGCCTGCGGTCGATGCCTACCTCAAAGAACGCGACGTACTCGCCGAGCGGGTCCGCGAAGAGGTTGAGCAGCGATTCCCCTTCGACGGGAATCCGGGAACGGTTGCTAGCCAGACGCAAGTAGGGCCGTCCGTCTGATGCTTCGCCGTGCAGCGGACGAGAACTTCAACGCCGACATCGTTCGCGTCGCCAGGACGTGGGTCTCTCTGGCGCCGATGATCCGTCCGTCCTCGGGTGGGCTGACGCATGACATCTCCACGTTGGTCGGCCACGCCTTCGCCCGTGTCGGCGCCAGACAGCCGATGCCCGGCGTTTGCGCGGTTCGCGCTCGAGACCCGATCGGCTCGACAATCGAAGACTTGGTGCTCCTCGCTGAATGCAGCCTCGAGGGCGAATGGGAGGGGCAAGTACGCTTCCTGCCCCTTTGAGATTGTCGTGCCTGCATCAACCGTTTTCGTCGCCGGTTCACGACAGATTTCCCGGCTTCCCGCCGAGGTGAAGGCGCGTCTCGGCACGATGATCGAGAAGGGCTTTCAGATGCTCCAGTTCCGCCTCACATCTGCAGTGCGGCTCGCCGTCACAGGGAATCGACAGCCGCTCGATCTTCCTATCGAGTGGACGCACGGTCAGCATCGCGTGCGGTACGAGGAGATTGCGCTACGGCAGGATCAGGCCGACTTCGCAGCGGCGTTCCTTCAAGTCTGCCACGTACCTCATGGCCGTTACGGTGAATCGGGCAGTCGTAGCAGATCCCAAGTCTTCTCCCAATCCAGATGGGCAAGCCGCCTATCAGATTTCCCGGCTCATTCGAAACGCATTTGCGCACGCGCCCTGTCGCCGACGTGGTCGATTGATCCCGACTGTCCGGAATTTGCCCCCTGTCACTCCGTTTCGGAGCGCAAGATCCAAGCCGCGCTTTTACGCCGGTCTGACATCCAACGTCGATGCAAGGCTGGTCGATCACAATGCCGGCCGCTGCCCACACACGGCGAAGCACCGGCCATGGCACCATCACGTTGTCGTCGAGTTCACAGACGAGCACAGGGCGGTCCGCTTCGAGCGATACCTGAAATCGGGCTCAGGCCGCGCGTTCGCAAAGCGCCATTTCGAAGAATAGCAGCCCTCCGCAGCAGATCGCATCCGCGCGGCTCCGCCCTACGGGAAGTATGGCCTTGATGCTTCACGGCTGAAATCGCCGACCCACTCTTCTCCTCAAAGGGGCGAAACTTTCCACTCCCATAGTTCGTCTATGCAAAGAGAAACTGATGACAAACACGAAGACGAAGAACAGGAACGAGCTGCTTCCGGGCACGCTCGAGATGTTGATTCTGAAGACGCTGTCGATCGAGCCGATGCACGGCTACGGCATCGCGCAACACATTCAGCTGCTGTCGGCGCAGGTGTTGACGATCGAAGAGGGATCGCTGTATCCGGCGCTCCAGCGGATGCTCATCAAGGGATGGGTGTTGGCCGAGTGGAAGATTTCGGCGAACCACCGGCGCGCGCGCTTCTACAAGCTCACGACTGCCGGGAAAAACCAGCTCGGCGTCCAGGAATCGCGATTCTCCCAGATGTCCGGCGCGATCATGCGCGTGATGAAGACGACTTAGTGTCCTGATTCTCGGGAGGGTGCCGTGGGTTCGGTGCTGCGACGTCTGCTGTTTTTCTTCCGGCGAAATCAGTTCGATCGGGATCTGGAAGACGAGCTGCGCTTTCACGAAGCGATGAAGGCGGACGCCCTTGCCGACGCGGATGGCCTGTGCGGCGATGAGGCGCGCGCGGCAGCGCGGCGGCGGATCGGCAATCCGCTGCGGCTGCGCGAACAGTCGCGCGAACCGTGGATCGTCCCGGCGGTCGAAACGTTGGCGCAGGACCTGCGGCACACGCTGCGATTGATGCGGCGCGATCCAGGTTCACCTTCACCGCCCTCGCCACGCTCGCGCTGGGCATCGGCCTCAACACCGCGATTTTCTCCGTCGCCTACGGTGTGCTCTGGCGCCCGCTGCCGTATCCCACTCCCGATCGCCTCGTCATCGTCTCGTCCGCGCAGCAGACCGAGAGGGGCGTCAGGACGTTCTCGACCTGGGCGCCCACGGCGTACGAGAGGATGCGCCCGCGCGTCGCCGCGCTGGATCATCTCGCCGCCTACGCCCCGATCGATGCGCTGCTCACCGGACGCGGCGAGCCGATGCAGGTGAGCGCGGTCGACGTGAGTCCGAATTTTTTCGACACGCTGGGCGTTGCTCCGGTGCGCGGCCGCGCCTTCCTCGCCGTCGCCTTGGCGTCAGACGACGATCGCGCCGCGATCGTCAGCCATCGATTGTGGCGCACGTCGCTCCAGGCTGATCCGGCGATCGTCGGACAGTCCATCAGCATCGACGGCGCGCCCCGCACCGTCGTCGGCGTGCTGGCGCCGGACTTCGGCTTCAGGCCGGTGGTCGGGAACGGCGCGCTGGCCCTGCAGGAAGCAGACGTCTTTCTGCCCAATCGCTGGCCGGGCGACATCGGCCGGAACAGGTTTCTCTTCCTGCTGGGCCGCCTGAAGACAGGCGTGACGCGGGAACGCGCGGAAGCGGAATTGACGGCGTTGGTGAACGATGCGTCGATTGTTCCGTTCGGGACACTCGGGACAGAAGGCGCACTGGCGCCGAACGTCCCCGTGGTCGCGCGCGCGGCCGGCTTGCAGGAGTACGGCACGGCGTCGGTGCGCACGCTGCTGCTGATCCTGCTCGGGGCGGTCTCGTTCGTAGTCCTGATCGCCTGCCTCAACGTCGCGAACCTGCAGATGGCGCGCCTCAGCGCGCGCCGCGGCGAACTCTCCGTACGCATGGCCCTCGGCGCGGGACGCCGGCGGATCGTCCGTCAGCTGCTGACGGAAGCGGTCGTGTTGTCGCTGCTGGGCGCATCGCTCGGCGTGATGATCGCGTGGATCGCGATCGACCTCACCCTGCCGCTGGTGCCGCCATCAATGCTCCCGCGCCTCGGCGGCATCGTGATCGACGCCCGCGTGACGATGTTCTGCCTCGGCTTGTCGCTGGTCTCGACGCTGCTGATCGGGCTCGTGCCGGCGCTGCGTCTCAGCGGCGCAGCGTTTGGCGAAGGCCTCGCGCTGCACGCCGGCGACGGCCGCACGACGGGCGACCGTCAGGGCGAGCGGCTGCGGACGCTGCTGGTTGCCGGGCAGCTCGCGATGACGCTCGTGCTGCTGGTCGGCGCGGGCCTGCTGATTCACAGCTTCGTGCGTCTCACGAACGTGTCGCCCGGCTTCGAATCGAGCGGGCGCGACGGCGTCGTGCAGACCGTCCGGGTGACGCTCCCTGAACACCTCTACGACGGGCCCGATCGCATCCATGCCTTCGCGCGCGGCGTGCTCGATCGCATCGAGTACCTGCCGGGCGTGCAATCCGCGAGCCTGATCAACTCGATGCCGTTCGGCAGAATGTTCATCCAAGGCGACTTCGACGTCGAAGGGCAGCCGAAGCCGGCGCTCCGTGCCGGCGCGCCGAGGATCGAGTCGGGCTATTTCACGACCATGGGAATTCCGCTGCTGGCGGGGCGCGACTTCACGGCGCAGGACACGGCGGCCGCGCCGAAGGTGGCGATCGTCAGCGAGCGCGTCTCGCGCGAATCCTTTCCCGGTGATCCGGGCCAGGCGCTCGGCCGGCGCGTGCGCGCAAACGTGATCGATCGGGGCGAGTGGCTGACGGTGGTGGGCGTGGTCGCAGACATTCGTCAGCGGAGTCTCGAGCGGGATGTTCAGCCAATGATCTACGTGCCATTCCAGCAGGATCACAGCGGGTTCCTGCGGTTCGTGGCGTTCGTCGTCCGCACATCGACTCCCACCAGCGCCGTCGAAGGCATCCGCGCGGAAATTCGCCGCGCCGCGCCCGATTTGCCGATCCAGAGCGCGGTGACGATGGACGAAGCGGTCGCGGCGTCGGTGGCGCAGCCGCGTTTCCGGATGGTGCTGCTGGGGCTGTTCGCGACGACGGCGACGTTGATCGCGACGTGCGGCCTCTACGGTTTGATGGCCTACGCGGTGACGCAGCGCCGCCGCGAGATCGGCGTGCGCATGGCGCTCGGCGCCGAACGCCGCGACGTGCTCCGCCTCGTGCTCGCGCGCGCGCTCCGCATCGTCGTCGCCGGCCTGATCGTCGGGCTCGCCGGCGCGGCCGGGGTGACGCGCGTGCTGCAGAGGTTTCTGTTCGGGGTAACGCCGACCGATCCGATCGTATTCACGATCGTCACGCTGCTGCTGTTGGCGGTGGGAGTGATGGCGGCATGGCTGCCCGCGCGCCGCGCGACACGGATCGACCCGTGCTCCGCGCTGCGCGCCCAATAGCGTCACGGAATGGTCGACAGTCGACACCAATGCCACGAGCCACTCCCGACCTGCTGCCCGGCACCCTCGACCTGCTGATCCTGCGGACGCTGCAGGCGGAGGCGCTGCACGGCTGGGCGATCTCCGAGCGCATCCAGCAGATCTCGGAAGACGTACTGCGGATCAACCAGGGGTCGCTCTACCCCGCGCTTCACCGGCTCGAGCATCAGCACTGGGTCGAGGCGGAGTGGGCGGTGTCGGAGCTCGGCCGCCGCGCCAAGTACTACCGCCTCACCGCCGCCGGCCGCCGGCAGCTGGCCGTCGAAACGCGCGAATGGCAGCGCATGTCACACGCGATCGGGCGCGTGATGAAGCTGGCCTGAGATGATGGTGCGCGACTGGCTATTGCGGGCACGGGCGCTGTTGTCACCGCGGCGCGCCGAGCGCGATCTGAACGACGAGCTGTCGTTTCACCTCGATCGCGAAACACAAAAGCTCATCGAGCAGGGCCGGTCCCCGGAAGACGCACGCGCCATGGCGCAGGCGCGGTTCGGATCCACCACCGTCGCCGCCGACGAGTGCCGCGACCAACGCGGCACCGCCACCGTCGACAACACCATTCGTGATCTGACCTACGCAGTGCGCACGATTGCCAGGGCGCCGCTGGCGAGCTTCACGATCGTGGCCACGGTCGGACTCGGGCTCGGTCTCGTTACCGTGCTGTTCTCGGTGCTCAACATCTTCCTGTTCCGCGTCGACCACGTGCCTGACATCAACGAGATGTTTGCCGTCGAGCGGCCGCGCGACGCCAACGACGAGTGGCAGCAGTTCACGCGGCCGCAGTTCGACGCCATGATGCGCGAGACCAGCGTGTTCGCGGGCATGTATATGGAGCTCGGCGACGTCGATTCACGCGTCGACGGGCGCATGATGGCGATCACGTTGCTCGGCGGCAACGCGTTCCAGGTGCTGGGCGTCCGCGCCGCGATGGGGCGCACGCTGCTCGCCTCCGACGACGATCGATCGGCGCCGCAACCGGTCGTGGTACTGAGCGACAAGGGTTGGGAGCGACGATTCGGTCGCGACCCGAACGTCGTCGGCCGCCAGATCATCGTCAACGGCGCGCCGCACGAAGTCGTCGGCGTGATGCCCGCGTCGTTCCGCGGCTTGAACGTCGGCGCGCCGGATCTGTGGGCGCCGCTCTCGTCGCTCGCCGAGTTCCGGCCGATCCATCGCGGCCGCGAGGATCAGGCCGGCATCGCGATCGTCGGCCGGCTGAAGCCCGGACTGAGCGCCGCCGCCGCGCGTGCGCAGCTCGACGCCTGGGATGCGCAACGCAGCGGCGCCACCACTCGCCGCGACGCGCGAATCGTGCTGACGCCCCGGCGCGGCACCGTGCCGCAGCCCCTCGAAGCGATGGTGCTGTTTGCGCCGCTGTTCTTTGCCTTCGGCCTGATTTTGATGATCGGCTGCGCGAATGTGGCGAACCTGCTGCTGGCGCGCGGGGTGTCGCGGCAGCGCGAAATCGGCATTCGTCTTTCGCTCGGCGCGTCACGTCCCCGCATCGTCCGGCAGCTGCTGACCGAAAGCCTGCTGCTGGCACTCGCGGCAGCGGCCGTCGGATTCGTGGTCTCCCGCGTCGCGATCGAAGGCACGCTGGCCGCGGTGTTACCGACCATCCCGCCCGACCTCGGCGACATCTCCATCATGGGGTTCAAGGCGGATTGGCGCGTCGGCGTGTTTCTGATCGCGGGCGCGCTGGTGTCCACGATCTTCTTCGCCTTGATGCCTGCCCTGCATGCGACGCGGATCGATCCGGTGCGGACGATGCGCGGCGAATTGATCAAGGACGCCAAGCCCGGCCGGGCACGCACGGTGCTGATCAGCCTGCAAGTGGCGGCGTCGGCGCTGCTGTTGATCTGCTCAGCGGTGTTTCTCCGCAGCGCACTCGCGTCGGCCACGGTCGATCCCGGAATGCGGACCGCGGACACCGTGATCGTCGAGATCGTCAACGAACCGAAGCGCGCCGCGATGATCCAATCGCTGGCCTCGGACCCGCGCATCGCGATGATGGCCGCCACCTGGCCCGACCTGCTGTCGTTGCCGCGCGCGGCGATCGTCGAGACGCCGGCGTTGAAGACGACCGCCGCCTACAAGATGGTGGGCCCGGAATATTTCGCCGTGCTCGACATTCCGATCGTCCGCGGGCGCACCTTCGCGGACCACGAGCGTGCCGCGCCGGTCGTGGTCCTCAGCGAGACCATGGCCCGCACGCTGTTTCCGAAGTCGGACGCCATCGGTCAGGTCATGCAGATGGAGGCCGATCCGGATTCACCGACACGGCGGGACGACGAACCGATGCTGTCCTCGCGATCGTTCACAGTCGTCGGCATCTCGAGAGATGTCGCCGGATTCCGCATTACGGACACGAACGATCCGGGCATCTTCGTTCCGGCCAGCACTGAAACACCGAAGACATCCGTCATCGTTCGCGTCAACGGCGATCCGGAACTGGCGCGCCAGCACCTGCTCGAGCGGCTGACGATCATCGACCCGAACATGGGCCAGATACTCACCATGCGGACGATGGCGCGGATGGAGCGATACTTTCTGAACCTTGCGTTCTGGACCACGCTCGTGCTCGGCACGCTCGCGTTAACACTGACGGTGTCCGGACTGTTCAGCGTGCTGTCATATCTCGTGGAACAGCGCACCAGGGAAATCGGCGTGCGGATGGCGCTGGGCGCCACGTCGCGCCATGTCACCAGGCTGGTGCTCTCGCAGACGGCGAAGCCGGTCGGGTTCGGGTTATTTGCCGGTACCGGCCTGGCGTTCGCGCTCGCGATTCTGTTGATCGCAACGCCGACGGCGGGCGTGATTGGTGAAGTCGTGCACGTCACCGATCCGCTCGCGTATGCCGCCAGCATCATCCTGATCGTCGCGGTATGCCTGCTCGCCGCGGCGGTACCGGCGATGCGCGCGTCACGGCTCGATCCGATGACGACGCTGCGGCAAGAGTGATTGCGAGGCGACAGGGAGGCAGTCACTTCTGTCGAAGCGCCTGCGCCGGATCGATCCGCGCCGCGCGCCACGCCGGACCCGCGATCGCAAGCGCCGTCATGATGCCGAGCACGATGGTGACGAGCGCGAACGTCACGAAGTCCAGCGGTTGAACGCCGAACAGCATCGTCGTGATCAGCCGCGCGAACGCCGCCGACAAGACCAGCCCGATCGCCATGCCGGCCGCGACCACCTTCGCCGCGCCGCCGACGACCAGCCTGATGACGTCGCCGCTCGTTGCGCCGAGCGCACGGCGCAGTCCGAAGTCGCGGATCCGCATCTGCACTGAATACGCGAGGATGCCGAACACGCCGACCATCGCCAGGACGACGGCAAGCGTCGCGAACGCCGACACCATCACGGCGCGGAACCGATGGCGGCCCGTTGCCGCCCATTCCACATCCTCGAGCGTCGTCACGCTCGCCACGCTGGTGGTCTGCGTCCGGTCGATGTTCTCGATCACCGACCGCACCGACGGCGCCAGCGCCGACGCGCGATCGGTCTGCGTCCTCACCATCAGCATGATGTCGCCCACCAGGTCCTGGCCAAGCGGCGTATACAACTGGACGAAGTCCGAGGTTTCATCGGGACGCTGTTTCACCTGTTTCGCCACGCCGACGATTTCGACGATGGCCGGCTTGTCATTCGGCGAATCCGCCGGCACCACCGCGAGCTGCAGTCCGATGGGATTCCGGCCGCCGAGCGAACGCGCCAACGCTTCGTTGACGATGGCGACGCGCGGGCTGGCCGGTGCGTCGCGCTCGTCGAAGTTGCGGCCCGCGACGATCGCGAGATCGAGCGTCGAAAAATATGTCGGGCTGACGATCTGGTAGTTCGTGGTCGGCCGGCGCGAGGCTTCGAGCGGCGCGTCGCCGACGACCTGGTAGTTGAACGGATACTCGCCGAACACCGACTCGCCGAGCGGGACGGCGCTGCTCCACGCCACATCCTGCACACCGGGCAATGCGCGCGTGTCGGCTTCGACTTGATCGAAGAACTGCCGCAGTTTCTCCGGCGTTGGATACGTCGAGCCCAGCGGATCGACCAGCATGGTCAGCACGTTGCGTGCCTTGAAGCCGCGATCGAACGATTCGACCGCCATCAGCGTGCGCAGCAGCAGGCCGGCGCCGAAGAGAAGCAGCACCGCGGTCGCGACTTCACCCATCACGAGCAGGCTGCGAAGCCGGCCGCCGCTGCCGGTGGTGGTGCGGGTGTCGGAGCCCATCACTTCGGGCGACGAGAAGCTCGTTGCCTGCCACGCCGGCGCAATCCCGAACAGCACGCCGACGATCAGAGCCGCGACGGCGCAGAACGCGACGACGCGCATGTCGAACTGCAAGATGACGGTGCCCGGCAGGAGGCCGTCCGGAATCAGCAGCGGGGCGACGCGCAGAATCCCATAGCCGACGCCGATGCCGAGCACGCCGCCAATCAGCGCGAGCACGACGCTTTCGGTCAGCAGCTGCCTGACAATGCGCAGGCGGCCGGCGCCAAGCGCCGAGCGCACCGCAAGCTCGCGCGTCCGCGCCGTCGCGCGCGCCAGCAGCAGGTTGGCGACGTTGGCGCAGCAAATCAACAGCACGAATCCCACTACGCCGAGAAACAGCATCGACGTGATCTTCAGATCGCTGCCGACCATGGTGTCGTGCATCGGTTCCAGGGCGACGCCGCGATCCTTGTTGAAGTCGGGGAACTCGCGCGCCAGGCCATTAGCCACGGCAACGAGATCGGATTGCGCCGCCTCGATCGAGACGCCGGGCTTCATGCGGCCGACCACCTGCAATTGATACGAGGCGCGCGCGCGCGGCGGCATATTGACGAATGGGCGCATTGCCCACATGCTGGTCTTGCCGAGGATCTCGAATTCCTTCGGCACGATGCCGACGACGGTCCACAGCTCGCCGTCGAGCTTGACCTCCTTGCCGACGATCGCCGGATTGCGATTGAAGCGGCTCTCCCACAAGCCTTCGCTGAACACCACGACTCGCGCGCGCTTCTGCTCGTCGTCGGCGGTGAACGTGCGGCCGGCAATCGGCGGCACGCCGAGCACATCGAAAATGCCGGCCGTCACCCACTGGCGCGAGATCGTTTCAGCGGTGCCGTCGTTCTTCGCGAGCACCATGCTGGCGACGCTCGGCGTGAACCCGGCGATCTTCTCGAACGTCCGGCTCCTCGAATTCCAGTCCTGCATGTTGGGCGGCGACACGAAGCCCTTCGCGCTGATCGCCGACGTCTCCCAGATCGTTACCAGCCGATCGGGGTTGGGATACGGCAGCGCGCGCAACAGGGTCGCATCAACCAGCGCGAAGATCGCGCTGTTGGCGCCAATGCCGAGCGCCAGCGTCAGCGTGGCGACCAGCGTGAATGCCGGCGCCGCCAGCAGTTGCCGGAACGCGAACTTGATGTCGTCGCGCAGCTCTTCGAGGAACAGGGTCACGTGCATTTCACGATCTCGCTTTCTGCCAAGGTCCACGCATTCGCGCTTCAGGGTGCGCACGTCGCCCATCTTCCTGATCGCCTGGGCGCGCGCCTCCGCCGGATCCATGCCAGCGGCGATCAGCTCGCGCGTGCGCATCTCGAGGTGCAGCGCGATCTCTTCATCGAATTCCTGATCGAGCGGCACGCGCCACAACCACGAACGCAGCGAACGCTTCATGTGGCAAACACCTTTGACACGCCGGTTGAAAACTTGCGCCACGTCGCCATTTCGGCGGCGAGCTGCGTGCGCCCCGCGTCGGTGAGCCGGTAGAGCTTGGCGCGCCGCCCGAGCTCCGAGGTGCCCCACTCGGCCTCGACCCACCCCTTGCGCTCGAGCCGGTAGAGGGCCGGGTAGAGCGACCCGTCTTCGATCAGGAACGCGTCGCCGGTCGTCTCCTCGATGAACCGCGCGACCGCGTAACCGTGGCTCGGGCCACGCGTTAGCGTCTTGAGGATCAGCGCATCGAGCGCCCCGTGAAGGAGCGCGTTCGGCGTCTTGTTCGAGGTCGGCGGCATGGGTGCCCAGCATACCAAGATAGTCTTGGTAATGGCTTTGACGGGAATGGCGGCCGAAAAGTTTGTTCAGGCCTTCAGCGCCACCGATCGCATCCGCGCGAGCGCGAATTCCAGCAGCCCTTTCGCATCGATCAGGAAGCAGTGCGCGTAGCCAACGCGGCTGCCGCGGTTGTGCGTCTTGGCGAGATAGAGATTGACGATGTGCGCGAAGAAGCGGTCGGGCCAGTTCGGGTGGGCGCCGGCGCCGCTCGTGTCGATCTCTTTCATCTCTTTCCAGACACGCACGCCGTTCTCGAGAACCGGCACCTCGAAGACCGCGATCCGCATACCGGGCGCGTCTCGAGAATCCGGCGCTCGATCGATCCCGGATGGATGCCGCGGCCGACCTCGTCGTAATGGTCGGGGCAGCTCGCATACATCATCATCGTCCCCGACTCGGTGATGGCGTCCTTGATGGCGAGATGAATCTGATCCGGACCGCCCGCGATCGTGCCCACCGCCCTCACCGATGCGTGAACCATCACCACGTCGCCGGCGGCGGCACCAAGGGCGCGGAAATCATCGGCGAGCTCTGCTCTGGAAAACACGCTGTCGATTCTATCGGCTCCCGGCTCCCGGCTCCCGCCTCCCGGCTCCCGGCTCCCGGCTCCCCGGGAAAAAGTTCGCCCGTTGGTGGACTTCTTGCAGCGCGGTCGAGTGCGCATGGCGAAAACATCGCAGCTCGCGCGCGCTCGCGACCGGGCAGCCGGCTGCCGAAGGTGCGACCTGTGGAAGCGCGCGACCCAGACAGTGTTCGGTGACGGGCCTGCCAAAGCGCGCTTGATGCTCGTCGGCGAGCAACCCGGCGATCAGGAAGACATTGCCGGGGAGCCGTTCGTAGGTCCGACAGGTCAACTGTTGCGCAGCGCGCTCGAGGAAGCAGGTCTCGATCCGGCAGAGGTTTTTCTGACCAACGCCGTCAAACATTTCAAGTGGAAGCCGCAGGGCAAGCGCCGCATCCACGAGAAACCAAACCGCGAACAGGTCCTGGCGTGCCGCCTGTGGCTCGATGAAGAGATCGAATCGGTGAAGCCCGCAATGATCGTTGCGCTCGGCGCAACGGCGGCCGGAACGCTGCTCGGATCTGCCGCGAAAGTCACGCGCGACAGAGGTAAATTTTTTGAGTCCACCCTGGCGCGGTACGTCTCGTTGACGGTGCATCCTTCCTCAGTTTTGCGCGCGCCAGACTCAGCCGCACGAGCTGAAGCGCGGCGCGCATTTGTCGCCGATTTGAAGACCTTCCGTCGGAAGCTCAGCAAGATCTGAGTCAGCTCTGGTACGTCGATTGCACCCTTTCTTGCGGGGGTTCGAAATGGCTCAGTCGAAGGTTCGTTACGCAGTCGTTGGCCTTGGCTACATCGCACAGGCCGCAGTGCTGCCGTCATTCGCACACGCGAGGCGTAACTCCTCCCTCCACGCTATTGTCAGCAGCAGCGTCGAGAAGCTCAACGAGATCGGCGACAAGTACCGGATTCCGGTGCGCGCGACGTATGACGACTACGAGCGCGTCCTGCAGGAAGTGGACGCCGTCTACATCTGCACGCCCAACTCCGAGCACGAGGATTACGTAGTACGCGCCGCCAAGGCGGGCAAGCACGTGTTGTGTGAAAAGCCGCTGGCGGTGAACCAGGAACAGTGTCACCGCATGATCAAGGCGGCCAAGCAGGGCGACGTCAGGATCATGACCGCCTATCGCCTGCACTTCGAGCCACTGTTTCTCGAAGTGCTCGACATCGTCCGCTCCGGCAAGATCGGCGAGCCGCGCTATTTCAGCTCGTCGTTCTCGATGCACGCCAAGCCGGGCGGCATCCGCACCAGGCGCGAGACCGGGGGCGGCACGCTCTACGATCTGGGCGTCTACTGCATCAACACCGCGCGGATCATGTTCGGCGCCGAGCCGACGTCGGTGTTCGCCTCGTCCATCGACGGCGCGCGCTCGAACATGCCGGAGATCGACGAGCTGACGACCGGCGTGCTGCGCTTCGACGGCGACCGCCTGGCGACGTTCACGACCAGCTTCAACGCCAACGGCGTTTCCGACTTCCGCGTCGTCGGCACCGAGGGCAACATCCACGCCGAGCCGGCGTATGAGTACGCCGAAGCGCTCGGCTACACGCTCACCCAGGGTGACAACGTCCGCAAGAAGAAGGGCCGCCGCCGCGATCAGTTCGCCGCGGAGATCGCCTACTTCTCCGATTGCGTGATGCAGGGCAAGGATCCGGAGCCGTCGGCCGAAGAGGGCTGCTGGGACGTGCGCGTCGTCAACGCGTTGTATCAGTCAGCGCAGAGCGGCGAGGTCGTCGAGCTGAATCAGTTCGGCCCCGAACAGCCGCCGAGCCGCAGGCAGGCAACGGATCTGCCGCCAATCACGCGTGAACCGGAGCTCGTCGCGGTCGAAAAACCGCACGACTGAAGGAAAGAACAAAGAACAAAGAATGAATAACGAAATTTCGTTATTCGTTCTTTGTTATTTCGGCCTTTTACATGGCGTCGGCCACGTGTTGCACGGGCCGACGTCCGTGATCTTCGTATAGACGAGCGTGCTCGACGCTTTCTCGCCTGCCGTGGTCGTCACTTCCATTGTCAGCGTTCCGCCCGCACCGAGCGACAGCACCTCGCGAATCGCCGTCGTGGCGCCGTTCGCGGCCTTGAGCGCGCCTTCGATCACGAGCGACGTGCCTTCCCACTTCGATGTCGTCGTCACGGCGCCGCCCTGGCCCGCCGGGGTGGCCGTTTCCTTCCCTGGACGGTAGATACGCGCGTGCGCTTCGTTGATCTGACTCTCGATCACGATCGTGCCGTTGGCCGAGTGCGTGATGTGCAGCGTCTTCGGCGCGCCGGCGGGAATGAGGCCGGTGATGCCCGCGGTTGCCGTGACGCGGCTCTTCGATTCATCCAGTCGCCACGTGCCGGAGAAGTCCGGCGCCTGTGCGCTGAGAATCGCAGCCGCGGCAACGAACACCGTCATGAAGATGGCGCGCATCACTGAGCTCCCAGGTTGAGAGCGACGATCTTTTCGCGATCGCGCGCGTAGAGCGTCTTGCCGACGAGCGTCGGCACCGTCCACGACACCGTGTCGAACACCTTCTTCGCTTCCGAAAGGATCGTCACGCCTTCGGGCGCCAGCCTGGCGAGCGCCAGATCGCCGTCCTCGTCCATGATGATCGCCTTGCCGTCCGCATAGACCATGCTGGCGCGTCCGAAGCCGCGATGCTGCCAGGCGGCCTGCCCGGTCTTGATATTCAGCGCGGTCAGGAATGCCGGACCGAAATCGCCCGTTGTTCCGTAGACGTGATCGCCGACACGGACCGCGTTCAGGAACATGAACCGCACGCGATTGGTGAACCACAGCTCGTCGGCGTGCGTGTGCGGTCCTTCCTGCGTCAATTTGATCGCGCGGCTCCCGGCGCGATATGCGGACGACAGGAACAGAATGCCATCAGGTCCGAAGATCGGCGTGCTGCAGTTCAAATCGTTGCCCGGATCGTGCACGTGCGACCACAGGACGCGGCCGTTCGAGGGATCCATGCCGTGCACCGTGCCGCCGCCGAACACGACCAGCTGATCGCGGCCGCCCATCTGGATCAGAATCGGCGGCGCTTCCGAAGTCAGAAAGTCGCCGCTCTTCCACGCCACGGCGCCGTCGCTCTGGCGGAACGCCATCACCGACTGCCCGGGACCGCCGACGCTGCAGATGATGGTGTCGCGATACGCAATCGGACTGCAGCCGTATCCGGTTTTTACCACCGGCCGGATCAGCAGCTCGTGCGAATTGAAGTCCTTGATGAAATCGCGCGACCAGAGAATCCTGCCCGTCCGCTTCTCGAATGCGAACAGTTGTTTGTTGGTGCCGATCGTGAAGAGCCGTTCGCCGGCGATGAGCGGCGTGGAGTGCGGGCCCGCGCCGAAGCTGAAGTCCTCACGACCCGACGGATATTTGTGCTCCCACAACGTCTTGCCGGTCGCGGCGTCCATGGCGATGACCGTTTCCTCGGCGTCCCACGGTCCTTGCTTCGCGCGGCCGTTGCCGGCGCGATACATGGTGAAGAGGCGTCCCTCGTCGACGAGCACCGCGGAATGGCCGGTGCCGAGCGGCCGCGACCAGATCACCGGCGGACCGGTGTCCGCCCACTTATCCGCGAGGCCGGACGCATCGACGATGAAATTGCGGTTGGGACCGCCCCACTGCCGCCACGAATCCGTTACGGGCGCTTGCGCGTTCATCTCGACCACGCGAGGCGCCGACAAGGCGAGGATTGCAATTGCGGCTACGACGATTCGCATGGCGCGCAATATGCCACAGAAGCCTGTCTCGCCGTAGCTCACTGGTGAGCGGAGGCGGACCATCCTGGCTTGGTGTCGTCGAGGATCTCGATCGTGTCGCGATCGGTGATCACTCCGCGCAGGCGCGAGAGCAATGCCGATTTCGCCGGCCCGGAAGCGCATCGAAGGCCGGCGAGCAGACCATGTAGCTGCAGCGGTACTTGAGCAGCCTCGTCTGCAGATCGAGCTCACGCAGCGATCGGCCTTTGCGATCGCGCGGGCCGGTGGACGGAAAGGATTCGCAAACGCGGAAGTACCTCTCAGCGGCGATGCGAGAGGGGGGTTCACCGTCACGCATGTAGGCTATCCCACTCAGACACTCAGACACTCGGACACTCAGGCACTCACGCACCCAGGCACCCAGGCACCCAGGCACCCAGGCACCCAGGCACCCAGGCACCCAGGCACCTATAATGGCCGGCATGCTCAGATCCGCCCTTGCACTCCTGCTTTTGGCCCTGTTCCCCACAGCATCTTTCGCGCAATCCAATCAATCGCCCGCCATCGTCCTGCCCACGGTGATCGTGACCGCTGAACGTGAGGCAGCCGACGTCAAGGATGTTCCGGCCAGCGTCACGGCCGTCAGCGCGCAGACGATTAATGACGCCGGCCTGCGCGCGATCACCGATGCGGCGATCTTCGCGCCCAACACGATCTTCACCGAGTTCACCGCGCGCAAGGTCAGCAACGCGCGGTTCCGCGGCATTGGCTCGAGCCCGGCCAACCCCGCCATCACCACGTATCTCGACGGCGTGCCGCAGTTGAACAGCAACACCTCGAACATCGAGCTGCTCGACGTCGCCCAGATCGAATTCGTGCGCGGTCCGCAAAGCCCGCTGTTCGGACGCAACACGCTCGGCGGCATCGTCAACGTGACGACGGCAAGGCCGTCGATGTCGGAGTGGCACGGCTCGGCCATCGTCCCGTTCGGCAGCAGCGGCCTGTGGGACGCGCGCGGCCAGGCGTCGGGCCCTGTCGGCGACAAGGTTGCGATTGGATTGGCGGCGGGCCGGCAGCAGCGCAACGGCTATACCACCAATGCCGTCACCGGCAACGACCTCGATTTCCGCGACGGCACGTTTGCGAAGGCGCAGGCGCTGTTCGTGCCCAACGCCAACTGGGAGGGACGCGTGATCTATGCCTACGAGCGCAATCGCGACGGCGATTACGCGCTCGGCGATCTGAGCGCGATCCGGTTGACACCGTTCCGCGTCGCGCGCGATTACGAAGGTTTCACCAATCGCGACATCAACAACCTGACGGTCAACCTGCGCGGCACGGGGCAGAACGTCGCGATCGAGAGCACGACCGGCCTCATCAAGTGGAAGACGGTCGATTCGACCGACCTCGACTACTCGCCGCTGCCGCTGGCGACGCGGAACAATGCCGAGAACGATCGCCAGTTCACGCAGGCGATCCGCCTCGCGTCGCCGCAGAACGCGCCGCTGGCGATCGGCGCGGCAACGCTCAAGTGGCAGGCGGGCATCGAATATTTCAACCAGGCCTACAACCAGAACGCGGTCAACGTGTTCAGCGCGTTCGTGCTGAATCCGCAACTGGGCTTCCCGGTGTCGATGCGTTCGCCGGAAGCCTCCATCGACAACAGCGGCGCCGCCCTGTTCGGGCGCGCCACGATGACTTTCTCTGACAAGGTCGATGTCACGGGCGGACTCCGCTTCGATCACGAATCGAGCAACGCCCGGCTCAACACGTCCTTTTCGCCGGCGATTGCGCCCGCCAGCGTCGTCGCCGCGGCTCGAAGCTTCAACGACATTTCGCCGCAGGTCGCATTCGGCTTCCGCGCCAACCCGCAGAACACCATTTACGTCTCCGCGTCGCGCGGCTACAAGGCGGGCGGGTTCAACCCCGCGGCGCTCCCCGGCAGCGAGGCGTACGGCGAAGAGCATGCGTGGCACGTCGAGGGCGGCGTGAAGTCAACACTGGCCGGCGGCAGGGTCGCCGCCAACGCCGCGGTGTTCATGATCGACTGGGATGATCTGCAGCTGAACGTCCCGAACCCGTTCGTGCCCGGCCAGTTCTACATCGCCAACGTTGGCGGCGCGAAGAGCCGCGGTGTTGAGTTCGACGTGACCGCGCGGCCGGCGCAGTCGCTCGATCTGTTCGCGGCGGTCGGATTCACCAACGCGAAGTTCGCTGCCGGCACGTTTGCAAACGGCGTGGCGGTCGACGACAACGATCTGCCTTACACGCCCGACTACACGGCCACGTTCGGCGGGCAGATGACGCGCGCGATCAACTCCGCCATCAGCGGCTTCGCCCGTGCCGAGGTCGTGCTGAGCGGCGCGTTCTCGTATGACGAAGCCAACTCGGAGGGCCAGGATGCCTACACGCTCGTGAACCTGCGTGCCGGCGCCCGTGCCCGTCGCCTGTTTGGCGAAGTGTGGGTGCGCAACGCCTTCGATACGCGCTACGTCCCGATCGCCATTCCCTATCCGGGATTCGCGCCGTCCGGGTTCATCGGCGAGAACGGCCGCCCGCGCACGTTTGGGATTACCATCGGCACCACGTTCTAAGGCCCGGCTAAAGCCGGAGCCCGACAAGGGCCTGTGAGGGAGTCCGGGTTCCCACAAGGGCTCCACAAGAACCCTGTGAGGGTCAAGAACCCTGTGAGGGTCAAGAACCCTGTGAGGGTCAAGAACCCTGTGAGGGTCCGCCTTTAGGCGGACCGCAGCTTTATGACAACACAAGCACTTCGGCAACCCTCTCCTATCGCGATCGAGTCGCGGGCCCTCGTTCCTGGGCCCGCGGCGATCACGGGTCTTTTGATCGTACTGGCGGCGTGGTACCTCAACGCCGTGATCAGCTGGCGGCAGGCGGCGCTGTTCGTCGTCGGCGCATGGGCCGGCGTGGTGCTGTATCACGCCGCGTTCGGCTTCACCTCGGCGTGGCGCGTGTTCATTGCCGATCGCCGCGGCGCCGGCCTGCGCGCCCAGATGCTGATGCTCGCGGTCACGTGCGTCGTCTTCTTCCCGCTGCTCGCATCGGGCACGTTCATGGGACAACCACTGCGCGGATCGGTTTCACCGATTGGTGTCGGTGTGGCGGCGGGCGCATTCATCTTTGGCGTCGGCATGCAGCTCGGCGGCGGCTGCGCGTCAGGGACGTTGTTCAGCGTCGGCGGCGGCAGCACGCGCATGCTGATCACCCTGTTCTTTTTCATCATCGGCTCGGTGATCGGCACCGCGCACATGGGCTGGTGGACGGCGCTGCCGGCGTGGGCGGCGACCTCGATCGTGACGAAGTGGGGTGCGTGGCCGGCGCTCGCCGCGAGCCTCGCGCTGTTCGGCGCAATCGCGTGGATCACCATGGCGGCGGAGCGCAGCCGGCATGGCCAGCTGATCGAAGGGTCGCCTGCCCTGAGCGAGCCGCCGCGCACCATTGGTGGGCGGTGGCGAGTCGAAGGGCGATGGCTCACCGGCCCGTGGCCGCTCGTCGCCGGGGCGATCGGCCTCGCGGTCGTGAACATCGCGACGCTGACGATTGGCGGACGGCCATGGGGTGTGACGTCGGCGTTCGCGCTGTGGGGCGCGAAATGGTTTGCGGCCCTCGGCATTGACGTCGCGTCGTGGTCGTACTGGACCGCGCCGGCTCAAGCCAACGCGCTGAAGTCGAGCGTGTTGATGGACGTCACGTCGGTGATGGACTTCGGGATCATTCTCGGCGCGTTGCTGGCGGCGATTCTCGCGGGCCGTTTTGCACCCGCATGGAAGGTCTCGGGCCGCTCGCTCGCGGCGGCGGTGATTGGCGGACTCCTGCTCGGCTACGGCGCCCGCATTGCCTACGGCTGCAACATCGGCGCGTATTTCAGCGGCATCGCATCAGGCAGCCTGCACGGCTGGCTGTGGCTCGTCGCGGCCTTCCTCGGCAACATTGCCGGCACGAGTCTCCGGCCGATGTTCGATCTCAACGTCGAGAAAACACGGACGGCTTGCTGAATTGGACAAACATACACAGAAACATTGAAGCACAGAAGCACAGAAGCCTTTTGGGTTTTCCAAAAAAGATTTCTGTGTTTTCTGTGATTCTGTGTGTTCCGTGTATGTTTGTTCACTCCGCTCGTAAAGCCAGTAATGGATCGACGCGTAGGGCTCTACGACCTGGCACCAGACATGCGGCCAGGGCCGCGATGGCAACGAGTGCCGAGACGGCGGCGAACACCATCGGATCTCTCGCTGAGACGCCAAACAGCAATCCGCTGATGAAGCGCGCGCCGGCGAATGACAGCGCGGCGCCGGCAGCAAGACCGATCACCACGAGCAGCGCGCCTTCTCGCAGCACCAGCTGCATCACGTCCGATGGCGATGCGCCCAGCGCAATCCGCAAGCCGATCTCGGGCACGCGCTGATTCACGGTGTAAGCCATCACCCCGTAAACACCTGCGATCGCCAACAACAGGGCGACGGCCGCAAAGACGATCAGCAGCACCGTTCTGAATCGCGGCGCCGCGGCCGCAGTCGCCATCGTCATCTCCATCGTCTCGATGCGGACGGGCACTTCAGGAGTGCGGCTGCGGATCTGTTTGGCTGCTGTCGCGCCAAGCGCCAGCGGATCGGCTATGCCGGTTCGGATCACGATGTTGAGCGACGTCGCCGGTCCCTGGTGCTGCTCGTAGGGCATGAAGATCTCCGCCTGGACCGGCCGCGACGGTCCGTTCGTGCGCACGTCCTTCGTGATGCCGACGATCGTCATCGGCTCGAGCGAATCGAGACCGCATCGCAGCGTCCGCCCGATCGGATCGACACCCGGGAACGCGTCCGTGACGAGTTGTTCGTTGATCATGACGACGCGCGGGGCTTCGAGACGATCGTCGTCGCTGAAGTCGCGTCCGCGCACGATCGGCACTTGCAGCGCCTTGAAGTAATCGGGCGTCACCACATTGAAGACCGCTTGCGGTGACTTCATGCCGAGCACTTCCGGGCCGGGTCCGCCTTGAATCCAATAGCCGCCGCTGGACATCACGGCGGTCGGCAGCGAGGTGACGCCGCCCGCGGAGATCACACCTGGAGTACCGCGCAGCTCGTCGAGCATCGATCGATAGACCGCGATCGCGCGCGGAAAATCGGCGCGGCCGGATACCGGCACGACCGTCTTCAGCACGACGAGCCGATCGCTCTTGAAGCCCATGTCGACCTGCGCCAGCGCCATCAGGCTGCGGCCGAGCAACCCGGCGCCCATGACGAGGGCGACCGCAAGGGCGATCTCCGTCACGACGAACGCCTTGCGCGCCCAGCCGCCGCGCACGCCGCGTAACGATCCCTTACCGCCCTGGCGTAGTCCATCCGTGAGATCGACACGCGATACGTGCCACGCCGGCGCGAACCCGAAGATCACGCTGGCCGCAAGCGAGATGGCGAGCGCGAACAGCAGCGCCGCCGCATCAACCGACACCTCGCCAAGGCGCGGCAGGTTGTCCGGCGCGAGCGCCACGAGGGCGGTCACGCCCCATCTCGCGATGATCACGCCGCCGGTTCCCGCGAGCAGCGCGAGCACGACGCTTTCCGTCAGCATCTGTCTGATCAGGCGGAGTCGACCCGCGCCGACCGCCGCGCGCACCACGAGCTCGCGGCCGCGCGCCGTGGCCCGCGCCAGCAGGAGGTTGGCGACGTTCGCGCACGCGATCAGCAATACGAACGCCACCGCCGCGAGCAGCACGAACAGTGTTTGCCGCGTGTCGCCGACGATCACATCCTGCAGCGGCACGACGGCGACGCCTTTCTCGCTATTGCTGACCGGATATTGCTCTCCGAGCCGCGCCGCGATGCCCGTCATTTCCGCCTGTGCCTGCGCCAGCGACACGCCCGCCGCAAGACGGCCGACACCGCGATAGTTGTGCGCGGTGCGATTCTGGCTCTCGGGCGCAATCGGATCCGGATAGTAGATGTCCGTGCGCACCGGATAACGCAATGCGGTCACGCCGATGATCGTGCGGGTGCGCTGGCCGAAGGTGATGGTCGATCCAATGGCGCGCGGATCCGATCCGAATTGCCGCCGCCAGTACGCGTCGCTGATTACGACGGCCTCGGATTGCTGTCCAGGCTGCTGCTCTTCAGGCGTGAACAAGCGGCCGATCACCGCGGTCGCGCCGAAGACGTCGAAGTAGCCGGGGGCGACGCGCGCCACCGCCGTGTAGTCCGACGTGTTGTTGACGGTCACGCTCGTTTCGCCGGCGCCGGTGAAGTAGGACAACTTTTCGAAGCTGCGGTTCTGGGCGCGCCAGTCGACGAAGTCGGGACCGGAAATCGTGGTGTTGCGGTTGCCGGTCTTCAAGTTGCGGTTGGTGACGTACATCACGCGGTCGGGCTCGTCGAACGGCAGCGGCCGCAGCACCACGGCATTGACGACGCTGAAGATCGCCGTCGTGGCGCCGATGCCGAGCGCGAGCGTCAGGATCGCCGTGGCGGCAAAGCCCGGTTGGCGAATGAGGGTACGAATGCCGTAACGCACGTCCTGCAGCAGGGTGTCCATGCGGGCTTTGACGGCATGCGGCCCATGAAAGGTTGACAGCCTGCCTCGCCGTAGCCATTGGCGAAGGCGGGTAAGATCAACAATCCATGCTCTTAAGCGTCCTGCTGGCGCTGACGGTCATCATGCTGACCGCCCGGCTCGTCGGCGCACTGTTCAGGCAGTTCGACCAGCCGGCCGTGATCGGCGAAGTCGTCGGCGGCATCCTGCTCGGGCCGTCCCTGCTCGGGCGCCTCTCGCCGGAGTTGCAGGCCGCGATCCTGCCATCCGAGATCGCGCCGGTGATCAGCGTCATCGCGCAGCTCGGCGTCATCCTCTACATGTTCCTGGTCGGACTCGAGCTCGACCTTGGCGCGCTGCGCGGCAGCGTCTCGAAAACCATGATGATCGCGCTCGCGGCGATCGTGGTGCCGTTTGCATTCGGCGCCATGCTGGCGCTGGCGCTGCACAACGCGATCAGCCCCGATCATGTCGACCGCACTTCGTTCGTCGTGTTTATCGGCGTCGCGCTGTCGATCACCGCGTTTCCCGTGCTCGCGCGCATCCTCGAGGATCGCGGCCTGCAGCGCACGCCGCTCGGCATCCTCGCGCTCACTTGCGCGGCGATCAACGACGCGATCGCCTGGTGCCTGCTCGCCTTCGCCGTCAGCGTGATGCAGGCGACGCCGTCGGCGGCGATCCGCACCGCCGCGCTGACCGCGCTGTATATCGGCGTGATGTTGACCGCCGGCCGGGCGCTGGCGAAGGCGGCGGCCGCGCGCCTCGATCGATCGACGCACCTCGGCGAACAGAGCGTGGCGCTGGTGCTCGTTGCCGTGCTGCTCTCTTCAGTGGCGACCGAGTTCATCGGCATCCACGCGATCTTCGGCGCGTTTCTAATCGGCACGATCATTCCGCACGACAGCCAGGTCTCGATGCGCGTCACCGAACGCATCGCCGACATCGTGCGAGTGATGTTCCTGCCCGCCTTTTTTGCATTTACCGGCCTGCGCACGCAAATCGGCTTGATCCAGTCCGGCGAAGACTGGGCCTTGTGCGCGTTGATCATCGTCGTCGCCACGGCGGGGAAATTCGGCGGCACGGCGGTCGCCGCGAGGCTCACCGGCACCGACTGGCGCACCAGCGCGGCGCTCGGCGCGCTGATGAACACACGGGGCCTGGTCGAGCTGATCGTGCTCAACATCGGCCTCGACCTCGGCGTCCTGACGCCGCGCCTCTTCACCACGCTCGTGATCATGGCGCTGGCGACAACGATGATGACGTCGCCAATGCTGACGAGGCTCCTACGGAGCCATCACATTTAGCGAGTTGGTGATTTGGTGATTTGGTGATTTGGGTCACGGATTTGGGGATTTAGGGATTTCGTGATTTTTTTTGCTTCGGTGCGTTTCCGTCGAGGCGACGCCGCGATCGTGGTTTCCGGTTGTAATTGAAGCGCGCCGTTCCGTACGACGCCGCAAAGATCGCGCGCAGTTGACGCGCTTCATCGAGATGACTTTCCACTTCATTTGGCGTCCGCAGGCCGCTCCGTGCGATGTATTCGAGCCAATACACGGATTCATCGCTTTCTTCGACGACGGTACCGAGCTTCGAGATGAATTCCGCGCGCGAGCGAGCGCGGCATGCGGCTCGATAATTGGCTGCCGCGGACGACGAGCAGGCGAGCAGCTGCTCACCAGCCGTTCGACCGCCTGATAGTGTTGCGACGATTTCGCAAATCGGCCGGACGTCGATCGCGAATTGAAGGCTCCGTTCCTGTAGTTCCTCTTTGTCCATGTCCGAACAAAGGAGCATGGACCATGCCTCTCGGTTTCAGGCCGAATCCCGCGCGCGCCTGCATTTGTGATCGAACTTATTGCGACATCAATCGCTCACCGGCATCTCAAATCCTGCCAAATCCCCAAATCCCCAAATCCCCAAATGCCAAAACCCAAATCACCAAATCGCGAGATCCCCAAATCCCCAAATGAGCGATGCGCATTTATTCATCGACAAAACCGAACCTGAGGCGCCAAAATTCCGAGGTTTGGTACGATAGGCGTTTGAAAAACGCTGGCCGGCCCTGACTGTCGAAGGGCCAACTGGGCCATGCGAAGGAGACATGAAATGAAACGATCTGTGTTCGCCGTTGCCCTCGCGGCAACGGCTCTCGTGGGCGCGTCCCTGCAGGCGCAGAAGACGACGGAAGTTCATCCCGGCAAGGCCGGCAGCCCGCACGTGAAGTCGGAGTGGACCATTGACGGCGCCAACCTGTCGATCGTCTATGGCCGTCCGTCGCTCAAGGGCCGCGTGCCCGGCAAGGACATCGACCCGTACGAAGGCCGCGAATGGCGCACCGGCGCCGACGAGGCCACGACGTTCACGACCAACAAGCCCCTGAAGTTCGGCGCCCTCGCCGTTCCTGCCGGCACCTACACGCTCTACACCATCCCGGCCGGCGGCACCTGGCAGCTCGTGGTCAGCAAGAAGACCGGCCAGTGGGGCATCCCGTACCCGAAGGGCGAGGATCTCGGCCGCGCGCCGATGATGCTCGGAAAGGCGCCGAGCGCCGCGGAGCAGCTCACGATCTCGATCCAGGACACGCAGGCCGGCGGCACGCTCCACGTCGACTGGGGCACCACGCGCGCGTCGATTCCGTTCACGGTCGGATAACTCCTTCGGGTGAGAAACGGGGCGGGATCGGGATTTATACCCGGTCCCGCCTCTTCTGTTTTATCCTTAGTCCTCATCCCTAGGAGGCCTTGCATGCCGCGGCGATTAGCACCGCTGTCACTGATCTGTACGTTGTTGATGGCCGGTGTGGCCGGATCGACCACCGTCATTCCGCCGACCTTCGAATCCCTGGTCTCGAACGCCAGCACCATCTTCGTCGGCGAAGTCATGGACGTGCGCGCCGTCTGGATGTCGACGCCGCGGGGCCGGGCGATCAAGACCTACGTGACCTTCCGCGTCGAAGACGTGTGGAAGGGATCGGTCGGCACGGTCACTCAGCTCGAATTCCTCGGCGGCACGATCGGCGAGACCACGATGGAAGTGGTCGGCATGCCGGCGTTCCGCGACGGCCAGCGCACCGTGCTGTTCGTCTCCGGTGAACGCACCGTCAGCCCGCTGGTCGGCTTCTACCACGGGCGCATGCGCGTGGAGAAAGATCCCTACGGCGTCGATCGCGTCCGCACCTATGACGGCCGATCGCTCGGCAACCCGTCGGAGGTCGGCGTGCAGCGGCCGAACTACATGACGCAGGTCACGCCGATGCGCCTCGCCGATCTGGCATCGGCCGTTCGCGGCCGCGTGCTGGCGGGGAGGGCGCGATGAAGATCAGCCAGCGCGTCATCCTCTGCTTCCTGACTGCCGCCGCCTTCGTCGCGGCGGCCTCGCAGACGACCATCGGTTTCTCGACGCTCGGCTCGACTTGGGCCAGCGGCGCCATCCCGATGCACCTCCAATTGACCGGCGGCTCCGGCCTCGCCGACGGCAGCGCGAATTTCAACGCCGTGTTTGCCGGCGCCATGTCCACGTGGAACGGATCGCTCAGCCGCGTCCAGCTGACGGCGGTCAACCCGTCCACGGTGCCGCGCGGCGACGGCGACGGCCTCAACCAGGTGTTCTTCGACTCGAACTATTACGGCACGTCGTTCGAACGAGACACGCTCGCGATCACGACGCGGTGGATGCTCAACAACACGCAGCGCGTGGAAGCGGACGTGGTGTTCAACACCGCGTTTACCTTCGATGCGTATCGCGGCAACGTGCGATCGAGCGGCGTGTGGGACCTTCGCCGCGTCGCGCTGCACGAGCTCGGCCACCTTCTCGGTCTCGATCACCCCGACGCCAATGGCCAGAGCGTCAATGCGCTGATGAACTCGGTGCTCGGCAACCTCGACTCGCTCACCGCCGACGACATTGCCGGCGCGCAGTCGCTGTATGGCGGCGGCGTCACCGGCAACATCACGTTCCCGCCGCGCAACGAGCCGAACGCGTTCTTCCAGTCGCTGATCGCCGCCTATCGCGACGAGCTGCGCGCGGCGCAGTCGCCGACCTACGTCGATTCGGAGGGCGCGGTGATCTGGCTGACCGAATACGCGCGCCAACGCGTCGGCCAGTGCAGCCACGGCGCGGCGACACAGAACACGCTGGCGCAGATCACCAGCAACGGCGGCACGCTCGTCTGCGCCGCAACCCCCGCGGGCGCGATTCCGTTCCCGCCGAGAAACGAAGGCCTGCTGTTCATGAACGAGCTGGACAACACCTATCGCGACTCGCTGCGCCGCTCGCTCGGATCGTCGTTCGTGAACAACGAAGGCGCGGTGGTGTGGGTGCTCGAATATCTTCGCTACCGCCTGAACGGCTGCAACCACGGCGATGCCACGACCAAGGTGTTACAGCAGATCCGCGGACAGGGGATTCAGCCGGTCTGCACGGCGTAAAATCTGGTGATCTGGTAACTTGGCGATCTGGTGCTTTGCAATCACGAGATCGCAAGATCTGGTGACATAAAATCACGAGATCACAAGATCACCAAATCACGAGATTCGCATTTTCGCATAGTCCTCCGGCGTGTCCATGTCTTCGAATGCGCCGGCGTCCTGCACCTGCACGTTGACGATGCGATCGCGGTGGATCGCGAACACGGCTTTCGCGCCGGTGTCCGGATCCGCCGCCCGCAAGTCCCCGAAAACCGATCGATCGAACATCACCGGGTGGCCGTGACGAGTGCCGTCGGCGGGACGCACGATGGGCGCGCGCGTGCGGCGCCACATGCCGATCACCCCGGCGACCGTCGCCGATCGCACCAGCGGCACGTCCACGAGCGTGACGAGCGCCGCTTCGAGCTGCGGATCGTCGATCGCGTCGAGACCAGCCAGTAACGAAGACAGCTGTCCCTTCTGCCAGCCCGGATGCTCGATGAGCCGCGCGCGCGATTCATGCGGCGACATTGCCGCGCGCACCGCATCGATGTGCGCCCCGGCCACCACCACGACCTGCGGAGCACCGCCTTCGAGCAGCGTTCTGACGATCCTGGCGACCACGGTTTCGCCCGTTTGACCGAAAGGCAGTGCGGCTTTGGCCTGCCCCATTCGAGACGACGCGCCGGCGGCGAGAACGATCGCTGAAATCATGAAAATTGCCCGGCGAATCGCGCATCCAGCGCGGCTGTAGAGGCCTCGATGTAAACGCTGACAGGTTCCGGCTCGTATACTTGACTTCCCATTGTTGACCTGCCTACTATTTGCGGGTTTTCCGCGACCCCTACCGTTGCCATCAGTTTAAACGGCGGCTTCCTTCGGGTCTCGGGACATCGGAGGACAGTATGCCGACCGGGACTATCGCACGGCTCCTAATCGACAAGGGCTTCGGGTTCATTCGCGATGAATCCGGCCTCGAGCACTTCTTTCATCGCAGCTCCGTCAGGGGCGCGGTGTTCGAGCTGCTGCGGGAAGGCCAGCGTGTCGAGTTCGCGATCGAGGAATCCCAGAAGGGTCCTCGCGCCGGAGACGTGCGACTGATTGAAGGGTAAGACTTGCAATCTGCAATCTGAGATCTGAATTCTGAAATCCATTTGCTTCCCAACCGGCCCCCGGCTCGTGGGGCCGGATGTTCGTCGACGATAATCACTCTGACATTGAAACGCTTCCTCCGCCGCAGCGCCTACGTGCTGGCGCCTGCCATCATCATCGGCGTGTTCCTGCTGCGCGGCCTCGGCGCGTGGCTGGTCGTCGAAGATCCGCTCGAGAAAGCGGACGGCCTGCTGATTCTCGGCGGCACCATGTACGAGCGGCAGCTCGAAGCGGTCGAGTTGTACAAAGAAGGATGGGCGCCCAGGCTGTTTCTCCTTCGCGAAATCTCGGACTGGGGTGAAGTCGAGCTGCGCCGCCGCGGCTTCGGGTTCCTGAGCGTCGTCGACGTCCAGGTCGATGCGATGGTGAGGCTGGGCGTGCCGCGCGAGGCGATCACGATTCTCGATCCCGCCAACAGTACCGCCCATGAGGCGGACCTGCTCTATCAGCTGTCGATGAAGGAAAAGTTTTCAAAGGTGATCATCGTCACCTCGAAGCAGCATACGCGTCGCGCCCGTCTCGTGATGAATCGCCGGATGAGCGGCACCCACGTCAAGGTGATCACCCGCTATAGCCGTTACGATCGCGCGAATGTCGATCGCTGGTGGAGCGAGCGCTCGACGCTGCGCTTCACGCTGTTTGAATCGCAGCGGTTGTTCGGGTATTGGATTGGGGTGGCCGATTGATACGCCTCGCGGCTACGCCGCCAGTGCGGGACAAGTTATGATCGGCGACGGAAGTGAACGGGGCCCGGTGGCCCTCCCGGTCTTCAAAATCGGTCGCTGCCCCCTTGCGGGGCAGGCTGGGTTCGACTCCCAGGCGCTTCCGCCAGCCTTCGCCTAGACCCAGTACAAGCGCGTTTGCGGCTCGGCGTGTAAACGAAACGCTCGAAATGCCCGTACCTCATAGCAGAGTGCGGTG
>JAIEMQ010000026.1 GCA_019752015.1 Cyanobacteriota bacterium | reverse complement strand
AACCCCCCGCCCTTCGGTAACACCTGTTATGGCGCGACGAAGCGTCGTTCGGTAACACTTACTTATGGCTCGACACGGTAATCATCATCGGCGGCGGGTTTGCCGGTCTTGCCGCGGCGCGCCGGCTCCGCAACGCCGCGTGCGAAGTGACGATGGTCGATCGCCACAATCACCACGTGTTTCAGCCGCTTTTGTATCAGGTCGCGACCGCCGGGCTGTCGCCGGGCGATATCGCGTCACCCATCAGGTGGATTCTGCGCAAGCAGGAGCCGCTGCGTGTGCTGCTCGCGACCGTCGAGCGCATTGATTCGAAAGCCAGGCAGGTTCACCTGGATGGCGGTGAGAAGCTGTCCTACGACTATTTGATTGTCGCCGCCGGCGCAACGCACTCGTATTTCGGCCACGATGAATGGGCCAGGGTGGCACCAGGGCTCAAGACACTGGACGACGCGCTGGCGATTCGTCGTCGATTGCTGCTCGCGTTCGAAGAAGCGGAGCGTGAGCACAATCCGGTCTACCAACGGCGGCTCCTGACGTTTGTCGTGATCGGCGGCGGACCGACCGGCGTTGAGATGGCCGGTGCGCTCGGTGAAATCGCGCGGCAGGCGCTGCGATCGGAATTCGACGCCGTCGATCCGGCAATCGCGCGCATCATCCTGATCGAGGCCGGGCCGTTTATCCTGCCGTCGTTCCCTGAAGACTTGCGCGAATCGGCGCGCCGCGCGTTGCTCCGCCTCGGCATCGACGTGCGCGTGGGCAAAGCCGTTACCAACATCGAAGAGGGCGCGGTATGGATCGGCGACGAGCGCATCGAGGCGCACACGATCCTGTGGGCGGCCGGAGTAGCTGCGGCGCCGCTGTCGCGCGACCTCGGGCCGGGTCTCGATCGCGCCGGACGGGTCATTGTCGAGGCTGACTTATCGGTCCCTGGGGACGCGAGCGTCTTCGTCGCCGGCGATCTCGCCTCGTTCACCCATCAGACCGGGAAGCCCTTGCCCGGTGTGGCGCAGGTCGCCAAGCAACAGGGCCGGCACGCGGCCGCCAACATCGCGCGCCTGATCGCCGGCCAGCCGACGACGGCATTTCGCTACTTCGACCCCGGCAACATGGCGACGATTGGACGGAATGCGGCGATCGCCGACTTCGGGTTTCTCAGGGTCTCGGGACATCTCGGGTGGCTGCTGTGGCTGTTCGTCCACATTGCCTTCCTGATTGGCTTCCGCAGTCGCGTCTCGGTGATGCTCCAATGGGCGGCGGCTTACCTGACGTATCAGCGAAGCGTGCGCCTCATTACGCGGAATCCCTCGGGGTAGACTGTGGGGGCGAAAGGATCCCCCAGATGCTGAAGCCCCTGATGATTGCCGGCGCCCTTGCGATGACGATGGCGGCGGTGTCTGCGCAGAACGTGCCCACCGCCACCTGCAAGGGCTGTCCCGCGACTTACATTTCGAACGACGAGTTGCAGGCCTACCTGAAGCGCGCGATCGCGCGCAACCTGATCGATCAGCAAGTGCGGTCAGTCGATGCCGGGAAGAGCGGCATCGCGGTCGGGATGGTGCATCGCGTCAAACTCGACCAGCCGCAGCCGAACTCGGTTGCCGAACACGATCACGTCAGCGAGGTGTATCACATCATTTCCGGATCGGCGACGCTCGTGACCGGTCCCGATCTCGTCGATGCCCAGCGTCGTCCCGCGACCAACGAGAACGTGCGGCTGCTGAACGGCCCCGGCTCGAACGCCGCCTCGATCAGGAACGGCGTGACCCATCAGCTGAAGGCCGGCGACGCGATCATCATTCCCGCCGGCACCGGTCATCTCTTCACGAAGATCGACGATCACATCACCTACATCATGATCCGGATCGATCCCGACAAAGTGGTGCCGTGGAAAGACGAAACGGCGTCGAAGGCTTACCTCGCGCAGCCATAGAGAATCGTGCACGCTGGTGCTTCGGTAGGGCCCTACAAGATCGTCCGCCAGCTCGGTTCCGGCGGCATGGGCGTCGTGTGGCTTGCCGAGGACACGCGTCTCAATCGCAAGGTCGCGCTGAAGGCGGTCAAGGGCGCTGACGCCGAGACCACCGAGGGCCGGCAGCGGTTGATGCGCGAGGCGCGCGCCGCGGCGGCGCTCAATCATCCGCACATTGCCACCGTGCACGACGTCCTCGACGTCGACGGCAACGTGATGGTGGTGTTCGAATACGTCGAGGGCGAGACGCTGTCGTCGCGAATCGGACGCGGCCCCATGCCGGTCGAGGAAGTGATCGAAGTGGCGTGGCAGCTTGCGGATGCGCTGGCGGCGGCGCACACCCAGGGCATCATCCATCGCGACCTGAAACCCTCGAACGTGATTATTGGAGCCGAGCTGCGCATCAAGGTGCTCGACTTCGGTATCGCGCGCATGGTGCCGGCCGGCGCGGACATGTCGGCGAGCGTGTCCGGAACGATCGGCGGCGGTCTCGTCGGCACGCCGGGGTATGCGGCGCCGGAGCAGTACCTGTCGCGCAACGTCGACGGCCGCGCCGATCTCTACGCGCTCGGCGTGATGATTTTCGAAATGCTCGCGTGCCGGCGACCGTTCCCCAGCAACGACGCGGTGCTGCTCGCCACGTCGGTACTGCGTGACGACGCACCGAAGCTGTCGGATACGGGGCTGATGGTGCCGCCGGCGCTCGAAAAGCTGGTCGCCAGGCTGCTCGAGAGGGATGTCGAGAAGCGGCCGTCATCGGGCGACGACGTGCTCGTGGAGCTCAGCCCGCTGCGCGACATGGAATCGTCGCCGCTGGCGCGCCGCACCGTGTTGATCCGCCGGCGGTTGCCGCTCAGCACGAAGATCGCCGCTGCTGTCGCCGTACTGATCATGGCGGGACTGGTCGTTCGCATGCAGATGACCACACGGCGGCTCGGTCCCGAGTCGCCGGTGATTGCGGTGTTGCCGCTCACCAACATGAGCGGCGATGCCGCGAATGATTATCTCGGCGCCGGCCTGGCCGAGAGTCTCATCACCAGCCTGGCCGCCGTTCCTCGCGTGACCGTCTTGTCGCGCAGCGCCGTTGACGACACGCGGCAGCAGTATCCGGATCGCGCGCGTTTCGTGCAGGCGCTCGATGCCACGTACGTCGTCGAGGGATCGGTGCAGGCGGTCTCCGATCGATTGCGGGTGACGCTGAATCTCGTGCGACAGGATGCGTCGGTCGCGTGGGGCCGGACCGTCGAAGGGCCGTCGCGCGATTTGTTCACGCTGCAGACGCAGCTCGCGTCGCTCCTCAACGACGCGATCGCCGATCAAACGCCGTCGAGCGCGCGCGTCCAGCCCGCGGCGCTGCCGACCACCAGCGAGCCGGCGCAGATCGCCTACTGGAAAGGCCGCGCCTTGGTCGATCGGCGCGACATCGCGGGCAACCCCCAGGCCGCCATCAAGGAGTTCGAAACAGCGATCAACGCCGATCCGAAGTTCGCGATGGGATATGCGGGCCTCGCCGAAGCCCACTGGGCGATGTACCAGATCACCAACGATAAGACCTGGGCCGATCGCGCCATGCAGGCCACCGCGGCGGCGGTGAAGCTCGAGCCCGATCGGCCGGCCGTGCGTTACTCCGCGGGCTTGACGATGTTTCGCAGCGGCCGGTTTGAAGAAGCGAAACAGGAGCTCGAGCGCGCGATCGCCTTGCAGCCCACTTCTGAAGAGGCGACCCGGCTGCTCGGGCGCGTGCTGATGCGCCTGGGCAAGATCGATGACGGCATGGTGCAGTTTCGCAAAGCGCTGGAGATCCGCCCGAACTCCGTCACCGTCCACACCGAGATGGGCCTGGCGCTGTACAACGCGTCGCGCTACAAGGAAGCACTCGGCGCCTTCGAGAAGGCGATCGCGCTGGCGCCGAATTCGTCGTACAACCTGACGCAGGCGGGCGCCGCGTCGCAAATGGCCGGCGATCCGAAGAAGGCGCTCGAGTTTTACGAGAAGGCGACCGCGATTCAACCGCGCGCCGAGACGTTCTCGAGCATGGGGACGATCTATTACGACCAGGGCGAGTATCAGAAGGCGGCCAACGCCTACGAGGCCGCGCTGCTGATTCGCCCGCTCGGCGCAGTCACGCACCGGAACCTCGGCGACGCTTACCGGCGCCTCGGCCGTCGCGACGATGCGTTGAAGGCGTATCGCGCGGCCGTGGCCCGCCAGCAAGCCGACGTCGCCGTCAGCCCCGGCGATGCGAGAGGTCTCGCGCGCCTGGCCGTCTATCAGGCCAAGGCCGGCGACGATGCGGCGGCGCGGCGGAGCCTGGCTGCCGCTGAAAAAATCGCCCCGCGCGATGAACAGGTGCAGTTGCGGGCGGGCGTGGTCCACGCGCTGGCGGGCCGGAGCGAACAGGCGCTGCAAGCGCTGGAGCGCGCCGTGGCTGGAGGAATATCGCGACGAACGATTGAAAGCGAAGAAGACTTTGAACGGCTTCGTCCATTGCCGCGGTATGCGGCCGTGGTCTCAACCCCAACCGAGGTGAAACGATGAGCAAGAAGAAGAGCAAGACGGCAGCCACGAAGGCGCCGAAGAAGCAGGCGGCACAGCGGGCGAAGGCGCCTCGCGCCGCCGCGGCGAGCGGCAAGGTTGACGCGTCAGGCGGCAAGACCGTCTACGCCACCATTTTCATTTACCGGACCGGCAACGGGACCAAGATCAAGACCTCGCCGCAGCGTATTTACGCCAACCCGAACGACCGCATCGAGTGGTCGGTCGTCAACACGGTTGACGGCAGCGACGTGCCGGTCACGATCACCTGGCCGGGTGAAGGGCCGTGGGGCAAGCAGCCGATCGAATTCCGCAACTACGATTGCAAGCCGGTCGACGGCGCGGCGGCCGGCCGCTACAAGTACGTGGTCTCGGCGCTCGGCGCGCAGGAAGATCCCGAAGTGGAGATTCCGGATATCTAGACGCGGACGGCGCGTGGGCAGTGTTATCCTCTCGCCTGCCTCAGCAACCAGCGCCGTGAACATTGGAACGTCCGTAGGTCCGTACCGGATTCTGAGCCACCTTGGCAGCGGCGGAATGGGCGAGGTGTGGCTGGCCGAGGACACGCGTCTTCGCCGCCGCGTGGCGTTGAAGATGGTACGGGCCGCGGCGGACGCCGATCCGGCGTCGCGCGAGCGGCTGATGCGCGAGGCGCGCGCCGCCGCGGCGCTCAACCACCAGCACATCGCCACCGTCCACGACGTCCTCGAGGAGCAGGGCGAGGTCGTGATCGTGTTCGAGTACGTCGAAGGCGAGACGCTGCACGCGCGCATCGCTCGCGAGCGGATTCCAGTGGCGGAGGCGATCGATCTGGCCTCGCAGATTGCGAAAGCGCTCGCCGCCGCCCACGCGCAGGGCATCATCCATCGCGATCTGAAGCCGGCGAACGTCATCATCGGCGTTGATCGCCACGTCAAAGTGCTCGACTTCGGCATTGCGCGGATGCTCGCGGTTGGTACTACGCAGACGACGCCGGCCGCGTCGCCGCCGTCGACCGGCGTTTTCGGGTTCATCGGCACGGCGAGCTACGCCGCCCCGGAGCAGATGGTGTCGTCGGCGGTCGACGAGCGCGCCGATCTCTACGCGCTCGGCGTCGTGTTGTTTGAAATGATCAGCGGCCAGCGCCCGTTCGAAGGCAGCGATCCGGTGCAGTTGGCATCGACGAAGCTGGGCAAGGATGCGCCGCCGTTGTCGCCGACCGGACAGCTGGTGCCGCCGGCATTGGCGCACCTCGTGGCGTCGTTGCTCGCGCGCGAGCGCCACGATCGTCCGGAGAACGCCAGGGAGGTCGTGACGCAACTTCGCGCGATCTCGGGCGAAGCGAGTACCGGCTCGCTGCCGCAGGCACCATCACGAAGTCCACTGGGTGCGATCCTGGCAGCACTGCTCATCCTCGTGCTCGGCGGATACGGGGTCAACGAGATTCGGCGATTCACCGCCGCGCCCGCGCCCAACGCCTCCGTGCCGGTGATCGCCGTGCTGCCGCTTACGAACAATAGCGGCGATCCTTCGAAGGATTTCGTCGCCGCAGGAATAGCCGAAAGCCTGATCTCGAGTCTGGCCGCCGTGCCTTCCGTAACGGTGCTGTCGCGCGCGTCCGTCACGGAGGCGCGCAATCGGATCAAGGACAGCGCAGCGCTGACGAAAGATCTCGGCGCGACCTTCCTCGTCGACGGCAGCGTTCAACAGTCGGGCGACATCCTCCGCATTTCGTTGAATCTGATCCGCGCCGATCGATCCATCGCCTGGGGTGACAGCGTCGAGGGCACCTTTGAGAAAATCTTCGAGCTGCAGTCGCGACTGGCGTCGGCGCTGACTAACGCACTGGTGGTGCGCGTCTCGGCGAGCGAGCGGGAACGGATGAACGCGGCGCCGACGACGAACCCCGAAGCTCTCGCGGCCTACTGGCGCGGCAGGGCGCTGCTCGAACGCAGCGATATCAAAGGCAATGTCGGCGCCGCGATTGCGGCTTTCCGTGAAGCGCTGCGCCTGGATAATCGGTTCGCGATGGCCCACGCCGGACTTGGGCAGGCCTATCGCCAGAACTACGCCGAGACGCGCGATCCGGTCTGGGCCGACCGCGCCATCGAGTCGGCCACTAATGCGCTGCGGCTTGATCCCGATCGTGCCGAGGTGAGATACGTGCTGGCGCTGACCCTGGCCGGCAATGGCCGTCTCGACGAGGCCATCGAAGAACTCAATCGTGCGCTCGCGCTGCAGCCGAATTACGAAGAAGCCAGGCGCCGGCTGGGACTGTTGCTGGCGGAGAAAGGACAGCTCGACTCGGCGATCGTCGAATTCCGTCGCGCCATCGCGCTGCGGCCCGCGGCTGCGGCGGGTTACAGCTCGTTGGGTTTCGCGCTGTTACAGGCGTCGAGGTACACGGAAGCAGCGGCGGCTTTTGCCGACATGGTCCGAGTAGCCCCCGACAACTTTGTGGGCTACCAGCAGTTGGGCGCCGCGTATCAGTTTCTCGGCGACCACGATCGCGCGCTCGAAAACTACCGCAAGGCGATTGCCATCAGGCCGTCCGCCCCGGCGTATTCGAATATCGGGGCGCTGCTGCACCAACAGGGAGACTTCGCCGGCGCGGTCGCCGCGTATCAGCAGGCGATCAAGATTCGACCGAATTCAGCGGCCACGCACCGCAACCTCGGCGACGCCTTGCGCCGGCTTGACCGCGCGGCGGAAGCCAGCCGCGCGTATCAGGAAGCCGTCCGATTGGGCGAAGTAGACCTCGAGGTCAATGCTCAGGACGTCGGCAATCTGTCGGCACTTGCCGTCTTTCATGCGAAGGTTGGTAACAACGTGCGCGCCCGGGAACTGATTGCGGACGCGCTGCGGCGCGCTCCCAGCAATGCCGCTGTTCACTATCGCGCATCGCTCATCTCCGTGATGGCCGGCGACTTCACCACCGGACTGGGCGAGTTGAAGCGTGCGGTTGATCTCGGGTACAGCCGATCCGACATCGCTGACGCCGACGAATTTGCCAGCATTCGGAACCTTCCGGAATTCACAGCACTCGTGACCCCAGCCGCTAAGGAGTAGCTAATGAGAAAAGTAGTGATCGCCGTTCTGGCCGCGTTCGCCTGTCTGGCAGCGGGATGTAACTCGACGCCGCGAGTGTTGACCGACGATCTCGAAGACCTCAAGAAGAGGGTCAAGGTGTTAGAGGGCACGGTCGCCGCGCATGATGCGCGTCTCAAGTCCGCCAAGCGGAATCCGACAACGACCACCATCGTGTTGTCGAAGAATCCGAGCGGCGTTTGCGACACCGCCAAGGTGCTGGACTACAGAGTTGGTAATCAACACCAGCGGCACGTACGGTGGAATATCGAAGATGAGTGCAATCTCGTCGGTGCGCGGATCGAATTGAGGTTCGTGGCGAATCGCCAGGGCCAGTATCCGTTCCCGACCGCCAACTTACGGTCACGCCCCAACAACCGTTTCATCCAGGACAGGATCAGTCGCGACGCAGACGTCGAGCCTGGAGTGTTCTCATACGCGATCTGGCTCGTACCCGCTAGCGGCGACCCGAGACCGCTGTTGGATCCGGAACTCGAGGTCGAGCCGCCGCCGGAGACTCTACCCGCAGGGACGCCTGGCGCTCCGCCGGCGAAGAAGCAGTGAGAGCTACCGTCGATCCGGCCGCAACACGCGACCGGCAAGCGCTGTCGTAAACCTCCCAGTACGCCGCGCCAGCTCGCCGTTGACGATGATGTCGTCGAAGCCTTCGGAGAGCTGGTGCGGCTTGTCGTAGGTCGCCGCGTCGTTCACTTTCACGAGATCAAAGATCAACACATCGGCAAACGCGCCGGCGCGCAGCTGGCCGCGATCCTTCAAGCCAAAGACCGTCGCCGGCAGCGTCGTCATCGATCGAATCGCGGTGGCAATGTCGACGCTGCCGCGCTCACCGACATAGCGCTTCAACTTTCTCGCGAACGCGCCGTAGGCGCGCGGATGCGGCACGCCCTGGCCCATGCGCACCAGATCGCCGTCGGTGCACGTCATCGTCCACGGCTGCCGCATGATGCTTTCGATGTCGCCTTCGGACATGTTGAACGAGACCAGGCTCGCGTCGCCCTTCTCGAGCAGCTGCAGCGCGTACTCCTCGGGTGCCACGCCGGCCTTGGCGGCCAGCGTCGAGAGCCGCTGTCCCTCGAACGAGGGATTCACCGAGTAGCGGCTGATCATCAGCGTTTCGGCGCCGCCGCGGCGTGCGATGTTGGTCTTGACCTCGGCGCGGATCTCGTTGCGCAGCTCGCCGGTGATGCGCTTCATCATGGCGTCGCGGCCGCCGACCTGCGCCGAGCGCGGAATCAGCGCGCCGACAATGCCGGTGCCGCTGGCTTCGTAGGGATACTGATCGGCAAACACCTGGACGCCGCGCTTCCTTGCCGCGTCGATGTTGTCGATCAACTTCTTCGACAAGCCCCAGCTGCCGGGACCGAGCGCCTTCATGTGCGAGACGACCCCGATGACACCGCCCTGTTCCGCGATGTCGATCACTTCCTGCACCGCGGCGACGACCCCAATCGTGTAGTCCGACTCGTCGCGGATGTGGCTCGAGTAGACGCCGCCATACGGCGCGGTCGCCTTCGCCATCGCGATTACTTCGCCAATCTTCGAGTAGCTGCCGGGCGCGTAATACAACCCGCTCGAGAGGCCGACACCGCCGTCGATCATGCCCTTGCGCGACAGCTCGACCATCCGCGCGAGCTCGGCCGCGTTCGGATCGCGGTCGCTCATCTCCATCACTTCGCGGCGGATCGAGCCGTGCGGCACGAACTGCGCGACGTTGGTGCCGATGTGCTGCTTCTCGTAAGTGGCGCGCTGCGCCGCAAGGTCGATCGGTCCGCCGCCGTCGGGGTTGACGAAGACAGTGGTCAGACCCTGCGCCAGCAGTGGCTGTCCGTGCTTCAACTCTTCGGTCGCGAGCCCGCCGCCCGCGTGCGAGTGGACGTCGATGAATCCGGGAGTGACGTACTTGTCCGCCGCGTCGATCACGGTCTTCGCGGTGGCGCTGCCGAGCGAGCCCATCGCCGCAATGCGATCGCCCCTGATGCCGATGTCGGCGCGATACCAGGGATTGCCGGTCCCATCGAGCACCCGCCCGTTGCGAATCAGGATGTCGAATTGCTGCGGAGTCTGTGCTGAAACGCTACCAACGACGGCGGTCGCCAGGATTGCTGCTCGTAGCCACATGGCGCAGGATTGTAGCTTTGGCCGTCAAAAACATACACAGAAACACGGAACCACGGAAAACACTTTGGTACGGACGCGCTAAGCGAGTTCCCAAAAAGGGTGTTCCGTGCTTCTGTGTTTCTGTGGTTCTGTGTATGTTTTTAGCGGACCAAAGGTAATACGTAGCGAATGTACTCGCCGTTGAAGCCGCGGCGCTCGTATAGCGCGCGGGCTCGGGCGTTCGTCACGAGCGCGCTCAACGTCAGGCGATCCGATCCTCGATTGCGCGCCCATTGCTCACACGCGCCGAGCAGAGCCGAGCCAACGCCTTTACCTTCCGCCCACTTCTCGACGGCCAGCACCGACAGGTGCGCGTGTGGGCGTTCGTTGAAGTAGTCGACAAGGGTGACGAGATACGCGCAACCCGCCGGCTTGCCATCGAGCTCGGCGATCAACATCGCTTCACTTTCGGGCATCTTCTCGAACCACTCAACCAAGGCGCGGCGATCGCCTTCGATCAACTCGGGCTTCGTTCGATGCGGCGGCGCGTCGAAGCCGTCGACGAGCCGGCCGGCAAGCGCAACGACGAAGACGCGATCGCGCGGCGTGGCTGGCCGAACTGACACTGAAACTGGCAACTTGAAACTCAACTGCCGACTGGCAACTGGGAACTGCCAACTTTCCTTGCGTACTTCTGCTCGACGTACTCATTGAGCAGCACGTGGAAGGCGTGCGCGAGCTCGTCGTAAGTGCCTTTCAGCGTCGTCGCATGCACGCCGTCGATGAAAACGGGGCAGTTGGGCGCTTCGCCGGTGCCCGGCAGCGAAATGCCGATGTTCGCGGCCTTCGATTCCCCCGGGCCATTGACGACGCAGCCCATTACCGCGAGCGTGAGTGTTTCGACGCCCTCGTATTTCTGCTTCCACTCCGGCATGCGATCGCGGATGTACTGTTGCACCGCTTCGGCGAGCTCCTGGAACGTGGTGCTCGTGGTGCGGCCGCATCCCGGGCACGCCGTCACGCTCGGCGCGAATGATCGCAAGCCAAGCGCCTGCAGCAGCTCACACGCTGCATAAACTTCTTCCCGACGATCACCGCCGGGTCTTGGCGTCAACGACACGCGGATCGTGTCGCCGATGCCTTCAGTCAGCAGCACGCCCATCGCCGACGCCGACCAGACGAGACCCTTGGTGCCCATGCCGGCTTCGGTCAAACCAAGGTGCAGCGGCTGATCGGTCTGCTTCGCCAGCGCGCGATAAACGTCGATCAGATGCCGCGGCCGCGAGACCTTGCAGGAAATGATGATCTGGTCCTTACGCAGCCCCGTCTCGATCGCGAGCTCGGTCGACTGGATCGCCGACAGCACCATGCACTCGTTGATGATGTCGTCGGAATCCTTGCCGAGATTGCGATCGGTGTTGTCCTGCATCCTCGCCATCACCAGCTCCTGGTTCAGGGAGCCGCCGTTGACGCCGATGCGCACGGGCTTGCCGTGGTCGATCGCCACCTGGCAGATCGTCGCGAAGTGTTCGTCGCGCCGCTTGCCGGTGCCGACGTTGCCGGGATTGATGCGGTACTTGTCGAGCGCCTTCGCGCACTCGGGATAGCGCGTCAACAGCAGGTGGCCGTTGTAATGAAAATCGCCAATCAGCGGAGCGGTGCAGCCGGCATCGAGCATGCGGCGCTTGATTTCGGGAACCGCGGCCGCAGCCTCCGGGAGGTTGACGGTGACGCGGACCATTTCCGATCCCGCCTGCCACAACTCGATGCACTGGGTCGCGGTCGACGCCGGATCCGCGGTGTCGGTCATGGTCATCGACTGCACCACGACAGGCGCGCCGCCGCCAACGGTGACGTTGCCGACCTTCACGCCGACAGTGCGATGACGCTTGTTTACGTGAAGCATGAACTCTGTGTCTCTACTTCTGCAATCTGCAATCTGCGATCTGCAATCTGCAATCTAGACATCCTCTTCCCAATCATCCTGCAGCAACGAGCGCTTTATCTCGTCCGCCCGATAGAGCGCGAGATCCATCGTGTCGTAATTCTCGACGCGATCCATGGCGTCGTTCGCGAAGAAGGCCAGTGTAAAGGGCGGGCCGCCGGGCAGGACCACCGCCCGGATCCGGTCGCGGTCGCTGGGGCGGAAAACCCGCCACAACACCGTCGAACCGGCCGCCTCCATCAATAAAGTGTACAACGACGAAGCCTGCCTCGCCGAAGCGCTTTGCGCGAAGGCGGGCCCTGCGGGCTACGGCGAGACGCGGCCCGCTTCGCGGGCCGCGCCGTGAAGGGCCGCCAGAGTCGCCGCCGTACGGCGGCTCTCTGCGAGCGTGACCACCTGCGGAGCGCGATCGAGGACGGCGGCTTCGAAGTCCTCGATTTCGCGGACGAAGATTTCAGGCGACCCGGTGACCTCGATGCGCTCGATCGTGCTTCGGCGTTCGAGCTCCAGCGTCTCGATCGGCCCGGGACGGAAGGGATTCGGCACGGTCAGTCCGCCCTCGCTGCCGAGGACTTCCAGCCAGGTACGATACGGCGTGCGGAAGCCGGCGAAGATGTTGGCGGTGGCGCCTTCGTCGAAGCGCAGCATGCCCATGAACTCTTCGTCGACGCCGGAGGCATGCCAGTGCGCGCTGCCGAAGACCATCTTCGGCTCGTGACCCATGATCAGTTGCGTATACGTGACGGGGTAGCCGCCGACATCCCACAGCGATCCGCCGCCAAGCTGCGGATCGAGACGGATGTTGTGCGACGGTTCGAGCGCGAAGGTGAATCCGGAAACGACCGCGCGGATTGCGCCAATCGCGCCGTCCCCGAGCAGCGACAACACCCGCGCGGTCAGCGGCTCGTGCCGGTACATGAAGCCCTCTTCAACGATCACTTTCGCGGCGGACGCGGCTTGCGCAATGCGATCGACATCGGCCGCGTCGAATGCCAGCGGTTTTTCACACAGCACGTGCTTGCCGGCGGCGATGGCGGCGAGCGTCCACTCGACGTGCAGCGTGTTGGGCAGCGGGATGTAGACCGCGTGGATGCTCGAGTCATCGAGCAGCGTCTGATAGCCGACGACGGCGCGGGGAATTGACCATTCGCGCGCGTAGGCTTCGGCGCGTGCGCGCGTGCGGCTTGCCACCGCCGCGACGTCACTGCGGCGCGCGAGACGCAGTGCCGGAATGACACGACGATTGATCCGAGCCGTTCCTAAAATCCCCCAGCGAAGCATTTTGCCTTTTGCCTTCAGCCTTCAGCCTTCAGCTTAGCCAGCATGCGGCGGTTGAACTCTTCCGACTGGCCGCGCGGGATCGAGAGCGTTTTCCAGTTCGATCCCTGCATGTGCTTCGCGAGCAGCAGGATCTGGTACGCGTGACCGGCGTAATGCGCGACCTGCCGCGAAATGGCCTTGTAGACCGAGTGCGCTTCGCCGCGGATCATCACGGTGCGCTGCAAGTCGGCATCGGTCAGCGGCGTCAGCGCCTCGAACACGCACTGCCAGCCGTGCTCCCATTCGGCCACGAGCTCGGCGCGCGTCTGGCCGGGATCCTCGAACTCGCCATCGCGCATGCGGTCGGGCTTCTCGCCGTCGCTCGTCATGAAATTGATCCACCGCGATCGCATGTTGCCGGCCATGTGCCGCATCAGGATCGCGACGCTGTTCGCTTCGGGATCGATGGTGGCGTGAAGTTGATCGTCCGACAATTGCTCGATCGACTTGTCCGCCAGTTTCTTGATCTTCTGCAGCTCGTCTATCGCGACGGAAAGAATGGGCGACTCAGGCATGTTCGATGACCAGCAATGCGATCGACACCGCCGCCAGGCCCCAGGCCGGTGCGGAGACGTCGCGGGCTCGTCCGGCCACGGCATGCAGCGCCGCGTGCAGGATGAACCCCCAGAGAATACCTTGCGTGATGGAAAAGGTGAGCGGAATCAGGATCAGCGTCGCGAAGGCCGGCACCGCAATCTCGAGCCGGTCGAACGGCACGCGCGCCACCGCCTGGAACATCGACACGCCAACGAGGATCAACACCGCCGAGGTTGCGTAGTCGGGAATGGCGGCCGCGATCGGTGCAATGAACAGGCAGGGCAGGAAACAGCACGCGGTGACGACCGCGGTCATGCCTGTCCGCCCGCCCATCCGGATGCCGGCAATACTCTCGACGTAAGCCGTGCCCGATGAGCTGCCGAACAATCCCGCGCCAAATGTCGCGATCGCATCGACAATCAAACCCTGACGGAGATTTTTCGGTTCGCCTTTCTCGTCGACCAGATTCGCGGCCTGCGACACGCCGATGAACGTCGACAACGAATCGAACAGGTCGGTGAGCATCACCGTGATCATCGCGGGCGCGTGCGACCACTTGAGCGCACCGAGGATGTCCAGCTTGAAGAACACGCTGGAGAAATCCGGCGCGGCGAGCCACGACGCCGGCGGCGTCACGTAGCCCGCGATCCACGCCGTGGCCGTCACGAACGCAATGCCGGCCAGATACGCGAAAGGATTGTCACGGCGGCTCAACGCCACGCTGATGACGAGCGCCGCGAGCGTCAGGATGGCGCGATGATCGAGCGCGCCGACGCCGACCATCGTTGCCGGATTCGCGGCGACGAAGCCGGCCTTCTGCAGCCCGATGAACGTCAGGAGCAGTCCGATGCCGGCGGCCGTTGCCGATCGCAGCGACGCTGGAATCGCCATGGCGATGCGCTCGCGCAACGGCGTCGCCGAGATCAGCAGGAAGACGACGCCCGCCCAGAAGATGATGCCGAGCGCGACCGGCCACGGAATGCCGCCGTTGATGATCAGCGTGTAGGTGAAGAACGCGTTGAGGCCCATGCCGGGCGCGACGCCAAACGGCAGCCGCGCATACAGGCCCATCAACAACGTCATCGTGAAGCACACGAGGACCGTGGCCGTGAGCGCGCCCGAGAAGGGAATGCCGGTGCCCGGCGTCGACAGGATCGCCGGGTTCACGACGACGATGTACGACATCGTCAGGAAGGTCGTGATTCCAGCAAGAATCTCGCGCGGCATCCGCGCGAATATTACCCCGCGTTGAGGGCCTGGGGCTTGAGACTTGGGGCTTGGGGCTTGGGTCTTGGGGCTTGCTAGAAAGAACGCTTAAAGAGGGCGGTGATTGCGTTGCGACCGTTGGGCAGCAGCATGCGCGTGCCCGTGCCGGTGAAGTGGATGTGCTCGATCACCGGCTCGTTGCTGCCGCTTTGCGCGGTCCACGTCGACGCCTCGCCATCCCACTTGAACCAGCCGTTCTTCTCCTGATCGAAGACGAACAGCGGCTTGTTGCACAGCTTCGCGAATTCCGCGCCCCAGCCGGTGCCGCCGCGCACGGTCTGATCCGGCTGGATCGCGCCGATGACGTAGATCTCCTGGCCGTTGTTGATTTGATACCAGATGCTCTGCAGGATCTTGCGCATCGTCGGTGTGTCGGGATAGCGGCGGTTCATCAGCCGCGAGACATAGGCGAGGCTGACGTCGCCGGCGGCGAGCTCTTCGTGATTGAGCACGCGGAGCCCGCGCGTGCGCGCGGGCTTGTGGCCGTCGAACGAGAAATTGACTTCCTCGATCCCGAACGTTTCGGCGCACACGCCGAACGCTTCTTCAGCGCCGAGCGCACCACCACTGAACAGGATTTCGTCTTCGCGCTTTAGCATCGAGTTGATCTTCTACGCGCCGATCACTCTTTGTCGTCGCCGTCGGGCGTATCGCCCGTCTCCGGCACGTCAACTTCCGGATCCTCGTGCTTCATGAAGTCGGGCGTGATGTCGATCGAGTCGTCGTCATCGGTGTCGTCGAGGTCGAAGGTGCGGCCCGTGAACTTTGTCGGGATCGGTCCGCGCGGCTTGTCCTCGTTCTTCTTGAACGGCTTTTTCTTGTCTTTCGGCGGCGCCGGAGGACCGAAATCCTTCTGGCGCGCATGACCGGCGCCCGCACCGCCGCCACCACCGTAGCTGCCGCCGCCCGCACCACCGCCGCTGTAGCCGCCGCCCCCGCTATAGCCGCCGGGTCGGGGTCCGCCGAATCCACCGCCGCTGAACCCGCCGGGCCGCGGTCCACCGTAGCCTCCGCCGGGACGCGGCGGACCGCCGGGTCCGCGATCCTCGCGGGCGCGTGCTTCACTGACCGCGAGCGGACGGCCCATGAACAACTGGCCGTCGAACTTCTTGATCGCTTCTTCAGCTTCCTTGCGCTCGGCGTACTCGACGAACGCGAATCCGCGCGCGCGGCCGGTCTCGCGATCGAGCGGGCGAACGATCTGCGTTGGGTTGCCCACCTGCGCGAAATGCGTCCGCAAATCGTCTTCGGTGGCCTGGTAGGGCAAATTGCCCACGAACAATCTGACTGGTGGCACGGGGGTGAACTCTAACGATTAACGGCTGATGGCAATGGGGTAGTAACTGATTCCCGGAATGGAATATTGGGTGGGTATCCGCTTTGCGCGAAGCTTAGCAAATCTCCCATAGCGTCACAAGTCCCGGATTTGGGCCTGGATGGCGTCAAGCCTGAGCTTGAGCATTTCCCGATGGGCCGGGCGGCAGGCGGCCGCGATCTCGGACTGGGTCCGCGCCAGCGCCAGCTCGAGGCCGGCCTTGCGCGAATGGCGCGCATGATCCTCGGCGCTCATCGCAGGCCGAATGGTCTTCGCGCGCCGCGCTTCTTCCTGCTGCGACTCCACCGACTTGCTCTCGAACCCACGAGCCATCCACTTTGACCATAGCAGAAACCGGGCCGTTCCCCTAAGCCAGCGCTGTTTTCATTGCGCGCAATTTCCGCAAGTTGTTGCACGCAGATTGGTTAGCGCGCAGCGCGCGCCGCCCCACTGGAAGCCGTGCGCGTCGGCTGATAAAATGGGGGGGTTCCTCGCGGGGTAAATCTGAGATCTGAGATCCCAAATCTGAGATCCATTTAGCCCCTACCCGGCGATCCATTTCTCGCAGATCGCCGGCGGAGGTCACGCGAGCTTAGCAGGAGTGTATTCGCATGAGCTCTATGACTTCCGCGACGGTGACCTTCAGTTCCATCACACCCAATCTGCTGGTTCGCGACGTCGCGACGAGCCTCGCGTTCTATCGCGATGTGCTTGGTTTCACGATGGGCGAGACCGTGCCCGACAAGGAGCCGTTCGTTTTCGTGTGGCTGAAGCGCGATGACGTGTCGGTGTTCCTCAACGACATCAAGGCCGGCGAGCACGACTATCCGCCGGCCGCGGCCATGCCGCTCAAGACGCAGTTCTACGGCATGCGCGAGTTCGCGATCACCGATCCCGACGGCCACATCATCACGTTTGCGGAGCGTGTCAGCGGGCAGTGATGCTGCTGTCGCTCTTGCTGCTGGCGCAGGTGACGACGGCCGACGCCGTCGCCACCTGTCGCGTTCCTGGCGATCCGCAACAACGCACCTGGTCTCTCGAACGCGCCACGCCGTCGACGTGGCGGGTCGTCTTTACGTCGCGAGCGCTCGATAAGCCTCGCGTTGAGCTGCCGCTTGGGAGTGCGCAGCCGCACGTCACACGGCCGAAGATCGAGTTGTCGTTTGCATCCGCGAATGGCGGGCGCCGCATCGAGTGGATCATCACCAACGGTCCGTCATCACTCGACTTGCAGGTGAATCATGGGCTCGAAGTCAACGTCGAGCGCGATCTCGATCCGGCCGTCGAACAGATGAATACCGAGGGTGCGCTGACGGTGGCGTGCACGACCGCGGAACGGGCAGCGGAATGGCAGGTGAGTGCGGGTGTGGCGCGGAGCGTGAATCTCTACCAATCCACGGCCGGCCGCGCGTATGCGGTGCAGACGATTGGATGGGCGCGCGAGTTGACGCAGGAGATCAAGCTGATCGGGATTCGTGGCCGCTTCGCGTGGGGCGTTGAAGCGACGCCGGTGTTCGCGCAGTTCGAGCCGTCACGCATCTACGGTGTTGGCTTCGCGCCCGTGGTGTGGCGCTGGAACTTCCCGCCGCAGCCGGAATGGTCCGCGTTCGCGGAGTTGTCGATGGGCGGATTGTGGACCGGCGAGTCGATCCCGGAAAATACCGGTAAGGTGAACTTCACGGCCCACTGGGGCGGCGGCGTTCGCCTGCGGCCGCGTGGCAGGCACGCCTTGTTGCTCGCGTATCGTTTCCAGCATTTCTCGAACGGCAACCAGCTCGGATCGAATCCCGGCGTGAACAGCCATGTGTTCCTCGCCGGCTGGTCTCACCGATCATAACGGTCCGCCTGAAGGCGGACCCTCACATGAATTGTGTGGGGGGCCGGCTTTAGCCGGACCTCACCGGTCGTAACTCTCTTTCTTCGAAGACGCCGAAAGCTTGACGAGATACCGCAGCGGATCGGCGCGGAACATCTTGACGAGCTCGGCGAGGCTGCCGGCGCCGCCGTAGCTGATCGACGAGCACAGGTGCTTGAAGATGTCGTGGATGATCGGCCGCACCGAACCGCGCGCGGGGACGCTGACTTCGGTGCCTTCGGCGCCAATCGATTCGAGATCGACGACCTCTTCGTCCTCGACATCGAGCCGATCGCGGATCGCCTGGATCGACGCCATACCGCGCAGCACCTTGAATGGCACTTTGACCGACCGTTGTTGATCCGGAAGCACCACGGTTTTCTGCACGGTGTCGCCGGGCGTTTCTTCCGTGCCGGCGAACATGCTGCCGAGCATCACGGTGTCGCCGCCGAAGAGCAGCGCTTCGAGGATCGCGCCGTGCCGCTTGATGCCGCCGTCGGCGATCAGCGGCACTTTGTCTCCCGCTCCTGCTCGGCACTCGTACAGCGCCTGTAACTGCGGAACACCGAAACTCGTCGTCAATCGCGTGGTGCAGCCGCCGCCCGGGCCAATGCCGACCTTGATCGCGTTGACGCCGCGCTCGGCGAGAAACTTCACGCCGTCGGCGGTGGCGACGTTGCCAGCCACGAGTTCGACGTCAGGGAATGATTTCCTGAACGTGTCGATGGCCTTCGCCATCACGACCGAATGCCCGTGCGCGATGTCGATCACGATCACGTCGACGTGGGCCTTGACCAGCTCCGCCGCGCGCTCGATGAAATCGCCGGTGGCGCCAATCGCGGCCCCGACGCGCAGGCGGCCGTGCGAATCGCGCGTGGCGAAGGGCAGCCGTTCCTGCCGGTGAATGTCCTTGGCGGTGATCAGGCCGATCAGCGCGCCGTTCTTGTCCACGAGCGGCAGCTTCTTGATCTTGCGCTGCACCATCATCTGCTCGGCGACCTGCAGCGTCAGCTCGCCCTGGCCGGTGACGAGCGCATCGAAAGGCGTCATGCGCGAGGCCACGTTGCCTGCCTTCGTATTCACGAATCGCACGTCGCGCTCGGTGAGCAGGCCCTTCAGCCGGCGATCGCCGTCGACGACCACGAGCGTGCCGGCGCGGCGGCGGCGCATCAGCGCGACCGCGTCCGCGAGCGGCGTCTCGGGCGTGACCGAATAGGGATCGCGGATGATGATGTGCTGCATCCGCTTGACCTTGGCGACCTCGCGCACCTGCGGCTCGATGTCGCCGTTGCGGAAGCCGCGGTCGATGATGCCGAGCCCGCCTTCCTCGGCCTGGACGATGGCCATCGGCGCGCGGGTGACGGTGTCCATGTTCGCCGACACCAGCGGCCGCTGCAGCGTGATGTTGGTGGAGAAGCGGCACGACAGATCGATCACGGACGGATCGCGGCGCGCGATCACGCTGTAGTGAGGCCGCAGCAGGAAGTCGTCGAAGGTGGCGCCGCGAACGAGGTTCGCGAGCCCGTCGAAAGTCATACCCGTAGATTATCGGCAAATGTAGAGGCGTGCCTTTAGGCGCGCCTGCGGTATCTTTAGTGACGTTCTATGCAACTGGATCTGTTCGCCCACCTTCGCCAAGGCTCCGGTGGGCAAGCGCCTGTCGCATTCATTCGCCACCGGTGGGCGCGGCGCTACATCCTGCGCGTCCTGGACGACGGCACATTGCGCGTGACGTTGCCGAAGTGGGGCTCGAAGCGCGAAGCGCAGGCCTTCGTCGAGCGCAGCGGCGCGTGGATTACGACGCAGCTCCGCAAGCAGCAAAGCGGGCCGCGTGTCATCCACCCCAACGAGACTGAGCTACGCCGGCGGGCGTCGAAAGAGCTGCCGCCGCACCTGCTAGCATTGGCAAAGGCGCACGGCGTGACGGTGACCCGGATCTCGATCAGGAATCAACGGTCGCGATGGGGTGCGTGCTCGGCGAGCGGATCGATCACGCTGAACTGGCGGCTGATCCTGGTGCCGGACGACGTGCGCGAGTACGTGATGATTCACGAGCTGATGCACCGGCGCGAGCTGAATCATTCGAAACGATTCTGGACGCACGTCGCCGCCGCCTGCCCGCGCTTTCGCGAGGCGCGCGCCTGGCTGCTGACCGAAGGCCGGCAACTGTTCGGAGACATGGAGAAGCGATGAAGCGGCTTGTGGCGGGGACGATGGCGTTGTTGCTCGCGAGCGCGATCGACGCCGCCGCGCAGAGCGGAGGGACCTACACCGGGTTCCTGACCGGTCATCTCGGCGCCGTCACCGGCGGCGACGTCAGTGACGCGCGCGGCACGCTCGGTGCCTCGGTCTCCGTTCACGATCTCAGCGGCTGGGGCGCCGAGATCGATTTCGGCCGCACCGCCGACGCGAGATCCGGACGACAGATTCTGGACGTGACCTCGTACATGGTCAACGCCGTGTGGGTCAGGCCCGACGGTTTCATTCGTCCGTTCGGCAGCGGCGGCGCCGGAATCCTGCAGGTCAACGGCTGCGACTCGCCGTGCGGCGTCCGGGCCCGGACGTATGACTTCGGCATCAGTGCCGGCGGCGGCGCCTACGTCGCGCTCAGCGATATCGCGGCGTTGCGCGGAGACCTTCGCTATTTCTGGTCGTCCGCGGATCATGTTGACCTGCGTCGTCCGGACAATTTCAACTACTGGCGGCTCTCGGTCGGCGTCACGTACATGTGGACGCTGGTGCCTTAACCGCTTGCAACGTTCGAGCTCGCCGCGCGCGCGGTAACGGTCCAGATGTCCTACGATTCACGCGAGGACGTTGTGTCAATCGTCTCCAAACGTCCCCGAATCAGTGCGATTTCTTCCCGAAATCCGTGGCACAAGCCTTGATGATCAGACAGGCAGACAGGCGGACAGGGTAGACAGGAATGAATGCTGACTACCCGAATACCTGACTACCTGATGGAGGGGACGGTCATGATGAACACAGTGGTGGGATCGGCAATCGGCGGATTGGTGGCAGGCGCGGTCGCGCTGGGCGCAGCTGCCGCGATGCGCCCGTCTCCGGCTCCGGCCTACGGACCGGACCTGGGAGCGAATGGCGCGTATGCCATGACGGTGGCGAATACGGCGCCGATGAACACCTCATTCGGAAACACTGCTGCGGCGCTGCAGTGCCAGCCGTATGAAGAAGCGGTGTTGCGCCGCGCGCTCGTCAACGGCCGCGAGGTCACCGACCTGACGTGCATCACGCGCAACAACGCGGGCTACCCGCCGCAGGCGATGTATGCGCCGCAGGCGTACGCACAGCCGGTGGGATATCAGCAACCGGTGTACCGCGACGACATCGTCACTCGGCCGGTGGTGCGCACCCGCAGCGTGACGCCCGCGCGGCAGCGCGCCAGCGCCGCCGAGCGTGAGAACAGGCGCTCGTGGGGCAAGACGGCGATGATCATCGGCGGCGGCACGGGCGCCGGCGCCGGCGTCGGCGGATTGATCGGCGGCAAGAAGGGCGCGTTGATCGGCGCGGCGGTCGGCGGCGGCGCGGCAACGATTTACGAATCAACCAAGCGTTAATCGTTCCGACGCAGTTCTGCGCAGAAAAGCAGGCGGCGCGAGAGGCGGATGTCCTCCGCGTCGCCTGTGTCATGTCAGGAAGCGTGCAAGGGACGTTAAGATAGTGCGCACCGAATGTCGGCTGGACCGGATCGCGCGCCTCTCCCCAACGTTCCGCTGATTCATCGACCCGGCGATCCGTCCGGGACGGGATTGAAGCGTGCACCGCTCGACATCCGGAAGCGGCTGCTGGTCGTGGACGACGAGCTGCCGATTCTCAAGCTGGTGACTCGAATCCTCGCCACCGATAACTACGACATCGCGTCGGCAAGCTCCGGCGACGACGCCGCGCAGATGATCAACGCGCCGGGATATCCGGGCGTCGATCTCCTGGTGACCGACCTGATGATGCCCGGGCTCAATGGGCGCGAGCTGGCGATGATCACACGCCGCCGTTTCCCGGACGTGCGCGTGCTCTACGTCACCGGCTTCGCCGACACGCTGTTCAAGGATCTGACCGAGCTCGACGCCGGGGAGTCGTTCATCGAAAAGCCGTTCGGCACCGACGGCCTCCTCGAAGCGACGCGGCTGCTGATGTTCGAGAAGATCTCGGAGGAAGAAGAGCAGCCGGACAAGCGAGACGACATCGACCAGTGGACCGACGACCGCCTGCGCGCGAGGATCATCAGGATTCTGCGCAAGCTGCGGATGGCTTGATCAGCGGCGCGTCACGGTGTTGATGCGCAAGGCGACTTGAGCGTGCCCGGGCAGGCTGGTGTTTCGCACTTCGACGCCGATCGCCCCTTCCATCACATCCTCGCGAACCCGCGCGTCAAAGATCACCACCTTCATCGTCGTCGCACTCGACGTCAGATCACCGGTCAGCGTCAGGAAATTCTGGCCGCGATCGGTGCCGGTCAGGGTGCCGCGCAGATCGCCGAATTGAACAGCCGCTCTGAGATCCGTTCCTGACTTCGTGATTTGCAGCGTCATCGGCGGCTGCGCCCCGACCGCGAGCACGCCCGGCGTGCGGCCCTGGTTCGGCGGATAACACACCACTTCGGACATCGAGCCGGTGTCGGCAGCGCACTGTTCAACCAGCAGGGTGCCCGACCAGGTTCCCGCGATGCCGGGTTGAACGACGAAGGTTTCGCTGTCGGTCTTGCCTTCCGCGGCAGCGGTGACGATCGCGGTGCCGCGGCCCCTCGCGATGAAATTGCCGCCCTCGATCGCAATCACGCCCGAGTCGCTCGACGTCCAGGTGGCCTCGACGTACTTGCCGGAGCCGTCGGTGTATTGCGCGAACGCGCCCAGCGCGGCGCCCGTGGCCGGGAACCCTCCGCTCGACGTGATTGGCGCCGTCAGGCCTTCGATCATGGTTCCGCCACCGACGGGCGTGACCGTCAGCGCCGCGATGGTCACCGCCGGGGTCTGCGTCGGCGCGGTCGGAATCTCACTGATCGTTCCGTGGCTGCAACCCGCAACCGCCAGAGTGAGTAACGCCGCGGCCAGCAATCCCGGCTGTAGCTTCATCGAATGGGATTGCATTCACGTTGCATGCCCGCCTTCGCTCTGCCGAGCTACGGCGAGGGCCGGCGCCCGCGCAGCTCATCCGCGGCGGGATGACTCACCTTGACATTCTAGGTGAGTGGGCGTAGTTTCACCTAGAATGTCTACTAAAGACCGTATTGAGCTGCTTCAGGGCACGCTCGATCTGCTGATCCTCCGGACCCTGCAGCCCGGACCCGCGCACGGCCACGCGATTGCGAAAGCGATCGAGCGGACCTCCGCCGACGTGTTGCAGGTCGAGCAGGGCTCGCTCTATCCGGCGCTGCACCGGCTGATCAAGCGCGGCTGGATCGCCGCCGAGGACGGCACGTCCGAGAACAACCGGCGCGCCAAGTTTTATCGCCTGACCGCGAAGGGCAGGAAGCAGTTGAGTGTGGAGACCGGCAAGTGGGACAAGCTGGCCGGCGCGATTGCGCGCATCCTGCACTCGAGCATGGAGGAGCCGTCATGATCCGGCGCGCGCCCGACCTCGATGATCTCGATCGCGAGATCCGCGACCACATCGACGAGGAGACGCAAGACAACATCGCCCGCGGCATGTCCGAACAGGATGCGCGCGCGGCGGCGATTCGCAAGTTCGGCAATGTCACGCGCGTGAAAGAGGACGTGCGCGGCGTGTGGGTCCCGCAGTGGCTCGAGCAGCTCCGCCAGGATGCGCGCGACGCGGCCCGGTACGTCCGCCGCAACCCCGGGTTCTCATTTGCGATTCTGATCACGCTGACGCTCGGCATTGGCCTGACCACGGCGATCTACAGCGTGGTCAACGCCGTGCTGATCCGGCCGCTTCGCTACGAGCATCCCGATCGCATGGTGTGGCTGGCAACGGTCGATCGCAACAACCACGAAATGATGAGCTCGATCGACTTTGGCAACTGGCAGTCGTCGGCATCGGTCGCGCACATGATCGCCTACGACTATGTGGACTCGACGGTGGTCGCCGGCGGCGAGGCGTCGCGCCTCAGGATCGTTCAGGCGTCGGACGGATTCTGGGAAGTGACGGGGGCGAAGCCGCTGCTCGGAACCTTGCCCGCCGCGACGAATCCCGAAGTCATCGTGCTGACGCATCGCGTTTTCCGCGAGCAGTTCAACGGCGATGCGAAGGTTATCGGCCGCGCCGTGATGGTCGACGGCCGCCAGGCCACGATCGGCGCCGTGCTGCCGGATGATTTCGAGCCGCAGCTGGTGACGCAGCAGTGGCGGCCGGGGCTGGATCGCGTCGACGCGGCCGCGTATCGGATGATGGCGCTCACGCCGCCGCCGAAGGTGTTCACGCCGCAGACGCAGGTGCGCCTGTATCAGGCGATCGGCGAGATCAAGCCGGGCATCACGATTGAACAGGCTCGCGCCGAGATCGAGGCGAATCACGCGCGAGAGCAGCGCGAGCACCCGACGCCATTCGGATCGACAGCGGCGGTCGTCGTGCCGTTACGCGATCGCATTGTCGGTCCATCACGCCGCGCTCTCGCGGTGCTGCTGTCGGCCGCCATCATCGTGCTGTTGATGACGTGTGCCAACGTCGCCAATCTGCTGTTGTCCCGATCGGCGCAGCGGCGAAAGGAGATCGCGCTGCGTATGTCGATCGGCAGCGGGCCACTACGCGTGATGAGGCAATTGCTCGCGGAGAGCCTGGCGTATGCGGTGCTGGGAGGCGTTGGCGGAGTAGTGCTCGCGTCTTGGCTGATTAGCATCGTGGTCGGCCTGATGGGAGCGGCCGTACCCCGCCTGGGCGAGACGACACTAGACCTGCGCGTGATGGCAGTCGCGATCGTGCTCTCGATTGGTACGGCGCTGTTGTTCGGTGTCGGTCCGGCGCTGGCGTTGGCATTTACGAGGGTGCAGGAGGTCCTCAAGGAGGGCGGCCGCAGCGTGTCCGCATCGCGGCGTGTGCTGCTGACCGGTCGCGCGATGATTGGCCTGCAGGTGGCGCTGACAGTCGTACTCCTCACCGGCGCTGGACTGATGGCGAAGAGCGTTTGGCGGATGACCAGTTATCCGGCCGGCTTCGCGCCCGGACAGATCCTCACGATGCGGATGGACTTCCGCGGTCCGCAGTATCGAGATCAGCGCGCGCGGCACGATCTCGCTGCGGCGCTGCTCGCGAGGGCGAAAGCGCTGCCCGGTGTCCGCTCGGCCGCCCTCACCAGCGGCGGCGATTCGACGACGCTGATTCTCAAAGAGGGCGATCCGATGCCGCCGCCGCCCGAGCTCCGCGCGATCAGGGAAGCCCCGTCGAGCTCGATCTCGGCGGACTTCGGACGATTGCTCGGCATGTCGATCGTCAGCGGCCGGTGGTTCGAGGAGATTGATACGCCGAACCAGGTCTTGATCAACGAATCGCTGGCGCGCCGCGACTTTTCTGATGTGGATCCGATTGGCGCGCGCATTCGCGCGTTCGGACCCGACAGCTACGGTACCATCATCGGCGTCGTGTCGGACTTGAAATACACCGAGATCGACGCCGACGCGAAGCCGGAAGTGTTCTTTCACCATGCGGACACGTTCCTGTTCGGCATCACGGTGATAGTGCAGGTTGACGGCGATCCAATGGTCGCGGCGCCCTCGATCCGCAAGGCGCTGTCGGCGCTCGACCCCACGCAGACCTTTTACGAAGTGAAGACGATGGAGGAGTCGCTGTTGCAATCGATCGCGCCGCGCCGGTTCAACCTGCTCCTGCTCGGCACCTTCGCGCTCGTCGCGTTAGTGCTCGCCGTCGTCGGCGTCTACGGCCTGGTGGCTTACGCGGTCGCGGAGCGCACGCAGGAGATTGGCATCCGCCTGGCGCTCGGCGCCGAACGCGCGCGCGTGGTCAGGATGATCGTGGCTCAGGGCATGCTCAGCGTCGTCACCGGCGTCATCGCGGGCCTCGCGGCCGCGATCGCTGCGACCCGGCTGATCGCGAGCCTGCTTTACGGCATCGATCCGCATGATGCGGCGACGTTCGCGATCGCGACGGTGCTGCTGAGCGTGATCGCGTTCGTAGCGTGCGCCGCACCAGCGATGCGTGCGGCGTTCGTCGATCCGGTGATCGCGTTACGAGCAGAGTAGCCGTCTGCCCTATCGAGACTGCTGTTTGATGAAGTCCTGAAGCGCGCGGTCGACGCGTTCGCGAGCTTTCCGCTCCGCGCGATGATAGTGAGCTCTCTGGATCGCGCGCGCGGCCTTCATGGTGATTTCGCCGACGGGCACCTTGATGCGGACAAACTCGCCGCGGACGGTGTCGGGCTGGACCATCGTCATGCCGCCCCATGACCTGACGGGCGGTTGCGTCATGACGATCGCGGGCGATTCCGCAATGGCCGAGAGCGCCGCCCGGATTCGGTCGAGCGCCGGGTCGGCCTGTTGTCCGGCGGATGCCGGCCAAGCCCCGAAAACGAGTAGCAGCGCTGAGACAGCCACGGTCCGCATCAAGTCGCTCGACATCATAGGACGCCGCACGCCGGGACTTGGCTGTGGCCCGTATAATCGCGCGCATGGTGCGTCGTGACGACGCCGACCGGTCATCGTCGGTATCACGCTGTTCGTCTCCAGCGGGTGTAAGTCCCGTCTCGGTAAGCGCCGGAGCGCCGAGTAGCAGACCCCAGGTCGCGCGCGAGAGCGCGGCGGCCCGAGCGGGGTGTCAGAAGCCTCTTTGGAGGAAGCCAGCACACGGGCCGCAACCTTACGTGAAGCCTGCAGCCTCGTCAGATTTACAATCCGAGCGCCGAGCCGGTCATGTCGCGGCGAAGGCGATGTCTCGCGTGCCCTGGTCCGGGGGCGTACGCACGCGAGGGCTCGGCGGGGTATGGGGCGCAGCACGTGTGCAGGGAGACGAACGGAACACGAGAGGCCCGTCTGCGCGGCCGTGGTCGCGGTACCGCGACTCGTATAAGCCACCGGCGAAATCGAGTCGTGCGCAGCGGGAGTCCGAGGGGGCCGTAGTACTGTCGATCATCGTGGCGAATAACGGGGTGGGAGGGAAGGGCCTCTGCTTTGGTCGCGCTCGGAACGAGGGTAAGCGCAAGGGCATGGCCGGCAGGACCGGACCCAATCACCCCGACTCGCACGCGCGAGTCGTCAACGACTCGCACGCGCGGGTCGCCAACGCACGACAACCTCCGCACGAGCTGTGGACGTCGGCCAAACGGTATCCGGCGGCGCTGGCGCGGCCGCGGTGTGACGACCGCGGTGCGCTCCGCGCTGGCGTCGTCAGTACCGCGCATGCGACGTCTCGAAGACCATCGGTAAGCCGTGTGCCGGAAATCGGCATGCACGGTTTGAAAGGGGGTCCTGCCCTTTCACCGATGACTATCTCGATGTGAAAGGACAGGATCTACCAATGAAATTCTCGACATCGCTGCCCTGGCTGTGTCCGGTGCTACTGGCGGCCGTGCTCCCCGCGCACGGTCAGGACATCCGGTTAAAGGCCGTCGAGATCCCGAATGACGAGTCGTTCTGGCGACGCTCCGGATTCGTTGAAATGGTGCCGCCGGTGCGATTGCCGTCGGACACCAGCAACGACAACCTGATCAAAGTCTGGCTCCGCATTCCGGACGGCGGCAAGATCACGCTGGACTGGCTGGCCGATCAGAAGCGCCACGCTCTGCGTTTTCCTGCGGGCACGATTGCCGATCGTGTCGAGACGATGAGGAACCAGCGCAAGGCGCTGCAGACGATCAACGGGATCGAGGATGTGCGCGGCGGCACCATCGACGCCGATGGCGGGACGCTCTTCCATGTCTACCAGCCGGTGGCGGGACGATCGCCGGATCTCCTGAGCGGCTTCGAATGGCGTCGCATCGACAATGCGAGCGACGACCGCGCCGCCGACAGCTTGATCGCGCTCTTCTACCCGAACGCGAGCGCTGAAGCGAAGACCGAGAGCGAGTTCTTTCGCCGCCTCAATCAGTGCGGGGCGTGCCACCAGCCGAATCAACCCGCACCGTGGATGGCTGGAGCCCGCGTCCCGGGGCGATCGAACTTGCTGACCGACACGCACGGGTTCTTTCAGCCGAGCACCGTTCTCGAAAGCACCATGGCGGTGCGGGCGCATCGGCCATGGGATCTGAACGTCGACGATCCGTTCGTCACCGTCTCGTGCGGTTCAACTCGAGTCACCGCGACGACCGACGGCAACCGCCGCTTCTATCGCTGTCCGAACGGCGAGCAGCCGATCGGCACGCTCGACGTCGTCGCCGCGCTGGCGAAGGGCGACGCGCACGCGCGCCAGGTCTGCGAGGCGCGGAAATATCTGTTCGATCACATGGACGAGAAGGCGAGGGAACCTTACGCTCCGTTCTTTGCGGAGTGTTCGATCGCGTCCGCCACCGCGCAGGCGCCTGCGGGCGGCGCCACTCCACCACCGCCATTGATTCGCGAAAACGCCACTGTCAAGCTCGCCGATCACGTCTGGGCGATCCCGGATTTCAACGTCGGCCTGGTCCCCAACGTCGGCATCATTGTCGGCAGCACGGCCACGCTGGTGGTGGACACCGGTCTCGGTCCCCGAAACGGCGAGGCGATCGTCCGCGAGATGAAGACGGTGAGCGGCAACGCGGATGTCTACGTCGTGACGACGCACTATCACCCGGAGCATTCGCTTGGTGCGGGCGCGTTCACCGGCGCGAAGCTGGTGATGACGAAAATGCAGCAGCAGGACATGACCGAGCTGGGCAAAGGCATCCAAGACACCTTCGCCAGCCGATCGGTTCTCAACAAAGAGCTGCTGAGCGGAGTGCCGTATCCGACGCCGGACATCCTGTTCGATCGCGAGCATCGTCTCGATCTGGGCGGCGTGCACGTGCGGCTGTTCTGGCGGGGACCGTCGGCGATGCACACGCGCGGCGACACGATGGTGTTCGTCGAGGAAGATCGAGTGCTGTTCACCGGCGACGTGGTGATGAGCCAGCGCTTTCTCGCGGCGCAGAACAACTCGAGTCTCAAAACGTGGTTATCCGTCCTCGACGAGCTGACCGCTCTCAAACCTCTCCACGTCGTCCCGAGTCACGGCCAGCTTGGCGATGCCGCCCTGATCGCTCGCGATCGCGCGTTCATTCAAGCGGTGCAAGCAAGAGTCGGCGCGTTGAAGCGCGAAGGGAAGTCGATCGACGATGCGGTCGCGGCGGTGATCGCCGAAATCGCGCCGCAGTATCCGGAGAGTTTGGAAATGCGACCAACGCCGGTGCGATGGCCCGCGCGGCATACGCCGAAGCGCAATAAAGTTAGCGACGCTCTCTGAAATTTCCCGATTCGAATCTGGTGCCGGAGGAGGGGGTCGAACCCACACACTCTTGCGAGTACGGGATTTTGAGTCCCGCGCGTCTGCCAGTTCCGCCACTCCGGCCGAGTTACTCAGAATATCAGAACCGGGGTTACGAGTTCCGGGTTCCAGCTTCCAGGTCTGGTTCTGTTGGGTTCGCGTTCTAAACGTTCACGCTGATCATCGTGGTCGTCATTCGCGCGAGAAGCCGCCCGCGGCTGGCGCCATATACCGAGCCTTCGCACCGCCCCGGGTGCCACCGATTCGAGCGCGGCGCCGATGGTGCGCAGGAAACCCTGTCGATTGAAACTCTCGCGGATACGTTCCAGTTGGCTCACGATGTGCCGCCAGCCGATCGCTACGGCGCGAGGATTCGCAGCTTCGGGAAGTAGTGCCGATACCGCCGCGGATCACGCGTCAGCAGCGTGTGGCCGGCCACCGCCGCATGCGCGCCGATGTAAAAATCAGGCAGCGGAGAACGGCGCTCGCCACCCGCATGCCGATACAGCAGGAACGCGCGAGCGGCGAGGAAGGCCGCCTCCCACGGCAGCGCCTCCCGCCGCACGAACTTCTCCGGCAGATGGTGTTCGACATCTTCGAACGACTCGAACCCGACGGCGATTTCGGCCATCACCAGCGGATTGATGACCAACGGGCCATCCATCGCGCACCGCGTCAACATCGAATCGGACCAGTCACGCCATTCGGACGCCTCATCGAACAGGTCAATCAGGACGTTGGAGTCAATCAGAGTCGATCTCATTGGGCGGATCGCGAAGCAGCGCCAGCAATTGCTTGCTGGTCATCGTCATCCTGGGACCTTGCTTCAGCCGATCGACGAGCAGCCGCGCGCGGTTTCGGGCGGCGCCGCGCGCCGGACGGAGCACCGCCCGGCCCCGCTCCACGACGAATTCAACATCAGTATGCGGGTGCAATCCCAGTTCGTCGCGAATCGCCTGGGGAATCGTGACCTGACCCTTGCTCGTGATGCGCATGGTAAGAATCTTACTAGTAAGAATATTACCACTATTGTCTCGCCCCCGTCCAAGTGCCGCTGCACGATCCGCCCGAGAACGTGCCGCTGAGCGAGCGGCGATCGCCGGCGAGGGTGGCGTTGAACGTGTAGAGCGTGTCGATCGGCACGAAGAACTGCAGCGAGTTGCCATTCACGATTAAGGGAATCACCTGATTCACGATTCCGACGGAGAGGATCGTGATCACGAGCTCGGAGCTTGCGCCGCCGGTGCGGCGAATCGTGCCGGTCCACTGCACCGATGACGGCAGCGTCGCCGGACACCCGTTGCCTTTGGTGATCGTGCCGGACCAGTTGCCATACAACTGATCGCCTGCGGCCTGGCTGACCGAGACACTCTGTCCCGCAACGGTGATCGTGGCCGAGCGCGCGTCGCCGGTGTTTTCAGAGATCGTGACATTGACAGTGCCGTTGCCGCTCTGGCTCGTTGATGACGTGATCGAGACGAACGAGGAGCTCGAGGAGACTGTCCACGCACAGCCGCTCCCGGCCGTGACCGTGAACGAAGCTGTGCCGCCGGTGCCCGCCACATTCAGCGCGGTGCTCGACAATGCGTACGTGCACGCCGGCGTCGGCGATACCGGGGTCGTCGTCGTGCGCCGTTCACTCGAACACGCACCGAGTAGCGACACGAACGCGACGAAGCACAGCAGTCTCGGCACGAACCCTCCTGGATCGAGCGTAGATGACTGCTCTTCGATACACAAGCTGAGGCGTGGCTATTCCGCTCGCAGTGTCAGAGCAGGATCAACGGCGGCTGCTCGTCGAGCGGGCAGGTAGCTTGCGAGCATCGCGACGACGAGGATCGCGACGATCGAGATGGCGAAGCTCGCGACGTCGGCGGCGGTGACACCAAACAGCATCGACCTCATGCTCCGCGTCATTGCGATCGACAGCACGAATCCGGTTGCGATGCCGATGGCAGCAAGTGTCAGCCCGCGCGAAACGACCGCTGCGGTGATGCCGCCACGAGTCGCGCCGAGGGCCAGCCGGATCCCGAACTCGCGCCGCTGCTTCACCACGCCAAAGGCAATGACGCCGTAGACGCCGACCGAGCACAGGAACACAGCAACCGACGCGAAGCTGCCGACGAGCGCCATCGACAGCCAGCGTGAGTTGATCGAGCGCGCCATGACGTCGTTGAGCGTCCGCGCGTCGTAGACCGGCTGCTCGGGATCGAGGCTGCGTATCGCGGATACCATCGAAGCCATTGCCGCGCTCGGATTGCCGGTGACTCGCGCCACGATCACCGCGCGGTCCTGCGTCGACTGCCGGTAGTCGAAATCGATCTGGCCGATCGAATCGGCGTCGAGGCCGTCGTGCTTTACGTGCCCGACTTCGCCGACAATCTGCATCCAGGGCGACGCCGGATCGGCCTGCCCGCGCGCGGGGAAGCGCAGGCGCTTGCCGACTTTAGAGGTGCAAAGAGGTTCTTACGTGGCCGACGACTTCGTTGCGGGTATTGAGCAGTTCGGGGTGGGTGTATTTTTTCAGGCGGTCGAGCTCGGCAGCGGCAATCGCGCCGATGTTCTGCAGGACCGCGAGGATCGCGGGCTCGGCTGCGCGCTTCGAGCCGTCTTCGACCTTCAGCGCGACTCCGAGCTTCATCGACGGAATGCCGGCACAGTAGAAGCCTTCGGCGCCAACCTTCGCGAACAGCCGCGTGCCGGCGGCGCGCATCAGATCGGTGTCCAGACGATCAGTGCCGGCCACGTATTCCGGGTGCGCGACCATTGCATTGAAGATGGTCGTCGGCGCCGGATCGCCCGAGAGCACGGCGGCGGAGAAACGCGCGCAGCCTTCGGCCACGGCGTCGAGCGCAATCGCGAACGTCGGCAGGCCGCATCCATCCACGCCGACCGATACCTCCTCGGCACCGATCCGCATCCAGTGCGTTAACGTCGTCAGGACGCGCTGCTGCATGGGATGCGCCGGCTTGTGATAGCCGTTGGTGACCCACTGCTGCTGGGCACAGTGGGCGAGCATGCCGGCATGCTTTCCCGAACAGTTGTTGTGGATGCGGCCCGGCGTTTCGGCCGCGCACAACATGGCGCTGGCGGTCGGCTCGTGCAGCGGCAAATGCGGGCCGCACGCGAGCGCGGCTTCGGTGACCTTGGCCTTGGCGAGGATCGATCGTGCGGCTGCGACGTGGAAGGGCTCACCGCCATGTGACGCCGCGCAAAGGGCAAGCTCTTCGCCGGTCAGCGCAAATCGCTCGACGCCGCCGGCCTCGACAAAAGGCAGGGCCTGGAACATCTTGATCGACGAGCGCACGAAGCTGTGATGGGCCGGGTTGCCGGCGCTGGCGATCAGGCCCTGATCGGCGTGCGCAATGGCGACGTGGACACGATGAACCGATTCAACAACATCGCCGCGCAGTGCTTCGACTTCGCAGCGGCCCATTCGACTCGACATCGTGTTCGAGAGTCTCACAGGATGTCTCGCTCAGGGCAAGCCCGTTATGCAGGAACCCAAACGAGCGACACGAGTTGCACGGACACGCCGCCGCGCTTGGGTTTTATTAGGACACGCTCGACTGGTTCTTTCGACAGGTCCCAATCCGCCGTCAGCGCCTGGATGTCCTCCTCCAGGCGTTGCTGGATTTCGGTGAGCTCGCGTTTTTCCTTGTCGAGGTTTTCCGACGCTCGCGTCACATCGGCGGACTCGCGGCCAATGCGTTCGGCGCCGCGCGCGGCTGTGGTGGCGCGTCTAATATTGGTCGCGCTGACGACCTTGCGGCCCATGAAGGCGCCAAGAATGGCGGCGCCGACCGACACGGCGGCCTGCATTTTCGCGCCCGAAGCTTGTTCGCTCTGTTTTTGAACGGCCTGCTCGGCCCTGCGGACTTGATCTTCTTCCCTGGCGATCTTCGACGCGTAATCCTGCCGAAGCCTGGCCACCGCCTGGTCTCGAGCCTCGCGCGCTTCGCCTTGCAGCCGGATCCGGAAGTCGCGCTCCGACTCGTCGGGATTCGAGACCACTTTCGCGCGCGAGCTCCTGAACAGCTCGACCGATTGCGACTGGGCGATCCACTGCAAGAAATCTTTTTCCCACGTCGCGTAGTTCTTCGGCTTCGCAGCGGCTGCGGGGACAGCCGCAAACGTCGCGGCGGCCGGCGCGGTCTTCAAGAGGTAATCGACCGTGAAGTCCGCGAGCTCAGCGCGTTCCCAATCAACCGCGACGGCGCCGTCGGTGATCGGCGTGACGACAGCGACGGTTTTTGAATCGTCGAGTCCGAGTTTCGTGTCGGAATACGCAATCCGCGCGACGCCAAGGAGCATTGGAACGTAACTCGTGGCACCGGGGACGAATAGTTGCTGAATTGCTGGGTCAAGAACGGGAGCGGTAAGTCCGCCTACGCCGGCCCTCGCGACTTCGTCGCTTCGGGCCGGCTTCGGCGAGATGCGACCTTCGGTCGCACCTTTGTTGGACCCCTGTGAGAGCCGCTTTATTTCGTCCCGACCAAGAGGTCCACGCAGATACGAAAGGGTCCACCGGGTTTCGAAAACAACCGGCTCTTTTTCGTGAACGTTGTGAAGGAGAAATTGTCGTTTTCCAAGACCCGACAAGATTTGACCGATATGCGCGCGATCGAGTGATGCGCCGGTGGCGGCGCCTTCGAGTCCGTCGAGGACCCTGGCCTTATCGCGTTCAGTCTGCAGGCGGCCCAGCATCCAGGTGCCTGCATTCGCGAGCGCCTTGTAATCGAGATCGACGGGGTTCTGCGTGGCGACGACCAGGCCCACGCCAAACGCGCGTGCCTGCTTCAGGATCGTGAGCAGCGGTTTCTTCGACGGCGGATTCGCCACCGGCGGCAGGAATCCGAAGATCTCGTCGAAATAGATCAGCGTGCGCAAGCTCGACGTCCCGCGCTGGCTGCGCATCCAGCCGACGATCTCGTTGAGGAGCAGCGACACAAAGAACATGCGCTCCTGATCGTCGAGGTGCGCGATCGAGATGATGCTGACGCGCGGACCACCGTTCGCGTTGTAGAGCAGTCGATCGACGTCGAGCGGCTCGCCCTCGAGCCACGCGCCGAAGCTCGGAGAGGCGAGCAGCTGATTGAGCTGCATCGCCAGCGCGAAGCGCTCCTTCGAGGGGAAGAACGATTCGAGATCGACGACGCCGACCTTCTGGATCGGCGGTGTCTGGATCTGCGTGATCAGGGCCGGCAGATCGAGATCGCGGCCGGCCCGCCAGCTGTCGCTGAACAACGTGGCGATCAACGTGTGCTCGCGACCGCGCATCGGCTTGGCTTCGACACCCGCGAGCGTGAGGACGCTGGTCGCCGCCGTCGACACGCGATCCTGCAGCAGATCCGCGTCGTTGACGATTTCCGGATCGGGCGCCGCGAACGATTTGACGATCGACAACGGCCGTCCGGATGAGCTGCCGGGGGTGTAGAGCGCGACTTCCACGGCACTGCGCAGGCGATCGATGCGCGCGCCGTCCTGGCCCCACTCGGCCAGCCCCTTCGACCATTTCGCCGCTTCGGCGGCCGCGAAGGCGTCGGCGCTCTGACGCGCTCGCCGCGCTTCGTCGGTATCAACCCACGGAGCGAAATCCGCGGCTGCAAGTTTCGGAAAGGTGAGCAGCAGGTTGCCGAGATCGCCCTTCGGATCGATCGCGATCACCGGGATGCCGTCGATCGCGGCCTCCTCGATCAGATCGATGCCGAGGCCGGTCTTGCCGCTGCCGGTCATGCCGGCGATGACAGCGTGCGTGACGAGATCGGATGACTCGTAAAGAAGAGGAGCGTCGCTGCGAGTCTTGCTCGCAGCATCGATCTCACGCCCGAGGTAGAAGAGGCCGAGCTGCTCGAAATCTTTCACTGACGAACTTTACCATCCGCCAGATAGAGGTAGATCGTTCGCGAACGGCCGGTCGCATCGTTGAACGTCTCGCTCTTGGTCGGCGCCCAGTCGCCCATGCTGAAGTTGTGCGTGACAATGCGCGAGCCGGGCTTGAGCTGTCTGGTAATCAGCGGTCGCACTTTGAGATTGGACTGCGATAGCAGGTAGGTCGTCACCACCGATGCGTTGCTGACGTCGGTCTTCAACGCATCCTGCAGCTTGAACTCAACCAGGTTCGTGACGCCGGCGGCTTTGGCGCTCGCGTTCGCCTCGTCGATGCGAACCGGGTCGATGTCCACGCCCAATCCGCGCGCGCCGTATTTCTTGGCCGCGGTCACGACGATCCGGCCGTCTCCGCATCCCAGATCGACGACGAAATCGTTCTTGGTGACATTGGCGAGGGCCAGCATCCGGTCCACGACTTCCTGCGGTGTCGGCACATAGGGCGCCAACTGCGGCGCGTCCGGTCTTTTTTGGGGTGCCTTAGGTGCCTGGGGTGCCTGGGTGCCGGCTGTGCCAGAGGTGGCCGAGAGCGTTGCAAAAAGTGACAAGACGATCGCGAATCGAAGCATGCCTGTGAGCATACAAAATCCGGTGTAACCGTGCGCGGAATCAGGGGTTAGAACGCGGAGGTACGGTGCACGCCGAATTCACGAAAATGCCTGTTTTCCGGCCATTTCCGTTGAATTTGGGCCGTTCCTCGGCTATACTGATTAGACCTGATAGGGCACTTCACTCCCGCTATTACCACCAGATCAGAAGCAAGACCGAAACGAGGGGCACGTGGGATTTAAGATCGGTGACAAGGTCATTTACCCGAACCATGGACTCGGGGTCGTCGAGAAGGTCGAGGAAAAGACCATTCTCGGTACTACATGCGGTTTTTTCCACCTCAGAATTCTGTCGAATGAAACGACGGTCCTAGTGCCGGTCGCCAATGTCGACAACGTTGGTCTCCGCCGGGCCATCACGGACGAGGAAGTTGAACGGCTGTTCATGCTGCTTGGCGACGGCAAAATCGACAACCATCAGAACTGGAAGGGTCGCTTCAAGGACAATTCCGACAAGATGCGCACCGGCTCGATCTACGACATGGCCGATGTGCTCAAGAGCCTGACGTTCCTGGCCAAGTCGAAGAGCCTCTCGTTCCGCGAGAAGCGCATGCTGGATCGCGCGAAGGCGCTGATCATCTCGGAAATTTCCGAAGTGATGCAGACAACGGCACAGGCGATCGAGGATCGCGTTAACGAAGCGCTCGAAAAGTGCTTCATGACGAAGGCACGCAACACGCAGCGCGCCGTGGCTCGGGCCGCGACGGCCAAGGCCGCTCCGGCCAAGGCGGCGGTGGTGCCGGTCGTGACGAAGCAGCGGCAGGCAAGGGCTTCCTAAGCTTTCGGATTGTTAGACTGAGGGCGGCATGACTAACATCATCGCCGCCCTCAGATCTGTACTGACCTACATCGTCGTTTCGCTGTACGTCCTGATCGCCGGACCGATCGCGCTGGCGTTTGGTGTCGGCCTCAAGAACAAAACCGCGCTCTACGGCCCCGGCCACGCCGGCGTTGGACTGGCGCTAGCGCTGTCGGGTATCCGGTATCAGGTGAAGGGGCGCGAGCACATTCCCGCGAATCGCGCGGTCGTGTTCTGCTCGAACCACGAGAGCAATGTCGATCCGCCGGTGTTGTTCCAGGCGCTCCACAAGCGGCTGCACGTCCTGTTCAAGGCCGAGCTCACGAAGATTCCGGTCCTCGGCGCCGTGATGGTCGCGGGCGGATTCGTGCCGGTCGAGCGCGATCGCAGGGAAGCGTCGATGGCGTCGATCGATCGCGCGGCTGAATCGATTCGCGCCGGCAATTCGTTCCTGATTTTTCCCGAGGGCACGCGCAGCCGCACGGCGGAGATGCTGCCGTTCAAGAAGGGCGGCTTCATCATGGCGATCAAGGCGCAGGCGCCGATCGTGCCGGTGGCCGTATCGGGCGGCCGCTCGGCGATGCAGAAGGGCAGCTGGCTGGTGCGTCCGGTGATGGTCAACGTCAAGATCGGCGAGCCGGTGGAAACGACCGGGTATTCAGTCGACGATCGCGACAAGCTGATCGAGATCGTTCGAACGCGCATCGACGAATTACGTCAAAATAAGTAGTCATGGAATGGCTGGCCACTCTCGGGCGGACCCTCGGGTTTTCGCTCGCCGCCGGGGTGAACCTTTACGCCACCGTCGCGATCCTTGGCCTGGCCTCGCGCTACCAGTGGGTCGAGCTTCCTGAGCAATTCAACGCATTCGACAACCCGTGGATCATCGGCGCGGCCGCGGTGCTGTATGCGGTCGAGTTCGTCGCGGACAAAGTGCCGTGGGTCGATTCAATCTGGGATTCGGTTCACACGTTGATCCGCCCGGTCGGCGGTGCGCTCATTGCGGTGGCGTCGTTGGGTGATGCATCACCGGCCATGACCGGCGCGATTGCGCTGCTCGGCGGTGTGGTGTCGGCCAGCGGTCACGCGACGAAGGCCGGCACGCGCGTCGCCGCGAATACCAGTCCGGAGCCATTCAGCAACTGGATGCTCAGCGTTGGCGAGGATCTGTTCGTGATTGGCTTGAGCTTCATCACGCTGAAGTTTCCGCTGTTCGCGCTCGGCGTGAGCCTGGCGATCCTGTTCCTGATCGTGATGGCCGCGCGATCGATCTGGAAGTGGCTCAGGCGGAGAGAGCCAGCCGCAATCGTGAAATGATCGCCGGCTCGATTTCGGTTGATTTGATGCCGCCGCCGGGCAGCTTCTTCACACACACCACCGTCACCGATCCCGATCCGATGATCGTGTCGCCGCGCATCAGCGTGTGATTCCACTGGATGGTGCTGCGGCTGACGTTGCCCATCTCGGTCCGCACTTCGAATTCGTCCTGGAACTTGAGCGGCGCCTTGAAATCGAATCTGGCGGAAATGCGCGGCCAGCTGACAGAGCCTGTCTCGCCGAAGCCTTGCGAAGGCGGACCTGACTCCCAGATATTCAATCCGACCGAGCGCCACAGGGCATGCTCGGCTTCCTCCATATAACGGAAGAACACCGAGAAGTGGACCATGCCCGCGGCATCGGTCTCGGCGAATTCAACGCGGCGCTGATACGTGAACACTGCTGATGGACTATATGCCCAGTCGCAGGTCCTTCGGCACCACGAGTTCGTTGGCCTTCTGGCCGGCGGCGTCGGGGGTGTCGCCTTCCTTCCACGTCTGGAGACGCTTCTTGTCGGCGGGGTAGAGGGATTCCATCGGTTTCCAGACCTTGTCGACCTTGTCGTCGAACAGATCGCCAATCAGCAGATCGGTCACGGTGTTGCGCAGGTCCGGGAAGTTGCGGACGAAGGTGCCGAAGCTGAAGCCGTCGTAGTACTCGCAGACCAGCCGGCGCATGCGATCGACGCCCTGGTTGAAGTTGTCCCCCCAGCGTCCGAGCTGCGCGGCGCTGGTATCGCCCTTCGTCAGACCATCGACGATCGCGTCGGCGGCGAGCTCGCCTGATTTCAACGCCAGCAGCACGCCCGACGAGTAGAGCGGATCGAGGAATCCGAACGCATCGCCGACGAGGACCCAGCCGTTGCCGGCCACCTGCGTTGAACGATACGAGTAGTCGCGCGTGGCGAAGAACCCGGTGACCCGCGTGGCGTTCGCGATGCGCTTTTTCACCGCCGGCGCCTTCTCGACTTCTTCGTAGTAGGTCGCCTCGTGATCGCCCTTGCGGCCCTTGAACAGGTAATCGAACGGCGCCACGACTCCGAGCGAGACGATGTTGTCGTGCTGCGGGATGTACCAGAACCACCCGTCGCGCCCGGGTGTCTGCAGCACCATGGTGGCGCCTTCATCGCGCCCGCTGTCGCGATACGCGCCCTCCCAGTAGGTCCAGATCGCGCCCTTGTTGAGGACCGGATCCCAGATGCGCAGCTTCATGCGATTCATCAGCAGCGCGGCCTGCCCGCTCGCATCAACCACGACTGTGGCCTTGATCTCCTTACGCTGACCGTCCTGCTTGATGGCCACGCCGGTTGCGCGATCTCCGTCGAACAGGACTTCGACGACGTGCACGCTTTCATGCGCGTCCACGCCGTGCTCGCGCGCGTTCTCGAGCAGCATCTGATCGAACTCGCTGCGCACCACCTGCCAGGTCTGCGAGCATTCGTGCGGCTTGTTGTCCCAGAAATAGAACGGCGCCGACTCCTTGCCGTGCGCGTTGACGAACTGCACGCTGTGCTTCTTGACGAAGTGGCTCTGCTGCATCTTCTCGAGCATGTTGAGCCGCTTCAGCACCCAGTAGGTTTCGGGGATCAGCGATTCGCCGATGTGGAAGCGGGGAAACTTTTCGCGCTCGAACAGGCCGGCCTTCAGGCCGCCCTGCGCCAGGAGCGTGGAGGTGGTAGAACCGGCGGGGCCTCCACCAATGACAACGACATCGTACTCGGATGCGATCATCGGAAAGTAAAAACTAAAAATGAAAAGTTAAGAACACTAGGTGTACCGAATACCAGCGTGTTCGGGCAGGAAGAAGCGGGGTAACAGTACGTCGACGCGCATCAGCCCTTCGCGAGTGAGCGCGATGCGATCGCCGCTCGCTTCGGCGAGGTAGCCGTCGTCTCGCAGGGACTTGATGGCACCCGCGAAGCGTGACAGCACGTCGACGCCGTACTTCTGATTGAAATAGGCCGGCCGGTTCGAGCCGCGCTTCAACTGCAGCACGAACTCGCGAATCAGCCGCTCTTCATCGGTCGGGCGATACGCGCGGCCGAGCGGGATCTCGCCGCTCTCGATCGCGGCCTGGTACACCGGCCACTGGTCGAGGTTCTGCACGTGCACGCCGTTGATGTGCCCGAACGACGCCACGCCGAGGCCGAGCAGGTCCGCGCCTTCCCACAGGCGATCGCGGTACACGAACTTCGTCTTCGACGGATTCTTCACCGCCGTGTAGGCGCTGCCAATGTGGTACCCGGCGCGCTCGAGCTCGTCGAACGCTTCACGCACCCAGCGGCGCTTGGTCGCCCAGCCGGCGACCGCGTCGTTGAACTGCCCGCCGCCCTTCAGCAGGTCGCCGCTGATCGTCGTGTTGTAGGGCAGCTCCATCTGGTAGATGGTGACGCTGTCCGGTTCGAGGGCGAGCGTGCGATCGATGCACTCGCGCCAGTTGTGCTCGGTCTCACCAAGCATGCCGGCGATCAGATCGATGTTGATCTGCGGGAAGTTGAGATTGCGCGCGGCTTCGTAAGCGCGTCCCACTTCCGGCGATCGATGCGCGCGCCCGTTGAGCTCGAGGATCCGATCGTCGAAGTTCTCGACGCCGAGGCTGAGCCGCGTCACGCCCATCTCGCGGATCGCGGCGAGCTTGGCTTCGGTGATCGTGCCTGGCTCGCATTCGAACGTGATCTCTTCGGCCGCGTCCCACGTGCCGGTCGCGTTGAGCCGGCCGACGAGGCCCTGCAGCTGTTTCGTCGAGAGGAACGAGGGCGTGCCGCCGCCGAAGTAGACGAAGTCGAACTTGCGGCCCTGCACCGCGGGCGTCGCGGCGTAGAGGTCCCATTCACGCGCCAGCAGATCCAGGTACTGCTCCACCTCGCGCGCGTTCTTGTCGGTGTAGACCCGGAAATAACAGAAGTGGCAGCGCTTCCGGCAGAACGGGATGTGGAGATACAGCCCTAACGGTATCTCCCCTTCGACTCGCGACCCAGAGCCTTTGGCTCCGGGCCGCTCGCTCAGGGCGGGCCGCGCATCCGTCGAAACCGCATCCGCCTTCCAGACTGAAAAGGGAGGGTAATTCGCGATGAAATAACTGCCGACGTCCGTCTGCTCGACGGCCGCTTCCCCAGCGCCCGACATTGGTATCAATTCACTATACGTCGAAGCCCCTCAGAGGTTTACACCGCTTGTCACGGGGTAGAATGCCCTTGCCAGCCTGTCGTCCGGGAAACGTGAATCTATGCGCTACCGCGTGATGTTCTTGGGTCTCGTTGTGGGTCTCGGTCTGTCTGCGCAGTCCTTCGACTCGCTCGCGCTCGCTCAGGACAAGCAGGAACAACCGCTGCCGCGGTTCCGCGCCGGCGCCAACCTCGTGCGTGTCGACACCTACGTCTCGAAGGAAGACGTTGCCGTCCTCGATCTGAAGGCGGAGGACTTCACGGTTTTCGAAGACGACAAGCCGCAGACAATCGCCGGCTTCGAGCTCCTGCAGGCGCGCCAGCCGGTGACTGAAAGCCAGCGACGCGATCCCACCAACACGCGCGAGATGCGCCAGCAGGCCGAGGACGCCGTCCGCCTGTTCACGCTGTTTTTCGATCCGCTGACGACGTCGATGGCCGGCGGGTACCGGCTGCGCAAGCCGTTGCTCGACACGCTCGAAAAAGTGATTGGCGACGATGACGCGGTTGGCGTCATGACGCCGGAGATGTCGCCGTCTTCGATCACCTACGGCCGGCGCCTCGACACCATCGAGTCGATGGTGAGCAAGTGGTGGGAGACCGGCCGGCGCGATCAGCGCAGCAACGCCACGCCGCAGGAAAGTGCGATCGCGGCCTGTTATCCGCCGCCCGACAACGAGAATCGCGGCATCGCGGCCGCGATGATCGGCCGGCTGCGCGAACAGAAGACGCTCGACGCGCTGTCGAACCTGATCACGCACCTCGAGGGCCTTCGCGAGGATCGCAAGTTCGTGATGATCTTCACCGAAGGCTGGATGCTGTATCGACCGGACGCCGGTTTGTCGCGCGGACTGAAGGGGACGGACGGGCCGCTGCCCGATCCGATCAGGGTCGATCCGCGCACCGGCGGTCTCCGTCCGCAGAACGCGCCCGATCCCGATCGCGGCCGGCCGATGTCGCTCAATCAATGCGAGCAGCTCCGCATCAAGTTGTCGCAGGTCGATCACGAGCGGGACTTCCTGACGATGCTGCAACGCGCGAACCGCGCGAACGTCAGCTTCTATCCGGTCGATGCGCGCGGGCTGGTCGTGTTCGACCAGCCGACGAACTTCGACCTCCTGCCGACGCAGGATCAGGCGATCCTCCGGCACCGGTGGGATTTCCTGCGCGACATGGCGGGGCAGACCGACGGGCAGGCGGTGCTGGATCAGGGCGATCTGACGCGCGCGCTGCAGAAGGTGTTCCGCGATCTCGGGTCGTACTATCTGCTGAGCTACTACTCGACGAACTCGCGGCTCGATGGACGGTTCCGGCGCATTCGCGTGGAAGTGAACCGGCCCGGCGTGGACGTGCGGGCGCGGCCCGGGTATCTCGCGCCGACCGAGGCCGAGGCGCGCGGCGCAGGCGCGTTCACGAGCGCGAGCCGCAAGCCCGCGCCGCCGCCGACGGTGACGCGCGCGCTCGACTCGCTCGCGCCGGCGCGCGGCAACCTGCCGGTGCGCGTCCAGGCAGTCGGTGGACGCAGCAGCATCCGCACGATCGTCGAGCTCGACGCCGTCACCGCCAAGCAGCCCGAGTGGTTGTCGGGCGGCACGCTGCGTCTGACCTTCGAGCCGGATCGCGCGACGAGCACGAGCAGCGCCGCGCCGCCGCAGACGATGACGGTGGCGATCGAACCGGGCCAGCGCAGCATTGTGGTGAACAGCGGCCAGCCGCCGCTGGCGGCGGGGCGCTATGCGGTGCGCGCTGAACTGACGGCGCGTAACAGCCGCCTGCCGCTGCAGGTGACGACATTCGCGACGGTGCCGGCCGACGCGGCCGAGATTGGAACCGGCGGCCTCGCATCGCGCCGGGGCCCGAGCACCGGCCTGGCCTACATCGCGACCGCCGATCCGCGCTTCCGCCGTACCGAGCGCCTGCGTCTGGAGGTCCCGCTCGCGGGCGACGGTTTCACCGGCAGCGGCCGGCTGCTGACACGGGAAGGGCAGGCGACGCCGCTGATCGTGTCGTACTCATCACGCAGCGACGAGGCAACGAAGCAGCCGTTCGGCGTCGCGGACGTCACGCTCGCTCCGCTCGCGGAAGGCGAGTACGTGCTCGAGTTGTCGCTGACGAAAGACGGCAAGACCGAGACCGTGACTTACGGCTTCAGAATGATTCCGTGACGACGTCTTTCAACACGAAGAACACGAAGGACACGAAGGCATTGTTTTACGGTTGCGTCGTGTTGTTCGCGATCGTCGTGGTCAGTCAACACAGCGCGCAGGAGCCGCTGCCGCGGTTTCGATCCGGCGCGAACCTCGTCACCGTCGATGCGTACTTCACCAACAGCGGCAAGCCCGTCACCGATCTCAAGCAGGATGAGATCGAAATCCTCGAAGACGGCCGGCCGCAGGCGATCGAAAGCTTCCGCGTCATCACACCGCGCGGGCCGGGGGCGCCGCGCTCGAAGCCGGATCCGGCGACCGCGGCCGCATCGCGCGCGGCGGCCGCGGATCCCGAAGCCCGCGTCTTCGTGGTCTTCTTCGACAACTGGCACGTGAGCACGGACGGCTCGTTGAAAGCGGCGGCGCCGGTTTCCGAAATGCTGAATCGTGTCGTGGGCGAAAACGATCTCGTTGGCGTGATGACCCCCGACACCCCGGCGCGGACGCTGTCGTGGACGCGACGCAGCGACGCGATCGAGCGGGTCGTTCGCGACACGACGATGTGGGGGCAGCGCGATCGCCTCGACACCAGTGACCCGCGCGAGCGCGAGATCGCGGCTTGTTATCCCGAGGATCCGCGTCGTCCCCGGTTCGCGGGCGTCGCCAAGGAAATGATCGAGCGGCGGCGCGAGCAGAAAACGCTGCGCGCTCTCGATGATCTGATCACGCACCTCGGCGGCCTGCGCGACGAGCGCAAGTTCGTGGTGCTGCTGACGGAAGGCTGGGTGCTGTTCCGCCAGAACGAGCAGCTCGCCGCGATTCTCGATCCGGAAAATCCCACCATTCCAGGGCCGCCCGGCGTTGGCGTCGAGCGCGGCCGCATCACGACCGAGAACGACAAGACCAGCGTCGCCTACGATCGCGGCTTCGCGTCGTGCGAGCGCGAGCGCTCGCTGCTGGCGTTTCTCGATCACACCATCGAGCTGCGGCAGCTGGCGCAGCGCGCCAATCGCGCCAACGTCACGTTCTACGCCGTCGATCCGCGAGGGCTCGCGGCGTTCGACGATTCGATCGGGCCGATGCGGCCGGCGACGCCAGAGCAGGATCGTACCCGCATGGCCTCCCGGCAGGGCGGCTTGCGCGAGCTCGCCAACAACACCGACGGCGCCGTCGTCCTCAACACCAACGACGTCAAGGGCGGCGTGGCACGGATGCTGGCGGACCTCGGCGCCTCTTACGTGATGCAGTACTACTCCACCAACCCGAAGCTCGATGGACGCTTCCGATCGATCGCGGTGCGCGTCACGCGGCCGGGCGTCGAGGTGCGGGCGCGACAGGGTTATCTCGCGCCCACCGAAGGAGAGATGCGTGCGATGACAGCCGCGAAGCCGTCGCTGCCCGACGGCGCGAGCGTGATCAAGCGCCGCGCCGCGATCACGGCGCGGCGCCGCGGGCCGAGCACCGGTCTCGCCTACGTGCGGGCGGAGCAGCCGACGTTCCGGCGCACCGAGCGGCTGCGCATCGAGGTGGACATGCCCGAGGGCGCCGCGAACGTCGCCGGCCGGGTGTTGACCGCACAGAGCCAGCCGATGACGTTGCCGGTTGGTTACACGGCGCAACAGGTGAATGGCAAAACCATCGGCATCGCCGACGTCACGCTGGCGCCGCTGGCCGCCGGGCATTATTCGCTGGAGCTGACGTTCGAAGTGAACGGTCAGAAGGAAAGCGCCGCCTACGAGTTCAGGATCGTTCCCTGAGGTCCGGTTAAAGGCGGACCTTACGACCCACCGGTGGTGAAGGTCAGTGTAAACGGCGCCATCGCGCCGCCATCTGTTCCCTTCACCCCTTCAAGGATTTCCATCTTGACGAGACGGAATCGCTCGAGCGGCTCGTTCGGCTTGATCTCGAGCGCGCGATTCTCCCTGGTATAGCTCGCCGTAAACGCGATCGACGGCGGCTGCGCTTCGCCGCGCTCTTTCGAATCAGCCGCCGAGTACGACAGCCGGACGTGATCTTTGAGCGTCGCCGGATCGAGATCGCGCGACAGCTGCATGCGAATGCGTTCGGTCGATCGCACGTCGGCTTCGCCTTCCGCCGGTGCCGTGAACAGAATCTCGATCGGGGGCGGGGGTGGCACATCGATGGCGACCTCGGTGGTCTCTTCCGGGGCCGGGGCGAGATCGATGCTCGTGCCTTCGAGCCACGTCAAACCCTTCGCGGTGCGCACCGTGCCATCGACCTTCACCCAACGGCCGGTGTCGACGCGCTTCGCCGGATCGAAGTTGAACGTCTTGCCTTTCGGCTGCACGCCCATCACCCACACCGCGGCATCGCTCGATCGCAGCACGAACTGGAATCGATTCTGCGCCGGCGCTTCCGGCAGGTCGCCGAACAGGTTCCGGCCGCGGAACTGGCCGACGATGCTGACCTTCTGGCCGTCGAACTTCGCCGGCTCCATCGCGAGCGTGCGCAGCGGCGGCGACTTCACATCCGTTGCTGCCGGCGGCGGCGCCGTGTTCGCGAGTAACAGCAACAGCTCTTCTCCCGGCTTGGGCCAGCGATCCTGATATTGCGCGCGAATCCGATCGAGGAGATTGAAAGGGATGAGGCGTGGATCGTCCTGCGACAACCGTCCGATGTCGAGAAGTTGTCCGCGCGCTTCGGTGCGGCCCTCACGGACCTCGCGAGCGATCAGCCTGATCGCGCCTTCCTCGGTCCCAATCGTTGCGCGCTCGAGCGTGCCTTTCACCTCGCCGACCACCAGCACGGTCTGCTGATGATAGAAGCCCGGGTAGTTGCGAATCGCGGTGATCGTGGTCGCGCGGCGGGGCTGCGGCTGTGCCGGCACCGAAGCAGCGGCAGCCACCAGAATGGCGATCGAGGTGAACGTCCGGACGCGCATCTACGTCAATGCTAACAAATGCGCATGACCCTGATCGCCGTGGCCGTCGTCGCAGCGCTGTGGGGTCTGCATCTGTTGTTGAGCTACGCCGAGGATCGCGGCTGGGTTTACTACCGCAAGAAACGCGGCCGTTACGGCGGATTGGGTGTGACGAGCAACTTCCTCAACATGTACGACCCGTCGCGGCGCCATCTGCAGGAGGTCGTGCGCGTCGTGGAATGGAAGCGTGAGGAAGATGACGATGGGGACCAGCCAGACGGTCCCCATCCTCGTTAGGCGCGCGCGTCAGATCTTGCGCCGCCCGAAGCGGGCCAGGATGACGGCCAGCGCAAAGAAGAGCAGCGCACCGGCGATCTGGCCGAGCGCCTCTTCACCACGCAGCCGGGGCATCCTCTCGCCGAGCACTTGGAACGGCCGCAGCCAGTCGGCGCCGAACAGGACCGCGTAGAGAATCCCGGCGAGAGACCCGCCGGCGATCAAGCCGGAGCTGAACAGCGTGCCCGCGCTCAAATCGGATTCGCTGGTCTCGCCAGTCTTCCGCTCGACCCACCACCGCACCAGGCCGCCGGCGAAGATCGGAGCGGTCGTTGCGATCGGCAGATAGGCGCCGACCGCAAAAGAAAGTGAATGCACGCCGCACAGCTCGAGGGTCACGGCAATGAAGACCCCGACCAGCACGAGACCCCACGGCAGGTTCTGCGAGAGCAGGCCCTTGATCAGCGTCGCCATCAACGTGGCTTGCGGCGCGGCCACCGCTTCGGAGCCGATGCCGAACACGCGGTGCATGTAGAGCAGCGTCATGCCGATGATGAACGACGACGTCACGACGCCGATCGCCAGGCCCATCTGCTGATACAACGGCGTCGCGCCGACGATGTAGCCGGTCTTCAGATCCTGCGAGGTGTTGCCGGCGTTCGCAGCGGCGATGCAGACGATGGCGCCGACCGAGAGCGCGACCGGCCCGTAGACGTCGCCGGTCCATCCGAGCGCGACGAAGATCAGGCACGTGATGATCAGCGTGGCGATGGTCATGCCGGAGATCGGGTTCGAGGACGATCCGATCAGGCCGGTGATTCGCGACGAAACGGTCGCGAAGAAAAATCCGAAGACGACGATCAGAATCGACACCAGGATGTTGCCCTGCGTCGGCAGTCCGGGCGCCGCGGCCAGGAACACCGCCAGCAGCAGCGAGCCGGCCAGCACGACCATCATCGGGATGTCACGCTCGGTGCGGGTCTGCGCGGCGCCGGCCCCGGCGCCAAAACCCTTCAGGCCTTCACGGGCCGACGACACGATGGTCGGCAACGTGCGGGCGAGCGTGATCAAGCCCGCGGCGAGCACCGCGCCGGCGCCGATGTAGCGGATATAGGCGCTCCAGATTTGCCCGGGGCTCATTTCCGAGATCAGGAACGGCTGGCCGGTCGCGGGATTGTTGGCGAAGTTCGGATGAATCGGCGGGAATGGCGTGTTGATCGCCGCACCGAGCAACGACAGCAGCGGCAGCAGTACCAGCCACGACAACACACCACCCGCGACCATCGTCCCCGCAATGCGCGGACCGATCACGTAGCCGACGCCCATGTATTCGGGGGAGATGTCGACGTTGAGCGTCGCGTTCGGGAACTGGCTGGTGCGCGCCAGCGAGTGGCCGATCTCCTGGCGGAAGATGTTGAAGGTCCACGACAGCGACTTCCACAGCGCCCCGATGCCGAGGCCGCTGAAGACCAGCGACGCGAGCTGGCCGCCGCGCTCACCGGCGACGAGCACTTCCGCGCAGGCGGTGCCTTCGGGATACGGCAGCAATCCGTGCTCCTTGACGATCAGCGCGCGCCGCAGCGGCACCATCATCAACACGCCGAGGATGCCGCCGGCGAACGACAGCATCAGGATCTGCGTGTAGTTGAAGTACCTGGTCGGATCATCAGGCATCAGGAAAATCAGCGCGGGGATGGTGAAGACGACGCCGCCGGCGACCGATTCACCCGCCGAGCCGATGGTCTGGACGATGTTGTTCTCGAGGATCGTCGAGCCGCCAAGCTTTTTCAGCACCGAGATCGCAAGCACCGCGATCGGGATCGAGGCGCTGACGGTGAGCCCGGCGCGAAGTCCGAGGTACACCGTTGATGCGCCGAAGAGGAGTCCGAAGAGGACGCCGAGGATGATGGCTTTGGCCGTGAACTCGGCCATGGATTGTGTTGCAGGGACGTAGGGTTGAAAGCCCTTGGGATCGGCCATGGGCCGGATGATACTTCGGCGCGAAATTGCGGTATTCTGAAATCAGCTTGTGAATTCACCGAACAAGCGGAAGACGGCCACCGAGCCGGTTTCCGAACTCACGACCAACCGGCTGTCGGTCTACCTGCGCAGCCTCAACCAGCTCGAAGCGGCCGGCGTCGAGACCATCTCGTCGCAGGCGCTGGCGGAGCAGTTCCACCTCAACGCGGCCCAAATCCGCAAGGACCTCGCCTACTTCGGCGAGTTCGGCGTCCGCGGCGTCGGCTATTACGTCAAGGATCTGAAGCGCCACCTGCGGCAGATCCTGGGTCTCGATCGCAAGCTGCGCGTCGCCGTGATGGGCGCCGGCAACCTCGGCCTTGCGCTCGCCGATTACCCCGGCTTCAAGCGTGAAGGCTTCGAGATCGTGTCGATGTTCGACGTTGCCGACACCAAAATCGGCGACGAATCCAAGAGCGGCGTGCCGATTCACGATCTGAAAGAGCTGAAGAAGATCGCCCGCAAGGAACACATCGACATCGCCGTCATTGCAGTGCCCGCCGAATCGGCGCAGCATGTGCTCGACCAGGTGGTCGCGGCCGGCATCAAGGCGATCTTGAATTTTTCGCCTGGAGCGCTCAAAGTGCCGCCCGGCGTGAAGATGAAGGGCGTCGATCTGACGGTGTCGCTGGAAAGCCTGTCGTTCTATCTCGCGCAGGGGATCGATGACGAAGGCTAATCCGCCTTCGCGTTCCGCTTCGGCGAGACGGCCTCGCAAGGCTCGGCCGACTCTGACGCACGTCGACAAGAAGGGCCGCATCCGCATGGTGGATGTCGGCGACAAGGCGGTCACCGATCGCGAAGCCGTGGCGCGCGGATCGATCGCGATGTCGAAAGACGCGCGCAAACTGATCCAGTCCGGGAACAACAAGAAGGGCGATCCGATCCAGGCGGCGCGGCTGGCCGGCATCATGGCCGCGAAGAAGACCAGCGAGCTGATTCCGCTGTGTCATCCGCTCAATCTCTCGCACGTTGCGGTTGACCTGACGCCGACGAGGAAGGGCTACGACATCGAAGCGCGGGTCAGGATTTCCGGCAAGACCGGCGTCGAGATGGAGGCGCTGACCGCGGTGGCGGTCGCGGCGCTGACGCTGTACGACATGGTCAAGGCCGTCGACAAGTCGTTGGTGATCGGCGGCATCGAGCTGGTGGAGAAGAAAGGCGGCCGGTCGGGGCATTACAGGAAGTTAAAAGTTAAAAGTTAAAAGTTAGAAGTTGAAGTTGAGTTTCAAGTTGAGTCTGAAGTGAAAGTCCTAGTTTCAATTCAGCAGCCCGTCACGCAATGGCAGATTCCTGCCGACGCCGTCGAGACACTCCGCAAGCGCTTCCCGCACATTCGATTCATTCACGCGACGACTCCTGAACAACGCGCCGAAGGCCTGGCCGGCTGCGACATCGCGTATACGTGGATCCTGAAGGATCACGAGGCCGCGGTCGCGCCGAAACTGAAGTGGGTGCACACGTCCGCGGTCGCGGTTGAAACACTGTGCCTGCCCGAATTGTTCGCGCGAAACATCGCGGTCAGCAACACGCGTGGCGTGCAGGCGGTGCCGATCGCGGAGCATGTGATGGCGGTCACGCTCGCGCTCGCCAAGCAGATTCCGTTCGTGGTCGAAAATCAGCAGCGCGCGCGCTGGGCGCAAAATGAATTCATCGGCGATCGGCTGCCGTGGCTGTTGAAGGGCCGCACGCTCGGACTCGTTGGCGTCGGCACGATCGGCGCGGAGATCGCGAAGCGCGCGGAAGCATTCGGCATGCGCGTCGTCGCGCTGCGGCGGCGGCCGGCATACGGCACGATCGGACACGTCGAGCGCGTCTACGGCAAAGAGGAGCTCGAGCTGTTTCTCGGGCAGTGTCACGTGCTCGTCATCTGCGCGCCAGCCGCTGCCGCCGGACCATCTCCTGTGGACGACCCCGAACGTGATCTTGACACCACACACGCCAGGTTTCCGTCAGGGGCATTGGGATGAAGTGGTCGATCTTTTCGGAGACAACCTCGATCGATTCCTGAATGGAGAACCCCTGAGATACAGAGTCGAGCCCGACCTCGGGTACTAGCTTTGGTTGCCAAAAACATACACAGAATCACGGAATCACAGAAACACGGAAACGGTTTTGTACATACCAAGGCTGCTTAGCGAGATCCAAAAGGGCTTCTGTGCTTCTGCGTTTCTATGCTTCTGTGTATGTTTTTAGCAACCCAAGCCGCTAATGGCGCGGCGGCGGCTCGATGTGGATGATCGCGTCTTTGATCTGCGGGAATCGCTGCATCAATTTGTCTTTGACGACGTGCGAGAGCGAATGCGCCTTCGTCAGGCTCATGTTCGCATCCAGCCAGATGTGCATGTCGAGGAACACAAAGTCGGACGAGCCTCGCGTCCGGATGTGATGTGACCCAATCACCTCGGGAACACTCCGCACCACCTCGAGAATTTCTTCCTCAGGAATGACGGAGCGATCGGCCAGGACTCCCGTCGTCTGCCGGAAGATTTCCCAGCAGGCATGCCCGATGAAGACGGCGACGACGAGCGCGGCGACCGGGTCGAGCCAGAGATAGCCCATGCGCACGCCGATCAGGGCGACGATCACGGTGGCTGACGTCATCAGGTCGCTGGTCGTGTGATGCGAATCGGCGAGCAGCACGTCGCTGCTCAGCCGCCGGCCGGCGCGCCGTTCGTAACACACGACGCCCACATTCACCAGGAACGTGACGCCCATCACCGCGAAGGTCAGCATCGTGATCGACGGCTGGCCCCCGCCCTGGAAGCGCTCCCACGCCGCCGACAGCACTTCCCTCAGCACGATGATCAGGAAAATCAGGATGCCGAGCGACGCCATCGTCTCGAACTTGCGATGGCCGTACGGATGATCGTCATCCGGCGGCGCGCCGGCGATGCGCACGCCGACAATGCCGACGACGTTCGAAGCGGTGTCGGTGAGCGAGTGATAGCCGTCGGACAGCACTGAGACCGCGCCGGTCGAGAGGCCGAGCGCGATCTTCGCCGTGGCGACGATCAGGTTGAGGAAAAGAACGCGGTAAAGAACGGCTGAGACTTCCGACGCGCGCGTCAGAAGACTCTCGCGTGCGGGACCGGCCACCACCGCACTTGCACCTTGCCGATGATGTACTTCTTCGGCACGAAACCCCAGTGACGGCTGTCGGAGCTGTTGTTGCGGTGATCGCCCATCACGAAGTAGTAGCCCTCGGGAATCACCTGCGGGCCCCAGTCGTCGTGGCTGCGATACTCCGCCGGCACGAAGTCGTCGCGCATCGGCACGTCGTTCACGTAGACGCGGCCGTCGACGACGCGGACCGTGTCGCCTTCTTCGGCGATGACGCGCTTGACGAACGACTTGTCGGGGTTGAGCGGGTAGTAGAGCATCACGATGTCGCCGCGCTGCGGCGCCGTGAGGCGATAGCGCAGCTTGTTGACGATCAGGCGATCCTGATCGGCCAGCGTCGGCGCCATGCTCTGGCCCTCGACGCGCGCGACCTGGAAGCCGAACGTGACGATCAGCGTCGCGTAGACGGCGGCCGACGCCAGCGTGCGGACCCACGCGAAGAACTCGTCGCGCCATACTTCGAGGCGGCGCATCATCTGCTGCGAGTCGGTGTCGGTTTGCATCGGCAGCGGCGCCTGGCCGGGCCGCGCGAAGGGATCCGTGGTCGTGGCGAACTGGACCGGGTTCTCGTCGCCGGGATCCGCGAAGACTACAGCTTCAGGTATTCCCGCAGGCGTCGGGTTTGCGACCGGCTGACCGGGATTTCCGTCGCCTTCTGGTCTGTCATCCTGAGGATGTAATTCCGGCTGAACCAAGGGACGATCTCCTTCACCTTGTTGATATTCACCAGGTGCGATCGGTGGACACGCCAGAACACCTCGGGATCGAGCCGCGCGTGCAGCTCTTCGAGGGTCCGGTCATTCGAGGTCCCCGATACCTGATTCGTAACAATATTAATCGAATCCTCGACGAGCGACGCATGGATGATGTCATCCGCCTTCACGAGGACAAATCTGTCATTTATTTTGACGGCTACCTGATCCCGGCGGTTCTGCTGTCCCGCCATCATTTTCACGAGCCGGTCGAGCTGTCCCTGCAGCGGCGCGTGCTCGCCGATGCGCTTCCTTGCCCTCGTGACCGCGGTCACCAGACGTGCCGAGTCCACCGGCTTCAACACGTAATCCACCGCGTTCACTTCGAATGCCTCGATCGCGCGCTGGTCGAATGCGGTGACGAAAATCACGCTGGGTCCGGTTCCCGCCTCCATCAACCGCCGCGCCACTTCGAATCCGGTCAGGCCGGGCATCTGAACGTCGAGGAACGCCACGTCGGGTGTGTGACGGGCGATCTCGTCGAGGGCTTCGACGCCGTTGGCCGCCTGGCCCACGACCTCAACGCCATCCAGCTGGCCCAACAGGAAGCACAACTCGTCCCGCGCCAGCTGCTCGTCGTCCGCGACGACGGCGGTCAAGGCTCCATTGGCGGTCATGCGGTAATACGTTCCTCGATGGCGAGCGCGAGCGGAATTTCGACGCGCGCGATCGCGCCCCTGCCGGGAGATCCGACGAGCGCGAAGCGGCCCTGGTTCCCGTAGAGCACGCGCAGGCGCTCGTTGACGTTGCTCAAGCCGATGCCGCTCGACAGCGCCTGCGGCACGCGCTCATCCGAAATGCCCAGCCCGTCGTCTTCAATCTCGATAACGGCGAGATCGCCCTCGCGGCGGCTGGCGATCGTGATCGTGCCCGGCCCCACCTTCCGCGCAAAGCCGTGCTTGATGCAGTTCTCGACGAGCGGCTGGAGGAGCAGGCTGGGGACGATGACGTCCAGTGTATCGGGCGCGATCGACTTCTTGACGCACAGCCGCGAGCCGAACCGCACCTGCTCGATGTCGAGATACTCATCGATGGCGACGAGCTCGTCGCGCAGCGTGACGAACTGCTCCTGGCTTTGCATCAGCTTGCGCAGGAGGCCCGACAGTTTCTGGATCACGGCGCGAGCGGTCTCGGGCTGCGACCGGATCAGCGACGACACCGACGTCAGCGTGTTGAAGAGGAAGTGCGGATTGATCTGGCTCTTCAGCGCCTCGACCTTGGCCGCGAGCAGCAGCTTTTCCTGCTCCTGCAGGCGATGCTCGATGCGGGCGTTGTTCCAGATCTTGATCGGCGTCGACACCGTGAGGATCGCCGCGACATACACGAACAGCGTGAGCCACGGCTCCGGGCTCGACAGGTGGAACAGGCGCAGCGGATAACGGTTGCCGACCATCTGCCGGATGAACTCGAGGCCGATCGGCGCGAGCAGCAGCATCACCTGCCAGTTGATCTGCATGTCGCGCAACATGCGCCACACGTAGCGAGGCAGGCTGAAGATTACGAACGGCGAGAAGTCCCAGATGTCTTCCTTGGGGCACGCCTCGCGGAAACCGCCGCCGGCAAAGCCGCAGCCGACCGCGAAGAACGGCGCGCCGTATTCACCGGCCGCAAGCGCGGGCAGCGACATCGAGAGCCCGACGATCGCGCCGGTGTAGGGTCCCGCGATCAACCCGGCGAGCAGCGCTCCTTCGAGCGTGAGATCGGCGGCGTCGTAATTGAGCAGGATGCGCGACGCCACGCCGGCCGTGAAGGGCACGCCGAGACCGACGGCGAACACCAGGCGGTCCGGCCAGTTGCGCTGCTCGAAAATCAGGATGTGGCGGAAGCGGCGATACCTCGCCAGCATCGTCGCGAGCGCCGCCATGGCGGCGAGCTTGACGACCAGCGTGGTCAGCAGGAATTGCCCTGCGCTCAGGAATTTGGGTTCTTGCAGCAAGCCTTTGTCGTTACAGGGTTTAAGGGTATCATTTCTGGATATGTTAGGTCCGCTCGCGAAGGGCTTTGCGCTTACCTTCAGACACCTCTTTCGGAAGCCGATCACCGTCAACTATCCGGACCAGAAAGTGCCGATGTTTCCGCGCTATCGCGGCAAGCAGGTGCTGATGCGGGACGAGAACGGCCTCGAGAAGTGCGTGGCGTGCGGATTGTGCGCGGTGGCGTGCCCCGCCGACGCGATCTATCTCGAAGCGGCGGAGAACGACGGCACGGTGATGGCGGGCCCGCGCTACGCTTCGACGTACCAGATCCACAAGACGCGCTGCATCTTCTGCGGCTACTGCGAAGAAGCGTGCCCGGTGTCGGCGATCTTCATGGGCAAGGACTACGAGCTCGCCGTCTACAGCAAGGACGACTTCGTGTGGGACAAGACCGAGCTGCTCGTCCCGGCGGCGGCCGACGAGAAGGCGCCCGTCGTGGCGCAGAAATAACAAAGAACAAAGAACAAAGAACAAAGAACAAAGAATAAAGAACGAAAGCTGTTTGTTTTTTGTTATTCGTTCTTCGTTCTTTCCACTGAATGAAGCCCTTTCTTAATGCGTTAGATGATCGTGTGCTCGTCTGCGACGGCGCGATGGGGACGATGCTGTACGCGAAGGGCGTCTTCATCAACCGCTGCTTCGAGTCTCTGAACCAGGCCAATCCCGATCTCGTCGTCGACGTGCACGGCGAGTACCTCAAGGCCGGCGCGGACGTGATCGAAACCAACACGTTCGGCGCGAATCGCATGAAGCTGCGCGGCTTCGGCCTTGGCGATCAGGTCCATAAGATCAATCTGGCCGGCGCGCAGCTGGCGCGCCGCGCGGTGGAGAAGTGGAAGAGCGACGCCTACGTCGCGGGCGCGATCGGTCCGCTCGGCGTTCGCGTCGAGCCGTGGGGCAAGACCGGCGTCGACGAAGCGGAAGCGATGTTCCGCGATCAAGCTCAGGCGTTGCGCGACGGCAAGGTCGATTTATTCATCCTCGAAACCTTCCGCGACCTCAACGAGATCGGCGCCGCGATCGCAGCCGTGCGCAGCATCTGTGATCTCCCGATCGTCGCGCAGATGACTACGGAAGAGAATGGCGCCAGCCTCGACGGTGCGCCGGCGGAGCAGTTCGCGCCGGAGCTGATCAAGCGCGGCGCTGACGTAGTCGGCATTAACTGCAGCGTTGGGCCCGCGCCAATGCTTGAAACTGTCGAGCGCATATCCGACATCGTAGATGTATGGCTGTCGGCCCAGCCGAACGCGGGTAAACCGCGCGACATCGAAGGCCGAAACCTGTATTTGTGCTCGCCGGAATACATGGCGTCGTATGCACGGCGCTTCATTGCCTCCGGTGTGCGCCTGGTGGGCGGGTGTTGCGGGACGACGCCGGAGCATATCCGGCAGATTGCGCTCGCGGCGAAATCAATGGCGCCGGGGTTGGCGCGGCACGCGGGCGGCGGCGAGGCGAAGGTCTCGGTCGCCAGTCAGCCGAACGCGAAGCCGCCGATCGAGCGCGAAGAGAAGTCGGCGCTGGCGAAGAAGCTGGTGAACGGCCGTTTCATCCGCGCCATCGAGCTGGTGCCGCCGCGCGGTCACGCGCCGGCCAACGCGCTCGAGGGCGCGGCAACGCTCGTCGCGCGCGGCGTCGACGTGGTGACGATTCCCGACGGGCCGAGAATCGGCGCACGGATGAGCGCCCTGTCGATGGCAGTGCTCGTGCAACAGCATGCGGCAGTGGAAGCGCTGTTGCAGTATTCATGTCGCGATCGCAACCTGCTGGGCATCCAGTCGGATTTGCTGGGCGCGCACGCGATGGGCGTGCGCAACGTGCTCGGCATCACCGGCGATGTGCGCAACCTCGGGGACATTCCCGATGCCACGGCGGTGTTCGACGTCGATTCGATCGGGTTGACCAACGTGATCAACCGCTTGAATCACGGGCTCGATATCGGCGGCCAGTCGATCGGCGAGCCGACCGGTTTTCACACCGGCGTGATGGTGAACCCGTCGCGCGATCTCGATCAGGAGCTGCGGAGACTCGAGTTCAAGGTCGAGGCCGGCGCGGAATTCGCGGTGACGAGGCCGGTGTTCGATGTGTCCGCTTTCGAGCGCTTCCTGAAGAAGGTGGCGCCGATGCGGCTGCCGATCATCGCCGGCATCTGGCCGTTCGAGAGCGCGCTGAACGCGGAGTTCATGGCGAACGAAGTGCCGGGCGTGACGGTGCCGGACGCGATCGTCGAGCGGATGAGAAAGACGGCGAGCGCCGAGGCGGCGGCCGCGGAAGGTGTGTTGGTTGCCAGGGAGATCGTTACCGCCATCAAGGGGATGGCGGCCGGTGTGCAAATCTCGTCCCCGTCAGGCCGTTTGGACGCGGCCCTCGACGTTCTCGACGTGGTATAGTCCGGTTCCGAGTCAGCGAAAGCGAAAATATGGCCATATTCGAGCAGCAGACCTCACGTTCGGGTAACGCGGCAACGCGCGCCCTCTCGGTCACGACGGTCGGTACGGACTTCGTCGAGAAGGTCTACCAGAACATTGCGCAGGTCTACGACTACACGTATGGCCCGACGCTGCATCCGGGTCGCCTCGAAGCGATCAAGAAGATGCGCATCAGCCCGGGCACCGAAGTGCTCGAAGTCGGTGTCGGCACCGGCATCAACCTGTCGTTGTATCCGGAGACCGCCACGGTCACCGGCATCGATCTGTCGAGCAAGATGCTGCAGAAGGCCCAGGGGCGCATCGACGAGAAAGGCCTCGCCAACTGCAACGTCATGGAGATGGATGCGACGAAGATGACCTTCGCCGACAACTCCTACGACGTCGTCTACGCTCCGTATGTGATCAGCGTGGTGCCGGATCCGGTCGCGGTCGCGAGGGAGATGTATCGCGTCTGCCGTCCCGGCGGCCGCGTCGTCATCCTCAATCACTTCAAGAGCGCGAACGCGCTGATGTCGAAGATCGAAACGGCGATCTCGCCGATGACGGTGCACATCGGCTTCACCGCGGACCTCGACCTGCCGGAGTTCCTCAAGCAGGCGCAGCTCAAGCCCGTGTCGATCGAGAAGGTGAACGTCCCGAAGATCTGGACGCTCATCACGGTCGTCAAAGACTAGAGCTTCGCGAGCGCTTTCAGCGCTTCGTCCTTCAGGACGATAAACAATCCAGACCCTTCGGCGACGATTCGTCCCGAAGGGTCTTTTAGTTTGGACCGCAGGTGGACCTTGCGCCCTTCGACGCGATCGATCATGGCGTGCACGATGGTCTCGGTCTCGATCGGCAGCATCGCCAGAAAATTGATCGTGATGGTGGCGGCGACGACGTGGTGGCCGTTCATCCAGCAGACGGCGCCCATCGCCTCATCGAGCGTCGCGGCCATGGCGCCACCATGCACGTGCCCCGGTGGTCCCATCGTTTTCGATCCAAACCAGGCTTTCGCGTACAGATCCGGATCGTCGGGTATCCGGAAGTAGGCGAGCCGCACGCGATCGCCGTCGGCGAGGAACGTGTCTTCGGGAGACGGGAAGGGTACTGCCGGTACCCAGCCGGGTTCGGGGGTCGCGAGTGGCGCGGTCATCCGAGGATGTCCAACAGGATATCAGCGGCGACGTCCGCCCCGTTCGCCGGCGGCTTGGGCCGCTCGGGTTGCGCCAGCAGCGCGTCGAGGTGCGGCGTCCAGTTGCCGGCGAAGAGATCGCGGTGGTCGATGAAGCCGGCCCGCAGGTAGTTCGGCATCGCATCGACCAGCACCTGGTATTCGCGAAAGTCTCCGCGTGACGTGTAGAGCAGCGCGGTGTCGTTGGCAATGCACTCGGAAATGATTCCGTAGCCCGGCTTCGTCACAACGACGTCGACGGCGCGGATCAGGTCTTCGTAGCGATAACCGCGATCGTACATCGCGCTTTCGTCGAGCACGCCGGGGAGCAGGACGTGATAACCCGGCAGCGAGCGCAGCGCATCGACGTTCAGTCCTTCGAGGCCGTGACCGCCGAACGAGGTGAGCACGACGCGGCGATCGTGCGGGATGTTGAGGGCGGTGCGGACGTCGATCGGATCACGGTTCGATCGCCGCGCGACGAGCGGGATGTCCCACACTTTCGGCATGGTCTCGAACCCGCCCCACATCGGGTAGCGCAGCGCGAGTTTCGTCCAGCGATAAACGTCGCCAATCTGCCGCGCGACATTGGCGCCGCCCTCGTAATGCTCGTAGATCCAGTCCCACGTGAAATTGCCCGTCGCAATCGCCGGCACTCCAGCCGCGTTGCCGGCGGCGATGCCGAGTGCGGGCAGATCCGAGATCGTCAGCGTCGCGCGACGCTCGCGTAAGAACGCCACCTCGGCATCGATGCGCTGCTTGAACGTCTGCATGAACGCGGTGGCGCGGCGGATCGATTCATCGGCATCGAGGTGCAGGCTGTCGAGCTGCACCACGCCCGTATCCACCTCGGCAGGTGACAGCGTCACATCCTTGTGGGCGGTGCGCTCGACCAGCCATGGCGCGACCGACGATCGGACGATCACGTCCAGATCGGGACGCCGCTCGAGCAGCGCGTTGATGATTTCGATGGAGCGCGAGGCGTGGCCGAAGCCATGCCCGGAAATGTAGAAGACAATGGACATCTTGTGATTTGGTGATTTGGTGATCTCGTGATTTGGGATCGCGGATTTGTTGATTTGGTGATTTGGTGATTTCGCGACCTGAACGCGAGTTCCCAGTTCGCCGGATCGCGAGCTCACCAAATCATAGGATGCAAGCTACAATTCAGGTGTGGCGTTCGACGAGAAAGCGTTCTTCAACGAGAAGCCGGAGAACCGGCCGGCCAAGCTGCCGTGTCCGCGGTGCAAGCGGGTCAACGACTACAGCCTGCGCTGGATGCGGCGGACCAAGCGGAAGGATCGCCAGCCGCAGGGCGGGGACGACCGCGCCAAGTACGACAAGCTGCGCGATCATCTGCTGAGGCTCGATGATGAGGTGACCTGCAAGACGTGCGGCAAGAAGTTCGAGGTGCCGTCGCACCAGTCGATGCTGTTCCTCGACCAGCTCGAAGGCCTGCCGAAGGACGAAGACGTCGAGGAATCCGAGGCCGGGCAGCCGCCGGCGACGCCAATCGATCGCGCGAAGCTGCCGGCGCGGTTTACGAAGCCGACGAAGGGGTGGCGCGGGTAGCCCGAGATCCCAGGCGAAGTATAAAGATGCCCACGATTCCGGGCGACGACGCATCGATTGCCGACGAAGCAGTCACTCTGTATCCGTTCACGAACGAACCCGAAAACAGTAATCGTGCGGCGCCATGTCCGGCGTAACGCGGTGCAAGCAGGATCTCGGAAATCGGCTCGAGCTCGCGAGCCGGTGAGTGCCAGGGTGCGTTCAGTGTGACGACGATCGGCGTCGACCCACTGATACGGCCGTTATCGGTCATGACCCGTTCAACGCGGCCCTCGATGATTCGGTCAATCTCACCCGGGAACCCTTCGGTGAGTTGCATCGAGCATGCCCGTCCCACCGGCGTCCAGCCGACACGATTGGCTATTACGCCGGCGATGGCCGCCAGAACTTGGTCGAGACCGACCAAGAAAATCATGGGATCAGCCTTTCGATGCTCACCGCTCCGCAAAATTTCGTTACCTCCAATACTGATATCCTGTACGCGCGATCTCTTCGTCGGAATGAACGACCGCGCGGGTCGTCGCGATCGCGTCGGGCGGATACGCTTCTTTGACGAGGGCTTCACGAAAGGCTCTTGTCGCGGTCTCGTCGATACCCAGCGATCTGGCCCGGCTCAATTCGGCGTCGGTGGGAACGAAGATATTGCACGTCATTCCACCGGGCGATTGGAGACCGATCATGATCTCCACGCCGCGCCACCGAATCGTGGATTCGCCCAGCATCCGGCGCACGGCGCCAGCCGCGCGCCTGCCCTTGGGCGCGAGAACGACGAAATTTCGAATCGCCACGCGAGCTAGCTGTGCCCATCCCATGAGATCACCGAACAATTATTCTCTCAATCTCCGTTCCTAGCAGTTGAAGGATAGGCTGTTCCCAGCGGAGCCACGTCGACGTCGCCCTATCGGCTCCGTAGATGAACACGGTCGCGACGCCCCTGGCATTTGCGGCAAAGATCACAGACGCCGCAGTCATCACCGGAGTGTTGCCCAGACCAGCTGCATTGAGAGCCCATCCGCCCGCCGTATCTGCTAAGCGAATGCCGGCTCCGGCGGCAGCTTCGAAGGCCTCGGGATAACCCATGTAGAACACAGTTTGCGCGCCGCCGTTGAGCGCAAAGGCGGTGCCGGTCAACATTGCAACGGCCACGCTGGTCCATCGGCCGGCCGCGAAACTCGTTGAGCAAGGATCAACAGGATCCCAGCCACTGCGCGCGAACTCGGTGAGGCCACGGAAA
>JAIEMQ010000043.1 GCA_019752015.1 Cyanobacteriota bacterium | reverse complement strand
CTTCGTTCAACGTCTTGAGCACGCGCAACGTCAGCGCGTCAGCCTGCTGCATGCCGGCAGAATAGGCTCAGGCGCTCAAAAAGTAAACTTTATTTTGTGGTAACGCCTTAGAGGAACGGCGCAGTTCAATTTCTGTCTAATCGGTGTCTGATCTGTGGCCTACCAGCGCGTCACCAGCCCAAGCCCATACATCCGGCCCTGCATGATGCTGTTCGGCACCAGGTACGACGCGGACAGCACGTTGGTCGAGACGTAGCTGATGATCGCGTCCGAGTTGTTGGCGTTGAATACTTCGAAGGTCGGCAGCACGCTGTAGCGGCCGAAGCGGAACGTGCGCGACACCTTGAAGTCGAGCTGGACGATCCGTTCAATCGACGTCGCCTGCGGCGACACCAGGTTATAGGTCAACGTCGATTGTCCGAACACGTTGCTCGGCATGATGATCTGGCCGGCGGGGCACGGCGCCGGGCAGCTCGCCGGATAACGCGTGCTGCCGCGCGTGATCGCCATCGTCCGCGAGCTGATCGGGCTGCTGTTGTTCTGATAGGACATGCTGAGGTTGATGCCCCAGCCGATATCGCGGGTGCCCGAGATCTTGGCGCCGGGCCGGAACGGGATGTCGAGCGCGTAGTCGTCGCACAGCGCGCGGCCGAGACCGCCGTAGTTCGGATCGTCGGGCGACGTGCAGTTCGTATTGCGCTCGCGCTCGATGGCGATGCCGCCGCGCAACTGGCCGCCGCCGGGAATGCGCCAGCTGCTCTCGAAGTTGTACGATTCATAGCCCCTCTTGCGCGCGGGATCGAACGTATCAAGATTGCTGGTGTTTCTCGCCTGCAGCGTCCGCGCAAAGACCTCGAACGGCTGGCCGGTCTGCGGGTTGTAGAACGTGTACGGCGTGTAGTCGGCGGTCGTATAGGAACGGTTGATCGTCGTCGTCAGGTTGCGGAAGTTGCCTTTCCACCACGACGCGCCCACCGAGAGTCCGGGCAGCAGTTCGTGCTGCAGTTCGAGGCCCGACTCGAGGTTCCATGTGCGCGGGTACTTGCCATACTCGTTGAGCGCCACGAAACCGAAGTTCGGTGCCAGGCCAGAGAAATCGATCTCGCAGCCCACACTCGGGTAGCCGGTGCAGCCGCGCGCGCCCTCGGCGATGTCGTTGCCGTTGACGTCCCGCCAGGGCAAGGTCGCCGTCGCCGATGCCAGCGGGTTGTAGTTGCCGGCAATGCCGGTCGTGCGCGACAGGTTGTAGCGGTTCAGCGAGTACTTGATCGCGGTCTTGCCGTTGCCGAACACGTCATAGACCAGTCCCATGCGCGGCGCAAAATCGTTCCAGTTCGGCACGTCTTTGATCTCCTCGAAGGTCCGTTCGGGAACGAACCGGCCGGCCGGCGACTTGCCGGCGCGCACCTTCGAGTTGAGCGTTTCCCACCGCAGGCCGAGGTTGGCCGTCAACCGGTTCAAACGCCACTGGTCCTGCACGTAGATTCCGAGATCGCGATTCAGGTTCTCGCCGTAGACGAGCGGAGTGTTTCGAATCAGGACCGCGTCCGGCACGCTCCAGCGCACGCCGGTGCTGCTGCTCCGGTACTGCTGCGTCAGGTCGGCGTTGGCGTCGACGGTGTGCATGAAAATGCCCCAGCGATTGTTGGCGCCGAGCTTGATCGTGTGATCGCCCTTCACGTAGGTGGCCGCGACGTTCCAATACAGCGCTTTCGGACTCTGCGTCGTCTGTACCGGGGCCGCCTGTGTGTAGCCGCCGAGGTCGACTTCGTTTTTCGCGGCACTGGCGAACCACGCCGCGGTGCCGCGAGGCTTCCCGATGCCTTCCCGGTATTCGTTGGTGTAGTACTCGGTGTTGTTCGACATCCCCGCTTCAAGGAACAACCGGCCGCTGACCGGCGACGTCCACTTGATCGACGCCGTGTGATACGCCGGCGACTTCCACACCGTGGCCGCCGTCTCCGGATCGTAGTTGGACTGCATGTCGTGGCCGCGGTACTTGTCGATCTCGTCCCAGTAGGCCGACAGCTTGTTGCGCTGCGAGATCTGCCACGTGATGCGGGCGTTGGCGCTGCGGATGAACTGATCGTCGATGCCCTGCGTGCCGTCATCCATGTAAGTATTGGCGATGAAGTTGTTCACCGAGAAATTCCGCGCCGAGGCGAAGAACCAGATTTTGTCCTTCTTGATCGGACCGCCCTGCGCGATCGTGAAATCGACAATGCGGTCGATGGCGTTGCCGTTGGTCAGGCCGGCCTTCCTGTGACGGTCCGTCAGGTTGCTCGACTGCCAGTCGCCGTTGCGATAGGCGGCCTTGAAGTCGCCGCTGAATTTGTTGCCGCCCTCGCGCGGAATCATGTTGAGCCGGACGCCGCCCGACGAGGTCTCGGCGCTGATGGCGCTGGTCTGGTAGCTCATCTCCGCGTTCATCGCGTCGTTGTAGTAGCTCTGCACCGCGCCGTCGCTCTGCAGGCCGTTGGTCATCTGGCCGTCGACCAGGACCGTCGTGTTCGCGGTGCTCATGCCGTGCGTCGACATATAGGTTTGCTGCATGGCGCGCGCGCCGCCGGTATCGGGCAGGCTGAGATTCACGCCGACGATCAACTGCGCCAGGCCCTGGATGCTGCGGCCGGTCGGAATCGCGTCGATCGCTTCCCGGTTCAGCACCGAGGTCTTTGCCGTCGAGGTCACGTCGACCACCGGCGAGGCGCCGGTGACGGTGATCGTTTCCTCCAGCGAGCCGACGCCAAGTTCAGCATTCAGCGTGGCCGTGAATTCCGACGGCAGTTGCAGGCCGTCGCGCCGGAACGTCTTGAACCCCGTCAGCGTGAAGGTCACCGTGTAGGTGCCGGGGCGCAAATCGGCGATGCGATACGCGCCGTCGCCGTCGCTGATGGTCGACTTGACCTTTTCAATCAGCACGTCGCTCGAGGCGTCGACAGTGACACCCGGCATCGATGCGCCGGACGAGTCCCTGACGACGCCGATGATCGCACTCTGGGCGTAGGCTGCCGCCGAAAAGAGCAGCACCCCGGCAAACGCCGGCACGGTCCGAGTGATTCGCGCCATGCTGTCCCCTCCAATTCAACGCCAGGCCACGACGATGCCGGCCCGGCACACACCCCCGTGAGATTCGATCACCATCGGAGCTGCAGCCCAAGCCGAATCATGCGGCCCTGAAGCACGCTGGCCGGCTGCAGATACGACGCCGTTCCAAAATTCGTGGATCGGTACGCCTGTGGATAATTCTTGTTGAACACATTGAACACGTCGGCCTGTCCTTGCACGCGGTAGCCGCCGAATTGGAACCACTTCGCGAAGCTCAGGTCGAGTTGATTCAGGCGCGGCAGGAACTCGGTCCCGGGCGCGACGAGCGGCACGGTCACGGAGGCGGACGTCAGCGTCGGCGCCACCAGCGCGCCGGCCGGGCACGGCGCCGGACAATTCGCCGGATACCGGGTCGTGCGCGTGATCAGGAAATTGGTGCCGACCGGGCTGCCGGTATCGCCATACCCCGGTCCGCTGATCTTGTTGCCGGCGGTCGTCGTCAATCCAATCGGGCGGCCGGCGAGACTCTGGAACGACCCGCTGACCGTAATACCCCACAGCAGCGGGTAGGTGCCGGCCATCTTGAGAGTGGGGCGGTAGGGGATGCCATTCTGTGTGTCGTCGCAGTACAGCAGCAGGTTCGGGTCGTCCGGTTCGTCGCAGATGTTGCGCAGGTTCCGCTCGGTGACGAACCCGCCGAACAGCGACCCGCCGCGCGGCAGCCGCGCCGTGACGTTCATGTCATACCCGGTGTAGACATGTTTCCGTTCGGGGCCGGCATTCAGGTCGAGGTTGTCGACGCGCGTGGCCGCGGCCGCCGACACGTCATAGATCGTGAACGGCTGGCCGGTGACCGGGTTGAAGATCGCAAATGGAATATAGTCGGCCATCGTCCGCAGCGTGTTGTCGGTGACGCGCAGCCGGTGGAAGGTGCGGCGGTACCAGTTGGCGCTGAGTGAAACCCGCGGCAGCAGCTCGTGCTGCACGCCGGCAGTGGTCTCGACGTTATAGACGCGCTTGAAGTTCGGATCGACGCGGTTCAACTGCGCGCGGCCGAAGGTCGACGGCAGCGTCGCGAAGTTGATCTCGCACCCCGACGCCAGATAGGTGCAACCCAGCTCGCCCTGCGCGATGTCGTCGCCGTTGACGTCGGTCCACTGCAGCGACGCCGACGACAGCGCGAGCGGGTTATAGCGGTTCGCGAAAAATGTCGTGCGCGATTCGTTGTAGCGGTTCAGGCCGAACTTCAGCGCGGTCTTGGCGTTGCCGAAAAGATCGTAGACGGCGCCGAAACGGGGCGCGATGTCCTTCCAGGTCGGCATCGGGATTGGGTCGAACCTGCGCTCGCCGATGAAGCGGCCGCCGCCGGACTCCTGTTTCGAGACCTCGTGACGCAGCACTTCGTAGCGCAGGCCGCCGTTCAGCGTCAGGCGATCGAGCGTCCAGGTATCCTGCGCGTAAATCCCGAGATCGCCCAACAGCGCGTCCTTGTAGCGCAGCGGCGTGTTATAGACGGTGACCGACACCGGCACGCCGTTGGAATACACCTGCTGCAAATCAGCGTTGGTTTCACGCGTGTTGATGTAAGTGCCCCAGTTGTACTGGAAGCCCAGCTTGGCGGTGTGAGAGCCCGTCACGTAGGACATCGACGCCTGCGTGTTGAAGCGATCCGGATAGCGCCCGCCCCAGTTCGCCAGGCCGTTGCGCAAGGTGACCAGCGTCTGATCGCGCCGGCTGGCGCCGGCATACCACGCCGCCGTGCCACGCTGCTGGTTGATGCCGTCCTGGTTGGTGATCACGTACTCCTCGTAATTGAAGGAGTAACCTGCATCGATCAGCAGCGAGCTGCTGATCGCGCTGGTGAATTTCAGCGCCGCGTCGTTATAGCGCGGCGAGGTCCAGACCTGCGACGCCGTCAGTGGATCGTCACCCGCGTTCATGCCGCGGCCGCGGAACTTGTCAATCTCTTCGTAAAACACCGACATCTTGTTGCGCGGCGAGATCTGCCAGGTCAGGCGCAGCGTCGCGCTGTTGATGGTCTGGTTGTCGATCCCCTGCTCGCAGGCGACGCGGCCCGACTGACAGTCGGCATTGGTGGCGCCGGCCGGCACATAAAAGGTGTCGGCAATCGGCGCGTCGACGCCGCTGAGGCGGCCGGCGGCGAAATACCACAACCGATCGCGCTTGATCGGCCCGCCGAAGCCGCCGCTGAATTCGTAGATCTTCTTGATCTTGTCGACGGCGCGCAGCCCCTGCGCCTGCAGCGCCGGCGTCATGTTATTGGCCTGCCACCGGCCGTCGTTCCACGCGCCGAAAAACGAGCCGTTGTGCCGGTTGCCGCCGTCCTTCATCACGACGTTGACGCGTACGCCGCCCGGCGACACGTCGGCGCCGGCGCCCGCGGTGGTGTAGGTCATTTCCTGGATCATCTGGTTGTTGATGTACTGCTGGACCGCGCCGTCGCCATCGAGACCGTTGATCATCAGGCCGTCGATCTGGACGATGTTGTTGGCCGAGGTCAGGCCGCGCGTCGACATGTAGGTCTGCTGCATCGCGCGCGAGCCGCCCACGTCAGGCTGATTGAGCGCCACGCCGGTCACCAGCTGCGACATGCCGTAGATCGTGCGGCCGGTCGGCACCGCATCGAGCACATCGCGCGACAGCACGGTCACTCGTGACGTGCTCGACACGTCGACAATCGGCGATTCGCCGGTCACGGTGATCGTCTCTTCGAGGGCGCCGACCTTCAGCTCGGCGTTGAGGGTCGCGGTGAAATCGGACGGCAGTTCCAATCCTTCGCGCCGGTAGGTATTGAAACCCGTCAAGCTGAAAATCACCGAATAGACACCCGGTCGCAGGTCGGTGATTCGGTAATTGCCGTTCCCGTCACTGATCACGGACTTGACCTTTTCGATCAGGACCGGGCTGGCGGCTTCGACAGTGACTCCGGGCATCGCCGCGCCGGATGCGTCTCGAACCGTCCCCGTAATTACACTCTGCGCGTAGGCCGCTGACGAAACCATCATCGTCAGCGCGAACGCACAGATTACCCTGCGTGCTGTAGGTCGCGCCATTTGCTGCTCCCCTTCCATCAACCAAATCAACCGGCAGGCGTGGGCCCGCCGAACCAGCGGAACCGAAGGACGAACGAACGGGACAAGCCGTACACTCAGAACAAGACCGGGCGCGAAAGCCGTTGCCGAAGCTAGTGGAGGCTAAACCCGCGGCTACCGGCTGTCAATGACAAACTATTGCAAACCTATGATGAATAAAGACCTTCGGTTTAGTCATGGCTCGCCTCAGAAAAACGCATGGCTTATGTCCGGGAGCCGGGAGCCGGAGCCGGGAGCCGGGAGCCGGGAGCCGGGTAGACTAGCGGGATGAGATTGTTTCCCTTGGTAGTTTTGTGCGCGGTGGCGGTCAGCGCATGCCGCGGCAGCGACAGCAGCCCGACTGCACCGTCGGCGAACGTGCCCTTCTCCATTACCGAACTGCGCGTCGGCACCGGTGCCGAAGCGACCAACGGACGGAACGTCACGGTCAATTATTCGGGTTGGGTGTGGGACAGGCTCGGAACCGACAACAAGGGCTCGCGATTCGACGCCGGCACTTATTCCCTCACTCTGCCGGGCAACGTCATTACCGGTTTCAGCCAGGGGATCGTCGGCATGCGCGTCGGCGGACTGCGCCGCGTCGTGATTCCGCCCAATCTCGGCTACGGCAACAATCCGCCGTCGAACAGCGTAATCCGCCCGAACGAGACGCTGATCTTCGAAATCGAGCTGTTGGCGGTCCAGTAGCTGTCAACGCGGAAACCGGCCGAGCGCGACCAGCAGTTCGAGTCGCGCCTGGCGCACGGCGTCTTCCGCCTGCACCACCGCTGACTCGAGATCGCGCGCCGAGCGCTGCGCGTCGATCACCTCGATGTTGGTCGTCGATCCGGCGTCGAACGCGATGATCGTGATCGTCAACACTTCATTCGCGATCTGCGCGGCCTGGCGCGCGGCGGTCAAGGCGCGCTCGCGCGCTTCGATCGCGGCCCGCGCGATCCGCACATCCGATCGCGCTTCGATCTGCAACTGCTCCACCGAGAGCTTCGAGGCTTCGAAGATCGATTCGCGCTGACGGCGTAACCCGCGCCGCTGGCCGCCTTCGAACAGCGGCTGCGACAACTGCAGTGACAGCGTCCACGTCCGCGACGGCTGGAAAATCCCGGCCGGCGTCAGCAGCTGCGGGCCGAACGTCACCGAGGCCACGGGCCACCAGTCCCGCTTGCTGTCGCTGACGATGCGCTCGTTGGCGTCGCGCTGGGCGATCAGCACGCGCACATCGGGCCGATTCGGCAGCCATTCGGTGTCGGCGGTTTCCGACGGGACTTCGAAGACCGGCTCGTCGCTGACATCGACAGGACCTGTCGCCGCGATCAGCACGCCGAGCGCTTCCTGCGCGCGGCGTACCGCGAGACGCAGCACCTCGAGCGCCGCCTGCGTGGACGATACCAGCTGCGATGACCGCAGCTCGTTCAAGCGGCTCCCGACGCCGCCCTCGCGGCGTTTGGTGTTGTAGTCCAGCTGACCACGCGCCGTTTCGAGCGCGGTCATGATCACATCCACCTGTCTCTTCTGCGCGATGATCGCCAGATACGCGGAGGCCGCCGCCACCGCGATCTGGCGGCGCGTGTCCGTCACCGACAGACGCGCAATCTCCACTTGATCCATCGCCTGCGCGCGCGCCGCCCATTGCGCCGGACCGATCGGCAGCGTGGCGGTGAGGCCGAGCACGGTCTGGTTCTGCGGCTGCACCGTCTGCCCGCCGAACTGGCGGCCCCGGTCGAGCGTGGTGTTGGCGGCAGTGACGCCGGCACGCGGCAGCGTCTGCGCGCGGACCTGCGCCAGCAGCGCTTCCGACCGCAGGATGTTCGTCGACGCGATTGCGACGGTAGGGTTCTTCTCGAGCGCGCGATTGATCGCCTCGTCGAACGTCACGCTTTCGACGACGGGCGTTTGCGTTGACGTTTGGAGAGCGACGGCTTTAGCGGTCACTGAATCCTGAGCCGTCGCTGAATCCTGCGCCAACGCCGGAGCTGCAATTGCGAGCGCAAAGATGATTCCCATCGCGGTGTTAGCGGGGGCTGAAGCCCCCGCTCTCCAATCGTCGCCGCGATCGCGATGCGCCCGGCCCGGCGCGAGCGAGCGAATGATCACGTAGAGCACCGGGATGAAGACGATCGACAGGAACGTCGAGGCGATCATGCCGCCGGCCACCGCGGTGCCGACCGAGTTGCGCGACGCCGCGCCCGCGCCGGTGGCGAGCGCCAGCGGCATCACGCCGAGGATGAAGGCGAACGACGTCATCAGAATCGGCCGCAGGCGGATACGCGCCGATTCGATCGCCGCGTCGACGATCGACAGGCCCTGCCCGCGCAGCTGCTCGGCGAACTCGACGATCAGGATCGAGTTCTTCGCGGCGAGGCCGACGAGCAAGACCAGGCCGACCTGGCAGAAGACATCGTTGTTGAAGCCGCGCAGTAACTGCGCCGACAGCGCGCCAAACACCGCGAGCGGCACGCCGAGCAGGATGATCAGCGGCAGGATGAACGATTCGTACTGCGCTGACAGCACCAGGTAGACCAGCAACAAGCTGAGGCCGAAGATCAAACCTGACTGGCCGCCCGCGAGCCGCTCTTCGAGCGACTGCCCCGCCCACGCGTAGCTGAATCCGGGTGGCAGGTTCTGCTGCGCGAGCTGCTCCATTGCGTCGAGCGTCTGGCCGGAGCTCCGTCCGGGCGCCGGGTTGCCGGTGATTTCCGCCGAGCGGAACAGGTTGAAGTGGCTGATCACCTGCGGCGCGGTCGTTTCGCGCAAACGCACGACCGTATCGAGCGGCACCATGTCGCCGTTCGACGCACGCGCGTAGAGCTGCTTCAAGCTCGCCGGACTCGCGCGGAAACGTTGATCCGCCTGCACGTAGACGCGATACGCGCGGTTGTTGAAGTCGAAGTCGTTGACGTACTGCGAGCCGAGGAACACCTGCAATGCATCGGTGACTTCACGCAGCGGCAAGCCAAGGCTGCGCGCCTTGTCGCGATCGATGTCGACGATCAGCTGCGGATCGTCGGCGCGGAAGCTGCTGAACGCGCCCTGCACCTGCCCGCTCTGGTTCGCCGCGCCCATCAGCCCGAACGTCGCGCCGGCGAGCGTGTTGATGTCGCTCGATCCGGTTTGATCGAGCACCTCGAACTGGAAGCCGCCGAATCGGGACAGACCCTGAATCGACGGCGGCGGGAACGCCGCGACGATCGCGCCGGGGATCATGAACAGCGGGCCGCTCAATCGCCCGAGCACCGCCTGCAGCGACTGGCTCGGATCCTTGCGCTGCTCGTAGTCCTTCAGGCGGATGAAGATCATCCCGTTGTTGGGCGCCGCGCCGGAGAAGCTGAAACCCATCACCGAGAACGCCGCGGCGACGTCCGGGTCCTTGTAGATGATCTGCTCGGCCTGCTTGGCGATGTCGGTCGTGTACTCGAGCGACGCACCGGCGGGCGCCTGCACGATGCACATCAGGTAACCTTCGTCCTCTTGCGGCACGAACGACGAGGGCACCATGCGGAAGACCGTGTAGGTCGCAAACAATCCGCCGACGAACAGCAACAGCAGCACGTATCGGAACCGCAGCGCGCCTCGCACCAGCCTGACGTAACCGTTGGTGCCGGACTCGACGCCGCGATTGAAAGCGGTGAAGAAGCGGCCGTGCGTGTGGCTCTCCTTGTCGAGCAGCAGCGCCGCCAGCGCCGGCGTCAGCGTCACCGCATTGAACACCGACAACACCACCGAAAACGCGATCGTCAGCGAGAACTGCTGATACAAACGGCCGGTCACACCGGGGAACAACGCCACCGGCACGAACACCGCCACGAGCACGATGCCGATCACGACCACCGCGCCAAACACTTCTCGCATCGCATCCACCGCGGCCTGCCGCGCCGACTTGTGGAACTCGCGCATGTGCCGCTCGATGTTCTCGACGACGACGATCGCATCGTCCACGACAATGCCGGTCGCGAGCACGATGCCGAACAGCGTCAGCACGTTGATCGAGAAATCGAACAGCTTGATGAACGCGAACGTGCCGATCAGCGACACCGGGATCGTGATTGCGGGAATGATCGTGCTCCGCCAGTTCTGCAGGAACAGGAACATCACCAGGATGACGAGGCCGATTGCTTCGAGCAGCGTCCACAGCACTTCGACGATCGACTCGCGCACGACGACGACGTTGTCGAACGCAACCTGCCATTCGAGGCCAGGCGGGAAGTTCCCCTTGAGCTGATCCATCGTCGCCACGACGCCGTTGAAGGTTTCGATGGCGTTCGCGTCGGAAAGGAGCGAGATGCCCATGCCTTGCGCCTCGAGACCGAGGAAGCGCAGGTTGGATGAATACGTTTCCGCGCCGAGCTCGACGCGGCCGACGTCTTTGACGCGCACGAGCGCACCATCGCGTCCGGCCTTGACGACCACGTCCTCGAACTCCGGCGCTTCAGAGAGCCGGCCCATCGCGCGCACGCTGATCGTGTATTCCTGATCGACCGGCGACGGCGCATCGCCCAGCGCGCCGGCCGCGACCTGGACGTTCTGTTCGCGCAGCGCGTTGAGCACGTCCGCGGCCGTAATGTTTCGACCGGCGAGCTTGGTCGGATCGAGCCACAGCCGCATCGCGAACTTGCGCTCGCCGAATACGATCACGTCGCCCACGCCCGGCACGCGCTTGATCGCGTCGCGGATGTAGAGGTCGATATAGTTGCTGATGAACTGACTCGAGTAGCGGTTGTCTCTCGAGAACAGGCCGATGCCGCCGATGAAGCCCGTCGCAACTTTCGCGACGGCGATGCCGTTCTGCCTCACTTCCGCCGGCATGCGGCCGAGTGCCTGGTTGACGCGATTCTGCACGTCAACGGCCGCGAGATCCTGATCGCGATCGACGTCGAAGGTGACGGTGATGTTCGCAAAACCGCTGTTGGTGCTCGACGAGGTCATGTAGGTCATGCCCTCGACGCCGTTGATGGCCTGCTCGAGCGGTGTCGTGACCGCGCTTTCCACCGCCTGCGCGTTGGCGCCGGTATAGAACGCGCTCACCGTCACCGACGGCGGCGCGAGATCCGGATAGCGCGCGATCGGCAGCGTGGGGATCGCGACCGCGCCCGCGAGAATGATTAACAGCGAGCAGACCGTTGAGAGGACGGGTCTACGAATAAAGACGTCAGCAATCATGATGGTGCCTGGGTGCCTGGGTGCCTGGGTGCCTGGGTGCCTGGGTGCCTGGGTGCCTAAGGTGCCTAAGGTGCCTTGGGTGCCGGGGGTGCCGCACCGGCGGGCGGTGCGGGCATCACCGGCGCGCCGTCACGAATTTTCTGCAGCCCCGATACAATCAGCTGCTCGCCGACGGCGAGCCCGCTTTTCACCACGTAGTCGTTGCCGATGATCTCGCCAAGCTGCACGGGCTTCTGCTTGGCGACCATTCCCGATGCGCCGGTTTTCTCCGCCACGAACGCGAAGAACTGCGCGTTGATGCGGACCACCGCTGTCACTGGGATCGTCAGACCCGGCGCCGTCGTCCAGACTACGCGCGCGCGCACGAACTGGTCGGCGCGGAACTGACCGCGGCCTTCAATCAGCTGCGCCTTCGCGAGCACCGACTGCGTGGAAGTGTCCACCGTCGGCGAGACGAACGTGATGCGGTTCGTGGCCAGCACCTCGCCGCGATCGTCAATCAGACGCACCGGCAATCCTTCTTTCAGATTCGGCGCCTGCTGCACCGGCACGTTGATGTAGACCTCGAGCACGTCGTTCTCGTTGATCGTCGTCAGCTCGGTCGAGCGCGTGACGCGATCGCCGACGTTGACCGGGACGTCGCCGACCGTGCCGGCGATCGGTGCGGTGACGCGGTAGTAATTGAGCTGGCTGCGGCTCTGTTTGATCTGTTCGTCGAGCGCCTTCAGCTGCGCCTCCGCGGCACGCAGCTGCGCCTCGTACTGCTCGACCTCGCGCTGGCTGATCGCGCCGGCCTTCATCAGCGTCTGATTGCGCTGCACCTGCTGGCGCGCGAACTCGATGTCCGACTCACGCGCCGGACGCATCGACTGCAGCGAGGCCAGCGCGGCGGTCTGCGGCCCGGAATCGATCTCGAACAGCAGCGCACCGCGCGCGACGTCCTGGCCGGATCGCACCGCGACCTCGGTCAGCGTGCCCTCGACTTCCGGATTGATGGTCGCCGAGCGGCGCGACTTGAGCGACGCGACATATTCCGTGGTCTGCTCGACGGATTCCGCTGCGAGCGTGACGATTTCCACCGGCATTGGCGGTGGGCCTCCCCCCGGCGGTCCCCCACCCTGCCCCTGGGTCTGGCTGCCGCGACAAGCCACGCTCATCACCGCCAACGCGATGAGCGAATAAAAAGCGAATGAAAGAGGCGTTCGTGGGGAAAAACGGGCGGTGGTCATAGAGAAGCTCATGGGTATTCCGAACCTGCGAGGACGTAGAGAAGGCGAACCGAAACTATAACAGACAATAAGGTCAGATGCAGGAGACGCTGCGCGGTTTCAGCCGCGGCATGTATTCCAACTGGCTCTGGCACCGGCCGCTGCAGTTGCTCATCGACGCCGGTGAAGGCCTTCAGATCGCGCTCGGCTCGAACGTGTTCTCGCCGTCGGTCCTCGCCATCACGCACGGCCATTCCGATCATGTGCTCGGTCTTCCCGGCCTGCTCGCCGCGCGGCGATTCGGCAAGGGCGCCGTCGATAAGCCTTTGACTATTGTTTTTCCCGAAGGTTCCGTTGGCGTCCAGGCCGTCCGCGAATACCTGGGACGGGCCTATGCGGATGTGGTCTTCCCTCTCAACTGGATCGCCGCGGCGCCCGGCACGTCAACGCCGATCGGCAAGAACAAACAGCTCGAGGCGATCACCGTCCGGCATACCTCGAACGAAGTGGCGCTGGGTTATCGCGTCGTCGAAACACGGAAGCGGCTGAAACCGGCTTTCGCATCGATGACGCAGGCGGACATCGAGGCCGCGGCGCGCCAGGGGACGCGCGACGATCTGCTCGAAGACGTTCGCCACGTGGTCTTCGCCCACTCGGGCGATGCAATGCCGATCGATCCGGCGCTGGTGACCGATGCCGACGTCCTCGTCCACGATGCGACGTTCCTGAACGAGCCCGACCGCCGCGAGCCGATCCACGCCACCACTGAAGAGGCCCTCGATGTCGCGACGCGCGCCAACGTCAAGACGCTGGTCCTCTATCACCTGTCGATCAGGTACGACCGTGCCACGGCTCTTCCGGCGCTGCGCGCGCAGGTCGCAAAGAGCGGATTCGCCGGCGAGTGCTGGCTGCTCGATGAAGACAGCTTTGTGAAAATAACAAAGAACGAATAACAAAGAACAAACGCGCTTTCGTTCTTCGGCTTTCGTTCTTCGGCTTTCGTTCTTCGTTTTTCGTTCTTCGTTTTTCGTTCTTCGTTTTTCGTTCTTCGTTTTTCGTTCTTTGTTATTATTCATTGCTTGTGAGTAACCTCACCCGACAGGACGTACAGCGCATTGCTGATCTGGCGCGCCTCGAGCTCACCGCCGAGGAGCTCGACCTTTTTACTCGTCAGCTCGGCGCCATCCTCACCTACGTCGAACAGATCCGCGCGCTCGATACGACCGGCGTCGCGCCGACCTCGCAGGTCCTCAACCGTCCCGTCGATCGCGATGACGTGCCCGGACCGGCCTTGTCGCGATCGGAGCTGCTGAGCAACGCGCCGGATGCTGCGCTCGAGTCGGGCCTCTTCAAAGTGCCGCGAGTGATCGGATGATGACCGCCCGGTCACTCGCGCGAGACATCAAAGACGGCAAGACGACGGCGCGAGCCGCCGTCGAGCAGGCGCTCGATCGCATCAAGAAGGCCGAGCCGAAGCTGTCGGCGTTCAACACCGTCATTGCCGAGCGCGCGCTCGATCGCGCGGCCTCGCTCGATGCCGCCGGCCGCGCGAGCGCACCGCTGCACGGCGTGCCGATCGCGATCAAAGACAACATGTGCACGAAGGACGTGCCGACGACGGCGTCCTCGAAAATTCTCACCGGTTTCATTCCTCCGTACGACGCAACCGTCGTGGAGCGCCTCGAGCGCGCCGGCGCGATCATCATCGGCAAGACCAACCTCGATGAATTCGCGATGGGATCGTCGACGGAGAATTCGGCGCTGGGCCCGTCGAAGAATCCCTGGGACGTGACGCGTACGCCCGGTGGATCGAGCGGCGGATCCGCGGCGGCGGTGGCGGCGCGTCTCGTGCCGCTCGCGCTCGGATCGGATACGGGCGGATCGATTCGCCAGCCCGCGGGACTGTGCGGCATTGTCGGCTTCAAGCCGACTTACGGCCGCGTCTCGCGCTATGGCCTGCTCGCCTTCGCGTCGTCGCTCGATCAGATCGGTCCGTTCGCGACCACGGTCGAGGATGCGGCGCTGGTCTTTTCGGTGATCGGCGGATTCGATGCGCACGATTCGACCTCTTCACCGGAAGCGATGCCCGATCTCAACACCGCGCTCAGTGGCGATGTGAACGGCCTGCGCATCGGCGTGCCGCGCGCGTTTCTCGGCGAAGGCGTTGACGCGGACATCCTCACGGCCTTCGAGTCGGCGCTGGCCACGCTTGCTGCTCGCGGCGCGAAGCTCATCGACATCGAATTGCCGCATGCGCCGTACGGCATCCCGGTCTACTACTTGATCTGCACCGCGGAAGCCTCGTCGAATCTCGCCCGCTACGACGGCGTGCGCTACGGCCTGCGCGCGAAGCTGGAAAAAGACGACGGGCTGCTGCAGATGTACGAGCGCACCCGCGATCAGGGCTTCGGCGCCGAAGTGAAACGCCGCATCATGCTCGGCACCTACGTGCTGAGCGCGGGATACTACGACGCGTATTACCTGAAGGCGCAGCAGGTGCGCACGCTGCTGCTGCAGGATTACCAGACAGCATTCGAGCGGGTCGACGTGGTGGCAACGCCGACGACACCGACGCCGGCCTTCAAGCTCGGGGAGAAGACGAGCGATCCGGTGCAGATGTACTTGAACGACATCTTCACCGTCAGCGCGAACCTGACGGGCCTGCCCTCGATCAGCGTGCCCTGCGGGTTCTCATCGTCGAGGTTGCCGATTGGATTTCAGCTGACGGGCCGCCCGTTCGACGAGGCGACGCTGCTGCGCGCAGCGGATGCATTCCAGCGCGACACGAAATTCCATACAGAGGTCCCCCCCTTCGCTGAAGCTACGGGGGGCAAGCCTCACGCCTAGACCTAGATGGCAATCGTCTTCACGCTGTGCGCCGCCTATGTCGCGTATTGCCTGGGGACCAATCCGGCCGGACCGTACACCACGCCGGACTCGGTGCATTACCTCAACACCTCACCGATCGTTCCGCTCGGCTATCCGTTCTTCCTGAGTATTTTCGGCGCGCGCGGGGCGATTGTCGCGCAGCCAGTCCTGTTCGGCGCCGCCCTGGCCTATCTGGGGCGCGAGATCGTCAAGCTGACCGCGAGCACCTGGCTCGCGGTCGCCGTCGTCGCCGGCTCGATGGCCTTGCCGCAGATCCGCGAGTTCCACGCGTCGATCCTGTCGGAGTCGTTGTTCCTGTCTCTGCTGGTCGTGTTCCTCGGCTTCTGCGTCCGCTTCGCGTATCACCCGACGTGGCACTTGATGGTGCTAATCGCCACGGCCGCTGGACTCGACGCGACGGTCCGTCGCACCGCCTTCGCGCTGCTCCCCGTCATGGTGTTGATGGTGCTGTTCCAGCGTCACAAGCTGCGCGGATCGCAACCGCCGCTGTTCTTCGTCGCCGCGCTCGCGCCGTTTCTGGTGATCATCGGCACGGAACAGGCCGCCGCGCCGCTCGTGCACGGCGGTAAGTCATCGAGCCTGATGGGCCGCCATCTGTTTGCGAAGGCGGCGCTGATCGACGCGCCCGCGGCGCCGGCATCCCCCGATCGCGTGCGCGCCGCGCTCGACGAGCATCTCCAGAACGACTACGCGCCGATTCGCGCGTTCCTCGCGTCGGCGCCGCCCGAGGTCCGCGCCGTGCTGGCGATGTATTACGAGACCTGCCTGCAGGGCGGCTGTGTCGATCGCTCACGCGCGCTGATGCCGCGGCTCGACGAATCGCAGCAGACGGCAACGCTCGGCGCCGCGGCGCTGGCGCGGATCAGGCGCGCGCCGATCGCCTTCGCGATGCTGACGGCAATGAACTACCAGTCGCTGTGGACGATCGACCGGCTGCGTCATCCGGCGCGCGCGGCAGCGCTGAATGCGTTCGTGAGCTCGCACCGCCCGATGCCGTTCGAGGAGCTGGCGTTCTCACTCGAGCCGGGCGAGCCGTTCGTGTTCAGCGGCTCAGAACGCGTCCGCTACGTGCAGTGGATGATGAGCATCGTGGCGATCTGGACGCTCGCGATCGCGTTCGTCGGGATCTACGCCGCCCTGACGATGCGGCAACTGCCGCCGATCTTCGCGATCGCCGCCGTGTCCGCGCTGACCGCGCACAGTTGCCTGCTGCTCACGGCGCTGCTGGCGTCGGGCTTTTCGCGATTCACAATCGGCGTCTGGCCGGCGATCGTGATGGCGGCGATCTTCGGCGCCTATTATTGCGCAGTGATATTCGCGCGGCCCTTGCGCAGCACGAACTTCTGAATCTTCCCGGTTGCCGTCTTCGGCAGCTCGCCGATCGGCGTGAAGCCGTGCGGCACCTTGAAGTGCGCCATGTTGTCGCGGCAGAACTGGCGCAGCGCCTCCGGCGTCGCCGACTGTCCGGTCTTGAAGACCACGAACGCGTGCGGCGACTCGCCCCACTTTTCGCTCGGCACGCCGACGACCGCCACTTCCTGGATCGCGTCATGGCGCAGCAGCATGGCCTCGACTTCGACGGAAGAAATATTTTCGCCGCCGCTGATGATCACGTCCTTCAGCCGATCGGTGATCTGCACGTAGCCATCCGGATGCACGACCGCGGCATCGCCGCTCTTGAACCAGCCGTCGCCCATGCACTTGGCGGTCGCGTCGGGATCGTTGTAATAGCCCGCCATGACGACGTTGCCGCGCGCGATGATCTCGCCCGGCGTCTTGCCGTCGCGCGGCACGTCGCGGCGCTGATCGTCGACCACGCGCAGCTCGCCGGACGTGATGAACTCCACGCCCTGCCGCGCCTTGATCTTCGCGCGATCGTCTTTCGACAGCGCCCGATGCTCCGGCAGCGGCTCGCAGATGCTGATGCCGGGGGCGGTTTCGGTCAGGCCGTAGATCTGGATGATGCTCCAGCCGAGCTCCTCTTCGATGCGTTGGATCGTCACCGCCGCGGGAGGCGCGCCCGCGGTCATCACGCCGACGCCCTTCGGCGCCAGCGCCTTTGCCTCCGCCGGCGCGTTCGCCAGCATGATCAGCACCGTTGGCGCCGCGCACATGCGCGTGACCTGTTCCTTTGCCACGATCTTGAAAATCGTCGGCGCATCGAACTTCGGCAGGCACACGTGCTTCGCGCCCGCGGCCGTCACCGACCACGTGAACGTCCACCCGTTGGCGTGAAACATCGGCAGCGTCCACAGATACGCGTCGCCGGGCGTCATCGGCCAGTGCATCAACATGCCCACCGAGTTCATCCATGCGTTGCGATGCGTGATCATCACGCCCTTGGGACGCGAGGTGGTGCCGCTGGTGTAGTTGATGGTGAGCAGATCGCGCTCGCCGATCGACGGGCGATCGAAGGCTGCGCTCGCGTCTTTCAACAACGATTCGTAATCGAGCCAGCCGTCGCGCGGACCGTCGAGCGAAACAAAATGTTCGACGTCCTTGAGGTCGCCGCGGATCGAATCAACCGCTGCCGTGTGATCGGCCCCGGCGCACACGATCTTGGCGCCGCTGTGTTGAATCATGTAGCGGAAATCGTCGGGCACGAGCCGGAAGTTGATCGGCACCAGCACCGCGCCGATCTGCGGCACCGCATAGAACGACTCGAGCTGCCGGTGCGTATTCGGCGCGATGTACGCCACGCGATCGCCCTGCGTGACGCCGAGCCGTTGCAACGCCGACGACCACCGATCGCATCGCGTCCCGAATTCTTCGTAGCTCCAGCGCTCGCCGCCGTCAACGACGGCTTCGCGTGCGCCATGCAGCTTTCGGGCGCGGCGCAGGAAGTCGAGCGGTGTCAGGGGTACTTCCACGCCGCGATTGTTAATTAAAAATTAGAAATTTAAAAATCAAAAAAAATGCGCCGCAGGGTTCCAGGTTGGATCGCAGTTTCTGCTAGCGGTGGGCGCGAAACATTGGGATTCTCGCCCAAACCCGCGCGGTCGGAATCTTGCTCCTCTTCAGGGCATGGCTACCATTGATCAGATTCAGGGGCTGCAACGCCGCTCGTTCGATCTCACGTGCGCGGTTATCAAGGCCTTTCCAAAGAAGAACTATCTCGACGAGGCGAGCCGCATCATCTGGAGACAGTTGATCAAGGCAGTATCGTCGATCTCCAAGAGGCGCAGGCCGCCTCGAGCGATGCGGACTTCGTCGCGAAAATGAGGATCGCGCTGCGCGAGACTAGAGAGACCAGAGTGGCGATCCGAATCATCGTGGCGTGCGAACTCGCCGCCCACAGTTCCGTCGCGCGCTACGAGGACGAAGCGAGGCAGATGGCCTCGATCTTCGGGGCGATAATCGTCAAGAAAAGGGCAAACATGCGCCGCAAGAACCCGAGCCCCTTTTAACTTCTAATTTTTAATTTTTAATTCTTAGGCGACGGCCGCAGGCCGGCGCCGCAACACCGCCCAGACGGCCAGGCCCAGTAGCAGGAACGGAATGGCAGGAATGAGCAGGGCGAGGACCGCCGCGATTGCGGCGAGCACGGCTACGACGAGTCCGATGACCAGGGCGATCGGAATGATGGCAGCCCCGGCCGCGAGGCCCACGCCGCCGGCGGCAAGGCCGATCGGCACCCAAATCAGCTTGGTCAGGAGGCGGAACGGCAGTAAAACCGCCCAAAAAGCGAGCTTGAGGACCAGGAAGACGATACCGAGGATGGCCGCGACCGCCAGACCGCCAATGAACAGCCCAGCCAACGCAATCAGTTCCAGCATCTAACGGCAAAGACGGGATTTGCGGGTTCGGAGTTCCCGAAGTATGCTGAGAGGCTATGTCAGAAGCTGAAATCCCGCAGGTGGACCCGGCGGCATCCGAGACCCCTGCCGAAGACGCGCCGATTATTCACGAGAAGGCGGCGCCGATTGAAAGCCGTTTCTTATACGTTGACGTGGCGGCCCTGCGCGCCAAGCAACTGCGCCGCGGTGCCCGGCCGCGCCTTGATCAGGCCGAAGAGCCGCTCCTGCACGTGAAGGCGATCAAGGCCGAGCGGGTCGCGATGGAAGAGGTGAAGCAGAACCTCGTCCAGTGGGATCTCCCCGACTTCAAGGTCGTCGTCGACCTCCGCTAGAAAAATTCCCGACGGGAGATGTTCCCCGTCGGGATCTTTTGCTTAATGGCGCCGCGCCGGAAACGTGATCTCGCTTGTTTCCAGTTCGAGCGGCCATTCGTGCCGGCAATCACGACAACGCATCGCTAACACGACCGCCGTCACGGTGCCGCCCTTCGTGCCCGCCTTGAACGGATACCCGCTGGAGGCCTTGCAGCCGGGACACTCCAGCGGAAACGTGTAGGTTACTGATCCGTCAGTAGCCACCGCCGCCTCCGCCAGATAGCGCGTCTTAGGCTGCGACCTCGACGTTGATCGTCCGCGGCTTTGATTCCTCGCGGAACGGCAACGTGATCGTCAGCACGCCGTTCTTGTATTCCGCCGCGATCTTCGACGCATCGACGGTCGACGGCAGCGAGAAGGACCGGCTGAACGTGCCATACGCGCGCTCAACACGGTGGAACTGCTCCTGCTTGATCTCGCCTTCGAACTTGCGCTCGCCCTTCAGCGTCAGCGTGTTGTTCTCGAAGACGACCTGGATGTCTTCCCGCTTCATGTCGGGAAGCTCCGCCTTCAGCACGAGCTCCTGCTTGCCGTTCTCGAAGATATCGACGGCCGGCACCCACCGGCCGTTCGTCAGCAGGTCAGCGAACGGATCGAAACGAATGATGGACATGGTTACTTAGCCTCCGCGAATTCAGCATCAACGACCTCGCCGTCCTTGGCGGCGTCGGCCGGGTTTTCCTGACGGCTCCCGGTTCCCGGCTCCCGGCTCCCGGCTTCCTGCGCAGCCTTGGCGGCCTGCTCTTTCTGATAGGCCTCTGCTTCGGCGCGATTGCGCGCATCGACTTCCTCACGCTGCTTCGCATCGTCGGCAGCGTTGGCTTCCGCTTCCTTCACGAGACGATTGACCTCGTCCTTCGCGAGCCCGCTCGCGCCCGTGATCTGGATCTTCTGTTCCTTGCCCGTCGCCTTGTCCATCGCCGTGACGTTGACGATGCCGTTGGCGTCGATGTCGAAGGTGACTTCGATCTGCGGCAGGCCGCGCATGGCGGGCGGCAGGCCCGTCAGGTGGAAGCGTCCCATCGTGCGGTTGTCGCGCGCCATCGAGCGCTCGCCCTGCAGCACGTGGACTTCCACGCTGGTCTGGTTGTCGGTCGCCGTCGAGAAGATCTCGCTCTTCTTCGCCGGGATGGTCGTGTTGCGCGGGATCAGCACCGTCGTGACGCCGCCCAGCGTTTCAATACCGAGCGACAACGGCGTGACGTCCAGCAACAGCACGTCCTTGACTTCGCCGGAGAGCACGCCCCCCTGCACGGCCGCGCCGATCGCGACGACTTCGTCAGGATTCACGCCCTTGTGCGGTTCCTTGCCGAAGTACTCCTTCACGACCTGCTGCACGCGAGGCATGCGCGTCGATCCGCCGACGAGCACGACTTCATCGACGTCCTTCGGCGACAGGCCCGCATCCGCGAGCGCCTGCTTCAGGGGCGCGATGGTGCGCTGCACGAGCGGCTCGACCAGCGATTCGAACTTGGCGCGCGTCAGCTTCATCGTCATGTGCTTGGGACCCGACGCATCCGCCGTGATGAACGGCAGGTTGATCTCGGTCTCCATCACCGACGACAGCTCGATCTTCGCCTTCTCCGCCGCTTCCTTCAGACGCTGAAGGGCCATGCGGTCCTTGCCGAGATCGATGCCGTCCGTTTTCTTGAACTCCGCGATCATCCAGTCGACGACGAGCTGATCGAAGTCGTCGCCGCCGAGGTGCGTGTCGCCGTTGGTCGATTTCACTTCGACCACGCCTTCACCCACTTCGAGCACGGAGATGTCGAACGTGCCGCCGCCGAGGTCGTAGACCGCGATGGTCTCGTCTTTCTTCTGCTCGAGACCGTAGGCAAGCGCCGCCGCCGTCGGTTCGTTGACGATGCGGAGCACGTTGAGGCCGGCGATCTGGCCGGCGTCCTTGGTGGCCTGGCGCTGCGCGTCGTTGAAGTACGCCGGCACCGTGATCACCGCGTCGCTGACCTTGTCACCGAGATAGTCTTCCGCGGCCTGCTTCAGCTTCTGCAGGACCATCGCGGAGATCTCGGGCGCCGAATACTGCTTGCCGCGCACGCTGATGCGCGCGTCGTTGGTCTTGTCGGCCACGACGGTGTAAGGCACGCGCTTGGTCTCTTCCGTGACCTCGTCGAACTTGCGGCCCATGAACCGCTTCACGGAGAACACGGTGTTTTCCGGATTGGTCACCGCCTGGCGCTTCGCGACCTGTCCGACCAGCCGATCGCCGTCCTTGCCAAAGCCCACGACGGACGGCGTCGTCCGCGCGCCCTCCTGGTTGACGATGACTACGGGCTGGCCGTTTTCCATGACCGAGACGACCGAGTTGGTCGTGCCCAGATCGATTCCGATGACTCTTCCCTTGCTCATTCTTTGGTGTCCTCCTCAGGACCGGATTCCAGTATCGAAAAGACGTGAGTGGTTGTCAAGCACCTTATCTTAGCGAATTACACTCATATGACGCCGGGACTGCCTAAGTGGTTACAAAACCTGAGCCTTACCCTTCCCCGGCTACACTCGGGGGCTGGCCCCAACTGTAGCTTCGGCTACGTTTGGGGCCAGCCCCTGGATGTAGCCGGATGCCGGTAGAATCGAGGGATGGCGACCTTCTCCGCGGGCTCGATGGATCAGCCGGCTGATCTGGCGGCGGATGTCCACAAGCTGCTCGAGGATCTGGCCCGCCGGCGGCCGGATCGCCGCCACGTCGTTGCCGGCGAATGCATGCCCGTCGTCGACGTCTTCGAGACGGACAAGACCGTCGAGATCGTCCTCGATTTGCCGGGTATCGCCGCGGACGCGATCCGCATCCTCTTCAAGAGCGGCGTCGTGCTGATCGTCGGCGAAAAGGAGCGGCCGGATCTGACGAAGCGCGGTCCCGCCAGCTTTCATCTCGTCGAGCGCGATTTTGGACGCTTCGCGCGCGCGGTGAAGATCAGCGCCGCGATCGACGGGGCGCAGGCACGCGCCCGGCTCGCCAACGGCGAGCTGCGCGTGGTGCTGCCGCGCATTGCCGACCGTCGCGGCGCAGGCCTGCTCGTCCCGATCGATACGCCCTCCCGCGGATGAAACTGCTGTTCCTCGGCGACATTGTCGGCCGCCCCGGTCGCGATCTGATCCGGCGTCACGTCCGCGCGCTCGCGTCGCATCACGACGCGGATCTGGTGATTGCCAACGGCGAAAATGCCGCCGGCGGCGCGGGCATCACGCGCGAGAACATGCTCGAGATCCTGTCGTCGGGCGTGGACGTGATCACGACCGGCAATCACGTGTGGGACAAGCGCGAGACCCTCGAGTTCATCGGCAACGAGCCGCGATTGCTGCGGCCGGCGAATTATCCCGACGGCACGCCCGGCGCAGGCTCGCATGTCATTACCGCGACAAACGGCGTCAAGGTCGGCGTCATCAACGTGATGGGCCGCGTGTTTCTCAATGCCATCGACGATCCGTTCCGCGTTGCCGAGCGCGAGATCGCCAAGGTGCGCGGCGACGGCGCGCAGGTGATCTTCGTCGACATGCACGCCGAGACGACGTCGGAAAAGATCGCGATCTCCTATTACCTGGACGGCATGGTCACCGCGGTGATTGGCACGCACACGCACGTGCAAACCGCGGACGAGCGGATTCTGGCCGGCGGCACCGCGTGCCTGACCGATGTCGGCATGACCGGACCGCACGACGGCGTCATCGGCATCGAGAAGGACGCGATCATCCAGCGCTTCATCACCGGATTGCCGGCGCGATTCGAAACCGCCTCGGGCGATCCGCGCCTCCACGGCGTGATGATCACTGTTGATCAGACCACCGGCAAGGCGACGGCGATCGAGCGGATTGGCCTGACCGAACAGCAGCTCAAGGAAATTACTGATAGTGTGACGGCAGCACGCACATGAGCCGGCTGCCGTTCGAAGACGAAAAACCCTCGGTTCCAAAAGTTCCAGAAGTTCCAGCGGTTCCAAAGGTGGTTCGAACGGTTCTCACCGTCAGTGAGCTCAACGCCACCATTCGAGACCTCTTAGAAAATCAGCTGCATACCGTCTGGGTCGAAGGTGAAATCTCGAATGCGCGCGTGTGGAATACGGGTCACATGTATTTCACGCTCAAGGACGGCGCGTCGCAGATCAAAGCCGTCATGTTCCGCTCGGCGGTGCGTTACCTGAAGTTCAAGGCCGAGGACGGATTGAAGGTCGTCGCGCGCGGGAAGGTCAGCGTCTACGATCCGAAGGGCGAATATCAGATCCTCTGCGAGCATCTCGAGCCGAAAGGCCTTGGCTCGCTGCAGCAGGCATTCGAGCAGCTGAAGAAGAAGCTCGCCGCCGAGGGGCTGTTCGATCCGGCGCGCAAGCGTCCGCTACCCGCGCTACCGCGCCGCATCGGCATCGTGACGTCGCTCGACGGCGCGGCGCTGCGCGACATCATTCGAGTGCTGCGTCGACGCTATCCCAATGCGCACCTGGTGCTGTCGGGCACGCGCGTGCAGGGCGAAGGCGCGGGCCGCGAGATCGCGCACGCGATCCGCAAGGTCGAGCGCATCGAAGACGTCGACGTGATCATCGTCGCGCGCGGCGGCGGCTCGCTCGAGGACCTGTGGGCGTTCAATGAAGAAGTGCTGGCGCGCGTGATCGCGCAATCGCAGGTGCCGATCATTTCCGGCGTCGGCCACGAAACCGACTTCACGATCTGCGATTTCGTCGCGGATCTGCGTGCGCCAACGCCGTCGGCAGCGGCGGAGCTCGTCGTGCGCCGGAAGGACGAATTCTTCGGCCACATCGGACGCATCTGCGAGCGTCTCGATGCGGCGATTCACCATCGCCTGCGCCGCATGGAGACGCGCCTGCACATGCTCGAGGCGCGGCCGGGGTATGCGGGATTCGAGGGGCGGCTTGCCGTTCGAGGCCGTCATGTCTCGGAACTGGCATCGGCGTTACGCCAACGCGTGTCGCAAGGGTTCGCTCGTCGCGCGCGCCGCCACGAATTGTTGCGCCGCTCGCTGGATCAATTTGATCCGCGCCATCGCCTCGCGGCGGTCCGCACGCGCCTCGTGTCGCGCGAAGGGCAGCTTGTTGCAGCGGCCCGCCGCCGACTGACGCGGGCGCAAACGCGCTTCGGCGCCCTCGCGGCGCGCGTCGAAGGCCTCAGCCCCCTCGCAGTCCTCGGTCGCGGCTATTCCGTTACGTGGGACGCCGACCGCACGCGTATCATTCGCGATGCGGCAACAGTGAAAGCCGGGGACGCCGTGAGCATTACGGTTGAGCGCGGTTCCATCATTGCCACAGTCGACAGAGTTAACCGGGAGTGAACAAACATACACAGAACCACGGAACCACAGAAGCACAGCACTCTTTTTTACGGACCAATAATGGCTTCCGTGTTTCTGTGATTCAGTGATTCTGTGTATGTTTGTCCAATACTAGATGGATCCAACGATCAAGGACTTCGAGGCCGCAATCGCCGAGCTCGAGGGCATCGTCAAGAAGCTCGAGGAGGGCGATCTCGCGCTCGAGAAGTCGCTCGAGCTATATGAGCGCGGTGTGCAGCTCTCCCGCTTCTGTCATTCCCGGCTCGAGGAAGCCGAGCGCCGCATTGAGATCGTCAACGAGCGCGGCGAGCTGAAGCCGGCGCCCTCCTCCCTCAATCTTCCAGACGACGAAGAGGAATGACCTTTTCGGAGTACCTCGACGCGCGCCGCAAGCAGGTTGAGTCCGCGCTCGAAGAGTTTCTTTCCAAGGCACCGGCGGTCCCACCCGTGCTCGTGGAGGCGATGCGGTACAGCCTCCTCGGCGGCGGTAAACGTCTTCGCCCGCTGCTCGTGATCGCCAGCGCCGAAGGCGTCGCGCAGGCAATCGGCGCCTCCGAAGCCGCGGCACGAGATGCGGCAATGCCGGCCGCGTGCGCGCTTGAAATGATCCACACCTACTCGCTGATCCACGACGATCTGCCGTCGATGGATGACGATGATCTTCGCCGCGGCAGACCGACGTCGCATGTCGTGCACGGCGAGGGCATGGCGATTCTCGCCGGCGATGGCTTGCAGGCCGAGGCGTTTCGCCTCCTCGCGCGCGAGCCGGCCGGCTATCACCCGACGCTGATGCAGCGGAAGCTGAAGGTGATGGCGATCATCGCCGACGCCGCCGGCGCGCCGGGGATGGTGGGGGGACAGGCGATTGATCTCAGCGCTGTCGGCAACTCGGCGGGGACAGGTTCAGCGACCGCTAAAGCGGTCGCTCTCCGAACGCCCGATCAACTGCGCGATATGCATGCGCGCAAGACCGGCGCGTTGATCCGCGCCTCCGTTGCCGCTGGTGCCGTGATGGGCGGGGCGACCGATTCGCTGTTCACGACGCTCGATCAATACGGCACTGAGATCGGGCTTGCCTTTCAGATCGTCGACGACATCCTCGACGAGGAAGGATCGGCCGCCTCGCTCGGCAAGACCGCGGGCAAGGACAAGGCGGCGGGCAAGCCGACGTATCCGGCGTTCTTCGGACTCGAGCGATCGAAGGAGCTCGCGGCCGAATGCAACACGAAAGCGCGGGCCGCGCTCGACAAGGCGGGGCTGCTCGATTCGCGACTCGCGGACATTGCGGGTTGGATCATTGACCGCAAAACATAGAGGTCTTGAGGTCGTGAGGTCGTGAGGTCTTGAAAACACCGCGACGACAACGGCTCGACACGTTGCTGGTCGAGAAAGGACTCGTCGAGTCGCGCGAGAAGGCACGCGCGCTGATTCTCGCGGGCCAGGTCGATGTGGACGGACACGGCGCGGCGAAAGCGGGGACGATGGTGCCGATCGATGCGGAGGTGCGGGTCATCGGCCCCGATCACCCGTGGGTCAGCCGCGGCGGCGTCAAGCTGGCGGCGGCACTCGACGCCTTCAGGATCGACGCGACGGATCGCATCGCCTTCGATGTCGGCGCATCCACCGGCGGGTTCACCGACGTCTGGCTGCAACGCGGCGCGGCTCACGTGATTGCGCTCGACGTCGGGCACAGCCAGCTGCACTGGAAAGTGCGCAGCGATCCGCGCGTCACGGTGATCGAACACACCAACGCGCGGCATTTGCAGGCCGGCGATCTTCCCGATAAGGGACCGATCACGCGCGTCAGCATCGACGTGTCGTTCATTTCCCTGCGGCACATCTTTCCGGTCCTGCCGAATCTCGTCGCCAGGCCCGCCGACATTGTCGCGCTCGTGAAGCCGCAGTTCGAGGCAGGACGTGAAGATGTGGGCAAAGGCGGGCTGGTCACCGATCCCGCCGTGCACGATCGCGTCGTCTCGGAGGTGACGGCCGCGGCCGCTGAAGTAGGATTGAGGCGCGTCGCGTTGATCGACTCCCCGATCACCGGCGCGCACGGCAATCGCGAATTCTTGATGCATCTGCGATGCGAATAGGAATAGCCGTCAAACCGAGGCTCGTCGAAGCGCGCGACACGCTCGCGTCGCTGTCGTCATGGCTCGGCGAGCGCAAGGTCGACACGGTCTGGACGACCGAAGCGGCGAAGCTCGTCGACGGCGGCGATCGCAAGGTCGCCGAACGCGAGGAGCTGCCGTCACAGGTCGATGTCGTCCTCGTCCTCGGCGGCGACGGCACGCTGCTGTCGATGGCCAAGGCGATCGCCGAGAGCGGCAAGGACGTGCCGATCCTCGCGGTCAATTTCGGATCGCTCGGCTTCCTGACGGAGATCACGCGGCCGGAGATTTACCAGTCGCTCGAAGCCGTGCTCAACGGCACGGCGACGCACGATCTGCGGATGATGCTGCGGGCGACCACGACCACCAGGGGCAAGGCGCCGTTCTCGCACATGGCGCTGAACGACGTCGTCTTCACGCGCACGGCGCTGTCGCGGATGATCGAGCTGTCGGTGTCGGTGGGCGATCAGTTCGTCACTGCGGTGAAGGCCGACGGCCTGATTGTCGCGACGCCGACGGGATCGACGGCCTACAACCTCGCGGCTGGTGGCCCGATCGTGCATCCGTCGATGGACGCGCTCGTCCTCACGCCGATCGCGCCGCACATGCTGACCAACCGGCCGATCGTCATTCCCACCGAGCGCGACGTGCGCGTGCGATCGACCAGCTCGAATGCCGGCGACGAAGTCTACGTCACCGTCGACGGCCAGACCGGTTTCGGTTTGCAGGAAGACGACGAGATCAGCATCGCCAAATCGGAGCGGCCGCTGCGATTGATCCGATCGACCACTCGCAGTTATTTCGAGGTGCTTCGCCAGAAGCTGAAGTGGAACGAGCGGTAGGGAATCTATTGAACTCTTGATCTCGTGAGCTGCTGAGTTGAGCGCCAAGAGTCGCCTAAGAAGTCAATTCGACCATTCAGTAGCCATTCAACTTGCAATCGAGGCGTAGACGGCACCTACATCCGGGGGACATGTCTTGCTGACGGGCAACGACGCGCCCCCAACGCCAAACGCCAACGCGAATGCAGGATAGCGACGTGAAAAGAAGCGTCACTGGCCCGAACCGCTGATGCCGTTCGAGTATTTCACGAAGCAGTTCAGCGACCGGCCAGTCCCGGTCCGCAGTTGGATTATCGCGCGCGTGGTCCGACTTCTTGAACGAAAACGGTTCGTTCTCGCGAAGGACCTCGGCGCGCCGATCGAGACCATCGACTGGACCGGTGTGTTCTGGCGAAAGCAGCATCCTGACCGTCGGCCTATCGCTCCTGCTGCGCCCGCTGCTTCCTGAAGTACTCAACCTGCCAGGTGAACACATTTCGATTGTGCTCGGCGAGCGTCGACGCGAAGACGTGCGTGCCGTCGTTCTTGCTGACGAAATACAAGTAGTCGACATCGGCCGGCATCGCGGCGGCGTGGAGTGACGCGCGGCCGGGCGCGGCGATCGGGCCCGGAGGCAGGCCGCCGTATTTATAGGTGTTGTACGGCGAATCGAGCTCGCGCAGGTGTTCGCGCGTCAGGTTGCCGTTGTAGCGGCCGGCCTTCTGCAGCGCGAAGATCACCGTCGGATCGGCCTGCATCGGCATGCCGATTTTCAGGCGGTTGCGATACACCGCCGACACCAGCGGACGCTCGTCGCCGGCACCGGTTTCCTTTTCCACCAGCGACGCGAGCGTCACCAGCTCGCGCACGCTGAAGCCGGCCGCCTCGGTCGCCGTTCTAATCTCCGGCGTCAACGCGTTCCTGAAACCCGCCACCATCTGCGCGACGACGTCGCTCGCGGGCGTGTTGCGCGGCAGCGAGTAGGTTTCCGGGAACAGATAGCCTTCGAGATCCGTGGCGGCCGGATCGAGATCCGCGATCAGCTTCACGTTCGCCGCCGCCTTTTGAAAATCGGCGGCCGTTCCGAATTTCTTCTCCTCGAACACCTGGGCCATCTCGGCGATCGTCAGGCCTTCGCGGAACGTCAGCAGGCGCTTGTAGACATCACCACGAGCGATCTTGTCGATCACGTCGAGCGCGTGCATCGGCTGGTTGAAGCGATACTCGCCCGCCTTCAGCGCGCGGGCGCGGCCGCTGATCCACAGCGCCGCGCGGAAGATCGTGGGATCGCGGACGACGCCGGCGCGCACCAGCTGATCGCCAATTCGACCGGGGCCGGAGCCGCTCGGAATGTCGACGAACACTTCAGCCTCGTTGTAGCCGCGATACGGCTCGATGACCTGCTGATAGATCCACCAGCCGCCGGCGCCGGCAACGATCGCCACGAGCAGGACCAGATAGAAGAGTCGCTTAATCCACCGCATTCGTCGACACTCGTGTGCGTCCGTCGAGATAGTCCTGGAGAATGATCGCCGCCGCGGCGGCGTCGAGCTTGGCCTTGCGCTTGCGCCAGTCGGACTCGCGCGCGGCAAGGCGCGATTCGGCCTCGTGACTCGAGAGGCGCTCGTCCTGCAGCACGACCGGGATCGTGATCTGCGTTTCGATCGCGCGCGCGAAGGCTTCGACGTACTTGGTCTGATCGGTCGGCGATCCATCGAGGCGGCGCGGCCAGCCGACGACGACGGCTTCGAGACCGTCGTCTTCGGCGGCGAGCGCGGTGATTTCCTTGACCATGAGGCGCAGGGTTTCCGCTTCGGAGGGTGGCCGCTGCACCAGCCGCCACGGCGAGGCGAGCGTCGCGGTCGCGTCGCTCAGCGCCAGGCCGATGCGACGCGCGCCATAGTCGATGCCCAGCACCCGCACGCGACAAGTATAATCGGCACAGTGAAATACGCGCTTTCCGTATCTCTGTGTCTCGGTGGCCTGTTGATCGCGGGCATCAGCGCGCAGGTCGATCCAAAGGCGCAGTCCGACCGCATCGCCGCGCGGATCAAGGCGCTGCAGGCGGAATCAGACAAGCTCGCGGCACAGGCGCGCACGGTGTTTGGTGAATTGCGCCGGCTCGAGATAGACCGCGAGATCAAGCAGGCGGAAGCCGCCAGGACGCAGACCGAGCTGGCGCGCGTGACGCTGGATCGCGATCGCACCGAGGCGCGGCTGAAAGTGCTCGAGGCAACGCGCATCGCGGAGACGCCGGCGATTCGCGAGCGTCTCGTCGAATTGTCCAAACACGGGCGCGCGGGATACGTGCAGCTGCTGCTGGCGACGAACGACGTGCGCGCGATTGGACGCATGGCGCGGGGCGTCGCCGCGGTGGCGGAAATGGATCGCGTCCGTCTCGAGACGCATCGCCGCACGCTCGCCGCCGAGCGCGATGCGCTCAACGAGCTCGACCAGAAATACGACATGGTCGAGGCGATGCAGAAGGAGGCGCAGCGCGCCCGGGCCGCCGTCGAGGCCGCGGTCGCGGCGCGCAACCGCATGATCGCGGATCTCGATCAGCGCCGTGATCTCGCCGCGCAGTTCGTCGCCGAGCTGCAGGCGGCGCAGGCGCAGCTCGATGAGACCATTGCCGCCGCCGGCGCCGGATCGGCGCCGTCGGTCGCGCTGCCGATTCGCGCCTTCCGCGGCGATCTGCCGTGGCCGACCACCGGCGAGGTCAGCGCGCGATTCGGCCGGCAGGCGTCCGGCCGTTTCAACACCTCGATCGTCCGAAATGGTATCGAGGTCGCCGCCGAAGAAGGCGCCGTCGCCACCGCGGTGCACGAAGGCACGGTGGCATTTGCGGCGCCGTTCAGCGGCTTCGGCACCATGGTGATCGTCGATCACGGCAATAACGCGTTCACCGTCTATGGCCATCTGCTGGATGCCTCCGTGAGCACTGGGACGAACGTCAGCCGCGGCACGCCGCTCGGCCATATCGGGCTGTCGCCGTCCGCCGGAGCCGCCCTGTATTTCGAGGTCCGCATCGACGGCCGCCCGGTGAACCCGCTAGAATGGCTGAAGGACAAATGATGAAGATTCGCGGCCGCGTCCTCGTCCTTGCCGTCTCCATGCCCGTCATCGCCTTCGCGGTGATCGGCGGATTCATGAGCAAGGCCGTCGCGCGTGAACAGAGCTATCAATACCTGCGCATCTTCGAAGATGTCGTCTCGCTCATCCTCAGCAACTACGTCGAAGAAGTAAACGTCGACAAGGTGATGCACGGCGCGATGCACGGCCTCGCCGATGGCCTCGATCCGGACAGCGCCTATCTCGACGTGGCGCAGGTCAAGGTGCTGGACAAGGGCGATCTCGGTGGCCCGGCGCAGACCGGCCTCGAGCTGACGCGACAGTATTACCTGCGCGTGATCGCGGCGCGGGACGGCTCGCCCGCCGCGAAAGCCGGCTTGCTCCCGGGCGATTACATCCGCGCCATCGACGGCCAGTCGACGCGCGACGTCACGGTCTATGAAGGGCAGCGCCTGCTGCGCGGCCGTCCCGGCACCAAGGTGCGCCTGACGGTGCTCCGCGGCAATGCCGCCGAGCCGCATGAAATCGATCTCGCGCGCGAGGAGTTGTCGTCTGTATCGGTGAAGTCGAAGATCGCCGCGCCCGGTGTCGGTTACCTGCGCGTCGCCGAGTTCGCGAAGAACACGCCCGATCAGATCAAGAGCGAGATCAATTCGCTCACAAAGAACGGCGCGAAGAGCGTGATGATCGATCTGCGCGGCACCGCGTTTGGCGATGTCGACGCCGGTCTCGCCGCGGCGCGGCTTTTCGTCAAGAACGGCGTGCTCGCCTATCGCCAGGATCGCGACAAGCAGAAGGAAGCGGTGTCCGCTGCCGCCGGCGACGGCGCGATCACGATCAACACGGTGGTGCTGACGGACAACGGCACGTCGAACGGCGCCGAAGTCTTCGCCGCCGCGCTCGCCGGCAACAAGCGCGCGCAGCTGATTGGCGAGCGCACGCTCGGCCGCGCCGCCCGCCAGAAGCTGGTGCGGCTGCCCGACGGCAGCGGCCTGATGCTGACGCACCTGATCTACATGACGCCGGCCAGCGTCGCGATCCACGAGAAGGGCCTCGTCCCCGATGTCGCGGTCGAACAGCCCGACATCGACTTCGGCCAGGTGGCGCCGGCCACCGATGCGACCTTGCAGAAGGCGATCGAATCGCTGACTACCAAGGCCGCCGCGTAGAACCTGCCCGGCGGTCTGATATACTTTTCGTTCGGCTTAAGGCCGACATTCGCCAAAAGACAGGCGCGTAGCTCAGTTGGTTAGAGCGCCTCCCTGACACGGAGGAGGTCAGTGGTTCGAATCCACCCGCGCCTACCATTCGACGCACCTTCCGCCTGCCTCACGGCAAGCGAAAGGTTTGCTCATGGCAAGCCATCTGACGCGTCGAATGTCCTGAGCGAGCATTTGGTCACAGAGTGACCGAACGCGAGTCGAAGGGCCGCAGCAAAAAATGATCACAGTCACGCTTCCGGATGGCTCAACGAAACAGGTTGAGAACGGCGCTCCTGTAAGAGCAGTCGCCGAGGCAATCTCGCCTCGCCTGGCCGACGCGGCGATCGTTGCCGATGTCGACGGCAAGCTCGTCGATCTCACCTACCCGCTCACGCACGACGCCAGGGTCCGGATTGTCACCAACAAGAATCCCGAGGCGCTCGAGGTCTATCGCCATTCGACGGCGCATCTGCTTGCCGCCGCCGTGACGGCGCTCTTCCCGAACGTCCAGTGCGGCATTGGTCCGCCGCTCGAAGACGGCTTCTACTACGACTTCATCGTCGAACGTCCCTTCGTCCCCGAGGACCTCGAGGCGATCGAGAAGAAGATGAAGGAGCTGGCGTCGCAGGACTACATTTACGAGCGCCAGATGTGGCCGCGCCAGGAAGCGATCGACTTCTTCAAGAAGCGCGGCGAGCCGCTCAAGGTGCAGCTGATCGAAGAGAAGACGGCCGGCCAGAAAGAGGTCTCCGTCTACACGATCAAGGATCGCGACGTGTTCGTCGACTTCTGCGTCGGTCCGCACGTGCCATCAACGAGCCGCCTGAAGGCATTCAAGCTGACGTCGACGTCGAACGCCTATTGGAAGGGCGACGCCAAGAACGCGCCGATGCAGCGCGTCTACGGCACGGCGTTCTTCTCGCAGAAGGAGCTCGACGAGCATCTGGCGCGCATCGAAGAAGCCAGGAAGCGCGATCATCGCAAGCTCGGTAAGGAGCTGGATCTCTTTCAGATGCATCCGGTGGCGCCCGGCGCCGCGTTCTGGACTCCTCGAGGGACGACGCTCTACAACACGCTGGTCGCGTTCTGCCAGGAACGGCAGAAGGCCGCGTTCCAGGAAATCAAGACGCCACTGCTCTACACGAAGACGCTCTGGGAGACGTCAGGGCACTGGGGCAAGTACCGGGAGAACATGTTCCTGGTCCTGAACACCGAGACGAACGATCACGACATGAGCCTCAAGCCCATGAACTGTCCGTCTCACCATCTCTACTTCGGCACGGCGCGTCGCTCGTACCGCGAGTTGCCGCTTCGCTACGTCACGTTCGATCCGTTGCACCGCAACGAGTTGTCAGGCGCGCTCGCGGGACTGACGCGCGTGCGGCAATTCTCGCAGGACGATTGCCACGTCTACCTGCGCGAGGACCAGATCGCCAGCGAAGTGAAGTTCCTGATGGATTTCATCCTTGGCCACTACGAAGCGTTCGGGATGAAGGCCAGCATCAAGTTCGCGACACGCCCCGAGCAGCGCATTGGCGACGATGCGATGTGGGACCGCGCCGAGGCGGGCCTCAAGAGCGCGCTCGAAGCGACGGGCATGCCTTACACGATCAACGCGGGCGACGGCGCGTTTTATGGCCCCAAGATCGATTTCGACGTCACGGACGCGCTCGGCCGCTCGTGGCAGCTTGGAACGATCCAGCTCGATTACGCGGCGCCGGAGCGCTTCGATCTCACGTACGTCGGTGAGGACAACGCCGAGCATCGGCCGGTCGTGATTCACCGCGCGGTGTCCGGTTCCCTCGAGCGCTTCATTGCGATCCTGATCGAACACTTTGCCGGCGCGTTCCCGTTGTGGCTCGCGCCGGTCCAGGCGATCGTGCTGCCGATCGCAGACCGGCACCTCGAGTACGCCCGCGAAGTGGCGGCCGAATTGGACCGGGCCGGACTCAGGGTCGAGGTCGACGACCGCTCGGAAAAGGTGAATTACAAGATTCGCGAGGCGCAGCTGATGAAGATTCCCTACATGCTGGTCGTCGGCGACAAGGAAATTTCCGACCGGGCGGTGGCGGTTCGCAGCCAGAAAAAGGGCGATTTGGGCCCCCGGCCGCTGGCGCAGTTCGTGACCGACGCGCTTGCCGAGGTCCGGGCCAAAGCGTTATCCTAGTAATCTTTGTCGCCTTTGGAGGGAAACGCTTATCGCCTTCGATAGATCTCGCCCGACCCGTCGTGACGACCGCCTGCGCATCAACGAGCGCATTCGCGTCCGTGAAATCCGCGTAATCGACGACGCGGGGCAGCAGCTGGGCATCATGCCGCCGCCCCAGGCTCTTATCCTTGCCCGACAGAAAGGCCTCGATCTGGTCGAGATTTCTCCGACCGCCGTGCCGCCGGTCTGCCGGATCATGGACTACGGCAAGTATCAATACCAGGAGCAGAAGCGGGCTCGCGAAGCCAAGCGCCACCAGAAGGTGATCGAGGTCAAGGAAATCAAGTTTCGTCCGAAGGTGGACGAGCACGATTACCAGTTCAAGAAGCACCACATCGAGCGCTTCATTGAAGACGGCGACAAGGTCAAGGCGACGATCTTTTTCCGCGGCCGCGAAATGGCGCACCCGGAAATCGGCCATCGCATCCTGATGCGCCTGATCAAGGACCTCGAAGAGGTCGCGGTGGCGGAAACGATGCCTCGTCAGGAAGGCAACCAGATGCACACGATCCTGACCGGCAAAAAGGGCACGCCTAAGGCGAAAAAGGCGGAAGCGGCTGAAGCAGAAGTTAAAAGTTAAAAGTTAAAAGTTAAAAGTTAAAAGTTAAAAATATGGCGAAGAAGCAGAAGCTGAAGACACACCGCGGCGCCGCCAAGCGGTTCAAGAAGAGCGGCACTGGCAAGATCCTGCGCGGCGCGGCCTTCAAGCGTCACATCCTCACGAGCAAGTCGACCAAGGTGAAGCGTCACTTGCGCGGCTCGAAGGTGGTCACCCCTGGCGATGCGCGCAAGATCAATTTGATGCTGCCGTATAAATGAAAGTGAAAACGAAAAAGGAATAACGAAAAAGGAATAACGAAAAAGGAATAACGAAAAAGGAATAACGAAAAAGGAATAACGAAAAAGAAATAAGGGAAACATTTTCCTTCTTAGCTTTTCCTTTTAAGTTTTCGGCGCGCTGCAGCCTGCGGTATTGGGGCGTTTCCGCTGCAGCATGATGCGCCCTGAAGTTCGGCGAAACGCCGGCCCCCGATAACGCAAGAAAGCCAGTCATGCCTCGCGTCAAACGTGGCGTCGTACGCCGTCAGAAGCGCAAGAAGCTCTCGAAACTCACCAAGGGCTACTTCCAGAACAAGAGCAAGCTCTACAAGTTCATGAAAGAGGCGTCCGAAAAAGCGGGCGTCTACGCGTACACCGGCCGCAAGCGCAAGAAGCGGGACTACCGCAGCCTGTGGATCGTCCGCATCAACGCGGCGGCGCGCGAGAACGGCATGTCGTACAGCAAGTTCATGCTCGGCCTGAAGCACGCCGGCATCGAGCTCGATCGCAAGAGCCTCGCCGAACTCGCGGCACGTGAGCCCGCGGCGTTTACCAAGCTCGCCGAAAAAGCCAAAGCCGCTGCCGCGTAAGTATCCAGAAGCCAGTAGCCAGATGCCAGAAAGACCAGAGTTCTTCTGGCTACCGGCTACTGGATACTGGCTACTGTCATGAGCGAGCAGAACGAGATCAGCAGAATCGAGGCGGCGCGGGAAAAGTTCCGCGCCGCGCTGGCCGAAGTGCGTACGAGCTCCGAGTTCCAGGAGCTGCGCAATTCGTGGCTCGGTCGCAAGAGCGGGCGCATTGCGGAGTACACGTCGCTGCTGAAGACCGCCGCGCCCGAGCTCAAGAAAGAGCTGGGCCGCGCGATCAACGAGCTGCGCAGCATCGTTGAAACGGCGATCGCCGAGCGCGAAAAGGAATTCGGCGCCAGCGCGCGTCCGAAGAACGCCGTCGACATCACGCTGCCTGGCCGCGCGCCGCAGCTCGGTCATCGCCATCCGCTCAGCCTCGTACGCGACGAGGTGATGGAAATCTTCACGCGTCTCGGCTACCAGGTCCTCGAAGGCCCCGAGATCGAAGACGACTATCACAACTTCGAAGCCCTCAACATGCCGGGCGATCATCCCGCTCGCGACATGCACGACACGCTGTACCTCGAGACACCGATAGCGCCGGCTAAAGCCGGCGCTCTCCAACCGTCACGACCCTTGACGTTGTTGCGCACGCACACCAGCGCGATGCAGATCCGGCACATGGAGAACAACCCGCCGCCGGTGAGACTCGTCGCGATCGGCCCGGTGTATCGCAAGGACGATCTCGACCTCACGCACACGCCGATGTTCCACCAGGTCGAAGGACTCGTCGTCGGCACAGGCATCACGCTCGCCGATCTCAAAGGCACGGTCAGCGCGATGGCGCGCGAGCTGTTTGGATCGGCGGAAGTGCGTTTCCGTCCGAGCTTCTTCCCGTACACGGAACCGAGCGCCGAAGTCGACATCCGCTGCTTCAAATGCGCCGGCGCGGGTTGCGCGCTCTGCAAGAAGAGCGGCTGGATCGAGATTCTCGGCAGCGGCATGGTGCATCCCGCGGTGTTCGAAGCGGTCGGCTACAACCCCGACGAAGTCACCGGCTTCGCATTCGGCATGGGCGTCGAGCGCGTTGCGCAATTGAAGTGGGGCGTCGGCGACATCCGCCTGTTCTACGAAAACGATCTGCGCTTCCTGGAGCAGTTCGGGATATGAAGGCGCCGCTCTCGTGGATTCGCGAGTTCGTTGACGTCGAGGCGTCCGCCGAAGAAATCGGCGCGATGATGGGCCTTCGCGGGTTGCCGCTCGAGAGCCTCGAGCCGCACGGGGACGACGTCGTCATGGATTTCGAGGTGACGGCGAATCGTCCCGACTGCATGTCGATCCGCGGCATCGCGCGCGAGATCGCGACGGCGTACCAGCTTCCGTTAGCGACAGCTAAAGCTGTCGCTCTCCAAACGAACGGAAAACTCCCGATCACAATTGAGGAGCCGGAGCTGTGCACGCGCTACGTCGGCGCGGTCGCGACCGTCACGGTCGGTCCGTCTCCGAAGTGGATGCAGGACCGCTTGACGATGTGCGGCGTGCGTCCGATCAGCAACATCGTGGACATCACCAATTACGTGATGCTCGAGCTCGGGCAGCCGATGCACGCGTTCGATCTCGACAAGATGCGCCAGGGCAAGATCATCGTGCGTCGCGCGAAGCGCGGCGAAACCATGACGACGCTCGACGGCAAGAAGCGCACGCTCACGGAAGACATGCTCGTGATCGCCGATGCCGGGAAGGCGGAGGACATCGGCGGCGTGATGGGCGGCGCCGCATCGGAGATCACGTCAGCGACGACGCGCGTCGCGTTCGAGGCCGCGAACTTCACCTCGAGCCACATTCGATCGACGAGCAAGAAACTGGGCCTCAAGACCGAAGCCTCATCGCGTTTCGAGCGCGGAGCCGATCGCACCGCGCCGCCGGTCGCCATGGCGCGCGCCATTCAGCTGCTCGAAGAGATCGGCGCCGGCACATTCACGGGCGATGCGACCGATATCTACCCGCGACCGTATCAGCCGAAGACCATGCGCCTCGATCGCGCGCGGATCACCGGACTGCTCGGGATGGAAGTTCCGGACAATGAGGTCGAAAAAATTCTGAAGTCGCTGGGATTTGAAATTGCCCAAGCCCCAAGCCCCACGTCCCAAGCCCCGGCGGCGTGGGAAATCGTAGCGCCGCCGTGGCGCGTCGACATGCATCGCATGGTCGATCTGATCGAAGAGGTCGGCAGGCACTACGGATACGAACACCTGCCGGCCACGTTCCCCGGCGTCGAGCAGGCGCCGCCGCCGTCCGATCCGCGCATCGCGCGCGATCGCCGCGCGCGCACCGCGCTGCTTGCGATGGGCTTCTCGGAATCGATCACGCTCGCGTTCATCGAAGCAAAGGCCGCGGAGCCGTTCCTCAATGGGAACGCGCCCGTCACGATCGCGAACCCGTTGTCGGAGTTGTTCGCGGTGATGCGCCCCAGCCTGCTGCCGGGCATCATCGACGCGCTCAGTCACAACCGCCGTCATGGCCGCGCCGATGTGCGGCTGTTCGAGATCGGCACGCGCTTCTCGCCGAACGGCGAAACGCGCGGCGCCGGCTTCGCGTGGACGGGCCTTGCATCGCTCGATCACTGGAGCGGCGCGCGGCGTCCCGCCGATTTCTTCGACGTGAAGGGCGTGATCGAGCAACTCGCCGCCGCGTATCAAGTGACGCCGTCGTTCGCCGACGTCAGCGCGTTGTATCTGGTCGCGGGACGCGCCGCGTCGCTCGTCGTCAACGGCCAAGCGATCGGCACCTTCGGACAGCTCGTGCCCGAGATCGCCGAAGCGCGCCAGTGGCCGCGTGTGGATGAGGTCTACGTCGGCGAAATCGATCTCGACGCGCTCAGCGCCGCGTCGCGCGCCGAAACGCTCCGCGCCGCCGCCCTGCCGCGCTACCCGTCCGTGGTGCGCGACGTGTCGATCCTCGTCAACGATTCCTTGTCTGCCGAAACGGTTCGTGGCACCATTCGCTCTGCCGCCCAGCCTTCGCGGGATGCTTCGGCGAGGCAGGCTCTGGAACTGATCGACATTCGCGAGTTCGATCGGTATCAGGGCAAGGGCATCCCCGACGGCAAGGTGAGCCTGTCGTTCCGATTGACCTTCCAGTCACCGGAGCGCACGCTGACCGACGACGAGGTGCAGGCGGCGATGCAGCAGATCATCACCGCGCTGACGCGCGATCTAGAGGCGGTCCAACGGTAAGCCACAGAAGGCGCAGATAGCACAGATGGCACAGACGCAAACGAAAGCCCCCGGACTCGAGTCCATCGACCGGCTCGAAGAGAAGATCAAGCTGCTCGTCAGCACCATCGGCCGCATCAAGGGTGAGCAGACCCGCGTTGCCGAAGAGAACGTCCGCCTCAAATCGGAGATTGAAACGCTCAAGGGCCGCGTCAACACCGCGGAGAGCGCCGGCGCCGAAGTCACGACGCTGCGCGAAGAGCGCGACCTGATCAAATCGCGCGTCGCGGACATGCTCAAGCAACTGGACGGGCTCAATCTCTGATATGCCCGAGCCCAAGGTCGTCCAGGTCGAAGTCCACGGGCAGAAATACCCGATTCGAACCGAGCTGGATCCCCGCTACGTCGAGGAGCTGGCCCAGTTCGTCGAGGCCCGGATGGCCCTGGCGTCGCGCAGCTCCCCGTCGAGCGACGCCGTCGGCCTGGCCATCCTGACCGCCCTCAACATCACCGACGAGTTCTTCCGGGCCCGGTCGGCCCTGACCAACAACTCCGGCACCCTGACGGCGCGGGCCGAGGCGCTCGAGAAAATGGTCGATCAGGCGCTCGCTCTCGCAGAATAACGAAGAACAAAGAACGAAGAACAAAAAACAAAATGGCTTGTCTTTTCTTCGTTTTTCGTTCTTCGTTTTTCGTTCTTTCTTCGCCATGAGCTTGACCCCAGCCCCCCAAAGACCTACGATCCAATCTCCTGCTTTGCTCGTGATGGTTAGAGGGCTCGTCTGAGCCGATGTCTTTAACCCAAGCGAGTTGCGACGGCCATGTGGTGTGCATGCCTCCGCGGAGAGGAAGCCTAAAGCGTGGTTTTTACAGCAGCTCCACCTGCTAACGCAGGTTCAGCGATCCCTCCCACACGGCAAAGCGGGATCTTATCGACCTGCACGGCGCTCCGTTGTCGCGCCGTCAGGAGTGCTCAGCCGAGTCCGCGGCCATGACGGTCGCCGACCTCGGCGAACACGCGCTTCTGGCGAGAATCCTGGCTCGCCTCCCCCGCCCCTCAGCCTCGGTCCTGGTCGGACCTGGAGACGATGCGGCGGTTCTGGCTCCGGGCCGGAACGAACGGTTGGTCGTCACGACGGACGCCGTTGTCGAAGGGGTGCATTTCACTCGCGCCTATTCGAGCCCGGCGGATGTCGGACACAAGGCGCTCGCGGTCAATCTCAGTGACCTGGCCGCCATGGCGGCGACGCCCCGTTGGGCTCTGCTTTCTCTGGTGCTGCCCGGCTCCTGGCTGGTGGCAGACGTCGAAGATCTCGTGGATGGACTGGCGGCCCTCGCAGGCCGTCACGGTGTTTCGGTCGCGGGCGGGAATATCACGCGAACCGACGGCCCACTGGTCGTCGATGTGACCGCGGGCGGAGAGGCCGGACCGCGGCGATGGTTGACACGCGGCGCAGCGCGAACCGGCCATGAGATCTGGCTGAGTGGAACGATTGGTGGAGCCGCGGCCGGTTTGGAAATGCTCACTGATCCCGGATCCCGGATCCCGGATCCCGGCTGCGCCGCGAGACATCGGCGACCCGAGCCACGCGTCCGCTTGGGAGTGGCGATGGGTCGCGCGCGGGCTGCGAAAGCCGCGATGGATTTGAGCGACGGTCTCGCGGATGCGCTGAGACAAGTGGCGGCGGCGAGTGGAGTTGGCGTGCGGATCGACGGCAATGTATTACCGATCGATCAGTGCGCGCGCGAGTGGTGGACGAATCGCGGCGTCGATCCCGTGATGGCGGCAACGCGCGGCGGCGACGATTACGAGCTGCTCTTCGCGGTGCCGCCTCGCAGCGGCGGCGCGTTGCGATCGGTGGCCCGGCACGTATCGGATCCACCGTTGACGAAGATCGGCGTGTTTACGAAAGACCCGCTCGAGCTCGTGATCGATCGAGCGGGAAAGCAGGACGCGTTACCGGAAGGGTTCGAACACTTTGCGCATCGCTGAAGCCTATTGGAAGAGAGCGATCGCGACATTCACCGTCGCCACGGTATTCGTGTTTGCGCACGAGATGAAGACGCGCGACTCGCGATCCGAGGCGAGCGTGCCGTCCATCACCGAGACCACGGTGCTGCCGCAGGCCGGAGCGCGCCTGCAGTTTTCGGCGACCGCATATTGCAAGGGCGAAACGACCGCGTCCGGAGTGGGCGTGCGCACCGGCATTGCCGCCGCGGATCCGGCGATCCTGCCGGTCGGCAGCGTCGTCAGGCTCGAGACACCGAACCCGCGGTACAGCGGCGTCTGGACCGTGATGGATACGGGCCCGGCCGTTCGCGGCCGCAGTGTCGATCTCTATCTGTGGAGCTGCAAGGAAGCGTTGCAGTTCGGCCGCCGCAAGGTGCGCCTGACGGTGCTGCGCCTTGGCTGGAGCCCCGAGAACAGCATCCCCGGCGTGGTCGATACGCTCTTCCGCAAGCGCGAGGCCGACGCGAAGAAGCCGGCCCCGCCCGCCGCACCGGCGCCCGCGCCCGCACCAGGCAGCGACGCCGCGCGCTAAGGGGCTCGACTCGACCCGGTCCGCCTGAAAATACAATTCGATACGCGTCTAGCCAGCGCCCTGCACTAGAATTCACGTTCTATGCATGCTCTGTACATACTGCTCCCTGCGTTAGGCATCCTTGCCATCGCGTACAGGTATTACAGCGCGTTCCTCGCAACCAGAGTCTGGATGCTGGACGACGCGCGGACGACTCCTGCTCATACGAAGTACGACGGCGCGAACTTCTACCCGACCAGCCGCTGGGTCATGTTCGGGCACCACTTCGCGGCGATCACCGGCGCGGGCCCGCTGGTCGGCCCGATGCTGGCGGCGCAGTTCGGGTACGCGCCGGGATTCATCTGGCTGGTCGCCGGCTGCTGCATTGCCGGCGCGGTCCACGATGCGATGGTGCTGTGGGCCTCGGTGCGCCGCGGCGGCAAGTCGCTGCCCGACATCGTCAAGCAGGAGATTAGCCCGTTCATCGGCTTCGTGGCCGCGATCACGATCATCCTGATCCTGGTCGTGGCGCTCGCCGGCCTCGGCGTGGCGTTCGTCAACGCCCTCGCGGACAGCGTGTGGGGCACGTTCACGGTGGCCATGACCATCCCGCTGGGCATGTTCATGGGCTTCTGGATGTACGTGTGGCGCAAGGGCAAGATTACCGAAGCCACGGTGCTCGGCGTGATCGGCCTGCTGCTGGCGCTGTACCTCGGCGAACCGATCAGCCGTTCCGATTCATGGTTCGCGGCACTGTTCCACCTGTCACGCACGCAGATCGTGATCGCGCTCGGCGTTTACGGCTTCATGGCGTCGATGCTGCCGGTGTGGCTGCTGCTCTCGCCGCGCGGTTACCTGAGCTCGTTCACCAAGATCGGCACCATCTTCCTGCTGGCGCTCGGCGTGATCATCGTCAATCCGGAATTGAAGATGCCGGCGCTCAGCGAGTTCGCCGGTGGCGGCGGTCCGATCATTCCGGGACCGCTGTTCCCGTTCTGTTTCATCACCATTGCGTGCGGCGCGATCTCGGGCTTCCACGCGCTGATCAGCTCGGGCACGACGCCGAAGATGATCGACAAGGAATCCGACATCCGGCCGGTCGGGTACGGCGCAATGTTGATTGAAGGCGTGGTCGGCATCATGGCGCTGATCGCCGCGGCATCGATGGCGCCCGGCGACTACTTCGCGATCAACGTGGCGCCCGCCACCTATGCCAACCTGACCTTCCAGGGCGTGCAGATGGTGCCGGTCAACGTGCCGGCCATCGAACAGGCCGTCGGCGAAAACGTCATCGGCCGCACCGGCGGCGCGGTGTCGCTGGCCGTCGGCATGGCGCAGATCTTCGCCTCGCTGCCCGGCATGCAGAGCCTGCTCGCCTACTGGTATCACTTCGCGATCATGTTCGAGGCGCTGTTCATCCTGACGACCATCGATTCGGGGACGCGCGTCGGCCGGTTCCTGATCCAGGAATTCATGGGCCGCGTCCACGCGCCGTTAGCACGCGGCGACAACTGGATCGCCGGCTCGGTGGCGACAGTGATCATGGTGTTCTCGTGGGGGTATTTCATCTACACGGGACAGATCAATACGATCTGGCCGTTGTTCGCCGTCGGCAACCAGCTGCTCGCATCAGTGGCGCTCGCCGTAGCGACGAGCATCCTCATCAACATGGGCCGCACCAGGTACATCTGGACCACGCTCGTGCCGTTGATCTTCCTCGGCACCAATACGCTGTACGGCGGTTATCTGAACGTGACCACGAACTACTATCCCCTCGCAGTGGGTGCGAACCTGGCGCGCCACACCGAAGGATGGATCCTGACGATCTGCACCGTCTTCATGATGGTGCTGGCCCTGATCATCCTGGGCGCGGCGGTCCAGAAGTGGATCTCGGTGCTGAACGGCGGGCCGGTGCCGGCCACCGCCGAAACGGCATGAGAAAAGCCGATCGCTGATGGCGGATTGCTGATTTTTGTTGAAGAGTTCAAATCAGCATTCCGAGATCTGAGATCTGATATCCTTTTTTAATGTCTGTATGCCGTGTGTACGTTTTCTCGAGTGTCGTGATTCTAGGACTGTTGGCGGCACCGCCGGCGGCAGAGGCACAGTACCGGTCTCTGCGTGGAGGCGGCATCGCCGAGGATTACCACATCGAAGCCGCGTACGGCTGGTGGAACGCCACCCCGGAGCTGATCGTCAATTCGGAGTCGCTCGGCATTCTCGGCTCCGACGTCGATCTGATTGCCGACCTCGGCATCCAGAAGCATCGGCTCGGCAAGTTCGATCTCGTGCTGAAGCCGGCGAAGAAGCACCGCTTCAAGTATCAGCGCCTGCCGATCAAGTACCAGACCGACGCGTTCCCGGTGCAGCGGTCCTTCATCTTCAACGGCCAGCGCTACAACATCGGTTTGCCGGTGACGACAACGGTGGATTTCTCGACCGACAGCTTCGGGTACGAATACGACTTCATTCACAAGCCGTGGGGCTTCATCGGCGCCGGCATCAGCGGCAAGCTCGCGACCATCGACGTCAATCTGGCAAGTCCGATTGGCGCGGAGTTTTTCAGGCAGGTCGCCCCGATTCCGGCGTTCAATTTCGCCGGCCGCGGCTATGTCACGCGCAACCTGTCGATCGACGGCGACTTCACGTTCTTCCGGATTCCGCGCAGCCTCAAGGAACAGCTCAACGGCGACGGCAGCTACAACGACTTCGATCTGCACGCGACCTACAACGCGAACAAGTATATCGGCGCGCAGCTTGGCTGGCGCAAGACGACGATCTTCTACCAGACGTCGACCGACACCGGCGACTTGAAGTTCACCGGTCTGTACTTTGGAGGCGTGGTCCGCTATTGACGGGTTTACGCGTCCGCCTTCGCGCTTCGCGCTTCGGCGAGATTTTGGCCCGGTGCCTTACTTCCGGGCCAAAACCATTAGGGAGCTGCCGATCGGCATGTCGACCGCTCGCAGGGCCAGCGCTTCGAGCGACACCAATCCGGTCAGGAGGGCATTCACCGGCGCCATCGGCACGGTGATTTCACCCTCCCCGGCCGAGACGACTCCATCCTTCGCGGTCAGGCGGTGCCACGCGCGCACCGGCAGGATCATCGGCAGCAAGCTGAAATGATCGAACGTGAGCCGTTCGATCCGGAAGTTCGCGCTTTCAACGATCGAGCGAAGGCGCGCCGGCGTATAGCGCCGCTTCTCTTCCGACAACACCGAATGCTTGCCGTGCAGGATCTGCAGCGCGGCTACGTGCAAGAGGATCCGGCCGCCGGGCTTCAGGACCCGCCACATTTCCATGATCGCGGCCTGCTCGATCACATCGGGCAGCACCTGGAAGACGTCGAACGACGTCGCCAGATCGAACGACTCCTTCTGAAACGGCATCTCGGCAATGCTCGCCTGCGCGACGCGGTGGCCGTGCGCCTTTGCGAACTCGGCGCCGATGCGGGTCAGATCGAAACCGACGGCGCTGCCGTAGGGACGCAGCATCTCGAGGTTCGAGCCGGTGCCGCAGCCGCAATCGAGGATCCGCGGCGCGGCGACACCGGCGATGGCGCGCTCGAGCGCGGGCCGCATGAATTGGCGGAAGCCGCGAAACCAGAAGTGCGATTGTTCGGCGCGGTAGGTCAGTTCAAGTAGCCGGTCCACAAAAAGACAGGTTATTCTACCGTCTCACATGCGCTTTCGAGGATCCGTCGAAGCCACGGCCGTCGTGCTCGGCGCTGTCATCCTCGCGTGCGTCTTCACCCTTCCCTATATCCTCCATTTCAACGACGCCGGCCGGCTTGATACCAATGACGGCCGCTGGAGCATCTGGGTGGTGTCGTGGGTGGCGCATGCGCTGACGACCGATCCGCGGCAGCTGTTCAACGCCAACATCTTCTACCCGCACACCAACGCGCTGGCCTTCTCCGAAGGCAACATCGTCGAGGGCGTGATCGGCGCGCCGGTGTGGCGGCTGACGAAGAACCCGTACACGACGCACAACTTCATTTTCCTGGCCGCGTTCGCGCAGTCGTTCATCGCCACGTATTACCTGGTGCGGCGTCTCACCGGCGATCGCTGGGCCGCGGTGATCTGCGGGGTGATGTACGCGTATTGCCCGTTTGCGTTCATCCGGCAGGCCCACATCCAGCTGCTGATGATTGGCTTTCTGCCGTGGGTGATGCTGTGCTGGCATCGCTTCCTCGATCGCACCTCGATCGCCCGCGCGATCGAGCTCGGCGTGGTCATGGCGCTGACGGGTCTTGCCTGCGCCTACTACGGCATCTTCGCCGGCGGCATGATCGCGATTGCCTCGATCTGGTTTGCGATTTCACGGCAGCGATGGAAGGACATCCGGTACTGGGCCATGGTTGGCGTCGCCGCCGTCGTGTGCGTGGGCGTGATCGCGCCATTCTTCCTGCCCTACGTGCAGATGCAGGAATCGACCGGGTTCCAGCGCACGCTGTCAGGGCAGTATTCCGCGAACCTTGGCGGCTGGCTGTTGTCGTCGGCGTGGGCCCATCGCTGGTGGGCGCCGTATCTGACGAACCCGAGCGAAGGCATCTTCCCCGGCATCCTCGCCATCGTGCTCGGCGTCAGCGGCGCACGGGTGATGCTGCGCAGTCAGCTGCGAGACGTCGCGTGGTACTACATCGGGCTCGCCATCTTCACGTTCTGGATCACCCTGGGCCCGGCCGCCGGCCTCTACACGTTGCTCTACAACACGGTCCCGGTCTTCTCATTCCTCCGGGCGCCGACTCGCGCCGGCATTGTCGTCACGCTGTGCCTGGTCGTGCTGTCGGCGCCGGCAATGGTTGCGATCATGCAACGCCGTGGCGCCAAAGCCGCCGGGTCAATCCTCCTGCTGCTGGCGTGCGCGGATTTGTACCGGGCGCCGCTGCGGATGCGGGAGGCGCCGCCGCTGTCGGACGTCCATCGCATGCTCGCATCGCTCCCGAGAGGCCCGGTGATCGAGCTGCCGTATTGGGCGACGAGCATCGAGTTTCACCGCCACGCGGAGTACATGTTGTTGTCGACGGCGCACTGGCAGCCGCTGATCAACGGCTACAGCGATCACATCCCGCAGGATTTCCGGGACAACGCCACCACGCTGGCGAATTTCCCGAGCCGTGAATCATTCGCGATCCTGGAGAAGATGCAGGCGCGTTATGCGGTGCTGCACATGGATCTGATGCCGGCCGCGGCAACCGCGGAGCTGGCGCGCCGGCTCGATGTTGATTACGCCGGATATCTGAAGCCGCTCGAAAAGGACGGCAACGTGTGGCTTTACGAAATCGTCGCCTGGCCGCGCTAATCCCGTGAGCGAGCGGCAGCGAAGCGAACGGGCCGCGCCTGCGGAGCAGGCGCAAGGCCACACTGCCAACAGCAAGGCGAAGCTGGGTGTTTGGGGCGGAGCCTTGCTGTTCATCCTGATGGCGGTGCTGCATTCGTGGCCGCTGGCCAGCGCGCCGGGCCGCCTGGCGCGTCTCGACAATCACGACGCCGAGCTCAACACCTGGATCATCGCGTGGGTCGCGCATGCGCTGCCGCGGCAGCCGTTGAATCTGTTCGAAGCGCCGATCCTTTACCCCGAACATCATTCGCTCGCGTTCTCGGAACACCTGTTCGTCGAATCGGTGATGGGCGCGCCGCTGATGTGGGCGGGCGCGTCGCCGGTGCTCGTTTACAACCTGCTGATCATCGCGGGACTCGCGCTCTCAGGCTGGTCGATGTATCTGCTGATGCGGCGATGGACGGGCAGCGAATGGGCCGGCGTGATCGCGGGGCTCGCCTACGCGTTCAATGCGCACGTGTTGACGCGGTTCGTGCACCTGCAGGCGCATCACGTCGAGTTCTTTCCGTTGATGCTGTACGCCTTCGATCGCGTCCTCGTCGATCGCAAACGCCGCGATTCGATCCTGCTTGCGGCAGCGTTCGTGCTGCAGTCGCTCTGCAGCAATTACCTGCTGGTCTTCATGACCTACTCGCTGATCATCTGCGTCCTCGTCCGGTGGCGCGAGATTGCGATGAGACCCGGCGGCGTCATCAAGGAGCTCGCAGTCGCGGGCGCGATCAGTGCGATCGCGCTGGCGCCGTTCCTGTGGCCGTATTACGAAGTGAACCGCGATCAGGGCCTGGCGCGGCAGGCGAGCGACGTCGCGCAATACAACGCGAGCTGGCGCGACTATCTCGCCACCGGCGGCCGCCTGCACTTTGCGTGGTGGAGCCAGAAGTTCTACGAGGGGCGGACGGCGCTCTTTCCCGGCTTCACGGTGCTCATCCTGTCCCTTATTGCGCTTTCAAACTACGTTTGGGGCCAGCCCCCGAACGTAGCCGGCGACAGTTGGGGGCTGGCCCCGAACGTAGCCGGGAACGTAGCCGGGAACGTAGCCGGCTACAGTCGGGGGCTGGCCCCAAATGTAGCGTCGAGGGTCAGGATGGCGATTGGGATGGGGCTGATGGGGTTTGCCCTGTCGTTTGGAACAGATCTGCCCGGATACGCGCTCATCCATCAGTACTTGCCGCTGATGAGCGGGCTCAGAAACGTGGCGCGATGGGGATGGTTACCCCTCGCCGCGCTGGCGATGCTGGCGGGATTTGGCGCCGCCGCCCTCGAAGCGCGAAAGGGCCACTGGCGTTATGCGCCAGTCGTTCTCGCAGTCCTGATCACGGTGGAAGCGATTCGCACGCCGGTCGGATTCACGCCCGTCTACGAGATCCCGAAAATCTACGACCGCTTCGCGGGGCAGCCCGGGGCCGTCATCGCGGAATTCCCCTTCTACTCGGGAGCGGACGTCAGCCTCAACGGTCCATACGTGCTCGCGAACACGCGCTACTTCAAGCCGCTGCTGAACGGCTACAGCAGCTTCCATCCGGAGTCGTTCGAAGCACGCGGCCGCGTGTTGAACTCGTTTCCGAGCGAAGCGGCGCTGGCGGAGCTGAGAGTCGCGCACGTCTCACACGTGCTCGTGCACGAGCGGCAGTACGAGCGGCGCTATGGCCGAACAGCGCTGGATGCGATCGACACGATCATCGATGTCCAGCTGGAAACCGTCGAGGACGGGATCAGGCTCTATCGCCTGAAGTGACCGAGAGCCGCGCCAGCCGGCGATCTGCTTCATGCAGCGTTTCGTCGCGCTTCGAGAAGCAGAAGCGCACGGTCTGCGGCGCCGCGGCCGGATCAATGTAGAAGCTGCTGCCCGGCACGGTCGCCACGCCGATTTCCTTCACCAGGTATTGCGCGAACTCCGAGTCAGATGAGAAACCGAAGCGTTTGACGTCCGCCATCACATAGTACGCACCACCCGGCTTATAAGCCGTGAAGCCGTGGCGGCTGAGGATGTCCATCATCAGATCGCGCTTCGACTGATAATCCTTCGCAAGCTGCACGTAGAACGCATCCGGCAACGACAATGCCGCGACACCGGCATCGTGAAACGGCGTCGGCGCCGCCACCGTCAGGTAGTCGTGCATCTTGCGGATGCCGCCGGTCAACGCCGGAGGCGAGATCGCCCAGCCAATGCGCCAGCCGGTGACGCTGTAGGTTTTCGACAAGCCGCCGGTGGTGATCGTGCGATCGGCCATGCCCGGAATCGACGCCACCGGCACGTGCGCGTGGCCGCTGAACACGATGCGCTCGTAGATCTCATCGGAGATCGCGAGCACGTCCCACTTCTGACAGAGGCCGGCGATCAGCTGCACGTCCTCGCGCGTGAACACCTTGCCGGTGGGATTGTTCGGCGAGTTGACGACGATCGCGCGCGTCCGATTGGTGAACGCGCCTGTCAGCTCGTCGGGATCGAACCGCCACTCCGGTTCGCGCAGCCGGACATACTTCGGCGTCGCGCCGGCGAGGATCGCGTCCGGCCCATAGTTTTCGTAGAACGGCTCGAAGACGATCACCTCATCGCCCGGATCGATGCAGGCGAAGATCGACGCCATCATCGCCTCGGTGGATCCGCAGCAGACGGTCACCTGCTCGTCTGGATCGATCGGCACACCATAACGGCGCGTGAAATCAGCGGCAATCGCCTCGCGGAATGCGGCGGTGCCATACGGCGGCGCGTACTGATTCTGCTCGGCCTGGATCGCCGCGCAGGCGGCGTCCTTGATCGCCTGCGGCGCCTCGAAGTCCGGAAAGCCCTGGGAAAGGTTGACGGCGTTGTGCAGCCTGGCCAGCCTCGTCATTTCTCCGAACACGGAATCGGCGAACGACGAGACGCGTTTAGCGCTTCGAATCCTGGTCACTACTGAGAACTATATAAAAACCTGTAGTCCTCCGCAGTACCCAGGATGCGCTTGACGTAGTTCTGCGTCTCCGGGAACGGGATGTCGTCGATGAACTCGTCCTGCGGCAGGCCCGGCTTCTCGCGCTGCCAGCGGATGACGCGGCTGCCGCCGGCGTTATATGCCGCGAGGGCGAAATGGACGCCGCCGTACTTGCGGATCTCGTCGGCAAAGATCTGCGTGCCGATGCGGACGTTGACCTCGGCCTCCTTGAGCCGGCGCGTGGAGAACGGCTTGATCCCGAGCTTGCGCGCGTAACTACGGCCGGTGCTCGGCAGCACCTGCATCAACCCGTATGCATTCGCGTGCGACACCACCACGGGATCGAAATTCGATTCCTGCACGACCAACGCGGCGACGACATACGGATCGAGGTTGCGCTCCTTCGCGTACTTCTGCAGCAGCGGCCAGTAGTCGACGGGGAAAATGATCTTCAGGATCTCCGGCGGCAGCGTCTCGCCGCCGGCGGCGAGATATTGCGGATACGCGCGCTTCATCGCGTTGATGCCGGCGCGCACGTTGCCGAGACGCTTGTGCGTGACGGCGATCGTCGCCTGCAGCTGCGGCGAGTCACCCCACACGCGCTGCGCGTATTGCAGCTCGCTCATGGCCTCGCGATTGAGGCCCACCGACAGCAGCGAGGCGATCCGGCCGGCCGTCGGGATTGACGTGGGCTGCAGCGGCTGACGCTGGAGTGTCGGCGCGATCGCGCCGCCGCGCTCGCCGGCAAGACGCTTCACCGCGAGCCGGCCGTAATACGAGTTGTGATAATCGGTTGCGGCGAGGCGCAGCCGCGCGATGCCGGTCTCGATATCGCCGGCCTGCTGCGCCGCGCGGCCCGACCAATATAGCCATGACGGACGGTAATCGGAGCGTGGGAATTGCGCCGCGCCTCGATCGAAATACTGCAGGGCATCGGTGAACTGGCCCTGCCGATACGCCCACCACCCGGCCTTCCATGCCGCGCGCTCGGTGAAACGGCCGGCCGGATAGCGATTGAGGATTTCGCGAAACACGGCATCGGCATCCGCATCGCGATCGTCAACGATGTAGGCGGACGCGAGATTGTTGAGGACTTCTTCCGCGAACGGGCTGTCCGGGAATTTCTCGACGAACGATCGCGACGCCGCGACGTATTCGTCCTGCAGCCTGAGGCCGCGCGTCGCCAGCACGAAATGGAAGTTGGCCTCGTCGGCGAGTGGGCCCGTCAAATATGGCCGCAACGCATCGCGGCCCTGGCGATGACGGCCGAGGCCGACGTCGGCGGCGGCGATGCGCATCGCCACACGATCCTTCTCGGTGTCGGCAACGAACGGCTTCACGCGATCGTACGACTGCCGCGCGCCCGTCCATCGCCGTGCCTGGAACAGCGTTTCGGCGCGGGCGAGCTCTTTCGCGGCAAATGCCGCATCCAGATCGACGTCCTGCTTGTCGAGGGCCTGCCCCGCCTGATCGCTCTCAGCCGTCGTCGGGAAATCGTAATAGGCGCGCTGCAGCGCCTCGACCGATCGCATCGGCATGCCGGCCAGATCGGCGGCGAGTCCCAGGCGCAGCCACGCCACCTGCGGCTGCGCGAGCTTCTTCAGCACGAGCGATTCGTATGCGGAGACCGCTCCCTGGTAGTCTTTCTGCGATTCGCGGAGCTCGGCAAGACGGAAAGCGGCGTCCTCGGGGAGATGGCCGTCGATCTGTCGCGCGGCCAGATCCGAAAGCACCTTATCCGCCTCAGCATTGCGATCGAGCTTCATCAGCGCAAGGCCGGTGTAATAGCGCGCGTAATCGGCAACCGGTGTCGTGGACAGCGCGCCATCGCTCACGAGCGGCAACGCTTGCGCCGGCTTGTCGTCCTCTTCGAGCAGCTGCACGCCGCGAACGAAATTGGCCAACGCCGGGCCAAGCGTGGCGTTCTGCTCGGGCACGAGCCACATCGAGGCGAGATCGTTCGGCACCGGCGGGTGCGCCGTCGGCAAAAGCTTCGCAGGAGTAACGGTGCCGGCCCGGCCGGGGACGACAAGCTGTGTTGCGGATAGCGTGACGCCGGCCAGCAATGCGCCGGCCGCCACGGCCGAGGGGACTTTCATCGTACTCAGGTTACGCCGGATTCGATGCCGATGCGGACCCCGATGTGTTAGCTGGACCAGTCGCGCCCGCCGGAGTGGCGATTCTCGGCGGCGCGGTCTTCTGCGATGTCAGCGCTTCAAGACAGCGGCCGGCATGGCGTGCGAGCACTTCTATCAACTCCGGCCAGCAGCTCGGCACGTGCCGCTCGTGACCATCGAGCGTCACCGCGTCGGCATAGACGACAGCGACCACGCGGCCGCCGACGATGACTGGCACCGCGAGGCCCATACGATCCTGCGGAATCGTTTCGAAGCCGGGCCCGACACTCGCGCTCGGGCTGTCTTTCGTCGTCACCGCGCGGGCGGCGGCGACCGACAGGCCGATGACGCCGGATTCGGCGAGCGGCAGATCGATCGACTTCGGCTGCGCATCGCGCGCCCCGAATCCGGCCATGCGCCAGCCCTGGATGCGTTCGCTGCGAAGCACGACGACGGCGGCACGCGCGGCTTCGCGAGCGGCGGCCTGCGCCAGCGCGTCGAGGACTTCGCTCAACGAGGCCGCCCCGTCGAGACCGCGAACGCTCTCGAGCATGCGGCTGACGCCGGCCATTTCGATCTCGCGCTCCTTGACGCGCGCGTCGGCAACGGCCTGCCTGAGCTCCTCGGCGGCTTTCGCCTGGCCATCCGCCAGCGCGATGCGCATGCGATGCTCGGCGGCTTCGAGGGCGTCGCGCATTTTCTTTTCGACTTCGTCTTCCATCTGCCGGCGGACTTCGCGGGCGGCGCCTTCGCGATCTTCGATCCGCGTCTGGGCGAACTTCTGCTCCATGTCGGCGCGCACGCGGGCTTCCGCATCGGTGACGCGCGTCCGCGCGGCCTGCTCGGCTTCTTCGAAAATCTGGATCTTGGCCGCGCGAATGCCCTCGTCGCGCGCCTCGCCGGCCTGATCGACGAGCTGTTTGACGAGTGGAGCTACGGCCTGATCGATGGTGGTCTTGATGCGATCTTCGAGTGACATTGTCGTGTCCCGTCGGTCATCGGGGACTCAGGCAGCGGCTGGGGTGCGCGCTGACGTCCGTATGCGGTCATTATGGGGAGCGGCCGCCGGGCAAGTCAAGAAGAGCAGCCGCATGCTACGCTGTATTTCTTGGCGCTGCTCGCCTTTTACCTCTCCGGTTTTGCGGCGGTGCTGTATCAAGTCATCTGGCAGCGCCTGCTCACGTTCTTCTCCGGCGCCGACATCTACTCGATCACCATCATCGTCGCGGCGTTCATGGCGGGACTCGGTCTTGGCAACGTCGCCGGCGGGCGCCTCGCCGATCGTCTTGGACCGCGATCGAGCCTGACGGCGTTCGCGATCGCCGAAATATCGATCGGCGTCTTCGGACTGCTCAGCAGGTTTCTGTTCTACGACGTGCTCTATTCACGGCTGCCGCAGCTCGGCGAAAACGCGGTCGTCGCCACGCTGGTGCTGTTTGCGAGTCTGCTGATCCCCACGTTCCTGATGGGTGTTTCGCTGCCGCTGCTCTCGCGTGCGTTGACGCACCATGTCGCCGAGGCGGGCCGCATCATCGGCTCGCTCTACGGATGGAACACGCTCGGCGCCGCGACGGGCGCGTTCGCGACGACGTGGATCCTGGTGCCGAACATCGGGCTGCAGGGCGCGCTGTTGTGCGGTGCGGCTGCAAACATGCTCTGCGCCATGGGCGCGGTTGCGATCAGCAGGAAAGACAATGCGATCGAGGCGACGTCGACGCCGGCCGACGCTCCTGACGATGTCAGCTCGATCGAGCTGACGGCGTTGCCCTTTACAAGCTGGATATTGATCTACGCGCTCACCGGGTTGATCGCGCTCGGCTTCGAGATCGCGTGGTTCCGCCTGCTTGGCGCGGTGCAGAAGTCCACGGCATTCACGTTCGGGACCGTGCTGGCCGTGTACCTCGCCGGCCTCGGCCTTGGCGGCGCGATCGGATCGCGATTCGTGCACCGCAGCCGCGCGCCCGGCCGCACTTTCCTGCTGCTGCAATTCGCGTTGACGTGGTATGCGGCGATCTCGATCGCGATCAGCATCAGCGCGATCGGCCGGGGAGTGCCGGTGCGCTTGGTGACGTACCTCAGCGAGTACGAGCCGTACTACGTTTACGGTGCGGTCCTCGCCCTCAAGAATGGAGAGTTCGCATCGCTCGGCGGATTCTTCCTGTTGTATCTCGGCATCCCCGCGCTGATCGTCGGGCCGCCGACATTGCTGATGGGATTCAGCTTTCCGTTCCTGCAGCGCGCGTGTCAGTCGAACCTGCAGCTGTTGGGCCGGCGCGTCGGCGCGCTGCTCTCCGCCAACATCACCGGCAGCGTGATCGGCACCACGATCACCGGATGGTGGCTGCTGCCGGAGTTCGGCACGGCGTCAACGCTGCGCATCCTCGTCATCATGGGCGCGCTGCTGGCAATTCCGCTGTGGCAGATCTCCCGCGGCGCCTCGCGTATCCTGCTGACCGCAGGGGCACTGGCGATCACCGCGATCGTCTCGTCGTCCGTCCCCGATGGCGCAACGCTGTGGGCGCGACTGCACGGCGCCGCGCCCTACACGGTGATCGCCGCAGAAGATGGATCGGGCGTTTCCGTGTTGAAGCCGTCGACGACCAGCCGCGACACGGCGGTGTTCGTGAACGGCATTGGGCAGAGCTGGATTCCCTACGGCGGCATCCACACGGTGCTCGGCGCGCTGCCGGCGTTGCTGCATCCCGATCCGAAGAACATCATCATCATCGGGCTCGGTTCAGGCGACACCGCATTTGCGGCGGCGGGCCGGGCTGAAACCTCGCGCGTCACCTGTGTCGAGATCATCGGCGCGCAGTTGACGACGCTGCGGCGGCAAGCCGAGATTCAGCCCTATCCGGGATTGACGCGCGTGTTGACGGACACGCGCATCGAGCACGTCACCGGAGATGGCCGTGCCTACGTGCTCCGATCGGAGCCGCGATTCGACATCATCGAGATGGATGCGCTGCGCCCCACCAGCGCGTATGCCGGTAATCTCTATTCGCAGGAGTATTTCGACCTGCTGCGGCGGCGATTGAAGCCCGGCGGATACGCGGTCACCTGGGCGCCGACACCGCGCATCCGGGACACATTCGTGAGCGTCTTCCCGCACGCGCTGTTGTTCGGCGACATCCTCGTCGGCAGCGCGGAACCGATCGCGTTCGATCCGAACGTGATCAGGGAGCGGATCGGCGCCGTCCGCGACTATTATTCTGAGGCGGGCATCGACATCATGGGGCTGGTGGCCCCGTACCTCGCGGCCGAGCCGAGACGATTCGGCCCGGGCGATGCGCGCCGGATGACCGATCTCAACACGGACCTGTTTCCGCGGGATGAATTCTCGTTGCCGGAGTGACATGTCAACCAAGACCGAAACGCGTTTCAACTGGAGCGACCCGCTCCTCCTGGAACAGCAACTCACCCACGAAGAGCAGATGGTCCGCGAGACGGCACGCTCGTATGCGCAGGATCGTCTCACGCCGCGCGTGCTGGAAATGTTCCGGCACGAGAAGACCGATGCGTCGATCTTCCGCGAGATGGGCGCGCTCGATCTGCTCGGCATCGTCATCCCCGAGCAATACGGCGGCGCCGGTTTCAATTACGTGAGCTACGGACTGGTCGCGCGCGAAATCGAGCGCGTCGACTCCGGCTTCCGCTCGATGATGAGCGTGCAGGGCTCGCTGGTGATGGTCCCGATCAACGAGTTCGGCACCGAGGCACAGAAACAGAAATTCCTGCCAAAGCTCGCCACCGGCGAGTACATCGGCTGCTTCGGGTTGACGGAGCCCGGCCACGGATCCGATCCCGGCGGCCTGACGACGCGCGCAAAGAAAGTCGACGGCGGCTATTCGCTGACCGGCAGCAAGTCATGGATCAGCAACAGCCCGATCGCCGACGTCTTCATCATCTGGGCGAAAGACGATGCGGATGTGATTCGCGGCTTCATCCTCGAGAAAGGGATGAAGGGTCTGAGCGCGCCGCCGATTCACGGCAAGGTCGGTTTGCGCACGAGCCTCACCGGCGAAGTCGTCATGGACAACGTGTTTTGTCCCGAAGAGAACGCCTTCCCCACCATCAAGGGTCTGAAGGGGCCGTTCACGTGTCTCAATTCCGCTCGTTACGGCATTTGCTGGGGCGCGATGGGCGCGGCCGAGGACTGCTGGCACCGCGCGCGCAACTATGTGATGGAGCGGAAGCAGTTTGGGCGGCCGCTTGCCGCCAATCAGTTGATCCAGAAGAAACTCGCCGACATGCAGACCGAGATCGCGCTCGGTCTCAATGCGTGTTTGCGGCTCGGGCGCATGAAGGACGAAGGCAGCGCCGCGCCGGAAATCACCTCGATGCTGAAGCGCAACTCCTGCGGCAAGGCGCTCGCAATTGCGCGCGATGCCCGCGACATGCTCGGCGGCAACGGCATTGTCGACGAGTTCGGCGTGATTCGGCACCTGGTAAATCTAGAAGTAGTAAATACCTACGAAGGAACGCACGATGTCCACGCGCTGATCCTCGGACGCGCGCAAACGGGCATCCCGGCCTTCGCGAACTAACCGACATCGGGTGCCTGGCACCCGTTAACGGTCGCGTCTACCAGTAACCGGCATCGGGTGCCTGGCACCCGTTAACGGTCGCGTCTACCAGCATCGGGTGCCTGGCACCCGTTAACGGTCGCGTCTGGCGGGTTAGTTGCATACGCACTGCGCGTATGCAGCGGAAGCTCAAGGCCGTTCTCTTCGACGTCGACGGCACACTGGTCGACAGCAACGATGCGCACGCCCGCGCCTGGGTCAAGGCGTTCCAGGAATTCAGCGTCAAGGTAAATCCCACGTTGGTCCGGCGATGCATCGGCATGGGCGGCGACAAGCTCATGCCTGAAGTCAGCGGCATCGACGAGAACTCGGCACTCGGCGAAAAAATCTCGAAGCGCCGCGGTGAGATCTTCAAGGAAGAGTTTCTGCCGCGCCTGAAGCCGTTCAAGGGCGCGCGCGGCCTGGTCACGGCGCTCAAGGAGCGCGGTTATACCGCGGTGGCCGCGAGTTCCGCGTCGAAGGAAGACTTGAAGGCGCTGCTGAAGATCGCCAGGGCCGAAGATCTGATGGACGACAAGACATCCAGCGACGACGCGGAGGATTCGAAACCGGATCCCGACATTATCGAGGCGGCGCTGAAGCTGGCGAAGGCGTCGCCCCCGGACGCGATCATGATCGGCGACACGCCCTACGACATTGAAGCGGCGCGGCGAGCCGGCCTCGAAACGATCGCGTTTCGAAGTGGCGGGTGGACCGATCGGGAATTGGCGGACGCCATTGCCATCTACGATGGCCCGCACGATCTGCTGGCGCGGCTCGGCGAATCGCCGTTGGCCTAGCGGAAGATGCCGCGAACGCGGCGCCCAGCTTCGGCCATCCATCCCTGGAACGTGCGCGTCAGCCGCTGGCGAATCGAGCCGACGTGGATCGTGCACAGACGATCGGGAACGTCGTCGCCTTCCTTGAAGTACTCGGTGTAAAGCGGACAGCCGTCAACCGGCTTGCGATAACTGATCGCGCAAAGCGATTCTTCCTGCAATCCCGCCGGGCGCTCGAATTCCGTCGGCACGCGAACCTTCGCGGCACGCTGCATGAAGTCCGCCCAGATCGGCAGCGCATAGCGGGCGCCATAGCCTTCCGAGCCAATCGGCCGCGGCTGATCGAAGCCGACCCACACGCCGACGACGATCGAGGATGAGAAGCCGACGAACCACGCGTCCTTGAACTCGTTGGTGGTGCCGGTCTTGCCCGCAATCGGAAAGCGAATGCCGAGTTGCCTCGCCGGCGATCCGGTGCCGCGATCGATCGCATCGCTCAACATCGACACCATCTGATACGCGACCTCCGGAGAGATCACGCGGTCGGTCTCCACCTTCTGCTGGAACGCGGTGCCGCCGTCGGCATCGCGCACGCGAAGGAGGTCGCGCGGCCGCACCGCGACACCGCCATTCGGAAAGACGGCGAACGCGCTGGTGATGGCCAGCGGCGTGACCAGGCCCGAACCGAGTGCCAGCGACGGCACGTCCGGGAGATCGTCGAGTCCTGACTTGTCGGCGACGTCCAGCACGCGGCCACTACCAATTTGCTGTTGCAACACGGTTGCAGCGCGATTGTTGGATTCGATCAATGCCGCCCGCAGCGTCAGCTCATCAGGCGCATCGTCATGCACGTTACGCGGTGTCCACTCGTCGGGGCCCTGCGGCTCGATTTCATTGAGCCCGGTCAGAGTCGACACAGGCGACAGGCCGCGCTCGAGCGCCGCGGCAAACACGAACGGCTTGAATGCCGATCCCGGTTGACGCCGGCTGCGACTGGCGCGGTTGAAAGCAGACTGCTGATAGTCGCGGCCGCCGACCACGGCCAGGATGTTCCCGTTTGCCGGGTCGATGGCCACGAGCGCCGCTTGCAGCGCCGGCTTCCCGGTGCGCTTGAGCCCTCTGGTCACCGCGGCTTCAGCCGCATCCTGCAGCTCGGCGACGAATGTCGTCTGCACGCGCCAGTCTGGTGGATGATCGCCGCCGAACTCATCGCGGAAGCGTTGCCGGAGGTACGCCTTCGCGTAGCCATGACGCGAATCGCTGTCGCTTCGACGCGAATCGCTGTCGCTTCGATACGGACGAATGCGCAACGGTGCCTGCTTCGCGTCGCGATACTGCTCCTCGGTGATGAATCCTTCCTCACGCATGCGCATGAGGACGACGTGGCTGCGCGCCCGCGCCTCATCGAGATTCGACCACGGCGACAGCGCCGCCGGCGCCCGCGCCAGTCCGGCGATCAGCGCGCTCTCGGCAAGCGTCAGTGATTTCGCGGGCTTGCCGAACACCCGCTGCGACATGGCCTCGACGCCGTAGATACCGGCGCCGAGAAAGATGCGATTCAAGTACAGCTCGAGAATCTGCTGCTTGGTCAGCTGGACTTCGATCAGATACGCGATCACGGCTTCGCGCGCCTTGCGGCCGTAGCTCCTGCGGTTCGACAGGAACAGCGTGCGGGCGAGCTGCTGCGTCAGCGTGCTGCCGCCCTGCAGCGATCCGGAACGCATGTTGCGAAAGGCCGCGCGCCCGAGCGCGATCGGATCGACGCCGGGGTGGAGGAAGAAACGATGATCTTCGACGGCGACGAAGGCGTGCTGGAGATCCGGAGCGATCGCGGTAATCGGCACGTCGTGCCGCTGCTCATCCAGTCGGAACCACCGCCGGCCGTCGGCGGTCTGGAACCACGTGTCGCCCACACCGCGCGTGAGGCGCGACACCGCGTAACTCTGCCTGGCGAACCACGCGAACGCGATCGTGGCGGCGACGATGAAGGCGTACAGCAGGACTTTCGCCCGGCCCAGATCGGTTCGCCACATCGCGCGCATCCCGATCCATCGTCCCATATCGGTTGCGGGACTTGTGAAGTGCGATTTACTACTAGCGGGTCGGATCGGGCGCGATCCCGTGACGCTCGCAGAATGCGGTCAGCATGCGCTTGTCGGGATTCACGAACTCCACGCCGGCGCGATACTGAATTGCGCCGCCGCTCGGCACGGCGATCGCCCAGGCGACCGTGCCTTGCAGCCGCAGATCACCGGTGGCGTCCGGCAACACCAGCCGCGCCAGTTTGAGCGGACGCAGCCGCATGGCGGACTGCACCTGCGCGCCGGACACCGATAGATCGATCAATTGCCCCGCTTCGCCGTTGACGGCAACGTCGCGCCGGTTCATCGGGTAGCGTGCCGCCTGACGCGTGCCGGCGCGATCGAGCGGCCGCGAGGTTTCCAGCATCGCATCGTGCGGATCGAGCGCGGTCTCGCTGAGGATCAGCGGCTTGACGTCGTCTTCGATGAAGACGCGGATGGCCGTCCCGGTTTCATTCGGCCTGGCCTTGAGACCCGACACCAGCGTCGCGCCGCGTGACGTGGTCGCAAACGCCGAGTGCATGACGAGAATTTCCGGCGGACGCGACAGGAGCGTGTCCTGGATCGGCAGGAGATCCGATTCCGAGATCACGTTGACGCCCTCGACATCAGCGAGGCGTTTCCTGATCGACTCCAGATGCTCGGGCCTGACTATAACGAAAGAAGTGACCATGGGGGTCGCGCTATGTATCGCGGCAGATCATAACATCTGGCGCGGACGCGCATGGGCAGAGTGAGCCGAACTGTGTCGTTCAGAGCAAGCGAAGTCCCTTATTGCGCCATCACCGGGAGTTGTGCGGCTACGCCTCTCTCAATGCGACGGCCGGATCGACGCGAGTCGCGCGCATTGCGGGTATAAGGATGGCCGCGGCAGCCGTCATGGCCAGCGTCATCGGCATCACGGCAGCGCGGACACGAACCGACGCGACTGGACGCCGGGCACGGACGCGGGCGCGTCGTGCAGTGGCCGATAGTACGCGATCACTTCATCGCGATTGCGCAACTGGCGTGACGTGCCGCTGACGCGCATCGAGACCACGCTGGTCTCGTCGAATCCCGACACCTGCTGAAGCCGAACGAAGTTGCGGATCAGCAGCCCCGCGCCGATCAGCAACATCAGCGAGATCGCGACCTTGGCAACGACCAACAGGCCGCGGAGCCGCCGCCGTTCCACGACGGCGCCTTCCACTTGAGCCAGCGCACGCCGTAGTTCGCCTCCTGCACGGACGCTGGATACGGCGCTTCCGGCGCGTTCGTCATGTCGATCGCGACCGCCAGCAATGCACTCTCCGCCAGCGCGCGATCCATCGGCGCTTCCGCCGTGCGGTCGTTGTTGTTCCACGCACCGCCGTGCAGATCCCACCGCAGCCGCAGAAGAGATCGACGAGGCGGACCGCACGGCCACGACCGATGTTCTTGGGAGATTTCTTGCCTCGCAAGAACTTCTGATCCGCTTGACAGCGCGGGCAGGGTGCGTTCTGTGAGCAGTTCGCTGCTTGGCGCCTCCGATTCAGCAGCTTCTTGAGACGGCGGGAACGCCGATTCAATTCAGCGCTGGCCCGTGCGCGAATGCTCGATTGCCGATGCGGCCTACCGCTCACCGACGACATCAACGCCTTTGAGACGAAAGGGTCGGGCAGCGGCCAACATATGCCGATCGTTCGTGTAAACCTCGCGAAAGCCGTTTTCCTCCGCACACGTCAAGTGCAAGGCGTCGCCCAATCGAATGAATACGGTGCTCGGTAGCTGCAATATCGATTGGCGTGCCTTTTCGATGAGAGCCGAGGTAATGGCGTACCAGTGCCACACCCCGTTCCCCTCGTCTTCCTCGAACTCCCGAAGCACGGTCGACACTTCCCGACGAGTGATGTGGCGCTCCCTGACGTGTCGCTTGAGGATCGAGGCAAACTCGATCCGGGCAAGCTCGCACGACCCGAGCCCATCGGCCTGATGCGCGACGTCGCGAACCCGCTCCGCGCCCGGCTCGTTGAGGTAGCACTTTGCGACGTACGCCGCGTCAAAGTAAATCACCGATCGCCGCGCGCCTCGGCTTGGTAGACCACTGAATCTACTGGTATCCGCGAACGTTTACGGATGGCCTCCTCGCGATTCGGAAGAGGGCGACCGGCGGACGAGAGATCCACGGGCTGCAGCGCTGCCACTCTCCGGCCCCGGTCGGTGACGACCACCGGGCCTCGGCTGGCCGCGTGACGGACCCAGCGGCCGGTCTTTAGGGCTCACCACAAAATAAAGTTTACTTTTCATGCGGCCTGAGCGTGTAGTTCCATTGCGGCAGCGTGCGATGTG
>JAIEMQ010000070.1 GCA_019752015.1 Cyanobacteriota bacterium | reverse complement strand
CCGATCCCGACAGTGCGCAAAGCGTGACTTTCACGCCCGCCAACCTGGTGGGCACCTACGGCACCTTCACCATCGCCGCCGATGGCACCTGGTCCTACGTCGGCAATGGCGCTCCGTCGCGAAACATTACGCTAAGCTTGAATGGCGGTGCGCCGGTGCTGGTCTTCATCGTCCCGACCAACACCGCGACGAAGGTGTTTCGCGTCAACACCGACACCACGGGCCGCCACACCGCGACCGGCGCCGCCGTTGCGAACTCCATCACCGCGCTCGGCACCAACCAAATCACGGTTGGGACCGCGCTGAATGCGAATGGCGTGACCTACGACGTGTGGGCCATCAAGACGGGGCAGGTGACGCCATGATCTTGCCGAAGGACATACAGATGCTGATGGCACTGCACCGGGTCGCGTGGCTCCTGCTCGCCGCGACGGTCTTGCTCCCGCTAGGTGCAGGGGCACAGAGCGGGGACACGGTCATCTACTACCACACCGACGCGATCGGCTCGGTGCGCATGATCACGGATGCCAGCGGCGCCGCAATCGCGCGCTACGATTTCCTGCCGTTCGGCGAGGCGTGGCCGCCGCCGCAGACTCCGCCGGATGTGCGGCAATTTGCAGGAAAGGAGCGCGACACGGAGACGAAGTTGGACTACGTCGGCGCCCGCTACTACCAGAGCCAGACCGCGAGATTCACGTCTGTGGACCCTGGCCACGTCAACGGCGACATCCTCGATCCGCAAAGCTGGAACGGCTACGCGTATGCGCGCAACAATCCGCTGAAGTACACCGACCCGACTGGTACCACGTACGAGATCTGCGCGTATGGATCGAACGGGATGACCAGCAGCTGCGGGTCGGCGTCGGATCAGTACTTCGCGCAGCTAGAACGTAATCCCGGCGCGGGGCTGCGGTTGTGGGGCGGCGCGATCTTCTCCGGCAACAAGGTCGTCGGCTACTACAACCAGACCAGCATCGATGCGACCTGGGGGACTTTCTCGGCGTCGATGGATCGATACGCGAGCGCGATTGCCCCGGTTGTCAACGTGGGAGCCGCTGTAACCGCTGGCATCGTTACCGGAGGCACTGCCTTCGGCCTCGCAGGTGGCGGGCTCGCTGTCCAACCGTTCCTATTCCCGATGGGTGGCGGGATGGCGGCCGCGATGAGCGCCGTCCAGAATCCTGCGCTGCGGAATGCGCTCAACGACATTTTCCGGTGGCAAGACCGAATTGCGGGAGGGCTGGCTGGGGCAGTTCGATACACCCAGCAGACCGGCCGGCTTGTAGGCGGCACAGATCATCTCGGCAAAGTCGCGAACAGCATCGGGCGACTCCAGAACATTCTGCGCCGAGAAGCGCTCAGTCCAAGCGAGCGGCAGCTCGCCGAAAGCGTCTTGCGGGACCTCAAGGGGCTGGGACGGTGAAGAGGTGGTTGACGAGCCGCCATGCCGACGTTGCGTATCAGCACACCAACGCGGCGCTTCGGGAGTCTCTACCGGAGCTGGAGGAGGCCGTGGTCCGCGCGTACGAATACGCAGAACCTGAGGCTCCGGGACCGCATACGCTGTACGACGAAGCGCTGAACCCTTATGTCAACAAACTCCTCGACGCGAACGTTGAAACCGACGAGGCACTGAAACGGGTTTTTGCCTTCGTCGAGCGCCTTTCGTCATCGACGGACAAGAACGTTCGAGACGTCGTGATCGCCACCATTCTGCCGAACCTAATTGGTGAACCTCGACTGACGCTTGCCCGGCGCTATATGGGACCTGCAACACGGCGGCTTCTCAGGAAGGCGCAGCAGTAGTCCGCCCTCTTCTCGTCGCACGTTTCCAGGCGACCTGTTCAACCAGCTCGTCGGGTTCGCTGCGCTTCTCGTGGAGCACAATACGCCGGAGCCGGAGCCGCTGACGACCAGCTCCGCGCGCGTCGTCACCGTCTCGTACAGCGGCAACGGCGGCGCGCAGACGCTGGACTTCGGCGTCGATCAGGTGCCCACGGTCAATTGGGGTCTCCTGAATCAAGCGGAGAAGCAGGAGAGAGCTAATCAAGTTTTTTGGACCCTCAGGCCTGTCACCCTCTTCCGACGAAGATGGTACTACCTGGCGCAGGATGTTTGGTCCGTGCCCATCCTGCGCTGCAGATATGACGGGCCACAGTTACTTCCTCCTTGCCTCTGTTTTTGCGGATGAAGACGCTCGAAGCGAAGAACTTGCGACTTTAATCAAGGGGAAGAGCTGGCGTGAGGCTGCGGCTTTTCAGGACTGGTTGGGTGACCGCGACGAACGGCAATATTATTTGGTTCGCTGTTCAAGCGGCGGTGGGCTTTCGCTCTTCAAGGTCGTTTCCACGGCTGCCTATTGGTCCGACGATTTCGTCGAATCCCGCGAATTGTTAGATACGGCCACATCCGAAACGATCAATCAAATCGTCGGTGATCGGTGGCGACCGATGTAGCCAATACTCTGCCAGCCGTTCGTAGAGTCTGGTTCTCAGTCACGCCTCGCCATCGCCAACTTTGAACTCTTAGAGACGCTATAAACGAAGCCCTCGGAACCCTGTTCCGGTTCAGACGAGCCACGGCCGCAGCTCATCGAGCAGCATGTCGATGACATCGTCTTCCGTCAGTTGCACGAGCGGGTTGCTGCCCTTGATGCTGCGATCGCTCTGCACGATGCGGCTGCCGCGCACGCGAGTGATCGTCACGAGCGGTTGGGGCGGATCGGCGGTGGAATCGAGCTCCATTTCGATCGCGTCCTCGCGATTGCGTTCCGACTGCAACCGCACGCCGCCCGCCGGCGTCATCACTTCGAAGTGAAGTCCTTCTGACTTGAGGACGTTGGCGATCATCCTGAACGCGGGAATCGCGGCGCTCTCGAGAAACAGGTTGTAGTTCTGTTGCGCCTCGGCAACACGGCCGCGCCGCTCCGCCTGATCGCGCCGCGCCTTCTCGATCTCCGCACGCACGCGCTTGCGGACCACCGCTACATCAGCCATCTCTTGATTCTATCGGGAACCGGGAGCCGGGAGCCGGGAACCGATCAGGCCAGGCGCTCGACCGCGCTGGTGTCGATACCGTCGCGCTTGAGCAGCTCGAGCAGGCGATTGCGATCCGGCGCCTTGCGGAATGCGTCGCGAACGTCGACCGTGCCGGCACGGACCAGATCGGCGAGCGTGTCGGTGAACGACACCATGCCGTGCTTGCGCCCGCTGTCGATCGTCAACGGCAGCTGACCGAGTTGTCCTTCCGCGATCACGCGCGTCACCGGCGACGTGGCGAGCAGCACTTCGCGTGCCGCGGCGAGGCCGCCGCCGGTCTTCTTCAACAGCACCTGGCCGACGGCGCCGCGGAACGATTCCGCCATGTGACTCTGGACGGCTTTGCGCATTTCTGGGGGCGCGAGCTCGACGAAGCGTTCGACGGCGCTGGCGGTCGACGGCGCGGTGATCGAAACGAACACCAGCAACCCTTCCTCGGCGGCGCTGAGCAGGAGCGGCACCATCTGCGACGACAGCAGATCGTCGACGACCAGCACGTCGGGGCTTTCGCGCAACGCCGCGCGAGCCGACGCGACCGCGTCATTTTCGCCGCCACGAATCTCACGCTGGCTGACGAGCGCGAGGCGATTGTCGTGCACGAGACGAATCTGCCGCTCGAGCGTGATGACGTATTCGGCACGTTTGCGGTTGACGAGATCGACGAGTGCCGACATCAACGTCGACTTGCCGCTCGCGCGCGGTCCCGCGATGAGGACGATGCCCTCGGCTTCGGTCGCCAGCGCCTGCACTTCCCGCGACAGGCCGAGCGCCTCGGCGGTCGCCGCCTTGGTGGCGATCATCCGCAGCAGCACGCCCGGACCGCGATGATCGTGGAACGTGGTGCAGCGAATGCGGCCAATGCCCTCGAACTCCGCGAGCCACTCTGTGGCCTCGCCGCGGCCGATCGATTCCTGGCCGCTCTCCGGCGCGATTTCGAGCAGCGCGCTCTCGACGTCGGCGCGCGACAACGGCGCTTCGGTGTCGAGATATCGCAGGTCGCCTTCGACGCGAATCCACGGCCGCGAGTCGGAGGTCAGGAACAGCGCCGACGCGCCGCGGGACGCCGCAATGCGCAGCAGCCGATCGACGCCGCTCGCCGCGCGCGAAGACGTTTGCGTGCGAGGCGGCACTTCGATGCGCACGGTCCGCGTCATCGGCAAGACGGCGGCCGGCTCGAGGCGTTCAATGCGCTCAACACGTTCGAGCGGCTCTTGCGGAGGAACGTGCTCGACGCGTTCAACGGGCGGGACAACGTGAGCCGCGGGCGCTTCGTGAACGGCGTGGACCTGGTGCACTTCCTGGACGTGCTGCTGCACCGCCTGGGCGTGTTGAACCGCCACGGGCGCTTCAAGCGTCTCGACCAGCGCGGCGATTTTCGGCGCCTCTTCGAGAATCTCTTCGACGCGAGCGGTCTCGAGCGTTTCGGCAAGCGCCGCGATCTTCGGCGCTTCTTCGAGCACTTCCTCGACGCGCGCGGTTTCCAGCGTCTCGGCGAGCGCGGCGATCTTTGGCGCTTCTTCGACCACCTGCTCCACGGCGGCGGGCGGCTCGATGTGTTCGATAGGCGCGGCCGGGACCGGTTCGGCGGCCATCGGCTCGGGCGCCATCTGCGGGATCGGCTCGGGCTCCGCGACGATCGGCTCTGGAATCGGTTCCGGTGGCGGCGCCGGGACGAGGGGAATCTCTCGCGCGAAAACAGGTACCGGCTCGGCAACGGGCTCGGCAACAGGTTCCGGTTCCGGCTCCGGCGCGAGCGTCACAACCGGTTCGGGAATCGGTTCGGCAACAGGGTCCGGAATCGGCTCGATGACCGGCTCCGCGATCGGTTCCGCTACCGGCTCGGGAATCGATACGGCAACCGGCTCCGGGATCGGTTCCGCAACAGGCTCGACGATCGGCGGCGCCGGTTCGGGGATCGGCTCCGCAGTCACGGGAGGCGCGGCAACCTGTGGCGTCTCAACCGGCGGTGGTGGCGGCGGGGCTTCTACAACCGGAGGCGGCGCGTGAACTTCCGGCGGCGCCACCACGACTGGTGCGGGCTGCGGCCGTCTTCGTCGAATTTCGATCCAGATATCGTCGCCGCCTCGTGCCGCGACGACAGAAAAACGATCGTCGGATTGATACGGCACCTTGTACTCGACCGCGCCGTCCTCCTCGAGCTGCTTGTGCTGCTCGGCCGGCAGCATCTGCGCCAGCATGCCCGTCATCGCGTCGAGATTCAGCCCGTGCGTCGAGATGTTGACCGTCTTGTCGCCCACGACGACGTACGGACGCTCGCCGACGTGCATGACGAGCGCGTCGCCGTCGGCGCGGACAATCGCGGAGAGCAATGAATCGAGCAGTGGCATTTACAAGGTGCCTGGGTGCCTGGGTGCCTGAGGTGCCTGGGTGCCTGGAATGCCCAAGGCTTCGCGCCTTTGCACGCCCACACCGGTACCTACATAGAAATCATCGGTCAATCGCTCGGCGATCGTTATCGCGATCGCTCCACCTTCGCGCGAGGCGCTTCGGTGGGCAGGTCAGCGAGATGGAGGGACATCAAGCCAAAGAGCAGCGGAATCACCGTGACGTGATCGAATCCGCGCGCGGCAATACGGTCGGCAACACCGCGCGCGCCGGGATAGCGGCGGATCGATGCGGGAATGTAGCGATAGGTGTCCGGGTCGCGATGCAGAATCCAGCCAAGCGTCGATCCCACAACGGTGAGATAGGCAAGATAAACGGCTCTCACGATTGCGTTCTCCGGCCGGTTGAAATCCAGCGACAACAATCGCCCGCCTGGCTTCAGCACACGGGCGATTTCATCGATCGCCGTGTTGAGGTCAGGCACATTGCGCAGCCCATATCCCGTCGTCACGAGATCGAACGCACCCGATCGAAACGGCAGGCTCGTCATGTCGCCGGTGATGAACTCGACGTGACTGTCCTTCAGAGCCTGCCTCGCCGAAGCTCCAGAGGAGCGAAGGCGGGCGAGTTGCAGCATGCGATGCGTGATGTCGAGACCGATCGTCTTCGCACCGCGCGCCGCCACCGCGAACGCAATGTCGCCGGTGCCCGCGGCCAGATCGAGCGCGCGCTCGCCGGGCCGGATATCGGCGATCGACACGAGCGTCTTTTTCCATCGCGCGTCCTGCCCATACGACAGGACGGCGGTGATCAGATCGTAGCGATCCGCAATCGTCGCAAACAGCTTCCGGACGTATTGCCGCTTGGCCTGCGGGCTCTCGAAGGCGGAATCCAGCGACACAGCTGGATTCTATTAGGCAAAGACGGTGCTGAAAGTCTGAATCAACAGCCAGGCGTTGAGAGCGGCGATGACGATGCCGACCACCCATGAGAGCGCCGACAACCACTTCGGGTTGACGAACTCGCCCATGCGCTTCGCATCGCTCGTGAAGATCACCAGCGGAATCACTGCGAACGACAACTGCAGGCTCAGCACCACCTGGCTCAGCACCAGCAGGCTGCCGGTGCTGCTCTCGCCGAAATAGATGATGGTGATGAGCGCCGGAATCAGCGCGAGCAGGCGCGTGAACAGCCGGCGCAGCCACGGCTTCAAGCGGATGTGAATGAAGCCTTCCATCACGATCTGACCGGCAAGCGTCGCCGTCAGCGTCGAAGCCGTGCCCGACGCGAGCAGCGCAAAGGCGAACAACGTGCTGGCAACGGATACACCCAGCAGCGGCGAGAGCAACAAGTAGGCGTCGCGGATGTCGGCGACGTCGAAACGGCCGGCGCGATGGAACGTCGCGGCGGCGACCACGAGTATCGCGGCATTGACGAAGAACGCCAGTGACAGCGCCACCGACGAATCGATCGTGCCGTACTTGATCGCCTGGTGCTTGTCCTCGGCCGCGGCCTGCCACGCGCGCGTCTGCACGATCGACGAGTGCAGATAGAGGTTGTGCGGCATGACCGTCGCGCCGAGGATGCCCATCGCGATGTAGAGCATCTCGGGATTCGCCACAATCTGCGGGGTCGGGACGAGGCCACCGGCCACGCCCGCCCACGCCGGCTGCGACATCAGCACCTGCGCGCCGAAACAAACCGCAATCGTCGCGACCAGCGTCACGACGATGATTTCGGTGTAGCGGAAACCTTTATTCTGCAGCCAGAGCAGCAACAACACGTCCAGCGTCGTCAGGCACACGCCGAACGCCATCGGAATGCCGAACAGCAGATTCAGCGCGAGCGCGCTGCCGAGCAGCTCCGCGAGATCGCAGGCGACGATCGCGATTTCGCACAGGACCCAGAGACAGATCGAGACCGGCTTCGAGTAATAGTCGCGGCACGCCTGCGCGAGGTCGCGGCCCGTCGCCACACCGAGGCGGACGCACAGCGACTGCAACAGGATCGCCATCAAATTGGAAATGAGGATGACGCTGAGAAGCGTGTAACCGAACTTTGATCCGCCGGCGATGTCGGTCGCCCAGTTGCCCGGATCCATGTAACCCACCGACACCAGGTAGCCCGGACCGAGGAACGCGAAAAAGCGGCGCCAGCCGGCCTTCGGAATTTCGATCGAGCGATACACCTCGGGCAGCGACGGAATCTGCACCAGTGCGGACGGGGGTTTGGTGGTCATGTCCAAGTGATTTTGAGCAATCAAAATTATAATCTCCCATCGGTCGAACACGCAAGTCCAATAGTCCCCAACTTTGCTAAGATGTTGAAATCGCAATGCTTCCGTCGAGTACCGTCGAGAACTATCTGAAGGCAATCTACGTCGGCGAGACCCACCTGGTGGGCGGACAGAAGCTCGTACCAATGGGCCAACTGGCGTCGGCTTTGGGCATTGCCCCGGGCACGGCAACGACGATGGTGAAGGCGCTCGCGGAGTCGGGCCTCGTGACCTACGAGCCCTACAACGGCGTGCGTCTCACGAGCGCGGGGGAGAAGCTCGCGGCGCGCGTTTTACGCCGACACCGTCTGATCGAATTGTTCCTCGTGCAGGTCATGGGCATGAACTGGGATGAAGTCCATGAAGACGCCGAGCAGATGGAACACGTTGTGTCGGATCGTTTGATCGAGCGCATCGACGAAATGCTCGGCCGGCCCGAATTCGATCCACATGGCGATCCGATTCCAAACGCCGAGGGACAACTCGCCGAGCGGGCGCTCGAATCGTTGCTCACGTGCCCGCTGAATACTCCCGTGACCGTGGCGCGCGTCACCGATCAGGACGCCGCGTTTCTCCGCTTCATCGAAAGCCATCACCTCAAACCGGGCCAGACCATCGAGGTCGAAGAGCGCGATGAAGTATCGGACAGCGTGCGATTGAAGGGTAAGGACGATCAGCGCATGACGATCGGCGCGCGGGCGGCTTCCAAGCTGCTCGTCAGCTCGCGCGCGTGATCGATCACGAACGTCGTATCCGGCGGCTCGGCGCCGAACTTCGCCGCGCCAAATCCATAACGCGCAAATACGAACGGCACCTTCGCGGCCACAGCGGTCTTCCAGTCGGCCGGCGAGTCGCCGACCATCACGATCGGATCGCCGGGCGCCAGTGACTGCAGTGACAACAAACCCGCGGGATCGGGCTTGCGTCCGAACTCGCTGTCGCCGCCGATGATGCGCGAGAAAAACCCGCGCAGACCGAGCGCCTCGAGGATGCCGATCGACGGGCCGAGCGGCTTGTTCGTCAGGACGGCGAGCGGGCCCAGACGCAGCGCGAGCGCCAGGCTTTCAGCGATGCCGTCATATGGTGTGGTGTGGTCCATCAGCCGGCGATCGTAAATCTTCAGAAACCGCGCCAGCGCCTCATCGGGTTTCGGATTGAGGCCCGCCCGCTCGAGCGCGCGGCGCACGAGGATCGGCGCGCCATCGCCGACCATCTGCACGACGTCATCGATCGGCAGCGGCGCGGCGCCGTAGTCCTGCACCATCTCGCTGATCGACTCGGCCAGGTCGCGCGCGGAATCGATCAGCGTGCCGTCCAAATCCAGCGCTATGATCACGTCCGTCGATCATAGCCGCATGTCTACTCTGGTCCTGCTCTCCGGCGGTCTCGACAGCGCCGTGCTCGCGGCGCATGAGGCGCAGACCGCGCGCGTGCTGCCGGTTTACGTCAGCGTCGGGCTCGCGTGGGAGGATGCCGAAGTCGCGATGGTCGAGCAGCTGCTCGCATCGCCGGCGTACGTGGGGAAAGTTGAACCGCTCGCGCGGATGTCGTTCACCATGCGCGACGTCTATTCGCCCACCCACTGGGCGATCCGCGGCGTGCCGCCGGCCTACGACACGCCGGATGAAGACGTCTATCTCATTGGGCGCAATCTCGTCCTGCTGACCAAGGCCGGCGTGGTTGCCGCGAAGGCCAAGGCGCGTCGCATTGCGCTCGGCCCGCTCGCCGGCAATCCGTTTCCCGACGCGCGTCCGGCATTCTTCTCGACGATGGAACAGGCCCTGACGCTGGGCCTCGATCACCGGATTGAGATCGCCGCGCCGTTTCTTCACTTGGAGAAAGAGGACGTGATCAAACGCGGCGTCGCATTGCAGGTGCCCTTCGAGCTGACGTTGTCCTGCATGAATCCGGTTCCCGGCTCCCGGCTCCCGGCTCCCGGCGTGATGCCGCAACACTGCGGTCTCTGCAGCAAGTGCCGGGAGCGCCGCGATGCGTTTGCGGCTGCGGATGTTCCCGATCCCAGCCATTACGCGAATCGATCGCCCCGCTGACCGCGCGTGCGATAGTCCGCGCACTCTTCCCCCCTATCGGTCGATCCTGATGGTCCCGTCGCCGGTGCGGATCCTGAGGATCTTGCCGCCGTCGCCGAGCCTGGTTCGCAGCATGCGGCGCCGTTCGCGGCGCTCGTCGCGGCCTTCCCCGTCGCGACGCGTATCGCGATCGTCGCTGTCGAGCAGCGGGTGATTGGTCCGCACCGCGCCGTCGCTCGTTTCGGCGTCGAGGTCGGCGTTGAAGACACCCGGCAGCGTCAGCGACACGGACCCGTCGCTCGTCGTGATGTCCCAGTTCTCCGTCATCGTCGTATCCGAATCAATCTCGACGCGCACCGAGCCGTCGCCGGTCCTCAGGTGCAACACGCTCGGCCGCGCTGCTTCCACGGTGACGCTGCCATCGTCGGTTTCGAGATCGATCTTGCCGGTGGCGTTGTCGATTCGGATCGATCCGTCGCCGGAGCGAATCTGGACGTCGCCGCCGAGGCGTGACGCGGCGACGCTGCCGTCGCTGGTGCGCAGCATGATGCGGCCGTCGATCGCTTCCGCGCGGATCGAGCCGTCGCCGCTGACCGCGTTGATGTTGGCCAAGCGCGGCACCGCGACGCGCAGGCGCGCCGTCGGTGAAATGTTCACGCCGATCGTCACGCCGCGGTGTTCGGTGCGCGTCGGGCCGGTCACCTTGATGATGATCTTGTCGCCCTGCTGCTGCGCGTCGATCTTGATCTCGTCGAGCAGCGTCTGCTCCATCGCGCGCTTCTCGATTTCGACTTCGATCTCGTTGCGGTCCCACGAGTGCAGCTCGATCGAGCCGTCAAAGGTGTCGAGCACGAGCTCGGGCTGGCCGGTGACCTTGAAGGTCTTCAGCTCGCGCGCCGACAGGCCTTCGGAATTCAGGTTGACCTCGCAACCCGCCAGCAGGCTCGCCGCAGCCAACAGCGTCAGAGCTCTCATGTTCACCCCTTGTCCCCCGCAGCTTCAGCGAAGGGGGATCAGGACAGTAGACGGCTCTCCGCCGACATACGTTCCGGCAATTCGCAGATCGCGGTCGAGGACCGCGAGATCCGCCCATTTTTCCGGCGCGATGGCGCCGATTTCGCTCTGTTTGAGCGCCGCCGCCGGCGTCGTGGCACACATTCTCGCCGCGTCGGGCAGCGACAGGCCAATGCGCTTCACCAGCAACCGGAACGCCGCGTCCATTGTCAGGATGCTGCCGGCGATCGTGCCGTTCTCGAGGACGGCGGTCTTCTCGCCGGCGATGATTGTTTGATCGCCGAGCTTCGCGCGCGCGCCGGCCGGCAGGCCCGCGGCCGCGGTGGCGTCGGTAATCGCCATCATGCGCGACGCCGACTTGACGCGAACCGCCATCGCCACGAGCGCGGGATGCACGTGATGGCCGTCACAAATGATTTCGGCTGCGACGGCGTCGGATTCGAGCACCGCGCCGGCCACGCCCGGCGATCGCGACGTGATCGACGACATGCGATTGAAGAGATGCGTGGCGTGATGCGCGCCGGAGGTGATCGCCTCGTGCGCGATGTCGTAGGTGGCGCCGGTGTGGCCAAGCGAGACGCGGTGTCCGGCCATCACCAGGTGGCGAACGAGATCGAGCCCGCCGTGGATCTCCGGCGCAACGGTGATGATGCCGACGCTGTGGCGATTCGAGAGGATCGCCAGGAGGATCTCGTGCCCCGCGAAATCGCCTTCGGGACGCTGCCCCGCCGGCTTGTAGGTGCGCAGGCAATGCATCGGCTGCGCGCCGTTCCACTCCGGATTGATGAAGTTGCTTTCGAGATGCGCGGGGAGCACGCGCGCCGACGTGCCCGGCCTCGCGGATCTGGCGCGGGTCACGCTGGTGAGCAGCGTCGTCAAGCGGGCGGGCGCGCACGCAACCGACGTCGGACAAAATGCGGTCACGCCGTACTTCGGCAGGCGCTTCGCGACTTCATCGACGGCGCCGGGGCCATCGAGCACGTCGTGGCCCTCGATGCCGTGCACGTGCACGTCGACGAATCCCGGCACGATGGTGTGGCCCGCGAGGTGATGAACGGCGACACCTGCGGTCGAATCGATGGCGCGCGATTCGATGGCAACAATGCGGCCCTGGTCGATGACGATCGATCCGCCGCGCACGACACGGTCCGGCAGGACGAGGTCCGCGCCGGAGAGCGCGATCATGCGAGCGAGCGCGCCGCGCCGATCGCGACCGCGTCGTCGCCGAGCTTGGACAGCTCGACGCGGACGAGATCGGCCTGCTGCGGCAGGAGCTTGCGCGAGGTCTCGGCGCGAACCGCGTCGAGCATCACGTCGCCGGACGAGGCAATGATGCCGCCGAGCACGACCACTTCGGGATCGAACATGGTCGCGAGATTGGCGACCGCCATGCCGATGTACTTCGCGGTGTCGCGCATCACGGAAATCGACACGCCGTCGCCGGAGCGCGCGCCCTGGAGAATGTCGGCCGCGGCAATCTTCGAGAAATCACCTTTCACCTGATCGGCGACGCGGGATTGATCGCCGGACTTGATGCGCCAGACGAACCGGCGCACGATGCCGGCGGAGGCAACTTCCGCCTCCAGCCCGCCGAGGCGGCGATAGTCGTCACGCTCGACCGGATTGAGCGCGAGCCACCCCACCGCGGAGGCGAGCCCGTGCGCGCCCGTGAACGGCTTGCCGTCGATCAACACTCCCGCGGTGACGTGCTCGGCGATCGAAAACGAGATGACGTGTCTGGCGCCGCGCGCCGCGCCTAGCCAGTGCTCGGCGATGGCCGCCGCGTTGCCGGCGGTCACGGCTTTGGGCTTGCCCTTGCCGATGCCGGCGAGGGCCTCGATGACGTCTCCCGGAATCTCGTCGCCCGATGACGGCAGCGCGACGGCGGCGGCGCCGACTTTGCCTTTGGCGGCGGCGATGGCTTTCTGCGCCGCGTCCTTGATGGCGCCGGCGCGAGTGGCGGCAACAATGCCCTGGGTCACAATCTTGCCGTCCCCGCTCACGATCGCCAGCCGCGCGATCGCGTCAGAGAGGTCGACGCCGAGCGTCAGGTCACTCATTGGTCGTTGGAACTCCAGTCACTGTGCGCGTGAAGCTTGCGTCCGTCAAGTGGCAAAGCCGCGGCGGCAAAGAGGTGCTCGTCGAGCCGCTTCAGCAACACGGCCAGCCCGCGCTCGTCGGGCGCGGCAATGACCAGCACGCCCGACCCTTCGGCGGGCGGGAATTTCCGATCGTCCAGGTAATCGCGATCGAGCGTGATCAGCGTGCGCCGCAGCTGCCGCGCCAGGCGAAAGTGTTCGGCGTCCCGGGCGCGGCGCAGGTCCGGCTGATCCATCACGGACAGCACGTCCCAGCGCAGCTTCTCGCGCATAAACGCGACAATGCCGGCGGGCACGTTGGCGTCGGCATACACGCGCGGGCGATCGGCAACCGACTCCGCGACTGGCCCGAGCTCAGACCACAATGTTCCCATTTCAGATCTCAGATCTCTGATCTCAGATTTTTTTTGCTGATTTCTTGATCTGCTTCCGGGCTTCCTGCTCCAGCGCGTTGACGAGTTCGACGCGCCTCGAAAGGAGCGCCTTGCGCTTGCGCCGGCCGTTCTTGTGACCGACGGCGTACTCGCAGAAGAGCGGGAATGCGATTGTCGAGTCGCAATACGCGACCGCGGTGTCCGGCAGCACGCTGGGATTGACCTTGCCCCAGCTCACCGCCTCCGCCGGCGTCGCGCCCGACAGGCCGCCCCACACCACCGAGTCGGTCGTGATCTGGATGAAGTAATCGTTGCCGCCTTTGAGGATGCCGTAGACCTCCCACAACGTCGGCTGTCCCTGCAGGTAGAAATTCTTCGGCGAGCCGCCGCCGAGAATGACGCAGCCGTTCTTCTCCGCGGCGCGGATGATCGCGCAGACTTCGTTCACGTCCTTGTTGGGATCGACCTGCAAGGTGCTGCGGTTGATCAGCTCGTGATACGCGATGTTCATGCCGATCGAGCTGTCGCCCGGCGACGAGGTGTAAATCGGCACGCCGTACTTCGCCGCCGCGGCGACGACCGAATAGGCCGCGCAACCCGGCCGCTTCTTGAGCAGGTACTGGCCGAGCGCTTCGTGAAGCTCCGCGGTCGACACCGGCCCTTCCATGCCGCTCCTCACCAGGAACTCGCGAATGAAACCGTCGGTGTCGAGCAGCACCTGCGCCGGGAACAGCACGTCGTAGATGCGGATGACGCCTTCTTCGTAGAGCACGCGATCGTCGACGAACGGCGAGCCGCGGCGCAGCGTGAAATTCAGCGCGTAGTGAAGGTCGTGATAGAGATTCGCGCCGGTGCTGATGATGAAATCGATCAGGCCGCGCTCCATCATCTCGATCACGCAGCCGCCCAGCCCGGCCGGCGTCATCGCGCCGGCCATGGTCAGCGCAATCGTGGTGTCGTGCTGCTTCGCCAGCATCTTGTCGCCGAAGATGCGGCACGCTTCGCCGAGCCGCGCCGCGTTGAACGCCTGGAAGCCCTCGTCGATCAGAGTGCGCACGGCGGCACTACCTTTTGGACGGTAGTAACGAATGGGTTTGCCTTTGAGGAAGGATTTGGCGCCTTTCGGCGCCCCGGGAGAACGGTAAGGCATCGCTTTAGGTTAGCATCTGGGCGTGGCTGACGGCCTGTGGATTCCGGCGGCGGGCGTGTTGGCCGCCATCATCGTCGCGCTGGCGCTCTTCTTCTGGTGGAAGGGCCAGCCGTTCGCGGTCGGTCATGTGTTCCGGGCGAGCCGCTGGTCGAAAGGCAACCGGCTCTTTCCAACGCAGGTATTGGTGACGCCGACGTCGGTCGTTCACTACACGCCGGAGCTGTTCGGCCGAAAAGAGCATTCGATACATATTGTCCACGTGGCTTCCGTCAGCATCGACACCAACCTCATGTTCTCCGACGTCACCATCGAGACCAGCGGCGGTCAGACGCCGGTCGTCTGTCACGGCCACCGCAAGATCGATGCGGTGCGGATGAAACATCTCATCGAGCAGTATCAGACGGCGGTCTATCGCCAGCCGACCGCCGAAGGCCACGCCGCCGGAGGCGGCGTAAGAAATGACGTGGCGCGTGGATGACGTAACCTTCGCCGCGCGGCGTGGAGCCGCCGGCACGCCGCGTCCCGACGCGCCCGACCTCGAGATGCGCTTCAAGTCGCTGGTGCAGTCACCGCTGCGCGCCGGCATCCTGCGCTTCCTGACCGCCCGTCCCGGCGAGACCTTCGACACCGACACGATTATGCAGGCCTTCGGCCGCATGCGGCAGGACGTCGACAACTGCGTCAACGAGCTCGTCGACTTCGGCGTCGTCAAGAAGACCGCCGGCGATCCGCCGATCTATGAAGCGATCAAGCCGGAACACGAGGCGGTGGCGAAGCTGCTCGAGATCTTCCTCGAGGGCCGCGCCAATCTCGGCATCGAGGAATCGTCGCCGTCGGTGCAGCGCTTCCGCGAAATGATCGGCCGCGACGAGAAGATGCTCGCCATCTTCGAGTGGATCCGCACCGCGGCGAAGTCCGACATCTCGGTGTTGATCCTCGGCCCGACCGGCGCGGGCAAGGAAGTCGTCGCGCGCATGATCCACGAGCTGTCGCGCCGCGGCCCCGAGAATTTCCAGGCGGTCAACTGCGCCGCGCTGCCCGACAGCCTGTTCGAATCGGAAATCTTCGGCTACGAAAAAGGCGCGTTCACCGGCGCGCACGATCGCAAGCCCGGACGACTCGAGCTCGCCAACGGCGGCACGTTGTTCCTCGACGAAGTCGGCGACATGTCGCTGATGGCGCAGGCCAAGCTGCTGCGCGTGCTCGAGGAGCGCCGCTTCGAGCGCCTCGGCGGCAATCGATCGATCCACGTCGACTTCCGTTTGATCTCGGCGACCAATCGTCCGCTCGACATGTTCGTGCGCGAGAGCCGCTTCCGCGAAGATCTCTACTACCGCATCAACGCGTTCGCGATCCGTTTGCCGTCGCTGCGCGAACGCGCCGTCGATATTCCGGTGCTCGCGAATCGTTTCCTCGCGCGCTACTGCGCCGCGAACGGCTTGCCGCTCGACGCGAAACAGTTCACGCCCGAAGCACAGGATCTGCTCTCGTCGTATCACTGGCCCGGCAACATCCGCGAGCTCGAGAGCACCGTGTCGCGCGCGGCGTTGTCCGCGCCAGGACGATCGATCCGCGCCGCCGATATCGAATTCCTGCATGGCCACGCCATGCCGCGCGCCGAAGAAAACTCGACGCGCCTGCCCTCGCTGCGCGACGCCGAGCGCGCCCACATCATCCGCGTCCTCGAAGCGACCGACTGGAACAAGCTCGAAGCCGCAAAAGTCCTCGACATCAGCCGCGGCACGCTCTACCGCAAAATCGAGGAATACGGGTTGGAACCCGCCGGAGGCGGCGGGCGACGACGAGGACGTCCTACAGGGAACTGACAAACGACATACTGAACCTTAGAGTCATATCGATAGTCGGTCAGCATGGGCACTCCTGCACGGATTCTTTCCCGTCTGCGAATTTTGTAAGTCTTTGCGAATAATGGGCTTGTCAGGGATGACCCGAATCGGGCAATCCGCCGTGTTTAGTTTTTGGTTGTATGTGACTCTTTGGTCAGTTATGCTCCGCAGGTCTTGAATACTCGCGCCCCCCAGCGCCCTATCAACTCGAGTCGTGAATCGTGTTGGCCTCATGCGGGGGCGACGCGGTCCAAGGCGGTGTGGGGTTCATAAGTAATCGCCGCGCACATGCGCTTCCTGCCGCTGCCAGCACGTTTATACGTTGGCGCCACGATCGCGATCGGCGCTCTCGTCGTGGTGTCGCTGGGTCCGCGTTCCGAATTCAGTAACGTCCCTCTGTTCGCGCTCCTCCTCATCACATCCGCGGTCACGTCGGCGTTCAAAGTGAGCCTGCCGCTCGCCAAGAGCGGCTCGACGATGTCGGTGTCGTACGCGGTCGACTTCGCCTCGCTGCTGTTGCTGGGGCCGAACGAGACCATGCTGGTTGCCGTCACCAGCGCCTGGAGCCAGTGCACCTTCCGGATGAAGACCAAGAACCCGGTCTACCGGACGATGTTCAGCATGGCCTGCCTCGCGATCACCGTGCAGGCATCAGGCTTCGCGTATCTCGCGCTCGGCGGCGTGCCCGGCACGCTCGCGCACGACATCCCCGGCATCGCGCGTCCGCTCGTCGGCGCGGCGACGATGTATTTCATCTTCAACACCAGCCTGATCGCCGTGGCCGTGTCGCTCGCGACGCGCCAGTCGTTCCTCGCGGTGTGGAACCAGAACTTCCTGTGGAGCGCCCCGAGCTACTTCGTCGGCGCGCTCACCGCCGCTCTCGCGACCTACGGCCTGATGAACGCAGGCCTCTGGCTCGCGGTGCTGACCGCCGCGCCGCTTTACCTGACCTATCGCAGCTATAAGGTGTATCTCGGCCGCATCGACGACGGACGCCGTCACGTCGAGGAGATGGCCGATCTGCACCTGGCGACGATTGAAGCGCTGGCGCTCGCCATCGACGCGAAGGACCAGACCGCGCAGTCGCACATCCGCCGCGTGCAGGTCTATGCGACCAGCATTGCGCGCGGGCTCGGCATGTCCGACACCGAGATTCAAGGCGTCAAGACCGCGGCGCTGCTGCACGACATCGGCAAGCTCGCGGTGCCGGAGCACATCCTGTCGAAGCCCGGCCCGCTGACGCAGGAAGAGTTCCAGAAGATCCGCGTCCATCCGCAGGTCGGCGCCGAAATCATCAGCGCCGTGCCGTTCCCGTATCCGGTTGCGCCGCTGATTCTCAGCCACCACGAACGGTGGGACGGCAAGGGCTATCCGCAGGGGTTGAAGGGCGAAGAGATTCCGCTGGGGGCGCGAATCCTGTCCGTCGTCGACTACTACGACGCGCTGACGTCCGATCGTCCGTATCACAAGGCGATGACGCCGGACGCGGCGCTCGCGCTGCTGCAGCAGGAAGCGGGCCGCGCCCTCGATCCCGCCGTCGTGCAGATGTTCGTCAGGATGGCGGCGGAGATGGAAGCGGCCGCCGGCACGATCGAAACGTCGACGCCGCGCCGCCTGTCGCTCGAGCCGACCAACGAGCGCGGCCGGCCCGCGGTCGGCTTCCAGCCGGAAGCGGCCAAGAGCAGCACCGTGTTCGAAGACATCGCGCTCGCGCATCGTGAAATTTACGCGCTCTATGAGATCGCGCAGACGATGGGCACCAGCCTCGGCGTCGCCGATACCATGGCGCTGATCTCGTCGAAGCTGTCGAACCTCGTGCCATTCTCCGCGTGCGCGCTGTTCCTGTTCGACGAGGAAGCGGACACGCTGCGCTGCCGCTTCGCAACCGGCGTCGAGGCGGATGTGATCGGCACCATGACGGTCCGCGCCGGACAGGGCCTGGCCGGCTGGGTGGCGCGCAACCGCCGTCCGCTCGTCAACGCGCGGCCGAGCGCGGAATTCGAAGCCGCGGGGCTGTCGAAGTCCACCACGCTGCAGTCGGCGCTGGTCGCGCCGCTGGTGTTCAGCGATCGCTTCATCGGCACGCTCGCCGTGTATTCGACGCAGGGCGATTTCTATACCGACGATCATCGCCGCCTGCTCGATCGCGTGAGCGAACAGGCCTCGGCCGTTATCCACAACTCGATCGTGTTCGAGCAGACGCAGGAAGATTCGCTGACCGATCCGCTGACCGGCCTGCCGAACACGCGCTTCATGTTCATGCACCTGACGCGCGAGCTGGCGCGTGCGGAACGCCTGAAGGCCGAGGTCGCGCTGCTCGTGATGGACCTCGACAACTTCAAGGAGATCAACGACAACCACGGCCACCACGTCGGCGACCGCGCGCTTCGCGAAGTCGCGACGGTGCTGCGCTCCGGCATCCGGCCGTACGACATCTGCGTGCGCTACGCCGGTGACGAATTCATCGTGGTGTTGTCGGGCTGCGGTGCTGACGAAGCCGAGCGCAAGCGCGCTGAGCTGCAGCGCACGGTCGACGAAGTGTTGTTCGAAGCGCGTCCCGGACGCCGCCTGCCGCTCGCGATCAGCGTGGGTGCGGCCATCTATCCGCAGGACGGCGATTCGTATGAATCGCTGCTCGCCACCGCCGACAGCCGCATGTATCGCGACAAGACCCGCCGCAAGCAGCGCGTGCAGGTCCAGCCGGCCGCGACCGGCACGGACGGCATGCCGGCGGTATCCGTGCCGCTGCAGCCGCCGCAGGAAATTACCGAGATCGACATTCAGCGCGCCGGCTTCGGCGTCCTCTAGTATTTCTCGACCAGAATATTTTTTTCGCTGACGCCCCGCTGCACGAGCAGCGCGCTGGCGTCGCTGACCAGTTGCGGCGGGCCACAAATCAGGCACAGGCTCTCGGGCGACGGCAGCGCTTCGCTCAGCAAGTCTCCGCTGATCCTCCCGCGGCGGGCGTTCCACCCGACGGGGTCCTCGCGCGTCACGGTGAAGTACGACTTGATGTAGCCCCCCGCGTCGAGCCCAACGAGCTCGGGCAGGAACGCGAATTCACTCGTCGATCTCGCGCTGTACACGAGGGCGATGGGCTGAAGCTTGAACGCGAGATGCTCGAACAACATCGATCGCAATGGCGCAATGCCGGTGCCGCCGGCAATGAACAACATCGGGCGATCGATGCGGTCGGGCAGGCCGAACGAACCGAACGGGCCCTCGAGATCGAGCGGCGTGCCCGGAGCCGCGAGCTCGAGGTGCGGATCCGGACCGCCGCTGTCGATTTGCACCAGCACCTGCATGATGCCGGAGTTCCTCACTTCCCACGGCGCGGAGGCAATCGAGTAGGGCTTGCGCAGCGGCGATCCGTTGAGGCCGAGCATCACCGCCTGCCCGGCCGTAAACGAAAACTCCGCGGCACTGACATCCAGAGACAGGATGCGCGTTCGCGGAGTGGAGTGCGTGACCTCTCTGACAGGGACGGTGATCACATACCGAGGATATGGAATCCCGCGTCGACCATCAAAATTTCACCGGTGACGCCGCGGCCCGCGTCGCTCAACAGGAATGCGGCGGCATCGCCGACCTCGGACGTTTCGATTGCCCTGCGGAGCGGCGCCTTCTCGCGGACCACGCCGAGGATGCTCGAAAAACCGCCGATGCCCGCGGCGGCCAGCGTCTTCACCGGGCCGGCCGAGATCGCGTTGACGCGAATGTTCTCGGGACCGAGATCGGCGGCGAGATAGCGGACCGACGATTCGAGCGCGGCTTTCGCCACGCCCATCACGTTGTAATTCGGGAACACGCGATCGCTGCCGAGGAACGTCAGCGTCAGCACGCTGCCGCCGCCGCGCGCCGCCATCAGCGGCTGCGCGCCACGCGCCATCGCGATCAGCGAATAGGCGCTGATGTCGAGCGCCTGCTTGAAGCCGTCCCGCGACGTGTTGAGGAACCGGCCGGTGATCTCTTCGCGCGATGCGAACGCGGCTCCGTGCACGACGAAGTCGAGACCGCCGTGCACTTCCTGGATCTTCTTGTAGACCGCCGCGATCTCGTCGTCGTTGGTGACGTCGAGCGGCAGCACCAGCGGCTTCGGCGTGAGCGTTTCCGCCAGCTCACCGACGTGCTCTTCGAAACGGCCCTGATACGTGAGGATGAGATTGGCGCCGCCCTTCGACGTCGCCTGCGCAATCGCCCACGCGAGCGAACGATGGTTCGCCACGCCGACGATCAGTCCAACTTTTCCCGTGAAGTCGGCCATCAGCGGTTCTTCTTGCCGCCGCGACGCCGCCTTCCGCCGCCCTGTCCCTGGCCTTGTCCCTGGCCCTGGCCGTGCCCGTGATCGCGGAAGCGCATCGGCCCAAGGTTGTCCTGGCTCCCGCCGCCGCCGGGCCGCCTGCGTCCGCCGCGGAACTTGTTCGCGCCGCCGGCGTGCCGCTGGTTGTTGTTGCGTCGATTGTTCAGGGATTGAATCGTGAATTCAGGATTGGAGCGGGGCGCCGGGGCCTGACCATCGGGCCGCGGGAACGTGGCGCGTATCAACGATCGGCGGAAGCCGCCTTCTAATTCGGGTGCATCAGGTGCATCGGGTGCGTCAGGTGCATCGGTTGCGACAGGTGCCCCGGGTGCCGGAGGTGCGGGCGCGGGCGCGGCTTCCATCATCACCGGTTCGTCGATGACAACCGCGGCCGAAGCGGCCGGCGGCGCAGGTACAGGCACAGGCCCGTTCATCGTCTCGAGCACCTGGTTGAACAGGGCCGGCGGCTGCGTCTTGCGCCGCGGCGTCGGGACCTTGCCTTCTTTGTAATCGTGTTCCGCGTCGCAGATCCCGCAACGCGTTCGTTGAATGTGATCATCGATCATCGCGACAATGGCGTGATCGGTGATGCGGCGCTCGCGAGGACAATAATCGTCCAGCACGTCGCCGGGCCGATACCGGCGGTCTTGCATGCAACTCCCCCGAAAACCGAGCCGGCCTCCCGCCAAGCCGCATCGGTAGTGGTCTATCTACTGTCCGCCGTTGCCAGGCTACGGCGAGACAGGCCTTCTAACGTGGTCCAAAGGTCTTTGTAGTGCTACGAAGCAGCCTTCAGTTGTGAGCGCGGGAAGCGCTTAAAGGGCCGATGAGCCCAGGGCGCAGGCAGTCGGAATATATCAGACGCCTGTGCCCCGGGCAAGCCAGCCGCGAAGGTCGTGCAAAGCGGCGCTGACCGCGCCGGGATGCGTGGATTGCGGCGTCTTTCTGACCCGGACCGATGCGGCCGCCGTCACGTGCTGCTTCACATCGTCGCCGAACAGTTGGCTGGCGGCCCGCCACTCATCGATCGAGAGTGATTCGAAGTCGCGCTGTTGCGAGAGCAGCCGGCGCACCATTCCACCGACGACCTCGTGAGACTGGCGGAAGGGCATCCCCTTAGACACGAGATAGTCCGCGACGTCGGTGGCCAGCAACAATCCCGCGGCGGCGCGGCCGGTGCGATCCGGGTGCAGTGTCAGGTTTCGCACGACCGCCGCGGTGGCATCGAGCGACACCGCGAGCGTGTCTTCCGCGTCGAACAGCGGCTCTTTGTCTTCCTGCAGATCCTTGTTGTAGCCGGTCGGCAGGCCCTTCATCGTGATCAGGAACCCGGTGAGATGACCGATCGCGCGTCCGGCTTTGCCGCGCACGAGCTCGAGCGGATCGGGATTCTTCTTCTGCGGCATCATGCTGCTGCCGGTCGCGGACGCATCGGCGAGCTCGAAGAAGCCAAACTCCTCGCCCGTCATCAGGATAAAGTCCTCGGCGATGCGAGACAGGTGCACCATCGACAACGACACCGCGTGGAGGAACGTCGCCGCGAAATCGCGATCGGACGACGAGTCCATGCTGTTGGTGACGACGCGGCTGAATCCTAATTTGTCCGCGAGGAATTTCGTGTCGATCGCGTAGCCGGTGCCGGCAATGGCGCCCGAACCGAGCGGCAGCGCGTTCGCCTCTTCGCGCGCGGCTTCGAGCCTCGCGTGATCGCGGCGCAATGCGGCCGCGTGGCTCAACAGGAAATGCGAGACGAGCACCGGCATGGCGCGGCGCATGTGCGTGTACGAGGGCATCAACGCATCGCCGGCCTTCCCGGCTTGATCGGCGAACGCGGTAATCGTGGCGCGCAGCTTTTCCTGGAGCAGCGGAATCCGGCGGCGGAGATACAGCCGCAGATCAACGGAGACCTGCTCGTTGCGCGATCGACCTGTATGCAGGCGGCGCCCGGCATCGCCAATGCGCGACACGAGCTGGCGCTCGACGAACGAATGCACGTCCTCGTCATCGCCGTTGACCCACGATGGCTCTTTGCGGCCCTGCTCGAGGATCGCGGTCAGTCCGTCGGCGATCGCCTGGCTGTCTTTCGCATCGAGCACGCCGGCTTTCGTCAGCGCCTCGGCCCACGCCAGGCTGCCGGTGACGTCGTCCTCGAACAAACGGCGATCGAACGGGAACGACACGCCGAAATCAAATGCCGCGGGATCCGGCGCCGAATCAAAACGTCCCGACCAGAGAGGTTTCGTCATTTCAGATTTCAGATCTCAGATTTCAGATTTGTTTGCCGCCCGACTACCTGCGCGGCGCCCTTGAACAACCGCACGCGGATCGTGCCGGTCATCTGCTGCGAGGTCGCATCCACGTACGCGTCGATGCCGGCGCGGAGCGGATCGAACCACTCGCCCCGATCGATGGCCTCGACGTACGCAGCCGAGACCGCGCTGTCGAATCGCTGCTGCGATTCGGACGACACGTATCGCCAGAGCTCGGCGTGCGCGAGGTGGAGCACGACCGCGGCTGGCGCTTCATAAAGCGCGCGCGAGCGCGTGCCGTCCGGCCTGACCTTGATGCGATCAAGACGGCCCACGCCGTGCTCGCCGGCGATCGTCTGCAGGCTCTCGATCAATTCGCCGAGCCGCATCGTCACGCCGTTGATGCCGACGGCCGCGCCGCGCTCGAATTCGATCTCGACGTGCGCCGGCATGTTCGGCGCTTCGTCGAGGCGGCGCGTCGACTTGAACAACCCGTCCTCGGGCGCCGCCGATCCGTCATCGCCGCGGCGTCCAATGGTGCGGCCCCACAGGTTGTCGTCAATGCGCGCGCCCGCCTTGACGTCGCCGAGATGCGCGGCAAAGCCCGTCTCTTCGGCGCAGGCAATTTCCTTCAGCGCCGGATTGAGCGTGGCGATCGGCTGCGCGAGACGGCGGCGATCGCGACCCACCGCGCCATGCGCAACGTGCCCGGCATTTTCGATCTTCGCGATCTGCACGAGGGTCTTCGCGATCAGCGGCCGCGTCAGCGCGGTCGCCAGCGGATACCGCGTATCCGACAGCGCGCCGGCCTTCAGCGAGGGCAGCACGTAGTCGCGCGCAAATTCCTCGCGCGCGTCAATGACGTGCGCGCGCGCCGCGCCGGCATTGAGCGCGTGCGTGCGGATTTCGTTCATGTCACCCGACTGTCCGAGATCGAGCGTGACCGTCACGACTTCCGCGCGATGCTTGTTCGCGAGCCACGAAATGGCGGCGTTCGAACGGGCGCCGCCCGAATATGCGAGCACGACGATAGGTTTCAACTGGCGAGGTCCCTCAACTGCTTGACCACCGCCTGGGCGCTTTTCGGGTCGCGGGCGATGATCAGAATGGTGTCGTCGCCGGCGAGCGTGCCGGCGACTTCGGGCAGCCGCGATCGATCGATCGCAAGGCCAAGGAGCTGCGCTTGTCCAGCGCCGGTCTTCAGCACGACGAGCTGCTGCACCGGCTCGATGTTGACGAGGTATTCGGACAGCGCGCGACCGAGCGTGTCGAGCGCGCTCGCCTGCGACGTTGATTCCGCCCCGGCCGGCTGATACGCGCCGTCGGAGGATCGCTTCAGGAGTCCGAGCTCCTTGATGTCTCTCGATAAGGTCGCCTGAGTCACGTCAAAGCCGCGCGACGACAGGCGCTGCCGAAGCTGCTCCTGGCTCCGCACGGCTTCGTGCTCCACGACATCGAGAATGGCTGACTGCCTTCGGGCTTTCATACTTATACGTCGGAGTGAATCAGTATACATGAATATGCATAGGAACCATAAGATCTCATGTTGACATGCGGAAAACTATGCATGTATAACTATTCTTCTGGACGCATACATATGACGCAGCTCGTAACAGAAACGGAAGGGGACCAGCGGGGCAACAAGGGCCTTGTCCGTGCCGCCGTCGCCGGCGCGACTGGTTTTGCCGGCCAGGAATTGATCCGTCTGCTGTCGCGTCACCCGAACGTCACGATCACGATGGCGACGGGCTCGCAGGCGACCAGCACGCCGCGGCGGTTGCCGTCTCTCTCGAAGATTTGGGATGGCACTGTCGTGCCGCTCAATGCAGCGGCGTTTGCGGCTGATGCGGTCTTCCTCGCGCTTCCCGAAGCGGCGTCAGCGGAGCTTGCGCCCGTTCTGCTTGCGAGCGGTCTCCGCGTCATCGATCTGTCCGGCGCGTTCCGGCTTCGCGACGATGCGAAGCGCGCGAAGTTCTATCCGGCAACGGCCTCGCTGCCCGCGGGCGTTGCGTATGGCTTGACGGAATTCGAGCTCGATGCGATCAAGTCGGCCCGGCTGCTTTCTAATCCGGGGTGCTACCCCACCGCGTCTCTGCTCGGCCTGCTGCCGCTGCAGCGCGCGGGACTGTTGAAGAAGGGCGCCGATATCATCATCGACGCGAAATCGGGCATTTCAGGTGCGGGCAAGGCCGCGACCGGGCGCACGCACTTCTCCGAGAACCACGGCAGCGTGGCCGCGTACAACCCGTTCGGCCATCGCCATACGCCGGAGATGGAACAGGCGCTCGGCCAGGGCGTCACGTTCGTGCCGCACCTCGTGCCGCTCGATCGCGGAATTCTTTCGAGCATGTACGCGCACCTCGTTCCCGGCACGACGGCCGCGGCCGTGACCGAAGCGTTCGAGCGCGCGTATGCGGATGCGCCGTTTGTCCGGGTAACCGGCGATGCGCTGCCCGAGATCAAGCACGTTGCGCACACCAACTTCTGCGATGTCGGCTGGAAGGTGGATGAAGCGACCGGCCGCGTGTTCGTGGTCAGCGTGATCGACAACCTCGTGAAGGGCGCGTCGGGCCAGGCGATCCAGAACTTCAACGTGATGTACGGCTTCGATCAGAAGACGGGTCTTCTGTGAAGCGGGTCGCGGTGTTGAAGCTCGGCGGCGAGCTGATCGAGAACGATCTTCGGCTGAAGGCCATGGGCCGGGCGATCGCGAGCGCGGCGCGGAAGGGCCGGGTGGTCGTAGTCCACGGCGGCGGACGCGAGATCGACGCGGCGCTGGCACAGGTCGGCATCCCGAAGCGGCAGGTCGATGGCCTGCGCGTCACCGACGCCGAGACACTCAACATCGTCGTGTCGGTGCTGGCGGGATCGATCAACACGAAGCTCGTGGCGGCGATCAATGCCGCCGGCGGCAAGGCGGTCGGGCTGACCGGCGCCGATGCGGGCGTCGCGCCGGTCGAGAAAGCGGCGCCGCACAAAGCGACCAACGGCGAGACGGTGGACCTCGGGATGGTCGGGACGCCGCTCAAGGCGACGTCGCCGGATGTGATCGAGACGCTTTGCAAGGCCGGCTACGTGCCCGTGATCGCGTGCGTCGGCGCGTCGAAGAACGGAAAGTTATTCAACGTGAACGCCGATACGTTGGCAGGAAGTCTGGCGGCGCGGCTGAAGGCGAAGCGCCTGGTGATCGCGGGCGCGACGCCGGGCGTGCTCGACAAGAAGAACCAGACGATCGAAAAGCTCGACAGGGAGCGGATCGAGAAGCTGGTGAAGTCCGGCACGGCGAACGCGGGCATGGTCGCGAAGCTGGCGGCATGCCAGGCGGCGCTCAAAGGCGGCGCGAAGAACGTCGCGATCGTCGACGGCAGGGCGCCGGGGCGGTTGGTAAAGGCGGTCGCAGGCGAAAAGACCGCGGCGACGACGAAAGTCGTGAACTGAGGTCTTGAGGTCCTGAGGTCCTGAGGTCTTGAAGATGAGTAACGTAACCGCACTTGAAGCGCAGCACGTGCTGCAGACCTACAAGCGGCAACCCGTGGTGTTCGTCCGCGGCGAAGGCAGCCGTCTGTTCGACGAGAACGGCCGTGCCTACCTCGACTTCATCTCGGGCATTGGCGTGTGCGTGCTGGGCCATGCGCATCCGGGACTCGCAGCGGTGATCGCGGAGCAATCGAAGACGCTGATCCACACGTCGAATCTCTATTACCACCCGCTGCAGGGTCAGCTGGCGGCAAAGCTGGCGAAGATGTCAGGGTTGCAGCGCGCGTTCTTCTGCAACAGCGGCACGGAAGCCGTGGAAGCGTGCCTGAAGTTCGCGCGCCGCTACTGGTACTCGAAGGGGATCAAGAACCGCACGCAGTACGTCGCGCTCGAGCACGGCTTCTCGGGCCGCTCGATGGGCGCGCTGTCGGTCACCGCGAACGCCAACTACCGCGCGCCGTTCGAACCGTTGATTCCCGGCGTGACATTTATTGCGCCCGACGACATCAAGGGATTAGAGGCGGCGGTCACCGAGCGCACGGCGGCGGTGATCGCCGAACCTATTCAGGGCGAAGGCGGCGTGCGGCCGCTGTCGCCTGAGTTCGCGGCGGCGATCGCGCGGGTGACGAAGGCCACCGGCACGCTGCTGATCGCGGACGAAATCCAGTGCGGCCTCGGCCGCACCGGCCGGCCATTCCACTTCCAGTCATTCGGGTGGACGCCGGACCTGATCACTGTCGGAAAGGCGATCGGCTCCGGTATCCCGATCGGCGCAGCGCTCGTGGCCGAGTACGTCGCGAAGGAAATCTTCGCGGGCGATCACGGCACGACCTACGGCGGCAACCTGCTGTCGACGCGCGCGGCACTGTATGTGCTCGACGAGCTCGACCGGCTGGCGCCGCAGATCAAGGCGATGGGCGCGCTGTTCGAGCAGAAGCTCGCAGCGCTGCAATCGCAGCACCAGGTTATTTCCGGCGTGAAAGGCGCGGGGCTGATGCAGGGACTGCATCTCAGTGTCGACGCGCTGCCGGTGATCGAGGCCTCGCTGAAGGCGGGCCTCCTCGTGAATCGCACGGCCGAGAAAGTCGTGCGCATGCTGCCGCCGCTCACGGTGACGGCGGCGGAGATCGAAGAAGCGACGCGAATCCTCGACGGCGCACTTCGATCGGTGTCGGCCACCGAAGCCAGGGCCACAGAAGGCGCAGAAGGCTTCGACGGATCAGTAGAGGTGAAAGCGTAAAGATGACGATGCGTGTTGTAGTTGACAACGGACCGGGACGGAAGCGTAAAGCTTCGACCGGCCGTGCGTTGAAGACGGCAAAGCCCCAGATCGCCATTCGTCCGGCGGTCGTTGCGGATGCTCCAGCGCTGCATGCGCTGATTGCGGCCCACCTCGAAGAGGGGAAGCTGCTGCCGCGCACGCTCGACGAGCTCGCCGTCCACGCGCCTCGTTTCGTCGTCGCGGAGTCCGGCGGCACGATTGTCGGCTGCGCGGAGCTCGCGCCGCTGTCGCAGACGGTCGCCGAAGTCCGCTCGCTCGTCGTCAGCCGCGGTGCGCGGCGTCATGGTCTCGGCGTGCAGATGGTCGAAGACCTGGCGGCGCGCGCGCGTCGCGACGGGTTCGATCGCCTCTGCGCGTTCGCGCACGATCCGGCGTTCTTCGTCCGCCGCGGCTTCTCGATCGTCCCGCACACGTGGGTGCCGGAGAAGATCGCGCACGACTGCATCGCGTGCCCGTTGTTCCGTAATTGCGGCCAGTATGCGGTCGCTCTCGAAGTCGATCGCGTGAACGCGGCTTCCCTGCGCCGCTCGGCTAATGCCAACTAAGCCGATCGAAGGGGGCGTAACGGCCCCGTCCGGTTTTCGCGCCAGCGGCCTGCACTGCGGGATCAAGGCGAGCGGCAAGCCCGATCTCTCTTTGATCGTCAGCGATACGCCGGCGAGTGCCGCCGGCGTGTTCACCCTGAACCTCGCCAAGGCCGCGCCGCTGTATCTCTGCCAGGATCACCTGGAGGCGACGCACGGCATTGCGAAGGCGATCGTCACCAACAGCGGCTGCGCCAATGCCTGCACCGGTCCGCAAGGCATGACCGATGCGAAGGAGATGGCGCAGCTCACGGCGAAGGCACTCGGCTGCCGCGACGACCAAGTGCTCGTCGCGTCCACCGGCGTGATCGGCGTCAATTTGAAGATGGACAAGATCCGCGCGGGCGTGCCGCAGGCCGTCGCGGCCCTGGCTGCCGACGGCGGCGCCGCGGCCGCGCGCGCAATCATGACCACCGATCCGTTCCCGAAGGAATACGCGGTCGAGGTCGACACGAAATTGTTCGGCACGTTCCGCGTCGGCGGCATGGCCAAGGGCTCGGGCATGATCGAGCCGCGCCTGGCGACGATGCTCGGGTATCTGACGACGGATGCGCAGGTCGAGCCGCAGATGCTGCAGCGCGTGTTGACCGAAGCGTCGCGTTACACGTTCAACGCCATCACCGTCGACGGTGAGCCGTCGACGAACGATTGCGTGTTCGCGCTGGCGAACGGCGCCAGCGGAGTGTCAATCAACGAGAACTTCTACCCCGCGCTGTTCGAAGCGTTCCGCGCGGTGGCGCACGAGCTCGCGCTCGGAATTGTGCGCGGCGGAGAGGGCGCGACGAAGTTGATCTCCATCACCGTCACCGGAGCGGCCACCGACTCGGATGCGTGGATGGCGGCGCGCGCCATCGCGAATTCGCCGCTCGTGAAGACGGCGGTGCACGGCGGCGATCCCAACTGGGGACGCCTCGTGGCGGCCGCGGGCCGATCGGGCGCGAAGTTCGTGCTCGAAGGCGCGCGCGTGCAGATTGGATCGCTGGTGCTGTTCGAGAACGGCCGTCCGTTCGACGAGCTCGCGCCGAAGGCCGCCGAGTATCTCACCGGCAAAGATCTCAAGATCGAAGTGAACCTCGGCGCCGGCGGATCGCATGCGGCGACCGTGTGGACGTGTGATCTCTCCGCTGAGTACGTCAAGATCAACGCTGAATATCGAACTTAATAGATTTCAGATCTCAGATCTCGGATTTCAGATTGCAAAACTTTCTGTCGATTTTAGATTTGGATCCCGATCGCATCGCGAAGCTGCTGGAGTCGGCAGCGAAGCTGAAGCGCGAGCGCGTCAAGGGCATGAAGGCGCCGACGTGGAACGCGCTGAACGGCAAGCACGTCGGCCTGCTGTTCGAGAAGCCGTCGCTGCGCACCCGCGTCACGTTCACGATCGGCGTCCGCGAGCTTGGCGGCGACATTGTTGAAATTCCCGCCGACGTGATGCACGCCGATCGCGAGCCGATCAACGACGTCGCCCGCAATCTCGAGCGCTGGGTGGATGCGGTCGTGATCCGCACGTTCGGCCAGGAGCGGCTGCATCAGATTGCGGAGATCACGCCGAAGCTGCACGTCATCAACGCGCTCAGCAACGAAGAGCATCCCTGCCAGGCGCTCGCCGACATGCAGACGCTGGTCGAGCGCTGGGGCTCGCTGGCGAACAAGCGCATTGCTTATGTCGGTGACGGCAACAACGTCTGCACGTCGCTGGTGCACTCGGCGATGATGCTGGGCATCGGCGTCAACGTCGCCACGCCAAAGGGCTTCGAGCTGCCCGACGAAGTCGTCGATCAGGCCGGCGAAGTGTCGCAGAAAGGCGCGGGCCTGACTGAGTTTACGGATCCGAAAGCCGCGGTCCGCGACGCGGACGCCGTTTACACGGACGTGTGGACGTCAATGGGACAGGAAGTCGAATACGCGGAGCGCAAGAAAACCTTCAAGCGCTATCAGGTAACCGAATCGATGATGGCGCTCGCCAAGCCCGGCGCGCTCTTCATGCACTGCCTCCCCGCGCATCGCGGCGAGGAGGTCAGCGATGAAGTGATCGAGTCACCGATCTCGGTGGTGTTCGATCAGGCAGAGAATCGCCTGCACGCGCAGAAGGCGCTGCTCATCGAGATGCTGAAGCAGGGCCACGGATGGCGCAGATAGGACGCGCGGCGCATTGCTATAATCGGCCTCATGAAACTCGTCGGCCGCCGCCGGGCGGACTCGGCGCCGGCGTCCGCGTCCGCCATCGACGATCAGGGACGATTAGCCCGCGTCGCCTGTGCCCTGCAGCCAGGCGGATGTGCGGAGCGCGGCGTGTATCGCTTCCAGTCTTTTGAAGAGGCCGAGCGGTGGCTAATGGAGATGCAGGTGCGCCGCGCGCGCGCGCGCCGGAGCCGGAAGACCTCGCCCGCATCTGCCGGGCGCTGAATCAAGCGCAGGCCCGCTATGTGCTGATTGGCGGCTTCGCGATGATTGCGCACGGCGCCGGGCGTTTCACCAGGGACATCGATCTGCTCGTCGACGACGCGCCGGAGAACGTGGCGCGCATCAAAGGCGCGCTGGCGATCCTTGCCGACAACGCCGCGGCCGAGGTCGCCGATGATGATGTGCGAACCCACGCGGTGGTCCGCGTGGTTGACGAGGTCGTCATCGACCTGATGGGCCGCGCCTGCGGCCTCAGCTACGCAGACGTCGCGGCGGATGCCGAAACGGTCATCGTCGGCGAGGTTGCCGTGATCGTCGCCAGCCCGCGCATGCTGATCCAGACCAAGAACACCTATCGGCCGCAGGATGCCATCGACCGCGCTTTTCTCGAGGCGTTAGTGCGCGAACGGTAGGTCGGATCACCGCGATGAAGTGGTCTGCGCCGGTTTCGCCTTCAGGTACTTGTCGTACCACGCGACGATGCGTTTCTCGAAGTCGATACTCTCCGCTACGCTGTTCGGCGGCCGATGGCCTCCGTTCGTGTAGCGCACCCACTCGACTTCTTTACCCAGACGACGCAACGCGTAATAGACCTCACGCGACTGGCTGGCGGGCACGTTCGGATCCTGATCGCCGCTGATCGGATAGCGCAGCACCCCGTACAACACTTTGCCGTCTGCATCTCGATACGACACCAGCTCTGAAGCCGGCAGCGCCTTCTTCGCAATCGACGGATTCAGATCGGTGAGTTTCCGCACGTTGGTGAAACCGGCGTCGGCGGCAAAGAGCTCCGCCGGCCGCGTGCCGTCAGACTTCTGGAACACGATCGTGCTGCCGTCACGCGACTGGCGGAAGCCCTGATAGAGGTTGGCGTCACGCACGAGCGTCGTCAGCGTTTTCGTCTTCAGATCGAGACGCGAGATGCCGCGCTCCCAGCGATCGGGCTCGCCGTACTGAACGAGGATGGCGTCGCCGTCCGGCGTCCAGTCAACCGCGGTCACCTTGGGATTCTTGTCTTCGTTCTTGTCGTCGAGCGTCCGCATAGGCAAGCGGGCGTTGATCGTCGGACCATCGCGGCGTCGTGGTCTTGAGGACCTTGGCGTCGACGATCGTTTTCGGCGCTGCCTTTCGTCATCCGGCGGGCGGCGTTGTCCGTTCCGAAGATCACGTCATCGTTGGTTTTCTCAGTCTGATCGTCGAGCCAGGTCACCGACAGATCATCGCGAGAGAACTGGTAATTCGTAATCGGCGCCGCGGCCATCACCGCAACTTTTCCGCCGGTGGCCGGATCGAGCTGCGCCAGCTCGCGACGCTTGCTGGAGCGGCTCATCGCGTCCCAATCGAGCAACGGCTTGGACGACTGCACGACCACCAGCCAGGCGGTAGAGACATCATGAACACACCTTTCTAACCGCGCAACATTCGCAATCCGCTGCCGATCACCACAAACTCGCTGATCTCGTGGCCGAGCACCGCGATCGGTAAATTGAAGGCACCGGCGAGGGCGCCAATCACGAGCACGGCGATGACGATGGTTGACAAGCCGAGGTTCTGCCGGACGATGCGCTGATTTCGCCTGGCGAGCTCCAAGGCGTACGCCAGCCTCTCCAGGTCGTCAGCCATCAGCGCCACATCCGCAGTTTCGAGCGCGACGTCGGTTCCTGCAGCGCCCATCGCGACGCCAATGGTGGCCGCTGCCAGTGCCGGCGCATCGTTGACGCCATCGCCGACCATTGCGACGTGGCCGAACTGCGTCGACAGCTCACGGACCTTTTCGACCTTCTGTTCAGGCTTCAGGTCCGCGAAGACGTCGTCGACGCCGGCCTCAGCGGCAAGTGCCCGGGCAGTCCGCGCATTGTCACCTGTGAGCATCACGATTCGTGTGACGCCGCTCTCGCGAAGCCGTTCTAGTGCCGCGCGCGCATTCTCACGCAGGTTGTCGCGTATGGCGATGAGTCCGTCGACACGCGCGTCATCTCCGACGAGGACTACGGTATTGCCCGATTCCTGCAGCCGGCTGATCTCAGCCGCCAGCGTGTCGAGACTTACGGCGAGCCTTTGGATGAAGAGTTCCGGACTGCCGACGTAGACCCGACGGCTACCAACCATCGCGACAGCGCCGAGCCCTGTGATCGACTGAAACAGCGTCGATTCCGACACCGAAACCCCACGTGCCTGCGCGTGCTGGACAACGGCGCGTGCGAGCGGGTGCTGACTCCATCGCTCCACAGCGGCGGCGAGCGCAAGGACTTCATCCGAGGTTCCCTCGCGCGGAGCAACGGCCGTGACCTCGGGCTCGCCGCGCGTCAGCGTGCCGGTTTTGTCCAGGGCAACAACCGTTACTTTCGCGAGCTCCTCGACGTAGACACCGCCCTTGATGAGCACTCCATGGCGGGCACCGGTGCCCAGCGTCGCCACCAGCGTGATCGGTATCGAGATCACCAGCGCGCACGGCGCGGCTGAGACAACGAATACCGTGGCCCGTTCGATCCATTGAACCCAGTTGCCCGTCAGCAGTGACGGGATGATCGCAAGCAGAATTCCCGCGAGCAGCACAGACGGGCTATAGCGCGCACCAAAGCGCTCGATGAAGCGCTGGCTGTGACCCTTTTGTTCCTGGGCCTCCTCCACCATATGAATGATTCGCGACACGGTATTATCCGCGGAAGTCTTCGTCGCGCGGATCTCCAGCGCGCCTTCCTCGTTGATCGTCCCCGCGAATACGGTCTGACCCTGCGTTTTGTGCACCGGGACACTCTCCCCGGTGACCGGCGCCTGATTGACGCTGGAGTCGCCCGCTTCAACGATGCCGTCAGTGGCAATCGACTGGCCCGGCTTCACGATGAACAGATCGCCAACCTGAAGAGCCTCGACGGGGATCGTCTCCTCGCGTCCATTGCGACGCACGAGGGCGGTCTTCGGCGTCAGGTCCATCAGCGCGCGAATTGCCGATCGTGTCTTCTCTTCCGTGTAGCCTTCGGCTGCCTCGGAAATCGAGTAGAGAAAGGCCAGCATCGCACCCTCACCCGCCTGCCCCATGACGATTGCGACGGCCGCAGCCACAAGCATGAGCAACTCGATGCCAATCTCACGCTCGAATATCAACTCTTCGATCGCCTCACGCCCGAAGTACCACGCGCCGGACACGGTCGAAGCGAGATACAAGGCCAGAGCGAAGGTCTCAGCGCCGCTCCGCGCCGAGAACCAGCCAATCAGGAGAAGAACACCGGAGCCGGCGGACGTCAGCACCTTTGCGTTGCGCCATGGCCGCGGCAGCGTGGCGGTGGCGCGGTGGAGCTGCGGCGGGAAGCCAATGGCCCGCAGATGGTTCTCGATCGCGGGTGCAGTGGTCGCACTCGGATCGAATGTCACGCGAACCTTGGCCGCCTTCGGCAGTATCTGGAGGTCAGAGATACCTGCAACCTGCTGAAGCCCCCGTCGAAGGGTCGCTGCATCGTGGTCGCAATCCAGGTTGGCAACGTGGAGCTCGAGCTGTTTCGTCATATGTAACCTGCGACCTGAAGAGTTGCTTCGTCGTGACTGTACTCGCCTGGTGCTGCGGTGTCACGAGCCGACTACGCCCCAAAGTGCGGCGAGGCGACACGCCGCACTGATCGATGTACTCATATCGAGCCTTCTTTGACTGGTCCGTCGCCCTGCCGTGCACTGAGAGGGATGACAGTGCGGTACTTTCCGCCAGCGGATTGTTCGGGCGCTTCGTCGCCACGCTCAACGGTGATGTGGGCGAGATTCCGTCCCTTCAACACTCGCAAAATCTCCGACTGGACGTCATGCCACACCCGATCCGCGTCAGCCCCTGCAGCGACTCGCAGACGAACGCGCAAGGTCGTCGCGGTCATCTGGACGATCTGAAACAGTGCAACGTCGGGCGATTCAACTGCCGCCGCATACCACGCATCTGCCATCCACAGCGACGCCGGCACATCGACATGCGATGCGGACACGATCGCCGAGACCTCCTCGACATCCAGATCGTGGCCGAATCTGCCGCAGTCACGGCTCCACAAATGAAAGTAGTGAAGCTCGATCGTGGCGCGGCCGTTACGGGACGCAACCGGAAAGGCCTGTCCATAAAGGGTACCGTCCTTCGCGCGAACGATTGGATCTGAACGAAACGGAACGAATGATGCTGGCGCCGTGTCGCATTCACCCGCGGCCAGAACCAGTGTGGGCGCGAATCGATCGAGCAATGCCTGTTCAAGCGGGTCGGAAATGCCATCGCGATCACCGTCTTGCGCCGCCGCCGGAACCGCGGCGGCGAGGGCGAGACAGACGGCACGGAGACAGGTTTTCACCGGGCTGATTCTTAACCAGCAGCTACCACGGCCGTGCCGCGGCGGTGCCATCCGGCGCAGCTGTGGCGTCATCGGAGGTCTGAGGACGAGGGCCGGGCGCTTGGGGTCCATACTGCGACGATGGCGACGCCGCCGCGTGTTGGCACGGGCATGAAGCCAAACTTGTCGCGGCCGTGACGGCCGACCACGGTCCATCCTGAGGCAATCCCGAGCGCCGAGCCAAACAGCACATCACTGAGAAAGTGCCGGTTGTCGTGAAGCCGCGAGGTCGCGACGTAGCTGGCAATCACGAACGTCGGCCACGCGCCGCGATAGCCGAAATGCCGTTCGAGCACAGACGCGGTCGCAAACGCCGCGGACGCGTGGCCGGACGGAAACGCGCAGCACTCGCCTGTCGGCCGATCGCGCCGAACCGTCTGCTTGATGGCTTGGGTGAGGGTTTGAGACACGATCAGGCCTCGAATGAGATCGAACCCGAGGTGCGACACCTTGTTGGTCCTCGGTTCTCCCTCGGCCGGCGGCAGGACGTAGCGTCCGACGATGTACAGGCCCGCCGCGACACCGACCTGCGTGTAGAACGCGCCGACATATTTGCCTGGTGCGAAAAACCGGCCGACCGCGCGCGAGCCCGTGAGACGCGCGTTCAGCGTATCGTCCGCCGGCGCGCCCAGCGCGGCGGCTCCGGCGCCAATCCCGAGAATGACCCACGTTGAACGACGCCGAGGAAACGCTTTGAAGTCGTCCCAGGTCGTATACGCCAACGCCGCGAGCCCGGTGTGCGCCGGCTGCGGAGGCGTCTGTGTCACGCCGGCGTCCTGCCCGCCTGCGCCGATAGCCCTGGGTCCAGACGACGGCGGCAGTTCGTCGTTCGATATCCGATTGACGGGCATGAACCACGTGCGAGACAGGAGCGAAGGAGGCGTTATGCCTGAAGCCTCGATCGACGGTGCATCCTGTGGCGGCGTCAGTGGCGACGTGTGGGTCACCGGCGCGTCCTGCGCCGCCGCCGTCACCGCCGGTCCGAGCGCCGCGGAGGCGGCGACTGCGATCGCAATCATGTTCGTCCGCATGTGAATTGCTCCTCTCGTGTATGTCGTTCACCACACCTGAAACCAGTGCGGCCACCACGCGGCTCGTTGCAACCGGGTGATGACCTCCGCGTATAGCGGCAGCCAGATCCACCGCGACGCGCGTGCGCACTCGAGCCGTAAGGCGTGAACATCCAGTTCAATTCGTTGGCGTGTGTGGAATCGACGAAGCGACGGCCACAGGCGCGGGACGCGCTCGCGGTACTCGAGGTAGGCGTCCCCAAATCGGGTGAGCAGGGCCTGCTCCTCGATCGGGATCGTACCGAGGGTGTAGAACAGATAAACGATGCCCCAAGCAAGAGCGAGTACCAGGCTCCTGAGAAAGAGGACCATGGAACCCATGAGGAGCAGCGACCCGAAATACAACGGATGGCGGCAAAGGGAGTAGGGCCCCTCAAACGCGACGGTTTTATCTTTGCGGCCACCGATGTACAAGGTCGCCCAGAACCGAAACGCCGCACCAGTCACGAACAGCGCCCACGCGAGCGAGTCGGCAGTCATGGTGAACCAGAAGGACTCCATTGCCGGACGGGGCGAAAACAGCGACACCACCAGAGCCGGCGCCCACAACACGGCTGCGGCGAGGCCTCGCCACCTGAATCGGCGCCGACCAGCTACGGTCGGTTTCAATTCGTTGGGTCTGTTCACGGTCATGCATTGCGCCCTACCATGCGCTGTCGCCGCCGGAGGCTGCAGACGTGCGATGTGCATGTGGCCATCGCTCTGGTCCAGGAGCCCGAATGTCTCGAGAATTTCCGTCGCGCGTCGTCTCGGCGTGCGCGCCTTGACAGTACGGAGAAACGACGCGTCGCCGCCGCGGTGCGAACACACCACGGACAGCCACTCATCACGACGAACTACATCGCGGAGTAGCGAAGACGCGGGGGATGATCGATGTCAGCCGCTGAATTCAGCGAGACGAGTACGGTTGGCGGGTGTGGTTCACGGTTTGTCGGCGGAAGCAGGTAACCAGGCGCCGAGGCACTGAGAATCCGGACGCCAGACTGACAGGAGGGTCCACACCCGCTGTGGGACGCCCCGGGCGCCGCGTTCTGTGGCACGACGTCCGACGCCAGGCAGAGGGCTGGACACACGGTCGCGTTGATCGTGAACACCGCCATCAGCAGGATGACAAGGCGCCTCGATCGTCTGACGGTATCCCGTGCGAGTTGCACCGCGCTACTATACGTTGGAATCCGGCGATTCACCAAGCGAGCGAGGTCCCAGCATCGTCGACCATCGGACGTAAGTCGCGTCGAGCATCAAGTGGCGCTGGCTGCAGAGTCCTCACCGAAGGCTCGAGACAGGGAATTGCAGCGCGCGCACGCGACACTGCTGAGCGCCTGTTCCTGGCATCGCCCGATGCGAGACGTCGGATCAGAGCGCCGCGAGGTCGCGCTCACCGTTGCGAATCCGGATGGCGCCTTGGACAGCGGTGACAAAGATCACTTCCATCTCCGGCCCCGCCTGTGTGCGCCGCTCGTCGGGTCGCACCGGTCAGGTGCTCGCCAAGACGCGCCGGAATCACGTCTCGAGCCTCACGAAATCGGCCTCGGTTCCGCGCGGGGCTGGATCGGCATCGTGCGGGTGAAGCCGGACATAGCCGTGGACGCGTGACATCGCCACGCCCGGCATGCCGGGAATCGCATGGAGGGCGTCCATCACGGCATCGAGCCGCGACGGGCGAATGATCGTCTTGATTTCGTGTATCACAACTCCACCTCCGGTCGATCGCGTTCGAACCACGAGAACAACGCCGGCAGGACGAAGAGGGTCAGCATTGTCGACGTGATCAACCCGCCGATCACTACCGTCGCGAGTGGCCGCTGCACCTCAGCGCCAGTCCCCGTGGATATGGCCATCGGAATGAATCCCAGGCTAGCGACGGCGGCCGTCATCAAGACGGGGCGAAAGCGCTTTTCGGCACCTTCCATGACGGCGTCCTTCACGCTCCTTCCTTCTTCACGCAGCTGATTGATGAAGCTGAGCATGACGACTCCATTCAGCACGGCGACCCCGAACAAGGCGATGAAACCCACGCCTGCGCTCATCGAAAAGTTCATGCCCCGCAGGAACAACCCGAGCAAGCCGCCAGTAATGGCGAACGGAATACCAGTGAACACCAGCGCGGCCTGCTTCAGCGAGTTGAAGGTCGTAAACAGCAGGAGAAAGATGATGGCGAAGGTGATTGGCACGACGATCATCAGGCGACGGCGGCCGCTTTCGAGATGCTCGTACATGCCGCCCCAATCCATCGTGTAGCCCGCCGGCAGGTTGACGGCTTCGTCGACCTTGTTCCGAGCCTCCTCGACCATGGAACCAATATCACGATTCCGCACGTTGACTTCGACCGTGATCCGCCGTCGGCCATTCTCGCGACTCACTTCGGCCGGCCCTTCGCGGCTCGTGATTCGCGCGACTTGTCGCAATGGCACCCGCTCGCCGTTAGGCGCGCTGACCAAGAGGTTGCCGACTGCTTCCGCGTCGCGACGAACTTCCGGAGGGAAGCGCACGACCAAGTCGAACCGCATGAACCCTTCCAGCACCGTCGAGGCCTCCGTCCCCGCGACCGCCGACTGGATGACCTCTTGAACGTCCGCAGCGTTGATTCCATAGCGCGCAATGGCTTGGCGATCGATCGTGATGTCGAGCACAGGCAGTCCGGTAATCTGCTGGACCTTGACGTCCGCTGCGCCGGGAACGGTCCTGACAATCGCTGCCACCTCGTTTGCTTCACGCAACAACGTGTTCATGTCTTCACCGAAGATTTTGATGCCGACGTCGGCTCGCACACCCACCCCTTCGATGAGCTCCATCATCCGGAACTCGATCGGCTGGGAGATCGAGGTCACGATCCCAGGTATCCCTTCGAGTTTCTCGGATACTTCGCGAACCAACTCGTCCTGGTCGACACCGGGACGCCACTGGTCATGCGGTTTCAGAATGGCATAGGTGTCCGCCATGTCCGGGCCCATGGGATCGGTCGCGATCTCGGGCCTGCCGATGCGGGTGACGGTTGACTGCACCTCCGGAAATGATTGCAGCAGGCCCTCGACCATTGCCGACTGCCGCACTGCCTCGCTCAACGACACGCTCTTGAGCCGAACGTGGTTGACGGCCAGGGCGCCCTCTTCCAACTGTGGCAGGAACTCGCTCCCCATCACGAAAAACAGCGATCCGGTCACCAGGAACACTGCCGCTGCCGCGGCGGTTGTTTTCGCGGGATGTCCGACGAATCGTGTCAACGCGCGCAGATACGCTGGCGTGAGGCGTGCGAGCACAGGATGCTCGCGTTCGCGGGCCGGATCCCGAAGGAAGATGGCGCTGAGTGCGGGAATCAATGTGAGGCTGAGCACGACGGCGCCGCAGAGCGCGAGAATTACCGTGAATGCCATCGGCCGGAACATCTTTCCCTCGATTCCGGAGAGCGTGAGAATCGGGAGATAGGCTGCAATGATAATGACCATGCCAAAGAGAGCGGGTTTCAGGACCTCTACGGCCGCCTCTTTCGTGATCGCATGGCGTTCCTCGGTGGTCAGTGCCCGCTGGCGTGTGTGCCGCCGTTCTGCCAGCCGCCGCACGGTGTTCTCCACGATAATTACGGCTCCATCGACCACCAAGCCAAAATCGATGGCACCGAGGCTCATCAGGTTCGCCGACACCCCGAAGTAATTCATTCCGATGATCGCAATCAGCATCGAAAGAGGGATTGCCGATGACACGATGAGTCCCGCTCGAAGCTGCAGCAGAAACAGGAACAGGACGACGATGACCAAAATGCCGCCCTCCGTCAGGTTTCGGCGGGCCGTGCCAATGGTCTTACCGACCAAGTCCGTCCGGTCGTAGAACGGCTCGATGATGATTCCCGCCGGCAGAGATTTCTGGATCTCCTGGAGGCGGGCTTTGACCGCCTCCGTCACCGTGCGGCTGTTCTCTCCCTTCAAAAGCATCGCCATGCCCATAACCGTTTCGCCCCGGCCGTCCCGGGTCGCGGCTCCCTGTCTGACCTGTGCGCCAACGGCGACGCGGGCGACATCGCGCACGTACACTGGCGTCCCGTTTTGCGCCGCCACGACGATGCTTTCGATATCGCTCGCGGAGCGGATCAGGCCAACGCCTCGGAGGAGCTGCTGTTCGCCCCCACGCTCGATGTAAGCCCCTCCTGCGTTCGCGTTGTTCCGCTCGAGCGCCTCCACGACTTGGCGGAGCGTCAAGCGAAACCCGGCGAGGCGTGCTGGATCGACGAGCACCTCATATTGCTTCTCGCGTCCACCGAAACTGTTCACTTCAATGACACCTGGAACCGTGCGCAGTTGCGGCTTGATGTACCAATCAAGGATCGTTCGGAGGTCCGTCAGCGTGTCGGTGTGTTGCCCCTCGGCGACGCCGCCGGCCTTCAGCAGATCCTGGTCGGGTGACAGCGAACGATCCCGTTCGATGGTGAACTGGTAGATCTCACCAAGGCCCGTACTGATCGGTGCGAGCTCTGGCGCCACGCCGGGAGGCAGATCGCGCTCCGCCTCTCGAAGGCGCTCGAGGACGAGTTGCCGTGCCCAATACAGGTCGACGCCATCATCGAACGTCACCGTGACCTGTGACAGGCCGAACTGTGAGATCGAACGAATCTCCTGTTTGCGCGGAACGCTGCTCAGCGCGACCTCGATTGGAAACGTGACGTACTGTTCCATCTCGAGCGGAGCAAAAGCCGGGGCGATGGTGTTGATCTGAACCTGGTTGCTCGTGATGTCAGGGACCGCATCGATGGGCAGGCGTGTCGCTGAATAGAGGCCGAAGGCCACCAGAACCACGCCAAGGATCATGACGAGTCCTCGCCATCGGATGCTGAAATCGAGAATGCGCTCAATCATCACGTCGACTCCGCTACTGCTTTTCCGGTTCCTCGCCCTCAGCCTCAATGGACGAGGCCTTGAGCTTGCTCTTGAGCATGAACGCACCGGTGGTAACGACCCGGTCACCGGCCTTGACTCCTTCAAGCACAGGAACCGTATCGCGCTGGGCGGGTCCGAGCGCGACCGCCCGCTTCTCGAAGGTGTCTACGCCGGTCTGGACAAAGACCACCGTTTGCTCATCGATTTCTTGAATCGCGGTGGAGGGGATGACAATCGTCGAACGAGTGTCTCCGGTGGGGACCTGCATACTGACGAACATCTGCAGTCTCAGACGCCCATCGCGATTGGGCACCTCCGCTCTCACTTTGGCCGTCCGGCTGGCAGGATCGAGGACATCACTGATGTATGTAATCCGTCCGTTGAACGTCTGTCCCGGATAGCTCTCCACCGTGATTAGCGCCTCTTGGCCGCGTGTCACTGCGCCGAGATCCTTCTGGTAGATGTCCCCAAGCACCCAGACGGTCGACAGGTCGGCGACGGTGACCAGCTCCCGTTGTGTATCGACGCTGTCTCCTGGCGCAACGTTCGTTGCGGTTACGACTCCAGCGAATGCTGCGCGCAGGACCCCGCGGGATGAGCCTCCAACCTCAGCCGAACTCAATCTGGAGAGGTCCGCACTAGCAACGCCGAACCGGCGGAGCTTCTGCTCGACGATCGCCATGGCGGCGCGTTCGGTGCTGATCGCCGCAAGCGCACGCTTCTGTTCAGCGTCGCGCCGCTCGTATTCGGCGCGTGAGATGCCGCCTGATTCGACGAGCCGGTCCCCTCGCTCGAGCGCGCGGCGCGCGACATCCGCCTCGGCCTGCGCGCGCTCCACGCCGGCCGCTGCTGCACGGTACTCGCCGGCGAGCTGCCCCATCTCGATGTTGTCGTAGGTCACCAGCGGCTGGCCGGCGTTCACTCGGTCGCCGACACGGATGTGTACTTCCTCGACGCGCCCGGGAGCGAGAGGCCGGATACGTGCCACCCGCGTTTCATTGGGCATTACGACACCCGTGGTCTGGATCATCGCGATGAAGGGCCGCTCTTCGGCACTGACGACCGTGAGTCCAATCGTTTCTTGCGCTTCGCCCGAGATCGTCACGACGTCGGCGGATGTTTTGTTCTGCATCGCTTCGGCCTTGGCGCCGTCGGGTGCTGCCGCCGGGGAAGACGACCGGATCCGGCCGACCACGACGATCACAGTGAGAGCCACTGCGGCTACTATCCCGAAGAGCAAGGCTCGCCGGAGACCAGGTCTGCCCGTTGCGCCGGCCTGCGATTCCATGACCATTTTCCTCACCTCAATTCAGTACCGACGGCCTGCTCGAGAGTTGCGCGCGCGACATAGAGCTCTTTCAAGGCGTCGGTAAACGCCTTTTGGATCTCGACAAGCCGCCGTTGCTCCTGCACGAGATCGAGAAGACGCGTCTCGCCCAACTCGTAGCTGGTGCGCATCGTATTCACCGTCTGCTGCGCCTGCCTGATGACCTGACGATCGAATACGTCGACCGCCTGCCGGGCGCCGACGTACTGCGCAAATGCGCCTCGGACCTCACCGCGCACTGATTGTTCGATGAACTCCCGGCGGAGCGCTGCGGCGCGCCGCCGGGCGCCCGCCGTCTCGATAGCACCCTGGTTCCGGTTTGCAAACGGCAGCGGAATGGACACTCCGGCGGTCAGGGCATGATCGGTGTCACGAAGCGGCACGAGCTGACCGGTTGGTGTCGTGCCCAGCTGGTTGAACCGTGACGAGTTTTGGCTGTAACGGACGACACCGATCACATCAGGTGTCCGTTCGGCCCGCGCCAGGCGCAACTCGGCTTCCGCTCGCGTCTCTTCTGCACGAGCGGCTTTCGCGTCCGGACGTTCGGCGAGCGCCCGATCGATGGCCTGATCCATCGTGAGGTCCACGGCGGGCGTCGCGAGCTCCCCCGCCAGGGCCAAAGGTTCGCTGGGCGCGATTCCGGCCGCAACCTTCAATGCCACGAAAGCGCGCTCAGCCGCACCTGCGGCGACGAAACGATCCGCCGCGATCCGGCCGACCTCCACCTCCAGCAGCCTTTGCTCGAGCAGCGCGCCTTCGCCCTCGGATACCCGTTCGGCCGCGACTTTGAAGCTGCGTTGGTTCAACTCGAACAGCTCTCCCAATGTGGCGACGTTGCGGGCCGCGGCAAGTGCCTCCGCATACCGGGTATGGATCTCCGTCCGGAGGACGCGCTGACGATTAGAAGCCAGCAATTCCGCCACCTCTATGCCCACTTGCGCGACATCGATGCGCCGGGCTCGTTTACCGCCAAGCTGAATCGTGTGTGCGTAACCGATGTCGATGCTCCGCTCCCCAGGCGAGCCCAACGGGCGGCCGCTGGTGAACGAGAAGTCAACACCGGGGTTCGGCCTCAAGCGCGACTGCGTCAGAAACCCGCGCGCCCCAGCAATATCCTGACGCGTGGCCTGCAACTCCGCATTCCGCTCGAGGGCGATGCGCTGAAAGTCCTCGGCGCGCATCCCCGCCGTTTGAGTGCTTTCACCCAAGGACTGCGGGGATAGCGGGAGCACGGCACCAGGCTTCAGATCCTGCGCTACGGCAGAGGTGACGACGACACCCATCAAGTACGAGACGCCACAACACATCTGGAGAAACCGCATCCGATTTCCTTTTCTAAACTGGAAAAATAGCAGTCGCAGACTCCCGCCGGCAGGCAGGTGGAGCGACAGACAGACGGTAGAGCTACGCGAGTCGAGGAGGGTGATCGATATCTGCGACCGGAGAGCGCAAGGGAAGTGACACTGGTCCATCCGGAAGGCGGGAATAATCCCGCATCAGGATGACAGCGGATTCAACCCGGGAGGCGGTAACGCCGGACCAACACGTGCCGCCGCAAGTAGCAGCCGCGCCGCTCCCGTGAGCAGGCACGCCTGACGTTTGATGCGCTGCTGCGCCGGTGGCCAGGCACACCACAGGGCAGAGTGTGGCATCGAGGCCGATGAACACGAGCACAAGGATACCAGCCAGACGGGTCATACCGGAACAGTCATCTTACATCAACTTTTTCACGGCGACAGGGGAACTCGAGCGGAGGCCGTCCTGCCGCAAAGGAAACTCCACCTACATCGCGGTTGGATGTCCTTCGGTTCGCGCTTGCGCGCCGCTCACCACTTCCCACTTCAGCGGCTGCCCCGTCATCATGCCGGAAACGCGTTCGTCGCTGGCAATGCTGCCCTTGCGGATCGCGTTGAAGAAGAACCTCGCGCCCGGCGTCGTCGCCGTCACTTCATAGAGGATGCGAAACTGCGCGGTGTCGGGGCCGAGCAACTCGTAGCGGGTGTAATCGTCTTCCTGGGTCTGGCGCTGAGGTGTTTGCGCCAGGGCCGGCGCGGCCAGGAAAAGAAAAACGGCCAGGGCCCGCAACGTCGCCGCTCGGAAAAACATGAGGCGCATCATAGCTTGTCGCGCCGTAGTCCGCAGGACGAAGGCGGACGCCCGATTGATGAGTCGCCGCTGGCGTCTTCGGGGTTCGGCGCCACCCGGGCCGCTGCGTCTTCCGCAATCGAGAGGAGCGCGGACACACCGATGCGACCCAGGTAATTCCCCGCCAGGCCAACATCGCCCGGAAGCGAAGGCAACCATCGCTGCACGTCAGCGATTGCATTGTCGTAGACGGGTATCGCGCGCGGCCAACGCGTGATGTGCGACGCCAGCGGCTCTTGGGATCGGCCGGTCAGCCGGTGACGATCGGTCGCGAGTTGTTGCAGCAGCTGCGCATCTGGCTGATTGGTCAAACGGCAATCGCGATCGCCGACGATCCACGTTTCAGATCGAACCGCGCTGCGGCCGTCGAAGATGTCGGCGTTGAACAGCACGCCAAGCGCCGCAACGCCGCTCGCTACAGGGAACAACACACCGAATCCTCGTACGTCCTCGTCATGCAGCTCGAAGAATTGGCTGACGGTCACGAGCGGCACGATGCGAATCGTCGCGAGCGCTGACGCGAGATCGGGAGCGCGCTCGGCCAGCAGCCGGGCCGCGGTCGATGCGTCCGTGGCGATGATGGTGGGCACGCCGGGCTCGATCGCGGCGACGTCACGATTGAATTCGAAACCAACGCCACGCGCCACGAGCAGGGCGTGAAGACGACCGACGAACTCGCCCATCCCTCGCGGCGGAGCGATCATCCGGCGGCGGCCGCGCTTTCGCGCATTGAACAGGACGGCGGCGTTCAGTCTCGACGCCGCGGTCGCATAGATGCCCTGCATCGCCGGTTCGAGCAGCCACTCGGTCGCGGCCGCGCCAACGGCGCGGCGGCCCCAGTCTTCGACACTCTCGCCGCCGCGCGCCGCGAATTGCCGCGTGACCGCCGTGCGGCCCGCCCGCAACGCCAGATCAACGGACTCGCCGATGCGTAACGGCCAACGCCGCGGCCTGCCGTCACGAAAGATGTAGCGCCGCTTGCTGTCGCGCCGTGGTGTGAACGGCTGGAGCTGAAGCCGCGCGAACCATGCATCGACGATGTCATCACGAACGAACGCGTTGGCCGCCGTCTCCACGAGACCATGCGGCGTCGGCAACGTGTGAATCAGGCCGCCCGGCCGGGCGGCGCGATCGAAGACCGTGACGCGACGGCCGCGCTCGACGAGGTGCCATGCCGACGCGAGCCCTGACAGGCCGGCGCCGATCACGTGCGCCTCGGTCATATTGCTTTCGAGTAGGTCGGACCGTCGTGAGCGGGCTGCCGCAGGTAGGCGTCGAAGAGCGACGCGACGTTGCGGAGGAACGGCTTGCTCTCGGGCGTGACCGTCAGCTCGTTGATCGAGACATCGACGATGCCGTCGGCGATCAGCTCGGCCAGCGCGTGTTCGGCGCCGGTGAAATCCCCGGGCGCCACTGCCACACTGCCCCGCGTCATGAGCGTGCGGATGCGATCGGCGCGATGGCGATCGTCGCTCGACAGCAGATGCCCGCGTAGTGTCGGAATCTCTCCAGCCGCCACCCGGCGCTCGTAGACCGTGATGACTTTCTCGTTCTGGTGGTAGCACGACGGCGTCTCCGAAATCGCGCTGACGCCGAGCCCGAGTAGCGCCGTGGTGCGCCGATCGGTATAGCCCATGAAGTTGCGATGCAGTGTGCCCTGGCGCGCGGCGCGGGCGAGCGAATCGTGGGGCAGCGCGAAGTGATCCATGCCGATTTCTTCGTAGCCGGCGGCGAGCAGGCGCCCGCGCAACACTTCATACAGCGCCCGCTTCGCTTCCGCAGCCGGCACGTCTTCATCCTTGAATTTGCGCTGCGCCGACTTGATCCACGGCACGCGCGCGAAGCTGTACGCCGCAAGGCGATCGGGCCGCAGCTCGATCACCTGGTCCGCCAGCCGCGCCATGGTCGCCGGCGTTTGCGCGGGCAACCCATAGATCAGGTCGAAGTTGATCGATTCGTAGCCCGCGGCGCGCGCCGTCTCGCACAGTCGCGATGTCAGCTCCAGCGGCTGCGGCCGGTTGACCATGCGCAGGACCTCGCTGTCGAAGTCCTGAACACCAAGCGAGATGCGGGTCAACCCATGCGAGCGCATTGTCTCGAGATGCTCCGCGGTGGTCACGCGCGGATCGACTTCGACCGATCCTTCGTACTCAGCGGATCGATTGGGGAGGCGCTCGGACAAACCGCTCAACAACTTCTGCAACGCTGCCGGCGGCAGGAACGTCGGCGTGCCGCCGCCGAGATGGAGCTGCGATACGGCGCGCTCGCGCAGGCGTCCGACGCCTTGACGGTAGATGTCGAGCTCGGCGAGCACGACGTCAACGTATGGCTCACTGCGATCGTGATTGCGCGTAATCACGGTGTTGCATCCGCAAAACGTGCAGAGCGTCTCGCAAAACGGCAGGTGCACGTAGACGGCGAGCGAAGACGACGGCGGCGTAATCGCATCGTCAAGTGCGGCCAGCCACGTCTGCGCGTCCGGCACGTCCCGCCAGTGCGGCACCGCCGGATAGCTGGTATAGCGGGGCACCGCGACGTCGTACTTGGCGAGCAGCGCCGAAAGATCACCAATCATGCGAACACCCTGCGAACGGTTTCGACGAACACACGAACCGATTCTGGCGGCGTCCCGGGGAGCACACCGTGTCCGAGGCCGCAGATCCATCCGGCGCGCTCGGCGGGATCGAGCGCGGCGATCGGCCGGAGAAATCCGTTGATGGCCGCATCGAGGTCATGGCGAGGCAGAAACAACCACGCCGGATCGAAGTTGCCCTGCACGAATCCGTCGATCGGACGGCGCTGCAACAGCGACGGCAAATCCCATCGCGAATCCACACCAATGCCGGCCCACGGCGCAGCGCTGAAAGCGCCGCCAAACAGCGCCGGATGCGAGGCCTTGGCGTAATACCCGACGCGATGTGGATGCGTGCGCGCGAAGTGCGCGAGATCCGGCACGATCTCGCGATCAAAGTATGAAGCCGGCAGCTCGCCCGCGGCGGTGTCGAGCACCATCACCACGTCCGCGCCGGCATCTAGTTGCATCGCGATCGCCCGATCGATCAGCGGCGTCATTCGCGCGGCAAAGGCGCGATAAATCTCCCATGACGACTTCGCGATCCGCATCGCGCCGGCATGCGAGCCTTCCATCGCGTAGACGAACAACGTCCACGGCCCGCCGACAAAACCGATCAGCCCTTTATCGGGCGGCAACGCAATGCGCGTCTCGGCCACGGCGTCGGCCTGGAACTGGAGCCGCGCGGCGGCATCGTCGAGGCCGCGGAAACGGTTGATGCGATCGATCGTCAACGGCCCGTCAAGCGTCGGCGGCCCATCGTCGTACGACAGCGACATGCCGAGGGCTTCAAGCGGAAACAGCAGGTCGCTGAACAGGATCGCCGCGTCGAAATCGAAGTCGCGAATCGGTCCCATGGCGACTTCCGCCGCGAGCGCGGGCACGCGACACAGATCGTCGAAGCGATGCGATTGGCGCAGCCGCTGGTACGGCGCGTGATAGCGGCCGGCCTGGCGCATCAGCCAGATCGGCGGCACGCGCTGCGGTTCGCACTCGAGGGCGCGCGCGAAGGTGTTGCTCATTTCGATGGTGCTGCCCATTGGTAGCCAATGCCTCGCACGGAACGGATCCAGCTGCCGTCTGCGTCGCCGAGCGCCTGCCGCAGGCGGACGATCGCGTTGTCGACGGTGCGCTGTGACGGGAACTCGGTCTCGCCCCACACCCGATCGAGAATCTCGGATCGATCGATCGCCCGCGGCGCCGCATCGATCAGCAATTGCAGCACGCGGCAATCGCGCACCTGCAGGAAGACGCGCTCGTCGTCCGCGCGATCGACCGCCATGGCATCCCAGTCGATCGACACGCCGCCGATCCGGGTGAGGCGGCGCGGCGGCTGCGTCTGCAGCACGTGGCGGACGCGCAGCATGAACTCCTTGAGGTGAAACGGCTTCGGCAGGTACTCGTCGGCGCCCAGCTCGAACCCGCGCAGCCGGCTCTCCGCCGAATTGAGCGCGGTCATGAACATGATCGGCGTCAGCGATCGCCGCCGGATCTCCGGCGCCAGATCGAACCCGGATCCGTCCGGCAGCATCGCGTCGACGATGGCCAGATCCCAGGGCTGGCCGGCGGCGGCGCGTCCCGCGGCCAGCGTCTCGACCCACTCGACGTCGATGCCTTCTTTCGCCAGCCGCTCCGCGAGCGTTTTGCCGAGCGAACGATCGTCTTCGACGAGCAGCACGCACGACATCACGCGGCTCCGGGAAGCTGCACGGCGACGCCGAAGCCGCTCGATTGATTGGTCAGCAGATGGATCTGTCCGTGCATCTGCCGCAACAACCCGCGGCACACATACAGGCCAACACCAGAGCCGCTGGTCGGCGCCGTGCGCGTGAACGGCCGATCGAGCGCCATCGCGGCGTCGGCGGCGGCGCCACGGCCGTTGTCGTGCACCGCGATCTCGACGGCACTCGACGGCACTCTCTTCACCTCGATGCGCACCACCGTGGCGCGGCCATGCACGACGGCGTTCTGCAGCAGGTTGCGCAGCACGCTCTCGAAGGCGCGCCGATCGGCGCGCACGCGATCGTCGCCGCGCATCTCGATATGCAACTCCGGCCAGTCGTCACGAAGCGCGTCGACCATCGATCGCACGTCGATGGCTTCGATCAGGACCGCCGCGTCAGATTCGGTCAGGAACAGCGCGTTCTCGAGCTGTAATCTCAGGCGCACCGCGTCTTTCTGCAGGCGCTGCAGATTGGGGTTGCCGGCCGCCTCAGGGAGATCTTCGCTGAGTGCCTCGGCCTGCAGGATCAACGACGCCATCGACGTTTTCAGATCGTGCGTGAACGCGGTGTAGAACGCGCGCAGGTCGCGGCGGCGGCGCTGCTCGAAGCGAATGCCGATCAGCAATGCGACACCGCCGCCGACGAGCATCGTCACGAGGATCACGCCTTCGAGAATCAGCATCCGCGTGACGCGGCCAAGTTGCGCCGCCTCGCCTTCAAGCGCGCCCAGGTGACGGGCCTGGCTGAGGCCGAAGACCAGCCACCACACGGCGAGCGCCACCGTGAACACGAGCCACGACACCGCGGCGATGTACTGCCACGTCATGCGTGACTGCCTCATGCGTCCACCTGTTGCGCGGCGCCGATCAGCGCCCGCGCCGCCTCAGCGAGCACATCGTCGGTGTGTGCCATCGACACAAAACCCAATTCTCACGCGCACAGGTCATGCCAGCCGGACGGATTGAGGACAGCGCGGCCCGCGAAGGCGCGCGCGCATCTCGCGATGTCGACCCTGGCGGCGGCGACGCGTCGATCGGCAGCCATCGCGGCTCGCTGCATTTCGTCGAAGACATCGGCGAGCGAAACGATCGGCGCGAGTGGCGGAAGCGGACCGGCATCCGCTTCGCCTCGCAAATCAATCACGCACGACAGCGCGGAGTAGCGCGCGCCAATGCGCGCGATCACCGCGGCATCGACGGGCGCCGCGATCACGAGCGCCGCTCGTTCATCGAATGGCGGATTCGAGGCGGCCTGGTCGAGCCGCTGATAACACACCGCCGGCAACGTCGAATCGAAAGTCGCCTTGCGGCCGTAGACATCCACCAGCCGGCGATCGTCGGCCACGAACGGCAATACTTCCTGGCACAACATGCCCGTGCCAATCACGGCGACGCGTTCGCAGCCGCGAACATGCCGGCGTACGGCGCTGCCATATGAACGCGAGCCAAATGCCGAGAGGTGCCGCGCGCGAACGCTCCGCGCGTCGGCGAGCAGGCGGCGGCCGATCCGCTCCACGGCGTGATCGCTCTCGCCCAGCGCATCGACGAAGACACGGAATTGGTGCATGACTTCGGTTTCCGCGAGCATTGGCGAGTCGAGGCCGCAAATCACCTGGAGCAGGTGCGCGTAGGCCTGTTCTCCGACCAGCCGATCGGCATCGGGCGGAGCCGCGGCGGACGGATCGACGAAGGCGATTTCACGCCGGCAGGTGCGAAACACCGGCCACGGCGAGGCGGCCGCCGACTGCGGCGCGCGCTGCCACACACACAATTCCTGCACGACGGATTGATCTTACGGAGCCGGTCCAGGCGAGTGTCACGGTTTTGTCGCGGCGCTGACCAGTTGGGCCATGGCCTCGATCCACAGCGGGTGGTCGTTGAGACACGGGCAGAGGCAATACGCTGCGGGATCACCCCCGCCCTGAGCGAACTCGTCGCGGCCTTCATTGCCGAGCTCGTCCAGCGTCTCGAGGCAATCGGCGGTGAAACCCGGCGCGACGATGAGCGGCCGCTTGACGCCGCGGCTGTGCAGACCGCGCAGGACGTCAGCGGTCGCCGGCGCGAGCCACGGCTCCCGCCCGAATCGCGACTGAAACGAAACCGTGTAGTCGGAGCCGCTCCACCGCATGGCCGAGGCGAGCGCGCTCACCGTCAGTGCGCATTGCGCGTCATAGGGGTCGCCCTCGCTCACGAATCGTTCGGGCAGTCCGTGAAACGAGAGCACGATGTGATCCGGCGAGGCGGCCGCGATCGCGCCGGTGACGCGTGCGCGCAGCGCCTCGATGTAGCCGCGATGGTCCGGATACGGCGCGATGAACTGCACAGCCGGGACGAAGCGTCGCGCCCGCGATCCACGTGCAATCGCCGCGGCGAACGCTGCTTCGTAAACCGACGCCGTCGTGGCCGATGAGTACTGCGGAAACATCGGCAGCACGACGATTCGTGTCGCACCCGCGCTCAGCAAGTGGTCGATCGCAGCCTCGAACGATGGACCGGCGTAGGCCATTCCGAGCGCCACGCGATGGCTGGGGCCCAAGGCAGTGGCCAGCAGCGCACGCTGCTGTTCCGATTCCACCAGCAGCGGCGATCCCGCGGTTGTCCAGATGCGCCGATAGAGCCGCGCTGACTTCGGCGATCGGAGCGGCAGGATCACGCCGCGCAGCAGCGGCTGCCACCACCAGGACGGATAATCGACGACGCGACGGTCGGAGAGAAACCTGGCGAGATACCGCCGCACCGCTCGAGACGTGGGCGCATCGGGCGTACCCACTTGCGCAAGCAGGACGCCGGTGACGTCCCCGATCACCGGCGGCCCGCTTTCGGACCCGATTGCTGACCTACAAAGGGCCAATCCACCTGACACTGGATCCCAACGCCACGCTACTTTACGCCCGCGAGCACCCAATCGACGATGCGATCGTCGGGCATCAGGCCCTGGACGGCCATCGCGTAGTCGAGGCCGTCAAGCCGCTTGCGGATCCCCTGCTCGATGCCCCCGAACGACAGCAGGTGGGGAACGATCAGGACGCGGCGGCCCAGCGCGCGTTGCGCGTCGACCTTCGCCCGCAATTCCTGCGTTGCGGCGTCGCGGATCGCGGGGCCGGCATCATCACGAACGGTCATGTAGTCGACCGACGCATACGGCGCGGTTTTCCGCACCTGGTCCGCCAGCACGGCCAGGTCGTCAAGCCACTTGCGGTTGTCATCGTCGGGCACAGGACCATGGGCGACGAGAATCACGGATTCTTCCGCTGCCTGCGTGCTGATGGTCCTGGTACGATCGGCAAGCACCGCGCCGATGATCGCGTGACGATTGAAGGCTGGCGTGATGCGGACGGGGATGCCCGCCGCGATCGGCGAGGCCGGATCGATGCCCGCGTCCGCGTGCGCGTGTCCGGCGTCGCCGCGCCCATGGCTCATCCTGGCGAATTGCGCGAGATCGGCTGGCGCATCCGGCCGCAGTCCGAGCAGGTACTCTGTCGACGAAATCACCGAGCTGTGCGACGACACGAACAGCGGCACGGCGACGATCTCGGTCACGCCACGCGCCTTCAGCCTGTCGATCGCCGCTGCGATCGCCGCGCGGGACGCCATCCCGAACGCGACCTCCGTCGGGTGCGTGCGGTCGACGCGGCTGGCGACGTCCTGAACGCGGTGGTTCCATTCAGGCTGCCCGCCGTGCGCGAGCAGCAGCACGCCCGCCTTCGACTGCGCGAGCGCCGTCAGCGGCATCCCGGCGACGATCGCGGTCAAGATCATTAGTCGCATCCTGCTCATCATGCCCTCCTTCACTTCGCCCACGACCAGCGCGCGCCCGCCCGGACCGTCCGGCCGGCATCGGGACGGTAGATCGGCAGCGGTGCGCCGGTCGCTGACGACCGGCCGAGATTCGGATCCTGCGAACCGGCGAGATTGTCGAGGGCGGCGAACACGTTCAGGCCGCGAATGACGCGCTGCGAGAGGTAAGCATCCCAGAGCGAGTAGCCGGGCGCGTAGGTGTCTTGCGGCCGCCCGGCAACGGTCGCGCGAGCGGCGATCCAGCGGCTGCTGAACATGCCGCGCACGTTGGCGACCAGGCCGAACGAGGAGCGCCACGTCGCGCGGACACTGCCCTGGTGTGCATTGCGGCCGGTCAAGGCGAGCGCGGTGTTGTCGTCGCGGGCATCGAGATAGGTATAGGCCCCTGCCAGCGCAATTTGTTTCGTGACGGCCACTTCGCCATCGAGCTCGATGCCCTCGGTCACCGCCTCGCTGATGTTCTTATAGGTGAACAGCAGCCGGCCCGTCACCGGACGAAAGCCCGCGTCCAGGTTCTCGCGCTGCAACAGCTCGGTCAGCTGCGCTTGCGTGACCGGCATGCCGAGGCTCACCGATTCGATCAGGTTGCGGACGTCATTGCGGAACAGATTGACGCCGAACCGGGCGCGGTGACCAGCGGTCGCATACTCGCCGCCCAACTGCAGCGAATTGGCGTACTCCGGCCGGAGATTCACGTTGCCGATGACCTGGTAGATGCTCGATGGGTTGAGGAAACGGTAATACAGCTGGCCGATGTCCGGCGCGCGGAAGCCGCGACCGTAGGAGGCGCGGACGGTCACGCCCTGGCCGGCCCTGACATTGGCGGCGACCTTCGGCGACAACGCCGATCCGAACTGAGAGTGGGTGTCACTGCGCAGTCCCAGCGTGGTCGTGACGCGTCCGCCAACGGTGAGCTTGTGCTGCAGCCACGCCGTCGCGATTGCCGCTCGCTCCCCGGCATCGTTGCGCAGCCGGTTGATGCCCGAGTAGGCATCGCGCCAGTACTCGACACCGCCCTGCAGCTGCTGCCTCGGACCGAGCAGGCGTGCCGCCGACGCATCGAACTTCAGTGTCTGCTGGTCGAGCGCTCCGGGAGCGAGTGGCGTCGCGGCCGGCGGCGCCAGCTGTCCTGCCGAATCCTCGTTGTAGCGAGCGACGTAGGCGCGCGCCTGCAGCGTCGTCGACGGTCGCGGCCGCCAATCCAGCTGCAGGTTGGTGTTGAGCGTGCTGTCGCGGATGTCGTCCTGCTGCGGCCCGAGCTCGCCGTTGGATCGTCCGGTGGTGTGGTTGTTGTAGCCGCTGGTCAGCACCGACAGCATCACTGCATCAGAGGGGCTGTAACGGACGCGCGCCATGAAGTCGACGCGCTCGAACGGCGGCGCCGTCGTATCGAATGTCGTGGGCGTCAAATCAAACCCGTTATTCTGATGGCGTTCGACGCTGAACAGCGTCGACGCGCGGTCGCGGCGCATCCCCGCTTGCGCCACCGCGTTGAATTCGCCGCGGTTGGCGCCGGACAGCTCTCCCCTGGTCTCCACGCGGCCCGCTGCCTCGCGCGTGATCAGGTTGATCACGCCGCCGATCGCATCGGATCCGTACAGCGCGGACGCCGCGCCCTTGACAATCTCGATCCGATCGAGACGCGAGGACGACTGGCGATCGAGATTGATCACGCCGCGCTTGATGCCGCGGGCGCCGACCAGCGGCTGCCCGTCGAGCAGCACCAGCACCTGGCGGGAATCGATACCCTGGATCTGCGCGCCGGCGGGGCCGGCCCCTTCACTACCGCGACGCGACGTCACGCCGGGCACCTCGCGCAGCAGCTCTGCCACGGTCGGCGCGCCGCTTTCCTCGATCTGGCGGCGTGACAGCACCGCGACGTTGGTGTTCAGGGATTCGCGCAGCTCCTGCTGGCGCGACGCCGAGACCACCTGCACCGCCTCGATCACCGGGGCCGGGTGGAGCGTCACGTCGATCGTCTGTGTCAACGGCACGCGCGCGGTGAGTGTGGCGACCGAAAAGCCGGCGGCGATCACTTCGATCACGTATTCGCCGCTGGTGGCAGGGGCAACGATGAAACGGCCGTCGCGCCCCGTCTCGACGATCCGCTCGAAGGCGGTCCCCGGCTGCCGCACGACGACCGTGCCGTCTGGAACGACCGCACCGCTTGGATCGCGGACCACACCGGCCAGCGAGTGCGGCTGCGCGAGCGCCGCAGCAGACGCCACCACGACCCAGACCACCACGAACGCGCTTCTCATGAATACCCTCCCGACTAATTTGCCTTCAGACATCGGCCCCGGCCCGATTACGTGAACCGACTCGCTCAGCCGCCGCACTTCAATGACGACGCGCGAACCGGATCGCCGCGCCGTGAGGCTCGTGCCTGACGCTGACTGACGTTGATGCCCCGACGCTGTTGCCTGACGCTTGCACACTCAAGCGGCGCGCGGACGGTCGCCGACGGGCTCACGCAGGGCGCGCTGGCGCCCAATCCACGACGCCAGCCGGCGAAGCGCGAGCATCAGACCCGTGTAGACGAGCATTGCGCCACCAAGCGACGCGAGGCCGGCGATCGTCTGGCCGCTCAACCCGTAAATCTCGCCGGTGTGCGCGAAGCGCAGCCACGTTCGCAGGCGCCGTCCCGCGCTGAGACTCTGAAAGTCTTCAGCCTTCACGACCGCGCCACTCGCGCGAGTGATCGTGAACGTCGTGCGCTTCTGCGGTTGCCCGCCGTAACCCTCGTCGACGGAGATCACGACCGGCGCATTCGCGCTGGCCGCCAGCCGCGTCGTCATCGTGCGCCACGAGGGAATCTGCGCTTGCGCCGCGCTCCACGCGCCGTCAATGCCGCCGCTGATGTAAGTGACGTCGGTGCGATCGGCCGGACGCGCCGCTTGCGCCGGCGGTGGCGGCGGCGTATCGCCGGCGATGCGATAGACGAGATTGCTGGCCCACGGATACGAGATCGGCACCGCGCCGGCGACGACGATGGCCAGCGGCAGGGCGGACCAGAATCCAATGACGTTGTGCCAGTTGAAGTCGCGCGCTTTTGGCGCGAGGCTGCTGCGGAACCACAGGACGTTCTTGAACTGGATCCACGTCCAGAGCCTCGGCACCCAGAGATACAAGCCACTAATCACGATGAACAGGAAGATCAGGTTCGCCGCGCCGGTCACGCCGCGGCCGGTGGCGCGGCTGTCGCCCTCCATCGCAATGTAGCGATGCCACACCGTCATGGTCCGGAAGAACGTGCGCAGCCCGGTGGGCGGCGGACCGATGATCGCTCCCGTGTACGGATCGACGAGCAGCGCCTTGTTGCCGTCGAGCGTGACCGTGGCGGGAGCGGCGGCATCGGCGCGCAGCGTCAGCCCGATCGGTGCCGCCCCCGGCTGCGCCTCAACCACTTTGGCCAGCAGCGTCTCTGGCGGCAGGGGCCGGGCGTCAGCCGAGGACGGCGCCGGCCAGGCCCGCCGGTCCGCCCACTCGAGCATCTGCTTCTCGTAGGTGAGCGCGACGCCGGTGACGCACATAATGAGGATCACCATGCCGGCGGCGGTGCCGGCGGCGAGATGCGCCCAGAACAGAACGGTTCGAAACGACTTCATACGGGGTCAATCTTGAGAACTGATCTCAACTTCCCAGCCAGCTTATTGCCGACCAAAATGGTCGGTCAAGTACAAAATGAGAATTGATCTCAATTCCGACCTTGGCGAGTCTTTCGGCCCCTGGCCGATGGGCCAGGACGCGGCGCTGATGGAGAGCATCACCTCGGCGAACGTGGCGTGCGGTTTCCACGCCGGCGACCCGGGTGCAATGCGGGCCACCATCGCGCTGGCGCGCGAGAAGGGCGTGGCGATTGGCGCGCACCCCGGCTTCCAGGACCTGGTCGGCTTCGGCCGCCGCGAGATGAAGGCGACGCCACAGGAGGTCGAGGACCTCGTTCTCTATCAAGTGGCAGCGCTCGCCGGCATGGCCGCGGCGCAAGGCGCCGCGCTCCAGCACGTCAAGGCACACGGCGCGCTCTACAACATGGCGTGCCGCGATCGCGGGCTGGCGGAGGCGATCGCCAGGGCGACCGCGTCGCTCGATCGATCGCTGATCCTGTTTGGCCTGCCCGACTCGGAGCTGCTGCGCGCCGGCGAGGCGGCCGGCCTCAAGGTCGCCGCCGAAGTGTTCGCCGACCGCTCATACGATCCGGGCGGATCGCTGACGTCGCGCCACAAGCCGGGCAGCGTGATTCACGATACGCCGAAGGTCGTCGATCGAGCGATCAAGATGGTGCGCGACAAACAAGTGATCGCCGTCGATGGCTCCACGATCGCACTGAAGGCCGACACGATCTGCCTGCACGGAGACACTCCGGGCGCCGCCGATCACGCGCGCGCGGTTCGAAGGGGATTAGAGGCTGCCGGAATTCAGGTCGCCAATTGGTCCGCCTGAAGGCGGACCCCCACCGGATGCCTGTGAGGGTCCGGCTTTAGCCACTGGGTCCGCCTGAAGGGGGACCCCCACCGGATGCCTGTGAGGGTCCGGCTTTAGCCACTGGGTCCGCCTGAAGGGGGACCCCCACCGGATGTCCTGTGAGGGTCCGGCTTTAGCCGGACCTACTCGTAGCGCATCGCGTCAACGGGCTGCAGCGCGGCTGCCTTCATCGCCGGATACAAGCCAAACACGAGTCCGACCAGGAACGACACCACGAACCCCAGCAGCACGGCGGTGATCGACACATACGTCGACCATCCCGCGTAGGCGGAAATTCCCACTGACACGATCGCGCCGATCAGAATGCCGGCGACACCGCCGCCGACCGTCATCAACAGCGTCTCGATCAGGAACTGCATCGTCACATCGCGCCGCTTCGCGCCCGCGGTGCGGCGCACGCCGATCTCGCGCGTCCGCTCAACGACCGAGGTCAGCATGATGTTCATGATGCCAATGCCGCCGACCAGCAGCGCCAGTGCCGCAACGCTGCCGACGACGACGCTGAAGGTGCGTTGCGTGCGGTAGCGCTGCGCGAGCAGCGCGCGCGGGACGACGATGTTGAATTCACTCGCCTCCCTGGTCTGCAGCAGCAGCCGACGCAGCACTTCGCCGAGCTCCACGGTGCGTTCGGCGTCGCGCACCTTCACCCAGATCTCTTCGACCGGCTGATTCCGCCCGACATCAACCGTCTTTCCGGTGATCGACGACAGCGGCGCGATCACTGCACGATTGACGTTGTGCCACGCCATCGTCGTGCCGGCTTCCACCCCACCACGCAAATTACGCGTGGCGGGGACCCCGGCCTGCGGATCGCCGCCCTGCTCGCGCAGCACACCGACCACGCGATAGTGATCCTCGACAATGCGGATCGTCTCGCCGATCGGATCGGCGTAGCCGAAGATCTGCTGCGCCAGCGCAGCGCCAATGACACAGACGCGCGCGGCCTCGTCGGTGTCGGCGAGCAGGCGGCCTCGCGCCGGCGTGAGCCTGAGAATTTGTTGAAAGGATGCCGGCGCGGCCAGCACCTGGGTTGAATTGACGCGATCGCCGCGGCCGACGCGGACGTAACGCGATACCACCGGGGCCGCCAGCGTCGCCGACGGCACCAGCGCGAGGGCGCGCTCGGCATCGGCGGCGATCAGGCTTCGTTTCATCGTCCCTTTGTCGTTGAGGCCGCCGGAGGTCTGCGCGACGATGTTGTCGAGCCCGAGCGCGTCCACTTGCGCGAGCGCTTCGCGCGCCGCGCCTTCGCTGACCGACATCATGGCGATCACCGCCGCGACGCCGAGCACGACGCCCAGGACGCTGAGCGCGGTACGCAGGCGATAGCGGCCGAGGGCCTCGACCGCGATCCGCAGGAACTCGGTGAGCTCAGCGAGGCTGAAGCGCATTGCCGCGAGGTGGCGACATTGGAGCGGCGGCGTCGGGCGGCGCCAGCGAGACGCGATCGCCTTCACGCAGTCCGGCAACGATCTCGACCATGCGATCGTTCGATTCGCCGAGATCGACGAGACGCCGCTCCGTGCCGGTCGCGCCGATCACGTAGACAACGCGCGTGCCCTGGTTGTTGAAGACCGCGGTGACCGGAACGAGCAACACGTTGGCGCGCGATCCGACGATCACGTCGGCGCGAATGGTCATCTCCGGCCGCAAATCAGCGGTCGTCGGATCGAGCGTGATGATCAGGTCGAACCGCTTGTCGTCGAACGGCCGATTCACCGACGTGCTCGCCAGCGTGCCGACGCGCGTCACCTTACCGGTCAGCTTGAGATCGGGAAACGCTTCGACGCGGACTTCCGCCGGCTGGCCGGCCTTGACGCGATGCACTTCGCTCTCGCTGACCGACGCCTCGACCAGCATGCGATTGACCTCGGGGATGGTGACAATGCCCTGCGTGGCAAAGACGCGATCGCCGATGCGCAGCTTGCGGCGCGGATTCGAGTTGAGATTCTCCTCGTAAACGACCAGGCCGGGACCGCGGGCGCGAATGGTGCAGCCCTCGATCAGGCGCTCGAGCGTATCGAGCCGGAGCTGGGTCTCGGCCGCGCGGGTGCGGGCGTGTCCGAGCTGCGCGCTCTTCTGCGCGAGCGCCAAGGCCGCGCGCTTCTGCTCGCGCGGATGCGAGAGCTGCACGACCACGTCGGTGCGGCGCCGCGCCAGGATCAGCTCCTCTTCGGCTTGTTCGAGCTGATCCTCGGTGCGCGCGAGCTCATCGCGCGTGATGAAGCCCTTGGCGAGCAGCGGCTTCAGGTGCTCGAATTCCTGGCGCAGCCGCTCCGCTTTCTTCTGCGCACGCTGCAGCGTCGATCGCGCTTCGTCGACGGTCAGCGCGCCCTCCCCTTCCGTGACCGCCTTGACTTCGGCGCCGGCCTCCTCGAACTCACCTTCCGCGACCTGCAGATCCATTTGCGCCTGCCGATGTTCCTGCCGCACGCGCGCGAGCTCGACTTCGAGATCGGTGGTATCGAGCTTGACCAGCAGGTCGCCGGCGGCGACGCGCGATCCTTCCGGCGCCAGATCGCGAATCTCGATGTCGCGTCCGGGGATCGGCGATCGATACGTGATCGATTGAATCGGCTTGAGCGTGCCGCTCGAAGTCAGGCGCGCCGTCAACTCGCCGCGCGTGACGGTGGCGGCCAGCGAGTCCTCGGCGCCGGCGCGCGTCCAGTACACCAGCAGCGTGACGAGCGCGAAGACCGCCGCGCCCGCGATCGCGGTGCGCGGGGACGTCCACGCCGAGGCGTTGGTGCCGGCCATGCCTATTTCGCCTGATTAGACGCGATCGCCAGCACGTTCGTCGAGCCGGTCAGGTCGGTGCGCGGATTGAAAATGCCGAGGACTGCACGCAGCCGCAGCCCGGCAACCGCCGAATCGGCGAGCGCCTGGATGCGGCGGCTCTCCGCCTGGAGCAGACCCGCTTCCGCCGTGACGACGTCGAGATTGTTCGAGAGGCCGTTTTCGTAGCGCAGCTGCGCGACGTCGACTTCACGCCGGCTCAACTCGACGTTGTTCTCCGCGGCGGCGATGTTCCGGACCAGCCGATCCCGCTCGCGAACCGCCTGCTTCACGCCATCGGCGATCTGCCGCTCGAGCGTGCTGGCTTCGCGGCGGCGGCGCGCGCGATCGAGGACCGCCGACTGGAACGCGACCTGCTGCGCGGTCCGATCGACCGGCATCGCGACCGTGAAGAAGGTCGCGAACCGGTAGCCGTCGAGCCCGAAGCTGTCCCGGAAAGTCGCCGCGGTCTCGCGCCGTGTGAACGCAAAGTTCACGTCGACCTGCGGCAGGAGCTGGTTGCGCGAGAAGCGGATCTGGTTTTCGGCGTCCTCGCTCGCCGCCACGCGGCTCTTCAGATCGAGCCGATTCGACAGCGCCAGCGCCGTGGCCGACGCCACATCGATCGGATCGGCATTGGGCCGCGGAATCGCCGCGTCGACCGTGAACGGCTCGGTCCGGTCGCGTCCCATCAGGAACGTCAGCTGATCGCGCGCATCCTCGACGCCCGACTGCGTGTCGAACAACTGCATCTCCGCCTGCGACACGAGCTGCTGCGAGCGCAGCACATCGAGCTGAGACACGAGGCCGGCATCGAGCTTCGCTTCGGACGCGTCGCGCAGCCGCCGCGCGCGCGTCAGGCTCTGTTTCGCGACCTCAACAAAGGCTTGCTGCGACACGACGCGGTAATACGCCGCGGCCACGTCAACCGCGACTTGCTGCTCCGATAATGTCTGCAGGCGAGCCGCGTCCTCTCGCCGCCATTCCGCGGCGTTCAGCCCGCGGCGCGCGACATCGCGGCCGAAGCCGCGCAGCAGCGGCTGCGCCAGCGTCAGCGTGGTATCGGCGTTGTAGAACAGCACGTCGCTCGATGCGTCACCGAGCCGGCCGGGAATCAGCGACGATGCGGTGCCCGTCGAGAGGCGCAGCTCGGTTCCGGTCACCAGCTTTTGCGAAACGTCGACGCGATACGTCTGGCTGCTGATGTCGTCGCGACGGAGCGATCCGAAAATGTTCGGCGTGATCTTCGGCTTGAACGTGTTGCGCGCGAGCCGCAATCCGAGATCGGCCTGGGTGATGGTGTCGGTCTGGTTGATGACGCGCTCGTTCCTGACGAGCGCTTCGCCGACGGCATCCGCGAGGGTGAGCGCCGGCGGAGGGGAGCTTTGCGCCAGGGCGGCGCCGCTCGTGAACACCGTCAACACCAGTAACGCATACGTCGTTCGCATACCGTCCCTCGCGGTCAGGAGTAGGGCGTCAGGATTTCTGGAGAGTGATCGAAAACGTGCCGTTCGCCAGTTGATCGACAGGACCGCCGGCGCCGCCCGTGGAGACGCTCTTCTGCTCCCACTTGATCGTGCCGGTCACCGTGCTGCCGCTGAGCGATCCGTCGAAGACCATCGTGGTCGTGCCCTGGATGGTCTCGCCTCCGACGCCGGCGCCGGTTTCATTGCGCGTCTCGCTGCCGCGGAAATTCGACGGCGTGCCGGTGACAGCCGTCGCGCCGCTGAACGGGGCCGATTGATTTGTTACCGGGCAGCCGGCCGACACCACGCTGTCAGTGCCCTGAACTTCGAGGCGTCCGCTGACGCTGGTCGCAGTGTTGGTGTCCAGCTTCAACGTGACCGTCGCTGTAACGGATCGATTGACGGTGCAGGTATTTCCAGAATTGCGGCTGACGATCGTGCTGACCACCGGACCACTCATGGTCCCGGTGAAGTTGTTGCGGCTCGCTTCGTCCTTGCCCATCACCTGCGTCGCCGCCACCGCGCCGCCGGCGACCGCCGCACCAGCCACCGCAATCGTCGTCGCCGACAATCCGCCGCCACCAGCACCCGATGCACCCGACCCACCCGATGCACTCGCTGCCGCGGCCTGCGCCGCCGTCATCACATTCGTTTGCGCGATCGTCGCGGTGGCGACCTGCCCCTGGAACGCCGCCGATACCTGAATCTGAAACGCGCCGGCTGCGGATGGAGTGAGACCGGTGACCGCCGCCTGGCCCGCGGCATTGGTCGCGACCGTCAACGTCGACGCGCCGCCGAACGTCGCCGCCTTGCCGCCCTCGATCGAGAAGGTGACGATCGCGCCGGGCACCGGCAGGTTGTTGCGGTCGCGGACCTCGACCACCGGGCGCACCGCGGTCTTCTGCTGGATGATGTTGACCGCGTCCTCGCCTTCGATCACGACGACGCGCAATCCCGCCGATTGAGCAGCGAGGCCCGCGCTGGCGATCGCCACGATGCAGACGATCGCAAGATGTCTCACGCGCCGCATCCCGCGCGCGGCAGCAACCCGTCGATCTGGCCGACGTAGTTCTTCGCGTTCCGCGATTCGTCGAGGTGCGGATTGAGCTCGAGCATCTTCACGTAACTCGATCGGGCGTCCTTCAGGTATGAGCATGATTGACGGGCGTTGAAGAGGTCGCGATTGACGTTGCCGAGCAGGAAATACGCGATCGGATCGTTCGGCGCATGACCGAGCGCGCGCTTGCAGTAGTCGCGGGCCTTGAGCGGGTTGCCGACCTTCTGCTCCGACAGGCACAGGCCGAGAAAGCCGGCGCTGCGCAGGCTGTCGTAGGCGCCCTGGCGATCCGCGTGGCGGCGGCTGCCGACGCCGAGCCCGATGAAGTGGAACGCGAGCTTCGAGCCAAGCCCGGTCGAAAAATTCGTCAGGTCGAGGAATTCACGATACCCCTCGCGGGCATCCGCATACAGGCTGACTTGCACCGTCTTGTCGGTGCTCGCCGCGGCCAGCTGCCGCAGCGCATCGGCGCGCCATAAGTGCGCTTGCGCGTTCGACGGCTTGATCTTGATCGCCTGATCGGCGCTCTCGACCGCTCTGGCCCACGCGCCCTTGTCCCAGTAGGCGCGCGCCAGCATGGAATAGGCGGTGTCGTCGCCGGGCTCGAGGCGGAGCGCTTCGGTGAGCTCGCGAATCGCCTCGTCGGCATCACCCTGCTCGATCAGCACGGCCGCGCCCTCGATGCGCGCCTCGACGTGCGCCGGATCGATCTCGATGGCCTGGCGAAAATACTTCACCGACTCGTCATACTTGAGCAGCAGCTGATTGACCTGGCCAAGGTGATACGCGGCCATGCTGAACTGCGGATCGACGGCAAGCGCCTTTTCAAACAACTCCGATGCCTTCTTCAGATCGGATTCGCTCTGACGGCGCTCGACCGGCACCAGGTTCAGCAGGCTCAGCGACGAGCGGCGCGTGAACAAGAGCTTCTCGCCCTCGTCGTTCAAGGCCTGCGCGGGCTTCTTGACCTGACGCACGTAGCGGATGCGCAGGCTGACGGTGACTTCCTGGCCGGGCGCGATCATCACTTCCTTGCGCTCGGGCTGGTAGCCTTCGCGCACGCCGCGGAATTCGTGGAGGCCGCTCGACAGGCCAGGCATCTTCAATGGCTTGCCCGTCGAGATGCGGCCAATCAACGCACCGTCAACGTAGAGATCGACGTCATCCATGTTGGATTCGACGACGGCGGTGCCGAGCATCGACGGCGCCTTGACGCCGTCGGAGAGGCAACCCTGCGCGACGCCGAGGAGCATGTCGGGCTCGTAATCACCGCGAGCGGTCGGCGTCTGCGAGAGCTTGCGCTCGCGCGCGTAACTGCGGACGTTCGATCGCACGTACTCGACCAATTCGTCGGCGGTGATGCGCCCGTCGCAGGGATCGTTGTCGGCATAGCCGCTGAACGCGCGCACCAGGTAATAGGTGAAGAAGCCGAAGCCGGTTTCGAGATTCGGATCCTCGAAGCTCTGCTCGCGCAAGCGAAATGGCGACCGTTTGACCTCGCAGCCCTTGCAAGG
>JAIEMQ010000021.1 GCA_019752015.1 Cyanobacteriota bacterium | reverse complement strand
CGGCGAGAGAGATCTCTCTCTCGTGATCCCATCTCGATTCATGCCGAGAGCCGAGCCGCAAACGCGCTTATTTTGGGGCTAGTCCCGGATCGAGTGGCCGGTTAACTTCAGGAACACATCTTCGAGCGTCGGCAATTCGGTGCGGAAGCTGCCGACACGAACCTGGTGCTCGGCCAGGCACTGAATCACTTCGGTGATGAAGCCGTCGCCGCGGCCGTGAATCGTGAACTGCGTTGCCTCGTGCTTCACGTCGATCACGGATCGCAGCGTGCGGAAGCATTGCTCCGCCCGCGCGTCCTCCGTCGTCAGCGAGACCGATCGCTCGGGCACGTGCTTGTCGATCAGACCTCGAGGTGAATCGACGTCGATGATGCGGCCATGCTCGATGATCGCCACCCGGTCGCAGAGCCGCTCCGCCTCCTCCATCAAATGTGTCGTCATGAACACCGTCTTGCCGCGAGTGCGAATGCCGCGAACCAGCTCCCAGATCGCGCGGCGAGCCTGCGGATCGAGACCCGTCGTCAACTCGTCGAGGAACACGACTTCGGGATCGTTGATCAGTGCGAGCGCGATGAAGAGCCGCTGTTGCTGCCCGCCTGACAGCGTCATGAACCAGGCGTCGCGCTTTTCGGAGAGGCCAAGCTGGTCGAGCAGTTTCTCGCCCTGGCTGACGGGCTTCCTGTAGAGCGAGGCCCACAGGTGCATCGCTTCCCACACCTTGATGCGCTTCTGCAGGTGCGACTGCTGCAGTTGCACGCCAATCCGATCCTGCAACTTGTAGACGTCACGGAAAGGACCCCGGCGACGCTGACGACGGCTCGACGCACGGGCCAATCGTAGCTCAGCGGATGGCGGCGGTTATACTTCCGTGCGAGGTGATGACCATGGATTCGTTAATCACGAGACGCGACATGCTGCGTCAGGTTGGTGTGCTTTCCGGCGCGGGCGCGCTCGTCGCGTTCACCCCTGAGTGGATCTGGGCGCTGCAAGCCAAGCCGCAGCCCGATGCGCTGGCGCAGATGCGCGCCGGCATGGGCGCCACGCCGATCACCTCGCAGAGCCTCGGCCCGAACATCACCATGCTCGCCGGTCCGGGCGGCAACGTCGTCGTGCTCAACGGACCCGACGGCAAGGTGGTCGTCGATACGTTCGTGCAGCCGGCGTGGAACAACCTCAAGGCGACGCTCGACAAGATGGGATCGCAGCGCATTGCGACGCTGATCGACACGCACTGGCATTTCGATCACGCCGACAACAACGGGAGCTTCCGCAAGGCCGGCGCGGCCATCGTCGCCCACGACAACACCAAGAAGCGGCTCAGCGAATCGCACGAACTGCTGGGCGCCAAGTTCCCGCCGGCACCGGCCGGCGCGCTGCCGACGCAGACCTTTGCGAACATGCACAAACTCGACGCCAACGGCGAGCAGATCGTGCTCAACCACATTCCGCCCGCGCATACCGACACCGACATCTCGATCCATTTCCAGAAGGCCAACGTGCTGCACCTTGGCGACGTCTACTTCAACGGGATGTATCCGTTCATCGATGCCAGCACCGGCGGCAGCATCGGCGGCATGATCAACGGCGCCACGTCGGCGATGAAGCAGGCCGACGCGAACACCAAGATCGTGCCCGGCCATGGTCCGCTCGGGGATCTCAAGCAGCTGACCGCATATTGCGATGTGCTGGTGACGGTTCGCGATCGGATCGCGAAGCTGAAGAAAAGCGGTCAGACGTTGCAGCAGGTGCTGGCGGCGTCACCGACCAAGGATCTCGACGCCACGTGGGGCAAGGGCTTCATGACGCCGAACGATTTTCTGACAATCGTCTACAACACTATTTAGTTGGGCGAGCGCGTAAGCTTACGCGCCGCCGCGTCGCCGATACCGCCACGGGCTCAGGTGCACGAACGCGCCTGAGCCCTCGGCCACTTCCAGATCGATCCGGAACGTCAGCGGCGCCGCAAGGTAGACGGTGTGGTTCAGCCGCACCTGTTTGCCCTTGTAGGTAAACGGCGCGCTCTTGAAGAACAACCGGTAATCGCCGCCGATATTGCCGCCGACTTCGGCCATCTGCGTATACGAATAGCCGCGGCTGTCCGTCACGTGGCGGAACGCCATCTTCTGCTCGCGGTGATAGGCAATGGTCTCGGTGATCTTGAACGGGCCGCGCTCGCTCTTGCCTTCCCAGACGGCCTCGTAGAATCCCTCGCTGAGTTTGCGATAAGAACCGGTGCCGGAGATCTCGCCGCCCGGGCCGAGCACGCTGTCGGGAGCGTCGGCGGTGAATGTCCAGTTGCCGAGGAAATAGCGATCGAAATCGAGCAGCGGAACTTCATCGTCCGAGCGCGTCGGCCGTCCGAGGTCGGGCATCAGGCCCTTCGGCGGCTCTTTGAGTGGCACCTGTGCATCGATGGCAACGATCAGCGCCAGGACGCAGCCCAGCACCTCAGGCACTTTAGGCACCATAGGCACTTCAGGCACCTATTTCTTCAGTTTCTGTTTGTCGAGCGTGTACTCGATCCAGCCGAGGCTCATCTCATCCCAGCTCTGTTCCGACCAATACACTTCCTTGTCGGGATTGGGATTGAGCGGGTTCTCCGCGGAGTTGTCGAACACGCCCTTGTATTTCAGCAGGCTGCCGTTCGGAATCTTGAGCGGCGCGGCCAGGACATAGCGCTCCTGCCAGTCGAAGCGATAGCGCGGCACGTCGAACAAGAGCTGCTCGCGGCCATCGGGAAAAACGATCTTGTACTCGGCCGATTTGCCCCGCACGTGCATGTGCGGATAGAAGCCGTTGATGGTGATGTCCTGCGTGATCTTCAACTCCGATGTTACCGTGAAGTTGGCTTCGTGCGGCGGGATCGGCGGCAGGCCGCTGAACGCTGAGATAGTGGCGGCGGTGGCGCCCTGTGACACGCGCCCGGCTTCGACGTCCGCCGCATCGGGGATTTCTCCGCGGACGATCTTGCCGTTGACGGCCTGGCGCTCGTTGATCGGCGTGCGGAAGTGGAACTTCTTCGGCTCCCCCTTCACGAACCAGAATCCGACCTCGGATCGATCGTATTCAACGCGGCCGGTTGGCGTGTAGTGCATGTTGAAGTTGATGTACTGGCCCGGCAGGGCGGGCGTGCCAACGCCGTCGGGATGATCATCAAAGCCGCGACCCGCAACATACGCCAGCAGCGTCGTGAAGCCGCCGACCGAGCTCAGGCGATCCGGCTTCTCGCCGGGTTCACGCGGGATCTGGAGCTCCGCGGGCAATCTTTGCTCGGTGATGCGGGCCAGTCGCCGATCGAGCGGCACTTTCTTGCCCGACGCGTCGGTCGTGAACGGCTGGCCGTCGATCACTTCAGTGCCTGGAGGAAACGTGACGAGGCTCACCGTGATGTGATGGACGACGGCCTTGTTCGACGGCCGCGCTTCCGACATCTGGATCAGCTTCATTCCATCGGTCCACGGCACCGGCACGTAGAAGTCCAGCATCGGGTACTCGGAGCGCGGCTCGACCTTGAACTCGACCGGCATCTTCACGACGACGTCGGGCTCGACGTTGAACTTCCAGCCGCCCGGATAACTCGGCGGCGAGGGCAGATCGGCATCCCTGCCTCGCGGCGCTCCGCCGTCGACCCACGCGACCAGCGTCGCGATCTCCTTGTCGCTCATCCGGCGATCGTTGCTGAAATCGAGCGTCGAGCGGCCGACACCCCACGGCGGCATTTCCTTCTTCACAACCTTCGACTTGATCGATCGGGCCCACGGGCGGACCTCGTCGTAGGTCATCAGCGACATCGGCGCCACTTCGTTGGGCCGATGGCACTGGGAGCAGTTCTTGTAGAGGATCGGTGCGACGTCCTTGCTGAATGTCGGCGTCTGCGCGGTCACGGGCGAGGACCACAGGAAACCAACGACGCCGGCGAAGACGACGACCGCAGGACGGAGTCTCATACCGCCTCCCGAACCGGATTATAGGCTATTGGGAAAGGGACGATTCGAAGTCGACGAGCGATTTCTGGATGCGATGCAGGAAGGCCGCTTCGAATTCCTTGCCGTCGCCGAGATCGCGCAGCAGATTGGCGATCGCGACGCCGCCGGCCTCGTCGAGCAGCCGCTTCGCCGCGCGGGTGCTGGCCGCGTAGGCCACCTGCGCGTCGCGGCCATTCAGCCTGGCAAACGACGTCGACAGCACTGCCAGTGACGGCGCCTTCGCGACCGTCGCCATCGTCTTGTCGGTCCACGACAGATCGTCCGGCGCCTCGAGCGCTGACGCGAGCCCTTCGTTCAGCCACGTCGGCAGGCCGCGCGTCGCCAGCGAGCGAATCATGGCATGCGAGAACTCGTGGGCGAGCACGCGATCGAGGTCCTCGCCTTTCTCGCCGGCGCCGCGCATCGGCACGCGGATGATGCCGTCGAACGCAGCCGCGGCCCATTGCGGTGAGCGCGTGATGTCGCGAAACTGTTCGCCGCTGTAGAGCACCACGGGGATCTTGCGCGCCGGGAACGTGCCGAAGACATCGGTGATGCGCCAGAACGCGCGATTGAGCGATTCGAGCGCCTGCGCGGCCATCTCCGCATCCTCGGGTCCTTCGAACGAGACGGTGAAGTGATCGCCAACCTCGACGCGCATCCGCTCGTGCAGCTCGCGCTCGCGCTTCCAGCGATCGAGCGTATCGGCCACGCCCTTCTCGTCCGGCAGCTCGGTGGCGACGATCTCGTAGAGACGGATCGCCTCGGCCAGATCGCCCTGGCGTTTGACGACCTGGGCGAGCTGCGCGCGCGCGAGCGACAGCTTCGGATCGAGATCCAGGGCGCGTTGCAGGTAGGCCTTCGCTTCCGCATCGTGGCGCAGCAGGAATTCCGTGTAACCGGCGCCGAGCCAGAGTGAGGCATTCTTCGGCTCGAGTTTGGTCGCCTCGGCAAAGGCCTCGGCCGCGGCTTTGTGATTGCCCGCCTTGATCGCGGCCCATCCCGCCTGTTCGAGCATGCCGACACGCGGGCTGCTTTGATTCCCGGCAAGAGTGTGGCTCCCACCCAGAATCAGGCTCCCGACCAGAATGCATCTCCCGGCGCACTTCATACGTCGAGTCCGATCATACGCATCAATTCAAGCGCGTTGCTATGGGTGATGACGCCGTCGCGGAGCTTGTAGTCGAACGTCATCTGGCCGTGTTCGACCTTGTCCTGCAGGTGCACGTTCGTGACGCGGCCCGGGAAGATTGCCGCGATCTCCGTCAACGCCAGGTCGTGCGTCGTCACCATCCCGATCGCGCCGCGCTCCAGCATGGTGCGCGCCACGCCTTCCGCGGCGACCCGGCGATCCTTCGAGTTGGTGCCGCTCAGCAGCTCGTCGAACAGGAACAGCACGGGCAGCGGGCCATCGAGCAGATCGCAAATCGATCGAATGCGGAGCGCCTCGGTATAGAAACCGGAGCGATGTTCCTGCAGCGAATCGGTGTGACGCAGGCACGTGCCGATCTGCAGCGGCGTCAGCCGCAATCGCTCGGCGCGCACGGGCGCGCCCGCCAGCGCCATCAGCGCGTTCATGCCGACGGTCCGCATCAACGTGCTCTTGCCGGACATGTTGGATCCGGATACGAGGAGGATTTGCGGTCCTGAGGTCTCGAGGTCTTGAGTGAGTTGCAGTGAATTGCTCACTGCGCTCGCAGGCAGCAAGGGATGCGACACTTCCGCGGCATCGAACCGCGGGCCGCCGCCTTCAATCAGCTCGGCGAATGGATAGGCGGGATGTTCGTACGAGTATCCCGACAGCGACAGCAGCGCCTCCATTTCACCGATCGCATCCACCCAGTCGCGCAGCCGGCGCCCATGAAGACGGCGCCATGATTCGGCGGCGTAGGCCAATTGCGGCGTGAACAGCAACGGGATCTCGGACAGCTTCAGGAACACGTTGTGGCGCGAGTCGGCCCAGTCCGCAATGCGCGCGAGCCGCGCCAGCCCGCGCGACGCCGCGACGTCGGCCGTGAATCGACGCGCCAATCCAGTCAGCGCAGGATCATCGAACGACTCGAGCTCGATCTCCTTGATCACGTTCGCGAACAAACCGAGCGCGGCGGATTCCGTGGCCGACGACAGCCGCTCGGCAATCGCATCGGCGCGCTTGAAGAGCCAGGAGAGCACCAGGACATTGATGACGGACCCGATCGCAACGTAGATACCGGGACCGCCTTTGACGTACCAGGTGAACGAGGCGGCGAACGCCAGCGCCAACGCGACGATCACGATGCGAATCGGCGGCATCGACGCCGGCTCCTCCGCCCACGCGATCAATCGCCCGGCGTGCATCGATCGCCGGCGTCCGGCATTGACGACCGCGATCCGCTCACGGAGATCGATCCGGCTTCGTAACGCCGCGACGCGCGCCTGCCGCTCGCGAATCTCGGGGATCGGCGACGCGTGCAGCAGCCATCGCGCCAGGCGATCTTCCCCCATCGGCGTCCGGCACGACGAGAGTAGCTGGAACAAACTGCCGGAACCGAACACGTCGAGATCGTCGGCGTAGGGATGATTACGGTCGCGGAAACGCTCGCCGCTGGGCGTGTCGCGCATCCAGCGGTCTTCGATGCGCGCGATGCCGTCGGCGTAATACGTGACGGCGGCCTGCGCTCTCGCCAGCGCACGCATCACCACCTCGTGCCAGATCGACAGCGCGATGAACGCGGCGGCGCCAATGCCGTACACGATCGCGGACGGATCGCGCGTCAGCGCGTAGCCGGTGTAGATCACCGCCGCTATGAAGATCGCGACCTTGGCATTGCCTAACTGGATGTGCGTGCGCTCACGCGCGTAGGCGGCGGCTTCACGATCGCGTTGGCGGGCGGCGTATTCCTCGAGGGGCGGTCGCACGGTCTTCAACATGATGTTCCACTTCCTGCGTACATGGCACGTCGCAAGTACGCAGAAGCGTCATCAAAAACGGGGTGTGCGATGTCAGTCTTCGTTACAAAAGGCGAGGCGCGGGAGCCTTTGGTGGCTCCCGCGGCAGTTGGTGGGTTATTTGGTGCGGATAGTTAGCGGAGTTGTAAGCGAGACCTTGAGCTTGCGTCCTTCCGCAAGCCGGATTTCTTTGCCGTCGGTGGCGAGCACGACGCCGGTGCCGGCGCCCGCGCCAACCGCGGACCCAATCGCAGCGCCCTTCTTGCCGCCGGTGATCGCGCCGATCACCGCGCCGGCCGCGGCGCCCGCGCCGATTTTCACGGCGTCTTCTTTCTTGGTGCCCTCGGCGACATACGCGAGCGGCTTGGTATCGATGTCATACGTCACCGAGCCGGTGGTCAATCTCGTGAAGCGGAACGACAGCTCCGCGCGGCCCTTGACCTTGTCCGAGTCGTCAACATTCGTCACCTGACCCGACAAGCTCGCGCCGGACGGAATGACGGTCGTCCCGTCAATCACAACCGGCGACGCCAGCGTGCCGTTGACGCGCTGCTCGACCGCGCTCGTATCGGACGCCAGCGCGGTGTTGAGCGTGACGTCGAGAACCGTGTTGTCGGGAACAGTGATCGCGCGGCTGACCGGCGCCGTCGATGCGGCTGCCGGCGCGGCCTCACGATCGTTCACGTCGTCGTTGTCGACGCGCTTGACTTCCGCGATCGACGTCCGCGTGATTTCGGTGGAGGTGTTGGGGCGCTCACCGGTCAGCGTCACGACGTTGGCGTCGACCTTCGCGATCTTGCCGCGAACGCGCGTGCCGTCCTGCGTGACCACGGTGACTTCAGTGCCGGCCGGAATGTTTTCGACCGCTTCGGCGCGAGTGCATGCAGCCGTCAACAGCATATACAGCAACGTTTTTGCGATTGTGCCGCCGACGAATAGTTTCTTCATGCGCTCCTCCCGCAGCCCTATAGAGCAACGGCTATGCCAGCTTTTTTCGGGCCCGAAAGGGGGGCGATGTGTAGCGCGATGGCCGTGGTGGGTAACGGAGGGCTTACATGTTGTTACGACCCGTGCCGTAGCCCTTGGTAGACTTTCGCTGGTCGGAGGACCCCCGAAATGATCAACTCGTGGCGCATCGGGCGCACGGCTGCGCTGGCTCTATTGGCTCTCTTCTCTCTTGGCGATTCACATCTCGCGCGGCTCGAGGCGCGTCAGCAGGCAATCGATCCAGCGCTGCTGAACGCGTATCGCTGGCGCAGCATCGGACCCGATCGAGGCGGACGATCGATCGCCGTGGCCGGCGTGAAAGGACGCCCGCGCGAAGCCTATTTCGGCGCGGTCGGCGGCGGTCTGTGGAAGACCACGGACGCCGGCAACAACTGGGTGCCCGTGACCGACGGCCAGATTACGAGCTCGTCGGTCGGTGCGGTCGCGGTTGCCGAGGCCAATCCGAACGTCGTGTGGATCGGCACGGGCGAGTCCTGCATCCGCGGCAACATCATGCCCGGCGACGGCGTCTATAAGTCCATCGATGCCGGCAAGACGTGGGCGCACATGGGATTCAGGAACGTCGATGCGATCTCGAAGATTCGCATCCACCCCACCAACCCCGACGTCGTGTGGGTCGCGGCGTTCGGCGTCTATTACGGTCCGAGCGACGAGCGCGGCGTCTTCAAGACCACCGACGGCGGCAAGACGTGGAAGAAGACGCTGTTCAGGGACGCCAAGACCGGCGCCGTGGACATTGTCGTCGACGCCAATAATCCCAACGTGCTCTATGCGGCGTTGTGGGAGGCGTACCGCATCGAATACCAGATGTCGAGCGGCGGTCCCGGCAGCGGCCTCTTCAAGTCGACCGACGGCGGCGATACGTGGACCGAGATCACCCGCAACACCGGCCTGCCGCAGGGATTGGTCGGGCGCATCGGTATCGCGAACACCAGGTCGGATTCGAATCGCGTCTACGCACTCGTGGAAAACGAGAACGGCGGCCTGTTCGTCTCCGACGATGCCGGCACGTCGTGGAAGCTGATCAACGAGAGCCGCGCGATCCGCCAGCGCGCGTTCTATTACACGCACGTCTTCGGCGATCCAAGCAACAAGGACGTCGTCTACATGCAGAACACGGGACTGTTCCGATCGACCGACGGCGGCAAGACGACGGTGCAGGTGGGGCAGAACACGCACGGCGATCACCACGACCTCTGGGTGGATCCTGATGACCCGATGCACGTGATCGACGGCAACGACGGCGGCGGCGCGATCACGTATGACATCGCGTCGCGCGTGCCGAACTGGAGCGCGCAGGATTTCCCGACCGCGCAGTGGTATCACGTGATCACGACGGCACACCTCCCCTTCCATGTCTGCGGCGCGCAGCAGGACAACAGCACGCTGTGCGTGCCGAGCAATACCGGCGGCGGCGGATTTGGCGGCAACCCGGCGGTCGCGCCGTATCAGGTCGGCGGCGGCGAGCCCGCCTACATCGCGCCGCATGCCACCGACCCCGACATTTTCTGGGCCGGCGCCAACAACGGCTCGTTCCTGACGCGCCTCAACCGCCGCACCGGCGAGCTGAAAGAGGTCGGCGCGTATCCGCGCTTCTTCTCCGGAGAGAACTCGGGCGAGGTCAAGGAACGGTGGCAGTGGACCTATCCCATCATCCTCTCCTACGCCGATCCGAACGTGCTCTACACGAGCTCGCAGCGCGTCTGGAAGTCGACCAACGGCGGCGATACGTGGGAGGCGATCAGCGGCGATCTGACGCGTCACGATCCCAAGACGATGGGCGATTCGGGCGGACCGATCACGCACGACATGAACAGTCCTGAAATTTATGGGACGGTGTTCTCACTCGGGCCAGGCAAGAAGGACGTCAACCTGATCTGGGCGGGATCGGACGACGGCATCATCCAGGTCACGCGCGACGGCGGGAGGAACTGGACCAACATCACCCCATCCGAGATGCCCGATCTCGGCCGCGTCAGCCAGATCGACGGCTCGTCCTTCGATAACGGCACCGCCTATGTGGCGGTGAAGAGGATGCTGCTCGGCGATCGCGCGCCGTACATCTTCAAGACCAGCGATTACGGCAAGACGTGGAAGAAGATCGTCAACGGCATTCCCGCGAACGACTACGTGCACACGGTTCGCGAGGACACCGTTCGCCGCGGCATGCTCTACGCGGGGACGCAGCACGCGGTCTACGTTTCATATAACGACGGCGAACAATGGCTGCCGCTGAAGAACGGCCTGCCCGATACGCCGACGACCGATCTCGTGGTCGAGGACAACGCGCTGGCGATCGGCACGCACGGCCGCGGCTTCTACGTCCTCGACGACATCGCCGCGCTGCGCCAGTTCGGCGCCGCCCCCTTGACCGACGTCACGGTGTTCAAACCGGCCAATTCGACGCGCGGCCTCGATCGCCCGATCGTCACGTATTACCTGAAGAACCAGCCGAAGCAGCTGACGCTCGATTTCCTCGATGCGAAGGGACAGGTCGTTCGCTCGGTGAACGGCAACCCGCCGCGCAAGCCCGGCGAGGCCGCCGCCGGCGGCGGCGATGACGACTTCCCGCGCGGGCCGCAGGGCGCGCCGATGGCGGCCGGCGTCAACCGCTTCACGTGGGATCTCAATTCCACGGGCGTCGTGACCTTCCCGGGAATGATCCTGTGGGGCGCGACGCAGAACGGCCCGACCGTGCTGCCAGGCGCCTATTCGGTCCGCCTGACCGCGGACGGCGTGACGCAGACGCAATCGTTCCAGGTGCTCAAGCACCCGCTGCGCCCGATCAGCGATGCGGACTTGATGTTCCAGTGGAATCTCGCCAGCCGCATCCGCGACAAGGTCAACGAGGCGAACCTCGCGGTGATCAGGATCCGCCGCATCAAGACCGACATTGCCGATCGCATCAAGGATGCGCCCGCCGAAGTGCGGACCGCCGGTGAGCAGCTCGCCAGGGCGCTGTCGACGATCGAAGAAGACGTCTATCAGGTGAGGAATCAGAGCGGACAGGATCCGCTCAACTTCCCGATCAAGACCAACAACCGCCTCGCCTCGTTGCTGCGGGTGGCGGTGTCAGGCGAAGGACGGCCGACGGGCAACGTCGAGCCGATCTTCAACGACCTCGTCGCCGAGCTGAAGGCCGAGACCGATCGATTGGACAAGACGATCGGCAGCCAGCTGCCGCCGTTCAACAACATGCTGCAGCGCATCAAGAAGCCAGTCGTCGAAGGCAAGTAGGCCCGATTGGTGCTTGGCACCAACGACGCCCCCCGCCCGGTTGGTGCGAAGCACCAACCGGGCGTCTAGCCTTCGAGGGTTTGCACTTCCTGATGAAACCGCTCAAATTCTTCGTTCTCGGCGCGCTTGTAGTCGGCAACGATCGTCGTCGTTGCCGACCGCCACGCCGCGAGCGCATCCGCGGCCGGGGGCAATGCCGCCAGCGCCTTCGCGAGGGCTTGTTCAGCGCCGGCGCGCGCGGCCTTTGCCGATGATTCGCTGACCTTCGCCGCCGCCGCAAACGCGCGCTCCGCGTCGCGCGAGCCCTTGCTCTCCGCGATCATCGCGGCATCTCGCGCCTTGCGGAATGCCTCCTGCGCGGCGGCGAGCGCCGCGTCGAAATCCTTCTTCGCCTGCTCGAGCTTCTGCGCGCGCTTTTTCTGCGCCGCGGCCGTGTTCGGCTGCGCCGCCGCCGCACCGATCGCGAGGATGAATTCGCGCTCAGCCGCTTCTTCGACAATGCGCCGTTGCTCGAACGCCGCGACGTCCGCGTCTCGCCGCGCGCGGTGCGCCTGCGAAAGCGCTTCAGACCGCGCGTCGCTCGTCTCCTGCAACGTCGCGGCTCTCGCGGTTTCTGCCTTGGCATCCGTGGCCAGCTGCGTGCTCCGCGCGCTGGCAACCTGCTCGTCGAACCGCTCGTAAAGTGCCGCCGCTGCCGGCACGGCCCGCAGCCGATGATCGCGCGCCGCCGCAGCCTCCTGTAGACGCGCATCACGAAGCTGCGTGATCTTGCTGATCCGCTTCGAGTGGCCCTCGGTGATGTCCGCTAATGTGGCCATGCGGCTCTTCTATACCGCGCTTTGGTACGTGATCTGCACAAGAAAATGGTGTGAGACGCGCACCGTTCGTGGCCGGGCCAATTCTGGCAACCTGCTTCACGTTGTTGTGGATTCAGGGAGACCTCTCGGCGGCCGGCTCAGCCACACCATCGTTCGAACGAATCCTCGCCAGGTCCAACACGGTTATGCCGCCCACTTACCGCGCGATGCGCAGGCTGGAAGGCGGCGCCGGCGAAGATCGGCACGGCTGGCTCGAAGCGTGGACGGAATATCGCCCGGGCCGCGGTTTTACCTTCGAGGTGATTCGCGAGGGCGGCTCCGAATACATCCGCAACAAGGTGCTGCGCGGCATGCTCGAAGGCGAGCAGGGTCTGATCGCGAACGGCAAGCGGCTGCGCGCGTCGCTCGAATCGAAAAACTATTTCTTCGAGGATGGCGGGATGACCGACGGCGGACTGCAGCGCATTCTGCTCAAGCCGGCGAAGAAGTCGGAAGGCCTCGTGGCCGGCAGCGTGCTGCTCGAGCCCGACACCGGTGTCGTGACGCGCATTCAGGGCCGGCTCGTGAAGAGCCCGTCGTTCTGGCTGCGTGATGTCGATGTGTCCTGGAAATTCGCGCACGTCGGCGGACACGTCGTCCCGGTGGAAATGACGTCGACCGGCCGGGTGCGCATGTTCGGCCGATCCAGCTTCAAAATGAGCTACGAATACATCTCGATCGACGGCCGTCCCACGGGCGCCAGCCTGGCGGCGGCGTTGCGGGACGACCGCTAGATCGTCGCGCCCGGCCTAGACCGGCCGGAGGTTCTCGGCGCGCGGCCCCTTCGGACCCTGCCCCTTTTCGAAGGTCACTTTCTGCCCCTCGCGGAGCTCGTCGAACCGTGCCCCGGAGACCGCCGAGTTGTGGAAGAAGTATTCGGTGCCGTCATCCGCTGCCACGAACCCAAAGCCCTTGTCGCTGACGATGCGCTTAATCGTTCCTGAGACTGCTGCCGCCATGTGAGTATCCCGCCCGATAGAGGTAGACGAATTTGCACCGGCAAGGCGCCGCTGCAGGCTCCACGGTATATCGAATGGGCCGGATTGCCTAATTTCGTGAAACGCCTCGACTACGCCGGCTCTGCCGCAATCAGGACGAGACCGTGCTTCCGGAAGTGGCGAAAATCGCCGTCGCCGGTCACCAGCGGCACACGGTGATCGATACAGCTTTGGGCAATGAAGCAATCGGCGAGGCGCGCCTTGACCGCCCGCTTCAGCAACGCGCGGCGCAGTTCGCCGCTCCGCTCCCGGTAACCATCGCCAGCCTCGAGCCGGGGCAGGGCCTTGAAGAGGCCCGCAACGTCCGGGCGCAGTTGCGGTGCGCTGAGCAGCTCCGCAAGGACGACCGGCGGAAGGCACGCGTGCTGTTGGTGGTGACTCCGCCCAGCGTGCCGGACTAGAACCGGAACAGCCGCGTCATCTTCACCACGAAGGCGCGGTTTCGCAGCGCCAATCGATCGCGCGGATCGAGCGGATTCGAATTCTGCTCGTCGCTCCAGACCACGAACACCTCGCTGCCCGGCCGGTACTCCCAGCGAAACCGGACATTGCTGCTGAAGGTGTGGTCGGCGGAGCTGTATTGCAGCAGCGCGCTGGCGAACATGCGCGGCGAAAAGCCGTAGTCGGTGCGCGCGCCGATCTGCCTGGTCGTGAACGAGCTGGCCGGCAGATCGATGCGCGTGATCGACAGGCGCGGCTCGACGGAGAACTGCTTCAGGATCGCATAGCGCGCCTGAGAGAAGCTCAGCGACTTGATCGTGCCGTTGTAATACCCGCCGAACTGCGCGCCGATGTTGCCGGACAGCCGCCGCTGCTGTCCCATGTTGTAGGACAGCAGCACGTCGTTGTAGTAATACCCGCCGGCCGCGATGCGATGGCCCGGCGACGGCGTGAACGGCGTCAGCAGCAGGTCGTAATTGGCGTTCGCCTCGATGTTGAAGACGTCGCTGTTGTTGAATTCGACGTTGAAGCGGCCGGTGGCCTGTCGCGATTCCACATCGCCGCGGCCGTTCTCGTAATACTCGTAGCTCGCCTGCGAGGTGTACTTGCGGACCAAGCGCGATGATTTCGGCCGCGGGCTGAAGCGCGCCGACCCGTACGATCGCGTGAAGTCCGTGCGCCGCAGGAAGCCGACCTCGGGATTGAACTCGCGTCCGACCTTGAGCACTTCGGCGCTGACGCCGTAGCGATCCGGCGACCAGTCGAACTTGCCGAGATAACTTTGGTTGTCGCCCGCGAGGTTGGTCGTCTCGGTGCGCGCGTAATAGCCGCCCAGCGCGACGTTCTGATAGAAAGCCAGCGCGGCATCGACACCGAACGCCTGGTTGCTGCCCGGCAGGTTCGACGACAGCTGGTTGCGATTGGTGAGCATCGCGCCGATGGTGCTGCGGCGCAGGATGTCGCGCTTGACGCGCAGCACCGTGAAGCTGGTAGCGGGGCTGGCCGAGACCTGTTCGCCGCCGCTCCGGATGTTCATCACGCCGACGCCGAAGCCGCCGATCTTTCCGGTCAGCCGCCCGCCGGCATCGATCGGCACCACGCGGCCGCGGTTGAGGCCGATGCGGCGCGTGTAGAACAGGTACGGCGTATCCGAGCTGCCGCCGCCGCCGAAGTTGCCGCCGCTCGAGGATCCGCCGCGGCCGAAATCAAACAGCCCGCGTCCCTCGAGGAAAAACTCGCGCTTCTCCGGCAGGAACAGATTGAAGCGCGTCAGGTTGACCTGCTGCTCGTCGATCTCGACCTGCGCGAAGTCGGTGTTCACGGTCAGGTCGGCGGTCAGGTTCGCGGTCACGCCGTACTTCACGTCGCCGCCGAAATCACCGTCGCGATCGTTCGACGTCGGCGGGTTGGTCAGGCGATCGGTGGTCATCTTGCCGAGCGCATACGGCTTCAGCTCGACATTGCGGCCCGCCGGCGGCAGGTCGAGCCCGACGACGGTGCCGTACGCCGAGACGCGATTGAGCGCGCCCGGGCCGGCCATGTTCTGCGGCACCGGCGTCCAGTAGGTCCATTCGTTCTTGTGACGGATCGAGCGGCGGAACTGGATGCCCCACACCTGATCGCTGCCGGACGTGTAGCGCAGCGACTTGAACGGGAACTGCATCTCGATGGTCCAGCCGCCGTCGAAGCGGCCGGTCTTCGCGATCCACACCGGGTTCCAGTCGCTGTTCGGCGCGCCTTCGTCGACCACTGAATAATCGGAGAAGCCGCCGATCGGATTGGCGTAGAACATGTAGCCGCTGCGGCGATCGTAGAAGGTGTCGAAGCCGACGCCGAAATGATCGTTCTGGCGCATCTGGTTGGTGTCGCGGCGCAGCTCGTTGGCGATCCACTTCTCCGGCGGCGCGGTGTCCCAGCACTTCGCGGCGATGTAGATGTTGTCGCCGTCGAACATCACCCAGATCTCGGTCTGCTCCGTCGACGGCTCGTTGTACTTCGGTGACGCCTGCAGCATCCCCTCGAAGCCGGGATATTGCCGGTAGACCTCGTCGTCGAGGCGGCCGTCGAACTGCAGCGGCGCGCGCAGCTTGATGGCGCGAATCGTCGACTTGAAATTACCGTCGCGGACCAGCACGTTCGGTTGATCGGACGGCGCGGGGCCGTCAATCACGCTTGATGACGATGCGGTTCCCGCACGAGCCTCGGATTCCGAGGCTTGTGCGAGCGCGGGCGCAGACACACCGAGGGCCAGTAACGTGACCAGCCCAAGGAATTGTCTGTGTTTAATCTGTGGAAATCCGTGGCCTAGCAGGAAATGCACTTATGGTTGTTCTTTGCTCCGAGCTTTTCCAGGAGGGCAATCGTCTCGGGAAACGGTTGAATGCGCTGCACGGGCCCGTTGGCCATGTCCACCGTCGTTCTTCCCTCGCGATCGACGGCCTTGACGTTGGCGCCTTTCGACACCAGGTAGAGAATCATTTCGTTGTCGCCGCGCGACGCCGCATGGTGCAGCGCGGTCTTGCCTTCGTGATCGGCGGCGTTGACGTCGGCGCCGAGATCCTCGACGAGATACTTCACCGCCGCCAGCATGCCGGTCGGCGCGAAGCGATGCGAATTGGCGCCGAAGCCTTCGCCGTAGCCGGCGCCCGAGGCGGCCTGCAGCGGCGTGATTGACGGGCCGCCGACCGGAACGGGCGGCAGGCCTGACTGATCGATCACTTCGCGCGCTTCGAGCATGTCGCCAAAGCGGGCGCGGCCGGCCGGCTTCATGGTCGGCAGGTTCGGATCGGCGCCGGCGGCGACGAGCATCTTCATGGCCGCGATGTCGCTCGCATACGCGGCGCGCCAGAACGGCGTGGCGCCGATCTCGTCGACGCCCGACAGATCGAAGCTGTAGCCCGAGTACCAGATCTTCATCTTCGTTCGGGCATTGACGTCGGCGCCCTTGTCGATCAGCGCCTTCATCAGCTCGAGATAACTCATCTTCTGTTGCTTGTGCGCCTGCGGCTGCGGATAGAGCGCCTTCGGCGCCCATTCGACGTTCAGCACCGCATAGAGCGCACCGGCGCCGTTGCCGGCCGCCACGGTCGCGTTCGCGCCGCGATCGAGCAGCGTCTTCGCGAGATCGAAGTGACCGTTGATGATCGCCATGATCAGCGGTGTAGTCTTGTCGCCCGCCGACGGCTGATTGACGTCCGCGCCCGCCTTGATGAGGGCCTCGGAGGATTCCATGTAGCCCTGGCGCACCGCATACAGCAGCGGCGTCAGGCCGCCCTGCGCCATGATCAGCTCGTTGAGCTGGTAGTTGCGATCGACGCCCGGCATCGGCGCGCGACGGCCGCCCGCGGCGGGAGCGCCGCCGCCGGGACCGCCCTGGCCGCCACCGGGAATCGCGCCCTGGGGATTGCCGCCAAAGCCCGCGCTTTCGCGCGAGAGGTTGGCGAGGTCGGAGACCTTGTTGGTGACTGTGAGATCGGCGCCCTTCGACGCGAGGTATTCGATCACCGCGGCGCGATTCGACGCCGCCGCATACATGATCGGCGTCTGGCCGCGCACGCCGTCCTTGCCGTTCACATCGGCGCCGGACTCCACGAGCGCGCGCACCGCCGCCACGTCACCGGAGGCCGCGGCCACCATGAGTGGTGACGTGCCGTTCGGCGTGCCGGCTTTGACATCCGCGCCCGCCTTCACCAGCGCCCGGATCACGTCGCCGTGACCCTGCTGGCTGGCAAGATACAGCGGCGTATACGTGCCAAGCCTCGTCGTCGCACGGACGTTCGCACCGGCGAAGATCAGCATCTGCGCGAGCTCGAGATCGCCGTTCATCGCCGCCCAGTGCAGCGCGGTCATGCCGTCGCCCTGCGCGGCATTGACGTCGGCCGCGTTCTTGAGCAGGGCCTTGACCGCGTCGCGATCGCCGCGCGCCGCGGCATCAGCGACCGGCGACTCAGCGGCATTGATGCCGGCCGACAACGCGACTGCGATGGCAACGATTCCAAACACTCTACGCATCTGTTACTCCGCGGCTGCAGTCGTCGCCGGCACCGTGTTGAGATCGAACGCGCTGGTGCTGTCGCCGAACTGCTTGAAGTCGTTCATGCCGAGCATGTGCGCCACCGACAACATCACGTTGGCCATCGGCGTGCCGTCGGCGGCGCGCAGGTGCAGTCCGCCCTTCAGCGCGCCGCCGGCGTGGCCGGCGAGGAACAGCGGGCAGCGCTTGTGATTGTGGACGTTCGAGTTGCCCATCGGCGATCCGTAGACGAGCAGCGTGTTGTCGAGCAGCGTCGCATCCCCGTCCGGCGTGTCCTTCAGCTTCTTGAGGAAGTACGGAATCATGCTGACGTGGTAGCGGTTGATCTTCGCGAACTCGGTGATGCGATCGTCGCGATCCTGGTGATGCGAGGCCGAGTGGAACGCCGCCTTGTAGCCGCTGTCGGCGTAGACGCGGTTTGACGCATCGCGGCCGAGCTTGAACGCGAACACGCGCGTCGTATCCGACGCGAACGCCAGTGCCTGGAGATCGAACATCAGCTTGACGTGCTCTTCGAACGAGTCGGGCACGCCGACCGGCGCGCCGGGCAGCTCGCGCGGCTCGCCCTTGGCGTTGGCGGCCTCGACCTGCTGGATACGGCGCTCGATCTCGCGGACGTCTTCGAGGTAATCGGCGAGGCGCGCGCGATCGCTGGCGCCGAGGTTCTTGTTCATGCGCGTCACGGCGTCGCCGAGCCAGTCGAGGATGCTCTTGTCCTCGGCGCGGCGCTCCTTGCGCTCCGCCGGCGTGGCGCCGACGCCGAACAGCTGATCGAACACCGTGCGCGGATCGCGAATCATCGGCAGCGGCTGATCGGGCGCCGCCCAGCTGATCGAGTCCGTATAGGTGCAGGAATAACCGTAGGAGCAGCCGCCCGCCTGGTCGACGTTCTCGATGCACAGCTGCATCGACGGAATCGCATTGGCCTGGCCGTTGCGCTGCGCGTAGTACTGATCGATCGAGGTGCCGACCAGCACATCGCTGCCCTGCGTCTGCTTCGGATGCATCTGCGTGAGGAACACCGCGCTCGACCGGAAGTGATCGCCCCCGATTTCAGGAGCGGTGAACGCTTCGGCGTTTCTCACGTCGGTGTTGCTGACGATGGTGATGTGGTCGCGGAACGCCTCGAGCGGCGACAGCGCGCTCGGTGTCAGGTCGAACTCGCGTCCCACGGCCGCCGGCGCCCACATGTTCTTCTTGATGCCGAACGCCGTGCTGCCGGCGGAACCGTGGACCATTTCGATCGCGGCAAACCGGACGCGGCCGCGCGCGGCCTGGGCCGAGGCGCGCGCCGGAACCATGGCCTCGAGGAACGGCAACGCCATGGTGACGCCGACACCCTTGAGGACGGTGCGGCGGGACAGCTGCTTCTGCGTCAGATACATAGGTGCTCCCAGTAGGCGGGACTAAAGTCCCGCCTCTACAAACTATCGCTGCGGCGCGACGTCGGTCGCGCGTCTCTCACTCTTGCCGGTGTCGGCGACGCCCATCCTGAACGCGTTGCTGTTGACCACGCTCAGCACGAACGCCGAGAACTTGTTGTCCTTCTTCGCCGCGTCGCGGACGATGGCGCGCACCATCGGCATGTCGGTGTATTCCACGCGGCGGCCGAGCGCATAGGTCAGCAGGCTCTCGGTGAAGCCGGTCAGGAACATGTCCTGGTGCGTGAGCAGCGCCGCGCGCAGGCCGGCCGGACCTTCCATGCGCGTGCCGTCGTAGAGATCGCCGGTCACGTCGACCGGCACTTCGTTGTCCTTGATGCGCCAGGCGCCGGTGACGTCGAAATTCTCGAGCGCGAGACCGAGCGGATCGATCACGCGGTGACACGAGTTGCAGCTCGGGTTGGCGCGATGCTGCTCCATGCGCTCGCGCGTCGTCAGCATCTTGCCGCCCTCGTTGGCCTTCACCGAATCATCGAGCGTCGGCACGTTGGGCGGCGGCGGTGGCGGCGGCGATGCCAGCAGCACTTCCATCACCCACTTGCCGCGCTGCACCGGCGAGGTGCGATCGGCCACCGAGGTCAGGGTCAGGATGCTGCCCTGGCCGAGCAGGCCGCGCCGATATGCCGGCATCGTGACGCGCTGGAAGGCGCTGCCGGTGATGTTGGGGATGTTGTAGTGAATCGCCAGCCGCTCGTTCACGAACGAGTAGTCGGCGGTGATGAGATCGATCAGGCTGCGATCCTCGCGCACGATGGAATCGAAGAAGAGCTCCGTCTCCTTCTTCATCGCCTTGGCGAGCGTGTCGTCGTACTGCGGATAGATCAGGTAGTCCGGGAAAATCTTGTCGAGGTCCTGGAGGCGCAGCCATTGCGATCCGAATCGCGTCGACAGCGCTTCGGAACGCCTGTCGGCCAGCATGCGGCGGACCTGCTTCTCGATCCCGGCGCTGGTGCGCAGCGAGCCGACGCTGGCGGCGCGAACGAGCTCGGCATCCGGCACCGTGCCCCACAGGAAGAACGAGAGGCGCGACGCGAGGTCTTCGTCGGTGATCCGATACGCGGCGTTGCGGACACCGGCGGGCTTGCCCTGAGCGGAGTCGAAGGGCTGTTCCTCGAGGCGGAACAGGAAGCGCGGGCTCATCAGGATCGACTGCGTGGCGAGGCGGATGCCGGCCTCGAAGCCCCCCTTCTTGCGGCCCTGCTCGTAGAACTTCATCGCATCCTGCAGGTCAGCGGCGGTCGGCGCGCCGCGGAACGCCTGCGTCGAGAGCTTCTTGATGATCTCGGCCGCGCACGCTTCCTCTTCGGCCTTCGCGGTCGGGCGGCACGAGAACACCTTCAGGCGGCTCGGCGTGTCCGACACGCCGGTGACGTCGAGCGGGCCCTGCACGATGAAGTCGCGCAGGTGCGGCAGCATCGTCACACCCCACGTGATGCTGACGTCGGCCAGCGTGTTCTCGAGCGGCATCAGCAGATCGTCAACCGGCCCGTCGAGCTTCTGCACGAACGCGGCGGTGACGCGCTGCGGCCCGGCCTTGATGTGCACGGGCGGCGTGATCAGCTCGAGGCTGTTCTTCGGATCGGTCTCGCTCATGCGCGTGTTGAGATCCATGATCGCCACGCGCTCGCCGTTGACCGAGAACTCGACCTGCTCCTTGATGTCGTAGGCCGTCATCGTGTTCCGGCCGGCGAGGCCGCCGAGCGGCTCGTAGTGCAGCGACGCCTTCAGCACGTAGTGGCCATCGGCCGGGAACGTGTGGACGACCGACGTGCCGCCGCGCGTGCCCATCGGCGCGCCGTCGACGCGGCGCATCTGCGACGCGGCGCGCGGAATCTTGTAGGTGACCGAGGATGCGGAGGCGTTGCGATCGCCGATCGCCAGCCGGCTGATCTGGCTGGCGGCGCGCAGGTAGCCGTCCATCAACGTCGGCGAGAAGCTCTGCGCATCCGCGACGTTGTCGAAGCCGTGGCTGATCGTGTCGGGCGGCAGGTAGGTGGTCACGTCGACGTCGACGTTCAGCAGATCGCGGACCGCGTTCTGATACTCGGCGCGATTGAGCCGCTGGAACGGACGCGAGCCCGGATTCGGATTGAGCGCGGCATGACGATCCATCCGCGATTCAAACGACGTCGCCAGCGCCTGCAGCACCGCCGGCTCAGGCCGCTTCGCACCCGGCGGCGGCATCATGCCGGCGCGGAGCTTCCTGATCATCTTCTCGGTGACTTCGCCGTTCTCTTCGAGCTTTGCCGCGTCGAACCCCTGGAACGACACGCCGCCGGTTCGATCCTTGGTGCGATCGGTATGGCACGTCGCGCAGTAGGTCTTGACGAGCGCGGTCTGCTCGGCGGCGAGCAGGTTCGCCGCCACCGGCGGATGCGAAACCGCCGGCTTGACGGGCGCCTTTGCTGACTGCTGCGCGGCGACGGTAACGGACAACACCGCGCCGAGCGCGGCCACTGGCAGGAGTCTCTTTAGCACGTGATGCACCGGTGATTGTTCTTCGCGCCCAGGCCTTCGAGCAGCTTGATCGTTTCCGGATACGGCTGCGTGCGCTGCACGGGGCCATTGGCCATATCGACGGTGGTGTTCCCTTCGCGATTGACGCGCATCACATCGGCGCCCTTCGAGACGAGGTAGTTGATGCAGTCGTTGTCGCCGCGCGACGCGCAGAGGTGCAGCGGCGTGTTGCCTTCGTGATCGGCGGCGTTGACATCCGCGCCCATCTCCTCGACCAGGAACTTGATCGCCGGCAGGAAGCCGGTCGGCGCGTAGCGATGCGAGTTGGCGGCAAAGCCCTCGCCGTAGCCGACGCCGGTCGCGGCATGCAGCGGCAGGATGCCGGGGCCGCCATACGGAACGGGCGGCAGGCCTGACGTGTCCGTGATCTGGCGCGTGCCCTCACCGGTGAACGGCCGGCCCGCCGGCTTGAACGTGCCGATGTTCGGATCGCCGCCGTGCGCCACGAGCAGCTTCATCGCCGCCACATCGCTCGCATACGCGGCGCGGAAGAACGGCGTCGCGCCCGCTTCGTCGAAGCCGGCGTAATCCGAGTTGTAGGCCTGATACCAGACCTTGCGGCCGACGCGCGCGTTCGGATCGGCGCCCTTGGCGAGCAGCGCCTGCATCAGCTCGAGATACGTCGTCTTCTGCTGCTGATACGCCTTCGGGCTCGGATAGAGCGACTTCGGCGCCCACTGCAGGTTCAGCACCGCGAACAGCGGCGCCACGCCGTTGAACGCCGCGGCATTCACGTTCGCGCCGCGCTCGATCAGCTTCATCGACAGATCGAAGTGGCCGTTGATGATCGACATCAGCAGCGGGCTGGTCTTGTCGCCGGCGTTCAGCTGATTGACGTCCGCGCCGGCATCGAGGAGCGCCATCACGACGTCGGTGTAGCCCTGGCGCGCGGCAAACAGCAACGCGCTCAGTCCGCCCTGCGAGCTGATCAGCTCGTTGTAGCGATACGCACGCGTCGCGCCCGCGACATCGGCCGGCCGGTTGCCCGCCGGACGCGCGCCGCCGCCATTGCCGCCGGCGCCGCGCAGCATGGCTTCCTCTTCGGGAGCGGTCAGCGCGAACAGATCGACGACCTTGGTCGTGGCCGTGTAATCGCCGCCCTTCGCGAGCAGCAGCCTCACCGCATCAAGGCGATTGAATCCGGCCGCGAACATCAGCGGCGTTTCGCCTTTCGTTTCAGTCGCGTTGATGTCCGCGCCGTTCTCGATGAGCGAATTGATCGACCTGGTGTCTCCCGCCGCGGCCGCGATCATCAGCGGCGTGGTGCCGTTCGACGTGACGGCCTTGGCATCCGCGCCACCCGTCAACAACACGGCGACGACGTCGGAATAGCCGCCCTTGGCGGCGAGATACAGCGGCGTGTAGGCGCCGATGCGCGTCGTCGCGCGAACGTTGGCGCCGGCGAAGATCAGCATCTTCGCCATTTCGGCGTCGCCCTTGATCGCCGCCCAGTGCAGCGCCGTCGAGCCGTCGCCCTGCGCCTCGTTGACGTCGAGGCCCTTCTTCAGCAGCGCGCGGACGCTGTCACGATCGCCGTTCATCGCGGCGTTCGCGATCGGGGACCCATCCGCCGCGAAAATCGCGGCGGAGAGGAGCACGGTCAGGCTGAGAACACCAAGGCTGCGCATGATTTACTCCGCCGCCACCGTGGTTGTCTGGAGTTCATTGAGATCCATCGCCCGCGTGCTGTCGCCGAACGACTGCGCATCGGTGACGCCAATGCCCTGCAGCGCCGCGAGCATGGCGTTGGCCATCGGCGTGCCTTCGGCGGCCTTGAGATGCAGGCCGCCCTTCAGCGCGCCACCAGCCTTGCCCACGAAGAACAGCGGGCAGCGCTTGTGGTTGTGGATGTTCGAGTCGCCCATCGGCGAGCCGTAGACGACCAGCGTGTTGTCGAGCAGGTTGCTGTCGCCGTCCGGCGTGTCCTTCAGCTTCTTGAGGAAGTACGGCAGCATGCCGACGTGATAGCGGTTGATCTTCGCGAAGTCGAGGATGCGGTCCTCGCGATCGCCGTGATGCGACGCCGGGTGGAAGCCGGTGGTCACGCCGCTGTTCGGATAGACGCGGCTCGAGGCGTCGCGGCCCATCTTGAACGAGAACACCCGCGTCGTATCCGACGCGAACGCCAGCGCCTGCAGATCGAACATCAGCTTGACATGCTCGTCGAATGAATCCGGCACGCCGACCGGTGCCATCGGAATCTCGCGCACTTCGCCGCTCTTGTTGTAGGCCTCGACCTTCTGGATGCGGCGCTCGATCTCGCGGACTTCGTCGAGATAGTTGGCGATGCGGACGCGATCGGCGGCGCCGATCTCGCGGTTGAGGCGATTCAGCTGCGCGCTGATCAGATCGAGGATGCTCTTGTCTTCGGCGCGGCGCTGGGCGCGCTCCTCGGGCGTGGCGCCGACGCCGAACAACTGATCGAAGGCGAGGCGCGGATCGCGAATCATCGGCAGCGGCGATGCCTTGTCGGCCCAGCTGATCGTGTCGGTGTAAACGCACGAGTAACCATACGAGCAGCCGCCCGCCTGGTCGACCGCTTCGATGCACAGCTGCATCGACGGGATCGGCGTTTCCTGCCCGAACTTCTGCGCGTAGATCTGATCGAGCGACACGCCGGCGCGAACATCGGAGCCCTGCGTCTGCCGCGGGTGCGACTGCGTCAGGAACACCGCGCTCGAGCGGAAGTGGTCGCCGCCGATTTCCGGCAGCTCGAACGCTTCCGCGTTCCTGACGTCGGTGTTGCTGACAATCGTCAGGTCGTCGCGGAACGGCTCGAGCGGCGACAGTGCCGTGACCGAAAGGTCAAAGCCCTTGCCGACCGCCGCGGGCGACCACAGGTTTTTCTGCAGGCCGAACTTGGTCGCGCCCGCGGACCCGTGGACCATCTCGATGGCCGCGAGACGGACCTTGCCCGCCTTGGCCTGTGCCGTCAAAGCCGGCGTCATGGCTTCCAGCATCGGCAGCGCCATCGTCACGCCGAGGCCACGCAACACCGTGCGTCGAGAAATATGCTTCTTCGTCAGAAACTCCATCGGGCTCCTCTTTTCGCCTTCTGCCTTCTGCCTTCTGCCTTAACGTGATTCCGCGTTCGTGGTTTCCGCCGGAGCGACGCGCCCCATGCGGAAGGCGGCGCTGTTGGCGACGCCCGAAATAAATGCTGAGAACCGGTAATTCTTCGCCTTCGCATCGCGCACGATCTGCCGGATCGCCGGCATGTCGTACGACTCGACGCGGCGGCCGAGCGCATACGTCATCAGGCTCTCGGTGAAGCTGAGCATGAAGACGTCCTGGTGCTTGAGCAGCGCATTGCGCAGCGCGATCGGGCCATCGAGCCTGGTGCCGTCGTAGAGATCGCCGACCGGATCGACAGCAGCGCCGTTGTCCTTGATGCGCCACACGCCGGTAACGTCGAAATTCTCGAGCGCCAGGCCGAGCGGATCGATCACGCGATGGCACGAGTTGCACGACGGGTTCTTGCGGTGCATCTCCATGCGCTCGCGCGTCGACAGCGTCTTGCCTTCGTCAACCGCCTTGGTCTCTTCGAGCAGCGGCACGTTGGGCGGCGGCGGCGGCGGCGGCGAGCCGAGCAGCACTTCCATCACCCACTTGCCGCGCAACACCGGCGACGTGCGATCGGCGATCGAGGTCAGCAGCAGCACGCTGCCCTGGCCGAGCACGCCGCGGCGATTGACGTCGTCGATCGTGACGCGGCGGAACTGATCGCCGAGGATGTTCGGGATGCCGTAATGCTTCGCGAGCCGCTCGTTCACGAACGTGTGATCGGCGGTCAGCAGATCGGTGACCGGGCGATCCTCGCGAATCAGGCTGTCGACGAACAGCTCCGTCTCGCGGACCATCGCCTGCGACAGCGTGGTGTCCCAGTAGGAATAGAAATGATGATCGGGGCGCACCTTGTCGACGTCCTGCAGGCGCAGCCACTGCGATGCAAAGCGCGTCGACAGCGCCGTCGAACGCTGATCGGCGAGCAGCCGCTTCAGCTGCTTCTCGAACACCACCGGCGTGCGCAGCGTGCCTTGCGACGCGGTCTTCAACAATTCCGCGTCGGGCATCGAGCCCCAGATGAAGAACGACAGGCGTGAGGCGAGATCGGAATCGCTGATGCGATAGGTCTGCCCCGCCTTCAACGAAGACGGCGTCTGCTCGATGCGGAACAGGAAGCGCGGGCTGGCGAGAACCGCCTGCACCGCCATGCGGATGCCGCCTTCGAAATCGCTCTGCTTCCGGCCGCGCTCGTAGAACGACATCAGGTCCTTGAGGTCGTCCGCCGGGACCGTGCCGCGATACGCCTGCGACGCCAGCTTGCGGACGATGTCGGCGGCGCAGGCCGACTCTTCGAGCGCATTCGTGGGGCGGCAGGTAAAGATTTTGCGGCGGCTCTCGGTTTCGGACACGCCGGTGACGCTCACCGGTCCGGCGACCGTGAAGTCGCGCAAGTGCGTGAGGGCCGTCGTGCCGAACACCTCACCGATGTTGGTGTCTGCGAGCGTGTGCTCGATCGGCATGATCAGGTCGTCGGCGGGACCGTCGAAGCGCTGCACGAACACCGCCGACACGCGATGCTGGCCGGCCTTGATGTTGACGTTCGGCGTCTGCATCGTCATGCCGTTCGGGTCCTGCTCGTTCATGCGCGGGTTGATGTCCATCAACGCGACGCGCTCGCCGTCGATCGAGACCTCGATCTGCTCGCCGCGATAGGGGCCGCCGAACAGGTCGCCGGTCGGTCCCATGTGCAGCATGATCTTGAAGAAGTACTCGCCGTCGGCCGGGAAGACGTGCAGCACCGACAGGCCGCCGCGCGTGCCGAGCGGCGCGCCCTCGACGTGACGCATCTGCGACGCGGTGCGCGGCACCTTCCAGGTCGTCGACGTCGGCGAGGCGTTGCGATCGCCAACGGCGAGCCGGCTGATCTGGCTCGCGGCGCGCAGGTAGCCTTCCATCAACGTCGATGAAATCGTCTGCGTGTCGGCAATGTTGTCGAAACCGTCGCTCAGCGTGTCGGCCGGCAGGAACTGGTTGACGTCCACATCAACCGCCAGCAGATCCTTTACCGCGCGCTGATACTCCGCGCGATTGAGACGCTGCGACGGACGCCAGCCGGGATTCGGATTGAGCGCGGCGGCGCGATCGATGCGCGTCTCGAACGCGTTGACGAGGCTGTTGATGGTCGCCTGATCGGGACGCTTCGCCCCGACCGGCGGCATCATGCCCGACCGGAGGCGGCGGATCATCTTCTCCGCGACATCGGCGTGATCGCCGATCGCCGCCGCATCGAATGACTGGAACGACAGGCCGCTCGTTCGATCCTTGTTGCGATCGTTATGGCAGCCGACGCAGTACTGCTTGACGAGTGCGTTCTGGTCGGCGACCGTCATCGTGGGTCCGGCCGTCGCGTGCGCAATCGCCGGCTGAATTGACGGAGCCTGTCTCGCCGAAGCGGCCGGGGCGTTCTGGGCCGCGAAGGCGGACGCGGATGGCTGCTGACTGCCGGCGGCAACCAGTGCGACGGCCGACGCCGTGATGACTAATCCAATTGCGGGGAGAGCTCTCTTCATCGCATCAGCAGCTAACGCACTTGTGATTGTTCCTGGAGCCGAGCTTCTCGAGCAGCGTCAGCGCCTCGGGCCACGGCTGCACGCGCTGCACCGGGCCGTTCGCCATGTCGGCAACGGTCTGGCCTTCGCGATTCACCTTCTTGACGTCGGCGCCCTTCGAGACGAGATACAGGATGCTCTCGACGTCGCCGCGCGCGGCGGCGTGATGCAGCGCCGTGTTGCCATCGTGATCGACGGCGTTGACGTCGGCGCCCGCCACTTCCACCATGAACTTGATGCCGGGCAGGAAGCCCGCCGGCGAATGAATGTGCGAGTTGGCGGCGAAGCCTTCACCGAAGCCGACGCCGGCCGCGGCCTGCAGCGGCGGAACACCGGGGCCGCCGGGCGCAATCGGATCCAGGCCCGACACATCCTTCACTTCACGCGCAGCGCCGGCATCACCCAACGCGCGTCGTCCGATCGGACGCATTGTCGAAATATTGGGATCGGCGCCGTGCTCGTACAACAGCGCCATGGCCGCCACGTCGCCGGCGAACGCGGCGCGCCAGAACGGCGTCGCGCCGGCTTCGTCGACGCCGGCGAGATCGAAGTTGTATTCCGAGTACCACACCTTCTTGCTGAGGCGCAGGTTCGGATCGGCGCCCTTCTCGAGCAGCGCCTTCATGAAATCGAGGTAGGTAATCTGCTGCTGGTTGAACGCGCGCGGCTGCGGATAGAGCGCGCGCGGCGCCCAGGTCACGTTCAGCGCCGCATAGAGCGGCGTCACGCCGTTGTCGGCGGCCGCGCTCGGGTTGGCGCCCTGATCGAGCAGCCACTTCGCGAGATCGAAGTGACCGTTGATCGCGGCGATCAACAGCGGGCTGGTGTGGTCGCCCTCGCTGATCTGATTGACGCTGGCGCCGCCGGCGACGAGCGCCTTCACCGCCTCGGTGAAGCCGCCGCGCGCGGCAAGGATCAGCGCCGAGTGGCCGCCCTGCGTGCCGATCAGCTCGTTGTAGAAGTAGCCGCGATCGATGCCGGGCTTGCCGCCGCCGCCAAATCGGCCGCCGCCACCACCGCCGCCACCCTGCGGCGGAGCCTGCGCACCCGGAGCGACGACCTGTCCGTTCCGACCCGTCCCGTTGCCGCCGGCCTGATTCCCGCTGCCGGAGGCGCTCGCAAGGAATTCCTGCTGCTGCGAGCTGAGATTGCCGACGTTGTTGACCTTCGACGTCGCCTTGACGTTCGCGCCGAGCTTCAACAGCGCGTTGATCGCCTCAACGCGATTCGATGCCGCGGCGAACATCAGCGGTGTCTGGCCGAACGTCTTTTCCTTGGCTTCGATCTCGGCGCCGTTCTCGACGAGCGTCGTGACGGCCTGCGCGTTGCCGGACGCCGCCGCCAGCATCAACGGCGTCGTGCCCAGCAGGTTCGCGGCTTTTGCATCCGCTCCGCCCACGAGCAGCGTCTTGATCACCGCGGCATGACCCTGATCCGCCGCCATCAAGAGCGGCGTGTAGCCGCCGAGCCGCGTGGTTGCTTTGACGTTCGCGCCGGCGAACAGCAGCATCTGCGTCAGCTCGGCGTCGCCGTTTCTCGCCGCCCAGTGCAGCGCGGTCATGCCGTCGCCCTGCGCCGCGTTGACGTCGGCGCCGTTCTTCAGCAGCGTCTTGACGGTCTCGCGGTCGCGCGACATCGCCGCATCCGCAACGGGTGCGGTGGCCGCGGCGTTGACGACGATCGCAAGCGTGATCGCCAAAACCGATGTGACTGCAATCAACCTACGCATGACAGTCCTCTTAGAACGCCGCCGTCGCCGGCGGAACACTCTTCAACTCAAACCGGCCGGTGCTGTCACCAAAGCTCTTCAGATCGAGACCAATGTCCTGCATCACCGTCAGGAACACGTTGGCCATCGGCGTGCCGTCGGCGGCCTTGAGGTGCAGGTTGCCGCGCAGCGCGCCGCCGGCCTTGCCGGCGAGGAACAGCGGGCAGCGCTTGTGGTTGTGGACGTTCGAGTTGCCCATCGGCGATCCGTAGATCACCAGCGTGTTGTCGAGCAGGTTCTGGCCGTCGCCGTCCGGCGTCTCCTTCAGCTTCTTGAGGAAGTACGGAACCATGCTGACGTGATAGCGGTTGATCTTCATGAAGTCGGTGACGCGATCCTCGCGCTCGCCGTGGTGCGACGCCGGGTGGAACGCGCCGCGCACGCCGCTCTCGGGATAGACGCGCGCCGACCCGTCGCGGCCCATCTTGAACGAGAACACGCGCGTCGTGTCCGATGCGTAGGCGAGCACCTGGAGATCGAACATCAGCTTGACGTGCTCGGCGAAATCATCCGGCACGCCGACCGGCGCGTCCGGCAGCTCGCGCACGTCGCCGCTCGAGTTCTGCGCCTCGATCTTCTGGATGCGGCGCTCGATCTCGCGAATCTCGGTCAGGTATTGATTCAGGCGCTGGCGATCCGAGGCGCCGAGATCCTTGCTGAGGCGCGACACTTCCGCGGTGACCCAGTCGAGGATGCTCTTGTCGGCGCGGCGGCTCTGCGCGCGCTCGGCCGCGGTGGCGCCGACGCCGAACAGTGAATCGAAAATCGCGCGCGGGTCGCGGATCATCGGCAGCGGCTGCTCGGGCGTCGCCCAGCTGATGCTGTCGGTGTAGGCGCAGCTGTACCCGTAAGCGCAGCCGCCGGACTGATCGACCGTCTCGATCGACAGCTGCATCGACGGAATCGCCGTGTCCTGTCCGAACTTCTGCGCGTAGAGCTGATCGAGCGACGTGCCGGCGAGCACATCCGAGCCCTGCGTCTTCTTGGGATGCGACTGCGTCAGGAACACCGCGCTCGAGCGGAAGTGATCGGCGCCGATTTCCGGCAGCGAGAACGCTTCCGCGTTCCTGACGTCGGTGTTGCTGACGATCGTCAGGTAATCGCGGAACGGCTCGAGCGACGAGAGCGATCCGGGGCTCAGGTCGAACGCGGTGCCGACTTCAGCCGGCGACCAGAAGTTCTTGCCGAGGCCGAACTGGGTGGCGCCGGCGGAGCCGTGCACCATCTCGATCGCCGTCAAGCGCACCTTCTTCGCCGCGGCGGTGGTCTGGGCGAACGCGGTCGCGGCAGGCGACATCGCATCCAGCACCGGCAGGGCCATCGTGACACCGAGGCCGCGCAGCATCGTGCGGCGTGAGATGTGCTTTTTCGTCAGGAACTCCATCGGGCTCTCCTAATCAGCAATCTGCAATCTGCAATCTGCAATCTGCAATCAGCGATTCTTCTCGTCGGTCGTGTCCACGGCGTCCGCGCGGGCCATCTGGAACGCGCGGCTGTTCACCACTCCCAGCACGTAGGCCGAGAACCGGTTGTCGTCCTTCGCCGCGTCGCGGATGATCCTGCGAATCGCGGGCATGTCGAAATACTCGACGCGGCGGCCGAGGCTGTAGGTCATCAGGCTCTCGGTGACGCTCGTGAAGAACATGTCCTGGTGCTTCAACAGCGCCGCGCGCAGGCCGTTCGGGCCCGTCATCTTCGTGCCGTCGTAGAGGTCGCCGACCGGATCAACCAGGTTGCCGTTGTCGCGGATTCTCCAGCGGCCGGTGACGTCGAAATTCTCGAGCGCGAGGCCGAGCGGATCGATCACGCGATGGCAGGAGTTGCACTGCGGGTTGGCGCGATGCTGCTCCATGCGTTGACGCGTCGTCAGCATGCCGCCATCGGCGGACTCCGCCTTCGTCTCATCGAGCAGCGGCACATTCGGCGGCGGCGCCGGCGGCGGCGACGCCAGCAGCACTTCCATGATCCACTTGCCGCGCAGCACCGGGGAGGTGCGATCGGCCACCGACGTCAGCGCGAGGATGCTGCCCTGGCCAAGCAGACCGCGCCGATTCTCGTCGGCGAGCGTGACGCGCTGGAAGTTCTCGCCGTTGATGTTCGGAATGCCGTAGTGACGCGCCACGCGCTCGTTCACGAAGGTGTAGTCCGCCGTGATCAGATCGAGCAGGCTGCGGTCTTCCCGGACGATGCTGTCGAAGAAGAGCTCGGTTTCCTTGCGCAGCGCTTCGCCGAGCTTGAAGTCGTAATACGGGAACAGCAGCGCGTCCGGATAAATCTTCTCGAGATCCTGCAACCGCAGCCACTGCGCGCCGAACCGCGTCGACAGCGCTTCCGATTTCGGATCGGCGAGCATGCGCTTGACCTGCGCCGGCAGCACGCCGGGGCCGCGCAATGTGCCGCGCTGCGCGAGCTTCAGCAGCTCGTCATCGGGACCCGCGCCCCAGATGAAGAACGACAGGCGCGTCGCCAGATCGAGATCGCTGATGCGGTAGTTCTGCCCCGCGCGCACGGTGGCCGGCGCTTCCTCGAGACGGAACAGGAATCGCGGGCTCGCCAGGATGGCCTGCAGCGCCATGCGGATGCCCGACTCGAAATCGCCGCCGTCCTTGCGTCCCTGCGCGTAGAACTTCGTCAGGCCATCGACGTCCTGCGCCGACAGCGGACCGCGATACGCCTGCGTCGCGATCTTGCGGATGATCTCCGCCGCGCACGTGCTCTCTTCGCTCGCCGACGTCGGCCGGCACGTGAAGATGCGCTTGCGGCTCGGCGTCTCCGACACGCCGGTGACCTTGAACGGGCCGCTGACCGCGAACTCGCGGAGGTGCGGCAGCGTGGTGATGCCGAACCCCGCGCCGATCTGTGAATCCGCCAGGCTGTGATCGATCGGCGGCAGCAGATCGTCGGGCACCGCGTCGAAGCGCTGCACGAACGCCGCCGACAGGCGATGCGTGCCCGCCTTGACGTGGACGCGCGGCGTCACGATGTTCATGCCGTTCGGATCGGCCTCGCTCATGCGCGGGTTGATCTCGAGGACCGCGGCGCGCTCGCCGTCGATCGACACTTCGATCAACTCACCGCGCACGGTGCTGCCGAACAACTGGCCGGTCGGGATCGAGTGCAGCTGCATGCGGAAGCTGTAGTCGCCGTCCGCCGGGAACGTGTGCTCCACCGCCACGCCGCCGCGCGTGCCGAACGGCGCGCCCTCGACGTGATGCATCTGCGAGCCGGTGCGCGGCACTTTGTAGGTGAATTCCGAGGCGCTGGCTTTCGGATCGCCGACCGCGAGCGTGCTGATGCGGCTCGCGGCGCGCAGGTAGCCTTCCATCAGCGTCGCCGAAAACGTCTGCGCATCCGCGACGTTGTCGAAGCCGGCGCTGATCGTGTCGGGCGGCAGGAAGGCGTTGACGTCGACGTCGAGCGACAGCAGCGCGTTCACCGTGCGCGTGTACTCGGCGCGATTGAGGCGCTGGAACGGCCGGCGGCCGGGATTGGGGTTGAGCGCCGCGGCCTGATCGAGCCGCGATTCCATCGACGCGGCAAACGACGCCAGCACCGCGCCCTCGGGACGCCGCGCGCTGGGCGGCGGCATCATGCCGGAGCGCAGCTTCTTGATCATCTTCTCGGCGACTTCCGCCACCTGGGCGTCGTGGCCGACCTTCGCCGCGTCGAACGTCTGCAGCGTCAAGCCGCCGGCGTTGTTCTTGTTGCGATCGTTGTGACAGGTCGCGCAATACTGCTTCACGAGGGCAGTCTGTGAGTCAGTGATGGCGGTGGCGGTGTGTGAAGCAACGGGCTGCGATGCTGCCGGCGCGGGTTTGTTCTGGTCTGCAAAAACAGAGAGACCAAGGGCAAACACGAGCGCGGAGAAAATTACTGACGTGAGTCTTTTCATTCGGCGCCTACGTGACACGTTTGCCGCCTGGCTAGCACGGCCGTTTTGTAACACTAACAACCAGAATTATCAACGACTTAGCGGGATTTCGTGTCAGCGTTTGTAAAGCCCGTACGACATCCGGGGGCTGGCCCCAAACGTAGCGTCCGGAGCGCAGAAATTCACGAAAAGTGGCGCGATTCTATTAAACGAACGTCCAACCCGACTTTCTGCTACGCTCGCGCAACTTCAGGAGGACGCATGGATCGACCGCATTCCATCTCGCGGCGGCGGGTATTAGCAGCCGGAACCGCAGGTATCGTCGGCGCGGCGTTGCCGATCGCCGGCCAGAATCCGGATCAGGCGGCGCGTCCGAAAGTCCCCGCCGACCCCACGAAAGTGCAAGGTCCGCTCAGCACCGACGTCGGATCGCGCTCGCCATTCGAGCGGCCGAAGCGCGTGTCGCTCGGCGAGCGGCGCACGTCGAGCCTCACGCCGCTGCAGGATCTCGACGGCATCATCACGCCGAGCGATCTGCACTTCGAGCGCCATCACGGCGGCGTGCCGGCGATCGATCCGACGCAGCACACGCTGACGATTCACGGCCTGGTCGATCGGCCGATGGTCTTCACCGTCGACGATCTGCGCCGCTTCCCGGGCCGATCGATCATTCGCGCGATGGAATGCTCCGGCAACGGCGGCCGCGTCTATCGACGTGAAGGCCATCAAACCGATCTCACGCCGCAGCAGATCGACGGGCTGACGAGCACCAGCGAATGGACCGGTGTGCCGCTGGCCACGCTGCTGCGCGAAGCCGGCGCATCACCGAACGCCACCTGGTTTCTCGCCGAAGGCTCCGACGCTGCCGTGATGACGCGCAGCATTCCGATCGCCAAGGCGTGGGATGACGCGCTCATTGCCTACGGACAGAACGGCGAGCCGCTGCGTCCCGAGCAGGGCTATCCGGTCCGCCTGTTCCTGCCCGGCGTGGAAGGCAACGCCAGCGTGAAGTGGCTGCGCCGCATCGAGCTCGCCGATCAGCCGTTCATGACGCGCGAGGAAACGTCGAAGTACACCGATCCGCTGCCCGATGGCACCGCGCGCATCTTCAGCCTCGACATGGATGCGAAGTCGCTGATCACCGAGCCGTCGTTCCCCGACAAGCTGACCGGCCCGGGCTGGTGGGAGATTCGCGGTATCGCGTGGAGCGGCCGCGGCAGGATCACCAGGGTCGACGTCAGCGCCGATGGCGGCAGGACCTGGCAGCTCGCGAAGCTCGACGATCCGGTGCTGCCGAAGTGCCATACGCGGTTCCGTCTGCCGTTCGAATGGAAGGGCGGCGAGACCGTACTGGCGAGCCGCGCCACCGATGAAACAGGCTACGTGCAGCCAACCTACGACGTGTTGCTCGCGGCCCGCGGTCCGTCGACGGCGTATCACTTCAATCACATCCGCGCCTGGAAAGTGAATGCCGATGGCAGCGTGAAATTCGCAGGGAGCCTCTAATGCGTTCCCAGGGCCACAGCAGGCACAGATACTTTTCTTTCGTGCTCGCGATCGCGGCCGCTTGCTCAATTAGCGTGATGGCTCAACCACAATCTGCCAAGCCGCTCGGGATTGGTCGGGTCGCAACGGCGCAAGAGATCGCGAAAATCGATATCGACGTGCGTCCTGACGGCAAAGGTTTGCCAGAGGGAAAAGGCACCGCGGCTGAAGGCGCAAAGATCTACGCCGCGAAATGCCAGTCGTGCCACGGCGCCAACGGCATCGGCGGATCCGCGGATCGTCTTGTCGATCGCGAGTCGGGCAAGAACTGGGACTTCGCGACCAATCCGAAACTCGTGAAGACCGTCGGCAACTACTGGCCGTATGCGACGACGTTGTACGACTACACGAATCGAGCGATGCCGTTCATGCAGCCGGGCACGCTGACGCCGGATGAAACGTATGCGCTGACCGCCTACATCCTCGCGCTCAACAAGATCGTGCCCGAGGATGCGGTCATGGATCGCGCGACGCTGCCGAAGGTCGTGATGCCGTCGCGCGATCGCTTCGTCATCGACAATCGCAACGGCGGGAAGATCGTCAAGTAACGCAGGCGGGACTAAAGTCCCGCCTCTACGCTCCGGCGTCTACTTCGCGGCATCAAGACGCTTCACGCACTCGTCCGAAATATCCACGGCGGGACTCCACCACACGATCGCGGCCTGATCGATGCCGAAGACGAAGTGCAGTCCCTTCTCCTTCGAAATCTCGTCGACGATCGGCGCCAGCTTGATGCGGAAGTCGGCGTCGAACTTCGTCTGCATCGCCTCGATCTCCGCCTGCGCGTCCTGCTGAAGGCGATCGAACTCGAGCTTCGACTTCTCGAACGCACGCTGCAGATCGACGACGGCACGCGGGCTCATCGTGGCGGACTGTTTCTGGAATGCGGATTGCTGCTTCTGCAGCTCCTCGGCCTTGCTCTGCACTTCGATCGACTTCTGCTTCCCGAAGGCATCGAGCGCGGCGATCGCGGCCTTGCCGGTGCGGCTGGTGCGGGCGACGTAGCCGATGTTGACGGCGCCGATCTGGAACGGTTCAGCGGCTTGCGCAAATGACGGTGAAGCAAAAACGGCCGCGAGGATCGCGGCCATGCAGAGCGTTCTGGCGTGACGCATGCTGGCCTCCGCCGCTTTGGACGAAGGCCAGCGCTAAACAGCCGGGAACAAACCGGCTCAAGCCGGATGCTCCTCAGTCCCGTTGCTGCTGCGTGACGGGCTTGAGAACCGTCAAGTCCTGCGAGTCGACGGAGTACTCGGTGAACGGCTGATACATCTCGTCCCAGCTCTGCTCCGACCAGTAGACCGGCAGGTGCGGGCCTGGATTCCACTTGTTGCGGATCGAGTTGTCATACACCCCGAGGCCGAGGATCTTGCTGCCCGCGGGAATCTTCAGCGGCTCCTTCAACTCGTAGTTGAACTGCCAGTTGAAGTCGAACTTCGGCACGTTGAGGATCGTTTTCTCGGTGCCGTCCGGATAGACGATCACCCACTTCAAGCTCTTGCCGCGCAGGTGCATGTGCGGCGACATCGCATAGAGCGTGATGTCTTCGGTCACCGGCGTGATGCCGGTCAGGCGCCAGTTTTCCGCGTACGGCGGAATGTTCGGCGTGGTGCGGCTGCGGCGCGTGCTGCCGGGGTCCGCCGTGTATTCGGTCTCGCGGCCTTCGGCGCGATAGATCGACAGGCCGCCCTTGGTCGTCGCCAGCGGATCGCCGGCCTGGCGAATCAGCACTTCGTGCGTTACCGGCACCTTGTTGAACCAGATGCCCAGCTTGGTCCGATCCTTTTCCGGCTTGCCGGTCGGGTTGTAGTGGAGCTGCCAGTTGATGTACTTGCCCGCCGGCAGGCGTTTGCCGATGTCGGCGCGATGGTGATCGAGCCCGCGGCCGGGCACCCACGACAGCAGCTTGCTCGATCCCGGAAGACCGCTGTCGGTCGACGGCAGCCCGCGCGATCCGCGATCGCCGATCACCTTGCCGTCCTTGTCGACAATGCGGCCGTCGACGATCGACGCGCCTTCGGGAATATCGACGAAGAAAATGCCGGCGTGATGCAGCACGGCGCGGTTGCTCGGCTTGAGCTCGACGATCTCCGCGAACTTGTCTTCCGTCCACGGCACCTTCGAATAGAACATCTGCACGCCGAGCTCGCCTTCGGCGGGAATCTCGAACTCGACGGGCATTGCGAGCACGAGATCCGGCTCGGTGCCGGCGGTCCATCCGGTCGCGAACTTCGGCGACGGCGGCATCTCAGAAGCGTTGCCTCTGACGGCGCCGCCATCGACCCACGCCGCGATCGTGTCGATCTCTTTCTGCGACAGGCTGATGTCGTTGCGCATCGGCAGCGTCTGCGACATGTCGGCGCCCCATGGGGGCATTTCGCGCGCCACGACCTTGGACTTAATCGCCTTGGCCCACGGCCGCGCGTCCTCGTACGACAGCAGCGGCATCGGCGCCACTTCGCCGGGACGATGACAGTTCGCACACTTGCTGTACATGATCGGCGCGACGTCCCTGGCGAACGTCGGGGACTGGCCCGGAGGGCCAGTCAAGGAAGGCTGTGCCGAAACGTTGAACGACGCGAGGGCTCCAACACCGATGGCGATCAACGCGAGACGTTTCATTTACGGACTCCTGCGGTTACGGGTTACCCGTTACAGCTTCCGGGCGAGTTTAACCTATTTGGGAGCGCCGGGCGTGCAGGACGCGACGGCTTCGACCGCCGAGGTGACGTTGATTCTGCTCACCTTGTCCGTGATAAACAGGCCGCGAATCACCACCGTGTGGTCCTTCATCGTCGGCAGGTTGAACTCGCTCGTGCCGATCAGGCGGAAGGTGTTCTTGCCCGCCGGCGGTGTCGTGGGAATCTCGGCGCCTTGTGCCTGGTTGGCGATGCTCGGCACCGGCTCGGTCGCCGCGACCAGCATCCAGTTCGGACCCTGCTCGCGCAGGCAGCCGGTGACGCTGACGATCTCGACTTTCTTTGGCGGCGCCTGCACGATCGCAAGCACCAGCACGGCAAAGACAACGTTCATACGCGCCGTATGATACGCCACGTGTCCCTTCGACTCGATGGACTTCGCAGGCGAAGTTCATCTCGCTCAGGGCTCGCTTCGCTCGTTCTGTTCGTCGCGCTGGCGAGCACCACGATCGGCGCCCACGAGGCCGAGAAAACGCGCGTCGGCCTGACGCTGTCGGCCGACGGATCGTTCGTCCTCGATGTCTCGAACGATGCGATGTGGCTGCTGCTCAGACTCGAGACGTTCGCGGGCGGGAGCGTCCCGCCAAACATCACGCCGGAACAGCGCGATCAACGCCTCGCGAATCTGACCGGCATATTCGCGGACCGCATCGTGTTGTTTGTCGATGCGCATGAAGTCCGGGCGGCGTCGGTCGAGTTCGTGAAGACCGGCTACCGGTTGACTGGACAAATGCCGCGCGACGCCACGCGGCTGCGGTGGCTGTATGGCCTCGTCGGCGATCGCTACCCGCTCGAGATCCGGCAGCCCGATGGGTCGTCGACGATCGAGTGGATCGACGGCACGAACTGGAGCACCGTGATCGATCTGTCGCGATCGTTCACGCGGCCGACGCGGATCGAGATCGTGCGGCAGTACTTGTGGCTCGGCTACACGCACATCCTGCCACAGGGACTCGATCACATCCTGTTCGTGCTCGGCCTCTTTCTGCTCAGCGCGCGGCTGAAGCCGCTGCTGCTGCAGGTCACGGCCTTCACGATCGCGCACTCGATCACGCTTGGCCTGTCGATGTACGGCATCGTCTCGTTACCCTCACGAGCCGTCGAACCGCTGATCGCGCTGTCGATCGCCTACGTCGCGGTTGAGAACATCGTCACGCGCGAGCTGAAGCCATGGCGAGTCGCGCTGGTGTTCATGTTCGGATTGCTGCACGGCCTGGGATTCGCGGGCGTGCTGCGCGAGCTCGGCCTGCCACGCGATGAATTCCTGACCGCGCTCCTGACGTTCAACCTGGGCGTTGAATTCGGTCAGCTGACGATCATCGCAGCGGCGATGATCGCAGTATTTCCATTCATGAAAAACGGCTGGTATCGCCAACGCGTGGTGATACCAGCCTCGCTAGTTATTGCGGGAATGGGAATCTACTGGACACTCGTGCGGGTCATCGTCGGCACAAATTTCTGAATGCGCTGACCGTACGTATCCGCTGCGTACACGGCGCCCTTCGAGTCGACAACGATGCCGTGGACCCAGTCGAATTCTCCCGGTCCCCATCCCTGTTTGCCCCACGTGGCGACGAGCTTGCCGTCCTTCAACGACAACTTATGCACACGTTCGAGCGCATGATCGGCGATGTACGCAAATCCGTCATCACCCTTGCGTGAAATGCCGATGTCCCACGGATTCCATCCGGGCACGTTGATCTCGCGCAGATAATTCAAGTTCTTGTCGAAAACCTGCAGGCGATGCCCTTCGCGGTCGATGATGTAGAGATTTTCCTGCGCATCAACGGCCAGCTTGTGCGGAAGATCCCACTCGCCAATGCCTTTGCCTTTATCGCCAGGACCGCCGGCACCTTTTGCCGCTTGTTTGATGAATTTGCCGGTCTTGTCGAACAGGATGACGCGGTTATTGCCGTAGCCGTCGGTAACGATGATGTTGCCGTTCTTCAGTACTGCAATTCCTGACGGGAGATCTAAATGCGTCGCATCATTCCCCTTCTCCATCGTCGTACCCAGTTGCAGTAGCACTTTGTCCATCTTGTTGTTCATTTTTACGATGCGATGGGCGTCGCGTTCGATCATGTAGATATTGCCATCCCAATCGACTGTGCCCGAGTGTTGCCAGTTCGGATCGAGCTTTTTGCCGTTGAGATCCTGATCGCCGCCGAATGCGACGAGCTTGCCGTCGGTGTTGAACACCATCACCGGCTTGGCGCCGCGATTGAACACGTAGATGCGATCGTTCTGATCGATCGCGAGACCCGAGATGCCGGGCTGATTGGTCGGGCCTTGGCCGGCGGGACGAGGCGTGTTGCCTGCGCCGCCGGTGGCGCGGCGCGCCGCGGCTTGCGCTTCACGTTCGGCGGGCGGCGGTGGCGGCGTCTTCAATCCGAAGAACTCTCCGGGCGGCAGTGTCGGCCAGTTCGGCACGAGCCGGTAGCCGCCGTCGGTTGGCGCGGACACCGGAGTGGGTGCCTGCGCGTTCATCGGTATGATCGCGCTCAGCGCAAGCGCGGCAGTCGAAAAGAGAATGAGTCGTCGCATATACTCTCCGCGCGTGAGAATACAACACCTGAAACGGACGTGGCTTGTCGTTCTACTGGCGCTCAACTCGACGCTGAATGGCGAAGCCTCGCGCCCGGAGGGCGCGAAAGAAACACTGCAGCAGGTGCCGAAGGGCGCCATGCCGGCGCTGGGCCGCCCGACCGAGAGCACGGACACGGTCCCGCTGTTCGACTTCGACACCTATTTCCTTGGCAAGTGGACCTTCGAGTGGTCGATGCCGGAGAGTCCGCTCGGACCGGCGGGTCCCTACACCGGCACGACAGTCGTGTCGAAGGTCGACGGCCGCTTTTACGAAGCGGTCACCGAAGGCGAAGGGCCGTCAGGAAATTTCAAGGTGCGCGAGCTGATCGCGTTTCACAAGGAAAACAAGGTGCTGGCGCGGCAGGTCACCGACTCGCGCGGGTTTTCCTACATGCAGTTCGGTCCGGTGGGCGGCGATCTTGGCGGGATCTACAACATTCACTTCGACAGCGCGCCGTTCACGGTCAATGGCAAGTCGGTGCGCGTGCGTCACGTGATGCACTTGCTCTCGCCACTCAACTATCGAGTGGCGAGCGCAATCTCGGTCGACGGCGGGCCGTATACGAACCTCGGCACGCCGTGGTGGCGGAAAAATCCCTAATCTTGTGATCTGTTGACCTTTTGCTCTGATGATTTGAAATCAAGAGATCACAAGATCAACAGGTCAACAAATTCCTATTTCTTCAACTCGATCTTGATGCCCTTGAGCACTTCCGTCTTGGGCTCGAGCTCCGCCGTGCCCGCGGGGAATTTGTTCGAGTTCATCAAGTGCGCCACGATGTCGGCCTTCTGGGCCGGCGTCACCGCGCTCGGACCGCTCGGCGGCATCGAGATGCGGATGCGCTCGAACAGATCGCCGACTGACAGCTCGTTCCAGTTGCCCATGAAGTCCGAGCCGCTCAGCGCCGGTGCGAATCCGTCGCCGGCGAGATCCTGCCCGTGACACTCGGAGCACGCCGTCTTGTAGGTGGCCGCGCCGCGGTCCGCCTGTTCCGTCGTAAACACGCCGTCCCACACCGACTTGCTCTGCTCCGCGCTGAACTGCGTCACGGCGGCGAGCCAGATCACTGCCAGGGTGCCGAAAAGAAACCGTAGCTTCATATTCCGATTGTAACAGTTACCGCAGCGCGTTTCATGATGCCGGCCACAGCCAGGCCGCGCCGCGCACGCCGCTGGCATCACCGTGCTTCGCCCGGACCAGCCGCGTGGTGACGCGATCGGAAAAGACGTGCGGTCCCCAGAGTGCCGGCACGCGATCGTACAGCCGCGTGATGTTCGACAAACCGCCGCCGAGCACGATGACATCGGGGTCGACGATGTTGATGATTGATGCGAGCGCGCGCGCGAAGCGGCGTTCGTACCGGTCGAGGCTGGCTGCGGCACGAGGATCGGAATCGACGCGCGCGATGATTTCCGACGCGGACATGTCGTCACCGCCGCGCCAACTGTAGTCACGCGCGAGTGCCGGGCCCGACAGGAACGTCTCGATGCAACCGCTGCGCCCGCAGTAACACTGCGGCCCCGGGCGCTCATCATCTTCCGGCGCCGGCAGCGGATTGTGGCCCCACTCTCCCGCGATCGCATTGGCGCCGATCACGATCCGTCCGTTGACGACGAGGCCGCCGCCCGTACCGGTCCCGATGATCACGCCGAACACGACCGGCGCGCCGGCCGCGGCGCCGTCGGCCGCCTCGGACAGCGCGAAGCAGTTCGCGTCATTCGCCAGCCGCACCGGGCGCGCGAGCGCCTCCGCCAGATCGTCGGCGAGCGGCTCGCCGTTCAACCACGTCGAGTTGGCGTTCTTGATCAGCCCGGTCGCTGGAGAAATCGCGCCGGGGATGCCGATGCCGACCCGGCTTCGCGCCTTCGGCGCTTCGTCGAGGCGGGCTCGCGCCACGTCGGTTTCCATCGACGTCACCAGGCCGACAATGGCCTTGATGGTGTCGCCGTAATTGCCGCGGGGCGCGGCAATGCGGCGGCGATCGAGCTGGCGCCCGTCATCGGCCAGCGCGAGCCCTTCGATCTTCGTGCCGCCGACATCGATGCCGATGCGCACTACTGAACGCGGGCGATCCCGCGAAGGTCGTCGATGGCCGCGGCGAGGGCCCGGCGCTGCTCCTTCGGCACGAGATCGCGCGCGTCCCAAATCTGCTTGCCGGCGGTTTCCCAGTCGCGCCCGAGCAGCGACGCCATGGCCGCGCCGAGCATGGCGCGCGGATGCTTCGGCTGATCCTTGAGCGCCAGCGAGAAGATCGTCTTCGCGAGGCTCGCCTGCTGCAGCAGCAGCGACAGCTCACCGGCGGCGACGCGCGTGTCGATCGGGATGCCCGGCCCGAGCGCGACCGTCAGCGCCTGCATGGCCTCGTCCTTCTTGCCGGCGGCGACGAGCTCCAGCGCCACCGTCAGCATCGGATGCTCCGCCGCGGGGTAGGCATACATCGGCACCTGCCACGTCAGCGAGTTGCCGACGGCGCTCACCTGCTGCCGCTGCGAGAATTTCACCGGCAGGATCAACACCGCGGGGATGGTGTCCGGCGCGGACGTTGAAAACAGCCACAGGCCCGCCTCGATGCCGGTGATGTTCCACTCGCCCTTGTCGGTCGATGTGACCTCGTGGTCTTTCTGTCCCGCGAAGGGCTCACCGCGGAAGCCGCTCAAATTGTCGGCGCGGACCCTGGCGACGAGCGGCGTGCCGGCGGTCGTGCGAATCCAGCCTTTGAGCCGATGCGCCATCTGGGCGTGGGAGATCGGCGCAGCCAGTGCCAGCACGACAAGCGTCGAGACGAGTTTGCGCATGCCCGGCAGATTAAGCCCGGTGCAGTTTCGAATCAAGTGAGACCATGGCGTCGACGGCGTCCGGCCAGAATTGCGTGCCGCGTCCCTCTGTCAGCAGGCCGCAGACCTGATCGAGCGAGAGCGGCCCGCGGTACGGGCGCGCGCTCATCAGCGCATCGGCGACGTCGGCGACGGCGAGCACCTTTGCGGTGGCGCTCATCTGATCGCCGGTCAGTCCGCGGTGATAGCCCTTCCCGTCGACACGCTCATGGTGGTTGGCGGCGTCTCCGGCGAGCTCGCGAAACACCGGGACCTGTTGCAGCACGTGCAGCGTGTTGGCGGGATGCTGCTTGACGATCGCCCACTCCGCATCGGTGAGCTTGCCGGGCTTGTCGAGGATCGCGTTGGGCACCGCGAGCTTGCCGATGTCGTGCAGCAGCGCGGCGCGCTTGAGCCGCGTCAATTCGGTTGACGTGAATCCGAGCTGCTCCGCGGCGCCGACCGCGAGCGCCGACACGCGATCCGAATGCTCGAACGTAAAGCTCGACTTCGCGTCGATCACCCACGCGAACGCGGTCGCGATCTGATCGAGCCGCTCCTCGGTGGCCTCGATGGCGCGCTCCTCCGGTTCCGCGGCGGTGACCGCGCCGTTCAGGTCACCGGTCTCGAGCGTCGACCACAACGCCGGCGACGACACCGACTGCAGGCAATCCACCAGCTCGGGATCGAACCAGCGGCCGCGGCGCTCCGCCGCCATCGCGAGCGCGCGTTCGGGACCGGCAATGCCCCAGAAGATCTCGACGACTTGCGCGAGGCCGATGATGCGCGCGGCCAGCGGAATGCGATCGCCCCTCAGGCCCGCGGGATGGCCGCCGCCGTCCCAGTGCTCGTCCATCGACTGCACGGCTTGAGCGGTTGCGTCGGACATGCCGAGCGCGCGCGCGATCGCGGCGCTTCGCGCGCAGCGGATCTCGAACAGCTCGCGCTCGCCGCCCGGCCCGATCGCGGCGAGCTTGAGGAACTGCGCGACGCGCGCGAGGAAATCACCTTCGGGCTCGACCCACTCGAACGCGTAGCGCACCTTCTGATCGAGCTTGCGCCAGTCGCGCAGCCACACCGCGCGCTTGGTCGCGTGCTCGTCGGGCCCGCCGAACATCTGGAACACGCGCGCCGCATTCGACGAGCAGCCGGCATCCTTCAGGAGCGTGGCGTAGAACAGATCCGACTGTTCATCCGGCGGCAGGCGCAGCGCATCGGCCATGCGCATGGAGATCAGGCACGTCCGCGCGGCATGCCCGCGCGGATGGCCTTCGGTGATGTCGAGCGCGGCCGACAGGCCCGACAACACCGCCGACATCGGAAGGGTGGAGACCGCCACTGCTCTCACAGCCTCTTAGGACGCTATTTCGTATAGCCGCGTCCCCGAATCGGCCGCCCTGGCCGCTCCGCGGTGATTTTTCCGCCGGAAACTACCGCCTTGCCGTTGACCAGCACGTGCTCGATGCCCTGGGAATAATGCGTCGGGTCGACGAACGTCGCCACGTCGCGCACGGTCGCCGGGTTGAAGATCGTCACGTCGGCCTTCATGCCCGGGCGCAGGAGGCCGCGATCGGCGATCCCGACGCGCCCGGCCGGCCGCGACGTGAAGCGCCGGATGGCGTCTTCGAGCGTGATCAGCTTCTCGTCGCGCACGTACTTGCCGAGGATGCGCGTGAACGATCCCCACGCGCGCGGATGCGACTTCGATTCCGAGAACGGACCATCCTCGGCGCGCGCGCCGGAATCGGTGCCGATCGAAATCATCGGGTTCGACAGCGCCAGCCGGACATCGTCCTCGCGCATGATCGAAATGATCACCGACGTCTCGCCGCGATCGGCGATGACGAGATCCATGGCCGCGTCGCGCGGATCCTTCCCCATCTCCTTGCCGATCTCGACGAGGTTCTTGCCTTCCCACTTGCGCAACGCCGGATCGAGCACGGTCGAAATCATCACGCCGGCGCCGCCGCCGGAGCCGTACCACTGGTTCTCCCAGTCCTTCGCGTTCGCATCGTCCATGTCGCGCTTGATGCGATCGCGCAGCGCGGGATCGTTGAGGCGCCCGAGCATGGTATCGAGACCGCCTTCGCGCACCCACAGCGGCAGGCACGCATCGAGGCCGTTCGACGCGCGATCGTACGGATACATGTTCGCGGTCACATCGAGACCACGTGCGCGCGCATCATCGAAACGCTTCAACACCTCCGCCATGCGTCCCCAGTTCGCCTTGTAGGCGGTCTTGAGATGCCAGACTTCGGCGGGAATGTTCGCGCGCTCGGCGACGGCGAACACTTCGTCGAGCGAGGTCATGATCTGCCCGGACTCGGATCGCTGATGCGAAATGTAGATGCCGCCGTACTGCTTCGCCACCCTGGCGAGCTCGACGATCTCGTCGGTCGACGCGAATCTTCCCGGCACGTACTGCAGCGAGGTGCTGAGACCAAGCGCGCCCTGCTGCATCGCCTGGTCGACGAGCTTTTTCATCTCATCGAGCTCGCCCGGCGACGCCACCTTCTGGCCGCTGCCCATCACATACGCGCGAACACCGCCGGCGCCGACGAACGTGCCGACGTTGATCGCCGGCCGGTTCTGCTCGAGGCGCGCGAAGTATTCGCTCAGCGTACGGAAGTCGAGCGCGACCCTGAAGCGGTCGTAGGTGGGCTGCGCCGATTTCACGAGCGCGTCGTTGAGCGGCGCGATCGACGCGCCTTCTCCGGTGATTTCCGTCGTCACGCCCTGCGTGATCTTGCTGGCGGCGCGCGGATCGGCGAGGACGTTGAACTCCGACTGCCCGAGCATGTCGATGAAGCCCGGTGCGACCACGAGGTTCGAAGCGTCGATCGTCTGCGCGGCTGTGCGCCCCGACAGCTGACCGATCTCGGCGATCTGATCGCCCGTGATGCCGACGTCGCCGCGGAACCACGGCGCGCCGGTGCCGTCGACAATGCGGCCGTTGGTGATCAGGACATCGAAGCCGGTGCCGGCCGATGGCGCCGCCGGCTGGGTTGGCGTGTTCGATGCGCACGCCGGCAAGGCGCACACGATCGCCAGCGTGGTCAGGATTCGGGTCATGGGCAGAAATCCTATGTAGAATCACTGACGGATGTCGAGTGAGAAGGTCACGACGCCGGTCCTGTGGCCGGCGGCCGCGTGCATCGTCACGGGCCTCGCGCTGTACGTGACGAGGGGCGTGCTCGATCAGACCGTGACTCCGAGCGGCGTGATCCGGTTCGCCATGCTGCCGCCGTGGCAGGCGCTGGTCGGCTTCATGTGTTTCGGCGGGCTGCTGCTCGTCGGCATCGATCATCTCAACGCGCCTCGAGGCACGACCACGTCGACGCGACGGCCGCGGCTCGGCGATCTGGTGCTGCCCGCCTTCTCGTTGATCGTGTTGTTGATGCCGTTCCTGCCCTTCGTTCCCGATCGATGGCCGGCCTTGCAGGCGCTGTCCGGTCCGCTCGGCGCCATCGTGTGGCTCGTCGTCGCGGCGCTGCAGGTGTGGACGTTGTGGCAATCGCGGCTCATCACTGCGCGCGCGATCGAGCGGTGGAGCGTGACGACGATCGCGATCGTGATTTTCATTGCGACGATGGCGGTGGCGGGGCTGGCGGCGAGAAAGCTCACCGGCACGTCTCTGTTTCCGTCGGGCGACGAGCCGCATTACCTCGTGATGGCGCAGAGCCTGTGGCGCGACGGCGACCTGAAGATCGAGAACAACCACGAGCGCGGCGACTACCGTGAGTACTTCACGTCGGATCTGGAGCCGCACTACCTGACGCGCGGATCAAATGGCGAGATCTATTCGATCCATCCGGTCGGCCTCGCCGTGATCCTCGCGCCGGTTTACGCGCTGGGCGGCTACCAGGGCACGGTGTGGTTCCTGATCGCGCTCGGCGCCCTCGCGGTTACGCTCGCCTGGCGGTGGACGGTCACGATGCTCAACGCGCCCGGCGCAGCCACGTTCGCATGGGCGGCGATCGCGCTGTCGGCGCCGTTCACGTTCAACACCTTTACGGTCTATCCGGAGATCGCGGCGGCGGTGGCGGTGATCTTCGCGCTCACCGGTGCGGCGAGAACGGACGCCGGCATGGCGCGCTGGATTGCCGTTGCCGTAGCGATCGCCTCGCTGCCGTGGCTGAGCACCAAGTACGCGCCGATGTCAGCCGCACTTCTCCTCGTCGTTCTCCTTCGACTTCGGCGTGCAACATCCGGGGGCTGGCCCCAAATGATCACGGTCGTCGCCATTTATGCGATCTCACTGGCGGGGTGGTTCGCATTTTTCTACGCGATCTGGGGAACGCCGTTACCAATGGCGCCGTACGGATCGCTGGTTCAGACAACTCCGCTCAATCTGCGTTTCGGTGCGCCCGGATTGCTGTTCGATCAGGAGTATGGGCTGCTCGCGTACGCGCCGGTCTACATTCTCGCTGCGACGGGCCTTTATCAGATGTGGCGATCCGGTGGCGAGCTCCGCCGGCCGGCCATCGAGATCACCTTTATATTCGCGTCTCTGCTGCTGATGGTCGGCGCGTTCGGCATCTGGTGGGGCGGCACATCGGCTCCGGCGCGGCCGCTCGCATCGGGGCTTCCTCTGCTGATGCTGCCGATCGCCGCCGCCTTCCGCGCGGTGCCGGCCGGATCGGCGCAGCGCGCCGCTCAGCATCTGTTGCTGTGGATCGGCGCCGGCATCGCGATCACGCTGGCGATCGGCCAGGACGGACTGCTGATCAACAACGCGCGCGACGGCACGTCCGCGCTGCTGGATTTCTGGTCGCCGCGCTGGGAGCTCTGGTCGCTGGCGCCGAGCTTCATCGGCCAGCACTGGACGATCGCGTGGCTGTTGACGGTGTGGTGGCTGGCGATTGCGTTCGGCGCGGCGCTGCTGCTCTCGCGCCTGCGGCACGCGCGCGCCGGCGTGTCGGCGCTGATCGCGTTCTCCACGTGCACGATGGCGTTGATCGCCATCGCGATCACGGCGCCGTGGCTGCCGTCGGGGCGGAGCGAAACGCACGCGATCGATCTCGGCGCGCGGGCGCGTCTCGCCGCGCTCGATGGATTCGACGCGCGCGCGCGGCCCGCGTCGATCGTCTACGACCCGTTGCGTAAGGAAGCGGCGGTCGATGCGCTGCCGCAGCTCGTGCTTGGCGTGAAGCCGATGCAGCGAAACGACAAGCAGCCGGTGCGCGTCATTCACAACGGCCGCTTCTCGCTGCCGGCCGGCACCTACGACATCGCGGTGCAGTTCAACGATCGCCTGCCCGCCGACGGCGTGTCGCTGGCACTGCAGGTCGGCCGCAATGGTCCGCCGGTCCAGACGTGGACGATTCAGCCGCAGCCGGGATCGCAGTGGAAGACGATGTTGTGGCTGCCGGTCGACGCCAGCTTTGTGGGCCTGCGCGGCACCAACGAAGTCGAGCGCGCGATCGACGCAATCACGATCACGCCGTCAACCGTGGTCGATGCTGGTTCGCGCCCACTCGTGCCGACCGTGCTCGCCGCCGCGAACTATCCTGGCGCCACGTTCTACTTTCACACCGAGCAGCTGTATCCGGAGGCGCAGGGCTTCTGGACGATCGGCGGGCAGGCATCGCAGGTCACCGTCGCGACGCCGCCGGGCCACACCGCGCCGGTCGTGCTGCGCATGCACCCGGGCGCCGCGGCAAACTCAGTCACGATCAGCACGTTTGGCTGGCAGCAATCGTACGATCTCGTGCCGGGGCAGGCCGCGGAAGTCGAGCTGCCGCAATTCCCGAGCGGCGTCGTGCCGTTGACGATCACCGCCGAAACGGGTTTCTATCCAAGAGACGCCGACCCGAAGTCCACCGATCGACGATTCCTGGGCGTCTGGGTGGAAGTCAAACCCTCCTCCGCCAAGGCTACGGAGAGCAAGCCATGACGCTGACCGATCTTCGCCGCGAATACGCGAGCCGCGCGCTCGACGAGAAGGACGCGCACGCCGATCCGATCGCGCAATTCACGATCTGGTTCGACGAGGCGCTGAAATCGCAGCTGCTCGATGTCAACGCCATGACGCTGGCGACCGCGTCCGCGAAGGGCGAGCCGTCGGCGCGCACCGTACTGCTAAAGGGGGCCGACGAAAACGGTTTCGTCTTCTACACCAACTACGACAGCGCGAAGGGCCGCGACCTCGCCGCCAATCCGCGCGCGTCACTGCTGTTTTTCTGGGCGGAGCTCGAGCGGCAGGTGCGCATCAACGGATCGGTGACGAAGACGACCGCCGCTGAATCCGATCAGTATTTTCATTCACGGCCGATCGAGAGCCAGATCGGCGCGGCGATCTCCGATCAGAGCCGGCCGATCGCCGATCGATCGTTGCTCGAGCGGAAGTTCGAGGAGCTGGCCGCGAAGCACAAGGACTCGCAAGTGCCGCGGCCCGCAAACTGGGGTGGCTATCGCCTGAAGCCCGACGCGATCGAATTCTGGCAGGGCCGCACGAGCCGCCTGCACGATCGTCTGCTCTACACGCGCCAGGCGGACGGATCGTGGTCGCGATCGCGGCTAGCCCCGTAGATTGATCTGTCCCGAGCCGACCAGCACCGACTGCCCGCCGGCCTGCACGCGCGAGATCGCGCCCTCTTCTTCCTCGATGCGCATGTGCAGGCGGCTCGGCCGGCCCATCACCGCGCCTTGCAGGTTCACCATGTCCCGCATCTCGTTGCGATGCACGAGGCCGTGCTTCACCAGGTAACTTCCCAGTGGACCGGCCGCGCTGCCGGTCGCGGGATCTTCGACAATGCCGGCGCTCGGCGCGAACATGCGGCTGTAAACCGTCACGTTCGGATCGCGGGTATCCATCGTGAAAAACAGCACGCCGACGTGGCCGCCGGGAAACGCGCTCTGCAACTTCTTCATCGCCGGGACGTCGGCGTCGGCGGCGTCGACCGCCTCCCGCGTCTTCACCGGAACCAGCACGAAGGCGTTGCCGCACGACACCTCTTCGATCGGCAATCCCGTCGCATCGACGGCTGACGGATCAAGACCCACCGAACGAATGATCGCCGGCCGCGGCGAGACGGGTTCGCGGAACTCCGGCGTGCGCTGATCCATCCACGCGAACGAGAGGCGATCGCCTTCCCAGGTCAACTCCACCCTGGTCGGGCCGACGTTGAGGCCGAACACGAAGCTCGCCTGCCCCTTCTTGATCACGCCGAGATCGGCGAGCGCGAACGTGCTGCCGATCACGGGGTGCCCCGCCATCGGCAGCTCGCGGCCTGGCGTGAAGATGCGCATGCGGATGTCGGTGCCCGCGGCTTCGACCGGCAGGAGGAACGTGCACTCGGAAAAGTTCATCTCCCTGGTGATCGCCTGCATCTGCGCGCTCGATAATCCGCGCGCGTCTTCGAACACGGCGAGCTGGTTGCCTTCGAACATCGTGTCCGTGAACACGTCGTAGTGCTGATAACGCATAAAAGATTCTAGCCGGGGAGGCCGGCTTCATGCCGGGGGTGCTCGCGTCTCGCCGGGTGGAGACTACTTGCCGGGCATACAATCCCCTGGTGCGATTTCTGGTCGTCGCGATCTCGTTGTTACTGCCAACGCTCGTCACCGGACAGCCACTCGCGATCACCGCGCCGGCCGCTCCGGGCGGCGGCTGGGACCAGACCGCGCGCGCCATGCAGCGCGTGCTCGCGCAGATCGAGCCGGGCGTCAGCGTCCAGGTCGACAACGTTCCCGGCGCGGCGGGCACGATCGGCCTGGCGCGGTTCATCCAGTCGGAGCGCGGCAACCCGGGTGCGCTGATGGTCACCGGGCTGGTGATGGTCAGCGGCGTGATCATGAACGGCTCGCCCGTCTCGCTGGCCGACACCACCCCGATCGCGCGCCTCATCGGCGAATACGAAGTCATCGTCGTGCCCGCCTCGAGTCCGTTTCGCTCGCTGAATGATTTGCTCGAAGCGTTCAAGAAGAATCCGGGCAGCGTGTCGTGGGGCGGCGGATCGGCGGGCGGCACGGATGATCTGCTGGTGCGGTTGCTGGCCGAGCAAATCGGCCTGCCCGCATCGAGCGTGAATTACATCGCATTCTCCGGAGGCGGCGCCGCGCTCGCGGCGGTGCTCGGCGGGCAACTGTCAGCCGCGGTCAGCGGCTATGCGGAGTTCGCGGGACAGATCGCCGCCGGCGAGCTGCGGGTGCTGGCGATTTCGTCGGCATTGCGAGTGAGCGGCATCGACGCGCCGACGCTGCGCGAGTCGGGCATCGCGCTCGATCTCGCCAACTGGCGCGCGATCGTGGCACCGCCCGGACTTTCCGCCGCAGAACAAGAGGCGCTGACGGCTCGAATCACCCGGGTCGCGACGAGCGCCGAATGGCGAGCGGCGCTCGCGCAGAATGGCTGGGACGATCAATTCCTCACGGGACCGGCGCTGAAACAGTTCCTGTTGGCGGAGCAATCGCGCATTGAAGATGTCTTGCGCCGTCTGTCCGCGACCAACAGCGCGTCCCCAACCAGGCTGGCCCTCACGTTGACGCCGTCTTCGCTGCCGAATGCCATCGCAATCTGTTTTGCTGGCGTTTGGATTCTGACCATGATGTCGCTCGCGGGAGCCACATTGCCGGTCAGGTTCCAGGGCCTGCGGATGACCGGCGCGATCATTGGCGCGCTGCTGATCCTGCCGGTGGTGTTCGTCAGTCTTGGATTCGTCGCATCGTCAACGCTGCTGTTCGCGATCGCGGCGACAACTCTGCGCGCACGGCCGTTTAGCGTTCGCTCTGTCGCGGCTGATCTGATCGTCGGCGCAGCGTTTTCGCTGGCGCTCTTCCTCCTCTTCACGCGCGGGCTTGGCGTCGCGCTCCCCGGCTTTCCCTGATGGGCGATTTGCTGGCGGGGTTTGCGGTCGCTCTGACTCCCGAAAATCTGATGTGGGGCCTCGCCGGCACGACGCTCGGCACCGCCGTCGGCGTGTTGCCCGGCATTGGCCCCGCGTTGACGGTCGCATTGTTGCTGCCGGTCACCTACGGACTCGATCCCACCGCGGCGCTGATCATGTTCGCCGGCATCTACTACGGCGCGATGTACGGCGGCTCGACGACGTCGATCCTGCTGAATACGCCCGGTGAGAGCTCGACGATCGTGACGGCGCTCGACGGACATCAAATGGCGAGGAACGGCCGCGCGGGTGCGGCGCTCGCCACCGCGGCGATCGGATCGTTCGTCGCCGGCACCCTCGCCACCCTTGCGCTCAGCGTCACCGCGCCGCTGATGGTGAAGCTCGCCCTCGCCTTCGGATCCGCGGAGTACTTTGCGTTGATGGTGCTCGCCTTCGTCATGGTGACGACCATGCTCGGCGATTCGAGATTGAAGGGTTGGCTCAGCCTGTTGTTGGGATTGACGCTCGGATTCGTCGGCATCGACGGTCTCAGCGGACACGCGCGGTTCACCTTCGGCATCCCGTATCTTCTCGACGGCATCGATCCGGTCATTGTCGCGATCGGTCTCTTCGCGATTGGCGAAACGTTATGGGTCGCGAGCCGCGGACCGGCGATCGATGAGCTGCTGCCGGTTCGCGGATCGCTGTTGATGACCGCTGACGAGTGGTCGCGATCGTGGAAGCCGTGGCTGCGCGGCACCGCGATCGGATTCCCGCTCGGCGCGCTGCCGGCCGGCGGCGCGGAGCTGCCGACGTTGATGTCGTACGCGATCGAAAAGCGTCTCGCCCGCCGCCCCGAAGAATTCGGCCGCGGCGCGATCGAAGCCGTCGCCGGGCCCGAGGCCGCGAACAACGCGTCTGCCGCCGGCACGTTGGTGCCGCTACTGACACTTGGCTTGCCGACCTCCGCCACGGCGGCAGTGCTGCTCGCCGCGTTTCAGCAGTTCGGCCTGCAGCCGGGCCCGCTGCTGTTCGAGCATGAATCGGCGCTGGTGTGGGGCGTCATCGCCAGCCTCTATGTCGGCAACGCGATGTTGCTCGTCCTCAACCTTCCGCTCGTCGGTCTGTGGGTCAAGCTGCTGTCGATTCCGCGGCCGTGGCTCTACGGCGGCATCCTCGTCGTCGCGTCGCTCGGCGCCTACAGCGTGCATCGATCGGCCGGCGATCTGCTGCTGATGGCGGCGATCGGCGTCGTCGGATTCCTGCTGCGCGCGATCGGTGCGCCGATCGCACCGGTGATGATCGGGCTCATCCTCGGCCCGGCCGCGGAGCAGCACTTGCGGCGCGCGCTGGCGATCAGCCAGGGCGACTGGACCGTGTTCGCCACGCAGCCGCTGTCAGCGGCGCTCCTGCTGGTCAGTGCCGCGATTGCGTCGTGGGGAATCGTCTCCGCTAGAATGAAGAAATGAAGTTGAGCGAATTGTTCGGCGGCAGCGACGCCGCGCCGGCGGACCAGTTTCCCGATCCCGCGATCGACATTCCACAGGACGCCACGGGCACGCCGCAGTCGGTGGTGCTTGGCGGCGGCTGCTTCTGGTGTACCGAAGCCGTGTTCGTGAAACTCGACGGCGTCATCAGCGTCGTGTCGGGTTACGCCGGCGGCACCGCGGATACCGCGGACTACAAGGCCGTGTGCAGCGGCACCACCGATCACGCGGAGGTGATCCGCGTCCGGTTCGATTCGAGCCGCATCTCGTTCGGGCAGATCCTGAAAGTGTTCTTCGCGGTCGCGCACGATCCGACCCATCTCAATCGCCAGGGCAACGACATCGGCCGGCAATATCGATCGGCGGTGTTCTACGCCGACGACGAGCAGCGGCGCGTGTCGGAGGCGTATCTCAAGCAGCTGAATGATGCCAGGGTGTTCTCGTCGCCGATCGTGACGACGCTGGAGCCGCTCGAGCAGTTTTTCGAGGCCGAGGACTATCACCAGAATTTCGTCGCGCGAAATCCCGCGCAGCCGTATGTGGCCGCCGTCGCGATGCCGAAAGTGAGGAAGCTCGAAAAGTCGTTCGGCGGCAAACTCAAGACCACCACATGAAAAACGCCGGCTGTCCTGGGGACAGCCGGCGTCGAGTGATCCGCGCCCGGCGCGTGCGCTGGATCAGCTTACTGGCATGTGACGACCGTCAGCACCAGGGACCCCGCGTTGTCGATCGACACGCGACGGCAGCTCATACCATCCGGGCTGCGGAGAATGATTCCCCTGCCGGCCGTAGACAGTTCGACGTCTCCGCTCGCGACTTCGAGCGTGCTCGTCGGCGACGTGGTGTTGATGCCGATGTTGCCGGCCTGGTTCATGAAGATGTTCGACCCCGGCGCCGGCGAATTCGGCGTGACGAACACGCTGAAGACCATGTCATAGCCGCCTGGATAGCCGGGCATGGTCGCCGCGCCGCCGTTGTAATCGTTGAACGCGACGTAGAGACCGAAGTAGTCGTAAGGCGGGACGACCTGAATCGTGTACACCTGCCCGGCGACGAGATTCGGCGCCGAGACGGCGTTGAATACGAACTTCGCATTCTGCCAGTCGGCGAAGTGCGTCCCCTCGTAAAGGACATTGCCACCGAGGCCGTTGCCCTCACGAATCCTGAACGTGAGCGTCGCGCCGCCGCCCGAGGTGTGCTTGAGCCGCACGGCGTTCATCTTGCCCGTCGCCAGCGCTGTGAAGGTCTGGTAGCACGAACTGATCGAGCAGCCATACGCGGTTCCCGTGGCACCAAAGGATCCGACCGACGCATCGAGTTGCTCGACTCCCGGCGGTCCCGGCGGGACAATGATGTTCAGCTGATCGCCATCGACCGTCAATTCGCCATTCGACGCGATCGATTCACCGGCAGGTCCCTGCGCACCTTGCGGACCTTGCGGGACCCTGCTCACCCTGCGGACCTGCGGCGCCCGCGGGCCCCTGCGCGCCGGCCGCACCGATCTCGCCTTGCGGACCTTGCGCGCCAGTATCGCCCTTCGCGCCCTGTGCGCCCGCCGGACCCTGCGCGCCCGTGGCGCCGGTGTCACCCTGCGGACCTGCCGGCCCCTGCGGACCGGCGGCGCCAGTCGCGCCCGTGTCACCCTTCGGGCCTTGCGCACCCGTGGGACCCTGTGGGCCGGCCGCGCCGGTATCACCTTTCGGGCCCTGTGCGCCGGCCGCACCGGGCGCGCCGTTCGGGCCCGCTGGACCTCTGTCGCCTTCCGGGCCGCGTGGGCCGCGGATGTTCCATTGCACGACTTCTTCGCGGTTGCGGCACTCCGACGCGTGGTCGACGTACCGCAGTGAGCCGTTGTTGGCAACGCAGGCAATGATCACGTTACTGCCTTGCTGTGCGTAAACGGTGCCGGAAGCCGGTATCAGCGGCAGCGACAGCAGCGTAATTGCACAGAGGGACCAGATCTTGTTTCGGCGCAAAGATTCCACGAGCACCTCCAGGGGACGCGTTGATTACGGCGCGGTCCACCGCGCCGCCTACCCTGAATGGCGAAAAGCGCACAAACGTTTCGCCGAAGATTCTTGGAAAATCCTTAGCCGGTGTCTGAGGGATAATGAAGCCCTTGTGCGCTCGTAGCTCAGTTGGATAGAGCATCTGGCTTCGAACCAGAGGGCCGCAGGTTCGAGTCCTGCCGAGCGCACCATTCGACTGACTGATGGCGAAAGCGGTCTCCTCTAATTGGCCCGACCTGAGTGACGACGAACTGCTGCAACTGCGTCTGTCGGATCTGCCGCTCAGCCTGAAGGGCACGGTCGTCGAATCGCGGCTCGAGCAACTGAAGCGCGAGCTCGCGGCGCGCGGATTGAATTTTCCGCTGCACTTCTATCTCTCGGATGAATGGTTCACGCCGGACGGCCAGGTGTCGATGGCGGTGCCGTTCTATCTGGCGCACCCGCGGCTGGAGCGTCTCGAGAAGGCGCAGATGCTCGCCGTCGAGGGCGGCGAGCACGAATGGTGCATGCGCATCCTGCGGCACGAAGCGGGACACGCCATCGACAACGCCTACCAGCTGCGGCTGCGCACGCAGCGCCGGCGCCTGTTCGGCAGCTCGTCGAAGGAGTATCCGGAGTTCTACGCGCCGAGGCCGTACAGCAAGAGCTACGTACTGCATCTCGATCCATGGTACGCGCAGAGTCATCCCGACGAGGACTTCGCCGAGACCTTCGCGGTATGGCTGACGCCGGAGTCGGACTGGAAGACGCGTTATGCCGGCTGGCGCGCGATCAGGAAGCTCGAATACATGGACCATCTGATGCAGTCGCTGGTCGGCCGCAAGCCGCTCCTCAACAAGTGCGAGGAAGTCGATCCGCTGCGCCGGCTCCATCGCAGCCTGCGCTATCACTACAAGAAGAAGCGCCGCCACTACGGCGTCGATCACCCCACCTTCTACGATCGCGATTTGCGAAAACTGTTTTCCGACGCGACCGAGGATTCCGGCAACATGACCGCGGCGCAGTTCCTCGGCTGGCATCGGCGCCACGTCCGCAAGATCGTCGCCGACTGGACCGGCATCTACCAATACACCATCGACAAGGTCCTCGAAGACATCATCGTCCGCTGCCGCGAGCTGAAGCTGCGCCTCGCCATGACCGAAGACGACACGCTCCAGGAATTCACCGTGCTGCTGACCGTTCAGGTGATGAACTACCTGCATAGCGGCCGCCACCGGATCGCGCTGTGAAACCACAACGAGTGCTGGCGCTCGTCCACAAGGGACTCGAGCCGCCGGACGAGAAAGTCGACAAGGCCACCGCACAGACCGCCGAATGGCGCATGGAATACGACGTCGTCCGCACGCTGAAGGTGCTCGGCCACGAGATCAGCGTGATCGGCGTGCACGACGACCTCACGCCGATCAAGAAGACGATGGACGAGTTCAAGCCGACGATCACGTTCAACCTGATCGAAGCGTTCGACGACATCATCGTGTTCGATCAGAACGTCGTGTCGTATCTCGAATTGTTGAAGGTGCCGTACACCGGATGCAACCCGCGCGGCCTGACGCTGTCGCGCGACAAGGCGCTCGCCAAGAAACTGATGGCTTACCACCGCATCCCGGTGCCGGATTTCCTGGTGGTGCCGATCGGCGCGAAACCGAAGCTGCCGAAACGGCTGCAGTACCCGCTGATCGTCAAGTCGCTGACGTATGAATCGTCGACGGGGATTTCGCAGGCGTCGGTCGTCACCAGCGACGATCAGCTCGGCAAGCGCGTGCAGTTCATTCACGACACCATCATGACGCCGGCGATCGTCGAGGAGTTCATCGACGGCCGCGAGCTGTATTGCGGCGTGATGGGCATCGATCGCCTCCAGACGTTCCCGGTCTGGGAAATGTCGTTCGCGAAGCTGCCCGAGAACAACTGGAAGATCGCCACCGAGCGCGTCAAGTGGAGCGTGAAGTATCAGAAGAAGCACGGCATCGATACGGCGCTCGCGGGGCTGACCGACGATCAGGCCGCTGAAGTGCAGCACCTGTCGAAGCGCGTCTATCGCGCGCTCGATCTGTCGGGCTACGCGCGCATCGATTTGCGCATGAAGCCGGACGGCCAGTTGTTCGTGATTGAGGCCAATCCCAATCCACAACTCGCGCAGGGTGAGGATTTCGCCGAGTCGGCCAAACGCGCCGGCGTGTCGTACGCGAAGTTGATCGAGAGAATCATCAGTCTCGGGCTGCAGTGGCGCCCTTCTCGAATGGCCTGAACATGCACAATCTATTGCGCGATCTCAACCTCGCTGCGCGGCAGTTGCGTTTGGCACCGGGCTATTCGCTGGCGGCCATCGCCACGCTGGCCCTGGCCATTGGCGCGAGCACCGCAATCTTCAGCGCCGTCTACGCGGTGCTGCTCAAGCCGATGCCGATTCGCGAACCGCAACAGCTCGTCGTTGGCTGGGGGTCGAGCGCGGCGCTCAACATGCGCGTGATCGAGATGTCGTACCTCGACATCCAGGACATCGGCACCGCAACTCCGGAAGTCGGCGCCGTCGCATCGATCGGATCGTCGGCGTGGACGGTAATCCTCGATGGCGAAGGCGAGCCCGTCAAGCTGCCGTCGATCGGAGTGTCCGGACATTTCTTCGAGCTGATCGGCGCCATACCGCAGCTCGGGCGAACCATCTCACCCGACGATGATCGGCCGGCGAGCGCGCCGGTGGTCGTGATCAGCCACGATCTGTGGACGCGGCAGTTTGGATCCGATCCGAACATCGTTGGCCGCACGCTACGTCTGGACGATCAACTCACAGAGGTCATCGGCGTCATGCCGGCGGCGTTCAACTACCCGCGAGGCACCGCGATGTGGCAGGCCATCGCGCCCGTGCTCGGAACCGTTCCGGGCAACAACGGTTACTCAACCGCACTGCGCAACGTCGGCGTGCTGTTCATGATCGGCCGGCTGCGGCCGGGCGTGACGCCGCAGGCGGCGCAGGATGCGTGGACGCGCGCCAACGCGCAGCTGCAAGCGAAAACGCGGGGCCCCAAGTACGACATCGCCGTCACACCGTTTCTCGACTACCAGATCGGCCCGGCGCGACGGGCGATGTGGGTGTTGTTCGGCGCCGTCGGCATCCTGCTGCTGATCGCGTGCGCGAATGTGTCGGGCCTGATGCTGACGCGCGTCTCACTGCGCGCGCACGGCGACGCGATTCGCAGGGCGATCGGCGGCGGCCGCCTCGCCATCGCGCGGTTGTGGGCGGCGGAGACCGTGTGGTTGACGATGCTCGGCGGCGCACTGGGACTGCTCGCGTGCCGCGGCTTGATCGGCATGATCATCGCGCTCGCGCCGGACGGCATTCCTCGCCTGGATGAAGTGACGATCGATCTGCCGGTCGCACTGTTCAGCATCGCGGTCCTGACCATCGCCACATTCCTGTGCGGCCTCGCGCCGATCCGCCACGCGGGCACCGTCAATGTGACCGAAGCATTGAATGACGGCACTCGCACGATCACCGGTGGGCGATCGAATCGCGCGCGCTCGTCGCTGCTGGTCGCGCAGATTGGACTCGCGGTGGTGTTGCTCGTCGCCGCGGGATTGGTGGTGCGAAGTTTCAGCGCGTTGCAATCGCTGGATTTCGGCTTCAACCACGAGGCGGTGCTGCGCCTGAAGGTCGAGCCGCGGGATCAGTCGCGTCCGATCAATACGTGGATCGAGGAATTCGTTCCGCAGATTGAACAGCTCCCCGAGGTCGAGTCCGTGGGCGCCGTCTATCTGACACCGATGGAGCTCGGCACGATCGGCCAGGGAACGTGGGCGATCGGTGAAGGCCAGCCGGAAACGCCGGAGCAGGCCAATCGCAATCCGATTGTCAATTACCAGGCGGCAAACGCCGGATATTTCCGGACGATGAAGATTCCGCTGATCAGCGGACGGCTGTTCGACGAGAGCGATCGCGAGAACGCGCCGCGCGTCGCACTGATCAGCGAGAGCACGGCGGCGGCGTTCTTTCCCGGCCAGAATCCGGTCGGCAAGCGCATCAAGGCCGCGTCGTTCAATGCGAACCAGCGCGTGGTCACGGGCGTGTGGCGGACCATCGTCGGCGTCGTGGGCAACGTTCGCGACAAGGGCATGCACGAGATCCCGCTCAATATGTACGATCCGCCGGCGCAATCCACCGTCGGCACCATCACGAGCCTGACCGTGCGCATGAAACCGGGTCGAGAACAGCAGGCGCTCGCCGCCGCGGCCGCGATTCAGGCGCAGGCCCGTCAGCGTGATCCGCGCGTGCTGGTCAGCGGCATCGGTCCAATGAGTGCGGTCGTGAACAAGGAGATCGCGCCGTGGCGATTCAGCGCGTGGGTCTTCTCGTTGTTTGCTGCGCTCGCGTTCGCGTTGTCGATGCTCGGGCTCTTCAGCGTGGTCAGCCTGGACGTCACCAACCGGCGCCGTGAGTTCGCGATTCGGATGGCGCTCGGCGCCACCAGCGCGCGCATCGCCGGCGGCGTGTTCCGATCGGCCGGTGTCCGCGCCGGCGTTGGCCTGGCCACTGGGCTGGCGCTCGCCGCGGTGGCATCGCGAAGCCTCGAAACCCTGTTGTTCGGCGTGCGGATGAATGACGCGGCCACCTATGGTTTCGTTGTTGCGCTCGTCACCGTCGTCGTGGCGATCGCGTCTTATCTGCCAGCCAGGCGCGCGGCTGTCGCCGATCCGCTGGCGCTGCTGCACCGAAGCTGATACGAGCCCGGTCTTTTCTTAGCGATTCGCTAAAAATCGCGGCCTGCCCGCAACTTAGCGACGCCTCACGGGTTGATCAACCGCTGGAACTCAGGCAGCGCGCGCAGCTTCTCAAACGCCGGATCGTTCGAGGCCTCGAACTTCCATTGCTTCGGTTGCCGCGCGATCGCCATCGACAGATGTTCGAGCGCCAGCCGGGTGTTGCCGGCGGCGGCGTACAGCCTGGCCAGCCCGTACATTGTCGTTTCGGCCCGCGGGTTGATCTCGAGCGCTTGCTTCGCTTCGGCGATCGCCTGATCGTGCTGCCCCGATTTCGATAATTCATTCGCTCGCGTCATCAACCGATTCGGGACGCCCGTCGTCATATTGAGCAGGCGGCGCAGCTCTTTGAACGGCTCAGGGGAATCGTCGACGCGGATGTCGACAATGCGTTCCACGGTGGACTCCGATTTCGGATCGAGCGGACGAACGACGAGAATGCCGGCGGACTGCATGCCGCGCGTATCGCCGCCCTTCGACTGGCCGGCGTCGAGCGCGTCCATCAGCCGCTCGGCCATTGAGCCCTTGCCGGTGCGATACGCGGCGGCCATTGCTTCGACGACGGCGGCACTTGCGAGGGTGTTGCCCTGGGCGGAGAAGTGTTCACCGGTGACGTGACCCGCATAGCCGCCGAGATGCACGAGATCCTTCGGATCGGAGTTGCGATCGATGACGCGCTTGCCGGTGTAGACCGCCGAGCGGCCCTTGGTATCGATCACGGCGACCTGCCGGGTGTCGCGCCCGGGATCTTCGTCGGTGATGCGCTTCACGACTTCCGCGGGCGAGAGTCCCTGCTCGAGGAGCGCGATCGCCCTGGGGCCGTATTGACGATTCGCGGATGCCTGCGTGGCGACGGCGCCGACGCCGGGTTTCGCGTACGGCACAGCGGCGCCGGCCCCGAAGGCCCGCGACTGGACCCCGACGCCCAGTTCGTTGGTGGCGGGATCGAAGGCGATGATCGAGAAGGTCCCGAACCAGGGATCTGTTTGTTGCCCGCCTCCGGCGGGCTGGGCCGAGCCCAGCGCGGCCGGTAAGTAAATCGCCGCGGTGGCGAGAACGACGGCAAGTAATACTCTCTTCATGGTCGGGACAGTTTAGCGAAGAATGGTGGACAGGATGCTTCGATTTGCGGTGGCCACGCTGGTCATAGCGGGTGTGATGCAGGATCCGACGAAATCGCTGCCGGATGCCTACGAGGTGCAGTTCGAGAACAATTTCGCGCGCGTGGTCCGCGTCCATTACGATGCGGGCGCGAAGCTGCCGGAGCACACGCATGCCGCGGGGACCACGATTTACGTCTACCTGAATGATTCAGACGGCGTGGTGTTCAAGCACTCGGGGAACAACAACCGCTCGGTGACGCGGCCCGCGGTGAAGGCCGGTGCGATCAGGGTTTCAACTGGTCCGGAGGAACATCACACCGCCGAGAATACGTCGTCGGCGCCGACCGACTTCCTGCGCATCTGGCTGAAGACGGAGAACGCCGGCGCCAGGAACAGGCGCCGCATCCCACCGACCGAGAACGAGTTCACCAACAAGCAGGTGCGCATCACGCGCATCGCGCTCGAGCAGCACGACGAGCAGACGATCACCGCGAAGGAACCCACGCTGCTGATCGAGCTGCCGTCAGGGACCGAACAGTGGATCGACGCCGGCGGCTCGCGCCCGATCGCCAATCACGACCCGTGCACGGTCAACTACGTCCGCATCGATGTCCTGACGAAGCCAATGTAACGGGGACTGACCCCTTAACATCAGGTTTTGCGGCAATAACTGCCAACCGATAGGTTCGCAGCCGATCAACTCTTGCATCACCGCTTCCGAAGCTGTGCATGGCCATTGGTTTGCTCAGCAACCGCTCCGGAGGTGGTTCATGCCGCACAATTCCAGAAATCTGCCAGCCGGTTGCGTCGTGCATTGTGTCAATCGCGCGCACGATAAACGTCCGCTCTTCAAGCGCGCGACAGATTACGAAGGTTTTCTGCATTTGGTCGCTTGGGCGAAGGCGAAATGCCCCGTGAGAATCGTTGCGTACTGCGTCATGTATAACCATTGGCATTTCGTCTTCTGGGTTGAAGTCGAGTGGGAGGTCTCCGCGTTCCTCCACCTTCTGACGTGCACCCACGCAATGGATTTTCGCAAGCGAACGCACACCGTCGGACATGGATCGGTGTACAAGGGCAGGTTCAAGAGCTGTGAGGTGTTGAGCGAAGGCTATTACTTCAATCTGCTTCGCTACGTCGAACAGAATCCGCTGCGCGCCGACATCGTCCGCAGTTCCAGGGAGTGGCGATGGTCCAGCCTGGCAGAACGGTTCGGCAATGGCCGGTCATTGATCGATCCGGGTCCGCTGCTCCTGTTGCCGGATTGGCATCACACAATCGACGAGCCGCTAGCAGGAACTACGGTTGACGAAATCCGCAGGTCGCTGAAAAAGTACTAGAGGATTGCAACGTAACATGGCTGGCTCCAGGCAGAAAAGTCGTCGAAACCGCATGTTAAGGGGTCAGTCCCCGTTACAAAGTTAGGACGGCGTGCGGTCCATTTCCTGGAGCGCCTTGACGCCGGTGCGCATGCCGAGCAGCCACGTCGCGATACTCAACATCGCCGCCATCGTGAACATCACGGCGATCAGCATCTCTTGATTGCCGCTCAGCGGCCGGCGGCGAAAGAGCGAGAACAGATACAGGCTGGATGGGTAGCCGAGCAGCACGATCATCACCAGGATGAACAGCACCGCGAGAATCATGAACGCGACGCCGCCGTACGATCCGGCCACCTGGCTCGGGTTGTCGGCCGCGAAACGCGGATAGCGGGCGCCAAGGCCGCACGCCAGCCCGACCAGCGCGAAGGCCATGAACACCACGGCGGCGGCCGACATCTGTTTCAGAAATGGATCGACGCCGAGCAGGTTGTTGCCGGCCACGATCAGGATCTCCGTCAACACCAGCACCGGGATCAGCCCGGTCCAGAACTTCGACCACAGAAAATCCCGCAGCGAGATCGGCGCGGTGCGGATGATCCAGAACGCCGCGCCCTCCGCCGACACCGCGGGGAAGACGAAGCGCACTGTCACCGTCGCCATCACGAAGCCGGCCATCGCGAGATTCAGGAACGCATACATGTTCTTGAGGAAGCCGCTCATGTACGGAATGCGTTCGAGATCGAGCACGCGGAAGTTGTAGAGATACACCATCACCAGCGCGAGCAGCAGCAGCAACTGCGACCACTGGCTGACGTCGCGCAGGAACACCTTGAGGTCCTTGATCAACAGGTGCTTCCGCACCTGCGACAGCGGCAGCAGCCCGGCGAGATAATCGAGCGCGCGCCACTGCGTGAAGCGGGCCTTGCGGGCTTCCTGCGCCTTGCTGAAGCCGGTGAAGTGCCAGCGCTCGAACGCCCACCCCACGACAATGACCGCGGCCGCCGCCGTCGACCACAAGGCGGCGACGTGCAGGAGATCGCGGCCGTTCTGCAATCCGGCAAACAGCGCTTCGCCGGCCCAGAACGACGGCAGGAGCGGCGTGATCGGTGATTGCAGCGTCGCAAAGAAATCCGTGACCTCGGGCATCGACTCCACGCGCAGCAATCGCTCGGGCTGCAGGAAGCGCAGCAGCAGGACGAGGCTCATCGCGAAGACCAGGCCCATCAGCATCAGGATGTCGCGCGCGCGGCGGGCCGGAAACACGTTGACGAGCAGCAGCGTGATCGCCGATCCGAGCGCGACCGGAATCAGAACGAACGGCACCACCGTCATCGTCGCAGTCACGACAAACCACCACGACGCGCATTTCGCGAACGCGATCCCGGCCAGCACCGGCAGCAGGAACACGATCACCATCCAGCCCGCCTGTGCGACCGTGCGCGCGAAGCGCGCGAAGAACAGGCGCCGCGACGCGACCGGCGCGGCGAGGATCAACCGCAGATCGTCGGAGAGAAAAAACGTCGACAGCGCGGCCACGACACCGCTGAACGCGAGGAACGACAGAAACGTCAGGAACAGCCATGACAACCCGATGCGAATCAGGTAGTCGCCCAGCTCGGCGTACTGCGCGGCCTGGTAGGTCACCCAGAACGCGCCGTAGAACAACGCGCTCATCACGCCGAGGCCGATACCGCCGAACACGATGCCGCGAGCGCTGTCGCCCTTCTCACGCCGGCGCGCGCGGTTGCGCGTGGCCCAGAAGGACGGCAGCAGCAGATACGGGAACGGACGTGTGATGGCGGTTGCGCCGTTCACACAATCTCCTCAATTTCCTGGAGCCCGCTGCCGCCGGTGAGTTTCAGGAACACCGGTGTCAGCTCTTCGTTCGGCGAGCCGGCCATCGCGCGCAGCTCCGGCACGGTGCCGTGCGCGATGATCTTGCCCTTGAGAATGATGCTGATCAGATCGCACATCTCCTGCGCGACTTCGAGCGTGTGGGTGCTCATCAGGATCGCCACGCCGTGCTCGGTCATGCGGCGGAACACGTCCTTGATCAGGCGCGCGCCGCGCGGATCGAGCCCGACCATCGGCTCGTCGACGAGCACCGCCTTCGGCCGGTGCAGGAACGCCGCGCTCATCACGAGCCGCTGCTTCATGCCGTGCGAAAAACTTTCGACCAGCTCGTTCTGCCAGCGGCCCAGCTCGAAGATCTCCAGCATCTCCTTGATGCGCGTGTCGATGTCGCGCTCCGGCATGCCATAGAGGCCGGCGTGGAACCGGAGGAACTCGCCCGCGGTCAACTTCTCGTAGATGAACGGGCGATCGGGAATGAAGCCGAGTGCCGCTTTCGCGGCTTCAGGCTCGCGCTCGAGATCGTGCCCGTTGACGATGATGCGGCCGGCGGTCGGTTTCAGCAGACCCGCGATCATGCGGATGCTGGTGGTCTTGCCGGCGCCGTTCGGACCGAGAAAGCCGTGAATCTGCCCCGGCGCCACGCTCAACGACACGCCATCGACCGCGGTGAAGCTGCCGTACCGCTTGACGAGATTCTCGACGGCGATCATCGGTCGTACGCCCGGCTCGGCGTGGTCCCCGTGCACGGCGATGCCCAGCAGCCGCACGCCTGGCGCCGCGGAATGTCGATCGCCAGCGGCGCCGGATCGCTCGCCTGCCGTCCAACGAGAATCGGCGTCGAGTTGGGTGCCACCTCGACTTCCGCCACGTCCATGCGCACCTTGCCGAACATCGGCAGGATCGCCGCCTGCTGCTCGAGGCCGCCGCGCGCCAGCCGGATGTGCGTGGCGTCGGACGGGAATTGATCGAAGGTCGGATCGACCGGCAGCCAGAGTCCCTCGCCCTTGCGCTCTGCGATGTAGACCTCGGGCCACGCGTGGTAATAGAAGGCGCCGCGCACGTAAACGAGGCCGACGTTGATGCGTGCCGGAATGCCGAGCGATCGCGCGAGCGCCACGTACAGCACGGTGTGCTCGTTGCAGTCGCCGACCTGGGTCCGCAGCACTTCGAGCGCCGATGGCAGGCTGACGGTCGGCTTCTTGTCGATCATTGTGTTGACTTCGCGCGTCAGCCGCTCCGCCCGCGCGCGCGTGCCCGTGACGCCCATCACCATCTTTTCGGCGGCGGCCTTGATTTCCGGCGCATCGCTTTCGATGAACGGCTCGGCGCGCAGGTAACGATCGAGATCCGGCGGTGCCGGTGCCGGTTTCAGATCGCGCGGATCGATCAGCTCCACGAACTCGCCATCGAGCCGCTGGCCGCTGCCCTCGACGTCCTTGTTCGACAAATCGACGCCGATCAAACGCAGCCGCAATCTCTTCACGTCACGCGGCTCGACAATGCGCTGCTTCGGCGCCATCCGCGGAACGATCGCGGCGCCTTCGAGCATGTCCTCGCGCATCCGGTTCGAGACGCTGAGCGCCATCGCCTGCTCCTGCGTTTCGAGGATCGTGATCAGGCCCATCGGGCTTTCCTCACGAACGATCTCGCCGGTGTCGGTCACCCACGCGGTCGTCGTGATGCCGCTGAAGGTCATGTCGACCTTGAAGGCGGGAATCGGCCGGCGCGCGCCGGCGGTGACGACTTCACGCTGGCCGATCGCAATGTTGACGGGCGCGTTCTTCATCGTGGCCGGATCGAATACCGTCCACTGCCGCGTGGTGCCCGGCTTCATCCCCTCGCTGGCGAGGCGGCGCCCGACGCTCAGCATCAACGCCGGCGGCTCGGGAAGGTTGCGTGTTTCGGTGCGCGTTCCCGCGGCGCCGCCCATCTCGAGCAACAGCCGCGTGCCATCGAGGCGGCCCTTGATGGTCATCGGCCCTGTGCCGGGGTCGAGAGAGAAATCGAATTTCCTGAGCGCGAACGATCGATCGACAATGGCCGTCGTCTTCAGGATCGCGAACGTGTGCGCGCCAAGCAGCGTGAACTGCAGGCGCCCATCCTCGCGCAGCTCAAAGCCGTCGTCGGTCGGCTGGACCTGGCTCACCGTGAAGCCGATCTTCTCGCCGCGGTAATACACGCCGCGCCACTGCGCCGCCGATCCATAGCTGGCCAGATCAGTGGCGAGATTGCGCGACGAGGCCTGGAGATAGGAGCGGTTGATCATCACGCCCATCGTCCCGATCCACGCCATCAGGGCGAGGATCGAGAGCGGACGCGTGATGGTCCGCGGCAGCGGGCGGAGAATCCTGACCGGTAACGGCGACATTGTAGGCAGCGCCAGGCTCGCCTACTTATCGTCACGTGGAGGCGATCACCTTACATTGACGACGAAGGTCGCCACATAGTCGGCCGGTGGCGTTTCCCGCCCTGCCCGGGGGTGCGGCGCCAGCGCGGTCAGCAGCCACGCCGGCCCAGATGCACTGCGCGCCCGACGGGCATCGCGAGTCCTCTTTCACGCGGTAAACGTCAGACGCGTCCCATTCGGCAGCGACGCGGTGACGCCGGCCTTCAGCTCGAAAGGCTTCCCGGCGATCGCATCAGGACCTGTCTGGGTGTTGGCGCACCGCCGGCCGACAGAGCGAGCAGCGCGACGATGAGACACGGCATACGTCGATTGTCGCACGCTATGGCCGCCGCGGATTCCACGCGAGATGCGCGTCAGGACCTTCGAGCGGACCTGCGGCGCCGATTTCGACGCGCCTGACCGGACCCGCGTCGCACAGCGCATTCGCCGCGTAGGGTAACGGCGGGTACACCGCCGGCTCGCGTCCGCCCTCGCACCGGCTTGTTCCGGCGCGGCGTTTCGCTTAGGGCTCACCACAAAATAACATTTACTTTTCATGTGGCCTGAGCGTGTAGTTCCACTGCGGCAGCGTGCGATGTGGC
>JAIEMQ010000022.1 GCA_019752015.1 Cyanobacteriota bacterium | reverse complement strand
TTCCCGTCTTGCTTGATCCCATTCTGGACATCGTATCCGCCTTCCGGAAAGTGTCCACGGAATCGGATCAATGCCAGTTTCGCCAAGCACGCGGGCGCCAGCAGGTATGAGAACGTGCTGGCGGCTATGCGAATAGATCGGGTTCGTGACCAGGCAGTTCAGCGGCGACGCACCGGCGCCATCCAGACGATTCGTCAGGACGGCGTCGATGACCGTGCCCTCCAGCAGACGATGCATCGGCCCGTCCGCGGTGATGGCGTTCGTGTTCAGTCGCGGAGGCCGTTGCGCGCTCGGTTGAGCGGCAGAAGACGCGAGTTCCGGCTGAGACACCGTCGTCATCCCGGACCGCGCGCTGGCCCGGAGCACCGCGTCTGCAATCTCATCGATTGAAGGGTCCTGAGCTGAGGACGCCGTCACGGGAGTCCTGTCGGGAATGCCCGCCTCAGGCCTCAGCAAATCGGGCCGACGGCTCGACACGACGTTGCTCGCAAACAGACTCTCGTAGTCTCGTCGCCGACGCTCGGCGGCGAGCGGATCTTCGGTGCCCCCGGTGGCCGGTTGCTGGTACATCACCGCTGGCGAAGCTGCTGCCGGCGGGGCTTGAGCGTCCAGGGCTGACCGCGTATCGAATACCCGCAGGCGATCCTGAAAGTCGCGCACTCGGTCCGGGTTCGGCGGTTGCGCCGGCACGGTGGCAGTCACCGTTCGCTCCACGGCATCGGGGCGCCCGGTTAGGACGATGATGCCCACCATCACGAGTGCGATGCCGGCCATCACCCACGTCTGCACATGACGCGGCAATACCCCGCGCGGTGTTGGTCGCTGATCGACGACAGGAACAGTCGGCGTCGTGGTCTGCGGATCTGACATGACTCACCGCCCTTGCCGATTGAATGACCACCGCGCCTTCCCGAGGGTCAGGTAGCCTCGCTCGACGACCTTCGGGATCACATAGGTGCCGCTCTCCACCTGGAAGTTCACAAGTGCGGGAGCGCCATCTTTCAGCTCGTACAACGCCGGCAACTCGGTCGCGTCGGCTTTGATAAACGTGAACTGCCCGTCGTGCCAGATGGCGCGAACATAGAACGGCTTCTCGTACTTGGGCGTGCCGTACTGGAACTGAAGCCGCGATGGATACTGCTGTCGATATGCGGCGACTGTTTCAGTGGCCTGCTTCTGAGCGGTATCGACGGCCGCACGCGCGGCTGCCAAGTCGCTCTGCAGTCCTTCGATCTGGTCGGCCCGGTAGTACTTGGGCCGGCTCGAGGATGTCTCGTTCGCGTCGCTCTTGATGTAGACCTTCAGATCCGGAGTGCCGCCATTCTTTTCACTGAGCATGAACGAGTAAATGCTTCCGCTCGACGTCACCAGATTCAGGTTCGTGGACGAGTTCTCCTTCGCGGGTTTCACGTGCGCCACGTTCTGCGTGGCGCTGATGATCCAGAAGTCCTTGTCTCCGCAAATGACGTCAAGGATCTCTTCGCCCTCGGGCAGGACAAGCATCGTCGTGTAGCGAAGACGGGCTTTGACTGGGATGACCATTCGTTCTGACGCTGACACCTCACGAATGCCGGTTGCCTGTGCGTGAACGACGGGCGTCGGACCGGGCAACAATGCAATCGTCAGAACCAATGCAGCGACACGGGCGAGAGTAGACATGGTGATACCTCCGAGACGTTACGCAGAAGCCGCAAGACGGTCGAGCCCGGCTCGGAATCCGTGATCGCGGAACACTGACGCAACCCGTTCGTTGTCGACGGGTGTGTTCGTGTAAATCCAGTAGCTCTTCGGATCGACCGACAGCGTGAGCACCTTGGTCAGTCCGGGGCGTTTCATGAGCAGTTGCTGCCGGGGCGCCAGACCTGCCAGCAGATCAAGTTCCACGTCGTTCAGTTGAAAGAGTTCGGCGTGGCGTTGCCGATCGAAACTCGGATTGGCGAGGAACAGCTTCGTCGGGCAGCTCTCGACGACAGTGCGCAGCAGATCCGTGGAGGCGAAATCGTCGATGGTCTGCGTGGCCAGGAGCATCGCCGCATTGTGTTTGCGCCACGTCTTTAGACCGTCTTGGACGTACGCCCGCAAAGCTGGATGCTGAATAAAGCGCCAGGCTTCGTCCATCACGCAGAGCTTGAGCACCCCTGCGTCTGTATCCGCCTGGACTCGTTCGCTGACACGGTGCAGGACATAGAACAGAAGCGGCTCCAACAGCACCGGGAACGCGCGCATGGCCTCGAAATCGAATACCTGCAGGCGCTCGATAGCCAGCGTGTCTTCGACGTTGTCGAATAGCGACGCGTACCGGCCGCCCTCAACCCACTTGTGTAGCCGTCCGCCGAGCGTGCGGGGCAGAATATTGGCAAAGGTGAACAGTCGCCGTTGGCCTCGGTCCAGCACGTAAAGGTTCTCAACGGCTTCATAGAGTTCGCGGTCTTCGCGCTCGGTCAACCGGTAGCCGTCTTCACCCTCCAACAAGACGCGAACAAACGAGTGCAAGAAGTGGAGATGCTCGGGCGTGGGGTCGAGCGCAAACGGATTGATGCTGACGTCCGAATCGCGTAGTCCGATTTCCAGATAGCTGCCTTCCAGCAGCTGTGCCAGCTTTCGGTAGCTGTGGCCCACGTCGAGAATAACGGTGAGCGGCTCGTACTTCTGTGCGTGGGTGGCCAAGAAGTTCAGCAGGAAGCTCTTGCCGCTGCCTGTGGCTCCCAGAACCAGCGAATGTCCGACGTCCTGGACGTGGAGGTTGAACGAGTACGGCGTGTGGTGCGGCGTCTCGAAGACCGCCAGTGCCTCACGCCCCAGATGCCGGCTGGTCGATTCTCCAACATCCAATGTGAACAGGAAGCTCAGGTCGGCTAGATTCGTCTCCAACAGGGCTAGCCGTCTTAGATTGTGAGCGCTATTGCCGGGCACAACGCTGAGCCAGGCGTTCAAGAGGTTGTAGCTCTCGTCGAAGAGGCTGGCGTCGTGCGCGGCCATGACCTTCTTTGCCTCGGCCGCTTGCTGCTCCACGAGTTGGCGGTCTTCGCCGTGTAGGACGATGGTCAGGGAGCAACTACCGAAGAAGTGCCCGTTGACGTCGACCTCCGTCAGCGCATCGCCTAACTGCCGCACCGTCGCCCCAGCCGAGTCGTCTACGAGCATCTCCTCGGGCCTTGTGTCCGGCGAGACGTAGTTCACCAGCGACACCCGTTTGTTGAAGAAATGTCGACGCCTCGTCTGCAGATCGCGCCGGATACGGTCGTTTGGCAGGCGCTGCCATTCCAGGCATGCGACGAACTCGCCAGGCACCGCGGATAGATCGCCGAGGATGTCGGCAAACGTTTGAGCCGGCGGTTCCTTCATCGACAGCACCTTGACGCGCCGCCGGCCTACGGTCAGATGGTCCCGATCGCACTCGATCGCCGAATCGGCCATGAAGTAATCCAGATGCGTGTCGTAGACGAGCGCGCCGGTGGAAGTCACCGTCTCGTCGTAGTTCACGAGTTGCCGGAAGAAGCGGAACCCCTCACCTTTCGACAGCCGATGAGGCCGCAGGTCACTGAGTTGAACCTCGAAGCCTTGCGCCTTGTGGTGAAGTGCGGCAATCGCTCGATCGAGCTCCGACTCCAGCAAAGCACAGGTGCGCTCGGTCGAGAGCCACCGCCGCAGTGCCTCCGTCGGTGCCGACAGCACTCCTTGAAGGGACATGCTGGTCCTCGCAACGGTGGAGTCTTCGTAGACCAGAACCGCGTAAAGCGCGAGTTCGAACAACTGCGAACGTCGACCATTCAGATACGCCGCACGCTGCTGCACGGCTTCCTGCACGATCGCCTGACGGCAGTCCGCGGACACGAATGGATCAACGACGCGTTTGATGACGTATTGGTAGAGCCGGCACCGTTCATCAAGGAGGCGGAGCGCCGCTTCCATCGAATGGACGATGCTCCTTCTCTCAGCGTGGGACAGGCCTTCGAGATCGATGCCACCAATGCGATACACAACACCAACGTGGCCCGCCTTCGTCAGGAAGGTCTGTTCGTCGACGAATCCCCAGATCGCCAGCAGCTCGTTGACGCTGCCTGCGTCGCGATAGTCGCGGATGACTCGTGAGAGGCTCAGCATCGTCGGAACTCCAGATCAAAGTGGTGGTGTTTGCCTGGGTCGTACCGCCGGCGGAATCGCGACGACGAGAGAAGGATCTTGAGCATTTCGGGGTCGCGATGGCCCGACCATCGCCCGAATCCGTATAGCCAGACGAACATCAGCAGGCCCGCGAGAAACGAATAGAACTGGTTGAACGTCGCGGCGCCGAGCAGCAGCGCCAGGAAGAACAGACGGCGCTCAACACCGCATACGGTGAGCGGACGGTGCAGGGCCTTGTAGACGGGCCGATACGTCGGGCGGTCTGTCATGCCGACACTCCACGTGCTATCGAGTGGTCAGAACAGCCAAGTGAGGAATTGGCCGGCAAACAGCGCCAGGCCCCCACCGAAGACGATTCCGGAGATCTGCCGCTTGGCGCCGCCTTCTCCGTACATGAACAGCAGACCGCCAATGACGATCGCCACGAGGGCCAGCGATCGCGCCAACGGTCCGGTGAACGTTTGTTCGAGGTTGCTGGCGGCACGCTCCCACGGCGAGCCTTGGGCAAACGCAGCTACGGGCAGCAACAGCAGTGTCATCGTGAGGATCGAAGCGAGTCGGACTTGCGAGACGACAAGGGGCCGGACCATCGGAGACCTCCTACGGGAACCTTTGCGTCGCTTGCATTCAATGCAAGCACACGCATCCACAGCAAAAATAATTCCACTGTCGACGGTGTCATATTCCCGTCCGGTTCCGGCGATTGGAGATGCAGATCGCTGGTCATGTCTGCGTCGCGATGTCGGCCTCGCCTATAGGTAACTTGAATCTTTGTTCAATGGCGGAGGGCCGGCAAACAACGCGGTTTCTGCTCACACATCGCAATTTCTGCGATCAGGCAGCGATCTCGCATGGAAATTATTACAACGGTTAATGTGAGCAAGCGTATGGACAAACTCAACTGCTACGGGCTTCGATTTCCGCGGGCGCGGTACTATGTGCGCGGCATCGCTGACACGCCCCCCGACGTGTCGTGCATTGACCCGTTACACGGGTAGGCAGGACTTACACGGCTGATGGCTGTAAACGACGACACGATTCAGAACGCGGACCTTACGCAGATCCTCGGCACGCGGCGCGCGGCGCGGCTCCGCCGGGTGATGCGTCAGACGGGATTGCCACCGGAAGTGCTGCTCGATCTTGCGATCGAAATGCTCGACCTGGCGAGCCGCAAGCTGGCACCGCCGCCAATCAAACGAACCGCTGTCGGGCTTGGAGCTGCGCGATGGCGCAACGTGACTGCTGAAGAGCGGAGTCAGGTTCTTAGAAAGGCCGCCCAGGCGCGGTGGGCCAAGCACCGCGGCAAGGATAAGGGGTAGACGCATTTCACTGACGCTGGCCGGCGATCGACGACTCTAGTCCTGTGCTCGACAGCGTCAACGCGCGCGGCCGCAACTCGAATGATGCCGCGGCCTTGACGCCGCCTGCGCGCAGGACGTTCAAGCCAACTATCGCCGACAGCACCTCAAGGAACAGATAGGCCTCTGGCCGTTAGCGATCCTGCCGAGGTTGGGGTATACATGTCGTTCCATTTCCATGAACAGTGGCTGGGACGTAGCAGAAACCCAACGGTTGCTTGAGCATCCGGCCGTACGGCTCCTACGAGGACCGAATGCGGCGCTCACTCTAACGTTTCTTCACCGAGCGTTCAAAGAGCATCTTTCGATCGCCGTACCCGAATCTCACTTGCGGGCGCGCCTGGAGAACTTCCTCGATGAAGCGAGGACGCTACATCCAGGGCACTACCAACAAACGGCGACGGATTATCTGGCGTCCTGGTGCGGAACGGAGCAACTCCTGCTCAAGAAGCTGTACAGCGACGAAGTCGACGAACCTGTGTTCGAGCTCACTACAGCCGCCGAGCGGGCCATGCAATGGCTTGAGGACTTGCAGGCTCGTCCTTTCATTGGCGCAGAGTCACGACTTGAATTGATCTTCCGGCAACTCGAAGAGATTGTCCTCTTCTCAACACCGGATGCTGAGCGACGGGTCACCGCTTTGCGTGCGCAGCAAGATACTCTGCAGAAGCAAATCGAGGCTATTGAAGCCACCAACACGGCCGAGGCGTATTCGGCCGTTCAGCTCTCGGAACGGTTCGCAAACGCTCTCGATTTGGCACGCGGACTTGCAGCCGATTTCAGACAACTCGAGGAGAATTTCAAAGAGGTGGCCAGGGCGTTGGCCGAGGAGCAGGTGAAACCTGGAACGACGAAGGGCCGGATCGTCAATCAGTTGCTTGACACTCATGCGGCCCTGAAGGATTCCTCGCAGGGACAGAGTTTCTACGCATTCTGGCATCTGTTGTCGTCACCGGAGCGACAAGCGCGTTGGCGGGACTTGATTCGACAGGCGTACAAGACCGATGCCATAGATGCCGATCTACGCGCCAATCGTTTGCTAGAGCGGCTCTCAAGCCGCCTCCTCGTTGAAGGCGAACGCGTCGTCAAGTCCAATGAGCGGATGGCGGCGACACTTCGACGCGCACTGGAGAGCGCCGCGGCCGGCGAAGACCGCCGACTACGCGAATTGCTAAAGGAGGTCCAACAACTGGTGCTGGCGTGTCGAACGAGGCCGCCATCGGACGATTCGTTCTTTGAACTTTGGGGACCGCCTGAGGTGTTCACAAGTTTCGGTCGAACCTTCTGGCAACCCGAAGTGCCTGGCAGCATGACCAGCGAGCTAGCGTTTGCCGACCACGTCTTGGACTGGGACGTTGTTAACCGATTCCGTGACCTAGTCGACTTGAACCTAGCGCGGCTTCGCGAACAGGTCCGGACCTGCCTCTTGGCGGCCGAGACCGTGCTGCTGTCGCAAGTACTACTGCGATTCCCGCCTCGCGAAGGGATCCTTGAAATCGTTGGCTATCTCGTCCTGGCTACGCAGGACGCCCAGCACTATGTTCCCGGCGACCAGTTCTCAGACGTAGAGCTGTCGACTGGCGCTGGCATACCTGAGCGCTGGCGTATACCCGAAGTGCTCTTCGCGCGCCCAACCTAGTCCCATGGACAACAGCGCCTTTCCACAGCGGTCATTCGTTTTTGCGCGGTTGCTTCTGCAGCCGATTTATCGCGAAGACAAACCTCTGTGGGACACTCTACGCGCCGAGCGCGAGGCTGCGTCGCACTACTTCCGTCAAATTGGCCAAGAAGTTGTCATTGATGAAGCCGAGGGCTACGCGTTCCTGCGGCAGATTGAAGGAGAGGGCGGCGACCTTGTGCCCCGAGTGGGCCGTCGCCAATCGCTCGGATATACGGCAACTCTGCTTCTTGTGTGCTTGCGAGAAGAAATGGCACGTTTCGATTCCGCTCCGGATGAGTCAACACGCCTCATCTTCACTCGGCAGCAACTGCGGGACTTGGTGGCGCAGTTCCTCCGCGAAACGAACAACCAGATACGCGATACGCGTACTGTTGATACCGCGATTCGGCGGCTGGAAGAACTGGGCTTCCTGCGCTCCTTCGGATCAAGTGAGGCCGATACTTTCGAGGTAATGCGAATTCTGAAGGCTCGACTGGGCGCGCTGGAGCTAGAACAGATTAAGGAGCGCTTGGTTCGTCATGTCGATGCAGACAGCTGAGCCCATCGGCGATCCAGACGAGTGCGGGTTTAGGCTCGAACGGCTCGAGCTGTGGAACTGGGGCACTTTTCACAAAGACGCCCAGGTTCTTGAGGCAGGTGGTGGTTGGTCCCTTCTGATCGGTGACAACGGGTCCGGAAAATCGACTGCGATCGATGCCCTGCGGACGCTGCTGGTGCCACCGCGAATGCTTAACTACAACGACGCCTCTGGCGACGGGCGTCGTGGCCGCGATCGGACGCGGCGTTCTTACGTGCGTGGCGCTTGGGCAAGCTCAAGCACCGTCGACTCGACCGCTCCTACCACACAGTATCTCCGCGATAGCGGCGCCCTGAGCGCAGTCGCCGCAATCTTCTGCGACAGACGTCGCGGAGCATCGGTAACGTTGGCGCAGGTGCTGTGGGAGCACGACGAGCAAATTCGAGAACTGTATGCAATTGCTGCCGACCGACGGAACCTTCGTGACCTGTTGGAAGGCTATTCCAATACCACCGAGATCAAGCGCGGCGCGCGCCGAGCCGGCTGGACCATCGAAGACAGCTTTACGGCGTACGCGGAGCGGATGCGGGGACTCCTACACATCCCGGGAGACAAGGCACTCGAGGTATTTAACCGCGCCATTGGCATGAAGGAGGTCAGCGACATCGATGCATTCGTCAGGCAATTCATGCTTCCGTCGGCCGACACGTTCTCATTTATCAAGGACACGCTGCAGCCGCACTATCGCACCCTGCTTGATTGTTGGAGTGCCATCGAGCGCGCCGAGCGGCAAGTTGCGTTCCTGACCCCGGTCGCCCAGCGTGCGGCGCGCATTGAAGAATGCGATGAAAGAATTCAGGTGTGGCGGCAGCTCCAAGAACTGACCACTTCTTATTTCGCAAGCCGGCATCTGGCGTTGCTTCGGCAACAGGAACAACAACTAGCGCAGGATCTCGATGCCACGGGGCTCGCTCGTGCCAGTCTCGCTTCTCGACTGACCGAGCATCGGGCGGAACGGGATGTTGTCAACGCAGCAATAGCCGGCAGTGACGTCGGACTCCGTTTGCAGTCTCTCCAGCGCGAGCTGCAACAGGCCGAGCAGTCACACAAGTTGGCTTCCCAGCGACGCACACGAATTGAATCTGCTTCTCGGCTCGTCGAAGCGGCGTCGAACCTAGCAAACGCGGCGGCATTCGAAGCGGCACGTCCCGCGTGGCAGCAGAGAGAGCTACTCGAGAACGCAACCGCGAGCGAGGCAGACGAGGAACGTGCGACCAGACGTCATCAGCAAGAGCAGGCGTTGAAGCACAGGATCGACAAGTCCGCCGAACTCGAAAGCGTCAAGCGGCATCGCGTCAACATACCCAGGCACTATCTGGCGGTTCGGGCACGCGTCGCTGAAGCAATCGGCAGCTCCGCCGACCAGATGCCGTTCGCAGGTGAGCTGATGGAGGTGAACAGCAAGCACGAAGACTGGATCGGAGCCATCGAACGGCTTCTTGGAGGATTCGGGCTTGCCATGCTGGTTCCAGATGGTTTGTATTTCCCTGCCGCGCAGTTCATCAACTCAACAACCCTTGGATTGCGGCTCACGTTCCACAAGGTGCCAGTTGAGGCCTTGCCAGCACCGAGTCTGTCCACCGATCGCGTGCCAGGCCGTCTCGATTTCCGCAGCGACCATCCGCTTCACCGATGGGTTGCCAACGAGCTCGTTCGCAGGTTCAATCACAAATGTTGCGACTCAATCGCCGAGCTCAAATCAACTGATCGCGGGCTGACGAGGGAAGGCCTAATTCGGGACGGCACACGGCACACCAAGGATGATCAACGCTCAGTCGACGATCCGACAAACCGCGTGCTTGGGTGGTCAACGGAACGCAAGATCGCAGCATTGCTCCAGCAGATCGCCGCAGCTGATCGGACGGCAGAATCGGAGGCGAGAGCGGTGACTGAAGCCTCGACGAGGGCCACCGCGGCGAGGGCGCGGTCGGCCGCAATTCGCGAGTTGCTAGCCATAACGGAATTTGCCGAAATCGATCCGCAGGGTTGGGCCGCGACGATTCTTGAGATCCGGCGCCAACTGATGGAGCTCGAGCGCAGTTCCGATCAGCTACGGACGCTTCAGGAGCGACAGCGCGAAATCGACACAGCCATCGAAAACGCCGCCCGAGAATTGAGCGAACTCGACTCGACACTGGGTAGGCTTCGAGACAGACTCGAGTTCTGTCGCACCCGCGCACAGGCTCGCGAAGCGCAGCTCAAGGACGCAGGGGGGTTCGACCACGACACCTTAGACACGGCCTTTGCCGAATTGACCTTGAACCTCGCCCCACTGACGCTCGATAACGCGGAGCAGCTCGCGAACTCAGTACAAAAGACTCTTCAGGGGCGCATCGGTAGTGAGCAGGGCAAGATAAACGAAGCTTCCGAAAAGATGATCGAGGGAATGAGTAATTTCCTCAACGATTTTCCGGACTTCAAGGCGACTCTACAGGCGAGCCGAGCATACGCAAGCAGCTTCGCGTCAGTGCTGCAACGAATAGAAGAAGAAGACTTACCGCGTCATCGTGACCGCTTTGAGCAATATCTGAACGAGAACCTGGTGGGTGACCTCCTCATGCTGCAGCGGCGGCTTGATGACCATCTCGAAGCGATCGAGGCGCGTATCGAAGAGACCAATGAGTCGCTTCGCCGGATCGACTATGGCGAAGACACATACGTCCAGTTGCGGCTTCAGAACCGGCCCAGCCAGGAAGTATCAGAATTTAGGCGCAAACTGCGTGAATGCTTCGAGCATGGCTTCGCCCCGAAGGCCGACGAGCGATTGAGAATATTCGAGCGAGTAAGGCTACTGCTCGAGCAGTTCCAAACCGACCCTGAAGGTACCCAACGCGTTATTGATGTGCGGACTTGGCAGGCGGCCGGAGTACAGGAACTCCGACGGTCGGACAATAGTGAAGTCAACTATTTTGCCGCAACAACTGGGAAGTCGGGCGGACAGAAAGCCAAGCTAGCCTTTACGATTCTTGCATCGGCGCTATCGGCCCAGTACGGGCTGTCCCAATCTCCGGCAGACGTACCGAATTTTCGACTGGTCGTTATCGACGAAGCGTTTTCACGTACAGATGAATCGAATTCAACACGCGCGATGCAACTGTTCGCGCAACTTGGATTTCAATTGCTGATCGTCGGGCCCTTTGATGCCAAGGCAAAGCTCGCCGTCCCGTTCGTCAAGACAATCCATCTCGCCTCCAATCCTGGTGGAGGAAACTCTCGCCTAATGGCCTTAACGCGCGAGCAAGTTGAACGCTCCCATACCGACGGCATCGGCGATTCAACAGACGCGACTGCGCTGACTGCTGAACCTGATCCTCGCGATTCGGCATAGTCATGCTGAGCCCCGCGGAAATTGTTGCTGCCGCATCGAGGAAATGGCCTGCCGTACTACGGGCGGAAGGGTCAGGGGACAACTTGTTCCCCCTGCAGATACCGTTTGGCCAACCGCGAACGACCGATGATTTCGACGTCCTACAGCGGCAGATCCAGGCACTGGCATCAGCTTCTATGCCATGGACGATCGACTGGGAGGAGGTCGCAACCCGAAAGTGGGGCCGACAGAGGATACCAATGCGCGTGGTGTTCGATTCAGCCGACGCACTCGCAGACGCGCTCAAGAAATCTCGGGAACTGAAGGAACTTCGAACTGCGATCCATTTAACTCGGGAAACGTGCCCCGCACTCGCACCGTGGTTGCGAACCCGAGCCGATCGGATTGTCGATCATCTGGAAGACTGGCCGAGCCTCGTCGCGGTCTGCCAGTATTTTCACGCTAACCCACGACCTGGCTGCTACGCAAGGCAGATCCCGGTGCCGGTTGGAACGAAGTTCATTGAGGAACACTTAGGTATCTTGCGCGAGCTTCTCGATGTCGTCGTCGGCGAACGGGCGAATCAGTGCGGCGAAACGTTCTACGATCGCTTCCATCTCCTCGTCGAACCCGCGCAAGTGCGGTTCCGGTTCCTCGACTTGCAATTGCGGGAACAGGTGGGCTGGCCGGTGCTGGACTGTGCCGTCCCGGCACCGAGCTTTGCCGATCTGAGCTGGAAGATCGGCCGAGTGCTCGTTGTTGAGAACCGGAATGTGTTTCTGTGCCTTCCGGATATTCCAGAGACATTGGCGATCTTTGGAGCAGGTAAAGCGGCCACTCTTCTGCATGGGTGCGCCTGGATGCGAAGCGCCGACATCGTTTACTGGGGAGATTGTGACGACGCGGGCTTCGGCATCCTCTCTCGTCTCCGCTCCGAGTTTGCACACGTTCGAAGCGTTCTCATGGATGAACAATCTTGGCTTCAGTGGAAGACGTTAGCGATTCCCGGCAAACGCGACTTGTCTGCAAGCCACCACCATCTGACGCCGAGCGAACGAGCGGCGCATGAGGCAGTTCTGTCCGGGCCCTGGATGCTCGAACAGGAGCGAATTCGGTCGGCAGACGCCCACGAAGCGGTGATAAGAAGCCTGACCAGTGAATGACAGCTTGGCGGACCAGCGCTTCACCAGATCGAACCAAGTGGCTACGCCAGCTCAAGGCGGTCCGAAGGGATGCGCGCTCGATAGTTTCAGGCAACCTCTAACAACGTTCCTTTACTCTTGGCGCAGCGCGATCATCGGATCGACACGCGAGGCTCGCCGGGCGGGCACAAAGGACGCGAGCATGGCGACGGCGATGAGGACGCCCGATACCGCTGCCAGCACGCCTGTGTAGTTCGGCTCGAACCCGTATAGCAGGGTCGTGATCAGACGGGCTGCTGACAACGCCAGGGCCACTCCGATCAGGAGCCCGCCCAATGTCAGCGCGAGGCCCCGGGCACCGAACGACAGTAGGATCTCGCGTCCGCTCGCGCCGAGCGCCATGCGAACGCCAATCTCGCTAGTGCGTTGCGCAACCGCGTATGACAACACTCCGTACAATCCGAGCGCGGCCAGCGTGAGCGCCAGCAGGGCAAACGCCCCGAGGAGCACCGTGTTCTGGGTCGGCACCGACAGCTGGCGGATGACAATGTCCTCGATCGTTTGCACGCGTGCCACCGGCTGATGTTTGTCGAGCGACCAGATCGCCTCTCGGACCGCCGTGATCATCGACGCCGGCGGCACCGCCGTTCGGACCACGAACCCGCTTGGGTGATCATTGGTTTGATCGGCTTGCTCATGCAGCCGGTAAATCGCCGGCCGCAGATCTTCTGCCACGCCTCGCTCGCGTATCTCGTTCACCACTCCGACGATCGAATACCAATATCCCTGGGCGCCCAGCCGCCCGAACTTCACACGCTCGCCGACTGGCGAGCGCCCTGGGAAGTGCTTGCTGGCAAATGTCTCGTTGACGACTGCCGACGGGGCATCCGATCGCACATCCGAGACATCGAAGAACCGGCCCTCGCGAAGGCTGGCGCCGATCGTCGAAAAGTAATCGCGCGTGACGACCCGTGACAAGGCGACCTGCTCGCGAGCCTCGCTGCCGTCCTGAGCAGAGAGCAGATAGAACGTGGACTGGTCCTTCACGGTCAACGGAATCTGCGATATCCCACCTGCCTGGACGACACCTGGGATGGCCCGGATACGCTCCAACTCCGCGTTGACGAATGCCACGCGCTCGTCGAACGTCCGGTATCGAAACAGCGGCGTCACGAAGGTTAGCAGGTGGTCGCCGCGAAGGCCCAGATCGAGCTGACGGAGTTGTTGAAAGGTCTGCAGCAGCACGCCGCCGGTGGTCAGGAGCGCGACAGCCAGCGCGGTTTCGATCACAATCAACGCGTGTTGAAACACGTGGCTTCGACCGCCGGCGTGTCCGCGGCCGCCGTCGTGCAACCGCTCCTGCAATGCAAACACGGCGCCGCGCACTGCCGGCGCCAATCCGAAGATCACTCCCGCCGTCAGCGCGATCACGACGGAAAACGTCAACACGCGCCAATCGAACGCGAGTTGCCTCACGCCCATGGTTTCCGGAACCAGGCGCTCGAGAAACTGCATCGCCGGCCAGGCGAGCGCGACGCCCGCGATGGCGCCGAGTCCTGAAAGCGTCAGGCTTTCGATCAGGAATTGCGCGATCAGCCGGCCTCGGGATGCGCCAAGAGCCGCGCGCATCGCGACCTCGCGACGGCGTGATTCGCCACGTGACAACAGCAGGTTCGCGACATTCACGCACGCAATGAGCAGGACCGCTCCGGCTGCGCCAAGCAGGACGATCAGCGAGGTCGAGGTCTTGCCAACAAGGTCCTCGCGCACCGACGACACGACCGCCGACCGTGGCGGCTTCACGTGTTCGGCTGACACGCGCAGGTTCAACGCCGCCATGGCGTCGCCAGCCTGCCGCGCGGTGACGCCCGGCTTGAGGCGGCCGACACTCACGACGTCGGTCCATCCCCAGCTCTTCAACAGGTCGGGCGAGAACGAGGCGGGCATCCAGACATCGATGTCGCGCGTCGGCAGAAAATAGAATTCGCGCGGCATCACGCCGACAACCTCGTAGGGCTTGTCGTTCAGGAGGATCGTACGGCCGACCACGGTTGGCGACGCGCCGAATCGGCGCTGCCACAACCCATGGCTAATCACTACGACGCGGGTACCCGTGACGTCTTCCTCCTCAGTGAAGACCCGCCCGAGAAGCGGCCGCACACCCAGTACGCTCCACAGATTTCCCGTCACCTTGCGGCCCGGCAACGTCTCCGGTTCGCCGTCGTTCGACAGCGAGACGTCGCCTGGTTGCGTCGCCGCGATATCGGTAAAGACGGTGTTCAGGCGCCGCCACTCCTTCCACTCCGGAGGACTGGTGAAGAACTTCGGCGCACCCTCGCGCGTCGATTGATTCCAGATCATGACCAGGCGGTCAGGATCCGCGTACGGCAGCGACTTGATGAGGACTGCGTCGACTGCGCTGAACATCGCAGTATTGACGCCGATACCCAATGCGAGCGTCGCGATCACGATGGCAGAGAACGCTGGATCACGCCGGATTTGCCGCAACCCGTAACGGAGGTCACGTCCGACAATGTCGAGCCAGGCGCCATGCCGGCCGCTCCGCACGTGCTCCTTGGCCTGTTCCAGGCCTCCCAACCGGAGCGCGGCTCGCCGACGGGCTTCAGCCTCAGTAGTACCGCTGCGGACCTCGTCGGCAGCCGCCATGTCGATGAAAGCTTGTAACTCGTCGTTCAAGTCCTTTTCTGCGACGTCTCGGCGGGTGATCCAACCCATGACCGACACAAGGCGATGTAGCAGCTTCATGCGCCCTCCAAGACACTGGTGACGGCGAATGAGACCCGGTTCCACCGCTCGAGATGCTGTTCGAGCTGCCGCTTTCCAGACGCTGTCAGCCGGTAGTATTTGGCGCGCCGGTTATTCTCTGTGGCGCGCCACTCCGCCTTCAACTTGCCGTCCTGCTCAAGACGGTACAGGGATGGGAACAACGAGCCCGGATTGACCCGGAAGTGATCCTGACTGAGGACGGTGAGCCTTTCCGTAATGCCGTAGCCGTGCATCGGCGCGCGAGAAAGGATTGTCAGGATCATGAGGTCGAGCGTGCCTTGTGGAATATCCAGCTTCTCCATCGCTGTCCCTTTAGGTAAACAAGATGAACGGGATGGTTGCACGCTTCCTTTAGGGTGTCAAGATGAAGGCGAGGCGACGGCTGGAGCTCGTGTTCCTCGTCCCCATTTCTGCTCTTGAGGCTCGCTTGACGCCAGCGTTCGGGCCTCTGGACAATGACGTCGGCGGTGGACCATTGCCTCATGCGCTAGGATCGAGACGATGCTATCCACCGGATTCATCGTGCATTTCGCTCCGGAGACCTGGAGCTTCGGATACAGGTTCAACAAATTCATGGGTCCCCCTTTCCATGTTGATTCTGCGCTTTGCGCAGGTGTCGCGTCGGTGCTAGCCCACCAAGACAAGTATTCTCTGCTCGTCGACATCGCGAACGCGTTCCGTTCAACCCTCGACGAGGATGAAACGGAACTCGAAGAAACTGGATACACGGCGGCAAGGCGGACCCGCTCGTTCGCCGCGTTGTCTGAAACGATGGTTGCCGAGCAGTACGCGATGTTGGACGGATTTCGTAAGGTCGTTCATTCGATTTTCAGAAGGGTTCCGGGTACCCAGGACTCGTCGACCCAGAAGCTGTTCAAGCGAGCCGCCGACGCCACGTATGGCGCAGTTCCGGCGTCGCATGTCGGCGCGCATATATTCCCTGAGCTCAATGCGCGACTCGCCGCGGCCCAGGCCGACTGGTTCCCTCTGCTTTGCCAGGTTCGCACCCTGACCACCCACGGTAGAACGGGGAACTGTTACAGAGATCGCGACACGGGACGGATTTCGTATCGCTATCGGACGGGCGCCGAGAAAGACGTTCACATCGAGGATATCGTGGCCTGGCTGAACGACACTTTCGGATCCGTGTGCGGCCTCATGGAATGGTTTTTTGAGCAGTGCTTCGACACGCTTGAAGCTGTTGAACGACCCGTTCTGTGTGGCATCTACAACGAGCGGATTTACGAACGATTCGTGGCCGCCACCGCGACGTTATCAGCTGACGATGGTCGCTGCCTGTCACGAGGCTGGTTCGACACCGAGCCCGGATGCGAGTGTCCCAAGCGCGGGGCGTGCGGAGCCTACAATCGTCCCGTCCCGAAGGAGGAGCGCGAAGTCCACTATGCGGAAAAGAAGAGGATGCCCGCAGATGTTGCCGTCCAAGAGCTATGAGCGTGCGAAGGCGAGCAGCGGCCCCAGGTCGTGATTATCCGCCGCCTTAAGCGATTCAATGTAGCGTTTTCGCACCTCTCCTGCATCCTGCAAGTTGGCGCTGCCCCATGTAAAACGCTCGCCATCGAATTGCATGATCAGGAGGTCTGCCATGAGCCGGGAATGTCGGCCGTTCCCGTTTGGGAATGGGTGAATGTGCACTAGGCGATGATGTAAGCGCACTGCGATCTCGTCGGGCGGGTAAGTCTTGTATTCGATCCACGCTTTCACGTCGTCGAGAAGCTCTCGCAACGCTATCGGGATTTGGTAGAACGGAATCCCGATGTTGCGTTCGGTGGTCCTAAAGTCGCCCGCCCATCGCCACACTTCTCCGAGCATCCGGCCGTGGAGGTCCTTGATAAATTTCTCAGTCAGTAAATCGCGGCGGCGGGAGAACGCCCAGTCCTGCGCGCGCGCGATGTTTTCCTGTTCCGCTCGATTCAGCTCGCGCCGGTATGTGATATCGGACGGAATGAGCGCCAGTCTCTCCTCGGGTGTGAGAGGTGTCGCGTCGTCCGGCTCCTCGAAGAGGTCGGCCATCCGCGTCAATCCCAAAAGCGCCGGGGACTAGTCTCGCGAATGATGTCATCGATCTGCCGCTCGGTGACGGGGCCTGCTACGTGCTGGGCCTCAAGGAGCATCGTATGTTCGACCGGGCTCCGCCGCCGTCGCAGCAGTGCGCGCGCGCGCGCACGAATCGTCATCTCAAGGGGCTGTTTCGGAACAAGGGCGTACACGAGGTCGCAGTCCAACGCCTCGGCGACCCGCCGAAGCGTAGCCAGCTCGATGCTGCCTTTCTCTTCGGATCGCTCAAGGTCGACGATGCTCGGTTGGCGGACGCCCAGCCGCTTGGCGAGCTGCGCCGTGCTCATGCCAAGGCCCTCGCGGATCGCCTTTATCCAGCCCCGGTTGGGTGGACGGTACAGTTCAGCTGGTCCGAATTGGGCGAGTCGCTCGTCGAGACGGGCACGGGACTGAGCCGCGAGTCGCGCAGTTTTCATAGGTCAAACCCTATTGATAAGTGATTTAAATACAGGTCATAACCTATCACACAATATGTATTGAAAGGTCATAGCCTATTTATCAATTAAATCTTAATAGGCCATGACCTATCTAAGTCTGACATCAAAGGCAAATATGGCCTCGAAGACTGGAGATTTATACTCAGTCACGGCTACACCAAATATTCGCCTTGACATATTAAGCATATGATGACGTAATTGGGGTCGTGTCGGACCTCGGAAAACTGATCCGTGAGAAGCGCCAAGACCGCAAATGGTCGCTTCGCCAGCTAGGCGAAAAGATAGGCGTCACGCCTGCCTATGTCGCTGACCTCGAGGCTGGCCGCCGTTCGCCCGGCGCCGAGCTCAAGGAGCGAATCGCGGCGGCGCTCGACATTTCGCCGGAGAATCTCGCTGCCGCGGATACACGGCTGAGCGCTGATTTGCGCGACTGGATTGAGGAGCGGCCGCCACTGACGGCCGTCCTGCGCACCTTGCACGCCTCTCCGAATTCCGACCGGCTGATTCAACGGCTCGGCCGCTTCATAAGTCGCCGGGCGCAAGCGCAACCCGCGAAGGGGTTCCTGATTACATGGGAGTCGGAGCTGCGCGCTATCGCGGCCGAGGCCTCGGCCTGGTCCATCGAGACTGGCGGAGATCTCTTCGGCCGGTGGCATGACCTGCCGACGGTGCTTCTCGCTACGAAGGCGGGACCAGCCGCGCAACGAGACAACACGCACTTCCGGCTCGACGTCGACTACCTGCGTCAGCTGAGCGAAATGATGGCCGCGGACTGGGCGTTGCGCTATTTCGGCGATTGGCATTCGCATCACCGGCTCGGGCTGTCAGCGCCGAGCGGCGGCGATCGAAAGCGCATCGTGGGCCTGGCTGGCCGCAACCAGTTCACCAACATGGCCGAAATCATCGTCACGCTGGATGGCAGCCAGAGCGAGCCCCTCGTCAGGATTCACCCGTGGATCTATGACCTGTCGGGCACGGACGGCGCGCCATTGCCGACGCGGGTGAAGGTACTACCCGGCGTCAGCCCCGTCCGTCAGGCGCTCGTGACGCGACGAGCGCTCGCCGAGCAAGAACTCCATGGGTGGGAAAAGATCTCGCTTCAACGAATCCGCATCGGTGCCGACACCGCGCCGCCGTCCGTCGAACCTGCGTCGGACGTTGATTCAGGCACGAGGGAGCGCGTGCTCGCGCACGTCGCCGAAGCGCTCGCGCGCGAAAGCGGCGCTCCAATCGAGCACCACACGATCGGCTTTGGCTCCATCCTTGTCGCGAAGATCGCGGAGCCCCACTATTTCGCCGTCGCCCTGGGATCGGCGTGGCCGATGCCGGTGCTAGAGGTTCATCTCCTGAACAGGCTGAACGGCTCAACGACGCCAGCCGAGAGCCCGGCGAGCCTGAATGCGCTGGATACGCCGGGCATCGTCGCAGCATTCCGCAAGGCGAGCACGAACGTGAAAGGAACTGGGCATGTGGACCTCTGAGCAGCGTCAACGTCTCGCAGTCGAACACCAGATCCTGCAGCGTGAGGGATTCGATCAGTTCAGCGTCTACCATCATCCTTCCGACGACACCTATACCGCGTCAGGGACCGCCATCTCCAATTCCGGTCGGCGCTATCACCTCTATATTCCGATCCCCACGCGATATCCGTTTCAGCGGCCGCCGCTCTATGTGACCGATCCGGATCCGTTGCGGCTGTTCAACGGAAGCCCTGTCTCTACGCTCGGCGTCTCGCATGCGATGCACACGCTCACGCCGCATGCCGCCGGCTGGCCTCAGGTTTGCCATTGGCGCGATGAACGGTGGCATTCCAACATCCTGCTGCAAAAGGTATTTCTCAAGGCGCACATCTGGCTTGAGGCGTACGAGCAACATCTGGCGACGGGGCGATCGCTCGCTGACTTCGTTCCGACAATGACGGAGACCGTATGAGCACAAGCGATCCGCAGCAGCAACAGATGATTCACGAGGCGATGAAATCGATCGCAGAGCGACGGCCCGGGCGCACCAAGCTCGTGTACGACAAAACCAGACGCACGATCGTCGCCGTCGCGGAGGGCACTCAGGCTCCGCGCGCGCTGAACATCACCGCAGACGACGCCGACATGTTCGCGACCTTGACGCTGTCGACCACTTGGCTACGCGACCATTGGGACAGCCTGATCCGGGATGGCTACGCGCCCTTGAGCCTGAGCAGCTGGGACGAAGGGGACGCGCTCACCCACGCGGCCCTCGGCGTGACTCCGGCCGCGTCGTCGGCGGCCGCCTGCATAACGCTTGATCCCGCATTTCAGGTCCCGCCCGGAACGACCGTCGCGATCGTCCTGCAATCTGACAGCGGCGGGCAGCCCAACGCGGCTACGTTTTCGTCCCCGAGCGCCACTCCTTATCGAGCGACAGCCTGGCGCCAGGACGGGGACACGCGGCTGGCCCTTGATGTGTGCTTCGCCGATGTACAGCCGGAGCTCGCCACGCGGCGCTCGGGCATTCTCGAAACCACCGTGCTCAAGGACAAGACAGTCGTCCTGATCGGGCTGGGCACAGGGGGCGGCCACGCGGCGATTGAGCTTGCCAAGTGCGGGGTCGGCAACTTCATCTTGATCGACCGGGACCGGTTAGCGGTCGGAAATGTCGTCCGACATCCTGGCGGCATTTCGCAGGTCGGCCGCTATAAGGTAAATGTCATTCGCGATCTGATTCTTGAAAAGAATCCGGATGCGAACGTCTCCGCCCATCCGGTCGCGGTTGACTACGACAATCAAGGCGACATCAAGGAGCTGATCGCGCGAGCCGACGTCGTGGTCTGCGGGACCGATAGCCGGCCCAGTAAGCTCCTTGTCAATCAGCTTTGCGTTGAGGCAGGCGTGATCGCCGTCTACGGAGGCGCCTTCCGGCGCGCCTATGGTGGTCAGGTCCTTCGCGTCCGGCCGAATCAGTCGGCCTGTCATCAGTGCTTCGTCGCCGCGATGCCTGATCAGGCGTCGGACGTCGAGGTCTCCACGGCCGCCGATGCGGAAGGGATCGCGTATTCCGATCAGCCGGTCGCGATCGAACCAGGCCTGTCGCTCGATGTGCTGCCAATCGCCAATATGGTGGCAAAACTGGCCCTCCTCGAGCTTCTCGCCGACCGCGACAGCTCGCTCAATATCCTGCAACGGGACTTCGCGGCTCCTTGGTACCTCTGGCTGAATCGTCCCGAGCCGGGAACCGAATACGCGAGCTGGCCCCCCTTAAGCGAGAGCGTGGATGAGATGACGATTCACCGGTGGTACGGCATCGAATTGCCTAGGGACGAAGAGTGCTCCGTCTGCGGCAACTTCCTTGCTGCGCTCGCGGGGAACTACGGGCTGAATGTCGACTCGCTTCCCGACCTGCCGGTGTCCACAGGAAAGGACCGATAACGGTGGAGCTCGCGTCTGACTTCAAGGCTCTTGTCTCTTCAATCGAGCCGACCGACCAGCATGTTGCAAACGCGAAGGCGGCGCACGAAACCGTGCGGCAGCAGCTGCGGACGGATAGTGAATTCAAGGAAGCGCATAAGGAAACGTTCCTCTCAGGCTCTTATGCGAGGCATACGGCGATCAACGACATCAATGACGTTGATGTGATTTGCATCATCGACGTCGACCGTCTCATCACGGCGCCTGACGTCGTGCTGGCGTGGACGCAGTCGGTCCTGGCGAAGTACTACAAGGAGACGAAGCGTCAAGGACGCTCGGTGGGCGTGCAGGCCGCAAAGGGCGTCTGGCTGGACATCGTGCCCGCCACACCGATCGCTGAGGACGATGGGCCGCTCTGGATCCCTGACCGCGAGGCCAAGGTGTGGGTGGCCACCCATCCAAGAGGCCAGATCAAAGCCGCCACGGACAAGAACAAGGCCACAAGCGGCTACTACGTTCAGGTCGTCAAGCTGATGAAATACTGGCGCGATCAACTGCCCGCGGAGGCTTGCAAGCCGAAGTCGTACATCCTCGAGAGCTTGGTTCATCGCACGATCGGTCTCCCCTCGACTCACGCCGTGGGCGTCGTGAACGTTCTGGAGGGTATTGAAACCTCTTACGGCGCTTATCGCGGCACGGGTCGCGTGCCCTCGATTCCGGATCCAGGATATGCATCCGTCAACGTGTCGAAACATTGGGAGCCCAGCGATTTCACTGCCTTCATGAATCAGGTCAAGACCGCCGCCGTCACCGCACGCAAGGCGCTGAACAGCCAAGACGAAGGGGAGAGCCGCAAATTGTGGCGCCAGCTATTCGGCTCTCGCTTCGGTCAATAAACATGAGCCCGCAAAAGACATCGAAATCGAAGGCACGCCCCGGCTCGCTGTTGTCGCCCGAAGCCATGGGCGGGATCAATGCGCTCAAGGGCTTCGACTTTCAAACGCGTTTCGCCGCGTGTCACGTGCCGGTGTGGCTGCTGCAAAGCGCGTTTCATCAGATCTTCTACGAGGGCACAGGTGACATTGACGTGCACTTCCGGGACGAGAGTGGGCAGTCAACGCGCATACACTTTCAAGTCAAAGACCATGAGGCGAGCCCAGCGGAATTCAAGACGAGCCTCACTCATTTTCGCGAACTGGATCGAGCGCTCCCCGGCGTCTACAAGTGCTTCACGCTCGTGAGCCCGTCGCTCTCGCCAAAGCTGCGGCCGATCGAGTCCGCGCTAGCGCGCTTGCGCAACGCGCAGCCTTTCTACGATGACCCGGCGTCGACGGCACCCACCAAACAGGACGTCGACGACCGGCTGCGTAGCGTCGGGCTCGATGATGACGCAATCGCCTTCGTTCATAACAGCCTGGCGTTTGAAATCGGCCATGGCGATCTGCAGCACGACGATCGCGCCGCGGAGACCTTTGTCGCGCGCCTGCTGAAACATCCGGACTACACCGACAGGCTGCTCGCGGCCGTTCAGCCAGCGTTTGCCGAACTCCTGCGAACACTGCAAGCGAAGCGCGGTCATGTGCTGAGCCGCGCCGATATCGACCAGATGTTGCGATCGGCTGTTGCCACGCTGGCGCCGGGAGAGAAGGGCGTCACGTTGTGGATGCAGAACTGGACGCACGAAACCTTTGATGTTCCCGCCGACTACACGATCGATTGGTCTCAGCATTTCGATCGCAGCACTCGCCGCGTACCTTCGCCAAAGGTCTGGAACGATGATCTCCTGCCGGAGCTGAAAGCCATGCGGCAACGTATTCAAAGTGAGCGCACCGAGCGCCTGATCCGGTTTCGTGGCAAGTGTCCGCTATCAAGCGGGGTCGCTTTGGGTGCTGCCTTCCCAGCCGTCGGCGGCTGGGTCTTCGAGATGCCGCAGCCGCCGGCAAAGGAGCTGTGGCGTTCCGACGCCGAGCCGACCGCAGACTATCAACTGGCAATCGAACTCGCCGATGGCGGCGGGGACGATCTGGTGCTGGGTTTGAATATCCGTGGCGATAGCCGCGAAGATGTACGGCGATACATCGCTGAAAGCGGAATCCCCCCGAAGCTCCTCGCGTTCATGGCGCCTTCATCGACCGGCAGTCAGGCCATCGCAGGAGATCGCGAAGCCTGCGCCTTTGCCCGTGCCGTACGTGAGCGCTTGGGAGAGCTGCTCAAGACACACGCAATCCGACGCACGCGCCTCTTTGTCTATGGACCTCTGGCGCTCGCCGTCTCCCTCGGCCAGCAATTGACATCGGTGGGGACGATCGAGCTGTTCGAATTTCAGGAGCCGAGTTACGCCGCGAGCTGCACTCTGATTACTTAGGGCTCGCACTCGCGGAGCCCCTGCTTCATCGCCGCGTGCGGTCGCGCGCCGTCAAGAAATCGTTCGTTTCGCATGTAGAATTTCAGCCTCGCGGATCGCGACTCGTTGAACCCTAGAGGGTGGGTACAGTTTTGGGTACAGTCGCGCGATCGATTTCAGCGTAGTAGCTGTAAGTGCTTGAGAATATTGGCTCCTCGGGCTGGACTCGAACCAGCAACCCTCCGGTTAACAGCCGGATGCTCTGCCATTGAGCTACCGAGGAATCCAGGCAGGACTTCTCGCGAAGAGAAGAATCCTCATCGTATTCCAAAAACGACCGCGACCGCAAATCATCGACGCCCCCCGAGCAACTTCTTGGGCGGCAGATTTTTCAGCGGCTTCCGGCCAATCGCGTCGCAAATTCTGCGGCGTCGCGCCCGCCTTTTTCCGGATTCATTCGGAAATCCCGCCGGCACTCAACGTGCGTCAAGAGAGGCCGGAGGCACGCGATGAAAATCGATCCCGAGGAATTCAAAAAGAGCTACCAGGAATACGCCCGCAAGATGGATCTCTTCATGGATGGTCCGACCACCACCAACTTCGAACAACTTCGCGAAGCCGGCATTGCACTGCCGGAGCCGGATTCAGTGTCCGACGCCGATCTCCGGACGAAACTGTGGGAGGTGATTGCCGGTCTGGAGAAGCTGCGCGTCTTTCTCGAGCATACGAATCATCTCAGCGATCGCGAGCTGTATACAAAGCTGTGGCAGGAGACGCTTCGTGAAGAGACGGCCGCGATCGACGAAATCGGATTCAGCTCGCATGTCAATCTGGCGCGCTTCGGCGGAGACGACGCGGAAAACGCGGTATGGCTGAAGTATTACGCGGACGATGAAGACCGCGAGAGATGGCGCGCGGAGTATCCGGACGACACGATACCTGCGCACGAACAGACGCCGTTCACGAGAGATGACGTGCTGCCGGGTCCTTGGGAAACCGTCCCCGAAGCCGCAGCCTGGTTGCGGGCGAACTGGAGTGAATCCGCATTTGCGTCGAATCGATTCGGCACGACAGCAAACGCCATCAAGTTTGTCGACGAGTTGTATGGATTGGGAGCCACGCAAATCTGCGTCGACGGTGTGATGATGCTGCCCAATCACGACTGGACACCCTACGCAGACACGTTGCTGGTCAGGCTCCCTGAAGACCCGAAGACGCGATCGGCATTGTTCGAGTTCATGGCGGAAGTCGGCCAGCCCGACGAGGATGGCGGCGACGACCACCTGCTGATCGATTCGGGACAGAAGGAAGTTCGTCTGTGGTGGGACTAAATAAATCTTGTGAGCTGTTGATCTGGTGATTTGGTGAATTCAGATCAATGAATTTGGTGATTTGTGATCTCGTGGTCTGTTGAATCCAAATCACGAGATCACCAAATCACGAGATCACCGGATTCTATTTTGCCGGTTCGCTCGATGGTGGCACGATGTTTTTTAGGCGCATGTAAGTGACGAGATTGCCGTAGTGCTCGTAGGTGTGCGTCACGACGAAATACAGCACCGATACGCGCGGCGTCGGGCCGAAGTAAAACGGCACTGTCTCGGTGCCCTTCTGATCCGTCATCGAATCGTACACGCTGTTGCAGTAGCTGACGCCTTCCTTCAGCGCCGCCACGAGCGCCGGCTTCGAGGTCACCGCCTTCTCGATGCCCGTGCGCGGCGGTTTCGATCCGGCGGCGGTCGAGCACATCGCAAACATGGCGTCGGCCACGTGTCCGAAGAGCGCCGACGTGCGTTCATGCGGTCTCCTTGGGTGAGTCTCCGATTCTATTTCGATCGCGCGAGCACGTCGATGATCGCCTGCGCAACCGGCTCCGGCTTCTCGTGCGGCACGAAATGGCCGGCGCCTTCGACGATCCGCTTCTCGATCAATTGCGGCATCACCGTGCGATCCGCCGCTGAGATCTCCGCCGAGGCACGGCCGAACGCATCGTCTCCGCCATGCAGCGTGATGACCGGCGCGGTGATCGGCGGACGTGCCGCCAGGCGCTTCTCGATCTCGAGAAACCGCGGCTCACCCGGCGCATTGAAGTTGCGATGGCGATACGAGTGAATCACGCAGTCGACGAAGTCCGGGCTTTCGAATGACACCGCCGTTTGCGCGTACATCTCGGGCGTGAACTTCCACGTCGGCGACCACTCTCGCCACAACAGCTCGCATAGGGCGCGGCGATTCTGCTCGAGTCCGGCACGGCCGGCTTCGGTGTTGAAGTACCACTGATACCAGAGCCGGCGCGCTGCCTCCGGCCCGGAGGGCCGGGCAGGAGTAATAGTGTTCTGAATCGAGTAACCGCCGATCAACACCGCGGCACGCACGCGATCCGGATGCAACGCTGCCGCAATCGCCGCGGCGCGGCCGCCCCAGTCGTAACCGGCCACCGCAAATCTCGGCAGCTTCAACGCGTCGGCGAAGTCGATCACGTCCTGGCCGATCGCCGCCTGCTCCGCCGTCCGCGGTTGCGATCGATCGAGGAAGCGCGTCGGCGCATAGCCGCGCAGATACACGGCCAGCGCGCGATAGCCGGCCTTCGCCAGGATCGGCGACACGCCGTCGTAAGCATGCGCGTCATCGGGAAAGCCGTGCAGCAGCACGACCGGAAAGCCGGCCGGATCGCCGGTCTCGTGATAGCCGATCTCGAGGATCGGCGTTCGGACGGTGCGTAGAGCCGCGGGCTGGATGTTGAATCCGGCCAGTGCGGCGGCGCCGAGCGTGCCCTTCAGAAACTCTCGTCGATCCATCAGGTCATCCTACTGGAGCGGATTTGAACCCGAACGCGAACAACGCCGCGGCGCCGAGACACAGAAACGCGGCGGCGTAGTTCCACGCGAAGCGTTCCTTCAGGAACAGGATCGCGAACACGCTGAACACCGCCAGCGTGACGACCTCCTGGATGATCTTCAGCTCGAAGCCGGTGAACTGGCCGTAGCCGAAGCGATTCGCGGGCACGGCGAGTTGATGCAAGCAGCAGGATCAGTGTGTTCACGCGATTATTCTAGCGGCGTCCGACTTCGCTCGCTCGCATTACTCCGCGAGCTTCGTCGAGACAGGCTCTGAGTATGTCGTGGTAACTGCAGCTCTCACTAAGTTTCTTGTCGTGGTGTTGTCTCGACAGGCGTTGTCAGAGCCTGTCTCGACGAAGCTCCGAGGCGAAGCCGAGGAGCGTAGTCGGAACGCATTTTTTTGGACTGTTCGATTCGATGTGGTGATCAGAATCTGCGTCGACTTGGAGCCACTAACGCGGACATCAGCCGGAATATACGTGGCACATCCCATGCTCCTAATCGAGGCATGCATGGACTTCAAAAGAACATCGTCTACATCATCCGCAGTGATCGAGACGCATCGAAACATTACACGGGCATCACGAACGATCTCGATGCTCGCCTCCACTGGCATAACCACGGCGACCGCGGCGGTCACACAGCAAATGAGCGTCCGTGGTCACTGGTGGTCGCATTCGTGTTTCCGACGGAGGCCGCGGCCCGTCGATTCGAGGTTTACCTGAAGGGCGGGTCGGGCCGGGCCTTCAGTAAGCGTCACTTCGGCGTCACCTAGACTCGTCAGCGGCTCGCGAGGAACGCGCGAACCGCGGCTTCGAACTCCTTCGGCGAGCTCATGTTGACGTGCGTGTCCCGCCGGGAACGACGACGAGACGCACTCCGCCTCGCGATTCACAGACGCCGATCGAGATTCGATCCGGTGATCAGCACGAGCGCCGGGCCGGAGCCCTGAACGTCGTAGGCGATCCCGCCGGCGGTCTTGCCTGTACGGATGGATTGAGCGGCGGCAGGCGTGGCCACGGCAACGGCCAGCGCCGCGGCGATCAGGTGTCGATGGATGATGCCCATATCGAGGGGCATCATACCGAAACTGGCTGACGCCGGAACTTACCCGGCGTGGCGCAGGTCGTTCTGTTTCGGCTCGACGCGGTCCATGTAGGCGCGCCACTCATGCTGACACGCGTGACAACGCACTTCGATCTTGATCTGCGCGCTGTCGCGCGACGTCGTCGCCTTGAACGGGAAGCCCGCATTCGCGGCGCACACCGGACACGGCATTGGAAACGAATCGACGCGCGGGATGTTCGCCATACGCAAGAAAATCTCACGGCGATGCGATGCCCACCATCAGGAAGGCGCCTCACGAGCGTGCAATTTTTTGTAAACGCACACCGTGGATCGCATGCCGCCGCAAACGGGCTCGCGCGAACAGTCGAGGTTCAGGATGTCGTGTTGGGTTTTAGTGGGATCTTGACGAACACGGTGGCGCCCTTGCCCGCCAGCGATTCGATCTGGATTTCGCCGCCGATCAGCGCGGCCCGCTCCCGCATGCTGACCAGCCCCATGCCGCCGTCGGCCGGATCAGCGGCAATGCCTCCGGGAAATCCATGACCGTCGTCCTCGACGATCAGCGCGAGCTCCTCGCGCGCCTGAGTCAGGAGCACCGACACGCGCGATGCCGCGGCGTGCTTCGCGACGTTGGTGAGCGCCTCCTGCACGATGCGATAGACGTGCGACTCGACATCCTTACCGAGCCGGCGCTCCGGCGCCGGCGACGCGGTGGCGTGAAACTCCGCGCTGACGCCGGTCATCGCCGCCCATTCGCGCACCAGCGTGGCGAGCGCGGCGCTCAAGCCCATGTCGTCGAGCGCGGCGGGGCGCAGGTCCCACGCCAGCCGATCGATGTCGCGATCGAGATCGGAGACGATCGCTTCGATCACGCCGATGCGCGAGTTCGAATCGCCGCTGCCGCCGCCGCGCGTCCGCTCCTTGATCGATCCGATCGCGAGACGCAGCGCCGTCAGCTGCTGGCCCAGGTGATCGTGCAGGTTGCGCGACAACCGCCGCCGCTCGTCCTCCTGCACGCCGACCAGCCGCTCGAGCAGCGCCTTGACGCGCTCTTCAGCCGCGATACGCTCCGCCATTTCCTGCGCCAGTTCCGCGGTGCGCGCCTGCTCGCGCGCCAGCGCGGCCTGGCGCTCCTGTTCGAGCCGGTGCTCCTGCGTGACGTCGAGCATGGCGACCAGGATGTCGAGCTTGCGCTTTTCGCGGCGGGCGCGCGCGATCAGCCGCACGCTGTGATGAGAGGTCTTCAACGCGATCTCGATCTGCGGCGGCGGACCCATGGCCTCGCTGGCGATGACGTGTACCAGGAACCGGCGCAGCCGGTCGCGGTCGTCCGAGTGCGCCAGCACCGTCAGCGGCAGCTTGAGCAGAACCGAGCGGACGCGGCCGAACAGCGCGGCGCCCGACAGGTTGATCTCGGTAATCAACCCGTTCCCGTCGAGCGACAGATAGCCGATCGGCGCGAAATCATAGAGGTCGGCAAACCGATCGCGCGCCTCCTCGATGTCCTGCTGGGCCTTCACCAGCTGCTCGTTCTGGACCTCGACTTCCTCGGTGTAGACCTGCAGCTCGTGGAGCAGCTCGCGGACGTGTACTTGGGGGGGCGCGTCGGGTTTGCGGCTCGCGCTTCGCGCCGAAGGCCGCGGCTTCGCGACTTTGCGCCTCGCCTTGCTCATGCCTTACGACTCAGCGGCGGCCTCGCGCACCGTGGCGAGAATCGTCGCGCCCTCCGCGTCGGGCGCTTCGAGCAACTGCCCCGTGATGACGGCCGGTCGCGGCTTGCCAATCCGCAGCGGCGGCAGCGCGGTCCCGGGTGTTGCCATCCGCCAGTCTTTGAGCGCCGGCGATCGGCCGACCACGTCGCCGAAATTGCGGCCGCGCAGCGCCTCGGCGGGGATGCCGAACAACGCGGCGAACGGCGCATTCACCTGCCGCACGAGGAGGTCCTCCGCCAGCAGCGCCATCGGTTGCGGCGTCGACTGTAACACCGCGTTGCCGAAGTGGACCGCGACTTCGACGCGGCGCTCCGATCGCTTGACGCTGTCGATGTCGAACAGCGCCAGCACGGCCCCGTCGATCTTGTTGTCGAGGCTCTTGTAGGGACGGATGCGGAGCGAATACCAGCAGCCGTCGCGGTCCTGGACCTCGCGCTCAACTGTGGACATCGACTCGATACACTCGAGGATCAGCCGCTCGAGGTTGGGACAATTGATGTTCGGATTGATGTGGCTGATCGATCGCTCGAGGTCGGCCGGGATCAGATTGAGCACTTTCTCCGCCATCGGCGTGAAGCGGCGGATCCGCAAGTCGGTGCCGACGATGACGACGGCGATCTCCATGCTGCCGACCAGGTTCATCAGATCGCTGTTGATGCGGCTCATCTCCTCGTTGCGGCCGTGCAGCTCTTCGTTGACGGTGTTGAGCTCCTCGTTGGTGGATTGCAGCTCCTCCTTGGCGGTGTCGAGCTCTTCGTTGGTGCTCTGCAGCTCTTCGTTGCTCGAGAGGATTTCTTCGTTCGCCGATTGCAGCTCTTCGTTCGCCGCTTCGAGCTCCTGGATGATCGACTGCAGGTGCTCGCGGCTGGCCGCCAGCTCGCGCTGCAGCAGCATCGTGCGGTTGTTTTCGGCGCGGCCCTTGCGCGACGACTTGGCCGGCGGCGCCTCCGGACGGCGCAGCCGCTCGGGTCCGGGGGGCTCGAACAGTACGAGGAAATGGGGGCGTCCGAGCGCCGTCAACGGAATCACCTCGACGTTGACCGGCCGCCAGCCGGCGCCGAACCGCACCTGCAATCCGTCCTTGCGCACCGGCCCCTTGGTCTTGCGCGCGTCGTGCAGCAGGGTGCGCAGGCCGTAGAGCAGGCCTTCGCGCGCCATCTTCAACAAGTTGAGGCTTGCCTCGCCCGGCGCCGGTTCCAGGTACGGACCGGTCTGGCCCCGGAACTGGACGATCTGCAGATCGTTATCGACGACCACGCCCGCCGGCGTGTAGCGATCGAGAATGATCCGGCTGACCTCGAGCAGCAGTCCTTTCTCGGTGCCGGGCACGTCCATAGCCGGCCGCCTCGGCGGCGTCACGGCTGCATAATCGACGGGGAACGCCGCGACCATTCCGGGCGCGCTTTTCTTGCGATGGATGCGATACCTCTTTTCGACGAGTGAGAACAGGCTCGGCTGCGCGCCAACGGTTTCCGCCTGGCCCAGGACCAGGAAGCCCTCCGCGTTCAGCGCGTAGTGGAACAACGCGATCAGTTTCTTCTGCAGCACCGTGTCCATGTAGATCAGCACGTTGCGGCACATCACCAGGTCGAGGCGCGAGAACGGCGGATCCTTCGTCAGATCCTGACGGGCGAACACGCACATGTCGCGGATCGCCTTGCTGACCCGGTAGCTGCCGTCGGTCTTCGTGAAGTAGCGCCGCAGCCGGTCTGGTCCAACATCGGCGGCGATGGCCGCGGGATACACGCCGGCGCGGGCGTGCTCGATCGCTGTTTCGCTGACGTCGGTGGCGAAGATCTGGACGCGCACCTGGGAGTGCTGCTCCTGCAGGAAGTCGACGAGCGCAATCGCCAGTGAGTACGCCTCTTCGCCGGTCGCGCAGCCGCACACCCAGACGCGGATCGGGTGTCCCGGATCGCGATCGCGAAGCAGCCTGGGAAACACGTCCTCCGCGAGGGCGGCGAAGGATTCGGGCTCGCGAAAGAAGCGCGTGACGTGAATCAGCAGATCGTGGAACAGGCCGCGCACTTCGGCATGGTTCGATTGCAGCAGCTCGATGTAATGGTCGACGTTGGTCAGCCGGTGCAGCGCCATCCGCCGCAGGAGGCGGCGGCGGATCGTCGGCAGCTTGTAGTGCCGGAAGTCGACGCCGCTGACAGGCCGCAACAGGTCGAATATCGTGCGCAATTGATCGGCGCGGAGCTGTTCTTCCTCGCGCGGCGTCGCATGCGGCTGGATATACGGATGGCTGGCGATGCGTCCCAGCTCGACGCCGATTTGCTCCGGCGTCAGCACGAGATCCACCATGCCGGTCCCGATCGCCGCGCGCGGCATGCTGTCGTACTTCGCCGATTCCGGCGCCTGGGCCATGGTGATGCCGCCGGACGCCTTGATGTCGCGAATCCCAATCGCGCCATCGGAAGCGGTGCCGGACAGGACCACGCCAATCGCGCGTCCGTCCGACGCCTCGGCCAGCGACGAGAAGAACGTGTCGATCGGGAGGTGCCGCGTGCGATCCGCCGGACGCGGCAACAACATCAGCGTGCGGTCGTCGACTTCCATCTGCATGTTCGGCGGAATCACGTAAACATGATTCGGCTCGATCGGCATGCCGTCGGTCGCCTGCAGGACCGGCATCTCCGTGTGCGTGGACAGCAACACCGGCAGCGCGCTGTCGTGATTGGGGGCGAGGTGCTGGACCAGCACCAGGGCCAGCCCGACATCCGGTGGAACGGCCTCGATCAGCTGGGAAAACGCTTCGAGCCCGCCCGCGGACGCGCCAACGCCGACCACGGTGACCGGCGCTCTGGGCATCACCACGCCGCCGGCCGCGCGGGGATGAACGCGGCGTGACGGTCTGCGACGGGCGGTTGCACGGCGGCCGCCACGAGTATCGACGAGGGACTTTTTCTTCGTGGGCATTGGAGTCGGGCGCTATGCCGGCCGCCGCTTCCCCTTGACGCGGACTGTCGCTTCAGGATCGGCCGCTTCCGGCGTGGCCTGCGGCTGATGGCGGCCAAATAACAGCTGCCGTATTGTAGCCGCCTGCCGGTCGGATTCCTCGGCGCTTTCAGCGAATCCCGCGGACACCGCCGACAGCCCCCGCTCCTGCGCGCGCTTCGACATGCGCCGCCGGAGGTCGGAATGCTCTTCGAGCACGCGCACCGCGCTCCACAATGCGCCTTCGACCACCTCCCGGTGACCCGCGTCGAGCGCCTCTGGTGTGTATTGATGGCCGACATGACAGCGATAGCGTGTCAGCTCGCCGTTCCGAATTTCCCATAACGCGCCGCCGCAATCGGGGCATGTCAACCCGGACGGCGGACCGAAGTTCTGTTCCATGTCCTCGACGCCGGTCTCTTCGGCCGGATTCTGGGGCTCGGGTTCCTCTGGGCGAGCCATAATTGCAACTCCTTCAGCGCCGTCCGCGCAGTGTTTTGCGATCAGCACGCCGATGCCGGCGGCGCGCAGGACGTGATCCGCTTTGACCGTTCGCAGCGCGCTGAGCGGCATGCTTGGATGGGTGGCCTCTTCCGGATCCTGGACCACGGCCATGCCGCCGTGATCCTTGATCATCTTCAATCCATACGTGCCGTCGTCGAGCGCGCCCGACAGGATGATGCCCATGGCGCGCGCACCATGCGCGCGCGCCGCGGTGCGGAACAACGGATCGACGGCCGGCCGAAAACCGTTTTCCTTGGGGCCGCGATTGAGGATCGTCCGCTTCCTCATCACCAGCAGGTGCTGGCCCGGCGGCGCCACCGCAATCGTGCCGGCCTTGATAGAGGTGCCGTGTTGCGCGAACGCCACGGGGATCTTCGATTTGCGTCCGAGAATCTGGGGAAGAAAGCTGTCGCCGTCGTCCGTCGTGTGCATCACGACGAAAATCGCGGCGCGCGTGGCGGCCGGAAGGTGCTCGACGACATCGGTCAGCGCCTGCAGGCCGCCGGCCGACGCACCGATCACGACAATGTTGGGCTCAGGCATAACCGGCGCCGCGATCCTTTCGCCGGCCCGGGCCGGAACTGGTTACGACTGCGCCAGCCAGTCGTGCAGCACGGCGTAGCGCACGATATCCACGCGGCTGCCCATACCGAGTTTTCGCATCCCGTTGGCCTTGTGGGCCTCGATGGTCTTGACGCTGAGCTGCAGCTTCTGCGCGATTTCCTTGTTGGTCGCGCCCCACGCGATCAGCCGCATCACTTCCATTTCGCGCTTGCTCAACGGCCGCGACGGTTCGCGGATGTCGATCGAGCGGTCGGCCGCTTCGGCGTTGGCCGGAGCCATGGCCTCGTCGACATAGTTGCGTCCGCCGGCCACCGTGCGCACGGCACTCAGCAGCGTTTCCGCGGGGCTCTGTTTCATTACGTAGCCCGCGGCGCCGGCGCTCATCAACTGGCGGAGATAACTGAGATCGGTATGGCGTGTCAGCGTCAGCACGCGCGCCGATGGCGAGCGTTTCATCAACTGCGCCGTCGCCTCGAGCCCGTTGAGACCGGGCATCGAGATGTCCATGATGACCACGTCCGGCTTGACGCGCTCGGCTTCCTGGAGCGCGGCGTGGCCTTCGCTGGCGGTGCCGACCACTTCCATGTCGGGCTGCGCGTTGAGGATCATGCAGAGACCTTCGCGGACCGTCGCGTGATCATCTGCGAGCAGGATGCGAAGCTTCGTCGTCATGAGGGCCACGCTACCAAGTCCTAGGAAGAATAGCCAGCGGGATAACCCCTCGCCAGCCCAGCTGAGCGGTGCGCCCAGCCAGCTCTGCGTTGGGCTTGACGAGGGAGGGCCGCGGCGGTTATCGTCTGCCCTCATATAGATATCTATGGGAGACAACAAGAAGGACCAGCTGCAGGGGACGCTCGACCTGCTCGTGCTTCGGATACTGTCCACGGCCGAGACGATGCACGGCTTCGCGATCGCCGAGCGCATCGAGCAGGTGTCGAAGGACGTGCTGCGCGTCGAAGCCGGCTCGCTTTACCCGGCGCTGCATCGCATGACCGAGGCGGGGTGGGTCAAATCGACGTGGGGTGTGTCGGAGAACAACCGTAAGGCGCGCTTCTACACCATCACCGCGATCGGACGCCGGCGGCTCGCGGACGAAGAGGCCCATTGGTCGGCGCTGACGAGCGCCGTCGGCCGCGTTCTCAAGAACGCCTGATCGCCATGCCGGCACTCACACGATTCGTCAACCTGTTCCGGCGCCGATCGGTTGATGGCGACCTCGACGAGGAGCTCACGTTCCACGTCGAGATGCTGACCGACAAGTACGTGAAACAGGGCATGACGCGTGACGAGGCCATGGGAGCGGCGCGCCGGCACGCCGGCAACCTGCTCGTCGCCAAAGAGGACATGCGGGAGGCGCGCATCATGATGTGGATCGATTCGCTGGCTCGGGACCTGGTGTACGGCGCGAGGATGTTCCTGCGCCAGCCAGGCACTTCGTTACTCGCCGTCGTCACCCTGTCGCTCGGCATCGGCGCCAACACCGTCATCTATTCGCTGCTGCACGCGGCGCTGATCCAGCCGCTGCCGTTCCCTTCGCCGGATCGTCTCGTCGCCGTCGTCGACAATTTCGCCACACAGAACCAGTTCGACACCGGTCCGACGATCCCCGAGACACTCGATGCGCGGGCCGCGAGCAAGACGCTCGATCCGGTGTCGTCCTGAGCGACGCGTTCTGGCGCCGCAATTTCGGCGGCGATGCCGGCATCATCAATCGCAACATCATCGTCAACGGCGCATCGCATCAGGTGATCGGCGTGCTGCCGCCGGGTGTCGGCTTCGACTACTTCACGCCGGAGCCGATCGAGCTGTATGTGCCGTACCCGATGATTCCGGAGTACACGTCGCGCGCGGGATCGTTCTCGTCGGTGCGCCGCGTGATCGCGATCGCGCGGCTGCGCGGCGCCGCCACGATCGAGCAGGCCGACGCGGAGCTGCGCACCATCGGGCAGCGCTTGAAGAGCGATCATCCGCAGCTGTATCGCCGCGGTACGGACGGCCAGGATCTCGGATTCACGATGGGCGCGACGCCGCTGCGGCGGCTGGTGCTCGGCCGCGGCGCGCGCACCGCCGTGATGGTGTTGTTTGCCGCCGTCGGCCTGGTGCTGCTGATCGCGTGCGCGAACACCGCGCAGTTCCTGATGGCGCGCGCGATCGAGCGGCGGCCGGAAGTGATCATCCGGTCGGCGCTCGGCGCAGGCGCCGGACGATTGCTGCGCCAGTTCCTGACCGAAGCGTTCCTGTTTGCAGCGGTCGCGGCGGCACTGGGCGTAGTGCAGGCATCAGCGCTCGCCGGCGTGCTGCGACGATGATCGCGTCACCGTCGCCGCTGCTGAATCAGCTCGCGCTCAACGGTCCGGTGATCCTCTTCACCGTGATGGTCACGGTGCTGGTCACGATTGTTTCGGGACTCTTGCCCGCGTTGCATCTCGTCAGGAACAGAGGGATCTCCGGCGATGCGTCGCGGCTGACGGGCACCACGCGCTCACGATCGCGTCACGCGATGATCGCGGCGCAGGTCGCGGCGTCGGTGGTGTTGCTCGTCGCGGCACTCCTGGTCGCTACCGGTCTGCGGCAACTGCAGCACGCGCCGACCGGCTATCAGTCCGAGGACGTAACGGTGATGCGGCTGCGCGCGGCCGGCCAACCCAGTCCGCGCGGTACTGGTGCGAGATACCAGGAATATCTACAGGCGCTGTCGTCCGTGCCCGGACTGAGCCGGGTCGCGATCGCGGACACGCCGCTGCAAAGTTTTGCGGGCACCGAGTTCTCGATCGTCGGGCGCGCCGCCGACGCGGCAACGCTGTCGCTGCAGCGCTCGGGCTTTGCGATCGTCAGCCCGGAATATTTCAACCTGCTCGGCATTCCGCTGCGCGCCGGCCGGACGTTCGCCGACAGCGACAGCGTGGATGCGCCGCAGGTCATTGTCATCAACGACGTGATGGCGCGGCGCTTCTGGCCCGATCAGAATCCGATCGGCCAGCAAATCAAATCGGGCACCGGCCCGCGCATGCGCACCGCCACGATCATCGGCGTCGTCGGCGACGTGCGGCCGACCCATCGGCTGGAGGTGCCGCCGCAGATCTATACGTCGTACTTGCAGCAGAGTGAACCGAACGCGACCCTGCTCGTGAAGACGGCCGCGGGACACGCCGTGCCGATCGACGCCATCAAACAGGCGATCCGGACGATCGTGCCGGAGCAGGCGATCTTCGACATCCGTGCGCTCGCCGACGTCATGGCACAGTCAACCAACACACCGCGCCTGATGACGCGGCTGCTTGGCAGCTTTGCGATACTCGCGGTCGCGCTTGCATTGCTGGGCGTCTACACGGTCGTCAGCTATCTGACGGCGAGACGCACGAAAGAAGTCGCGCTGCGGCGCGCGATCGGCGCAACGCCCAACGATGTGCTGCGGCTGCTCGGCGCGCCGACGCTCGGATGGACGGCGGGCGGCATTGCGATCGGCGTCGTCGCCGCGGCGTGGTTGATGCGGCTCGTCCCGTCGGTCGCGAACTCGTTCGGCCTGCCGGAGGAGTCGCTGCGGCTCGATCCGCCGGCGATCGCCGCCGCGATGATCCTCTATGTGATCGTGGTGTGTCTGGCGGTGCTGGCGCCGGCCGCTCGCGCGTTGCGCGTGCAGCCCGGCATCATCCTGCGCGCTGAATAACTCAAGACCTCAAGACCTCAAGACCTCAAGACCTGTTCAGCGTGATGCAGCGTGTGCAGCGCCTGGAAGCGCGCGTATTCGGTCGTCGAAATATCGCCGAAGACGCCGTGGACGAATCGCGGCGGGCTGTCCTTGCACGCGCGCTCGAACGCGTCGTGCGCGCGCTGCAAGCGGGTGCGGCCCTCCGCCGGCGTTGGCGGACCGGCGATCGGATTCAGCGCGCGATTGGTCCGGCCGTTGATGAAGCGGTTCTTCTTCAGGATGCGGTTGAAGAACAAGCCGCGAATCAGGGGGCGCAGGAACGGCGGCAGGCCCGGAAACGCGCTCGGCTCGCCCTTGATGGTCTTGCCGGATTCCTCGAGCACGCGCGCGACGTGCTCGACGATCTGGCTCGGCGACCACTTGCCCGGCGCGCGCGGCGTGGTCCACGACGTGCCGCACTTCTCGCCGGCGGCGACCAGCTTCTGCAGCGCCGCCCGGCTCTCGGCCAGGGCCGACGGCAAATCACCAACGGGCGGCTCGTCTCCGGTGAGATGGATCATAGCTTCAGCAGCTCCACGGCGTTGCGCCAGTAGATCTTCTCGCGATCCTCGTTCGAGATCGGCAGCCGGTCGATGATGGCGATGGTCTCGCGAATATACATCGGGCCCTTCTCCGGGTCGAACGGCGCGTCGGAGGCAAACAGCACGTGATCGGCGCCGAAGAAATTCAGCCCGCAGACCGTCGCGTCATAGCCGCCGAACACCGCGGTATCGCCGTAGAACATGCGGAAATAGTCGATCGGCCGCTTCTTCAGCGCTGTGAGGACGCCCCTGTAGTCCACGTCCGACGTGCGCGTGCCCAGTTGATCCCAGCCCGGCCCGACGCGGCCTTCGAAGTACGGCGCCATGGCGCCGAGATGGTGCGTGATGATTTTCAGGTTCGGATGGCGATCGAAAATTCCCGAGAACACCAGCCGCGCCATCGCGACGCTCGTTTCGTACGGCCAGCCGAACGTCCACCAGATCTCGAACTTCGACTTGTCCTCGCTCGCGTAATCGGTCATGCCGGCGCCGCGATACGGATGCAGCCAGATCGGCAGATCGAACGCCGCCATGCGATCGAGCCACGCGAGATGCTCGGGCGTGTCGAGCGGCTTGCCGTTGATGTTGGAGAAAAGCTGAATGCCGCGCGCGCCGAGATCGTTGATCGCGCGTTCCATCTCGCGCATCGCCGCGTCAGGATCGCCGAGCGGCAGCGATGCCACGAATCCGGGAAAGCGATCGGGATGCTTGCCGACGAGCTCCGCCATCCCGTCGTTGGCGAGCCGCGCCAGATCGATGCTGTCGGATCCCGACGAATAGACTTCGATCGGCGGCGTGGCGATCGACAGGATCTGCTGATACTCGTCGCCGAATCGATCCATGACGCGGAAGCGCTCGTCGAGATCGATCAGCATGGGGATTCCCCTCATGCGCTTGCCGATGTCCTTGAACGTCGGCGCGACCGCCATCATGCGATCGAAGTACGGCCGCGGATACAGGTGGTTGAAGACGTCGAGCTTGCGCACGCGCGTAAGCGTAACGCGTATCGGCCCGCCGCTTGCAAGCGAACGCGCGCGGAGGAGTCATGGCCAAGTACGGACAAGCAGCGCAAAAGCGGGTCAAGTCGGCGATGCATCGCCGCAAGAAGGGCACGTTGAAGAGCGGCTCGGGCGCCACGGTGAAGAGCCGCAAACAGGCAATCGCCATCGGCCTCAGCGAGGCGCGCGAAAAAGGCGGCAAGGTGCCGAAGCGCAAGACCGGCCGCCAGACTGGCGGACGCAAGACGAAGCGGGCGGCGAAGAAGCGTTAGCGGTTCGAACGGTGCGAGAATGGTCGCCAGTCATGGCGACCACTTTCGCGCCGGCGCCAAAAGCCGTCCCCGGGCCCTCGTCCTGGATTCCGGGCGCGAGCTTTCTCGCCTTCCGCCGCGACCCGCTGAAGTTCTTCACGGAAACGCAGCGCGAGTTCGGCGACATAGCCAGGTTCAGCTTCGGACCCCAGCAGATCTATCTCGTCAGTCATCCCGACTGGATCGAAGACGTGCTCGTCACGTCGGCGAAGAAATTCCACAAAGGCGTCGCGCTCCAGCGCGCCAAGCGGTTGCTGGGTGAAGGCCTGCTCACCTCTGAAGGCCAGGCGCACCTGCGCCAGCGGCGCACGATCCAGCCGCTGTTTCACCGCCAGCAGGTGCAGCGCTTTGCCGATGCGATGGTCAAGCACGCGCTGCGGTGGCGCGAATCGATCGCGCCGGACCAGACGATCGATGTCACCAACGAGATGGCCGCGCTGACGCTGGCGATCGTCGGCGAGACGTTGTTCTCGAGCGACGTCAAGGGTGATGCCGACGAAGTGCGTGAAGCGTTGACCGCGGCGGTGCAGACCTTCGACATCGCGTTCCTGCCCGGGCTGGAGTATTTCGAGAAGCTGCCGTTGCCGGTGTTCATCAGAATCAGGAAGGCGCGAGAGCGCCTCGACAAGGTGATTCATCGCGTGATCGCCGAACGTCGATCCGCGGATCGTAGAGGCGACCTCGTCTCGATGCTGCTGGCGGCGCGCGATCCGGAAAATCCATCGGCGCCCGGCATGAGCGATGCGCAGATTCGCGACGAGGCGATGACGATCTTCCTCGCCGGCCACGAGACGACCGCCAACGCGATGGCGTGGACGTGGTATCTGCTCGGCAAGTCGCGCGACGTCGAAATCAGGCTGCACGAAGAGCTGGCGCGCGTGCTCCAGGGCCGAACGCCGGACGTCGAGGACGTCCCGAAGCTCGAATACACGCGCGCCATTGTCGCCGAGTCGATGCGCCTCTATCCGCCGGCGTGGACCATGGGCCGCCGCGCCATCGAGCCGCACACCATTGCCGGCCACACGATCGAGCCCGAGGCGCTCGTGATCGTCAGCCAGTGGATCGCGCATCACGATCCGCGCTGGTGGTCTGATCCGGAATCATTCACACCAGAGCGCTGGCTCGCTGACGGGAACCGGGAGCCGGGAGCGGGGAGCCGGACGAGGCCCAAGTATGCGTACTTTCCGTTCGGGGGCGGGTCCCGCATCTGCATCGGCGAGTCATTTGCCTGGACGGAGTTGATCCTGCTGCTCTCCACCATCGCGCAGCAGTGGCGGTTCGTCGCCGGCACCGAGCCGGCGCTCGAACCGCGCATCACGCTCCGACCGAAACATCTCCGTATGCAGGCCGCGCGGCGATAGCGTGTCTCCTGTTCGAGGTAGTCGGCGAGCTTCTGGAACGGATCGAAGCCGATCACCCGCGGCGCATCGGCGACGAAATTCGAGAGCGCGTTGATGTCGTAGTAGTACCGCTGCCCGTCGCGATCGTCGATCATGTATTCGACGCCGCCGATTTCAATGTCCGCCGCGCGCATGATCCGCTCCACATCGTCGATGCTCTCGCGCTCAGGATCGGCGCGCTCCACACGCAGGTTGTTCTTCGGCGCATCGACGGGGCACGCGCCGCGGGCGAGCTCGACGCCGTCGGTGCTCTGGCAGATGTCGGCCGGGCACAGGTTGAAGCTCTCGCCGCTGCTGTAGACGTTGATCGCGTAGAGGTACTTGTAGCCGAGCACTTCCACGCGGGTGATGCGGCCGCCGCGTGCCGGGATGAATTCCTGCACCAGCGCGGTCTCGTCGACGCCGAGCTTGACGCGGCCCTCCCTGACCGCGCGCTCCAGGTCCTCAGGCGTATCGAAGCGCACAATGCCGGCGCCGCTGCCGCCGATGTTCGCCTTGACGACGACGGGGAAGCGCAAACCCTTCGCCGCCGCCGGCGCCGCATCCGGGTGATTGATCACGTGCGCCGCCGGGAACGGCAGACCGAGCGATTTCAAGAGCGACAGCTGCAGCGCTTTTGACGTCTCGGTACGAAACGCCGCCAGCCCGTTGACGACGCGGACGCCGAGCTGTTCGAGGTGGGCGAGGTAGTTGAGCGTGTAGAGAATACTGTGGCCGCGGCCGCGCAAATACGCGGACGGGCTCATGCGATTGAAGACGAGGCCGTACTGAGAGCCGTCGCCGTTGGTCGCGTCGTAAGAATGACGATCGGCATTGACCGCCTCGTAGGTGACGCCTCGCTTGTCGAGCTCGGTGAAGAGCGGCCGGAACCAGTCGGGGTGCTCGTAGTAGATGCCGATGGGTCGTGCTGTCGCCATGATCCTTCCCTTGCTGTTGAAGGAAGGCGGAACGCTGCGGGGATTCGGAAAAGACGAAGGCCCGGAAAGCGGTCTCGCCTTCCGGGCCTCGTGCTGAACTCGTGGATGCGAACTAGCGAATCACGGTCGGGTACAGAGCGCGGCGCCGGAGGCAGGTGCCTCGAGACAACAACACGCGCAGGTACACATCACCGCGACCAAGATGAAGCGATGCTGTCACTGGTCCCGGTAAACTGTCAAGCTCCTGTTGCTTTCCCAAAGGAACAGTGCGATAGTCCTTTGGGTTTCCCAAATGAGTCCGAAGACCGAGGTTTGGCAAGGCACGCTCGCCTTGATGGTGTTGAAGACGCTGAGCGCCATGGGTCCGCAGCACGGCTACGGCCTGGCGCGGCGCATCGAGCAGACCAGCGAGGATGCACTGTCGATCAACGAAGGCACGCTCTACCCGCTGTTGCTCAAGCTCGAACAGGAAGGCGCCATCGAATCCGAGTGGGGCGTGTCCGACAACAACCGCCGCGCCCGGTTCTATCGCATCACGCGCGCGGGCCTCAAGCAGCTGAACGCCGAAATGTCGCAGTGGGCCCAGGTCAACGAGATCGTCGATCGTTTCATTGCGTTGAAAGGCGAGAAGGCCTGATGCGCGCGCTGCGGCGGATGTGGCATCGATTGCTCGGCATTGCCGGCCTGCATCGATCCGAACGCGACCTCAACGAGGAGTTCGCCTCGCATATCCAGATGCTCGCGGAGGATCTGATCCGGCGCGGTGTTCCGGACGAAGAGGCGTGGCGCCGCGCGCGCGTGAAGTTCGGCAACGTGCCATCGACGATGGAGCAGTACCGCGATCAGCGCAGCGTCCCGTTCATCGACGCTACCCTGCAGGATCTTCGCTACGCCTGGCGATTGATGCGGCGCAATCGCGGTTTCTCCACGGTCGCGATCGTGTCGCTCGCCATCGGCATCGGCGCCAACACCGCGATCTTCTCGGTCGTCAACGCCGTCGTCCTGCAGCCGCTGCCCTACCGGGATCCCGGACAACTGTTCGCCGTGCGCGAGGTGCGCACCGACAAAGACACGGCGGTGTTCCCGGTCAATCCGGCGCACGCCCGCGCCTGGGCGGCCGAGTGCCGGTCGCTGGCGGACGTCGCGATCCTGAGCAACTCCCGAGCACAGATCGGCGCCGGGAACGAAGCCGCGGCGATCGCGCGCGGCGCGCGCGTCACGCACAACTTCTTCTCGATGCTCGGCGCCGAGCCGATGCTGGGCCGCACCTTTCGGGCCGAGGAAGAAGAGCCCGGTCTCGATCGCGTCGTCATCCTCAGCGAATCGTTGTGGCGCGCGCGATTCAACGCCGATCGCTCATTGCTCGGGCGGATGGTGCTGATCGACGGCGTCGATCACCAGGTGATCGGTGTCGTCGCCGGTTCCTTCTGGACCGCGTTCGGTGGAGGCGTGTCGAGCTCGCCGGCCAACAACCAGTATCAGATGTTCCGCCCGCTGGTGATTCCGATCGATCAGCGCACGCGGCTGATGGGCAACTACAACTACGCAGCGTTGACGCGACTCAAGCCGGGCGTGACTCCCGAGGCCGCGCTCGCCGAGTTGAACGTCGTCCAGAGCCGTTTCCCCGCGATGACCGGCGCCGGCGGCGAGCTCGGCGCCCTGCTGATTCCGCTGCAGGACATCGTGACCGGCCGCTCGCTCGCACTGTGGATGCTGGCGGCGGCGGTCGGCGCGGTGCTGCTGATTGTCTGCGTCAACCTCGCGAATCTTCTGCTGTCTCGCGTCGCGGCCCGCGCGCGTGAGACCGCGGTGCGCAGCGCGCTCGGCGCCAGCCGCGGGCGCATTTTCGCGCACGCGTTCTCGGAGAGCATGCTGCTCTCGGGGTTCGGCGGCGCCTGTGGTCTGCTCCTCGCCTCCGTCATCGTCGAGATGCTGACCTCGACGCCAACCGTGCAGCTGCCGCGGCTTCACGAAGTCCGCATCGACGCGAGCGTGATGGTGTTCGCGCTGCTGGCGACGCTGGCGACGACGGTGATCTTCGGCGTCTTGCCGGCATGGCGTCTCGCCGGCCAGCTGCCCGGCGACGCGTTAAGATCGAGTGGCCGGGCGGTCACCGACGGCCGCCAGGGCGCGCGGCTGCGCGAAATGCTGATCGGCGTCGAAGTCGGGTTGAGCACCGCGCTGCTGATCGTCGCCGTGCTGCTCTCAATCAGCCTGAACCGGCTGCTGAACGTCGACAAAGGCTTTGATACCGAACAGGTCTTCACGTTCGACGTCGACACCGCCGGACCTCAATATGAAGATGCGGAGGGACGCTCGCGCTTCTTCGATCGATTGCTCGCGCGTCTCGATGCCATCCCCGGCATCCAGGCCGTCGGATTCACTACGCAGCTGCCGCTCGAGGGCAATTCGTGGAACGACGCGATTTATCGCGATGCCTCGTCGGAACGTCACAGCGTCGAGAACCGGTATGCGAGCCCGGGCTTCTTCGACGCGATGGGCGTGAAGGTGCTGAAAGGGCGCGCCTTCGACGACACCGATCGCGCGCGCGGCGTCGCGGTGTTGTCGCCCAAAGCGGCGTCGTTGCTGTGGCCGGACGATCAGGACCCGGTCGGCCGCGAGTTCATGGGTGAAGACGACAAGCCCAAACTGCTGGTCGGCATCGTCGCCGACACGCGCGCAGTGCTGCAGGACATCTCCGCGCCGCACGCCTACTATCCGTACTGGCAGCGTCCCCCCGGCGATGTGGCGATGGTTATTCGATCGCGAGCGGATGCCGACGCGCTGGTGGCGCCGGTTCGCAACGCGCTGCACGGCGAAGATCCGACGCTGCCAATCGCGCCGATCGAGCCGGCGCAAGGATTGGTTGATGGATCCGTGGCGCAGCGGCGCCTGCAATCACGGCTCGTCGTGCTGTTCGCGGTGTCGGCGCTGCTGGTGGCGAGCGTCGGCATCTATGGCGTCGTGGCGTATGCGGTGACGCGCCGGCGCAACGAGCTCAGCATCCGCCTCGCGCTCGGCGCCAGCCGCGCCGCGCTGATGGCATCGATCGTCCGGCAAGGGATGACCCCCGTCCTTGCCGGTGTCGCCGCAGGGATCGCGCTGGGTCTGCTGCTCGGTCGAACGATTCGCGCGTTGCTATTCGGCGTGCACGCCACCGACGGGCAGACGATGGCCCTCGTGTCGCTGCTGCTCGTCAGCGTCGGGCTGGCCGCGTGCCTGATTCCCGCTCGCCGCGCCACGATCGGAACGACGCTCGACGTCCTGCGATCCGAGTAAGCGCGCGTCCCGCCATCCGCCCCCGAATAAACCGCCGCCCGCGTTACGGCGCGGACGACGGCGGCACGCGCCGCCGGGTGGCCTGCTCGAAGGCGTAGGCCAGCTCGATCAACCGCTGCTCGGTGCACGCCGTGCCGGTGAAGCTGACGCCGTACGGCTGATCGTTGGCGTTGAACGCCGCCGGGAACGGCGGCGTCGGCGCGTTCGGAATCATGCCGAACGGCACGATCACCGTCGGATGTCCGGCCTTCGCCGCAATGCCGGCGCCGCTGCTGCCGGGGAACAGCAGCGCATCGAGCTGCTGCGTCGCCATGATCTCGTCGATGCCGTGCGTGGCGGCGAGGAAGATGTCGCGGGCGCGATCCTGCAGATAGCGCGCCCGGTCGGCCTCGACATTCATCTCGTCCGAGATGTCGAGCTGCGCCTGGTCGTACTTGATCGCGCCGCGCGGGCGATTCGCCAGGTTGTATTGGCGGAGCTCGGTCAGCGATTTCACGGGCGCGCCCGGCCCGAGCGATTGCAGGTAGGCGTTGAAGTCGCGCTTCATGCCGTACTTCAAGATCACCGAGCAACCCGTGTCCAGGCCCTTCGCGTTGGCCAGGCCTGAACAGACGCCGAACGTCAGGAAATTGTTGGCCGGAGTCCCATCGACGTAACTCGGGATGTTTGCCGGATCGACGATCACCGCGCCTTGACGCTGCAGCACGGCGATGGCGTCGTTCATCACCGCGGTTTGCGCCGCGTTCAGGCCGCCGCTCGTCGCGCCGGTCGCGGGATTGATCGCCGCGGCGTAGAAGCCGGCGCGCGGAATGCCGATGCGCGCGCCCTGCAAGGCCGTCGTGCGCAGGTTGCGCGTGTAGTCGCGATTCGGCGGCAGCGTGCAGCGCGTCGATCCCGCAACATCGTTCGGATCGGGCCCGGCCATCGCGCCGAGCATGATCGCCGCGTCCACGACGGTCTTCGTCATCGGACCCGCGGTGTCCTGATCGGCGGTGATCGGAATCACGCCGTAGCGGCTGACGAGGCCAATCGTCGGCTTGATGCCGACGAGCATGCTGGCGTTCGACGGGCTCAGTATCGAGCCGGACGTCTCCGAGCCGACATTGCCCGCCCACAGATTCGCCGCGGTGCCGATGCCCGAGCTCGATCCACCGGTGTTCATCGCCGGCCGCCCGTCACTCGTGGCGTCGCGCGGATCGGGACGCGGATCGTACGGGTTCATGCCGTAACCGCCGAACGCGCTGTAATTGCCCGGCATGTTGCTCGATACCCAGTTGGCCAGCTCCGTCATCACGGTCTTCGCAATCACGATCGCCCCCGCGCTGCGCAGGTTGCGGGTGACCGTCGCGTCGTAGGGCGGCGTGTAGCCCGCAAACACCAGCGCGCCGCCGGTGGTCGGCATGAACGACGTGTTGACGTTGTCTTTCAGCGCGATCGGAATGCCGTGGAGCGGACCGCGCAGGCGCCCTTGCCCGCGCTCGCGGTCGAGGTCGTCAGCCTCGTTATAGGCATTGAGGTTGATGTTGATGACCGCGTTGAGCGTATCTTCGTACTGCGCGATGCGCGACATGTACGCCGCCACCAGATCGCGCGACGTGACGCGGCCCGCGGCGAGCGCGGCTTGCATTTCAGGGATTGACGCCTCGACGACGTTGAACGAGATGGCGTGCCTGGTGATCTGGCCGCCGTGACGCGCGCCGAGGTCAGTCGGCTGCGCAAGCGGAATCAGCAACAACGCACAGAGAACGACGAATGACCGAATCTGCATGGCCCCTCCTGCATGACGATGCGCGCATCTTCTTCTCCGGTTCGTGCCACGTCAACATAGCTTGAAAACCGGCGTGCAATTGTCAGTGGTTGGGCCGGAGATTGGGCCGAAGGCCGCAGAATTTCCCGGCGCCGGCCGGCTCGAGCGGCCGGGGTTTTTGGTATTGCAATTTGCCCGGAATAGGCGCACATTGCGCGTTCAGAGGTGCTCCCCATGCGCCGGATCGCGTTGCTCGTCGCGCTGACCGTTCTCGCCCTCGCCGCTGCTCCACTCGCGCAGACGTCCACCTGGCGTCCGGTGGTCCTGTCGGATACCGGAATGATCGCGTCCGGTCACGCGCTCGCCTCTGAAGCCGGCATTCGCATCCTGAAAAACGGCGGCAACGCCATCGACGCAGCGGTGGCCGCGTGGGCCGTGCAAGGTCTCACCGAACCGGAAATGACCGGGCTCGGCGGCGACATGTTCATGCTGATCTACATCGCGAAGACCGGCGAGGTGAAGTTCATCAACGGCACCGGCGTCGCGCCGATGGCCGCGACGGTGGATTTCTACAAGAACAAGGGCGGTATTCCGGATCAGGGCATTCTCTCGGTCAGCGTTCCCGGATCGGTCGCCGGCGCGGAGCTTGCCGCGAAGACCTACGGCACCCGGCCGCTCGCCGAATTGCTGGCGCCCGCGATCGAGCTCGCCGATCGAGGATTCCCGGTCACCGAAGCGCTGGCCGGCGCCATTCGCGGCAGCGCCGCGAAGCTCTCGCCGTCCGCGAAAGAGATTTGGTATCGCAACAACCAGCCGCTGGGATTTGGCGAGCGCGTCATCCAGAAGGATCTCGCCAACACGCTGCGCGAGATCGGATCGAAAGGCAGCGCCGCGTTTTACCAGGGACCAGTTGCAGAGAAGTTCGCCGCCTACATGAAGGCCGAAGGCGGATTGATCGATGCCAGGGATCTCGCCGCCATCAAGGCGAACGAAGACGCGCCGGTGCACATCAACTACAAGGGCGTCGAAGTCTACGAGTGCCCGCCGAACTCGCAGGGCTTCGTGATGCTGCAGGCGCTCAACATCCTCGAGGGGATGAACGTGCGTTACATGCGCCACAACAGCGCGCCGTACCTGCACGCCGTCACCGAATCGCTGAAGCTCGCCTTTGCCGATCGCAACAAGTACGTCGCCGATCCCAAGTTCACGCCGAACATCCCGATGCGCGAGATGCTGTCGAAGGAATACGCGGCGGTCAGGCGCGCGTTGATCGATCCGGACAAGGCGATCGCGGGTGAGGCGCCGTTCGGTAACCCTCGATCGCCTGTGACCTCGAGCCAACAGCAGATCGCGTACTCCTCACCGCAGTCGGTTGATCACACGCAGGTCATCACGGGCGAAGAGAACGGACACACGACGTATCTCGCGGTCATCGACAAGGATCGCAACATGGTGTCGGTCACCTCATCGCTGCTCAGCATTTTTGGCAGCGGCCACGTGGTGAAAGGCGCCGGCTTCGTCCTCAACAACCGCATGGCGTACTACGGTCTCGAAGAGGACGACATCAACGTGTTGCGGCCGGGCAAACGCGTGCGGCAGACAATCAATCCGGCGCTGGCGCTCAAGGACGGCAAACCGTACATGGTGTTCGGCACGCCGGGCGCCGACACGCAGCCGCAGGCGCAGCTGCAGTTCTTCCTCAACGTCGCCGAGTTCGGCATGAACGTGCAGCAGGCGCTCGAGCAGGAATCGATCGTCAGCACGTCGTTCAAGAGCTCGTACTATCCGCACGCGGCCGAAGGGAAGCTGCAGGTCCCCTCGACGCTGCCGAAGCACGTCCTCGACGAGCTCGCGGCCATGGGACACAAGCTCGATATCCGCAACGTGCGCGGCGTTGGTTCCGTGAAAGCCATCATCATCAATCCGAAGACCGGTGTGTTGATGGGTGGAGTAAGTCCTACTCGTGACAGCTATGTAATGGCGTACTGAAGTTTAAAGTTTCAAGTTTCAAGTTTTAAGTTAACGACTTCGCTCACTGGAGGGACCCATGCGTCGTTCGTTCGCGTTTGTCTTGTCGTTGCTCCTCTTCTCCGCCTCCTCCGCGTTCGCGCAAGCTGTCACGTCCGGCACCGGCGCCATCAACGGGCGGGTCACGGACGCGTCCGACGCCGTAATGCCCGGCGTCACCGTCACCATCACCAGCCCGCAGCAGATGGGCGTCAGGACCGCCGTCACCGACAGCGACGGCTCGTATCGCTTCACGGCCGTCACCCCGGGCGACTACGTCGTCGTGTTCGAGCTGGCCGGCTTCTCGACGGTACGCAATGAAGGGATTCGCGTCAGCCTCGGCTTCACCGCGTCCGTCAACGCCGAGTTGAAGGTGGCGTCGCTGCAGGAGTCGGTGACGGTGACCGGCCAGTCACCGGTCGTCGACACGTCGGCGACGCAGATCGGCAACACGTTCGATGCCAAGCAGCTGTCGGCGCTGCCGACGTCGCGCGATTACTTCTCGCTGCTGGCGGGATCGCCGGCGGTGCAGATGGCGCGCATCGACGTGGGCGGCAGCACCAACGGCACGCAGCAGGGTTTTGTCGTCTATGGCACCTCGGGCCAGGTCCGCGTGATCTTCGAAGGACTGAACGCCACCGAAGCCACCGGCGCGTTCGGCAACTACCCCGACATCGGCGGCATGGAGGAAGTGCAGATCAACACCGCCGCGCATTCCGCCGAAGCGTCGACGCCGGGTGTGCAGTCGCAGTTCATCAGCAAGTCGGGCGGCAACCAGTTCCGCGGCACCTTCTTCGGGGGCTATTCGCCTCAGGGCTGGCAGGCTTTCAACATCGATGCGGATCAGATCGCGCGCGGCGTGCAGGGCGGCGGCGGCCTGAATCCCGAAGACGTCAATCGTTTGAACAAGTACCAGGACACCAACCTCGGCATCGGCGGCTACGTGATCAAGGATCGCCTGTGGTGGTACGGCTCGTACCGGCGCCAGGACATCCGGGCGCGCTTCGTCAATTTCCCGGTCAAGCCTCAGCAGACCATGCTCAACAACTACAGCGCGAAGGTCACCTACAACCTCTCGACCAACAACAAGTTGATCGGCTACACGCAACCGTCGCAGAAGAAGCAGCCGCAGCGGTTCGACTCGTGGCTGCTCGGCGTCGATACCGGCATCAACTCCACCGAAGGCACCACGTGGAACCAGAACTTCTGGGCGTGGGTGCACAAGGCGGAATGGAACGGCGTGATCAGCGACAACGCCTTCGCTGAAGTTCGCGGCGGGCAGTATGGCTACAACTGGACCAACGGCGTCAACGGCACCGGGCCGCGCTATGAGGACATCGGCAACAACCTGATCACCGGCCGCAACCGCAACTGGGCGCGCGAGCGGCGCCGCAACCAGGTGCTCGGCAGCCTCAGCTACTTCAAGAACTGGGCCGGCGATCACAACTTCAAGCTTGGCGGCGAGATCTTCGACGAGTCCGTCAAGGACGTGTTCATCGATGGCTTCGAAGACAACGTCCTGCACGTGATGCAGAACGGCGCCAAGCTCGACGTGATCCTGTTCCAGCCGGGCCAGTCGATCGGCGGCCTGCGCACCTACGGCGCGTTCCTCCACGACACGTGGCGCGTCAACAACCAGTTGACGTTCAACCTCGGCGTGCGTATGGATCGCTACCGCGCCTATTCGCCCGAACAGAGCCACCCGGTCAGCCAGTTCAATCCGACCGCGCAGACGTTTGCCGCGGTGGACAACTACATCTCCTGGAACCTGCCGGCGCCGCGCCTCGGCATGACCTACGACATCACCGGCGACGGCAAGACGGTGGTCAAGGCCAACTACGGCACCTACTGGTGGAATCCCGGCGCCGACTTCGTCTTCAACATCAGCCCCAACGCGTCGGCGTGGTGGCGGCGCTATCGCTGGAGCTCGTGCGCGGTGGGCCAGACGACCGGCTGCGATCTCAACAACGACAACCGCTGGCAGCCGGGCGAAGAGGGCGCGCTGGTCGACGCGCGCGGCGGCTCGACGACCGAATCGCTCGATCCGAACCTGAAGAACCAGTACACCAGGGAGTTCGCGACCTTCCTCGAGCGGGAAGTGATGGCCAACTTCGGCGTCCGCGCCGGCTACGTGTGGCGCGGCGAGCGCAATCATTACGGCCGCTACAACATCAGCCGGCCGTTCTCGGCGTTTACCGTGCCGGTCTCAGTGCCGGACCCGGGTCCCGACGGGCGCATCGGCACCCCGGACGACGGCGCGGCGATCGCGGCGTTCGATCTGCCGGCGGACATCCGCGCGCTGCCGACGGTGAACCGCACGTTCAACGTCGACAACAGCGATTCCAATTACCACACCCTGGAGATCACCGGCACCAAGCGCATGAGCCACAACTGGAGCCTGCTCGCCTCGTACGGCTGGACCAAGAGCTTCGAACAGGCCAGCGCCATCCAGGGCAACGCGATCCGCGGCAACGCGCTGCCGGTGACCCCGAACGACTTGATCAACACCGACAACGGCCGCCTGGTGTTCACGCGGTCGAGCGTCAAGCTCAACGCCACCTGGAACTCGCCGTTCTGGGGCATCTCGTTCGCGCCGATGCTGCGCTATCAGCAGGGCGTGCCGTTCGGCCGCACCTTCGCCGCGACGCTCGGCTACGGCAGCGTGCGCTTCCTCGCCGAGCCGATGGGGACGCGGCGGCAGGACACCATCCTGATCACCGACCTGCGCGTCGAGAAGAACACCAAGTTCGCGGCCGGCCGCGACATCGGCGTGTTCTTCGATCTCTACAACATGTTCAACGCCAACCCGGCGCAGAACCTGCAGTGGGGCTCGGGCACCGCGTTCAACCGCCCGTTGAGCATCGTCCCGCCTCGGCTCGCCCGCCTCGGCGTGAAGGTGAACTTCTGAGCATCTGTCCACTTTGAATTGCAAAGCAGGGGCACTACTATTGAGTAGATGTCCCTGCTGAGCGCCGAACACCTCGAGAAAACCTACGTCACCGGCGAAGCGCGAGTCACCGCGCTCGCCGGCGTGTCTTTTTCGGTCGAGCCGGGCGACTTCGTCGCGTTGATGGGACCGTCGGGCTGCGGCAAGTCGACGCTGCTGCATCTCTGCGGCGCCATGGATCGCGCCAGCAGCGGCAGCATTGCGCTCGACGGCCGCGACCTCTCTTCACTCGGCGACGATGCATTGACGCGCGTCAGGCGCGAACAGGTGGGATTCGTCTTCCAGTTTTTCAACCTGCTGCCGACGCTGACGGTGAGCGACAACATCGCGCTGCCCTGCCTGCTGGCGGGCGTGAAGGATCAGGAAGCGGAGAACAAGGCGCGCGCGCTGGCTGAGCGCGTCGGGATCGCGCATCGCCTGTCGCACTACCCGCAGCAGATCTCCGGCGGCGAAATGCAGCGCGCGGCGATCGCGCGCGCCTTGATTCATCAGCCCTCGCTGCTCGTGGCCGATGAGCCGACCGGCAACCTCGACTCGGAGAACGGCGCCAACGTGCTCTCGCTGATCGCCGCGCTCAACAAGGAGCTGAAGGTCACGGTCCTGCTCGCGACCCACGCCGCCGACGTCGCCGCTGCCGCCTCGCGGGTCCTGCGGATGAAGGACGGCAAGTTCGCATGAAGCCCGCCTTCACGCTTCGGCGAGGCAGGTTATTCCGGCAGTTCATCATCCGGCCGCTGCTCGCCGAACAGATCCGCACCATCACCACGGTGCTCGGCGTGTCGCTCGGCATCGCGGTGGTGATCGCGATTCAGCTGACCAACGCCAGCTCGGTGCGCGGCTTCGAGACCGCGCTCGAGACCGTTGCCGGCAAGACCGCCGTCGAGATCATCGGCTCCGGCACCGGCGTCGACGAGACGTTGATGCCGCAACTCGGCTGGCTCCGCGAATACGGCATCATCAGCCCGGTCATCGAAGGCAGCGCGGCGCTCGTGACGGCCGATCCCCGGTCGCTGTCGCGGCGACAGATGGAAGCGGTCAAGATTCTCGGCATCGACATCCTTCGCGATCAGCCGTTCCGCGACTACCAGCTGCTCGAGATCGAAAAACGAAATCACGAGCGCGCCACCGATTTCAATACGCAGCAGTTCCTCGAGATCCTGACCAGCCCGCAAACCGTCGTCATCACCGAGAAGCTGGCGGCGCGGCGCAGCTATTCGCTCGGCTCCGAGTTGAAGTTGATGATCGGCGACCGGGTGCTGCCGTTCGTGGTGCGCGGCATCCTGAAGAACGAAGGGCCGGCGCGCGTGCTCGACGGCAACTTCATCATGATGGACATTGCCGCGGCGCAGCTGGCATTCGATCGCCTTGGCCGCGTCGATCGGATCGATGTGCTGCTGCCCGATGGCGCCCCCCTTCGCCAAGGCTACGGGGGACAGGCCGACATTGAGCAAACGCTCCAGGCGATCGCGAAGCGGCTGCCCGCCGGCGTGTTCGCGCAGCGGCCGTCACGGCGCGGCGAGCAGGTCGAGACGATGCTCGCGGCGTTCCATACCAACCTGACCGCGCTGTCGTGGATCGCGCTGATCGTCGGGTTGTTCCTCGTCTACAACACCGTGACGATCTCGGTGGTGGCGCGCCGGCAGGAGATCGGCACGCTGCGCGCGCTCGGGCTGACGCGCAACAAAGTGCTGCTGCTGTTTCTCGGTGAAGCGGCGGCGCTGGCGGTCGCCGGCATCGCAATCGGTCTCGGTCTCGCTCGACTGCTGGCTGACGCCGCGGTGACGATGACGGCGTCGACGGTCAGCACGTTGTATATCGCCGCCGTGTCGGCGCCGCCCGACATGAATATCGGGCACCTGTGGACCGCGATCGCAATCGGCCTGCCGCTGTCGCTCGTGGCCGCCGCGATTCCCGCGCTCGAGGCCAGCCGCGTTCCGCCGACCGCGGCCATGCGCGGTCACGACACCCTCGACATGCGCGTGCGATTCAAGCCGGCGGCGCTCATCGCCGGCTTCACGTTCCTGATCGCCGCCTATGCGCTCGCGCAGCTCGGACCGATCGGCCGGCGGCCGGTGTTCGGCTACATGGCGTCGTTCGCGATCGTGATCGGCGGCGCGTTCCTGGTGCCGGCGATCATGTATTTTCTGGCGAAGATCGGGCGCCTCGTCCTCCGGCGGCGGCTCGGCGTCGAAGGCCTGCTCGCGCACGCCAACCTGACGTCGGCGATTCCGCGCCTGTCGATCTCGGTGGCGGCGCTCGCGGTCAGCCTGTCGATGATGGTGGCCATCGCGGTGATGATCGGCAGCTTCCGCGACACGGTCGTCTACTGGGTCGGCCAGACGCTGAAGGCGGATCTCTTCATCGGCCCGGGCATCCGGCCGACGGTCGGATCGGAACAGACCGTGTCCGAGGACGTGATCGCGACGCTGGCGACACATCCTGACGTGGTCGCGCTCGATCGCTTCCGCAACGTCGACCTGATCTTCGAGAACAATCTCGCGGTGCTGGGCGCCGGCTCGTTCGATGTCGTGCTCGATTACGGCGGGCTGCTGTTCAAAAGTCCGGCGAACGCGCGCGAAGTGGTGCGCGGCTCGATCGGCCAGGACGTGGTGATCATCTCGGAACCGTTCGCCACCAGGTATCGCAAGCGCGATGGCGACACCATCGACATCCCGACGCCGAAGGGCGTGATGCCGTTCAAAGTTGTCGCCGTCTATTACGACTACGCCAGCGATCGCGGTGTCGTGATCATGGATCGCGGCACCTTCAGGAAATATTTCGGCGAGCTGTCGCCGAGCGGCGTCGCGGCGTATCTGAAGCCGAACGTCGATCCCGAGAAGGTGCGCTCAGAAATGCTTGGCATGCTCGCTGAAGGCCACCGCGCCTTCATCATGAGTAACAGCACGCTGCGCGGCGAGATCCTGAAGGTGTTCGACAGCACGTTCGCGATCACTTACGCGCTCGAGCTGATCGCCATCGCGGTCGCGATGCTGGGCGTTGCCGGCACGCTGCTGACGCTCGTGCTCGAGCGGCGGCGCGAGCTGTCGCTGCTGCGCCTGACCGGCGCGGATCGCCGCCAGGTGCGGCGGATGGTGATCATCGAAGCGGCGCTGATTGGCGCCGTCAGCCAGGGCATTGGTCTCGCGGTCGGCTTCGGGCTGTCGCTGGTCCTGATCTACGTCATCAACGTGCAGAGCTTCGGCTGGACCATCCAGTTCCACGTGCCGCTCGCGTTCCTGATCCAGGCGTCGATTGCGGTCGTGATCGCCACTTCGATCGCCGGCATTTATCCCGCTCGGAGGGCCGCGCAATTGGTGTTGTCACATGATGAGTAAGGTGTTTATCGCGATGTTGGCGCTGGCATTCGGCCAAGCCCCAAGCCCCAAGCCCCAAGCCACCTGGCAAGAGGCGAAAGCCGGGTACGTCTTTTCGTTTCCGCGGGACCACGCGGCCCATCCCGACTTCAAGATCGAATGGTGGTATTACACGGGCAATGTCAGCGCGGCTGATGGACGCCGGTTTGGTTACCAGGTGACCTTCTTCCGCGTCGGCATCGATCACACGCCGGCGAATCCGTCGAAGTGGGCCGTGCGCGATCTCTACATGACGCATCTCGCGGTCAGCGATCCGAAGGGTCAGCGCTATCGCTACGATGAAAAGCTGACGCGCGGCGGCCCTGGTCTCGCCGGTGCGAAGGCGGATACCTACTACACCTGGAACGACGACTGGTCGGCAGGCCTTACCGGGAGCCGGGAGCCTGGAGCCGGGAACCGGGCACGGCACGCCTTGAAAGCCGCCGGAAAAAACGCCGGCATCGACCTGGTTCTCGACGAAGGCAAGACGCCGGCGATCAACGGCATCAACGGGATCAACCAGAAAGGCGCGCGCGAGGGCAACGCGTCGCATTACTACTCGCTGACGAGGATGCCGACGAAAGGCACGATCACGATCGACGGCGAGCGTTTTGAAGTCAGCGGCCTGACGTGGATGGATCACGAATTCAGCACCAGCTTCCTCGAGCCCGAGCAGCGCGGCTGGGACTGGTTTTCGATTCAGCTCTCCGACAATCGCGAGCTGATGTTGTATCGCATGCGCCGCGCCGACGGATCGCACGATCCGCGATCGAGCGGCACGCTGGTCGATGCGAGCGGCAGGACGACGCATCTGACGAATACGGATTTCACGCTGACGCCGGGGCGATCGACCTTCAAGTCGACGAACGGAGCGATCTACCCGACTGAATGGACCGTGTCGATACCGAAGCACAAGATCGATCTCACCGTGACCACTCCGCTTGCCGACCAGGAGCTGTCGCTGGTGCAGTCAACAGGTGTCGCGTACTGGGAAGGGATGATCGACGTTGCCGGGCAGTCAGGGGGTCAGGCAGTCAGGGGGTCGGGGTACCTCGAGATGACGGGCTACTACGGCAGTCTGGGAAGAATTTTTTCGGGCTCCTGATGCGGACGTTCGGAGAGCGACGGCTTCAGCCGTCGCTAACAGCGGCGTGAACATTGCTGTCATTGGCGCAGGCATCGCCGGACTCTCCGCTGCGCGGGCGCTCGTCGATCGCGGCCACACCGTGAAGGTGTTCGAGCGCGGGCGCGTTGCCGGTGGACGCGTCGCGACGCGCGTGATCCAGGCGATCGAGCTGCCGCGCGGCCTGTCGGGCGACGTCGCCTTCGATTACGGCGCGCAATACTTCACGGTTCGGGACGATCGCTTCTCGGCACTCGCGGCTGAATGGGAGCGCGATAAAGTCCTCGCCAAATGGGCCGGCCGCATTGTCAGCTTCGATGGCGAAGGCTGGGAGGACGTGGAGGACACCACCAGCCGCTACGTCGGCACGCCCGGCATGAGCGCGATCGCCGACGCGCTCGCCAGGGGCCTCGACATCGAATACGGCAGCAAGGTCGAAGCGCTCGCGCCGCTGTTGAACGACTTCGATCGCGTGATCGTGGCTACGCCGCCGGATCAGGCGGCCGCCCTCGGCGTGACTGTTCCCGTCGTGACGATGATGCCGAACTGGACCGTCATGGCGGCGTTCGAAGATCGTGTCGCCGCGCGATTCGATGCGGCGTTCGTGAACGGCAGCCCGCTCGGCTGGATCGCGCGCAACACGTCAAAGCCCAAACGGAACTGGAAGATTGATTGCTGGGTCCTTCAAGCAACGAGTGCGTGGAGCCGGGCGCACTCCGCCGATCGTTCCGATGATGTCGGATCGTTTCTCATGGAAGCCTTCGACGATCTGATTCCCGCGGGATTACCGAAGGCCTTTTTCGCGAGCGTGCATCGATGGAAATCGGCGACGGCCGATCCGCCGTTGGCCGCCGGCGCGATTCAGAATGATCGGATCACACTGTGTGGAGACTGGTGCAAGGGCTCGCGAATTGAAGATGCGTACTTGAGCGGAATCGAGGCGGCTACTCTTCTTTAGGCGGCTTCTTCTTATTGGCTTTCGCGGCCTTGCCGATGCGTCCGCGATCGCCGCCGGTCCATCGCATCTGAATCAACGTGCCGAGCGTGCCGAGCACGAACCACGCCCACGGCAGCCACCGCATGTCGGGCGCCGGATTGAGCGGATAGGCGACCCACACATCGCCGGCCGCGGCCGCCTTCAGCGGACTGCTGTCGCCCATCATCGCCAGTCCGCCGACCAGCATCGTCCACGCACCGGCGAATGCGGTGCCGAGAATGATCACGTAGCGCTGCAGCCAGGTGGCCACGACGGCGCCGGCCACCGAGAAGATGATCACGACCGCCGGATGGGGATCGCCTTCGATCTGCGTCCAGATCACGTTGACCAGCAGCGCGCCGATGCCGGCGCCGACCAGCGCGACGCCGACGAAATACGCCGCCAGCAGCAGCGCGCCGCCGGCAATGCCGCCGACGAGGGCGGCAATGATCATCGGCGTGGTGTTGTTGCCGCCGAACACCGAGCTCGCCGCGAGCGCGCCGACCATGAAGCCGAACACGGCGAGCACCACCTTGAACATGCGATAGCCGAGGAAGCAGGCGAGAAAGCCGCCGGCGAGAAGGACGGCCGCTGCTGGGACCTGGTATGCCGCAGGCAACATCGGGGGTATCGCGGATCTCAGATCTCAGATTGCAGATCTCAGACTGCGCGTACCGGCATTCTACACCTCTCGACGGCCGTCGAGCGCCTTGCCGACCGAGAGGTCGTCGGCGTAATCCAGATCGGAGCCGACCGGAATGCCCGTCGCGATCCTCGTCACGCGCAGGCCGAGCGGCTTGAGCAGCCGCGCCAGGTAGATCGCGGTCGCCTCGCCCTCGACCGTCGGATTGGTGGCGAGGATCACTTCGTCGACGCCGCCGCCGGCAATGCGCGCCAGCAGCCCCCTGATCTTCAAGTCGTCGGGCCCGACGCCCTGCAGCGGCGAGATCGCGCCCATCAGCACGTGATAGACGCCGCGGAATCCGCCCGTGCGATCGACCACGTTGACGTTCTGCGGTTCTTCGACGACGCAGATGACGCGGTGATCGCGGCCGGTGTCGTTACAGAGCGTGCACGGATCGACGTCGGTGATGTTGTTGCAGGTCGAGCAATAGGTGACGCGATCCTTGACGTCGCGGATCGCCTGGCAGAGCCGCTCGGTGTCTTCGCGCGGCGTGCGCAGGATGTGAAACGCCAGCCGCTGCGCGCTCTTGCCGCCGACGCCGGGAAGCTTCTTGAGTTGTTCGACGAGCTCCTGCAGCGAGCCGGGCAGCGACATTACATTCCGGGCAGGCGCAGGCCGCCCAGCAGCCCGCCCATCTTCTGGCTCATCGCCTCGTCGATCTTGCGATGGGCGTCGTTGATGGCGGCGACGATCAGGTCCTGCAGCATGGCGACATCATCCTTCGACACCACTTCGGGATCGATCGTGATCTTCTGCAGCTGCTTGTGGCCGTTGACGGTCACGGTCACCATGCCGCCGCCCGAGGTCGCCTGCACCGAGAGCTCCGACATTTCACGCTTCAGGCGCTCCTGCATTTCCTGCGCCTGCTTCATCATGTCCTGGATGCCCATCAGCGCTCCTCGATCGTCGTCTTGTCGACCGGGAAGATCTCGAGCACGGCCTGCACCGTTGAATTCGCCATCGCTTCCGCCTTGAGATCGTCCGCGGTTTGACTGAGCTTGTCTCGCCGCAGCTCGCCAGATTGCTCGCGAGCGGAGTCTCGCCGTAGCTCCGCGGCTTGCGCAGGAGCGGAGGCGGACGCTTCTGCGACCGCAACCGAAACCGGCACCGGCTTACCCGCGACCTTTTCCGCAATCGATGCGAGCCACGCCCTCTGCTCGTCACACTGGCTCTTCGCGTTCTTCTGGTTCGGAAGGAACGTGAACACGATGCCGCTCGCGGACGCGTCAATCCGGAACGCGGATGCGACGACGAGGTTGTAGAACGTCGACTTGCCCGACTTCACTTCCGCCAGAAAACGATCCTTGAACGCGTTCTCACTACCGGCAGCAACTTCAGTTGCGGGTTGAGGTTTGGGTGTCGGTGATGGAGCCTTAACCGCACTCGGTACAGTTGGTACCGCCTTCAGAACATTGCCCTTTGGAACCGCTGGAACTCTTGCGGCGCCAGAAAGTAAATCGCTAAGCGGCACCAGCTTTCGAAGGTGCATGAGCCGCAACAGCGCCATTTCCAGGTTGTAGCGGGGCTGATCCGAAACACGAACCTCTTGCTCGGCTTTCGTCAGCAGATCGAATGCGCGCAGCAGATCTTCGCGCGACCACTGCCCTGCCATCGCGCTCAAGCGTTCGCGTTCGGCGTCGGCGGCCACATCCGGATCGGAGGCGCGTTTTGGATCGACCGACAGGATCAGGAGATCACGAGTCGCTCTCGCCAGCTCGCGGCACAGCAGCCGCAAATCATAGCCGCGCTCGATGGCGCGCTCGACCAGCGCGAACGCCGACGGCGCATCCTCGGTCACGACGGCGTCGAGCAGATCGAACACCAGATCGCGCCCGACCAGTCCGAGCACGGTGACGACGTCTTCGACGGCGATCGAGTCGCCGGCAAAGGCGCGGACCTGATCGAAGGCGCTGAGCGAATCGCGCATGCTGCCCTCGCCGGCGCGCGCCAGCAGCAGCAATCCCTCTTCGGGAATCTCGATTTTCTCCTCGCCCGCGATCAACCGCAGCCGCTCCGAGACGGTCTTCGCCGAGATGGTCTTGAACTCGTAGACCTGCGATCGCGACAGCACCGTGTCGGGAATCTTGTGCTGCTCGGTCGTCGCCATCATGAAGATCACGTGCGGCGGCGGCTCTTCGATCGACTTGAGCAGCGCGTTGAACGACGAGGCCGACAGCATGTGGACCTCGTCGATGATGAAGACCTTGTACTTGTTGCGGACCGGCGCGATCGCCAGGCCTTCGATCACGACCTCGCGGACGTTATCGACTCCCGTGTGCGTGGCCGCATCGATTTCGAGGACGTCGATGTCGCGGCCTTCGGCAATCTCGATGCACGCCTCGCACACGCCGCACGGCTCCGGCGTCGGGCCCTTCGCGCAGTTCAACGCGCGCGCCAGGATGCGAGCCGTCGTCGTCTTGCCGCAGCCGCGCGGGCCGGAGAACACGAACGCCTGCGCAATGCGTTTGCTCTTCAGCGCGTTCTTGAGCGTACGTGTGACAGCCTGCTGCCCGAGCACGTCTTCAAATTTTTGTGGACGCCATTTTCTGGCGAGTACTTGATAGGCCATTTGAAAACTCGGCCCGGAGGTCCTCAACACATCACGGAAACGACTTAGCGCTGCTGCCTTCCGGCCCTGACGCGATTCGCCGCCCTGAGATTGCCGAGGTTCCGGGCCGAACTCTTAGTTTGACACATGAGCGCGCACATGTGCGCGCCCAATTCGTTGACCGCAACCTCGCAGCTAAATCGTTGCGTAATCAGGCCTTGGTCCTTCGACCGCGGGGGCATTCCTTTTGCTCTGAATTTTTGACTCATGATTCATTTCCCGCCCGCCGACCGCGGCCAGACCGAACTGTTCGGCGAGCCTGATCGCCTGGCACTGCTGAGCCTGGCTGCTCACATTGTCATTGTTGACGATGAGGACACCAACGTGCGGATGCTGGCGCGGATGCTCGAACGCGGCGGCTTTCTGAGCGTCACCGGCATCACCGACCCGCGCGAGCTGCCGCGGATGCTCGTCGCCAGTCCGCCGGACCTCGTCATCACCGATCTCCACATGCCGGAGGTCGACGGCTTCGGGGTGCTCGACACGCTGACGCCGCTGATCAACCAGGAGCGCCTGCCCGTGCTCGTCGTCACCGGCGATTCGTCGCGCGACGCGCGGCAGCAGGCGTTGACGCGCGGCGCGAAGGACTTCGTCACCAAGCCGTTCGACATGGTGGAAGTGCTGCTGCGCGTGCGCAACCTGCTCGAGAGCCGGGTGCTGTTCCAGGACCTGCGCAAGCAGAATCGCACGCTGCTCGAATCGGCGACCGGCCAGAGCCGCGAGCTCGAGTCGACGCGCATCGAGATGATCGAGCGGCTCGCGCTGGCGGCGGAATATCGCGACGAAGAAACCAGCGAGCACAATCAACGCGTCGGGCTGTTGTCGTCGCGCCTGGCGGAGGCGATTGGCTGGACCACGGAAGACGCCGGCCTGCTGCGGCGCGCGGCGGCGCTGCACGACATCGGCAAGATCGGCATTCCGGATGCGTTGCTGCGCAAGCCGGGCGCGCTGACAGAGAGTGAGGTGCGCGTGATGCGCACTCATACCTCGATCGGCGCGCGCATCCTCGGCGGCAGCCAGGTGCCGCTGCTGCAGCTCGCCGAGACGGTGGCCAAATCGCATCACGAGCGGTGGGATGGCACCGGCTATCCGCGGATGTTGAAGGGCACCGAGATCCCGGTGGCGGGCCGCATTGTCGCGGTCGCGGACGCGTTCGACGCCATCACCAACGACCGGCCATATCGTCCGGCACGCCCAGTCAGCGTCGCGATTCAGGTGCTGCGCGAGCAGTACGATCGGCACTACGAAGGACGATTGATCGATGCCCTCGAACGGATCGTGGCGAGCGACAGGAATTACGAAGAAGACAACAGGGTCGCGGCCAACTTCTCGTAGACATCGACAGCGCGCGTCAGCTCGTCGATCGCGATGTGCTCGCGATCGGTATGGGCGACGTGGATCGATCCCGGGCCAAGCAGCAGCGGCGTTCCCCAGTTCGTCAGGAACGGGATGTCGGTGAAGTACGAAAACACCGCGGTGTCGAATCCCGGCACGGTGTGCATCCTTGCCGCCGGCAATTCCAGAATCTCTTTGACGTCCACGCGGCCGGCCAGCGCCTGGTGCAGCAGCGTGCGAAGCGGATCGTGCTCGCCGACCGTGCGGAAGAACACCTCGGCTTCGGCGTTCGGCGGAATCACGTTCGGCGCCACGCCGCCGTTGATCAATCCGATCGTGTAGTGCGTCGTGCCGAGCAGCGGATCCGACGGCCAGTCCACCTTGCGCAACGCCATCAGGCAGTCGAGCAGCTTTTCGATCGCCGATTCGCCGCACTCCGGATATCCGGAGTGCGCGGCTTTGCCGGCGGCGGTCAATCGGACGCGATAGCAGCCTCGCGTCGCGGCACCGAGACGCAGGTCGGTCGGCTCGCCGTTGATGAGGAATCGTGTCTTCGAGCCGATCCGGTTCGCGGCCTTGGCGCCATCACTGCCACGCTCCTCGCCGCCGACGAACACCAGTCCGATGCGCGATTCGCCTTTGGTTCTTAATCGCTCCGCCGCAGCGAGCTGCGCAGCGAGGATGCCCTTGGCATCGCACGACCCTCGCCCGTACAACTTGCCGTCTTCAAGGCGGCTCGGGAAGAACGGTGGAACACAGTCGAAGTGCGTGGAGAAAACAACGTCAGGTTCACCAACTACGGCGATGACATTAATCCGGCTAAAGCCGGACACCACCTGTCCCTCACGGGTGGTGTCCACCTTAAGGTGGATTGGCGCAAGCGGCTGTTCCAAGACTGAATAGCCGCGAGCTCGCAAGAAATCCGCAAGAAATTTTCCGACCGCTCCCTCATTCCCGGTCGTCGATTCAATGTCGATCAGCTGGCGAGCGAGCGCGACGGGATCTATCTGATCCACTTTTCGAGCTCCGTGCGTGCATCCGTCTTGTCGTCGCGATACTTCACGATCACCGGCGTCGAGAGCGACAGCCCCCACTCCTTGCCGGCGCCGACCGTCACCGCTCGCGCGCCGGGCACGACGACCGCGCCTTTCGGGATCACCAGCGGCTGCCCGGCGGCGGGCTTGATGATCGAGCCATTCACGAGATCGTAAACCGGCGTCGATCCGGTGAGCACCGTGCCGGCCGCGATCACTGCGCGCTGCTTGATCACCGCGCCTTCATAGATGCCAGTGTTCCCGCCAACCAGCACATCGTCTTCGACAATCACCGGCATCGCGCCGACCGGTTCGAGCACGCCGCCGATCTGTGCGGCCGCGCTGATGTGGACGCGTGCGCCGATCTGCGCGCACGATCCGACCAGCGCGTGCGAATCAACGAGAGATCCTTCGCCGAGGTAGGCGCCGATGTTGATGTACATCGGCGGCACGCAGATCACGCCGCGGCCAAGATGCGCGCCGCCGCGCACCGCCGATCCGCCGGGAACGATGCGAATGTTCGATGCGGCGCTGAAGCGCTGCACCGTCTGCGTGTCCTTGTCGTAGAACGGCAAGCCTGCCGATTGATCGACGATGTCGCCGAAGCGGAAGCCGAGCAGGATGCCCTGCTTGACCCAGGTGTTGACGCGCCAGCCGGTTGGCGACGACGCATCGGGCTCGGCGGATCGAACGGTCCCCTTTTCCAGCGCCGCTTTCAATTCGTCGAACGCTGCGCGCGCCTTCGCGCGATCGGCGTTGCCGCTCTCGGCGGCGAGCGCCTCAATGGTGGACTGCAGACTGCTCATGAGGCTGCGCCTCGTGAGGGCAGCGTTGTTTTGCCGCGCTCCGCGCGGCGGGACGTCTTGAAGGCATTCATGAATGCAGCGCCTTCAAGACGTCAATCCCCAGCTCCTTTAAAAAGGCGCGGATCTTTTCCTGCGAGGCGGGACGCGGCGAGACCATCGGCAGGCGGTAGACCTCTTCGCACAGTCCCATCGCGGCCATCGCGAACTTGACCGGCCCGGGATTCGACTCGATGAAGTTGCCGAGCATCAACGGCACGAGGCGATGATGCATCTTGCGCGCGGCGGCAAAGTCGCCGCGCTCCGCGGCTTCGATCATCTGCGACATCTCGGCGGGAATCGCGTTCGACGCCACCGAGATCAGCCCGCGTCCGCCAATCGCCATCAGCGACAGCGTCAGCGCGTCATCTCCGGACAGCACCAGAAACTCCGGCGGCACCGCGCGGCAGATCTCGATCATCTGCGTGATGTTGCCGGACGCTTCCTTGACGCCGATCACGCGCGGAATCGTGGCCAGCTTCGCGCACGTGGCCGCGTCAATGTTGCAGCCGGTGCGGCCGGGAACGTTGTAGAGCACGATCGGCACCGACGTGGCTTCGGCGATCTTCGAGAAGTGCGCGTAGAGTCCTTCGGGCGTCGGCTTGTTGTAATACGGCGTCACCGACAGCAGTCCCTGCACGCCGATGCTCTGCATCTCCTTCGCGACGTGCACGACTTCCTGCGTGTCGTAGCCGCCGGCGCCGGCCATTACCGGCACTTTGCCGTTCGCGGCTTCGAGCACGAGCTCGACGACGCGGCGACGCTCGGCGGCGCTCAAGGTCGGTGTCTCGCCGGTCGTTCCGCACGGCACCAGGAAATGAATGCCGTTGTCGATCTGGCGCTGCGCGAGCCGCTTGATGCCTGCTTGGTCGAGCGCGCCAGTCTTCGTAAACGGAGTGATCAGCGCGGTGCCAACACCGGTGAATGGTGTTCTCATGATTAAGCCTTCAATGGGATACGTGTTCGAAATCGCCAACGGGCCGTTCCTACGGAACGGCCCCAGTACCAGCAATGAGCAATGATGCTCGTACTTTCCTATTCATTGCTACGCTCCCGTAAAAGATCGCGAATCGAAAACCAACCCTTTTTACCGATCAGCCACTTGGCGCCCGACAGTGCACCGCGCGCGAACACCGCGCGATCGCGGACGGTGTGCGTGAGCTCGATGGTTTCCGACGGTCCATCGAAGCCGACGGTATGCGTGCCCGGCACCGAGCCGACGCGCGTCGACGTCACGTCGACCGGGCGCTGAAAGCCGACGCGGGCCATGCCATTGAGGATCGTCACCGCGGTTCCGGACGGTGCGTCCTTCTTCATCGCATGATGCGATTCGTGGATCCACGCGCCGAACTCCGGGTGCTTCGCAAAATGCCGGCTCGCCTCTTCGACCGCCAGCTGGAAAATGTTGACGCCGAGCGAAAAGTTCGACGCCGCCAGCACGCCGATTCCGGCGTCGCCGGCAATCTTCCGCATCGCCGCTTCCTTCGCCTGCCACCCGGTCGTCCCGATCACGACGTTGATCTTTCGCGCCGCCAGCTGCGGGAGATTATTGGGCACCGCTTCGGCAAGAGTGAAATCGATCGCCACGTCGACGTCCCCGAAATCGCCGCCGGCGATGGCGTTCTGTCCTGAGTGCTCATCGACGACGCCGGCGATCGTCGCGCCGTATTCCGGCGCCAGCGATTCAACCAGCGTGCCCATGCGGCCATGGCCCAGGAGCAGGATGCGCACTTACGCGCCCACCGGCTTGCCCACCGTAGCTCGCGAAGCGAGCGAAGGTTGGGTCGCGAAGAATTTCTCATGCACACGCCCGAGCGCCGCGGGCAGATCCGCCTCGCGGATCACGAACGTGATGTTCCGCCGCGACGCTGCCTGCGACACCATGCGCAGCGGCACGTCGCCCACCGACCTGAGCACGTTCGCCGCGAGCTGCGGGTCGTCGTGGAGCCCGTCCCCAACGACGCACACGATCGCCATTTGATCCTCGCGCTCCGCATGCGCGAATCCGGACAACCCTTCGATGATCGATAGCAGCCTTCGCGCATCGTCGATCGTCACCGACACGCTGACCTCCGACGTCGTGACGACATCGACCGGCGTCTTGAAACGCTCGAACACTTCAAACAGGCGCCGCAGGAAACCATGCGCCATCAACATGCGCGTCGAGGTGATGTCGACAACGGTGACGCCCTTCTTCGAGGCGACCGCGGTCAGCGGGCGGTCCGCCTTGGGCCGCTCGCCGGTGATCAAGGTGCCGCGCGCGGTTGCGCGATGCGAATTCAAGATGCGCACGGGAATGTTGCGCGCGACCGCCGGTTGAATGGTCGCGGGATGCAGCACTTTCGCGCCGAAGTACGCAAGCTCCGACGCTTCCGCGAACGAGAGGTGCGGCACCACTTGCGGATTCTTGACGATGCGAGGATCGGCGGTGAGCATGCCGTCCACATCCGTCCAGATTTGAATCTCCGACGCGCCCAGGCACGCGCCGACAATCGCAGCTGAGAAATCCGACCCGCCGCGCCCCAGCGTCGTCGTCACGCCACTCGTGGTGGCGCCGACGAACCCGCCCATCACCGGAATGCGCCCGGCAGCGAGCGGCGGATCCGCATGCGTCATCAAGGCCGCGGTCGTTTCCTCGAACATCGGCGCCGCGGCCGTGTGCTCGCCGTCGGTGACGACGGCCTTCCGTGAATCCACGTAACTGGCCAGCAGCTTGTGCGACGTCAGCGCCGCCGCCACGATCTGGCTGCTGAGAATTTCGCCCGTCGCCGCGAGCGCATCGAGCCAGCGGGGCGACACTTCCTGCAGCACGGCCAGCGCCGTGACGACGCGCTCGAGCTCATCGAACTCGCGATTCAAGGAATCGACGACCGGCTGCCGCAGCGATTGATCCTTGATGACTTCGGAAACCTTGATGTGCCGGGCGCGAAGATCCTGCAGGCTGGTCCGCGCGCCTTCGACGTCGCCGGACCCGGCAAGCGCCGCCACGCCAAGCAATCGATCGGTGACGCCGGACAACGCGGAGACCACCACCACCGGCCCGCGCGCGTCGCCGCCTTCGGTCTGCGCTTCCGCCTGGCGTTCCGCGCGCACCAGCGCAATCAAACGCTCAATCGCCGGCTGATCGGCGACCGACGTGCCACCGAACTTCATTACCTTCATCGCTATTTTTAACTTTCAACTTTCAACTTTTCACTTTTAACTTTTAACTTTTAACTTTTAACTTTTAATTACTGCAATGTCCCTTCAGCGTGCATCAGCTCAGCATTGAGAATCGCCGCTCCGGCCGCGCCGCGCACCGTATTGTGTCCCAGCGCGACGAACTTCGCATGCATCACGCGGCACTCACGCACGCGGCCGACCGTAATCGCCATGCCGTCGCCGAGGTTCACGTCGAGCCGGGGCTGCGGGCGATTCTCCTCCTCATTGACGACGATCGGCGGCTGCGGCGCGCTCGGCAGCCACAGCTCCTGCGGCTTGCCGGCAAACGTCCGCATGGCTTCCTTGATCGCCTCGATCGACGGCTTGTTCTCGAACGCCACCGACACCGTCATGGTGTGGCCGTCGAACACCGGCACGCGATTGGTGTGCGCGCTGACGACGGCGGAGTACGGCACGCGCCCCCCGTCGGTGCCGAGAATCTTCAGCGTCTCGCTCTCCATCTTTTCTTCTTCGCCGCTGATGAACGGCACCACGTTGCCGAGGATGTCGAGCGACGGCACGCCCGGATATCCCGCGCCCGACACCGCCTGCATGGTCGACACCACGACGCCGCGAATGTTGAACTGGCGCAGCGGCGCGAGCGCCATGGCGAGCACGATCGTCGAGCAATTCGGATTGGTGACGATCGCGCCGCTCCACCCTTTCGAGCGGCGCTGCTCGCCGAGCAGCTTGAGGTGATCGGCGTTGATCTCGGGAATCAGCAGCGGCACCAGCGGATCCATACGGAAATTGCGCGCGTTGCTCACGACAATGTGGCCGGCCTTTGCGAACGCGCCTTCGATCTCGCCCGCCACGGACGCATCGAGACCGGAGAAGACGACCTTTGGTCCTTTGCCGGGCACGCACGCTTCAACAATGCGTCCGGCGGAGCCGCCCGGAATCGGCGTCGTCAATTTCCACGGCGCAACGCTCTTGTACGGCTTTCCCACCGACCGCTCGCTCGCCGCCAGCCACGTGCATCGGAACCACGGATGCCGCGCGAGTCGTGAGACAAACTGTTGTCCCACCACGCCGGTCGCACCCAACACACCAACTTCAATCGCGTCCACGAATGCCCCTTCAATCAGCAATCTGATATCTGAGATCTGAAATGAAAAACCCGCCAACGGTGATGAGGCCGCGGCGGGTGGCTGTCGATCGTTGAACTCCGGAAACGAGTCCTTACAAACGAATGCCCTCCGCGCCGCATTTGGCACGCTTAGGCATCCGCTTTCGGGTCATCGTCACTGCGTCCAGTATACCGGAACTCGGCGGGCATGGCCGTCATCTATATTTGGCAGAATATCGACATGCTGAGCAGGCTCGCCGTCCTGATGCTCGCATCGCTGGTGCTGACCGGCGCCGGTCAGCCGCAGGCGCTCCCGCCGAGAGACGCCTTCTTGCGCGAAGTGCGCGAGGCGTTGACGCGATCGCAGGAGTCCTGGCATCGCTACAGCTACAAAGAGCGGCGCACAGATTTGCACCTGAACCCGTTCGGCCGCATCGGCACGGGTGACGTGCGTGTGCTCGAGGTGCGGCCGTCGCCAAACCCGAAGCTCACCTATCGCCGGTTGATCGAATTGAACGGCGTGGCGCTGTCCAGGTTCCAGCTCGATCGCCAGGACGCCGAATACAACGCGCTCGTCAAGCGGCTCGCCGGCCGCGGCGAACCGGACTCGAGCGAGCGGCGCCGCAACGACGATCAGCTCGCCCGCCGGCGCGCGCAACGGCTGATCGAGGACCTCGTCGCCACGATGCAGTTCGACATTACCCGCCGCGAGTTTCGCGGCGGCAAGCCGGCGATCGTGGTGTCGTTCAGGGCCAGGCCCAACGCACGGCCGCAGACGCGCGAGGCGCAGCTGCTCAAGGCGTTTCGCGGCGACGCGTGGGTGGACGAGGCGAGTCGCGAAGTCACCGCTGTGCGCGCGGTCGCGATTGACGACGTCGCGTTCGGCGGATTCGTGGCGAAAGTCTATCAAGGCATGGCGACGGCCGTTGAACGCGACGAAATCGAACCCGGCGTGTGGATGCCGACGAAACTGACGCTCCGCGGCGACGTGCGCGCCATCTTCCGCAAGGCGCGCATCGATCACGTGGTCGAGTGGTTCGACTACCGCCCGCTCCCGTAAGCGCCAAATCGCGGCCGCGCGTATAGTACCGGCATGTTCGCCATCACACCTCGCGCGTCGTTCATGGCCGCTCTGGTTGCACTCTTTTTCGCGGGATGTAACAGCGATTCGCCGACCACGCCGACCCCAACGTCGCCACCGGTGCCGCCGGCGGTGATCGTCGGGCCCGAAATTCTTTCCCTCAGTCCCAGCAGCGCCGCCGCAGGCAGCACTGTCACGGTGACGCTGACGGGCAATCACTTCGTCAGCGGCGCGACGACGGCGGAACTTTCCGGCAACGGCGTGTCGCTGAGCGAGGTCAACGTGAGCGCGACCTCGATCACCGCGCGCGTGTCGATCGATGCGGCGGCGACGCCGGGTCCGCGGACGCTGACGATCCTCACCAACCGTGGCGGCGCCACGGCGACTTTCTCGGTCACTCCCAATCCGGCCGGTCCGGTGCCGACGCCGTCGTCTTTCACGATCACTCCGGCAACGGGGCTGCGCGGGACGACCGTCAACGTCACGCTCAATAGCTCCGCGTCGATCCCCGGCTCGACGACGATCGCGATCAGCGGCGGCGGCGTCTCGATCGGAAACATCAGCGGGCCGGGTGCCGTTGGCGCGCCGGTCACGGCCACGTTCGTGATCAACGCCGACGCGACACCTGGCGATCGCACGGTGACGCTGACGACGCCGTTCGGCACGAGCAACGCGATCTTCACGGTGAATGCCGTGCCGCCGGTGATCGGATCGTTCAGTGCGACTCCTGGAATCATCGCCTCCGGAGGTTCGTCGACGCTGAGGTGGACCGGCATTGCCGGCGCAACGACCTGCAGCATCAACAACGGCGTCGGCGGCGTGCCGTGCGCTGACGGCAGCGTCGTCGTTGCTCCCACGTCAACGACCGAATATCAATTGATGACGGTTGGTCCGGGCGGACGCGAATGGAAGTACGTCACGGTTGTCGTGGAGTCGGGCGTCATCTTCAACTTCACCGGTGCGGCGCAAGGATTCACGGTCCCGGCCGGTGTCACGTCGATCACGGTGACCGCGTTCGGCGCGCAAGGCGGCGCCGGTGCGGGCGGCGGTCCGGCCGGAGGACTCGGTGGATCGGTGCAGGCCCGGATCACCGTGACGCCCGGTGAAGTGTTGACGATCAATGTCGGAGGAGCCGGTGTGGCGGCCGGCGCCGGCGGATTCAATGGCGGTGGTGCGAGCGGCGCCGCTGTGAGTCGCGGCGGTGGCGGCGGCGGCGCGTCCGATGTGCGCCGGGGCGGAGTTGGTTTAGCGAATCGCGTTGTGGTTGCCGGCGGTGGTGGCGGCAGTGGAACGCTCGCAGGCGGCGGCGCGGGTGGCGCAGGCGGTGGCCTCGTCGGAGCCAATGGCGCGGCCGGTTCTGGAAGCGCGGGCAATGACGGCAATGGCGGCGGCGGAACGCAAGCGGCGGGCGGCACCGGCGGTGCCGGCGGGCCTGGCACCGATGGAGCGGCGGGCGCGTCGGGTCAGGGTGGCGCGGGTGGGTTCGGCGTCGAGAGCGGCGGTGGTGCCGGCGGCGGCTTCTTCGGCGGCGGTGGTGGCGAAGAATCGAATGCCGGCGTCGGAACGGGCGGAGGCGGTGGCGGCGGATCGTCGTTCACGACCGGCAGCGCCACCAACGTCGTGCATGCTCAGGGCGTGCGGGCGGGCAATGGGCAGATCATCATCATCTGGTGATCTGGTGATCTGGTGATCTGTTGATCGATTGCGCGTCGCTATCGACTGCGGCCGTGAGAGTTTTCGTTAGGCAGTCCGTCTATTCATTTAAGAGCTCCATCCCCAATAACAGTTTTGCAATCGGAGTGGCCCCCCATGCCTGTCCGTGTATTGATTTCACTCGTGGTGTTTGTTTTG
>JAIEMQ010000030.1 GCA_019752015.1 Cyanobacteriota bacterium | reverse complement strand
ACATCGCACGCTGCCGCAATGGAACTACACGCTCAGGCCGCATGAAAAGTAAACTTTATTTTGTGGTGAGCCCTAAGGTGCCTGGGTGCCTGGGTGCCTGGGTGCCTGGGTGCCTGGGTGCCTGAGGTGCCTGAGGTGCCTAAGGTGCTCCGCGGGACCGCAGGTAGTCCGCAATCGCGGGCTGATCGCAGTACTTCGCCCAGCCGAGCGGCGTGCCGTGATGGATCGTGTCCTTGATGTCCAACCGCGCTCCGCGATCGATCAGCACCTTCACCACTTCGAGGTGGCCGGCCGCGATCGCCTGGTGCAGCGGCGGCGTGTGCGAATGCGTCCCGGGCGGATTGAAACGATTCGGATCCTCGCCGGCATCGAGCAGCACACCGACGACGTCGGGATGGCCGCATTGCGCGGCGAGCGCCAGCGCGCGATGGCGATCCAGCTCACCCGCCGACGGCAGCATGCGCTTCACATCGTCGGTGTAGCCGAGACCCGCGGCGGCGGCGAGCGTCTTGACCGGCGCGCCGCGGCACACGAGCGCCTTCGCCGCCGCGTGCTTGCCGAACACCAGCGCGGTTTCAACCGGCGAGGTCCACTCACCTTCGCCCGCCGGCAGCATCGACGCGCCGAAGTCGACCAGCATTTCAACGAGCGGCACCTGCACACCCGCCTCGGCCGGCGGCGTGCTGGACACGAGCAGGGCCAGCGTCGTGCACTTGCCGCCGTACACGGACGAGAGGGCGTTGGGATCGGCGCCGGTGGACAGCAGCAGCTTGGCGACCTCCGCGGCGTTCTTCGGCGATCGCTGGCGATACCCTTCAACGCCGTTCGCGGCGAGGTAGTGCAGCAGCGTCGCGCGATGCATCGGCGGATCGAAGTTGTTGACGCGCGTCGATCGAGCGCGAACCAGCCGTGGATCGTCCTTGAGTAATGCCTTCAGCGTGGCGATGTCGCCGTCGATGACCGCTTCGACCGCGCGCTCGAACTGCGCGATCGGTCCCGCTTGCTGCACCGACGCCGCGTAGTCCTCGAGCGCCTGCCAGTCCTGGAAATCATACCAGCGCGCCAGCGCCAGTCGCGCGTCGTCGCGATCGATCGGCGTGGCGCGGACCTCCGCATCGGTCATGTGTCGCTCGAGCCACTTGATCTTGTCGTCGAGGAACTTCGGGTGCCGGTTACGAATCGCTTTGATCGCGTCGTTGTTGCCGGCTCGCCATCCGTCGAGCAGTGCGTCAGCCTGAGCGGCGTAATTCCCGATCGGCGCGTTGAACGGCAACGGCTGCAAGGCCATGCATCGCCCTCATCGCGATACGAATTGCGCCAGGCAACCGTCGGCGAGCAGCAACTCGTCGCGCACCACGCGCACCTCGAGGTTGCCGGTGGGCAGCGGCGCCTTGAGGCTGAGGGCGATCCTCCACAGTCCATTCGCGACGGGCTGATCGAGCTTCACCGGCCACAGGCGTTGCGGCACTCCCCCGGCGGCGCCGAGTCCGAAAGAGATCGCGCCATCGAGCTTGTCGGCCGATACGAGAGTTGAGATCGTGATCGGCTGCTCGCGCGTAAACAGACGCAGCCCTTCCCGCGCGCCGGGTTGCTCGAACACAAACCCCGCGCATTCCGGCTCTTTCGACTTCCCTTCCAGCACCTTCACCGTCGTCATCGCCAGCCCGCTGATCTCGGGATTCAACGCGCGCGCGGCGAATCGCACCTGGTAGATCTTCGATTCGACCGACAGGCCGAGACCGCCGACGACGCGGCCGTTGCGCGCGGTGCCGCGGCCGTTGAAGCGCGAGACGACCTTGCCTTCGGGATCGAGTGCGATCGCAGTGAAGTCGACTTCGGTGCCGTCACGCAGATCGCGGCCGATCTCGAATGGCAGCAGGATACCCCGCTTGCGCTTGTCGATCGCGACGGCGGCCGGCGCGAGCGCAATGGGGAGATCGCTCAGCGGCAGCGGCGATGCGAGCAACTCCGGCGTCGCGCCGGCCGCGCCGGTGTTAGGCACGTAGAGCGATCGGTGCAGCAACTCCACGCCCGGCGCCTTGACGGCCACGCGAAGCCGGCGCGCGCGCGGCGTTTTCGAGGTATCGGGTGCGGGCTCATAGCCAAGCAGGTAATAGGCGCGGTTTTCCACGGCCATCTTGCGCAGCGAGGCATCGATGTCGTTCCGGTTGACGATGGCGCGGCCGCCGGTCGCCGACGCCAGATCGCGATGGGTGCCGGTGTCGGCGAAATCGCCCGCGCCCGGATTGTCGCGGCCGCTCGTCGACGGCGCAACGAGACCGCGCGGATCGACCGTGTAGATCGCCACGTTGGCTTCACGCGCGCGAACAATCAGGCTGCGAAGCGCACCTTCGTTGCGCCCGATCGGCTGGCCGATCTCCAGGTTGGTTTCCCAGTTGGCCGGCAGCTCGCCGCCACGGCTGAACCACACGATCGCCTTGCGCCGCGCGCGAATCGGCCGCAGCCGGTCGACGACGCGCTCGAGCACTTCGAAACTGCCTTTACCCAGTGTGCCCGGCGACGTGGTATCGAAATCGCCCGCGCCAACCGTGTCGGCCGAGCCCGCCTGCTCGAGCCGAAGGCCGCGATCGCGGCGGCCGCTCGCGGACAGGATCTGATCGAGCGCGAGCGTACGGTCCGACGTCAACGTGAACCCGGAGTCCGCGCCGGACCGCACCACCGCGATGTGATCGTGCGGCTGCACGGCGGCGTTCAGGAACCGCTGCGCGGCGCGGCGGACATCCTGCACTTCGTTCACGTAATAGCCGATTTCGTCCAGCACCAGCGCAAAAATGCCGCCTGGCTCCCCAGCGTTGGTCACGATGCCCGGCGGCAGGATGGCTTCCGCCGGCGCCACCGACGAGTCCACGAATTGAAAAGTCTTAATCGGCTGGCTCTTGTCGTCCTCGAACAACTCGAAGTCCGACGCCTTGAGATTGTGGACCGGCTTGCCGCTCCGGTCCGTCGCGACCACGTCGAGGATGACGAGCTCGACGCCGGATCGGAATGTCGGCTGGGCAGCAGCGACGCAGCAACTCGCGAGGACCAGTGCGATTAACCTCATCAGAGGAATAATAATGTCTTTGCGTGATGCGCACACTCCCCGATCTGCGCCGCTTTGCCGTCAGCCGCAGCCTGTTTCCACCGACGACGCTTGAAAATGCGCTGGATCGCTTCGGCTTCGTGCAGGCCGATCCCATCCGATCGCCCGCCCGCGCGCAGGATCTGACGCTGCGGCCGCGGGTGACGGACTATCGCGCCGGCGATCTCGACGCGCGTTACGGGGCCTTGCCGGTCGAAGAAGACTTCTTCATCAACTATGGATTCGTGACCAGGGACCTCCAGACGCTGATGCATCCGCGCTCGTCGGTGTCGCCGACGGCCGGCAACCGGCGCGCGAAAGCAATCCTCGAGTTCGTCCGCGAGCGCGGCTCGGTGCATCCGCGCGAGGTCGACGCGCACTTCGCGCATGGCCGGGTCACCAACTACTGGGGCGGATCATCGAGCGCCACGACACACATGCTCGAGTTGATGCACTACAAGGGCCTGTTACGAGTGGCGCGACGCGAAGCCGGCATTCGCGTGTATGCCGTACAGGAACACGCGCCCGGCCCGGTCGGAGCGGCGGCGCGACGCGCGAATCTCGATCGTCTCGTCGATGCCGTCGTCGGACTTTATGCGCCGGTGCCGGCCGCCAGCCTCTCGTTCATCGTCGGCCGCCTTCGTTATGCGACGCCGCACTGGCACGGTGAGATCAAGAGCGCGCTGCAGCGCGCCAGGCAGCGGTTCGAGCACGCCGTCGTCGATGGGCACACATGGTATTGGCCCGCTGACGAATCGCGACCCGATCATGAAGTCGAGGGCGTGCGCCTGCTCGCGCCGTTCGATCCGGTGGTGTGGGATCGGCGCCGTTTCGAAATGCTCTGGGGATGGGGCTATCGATTCGAGGCCTACACGCCGGCGTCGAAACGGAAGCATGGCTATTACGCGCTGCCCATGCTGTGGCGCGATCACGTGATCGGGTGGGCCAACATCGCGTTGAAAGAAGATCGCGTCGACGCCCAGGTTGGCTACGTCACCGGACGGGCGCCAAGGGACAAGGCGTTCAAGCGGGCGCTCGATGCCGAGATCGACGCGATGCGGATTTTCCTGATCGACGACTAGTGGGCGGCGATGATCTCGGCTGCGAGTACTTCAGCAAGCTCGAACGATCCGTTGAGGCACGGCACGTAGACGACCTTCAGCTCCGGCTGCGACGCCACCGCCAGCCGGCCGAACAGCTGGCTCTCGGAGCTGTCGGCGAGAAACCCATAGGGAAAATAGACGACGTCGCGAAAGCCTGCTTCCCTGACCTTGCGCAGCGTCGCCCGGATCGGCGGCGCCGTCCACTTGTCGCCGCGGCCGTAGTTCAACCATCCGGTGGCGACCATGCCGAAGCTGCTGCTCAATCGGCGTGCAATCGCCTGGCCGAGGCGCTCCAACATGGCACGGCCGGTCTCGACATCCTTGGCCGGCTTGAGAAGACTCCCGCGCGCGGCGAGGACGAGCGCCGTCTTGTTCTTGTCCGCTCCCGGCGGCGTGGACTGCAGCACGTGATCGGCCGAAATCGATGCGAGGCGCTCGACCGCGAGCGGCGGCGCCACGATGATCGGCGCGGGCCGCCGGAAATCGATGTACCTGGCGCTCTGCTTCGACAGATCGTGCGTGAAGCCTGATGCCGCCGCGTACATCGGCACGATAATCACCTGCTCGCGGCGCGGCAGGTGCTTGATCACCGTCAGCAGCTGCGGCTCGCGGAATTCATAGCCGACATGGATCCGCCAGGTATCGCTCGACTGGCGCGCCAGCGCATTGCGAATCTGCGCCGCCTGGGCGAGCGTGACCGGCTCGAGCGGCGATTGATAGCGGTGCTTCCGCCACAACGAGCTGCGCTCGTGGGCGCGCCGCAGCGCGATCAACGGCAGCACCGGCGGCGCAATGTCGGCGGTGCTGCGCGCCACGCCCTGCATGAGCCGCCACGAGTAGGTAAGATGTTCTCGAATGCCTGGTCCCGTCGGCTCGCCGTACGTGACCAGCACTACGTGTTTCACCATCGGCTGGGGGAGCACATATACTCCTACGGGGAGATCCACATGCGTGCACGTTTTGTCCTGGTTTTTGCGGCGGCCCTGTCGGCCGGCGCGATGATCACCGCCCAGGCGCCCAAGCGGTTCAATCCGATGGTCGAATTGCTGGCCGCCAAGAAGGCGGTCTTCGGCCTCTACGCGCCCAGCAACCGCCGATTCGGCGGCGGACCTGGTGGACCCGGCGGCGCCGCCAGGCCCGCGGCTCCCGCCGAGGCCCCGCCGCAGAAAACGCCGGCGCAGCTGGCCAAGGAAGCGGTCGACTTCGCCAACAGCGATTTCATTTTCGACGGCAGTATGGAAGGCGATTTCGATCGCGCGCTGCCGCCGTTCCAGGAACTGATGAACGGCATGACCACCGCCGGCATCCTGATCAAATCGCCGAAGCCGCATCTGAGCCATGCCGTCGTCGTCAAGACGCACGAGATTGCGGAAGATCCGGCGAAGGCCACGATCAACATCGGCAGGCAGTTGAATCTCGGCGTCACCGGCATCATGTTCGTCGGCGTCGAGAGCGCGGAAGAAGTGAAGACCGGCCTCGCGGCGATGCGCTTCAAGTCGAAGGGCGGCACGCGCTCCGACGATGTCGGCAGCGCGCCCGCGTTCTGGGGCATGAGCGAGAAGGAATACAAGGAGAAGGCGGATCTGTATCCGCTCAATCCAAACGGCGAGCTCGTCAACTGGACGATCGTCGAGAGCAAGGCGGGTCTCGAGAAGGTGCGTGAGATCGCGGCGGTCAAGGGCATCGGCGTGTTGTGGCCGGGCGCGGGCACGCTGCGCGGCCTGTTCTCGACGCAGCAGCCCGACGGCACCCGCAAGCTCGACGAAGCGGCCTGGGAGGCGGCGATCCAGAAAGTGCTCGCGGCCTGCAAGGAGTTCAACGTCCCGTGCGGTTACCCCGCGAGCCCGAACGACATCGAGATGCGCATGAAGCAGGGCTTCAGCGTGTTCGTGATGAACTGGGGCGACCCCGGCTTCCAGGCGATCCAGATCGGAAAGAAGGCAGCCAACCGCTGAGGATGAGGAAGATTGGGAAGCTCGCGCCGGCGATCGCAATCGCGGTCGCCGGCGCGTGTTCGAGTCCGAGCGCGCCGACCCCGCCGCCACCGCCGCTGGTCCTGATTGCCGATCCGCCGGAGATTTCGTGTCCAGCCGCGATCTCGATCACTGCGCCATTCACCGGCCCGGCGACGGTGAACTACGCGCCGCCGACCATCACCAAAGGCGAAGGCGTGGTGACGGTGACGTGCTCACCGGGCACCGATGCGACCTTTCCAGTCGGCACGACCAACGTTGAGTGCCAGGCCACCGACGCGCGTCAACGCACCGCGTCGTGCTCGTTCAGCGTCACCGTTGCGGCGGCGCCGCGCCTGAGCCGCACGCGCATTCTCGCGTTCGGCGACAGCATCACCGCCGGCGACGTGGTGGTGCCCAACACCGACAACGTCCTGCTCGTACCGACCGCGCAGCCCTATCCAGCGGTGTTGCAGCAATTGATTCGCGATCGGTACGGCAATCAGCCGGTGGTCTTCAACGCGGGCTTGAGCGGCGAGCATGCCTTCGGTTCGAACACGCTGCCGCGGTTCGGGCTGGCGTATCGCGTGAACAACGCCGACAGTGTCGTCATCCTCGAAGGCTTCAACGACATCCTGTATGCAGAGCCGAACCAGGGCATCGCCGAAGCCGAGCTCGGCGTGCGTGTGCTGGCGTCGTCGGCTCGCACGCAAGGAGCGCGGGTGTTCATCGCGCTGCTGACGCCGACGAAACCCGGCCGGCGGCAGGTCCCGCTGGGCATCGTGCAGGCGGCCAACGATCGCCTGCGAGGGGTGGCGCGCACCGAAGGCGCGACCGTGATCGACACCTTTACGCCGCTGCTGGCGAATCTCGACGCCGACGTCGGCAGCGACGGCCTGCATCTCACGCCGCTTGGCTACCGGCACCTCGGCGAAGTGGTGTTCGCGGCGATCCGCGCCGAGCTCGAAGTCCGTTGAGCATTTGATGCGCTTCGGGCACATTCCGGCGCTCGACGGCCTCCGCGGCGTCGCGATCATCCTGGTGCTGCTGCATCACCTGACGATTCACCGGCCGACGTCGGGGATCGACGAGTGGATCGCCAGCGTGCCGCTGTTCGGGTGGAGCGGCGTCGACGTGTTCTTCGTCTTGTCCGGGTTCCTGATCACCGGCATCCTGATCGACGCGCGCGGCAGCGATCGTTACTTCACCAATTTCTACGCGCGCCGCACGCTGCGAATTTTTCCGCTGTATTACCTGGTGGTGTTTCTGGCGTTGCATGTGCTGCCGCTCCTGCCGCGGCTGCATGAAGTGATCGTCGGGCCGTATCCGATCCCGCCGCGGTGGGCGTACTGGACCTACCTGACGAACTTCTCGGTCGCCGATCGCGGATTCGTTCACGGCTGGCTCGATGTCGCGTGGTCGCTGGCGATCGAAGAACAGTTCTACCTGCTGTGGGCGCCGCTGGTATTTTTGTGCGCGCCACGATTCCTGTGGCTGGTGTGCGCGGCGATCATCATCAGCGAGCCGATCGCGCGCAACATTGCCGTCAGCCGCGCCGCCGATACGACCGCGGTCTACGTGCAAACGTGGTTTCGTCTCGACGGCCTCGCGACCGGCGCACTGATCGCGTGGCTGGTGCGTCGCGACTGGCTGCCGGTGTTGGCGCAGTGGGCGCCAACGGTCGCGATCGCCGGTCTGGCTGGCATGGTCATGGTCGTGATCGACGGCGGCGATGCGTGGTGGTGGCAGCCGTCGATGCAGCGCGTCGGGTACTCACTGATCGCGATCACATCAGGAGCGTTGCTGGTGATGGCGCTGCAGCCGCAGGGATTGTGGACGCGGATGATGTCGGCCGGATGGCTGCGCGCCTTCGGCAAGTACAGCTACTGCTTGTATCTGATTCACCTGCCGGTGATGCGCGTGATACGCGAGTACGCGTTCGATCCCGCTGATTATCCGATGCTGGCGCCGTGGATCGGACAGGCGCTGTTTTATGTGATTGCGACAGCGCCTGCGTTCGGCCTGGCGTGGTTGTCGTGGCGAGTGTTCGAAGCACCGATCTTGAAGCTTAAGTCGCGATTCGCGCAGTAAGCGCCTCAGGTCACCCAGATCCGCTCGAGGCGCTTCGCCACCCAAGTGCCGCTCTCCTTTTCCAGGATCACCGTCCCGCCGGAGTAGCCGATCGTCACGTAGGCGCGCGCGTGAGTATCGTCATCGAAAATGATCTTCGAGATGTGCGGATAGGTCGTCAACTCCCATCCGCCCCAGTGCCCGGGAATCACGTGGAAAAACGCCGACCACACCTGCGCAACATCGACGGCGCCACCGATTGGCTGATTCGGCAAATCGGTCGCGTTGGTCCATTCGGCGGTCTCGGTGCCGCCGATGTGATCGAGGATCAGGCGCAGCGCGCGATGATCTTGCGGCGACAGAAACAGCACGTGGTCAGCCGCCGGCGTCGCAAAGTTGATGGGACGCGTCGACTCGTTGCCATCGGCGGTCCGCACGAGAACCGCGCTGTCGACCAGGATGAACGGCGCGGGTTTCTCCGACCAGCGGAATCCATTCCATCCGCCGGTACCGAACACGCCGCCGCCGCGCGGCAGAAACAATGCCGATCGGATCGCCGCCACATCACGATCGATCGCGGTTTCCGGTCTTGACGCGGCGGGCTGCGTCGCCTGCCAGCGATCGAGGGTCGCGCCGATTAGGGTTCTGGCCTCGGGCGCGTTGCCGCGACGGATCAGGAGAGCGGCCTTCGCCATTCTCGCGGCAGCGGTCACCGCGTCGAACTGATCGCCGGCGAGGCTGTTGATCTCGCGCTCGATCCACTCAACCGGCCGCTTCTTGGAACTCAGATCGAATAGCGCCGCCTCGAATCGGGCGCGGCGCAACACCACCGCTGCTTTGTTCGCTGCCCCTGTGCGAGGGAACGCCTTGCGAAAATTTCCGAGAAGTTTCACGGCATCATGCGGCTTGTCGTTGTCGATCGCGCGCTCGGCCTGGAACAACATCGCGCCATCCGGACCATCAATCGCGGCTAACCGATCAACCCTCGCCGCGAGCTTACCCCGCGTCAGGTACTCGTACCGCGAGTGCGCCGGCATCGGATTCGTCACCGTATCGTGCTGCGTGAACTGAATCAGCACCGGCTCGGATACGTTCGGCCATGACTGCACCGCAGCACGATAGTTTTCGGTCGCGGCCGCCAGTTGCCCCATCGTTTCGCGGACATCCCCCGCAGAAATTCTGGCGATCGCGACGACGGCAGGGTATCGGGCGTACTTCTTGCCAATCTCCTCGAAGGCCGCGGCGGCGTTTGTGCGCTCACCAAGAGCCTCGGTGGCGTCCGCCGCACGCATTTCAGCGACCCATGCCCACTCGGCATCAGCGAACTGCTCCGCGATCGACCGAAACGCGCGGCGGGCCTCGTCGTACTTGCCGGCCGTCAGCGCATCGGTCGCCATCGTCGCTCGCGCGGCCAGGGCCGCGGCATGATCGGTGCCCACGCTCGCAGCGTGCAGCGCCGCGCGCTCACGCCGCGCGGCTTCCATGGGATCGATCAAGGCTGGCTCGTCCGGATCGTCGGACTTGCCCGTATGGCCGGAATAAAAACCGGCGCGCAGCAAATTGACACGCGCGGCACCGAGCGCAGGCTCGAGGTCTCCCAGAAATCGCTCGACGACGGCAATGCGTGATGGTCCATCCACGCCGAGACGACTGACGCCTTCGCTGATGATCCAGCCGAGTTTGGCGTTCCCCGGATGCGCGCGGACGAAGCCAAGATACTCGGCATATAGCGTCGGCATGCCTGCGGGCCGAAGCGTCGGCCGTAATCCAAAGTAGAAGTCGTCGATGAGCGCCGGCGCCTGTTTGACCGCATCGGAGGGAGGATACTTGCCGCTCTCGAGCTCTTTCACGATCTCGAATACTTCGATGAGACGATCGGTCGGATCGGAAGGACCGATCAAGGAGTGCCCCAACCGGAATCCGAGCGTCGAGAGCGCCCGAGCGCCATGTGATGAATACCCTTGCTCGCGCGCCAACTCGCGATACCGTCGGAACATCGCTTCTTCGTCGCGCGGATAGTCATCCATGACCTTCTTCAACACTTCGCCGAACCAGTAGTCAGAGCCGACCGTGTCAATGATCGCCGCCCGGCGGCGCGCCCGTTCCTCGAAATCGATCGGATTGAGCGACATGTCGAGATACTCGGCTTCGCGCCACGCATCACGGACTGTGTCAGGCGGGAGTGTTGCGATACGCTGCTTAACGCGTTCGACTGCCTTCGCGAGATCAGCACGCACGTAGGTGGATTCGTCGTCGAACCGCGAATAACGGTCGCGCAATAGACGAAGGCCTTGCGCCAGCTCCCTGGGCTCGGCAATCAAAAGTTCAGCAACCGCTCGAAGAATTGCCGGCTTTGACTCAACGATGAACGCCGCGACAATCGCTTCGCTCGGCGTGTGCGTGCCGTCGAGTCGTCGTTGCGCGTCCGACCGCGCGGTTGCAGATTGATGAAACCACCAATACGGATCGCCTTGCAGCGGATTCTCGACGACGCGGGATTCCTGCGCGGCAAGCGGCAGCGCGACGATCAACAGTGCAATCAGGAGAAGCCGGCGCATGCGAGCCAATTAGCAAATCGCATACCTGCTGAAATGCTTGGACTCCGCGCAAAAGGAAAGGGCCTGCATCCAATCGGATGTGCAGGCCCTTCGGAGTTTTGGAGCCTTGTGAAGTTTTGGACTAGCAGCTCACGCACTTGTGATTGTTCTTCGCGCCCAATCCTTCTAACAGCTTGATCGTCTCCGGATACGGCTGCGTGCGCTGCACCGGGCCGTTCGCGAGATCGACCGTGGTCTGGCCGCGCCGATTGACTTTCTTCACATCCGCGCCCTTCGAGACGAGATACTGAATCATCTCGTTGTCGCCGCGCGACGCGGCGTTGTGGACGGCGGTGTTGCCGTCTTCGTCTTCGGCGTTGACGTCGGCGCCAAGCTCCTCGACGAGATACTTGACGGCGGCGAGCAAACCAGTCGGTGCGTAGCGGTGCGCGTTGCCCGCGAAGCCTTCGCTGTATCCGGTGCCGGCCACCGCGATCAACGCCGTCGCGCCCGGACCGCCGGTCGGCATCGGCGGACGCCCCGACGGGTCCGCATCGGTGCCGCCGCGCGTGCCGCCCTGGAAATTCCCGCGGCTCGCCAGCTTCATCGTCCGGATGTTCGGATCGGCGCCGTGCTCGACCAGCATCTTCATGGCCGCAATGTCGGCGCCCCAGGCGGCGCGCCAGAAGGCGGTCGCGCCCGAGTCATCGGTGCGCAGCAGCTCGAAGTTGTATTCGGTGAACCACGGCTTGCGATAGATCCGCATGTTCGGATCGGCGCCCTTGTCGAGCAGCTTCTGCATCAACGTCAGGTAATCCGTCTTCTGCTGCAGATAGGCGCGCGGCTGCGGATAGAACGAGCGCGGCTGCCACTGCACGTTGATCACGGCATACAGCGGGAACATGCCGGCCTCGCTGACGAGATTCGGATCCGCGCCCTGGTCGAGCAGCATGCTCACGAGATCAAAGTGGCCGTTCACCGCGGCGACGATGATCGGCGTCGTCTTGTCGCCGGCACAACGCTGATTCACATCCGCGCCGGCGGCGATCAGCGCTTCGGCGGTGGCAATCGCGCCCTGGCGCGCCGCGAAGTGCAGCGCCGACAGGCCGCCGTGCTTGCCGATCAATTCGTTGTAATTGAACGGACGCGTCACACCCGGAACGTCGCCGCGCTGGGGCGGCTGCGCCTGGCGGGGGACGCCGTTCTGATCGACCTCCGAGCTCGTCGTCAATGCCGAGAAATCTTCGACGCGCGAGGTCGCGTTGATATCGGCGCCGCGCGCCAGCAACAGCTTCACGACATCGATGCGATCAGACGCCGCGGCGAACATCAACGCGGTCTGGCCGTTCGCGGTTTCCTTGACGTTGGGATCGGCGCCGTTCTCGAGAAGGATGCGCACCGAATCCGCGTTCCCGGAATGCGCCGCCTGCATGAGCGCAGTGGCGCCCGTGGCGGTCAGCGCGCTCACCTGCGCGCCCGCGGCGACCATTGGCGCGATGACGGCAGCGTTACCGACCTGCGCGGCGAGATGGAGCGGCGTGTAGCCGCCAATGCGCGTCTTCGCGCCGACGTTGGCGCCGGCGTAGAGCAGCATCGATGCAAGCTCGGCATCGCCGTTCAGCGCCGCCCAGTGCAGGGCGGTCATGCCGTCGCCCTGCGCGCCGTTGACGTCCGCGCCGTCCTTCAGGAGCTTCTTCACGGCGGCAGCGTCCTTGGCCTGTGCAGCTGCAGCAATCGCCGACGCAGCCTGTCCCGCCGAAGCGTCTGCGCGAAGGCGGACACTCAGTGATGACGCGAGCGCCGCAGAAAGAATCAAAGCGAGGAGTTTTGATGTCTTCATAAGAGTCATCCGCAGGCGGGTCTAAAGACCCGCTTCTACGCCACTGTCGAGGCCGGCGCGGTGTTCAGATCCATCACCGCGCTGCTGTCACCGAACGAGTTGAGATCGAGCCCGACACCGCGCAGCGCGCCGAGCATGGCGTTGGCCATCGGCGTGCCGTCCGCGGCCTTGATGTGCAGGTTGCCCTTGAGCGCGCCGCCGGCGTGGCCGGCGAAGAACAGCGGGCAGCGCTTGTGGTTGTGCACGTTCGAGTTGCCCATCGGCGATCCGTAGATCAACAGCGAGTTCTCGAGCAGGTTGCTGTCGCCGTCCGGCGTCTCCTTCAGCTTCTTCAGGAAGTACGGTACCAGGCCGACGTGGTAGCGGTTGATCTTCGCCAGGTCGAGGATGCGGTCTTCGCGCTCGCCGTGATGCGACGCAATGTGGAAGCCGGTGTTGACGCCGGTCTCCGGATAGACGCGATTCGAAACGTCGCGGCTCAACTTGAAGGCGACGACGCGCGTGACGTCGGAGGCGAAGGCCACCACCTGCATGTCGAACATCAGCTTGACGTGCTCGTCGTAGGAATCGGGCACGCCGATCGGCGCGCCGGGAATCGCGCGCGCTTCACCCGACGAGTTCTGCGCTTCGACCTTCTGGATGCGGCGCTCGATCTCGCGCACGTCTTCGAGATAATCCGAGAGCCTGACCTGATCGGCCGCGCCCAGCGTGCGCTTCAATTCGTTCGTGGACTGCGTGACCCAGTCGAGGATGCTGCGATCGCGCTTGCGGCGCGCGGCGCGCTGCTCGGGGGTGGCGCCGATGCCGAACAGCTGATCGAACACCGCCCGCGGATCGCGAATCATCGGCAGCGGCTCTTCTTCGTTCGCCCAGCTGATCGAGTCGGTGTAGGCGCACGAATAGCCGTAGAAACAACCGCCCGCCTGATCGACGTTCTCGACGCACAGCTGCATCGAGGGCATCGGCGTTTCCTGGCCGTACTTCTGCGCGAACAGCTGATCGAGCGAGGTGCCGGCCTTCAGATCCGATCCCTGCGTCTGCTTCGGGTGTGCCTGCGTCAGGAACACGGCCGCGGAGCGGAAGTGATCGCCGCCGATCTCGGGCGGCAGGAACGCTTCGGCGTTGCGCACGTCGGTGTTGCTGACGATCGTGACGTAGTCACGCCACGGCTCGAGCGGCGAGAGCGCCGTCACGCTGAGGTCGAACGCCGATCCGGTCGCCGCGGGTGACCACAGATTCTTCTGCAGGCCGAACGCGGTCGCGCCGGCGGCGCCGTGCACCATCTCCATCGCCACCAGCCGGAGCTTTTTGGGCGCGACAAAGGCGCGCGCCGGCGCCATCGCATCGAGGAACGGCAGCGCGATCGTGGCGCCGAGTCCCTTGAGGACGGTGCGGCGATTGAGATGTTTCTGCGTGATGAAGTTCATTCAGCGTCTCCAGGCGGGTCTAAAAGACCCGTCTCTACGTTACTGCCCACCCGCAACGGTCGTTGACTGATCGGCAACACGGCCCATGGTGAACAACGGGCTGGTGGCCACGCCTTGCACGAACGCGGAGATCCTCAGGTTCTTCTTTTCGGCGTCGCGAATCACGCGGCGCACGGCCGACATGTCCGGGCCTTCGATGCGGCGGCCGAGCGCGTAGGTCATCAGGTTCTCGGTGAAGCTGAGCAGCACGACGTCCTGGTGCTTCAGCAGCGCCGCGCGCAGGCCGGCCGTGCCTTCGATGGGCGTGCCGTCATACAGCGTGCTCTTGGTGTCGACCGCGACACCCGCATCCTTGATGCGGTACTTGCCGGTGACGTCGAAGTTCTCGAGCGCCAGGCCGATCGGATCGATCACGCGGTGGCACGACATGCAGGTCGGATTGGCACGGTGCGCTTCCATGCGCTCGCGCACGGTCAGCACCTTGCCGGCGACCTCGCCTTTGGTCGCTTCGAAGGCGGGCACGTCGGCGGGCGGCGCCGGCGGCGGCGAGCCCATCATCACTTCCATCACCCACTTGCCGCGCATGACCGGCGAGGTGCGATCGGCGACCGACGTCAGCACCAGCACGCTGCCGTGCGTCAGGATGCCGCGGCGCTCGGGCGGCAGCGTGACGCGTCGGAACGCGTTGCCCGTCACGTTCGGAATGCCGTAGTGCCGCGCAATGCGCTCGTTGACGAACGAGTAATCAGCGGTGAGCAGATCGAGAATGCTGCGGTCCTCGCGGACCAGGCTGTCGAAGAACAGCTCCGACTCCTCGATGAACGCGTCACCAAGCGTGCGATCGAAATACGGATACGCCACCGCATCCGGCAGCACCGCGTCGACGTCGCCAAGACGCAGCCATTGGCGCGCGAAGCGGCGCGACAGCGCTGCGGATCGCGGATCGGCCAGCAGTCGCGCGATCTGTTTTTCGTAAACACCTGGCGCGCTCAAGCGGCCCGCCGATGCCAGCTTCGTCAGCTCCGCGTCAGGTCCCGTGCCCCAGATGAAATACGACAGCCGCGATGCGAGCTCCGGATCAGCGAGGCGGTACGACTGACCCGCGCGCAACGTGCCCGGCGTGCTCTCGAGACGGAACAGGAACTGCGGACTCGCCAGGATCGCCTCGATGGAGGCGCCGATCGCGTACTCGAAATCGCCGTCCTTGCGGCCGTCCGTGTAGAACTTCATCAGCCCGTTGAAGTCGCGATCGCTGACCGGACCGCGAAACGCCTGCGTCGCGATCGAGCGCACGATCTTCCCCGCGCACGCCGCTTCATCGGCGGCCGAGGTCGGCCGGCACGTGAAAATCTTCCGGCGGCTCGCCGTGTCCGAAATGCCGGTGACGTTGTAGGGACCGACGATGCTGAAGTCCTTGACGTGCGGAAGAGTCGTGATGCCGACCGCGACGCCAATCTGCGTGTCCGCAAGCGTGTGATCGATCGGCGCGATCAGATCGTTGACCGGACCTTCGAAGCGCTGGATGAACGCCGCGGTCACGCGGTGCTCGCCGGCGGTGATGTGGATCTGCCCGGTCTTCAGCGACAGGCCGGTCGTGGTCTCGGCCATGCGCGGATCGATCTTCATGATCGCCTTGCGCTCGCCGTCGACGGAGATCTCCACCTGCTCGCCGTCGTTCGGACCGCCGAACAGCACGCCGCACGCGTTGCTGTGCAGTTCGACCTTGAACACGTAATCGCCGTCGGCCGGGAACGTGTGCAGCTGCGAAATGCCGCCGCGCGTGCCGAACGGCGCGCCGTCGACGCGCGACAGCTGCGACGCGGTCTTCGGCACGCGGTAGTTCGTTTCGGTCGCGGCGGCTTCCTTGTCGCCAATCGCGAGCGCCGTCACCTTCGCGGCGGCGCGCAGATAGCTCTCCATCAACGTCGTCGAAAACGCCTGGGCGTCGGCGACGTTGTCGAAGCCGTTGCTGATCGAATCGGGCGGCAGCAGGCCGGCAACATCGACGTCGATGCCGAGCATGTCCTTCACCGCGCGCCCGTACTCGGCGCGGTTGAGACGCTGGAACGGCCGAGAGCCGGGATTCGGATTGACGAGCGCGGCGCGATCGACGCGCGACTCGAGCGCCGCGGCGAGCGCGGTAATCTGCGCCCCCTCCGGGCGGCGCGCGTTCGCCGGCGGCATCATGCCGGCGCGCAGCTTGCGGATCATCTTCTCGGTGGTGACGATGTGATCGGCGTCGGCGGCCTTGGCGGCATCGAACGCCGCGAGCGAGAGCTGCCCCGCCTTCGCGCGATCGTTATGGCAGCCGGTGCAGTACTGCTTGACCATGGCAGACTGCTCGACCGGACCAAAGACCGGAGCGGCCGGTGCATGCGATGCCACTGGTTTTGGTCCTTCGACTCGCGGTTGCTGGCCTTCGGCCATCAATCGCTCGCTCAGGACGGGCGCTGGTGAAATCAGCGCGCCCGCAACCAGCAGAAGGGCAAAAATTGTTCGTTTCATAGGGCCTGTCACGCCGAAGCCTTGGCGTAGGCGGACGCGTTCTCGCGCCAGTATAGCTAACTAAGTCCCATCTTTTCCGATACATCCAGAGACACGCCGCAGCAGGCCAGGGCCGCAGAAAGCACGGAAAGCTCAGCTCAGTTGAGGGCCATTTCCGCTTTCATTTCGGCAGGCAACAGGGCCATTGGCTCGTCGTGGTCGAGGAACTCCGCACAGATGCGGTGGAAGTCCGCCGCCGTCTCGGATCGGCGAATCTGGTGCAGAAACGGTCCCGGCACGCCCTCACCGAGGTAATTCAGGAACTTCTTCATGCGGTCGCAGTGTTTCTTCTCAACGGTCGCGAGCGAGGCCTGCGTATCCCACAGCGCGCGAATGTAGGTGGCCACGTCCCGCCCGGTTGGCTGCGTGACGGGCTCTCCGCGGAGTTGCTGGCGAATCTGGTTGAAGAGCCAGGGGCTGCGGATCACGCCGCGTCCGATCATCAAGCCGCGCGCGCCGGTGCTCGTGAGCAACTGTTGCGCCTGCGCCGCGGAGTGCACGTGCCCGTTGGCGATCACGGGACACGCCATGGTTTCCACCGCCTGCCGGATGCGGTCGTAGTGCACCGGTAATCGATACATCTGCGCGACCGTGCGAGCGTGCACGGTCAACGCATCGAGCGAGTGCTTCGCGAAGATCGACAACAGGCGATCGAATTCATCGGGCGATGCGAATCCGAGCCGCGTCTTCACCGTGAATTTGATCTGCACGGCGTCGCGGAGCGCGCCGAGGATCGCGTCGATGCGCTCCGGCTCGCGCAGCAGCCCGCCGCCGGCGCATTTGCGATACACGATCGGCGCCGGGCAACCGAGGTTGAGATCGATCGCCGCCACCGGATACTGCTGCAGGATCTTCGCGGTGCGCACCAGCTCCGCGGGATCGTTGCCGATCATCTGCGCGATGACCGGACGTCCCGTGGTGTGTCGCGTGATTGCGTTGAGGATCCGCGTTTCGGGTGTGGACGATGAGTGGACGCGGAAGTATTCGGTCCAGTAGACGTCCGCCCCGCCGTAACCGTGGACGAGCGTCCAGAACGCCAGATCGGTCACTTCCTGCATGGGCGCGAGCGCGAGGATCGGCGAGGGACCGTCGAACATCACCTAACACGCCCCGCCGGAGGCGGGGCAAGAAACGCTGTCAGCGCTTGAGGAGGACATACAGACCTGGCAAGTACGCCATCGCCCAGGCGACGAAGTGCTTGAAGAACGAGAACGACTGTGGCGGCCAGCCGCGATAGAGCTCGAACAGGACGACGCCGAATCCGATCGCCGCGACGATCGCGACGATGATGCCGCGGCCGATGGCTTTCGCCATGTCGAGACGGCCGTCGAGATGTGTCTGCAGCGCGGCGAGGAGGATCCAGAGGATCAACCACGACACCAGCATCATCGAGTAGCCGCCGATCGGCGCAAGCGCGTAGAACGACAGCGCCGCGACGAGGCCGCTGATCAGACCGCCGGCGAGGCCGACGAGCGCCTTCCCTTTCCGCCAGCCGAGATAGAAACCGAGCGCGGCGAAGAGTACCGAGCCGTGAATCGCGCCTGACGTGACTTGATGCTGCGGAATGTCGAGGAACCATACGTAGTCAGCCACAGTGCTCAGCACGGCGAGCAACAGCGATCCGACCATCGCGGGCGTCAACAATCGCATTTCAAGACCTCACGACCTCAAGACCTCACGACCTCAAGGCCTCATCGACCTGCGGCGGCGCGGCCGATCTTGATCGCTTCGTCGGCCTGCGCGCCCTGCATCAGCAGCGCGAGGAAGCCTTCCTTGACGCGCTGCTCGACGTCCTTTGCGTTGGCGGTGAGCATGTTCGCAATCTTGACGCGCTTGGTCTCTTCGAGGACCTGCTGCGTGCCGCGCTCGGCGCCGGCGCGGCCCTCCGGACCACCGCCGAGCGCCTGCCCGAGGCTGCCGATGCCGCACGCCAGGATGCTGATGCCGGGAAGGTCGGCGATCTCCTTGCGCTGCTCGATCGCCTTCGGATCTTCGAGCATCAGCATGGCGAGCTTGGTGCCCTTCGGATTCTTCGGCGTCCACACGTTCGCCTTCGCCGCCGTGAAGAAGCTGAGGGCGAGCTTTGCTTCGTCGATGTCGCGGATGTGCGGGATCGTCACGCCGTCCGCGCCCGCATCGAAGATCTCCTTGACGCGCGCTTTGGTTGCGTCGGCGCCGTCCTTCGAGATCGGCGGGATGCGGACGATCAGCGTCTTGCGGCTGTTCTTCTTGAGGACCTCGCCGTAGGTCTTGACGGCAGCGGGATCGTAGGCGCCTTCGAGGTTGAGGAAGACGTAGTCGTAGAGCGGATTGGCGGCTGCAGCCGCAGCGCCGGCCGCACTGTAAACCGGCGGCTTGCCGCGCTCGCCTTCGCTTGGCGCATAGACGCCGAAAGCGACTTTGCCTTGAGGCCATAGATCGAGGACCTGTGCGTTTGCGGCTGAGGCGATGGACACCAGGGCGAGGGCGATAACGACGCGTTTCATATCGAGAGATGCTATCCGACCGCGCGCAGATCTCAAACGATCCACAGATTTCACCGATTACACGGATGACGAGCGAGCCGCAGCGGCCGAAGGCCGCCACAAATGGCGAGGCCGGACGCAGTCGAAAGCCCCACACCAACTTCGTGGGCTTTCGACTGCGTCCGGTCTCGCCATTCTGTCGCCGGACTAGGTCCGGCGATGCGGCTCGCTGGAGTCTGCTCCGGCGCGCTCGCGGAATCTGTGGAATCAGTGAAATCCGTGGATGTCTTTGATTTAAGCTGCGCTTCATGGCGAACAAGGAAGGCGTGTCGCGGCGAGACTTGATCAAGCGCGCCGGGCTGGCCGGTGCGGCACTGACAATCCCACTCACACCAGTGACGTCGGGCACAGCGGGCGCGCAGGCGAAGCCAGTGGCGCCGGAGGCGCCGCAAGGAATACCGCGACGCGAGCCGATCGAAAATCTCACCGCAGCCGAAGCGGACACGCTCGAAGCGATCTGCGCGCGGATCATTCCGAGCGACGCCAACGGTCCGGGCGCGCGCGAAGCGCGGGCGGCACACTACATCGATCGCGCGCTCGGCGGCGCGCTGAAAGAATCGCGCGAAGCGTATCGCGCCGGACTCGCCGCCTTCGACACCTACTGCCGCTCGTCGCGCCGGGCGCCGTTCATGGAGTTATCGCCGCGCGATCAGGATTCGGTGCTGATCGATGTCGAAAACGGATCCGCTACGGGGTTCCCCGCGAGCTCCGCTCAATTCTTCGCCATGGTCCGCACGCACACGCTGCAAGGCACGTTTGGCGATCCGTATTACGGCGGCAACGCGAACTTCGTCGGCTGGGACTTGATTGGCTATCCCGGCATTCGCTTGAACGTCACCGCTGACGATCAACGGCTCGGCAACAAACTCACACCAACCCACAAGTCGGCGTACGACACGGAAATGTTCACCAAAGCGCAGGCCCATCATGACGACTAGATTGAAAGAAACCGACGTCGTCGTCGTTGGCCTCGGCGCCGCCGGTGGTGTCGCGGTGTTGCCGCTGACACAGGCCGGCATCGTCGTCGTCGGCCTCGAGGCCGGCACCTGGCTCACCAAGCGCGACTTCGCGCCCGACGAGCTTCGCAATAACGTGCGCGACTGGCCGATGGCGGTGCAGAAGGCGCAGCAGGAAGTGCCGACGCATCGCGTCAACGCGAAAGCGAATACGACGCGCGCCGGCAGCCATCCAATGATGAATGCCGTCGGCGGCACCACGCTGCATTACTGGGCGCAGAGCTGGCGGCTCAATCCGTGGGACTTCAAGGTCGTGAGCGAGACGACTAAGCGATACGGCGCGTCACGCATCCCGAGCGGATCGACGGTCGAAGACTGGCCGTTCGGGCTCGAGGAGCTCGAGCCCTATTACGACAAAGTCGAATACGAATGCGGCGTGTCGGGGCAGGCCGGCAACGTCAAGGGCGCGATCGACACGCGCGGAAATATTTTCGAAGGGCCGCGCAATCGCGCGTATCCGATGCCGCCGCTGCGTAGCACCGGCTTCATCGATCTGATGACGTCGGCGGCGCGCGGCCTCGGCTGGCATCCGTTCCCGGGGCCGGCCGCGATCAACTCGCGAACGTATCAGGGCCGATCGGCGTGCATGTATCACGGCTTCTGCAACAAGGGCGGCTGCCACGTGGATGCGAAGAACGGCCCGCACCTGACGACGATCCCGCGCGCGCAGGAGACGGGGCGGCTGAAGGTCGTGACGCGCGCGCATGTCACGTCGATCGACGCCGACGCCAACGGCCGCGTCACGAGCGTCACTTACGTCACTGACGGCCAGGAATTCATCCAGCCGGCGAAAGTGGTGCTGCTCGCGAGCTACACCTACGAGAACTCCCGGCTCCTGCTGCTGTCGAAATCGAAAGCGTTTCCAAACGGGCTGTCGAACAATCACGGCCAGGTCGGCCGCCACTACATGAGTCACGCGCAGGGTGGCAGCGTCACGGCGCTCTTCCCCTTCAACATCAACGCGTGGTACGGACTGCCGGCGCAAGGCGTGGCCGTCGACAACTTTGCCGACGACAACTTCGATCACGGCGCGCACGATTACATCGGCGGCGGGAACCTGTGGGTGATGTCGGATCGCCGGCCGATCGCCGCTGCCGGCATGGGCACGTTCGGACGCACGCCGTCGTGGGGTTCGGAATGGAAGAAGTTCGTCATGCAGAACGCCGATCGCACGAACACGTCGTATCTGCAGAAGACGACGCTGCCGTACGAAGACAACTTCCTCGATCTCGATCCGGTCGTGAAGGATCCGCTCGGCTTCCCGGTGTGCCGCATCACCGCGGACTACAAGGACAACGAGCGCCGCGTCAGCGCGATGGCGCAGGAGCGAATGACGGAGTGGTACAAGGCCGCCGGCGCGATCGCGACGCAGTCGAATCCGATCGGCACCATGGGCCCGACCACGCATGCGTATGGCGGGACTCGGATGGGACGCAATCCGGAAACGAACGTCGTGAATGAATGGGGCTTCTCACATGAAGTCCCGAATCTTGGCGTGCTCGGCGCATCGGTGATGGGAACAAGCGGCGCGCGGAACCCCACGCTAACGGCGCAAGCGTTAGCGTGGCGGACCGCGGAGTATCTGGCGAAGAACTGGAAGAATGTGACGGTGTAGGCGGGACTGAAGTCCCGCCTCTACTTCGGCTTGCGCTCGTAGATCGCCACGAGCGATCCCTGGCCGATGATGTGGCCCTTCATCGCCTCCATCAGCTGGTTGCGAGTGAGGCCTTCGCTCAGCGGCAATTCCGCGTCGAGCGCGTAAACGGTCCACGTGTAGTGATGCGGCTTGCCCGGCGGCGGCGCCGGACCGCGATACAGCGCGCGTTTGAATCCTGACAAACCCTGGATCGATCCGGCAATATCGGCGGGTCCCGTCAGCGTGACCTGATCGATCGGCAGGTTGGCGGGCAGGCCCTTGGCGGTGCCGGGAACCTTGTAAACCAGCCAGTGGACGAACGTCTGGCCGCCGAAGACCACGTCCGGATCGTCATAGACCAGCGCAAACTGCCTGGTGTTCGCCGGGGCGCCGCTCCACGACAACGCCGGCGATTCGTTCTTGCCATCCGCCGTGTGATCCACGGGAATGGTCTCGTTGGCCTTGATCGTCGGGCTGGTTACGGTCAGCGTCGCGGGCGTCTGTTCATCCACCGTAGCCTTGGCGAAGGTGGAGCCAGCTGCCGCCGCCACGCTCAATATCAGTGCGGCACAGAAAGTAGTCGCGAGTCGCATGAATCTCTCCCCGCTTGAGTATACTTTGCCGCTATGAAACGACTCAGCCGCTGCACCACCACACTCTGTGTCATCGTCCTGCTCGTCGGCGCCGCATCGGTGTCGATGCGCGGCCAGTGGGCACCCAAGGTCGGCGAGTGGCCGACCTACAGCGGCGATCTCGCGGCCACGCGTTACTCGCCGCTCGATCAGATCAACGCGAGCAACTTCGGAAAGCTCCAGCTCGCGTTCCGCTTCAAGACCGAGAACCTCGGGCCGCGCCCCGAGTTCCAGTACCAGGGCACGCCGCTGATGGTGAACGGCCGGCTGTTCGTCACCGCCGGCACGCGTCGCGCCGCCGTCGCGCTCGATGCGACGACCGGCGAGATGCTGTGGATGCACAGCATCAACGAAGGCAAGCGCGGTGAAGCCGCGCCGCGACAGTTGTCGGGCCGCGGCCTGTCGTACTGGAGCGACGGCAAGGAAGAGCGCGTCATCTACGTCACGCCGGGTTACCAGATGGTCGCGCTCGATGCGAAGACCGGCCTGCGCGTCAAAGGCTTCGGCACCGACGGCATCGTCGATCTGAAGCTGGGGCTCGATCAGGAAGGGCTCGATCTGACGACCGCCGAGATCGGCCTGCATGCCGCGCCGATCATCGCGAAGGACATCATCGTGATCGGCGCCGCGCACCGCGAAGGCGGCGCGCCGAAGAGCAAGGCCAACGTCAAGGGCTACATCCGCGGCTTCGATATCCGCACCGGCAAGCGCGTGTGGGTGTTTCACACCATCCCGATGAAGGGTGAGTTCGGTTACGACTCGTGGGATCCGGATGCCGCGTCCTACACGGGCAATACCGGCGTGTGGGCACAGATGAGCGCCGACGAAGAGCTCGGCATTGTTTATATGCCCGTCGAATTGCCGACTGGCGATTATTACGGCGGCCATCGGCGCGGCGGCGCGAAGGGACCCGAGTCGTCGCTCTACTCGGAGAGCCTCGTCGCCGTCGACATCAAGACCGGCCAACGCAAGTGGCACTATCAGCTCGTTCATCACGGCATCTGGGATCACGACATTCCGTGCGCGCCGATCCTGATGGATCTCGTCGTCGACGGAAAGCTGGTGAAGGCGGTCGCGCAGCCGACGAAACAGAACTGGCTCTACGTGTTCGATCGCGTGACCGGTAAACCGGTGTGGCCGATCGAAGAGCGTCCGGTTGAAAAAGGTGATGTGCCCGGCGAGTGGTATTCGCCGACGCAGCCGTTTGTAACCAAGCCGCCCGCGTACGAGCGGCAGGGCGTGACGGTGGACGATCTGCTCGACTTCACTCCCGAGCTGCGCGCGGAAGCGGTCAAGCTCGCGTCGATGTACAAGATGGGGCCGATCTTCACGCCTCCGGTCGTCAGCAAGTGGGAAGGCCCGCGCGGCACGCTCGCGATTCCTGAAGTAACTGGCGGCGCCAACTGGCAGGGCGGTTCGTTCGATCCGGAAACGAAGCGCTTCTACATCTTCACGAACGTCGCGATCACGTCGCTCAGCCTGCTCCCGCCCGAGAACAACGCGTCGGACATGCTGATGGTGCGCGGTGTCGCACGTAATCCGAATCCCACGCCCGCGCCCGCGGCCGGCGGCGGTGGCGGCGGCGGATTGAACGTGCGCGGCCTGCCGCTGATCAAGCCGCCCTACGCGACGATCACCGCGATTGATATGAACAAGGGCGAACAGCTGTGGCGCATTGCGCACGGCGATACGCCGGACAACGTCAAGAACAACCCGGCGTTGAAGGGGCTGACGATTCCGCGCACCGGCCGCCCGGGACGCATCGGCGTGTTGACGACGAAGACGTTGCTGATCGCCGGTGAAGGCGGCTTCGCGACAACGCCTGAAGGACGCGGCGCCTACCTGCGTGCCTATGACAAGGCGACGGGCGCTGATGCCGGCCAGGTGTTCATGCCGGCGCCGCAGACGGGATCGCCGATGACGTATTCGGTGAACGGCACGCAGTACATCGCGGTCGCGGTCAGCGGACCCGGATACGCGGGCGAATTGCTCGTTTACAAGCTGGGTTCGTAGAGGCGGGTCTTTAGACCCGCCTAACTGAGCCGGAGAGCCGTGATCTTGCACTGCTCTTCCGCGGCTATCCGCAATTCCGTCGCGCGATCGTTCTGCAGGCGGGACAGCAGCAGCGCCAGCATCTCGGGCGCCGACTTCCCAGTCGCGCACACGATGAAGATGAACCCGAAGCGATCGAAGTAATCGTTGTTCGCTTGCGCGAGGGCCTGCAGGACGTCGGCGCCCGCAATGCCAATCCCGGACTGCTCTTTCGACGAGAGATCGTGCGTTGCCGGAAAGCGCGATTCGAGGGCGGCGCGATCGCCAATGCGCGGATGGTGCGAGAACGCCTCCAGCCAGTCCCACTCCATCAGGCCGAACCATTCGTTGCGCGCCGCGAACAGCAGCCTGGCGTCGCTCGCGAACGGACGTCGAGCCATCATGCGATCGACCCACCTGGACGATCCGCATGCGCGCGCCAGCAGCGCGCGCGCCTGATCCGCCGAAGCGTCGTTAAGTTCGCGCGAGCGACCCATAAACGCGCAGGCGGCTGACGCCGCCATCGGGAAAGATGTTGAGGCGCACGTGCGACACGGCGCCGATCGGATTCAGCTGCTTGCCGGCAAAGAAGTGGCGCTTGTTCGCGGACAGTTTCGTTTCCGGCAGCAGCATTGACCACGATGCGGTGTGAAGACGATCGCGCGACGCGCCCGGCGCCAGGCATCCTTCGATCGACGCGCGATCAGGATAATTACCCTTGAAGTGATTCGTGTCGATCTCGATTTTCTCCACGATGCCGGTCGCGCCAAGACGCACGATCGCCCAGTCGTAACCCGGTCCGCGCCGCCGTCTCGTCTCCCACCCATCGCCCATGTTCGTCGCGCGTCCCGGCATGATCAGCGCGCCCTTGGTTCCGTAGTGCGTATCGCTCGCATCCAGAAACAGTCCGCCGTTGTTGATCGACGCGAGATCGACCACTTTACCCTTCGGCGCCACGCGCGCCCAGTCCACGGCGACCTCGCCGTAAACGCGCAGCCGCGCCACGCCGCCGTCGGGATAGATGCTCAATCGCAAGTGTGTCCACGGCCGTCGATCGGCAACCGCCAGGAGATTTTCGCCATTGCCCCGCAGCGCCGTCTTCTCGAGGATTGTCGTCCACGGCGCGCCCTCGACGGCATGGAGCGACGGCTTGATGCCCGCCGGCATGTCGACCGCCTCGATCGAGCAGTGCGAGGGATAGTTGCCGGTGAAGAAGCTCGTATCCACATTGACGCCGTGGACGATGCCGCGCATGCCGAGCTGGACAATGCACCAGTCGTTGCCGGGGACGCGGCGCCGGCGCGACTCCCAGCCGTCCATCCACTTGCCTTTCGTCGTGTACTTTCCCGGAATGAACAGCGCCGGCTCGTGCTTGACGAGGTTGGACTTCGGCGCGAAGAAGTCGTCGTTGGTCGCGATCGCGCGCCCGCCAACTCGCGCTGACGCGAGATCGGCGAGGTTGATAAACTCAGGCCCTGCGGCCATCGGAGTCCTCATGCCCACGAACTCTCCTAATAAGATCACCCTGTCGAGCACGTCATACGGAAAATCTCGCATACGGCTCGTGCAGGTGTCCCGCCGCGGCGACCGTCACGACATCCGCGATCTCACCGTCGCCATCGCCTTCGAGGGCGAGTACGACACATCCTATACGGAGGGCGACAATCGCGACGTGCTGCCGACCGACACGATGAAAAACACCGTCTACGCGCTCGCGGCCCGCGACCGTGCCGGCGAGCCCGAGGCGTTCGGCATGATCGTCGGGCGCCATTTCATCGAGCGCAACCCGAAACTGACACGCGTCCACGTTGACCTGATCGATCACGGCTGGAGCCATATTGCCGACGGCGCTCGCGAGCACGGCCAGGCGTTCGTGCGTCGCGGTCCCGAAGCGCGCACGGCGCGGGTCGTCACCGATCGCAAGGGCGCGTCGGCGACCGCGGGCGTGACCGATCTCATCATCATGAAGACGTCGCGATCGGCGTTCGAGGCTTATCCGCGCGACGAGTTCACCACGTTGCCCGAGACGAAAGATCGGCTGCTGGCGACGGCGCTCACCGCGACCTGGACCTACACCGACCCCGATGTCGATTTCGGGCCGATGTTCCGCACCGTGCGATCGACGCTGCTCGATGCGTTCGCGCGGCACGACAGCCTCTCGGTGCAGCACACCCTCTACGCAATGGGCGATGTCGTCCTCAACACCATCGACCAGGTCGAGAGCATCTCGCTCGAGATGCCGAACCGCCATCACCTGCCGATCGATCTCACGCGCTTCGGCATGGAGAATCGCAACGAAATTTTTGTCGCGACCGAAGAACCGCACGGCCTGATCAAGGCGACGCTCTCCCGCTGATGGCCTCGCGTCTGATCCGCAGCGAGCGTGTCGTGCTGCCCGAGGGCATGGGGCCGGCGACCATCCGTGTCGATGACGGGCGGATTGCCGCCGTCACCACGGGACCGTCGAAAGCGCCGGTCGATATCGACGCGAAGAATGCCGTCATCCTGCCGGGCCTCGTCGACTCGCACGTGCACATCAACGATCCGGGTCGCGCCGACTGGGAAGGGTTCGAGTCGGCCACGCTCTCGGCGGCGGCCGGCGGCGTGACGACCCTCGTCGACATGCCGCTCAATAGCATTCCGGCAACGACGAACGTCGCGGCACTCGAGGCCAAGCGTCGCGCGGCGACTGGACGGCTCCATGTCGACGTCGGCTTCTGGGGCGGCGTGGTCCCGGGCAACGCCACGGACATCGAGCCGCTGGCACGCGCCGGTGTGCTCGGCTTCAAGTGCTTCCTGAGTCCATCGGGCGTCGATGAATTCCACCACGTCTCCGAAGCCGATCTTCGCGAGGCGATGCCGATCGTGGCGGCGACCGGATTGCCGCTGCTGGTGCATGCGGAGATGCCGGCGCTGCTCCGCGCGCCGGATCCGCACGCCGATCCGGCCAGCTACTCGACGTGGCTCGACAGCCGCCCCGGCACCGCCGAGCAGGCGGCGATCGATCTGCTGATCGATCTCGCGGCGAAGACCGGCGCCCGCGTGCACATTGTCCACCTCGCCAACGCCGATGCGCTGTCGTCGATTGGCGGCGCCCGCGCCGCCGGCGTGCCGATTACCGTCGAGACCTGTCCGCACTACTTGACGTTTGCCGCCGAGGACATTGCCGACGGCGATACCGCGCTCAAGTGCGCGCCGCCGATTCGCGAAGGCGAGCATCGCGAGCGATTGTGGGATGCGCTGAAGCATGGTTATGTCGATCTAATCGCGACCGATCATTCGCCGGCACCTGCCCGCCTGAAGCACATCGAGGACGGCAACTTCGTCAAGGCGTGGGGCGGCGTGGCGTCGCTGCAAATAACGCTGTCGATCGTGTGGGACGGCGCCGCCAAACGGCGGCTGCCGCTGGAACGCCTGGCGGGATGGATGGCCGCCGGCCCGGCGAGGCTCGCCGGCCTCACCGGCCGCAAGGGCGCGATTGCCCCCGGGTATGACGCGGATCTTGTCGTCATGGATCCCGATCGCGAAATGATCGTCGACGCCTCGCGCCTCTACCATCACCACGCGGTGACGCCGTATGATGGCGCCCGGCTCCGCGGCGTCGTCATCGCCACCATGCTGCGCGGCGAGATCATTTTCGATCACGGCGAATGCATCGGCCCGCCGCTGGGTCATCTCCTATGAGCGCGATCACGACGCACGTTCTCGACACGTCGCAAGGCCGTCCCGCCGCGGGCATCAGTGTGTCGCTCGAGCGGCAGGCTGAAGACGGCCGGTGGGATCACGTCGGCCGCGGCCACACCGACAACGACGGCCGGCAGCGCGCCTTGTATCCCGCCAATGAACCGCTGCGGCCCGGCGTCTACCGCCTGACGTTCGATACGCAGAAATATTTCGACACCGACGACATCGAGACGTTCTATCCGGAGGTCGTGGTCGTGTTCGAAACGGTCAGCGGCGAATCGCATTACCACGTGCCGCTGCTGCTCAGTCCGTTCGGCTACTCGACGTACCGGGGCACGTAATGCCACGCTCGCTCTCGCCGCGCGATCTCACCGCGATCACGGCGGGCCTCGGCGCGGCCAACGCTCGATTCGCGAAAGCGTATCCGGGTGAATCGATCAGCAGGCAGCCGGTTCACACCTACTACACCGGCGCGCATCTGTTCGACAGCGCCATGCCGGCGCGGCTTGGCGCCGCGGCGTTCGCGGCGCTGCACGAACACGCGCCGACGGCGCGAGCGCTGGCCCGCGCGTTGGGGTTGCAGGACTCGTCGCTCGCCGAAGCCGTGAGGGCGCGAGTCATCGACAAATTGAAGCGCGAGCCGGTCGAGGATCTGCATCTTGATTTTGAGGATGGCTACGGCACGCGCTCCGACAGCGAAGAGGACGGCCACGCCGAATCGTCGGCCGAGCAGGTCGCACGCGGCATGGCGGACAAGACGCTGCCGCCGTTCATCGGCATCCGCGTCAAGTCGTTGTCGAAGGAGCTGCATCAGCGCAGCTTGCGGACGATCGACATCTTTGTGACCGCTGTCGTCAAGGCGGCAAAGCGGCTTCCCGACAACTTTGCCATTGTCATTCCGAAGGTGATGACCGCCGCGCATGTCACGGTCGTCGCGAAGGAGTGCGCGGCGCTCGAGAAGAAGTTGAAGTTGCAGCGCGGAAGCTTGCGCCTCGATCTGATGATCGAAACGCCGCAGCCGCTGATCGCGCCCGACGGCAGCTGCGCGCTTCGGGCGCTGGTCGCTGCAGGACAGGGCCGCATCCGCACCGCGCATTTTGGCATCTACGACTACACCGCGCTCAGTGGCATTACTGCAGCAAAGCAGCACCTGCGACATCCGCTATGCGACTTCGCCAGGCAATTGATGAAGACCGCGCTCGCGCAGAGCGGGGTGATGATTTCGGACGGATCGAGTCACGTGTTGCCGATCGCGCCGCACGTCCACGAGGCGTGGAAGATCCATTTCGACGACGTGACGCATTCGCTGACGAATGGCTACTACCAGGGCTGGGACCTGCACCCCGCGCAGTTGCCGACGCGCTACGCCGCGGTCTATGCGTTCTACCTGAAGGCGCGCCCGGCGGCCACGGCGCGGATGAAGAGCTTCTTCGACAAGGCGGCCAAGGCCGGCGCCGTGTTCGACGATGCGGCGACAGGACAGGCGCTGCTGAACTTCTTCGCCCGCGCGCTGAGCTCCGGCGCGATCACGATCGAGGAAGCGAAGCAGACGGGACTGACGGAGTCAGAGTTGCAAAGCGGCTCCTTCCCTCAAATCCTCGCTGCGCGCAAGTTGTAACGAAGACTGACATCGCACCCACTGTTTTTGCTGGCACTGCTGCGATCTCACTCACTCCGTACCGATCAATTTTTCACAACACCTGTTGACGCCTGTGGATGGTGTCGCGATTGCTTGATCCGCCGGCTGGAGGTGTCTCATGCCCGGCAATTCACGAAATCTGCCAGCTGGATCCGTCGTCCACGTCTTCAATCGTGGCAACGACAAGCGGTTGTTGTTTGAACGCGCGTATCAATTCGAAGAATTCCTGTGGTTAGTGAGCTGGGCGAAGGCGATTTGCCCGGTGAGAATCGTTGCGTACTGCATCATGGGCAACCATTGGCATTTTGTCTTCTGGGTAGAAGTTGAGTGGGACGTCTCGGCCTTCCTGCATCGTCTGACAGGCACGCACGCCAAGCGATGGCGACGCAGTACGGACACGATCGGTCTGGGTCACGTCTATCAGGACCGCTTCAAGGCCAAGACGATCTACAACGAGCGCTATTACTTCAACTGCATGCGTTACGTGGAACAGAACCCGCTGACAGCGGGCTTGGTGCACAGCGCCAGAGACTGGCGATGGTCGAGCCTGGCCGAACGACTTGGCAACGGACGTGGCATCCTCGATCCCGATCCGATCGGCTTGCCGATTGACTGGATCAGGCTCGTCGATCAGCCGCTGCCGGAGTGCGACGCCGACGAGATCCGCAACAAATTGAAGCGATATTGAGGTTCTTGCGACGACCACGCTCGATGACCTGGCAAGAACTACATCAAAAACCAGGGGTGCGATGTCAGTCTTCGTTACAAATTAGAGGCGCATGAATCGCACGAGTGTATTTGAAAACGGTCAGATCGACTTGACCCGGCCGCCGTCGATTTTCAGCGCCGACTCGAGTTTCCCGGCGTCGCCGGTTTTTTCCACACCGACGAGTATGTAGCCGTCAGACACTTCGGGATCGTAGAGCGTGCCGCGCTCACCGATAAAGGCGGTCACGATCAGCGTGATCACGGTCGCGGCGATCGCGCTCAGCATGGTCATCTCGAAGATGATGATCAGGTTCGTCCACAGCGGCGCGACCGGCATCCCCGACGTCACGAGCGGCCACGCGTGCTGCGATAGTCCGAGCAGGTAATACGTCGCGACCATGCCGGCGGCACCGGCGGCCGTCGCGATCCACGGCATCGCCGTCCTGGCATCGCGATGCCCGAACTCGAAATGCTCGAACGGCTCCGATGAAATCACGGTGATGTCGGCGTCGGGAACGCCCGCCGCGCGCAGGTTGTTGACCGCAACCTGCGCGACGTTCGGATCCGAGTAGAGCCCGTAGATCGCGCTCACGACGCGGCCTCCGGCGATGCCGGTGCAGCGGCGTCGATGCGGTGCGGATCAGCAGCCGCTAAACCCTGTCGCGGTGCATGCGCGAAGTCACCGGCCTTCATCTCCCAGATCGCAATGATCGGAACGAACTTCGCGAACAACGCATAGAGCAGGATCATCGCCGCGAACGTCGCCGCCATGATCATGAGCTCAACCGGCGTCGGTGTGTAGGTGCCCCACGAATACGGCAGCGCCTTGTGCGCCAGCGACGGCACGATGATCAGGAACCGCTCGAGCCACATGCCGATGACGACGCCGAACGAGGCGACGACGCAGCCGATGATGTTGCGTGTATAGGGATTCGAGAGCAGCGCAATCGGGATGATGAAATTGCAGATCACCATCGTCCAGTAGAGCGGCGCGTACTGTCCGCGCTGCGTCGCCCAGAACACGGCCATCTCATGATGCTCGTTGCCGTACCACACCGTGAGGCGCTCGTTGAAGACGAAGTAGCCCCACAGAATGCTCATCAACAGCAACAGCTTGCCGAGATTCTCGAAGTGCAGCGGCAGCAGATATTTCTCGAGATGGAGCGCCTTGCGCAGCGCCGCCATGGCGAGGATCAACGCGGCGATGCCGCTGAAGATCGCGCCGGCAACGAAGTAGGGCCCGAAGATCGTCGAGTGCCACATCGGCACGTTGGCCATCGAGAAGTCGAACGACACGATGGTATGCACCGACACCGCGACCGGCAGGATCGCGATCGCCATGATCTGCATCGCGCTTTCGAGACGGTTCCACTGCCTGGTGGTGCCGCGCCAGCCAAATGAAAGCGCGCCGTAGAATTTCCTTCGCCAGCCGGTCGATCGATCGCGGACCAGCGCGAAGTCCGGGATCATCGGCAGCAGCAGGAACAGCACGCTGCCGGTCAGATAGGTATTGATCGCAAAGAAGTCCCACGCCAGCGGCGATCGGAAGTTCGGCCAGATCTCTCGCGCGCTCGGATACGGGAACAACCAGAACGCCAGCCACGGCCGCCCGAGGTGGATGATCGGGAACATCGCGCCGATCATCAGCGCGAACACCGTGATCACCTCCGCGACGCGCGTCACCGGACGCCGCCAGCCGGCGTTGACGAGCCGCAGGATCGCGGAGATCAGCGTGCCGGCGTGACTGATGCCGATCCAGAAAACGAAGTTGGTCAGGTAGAGCGCCCAGAATCCCGGCCAGCGCTTGCCGCTGAGGCCAATGCCGTACCACAGCTGATAGCCCCACGCCGCCGCGCCGCTGGCGACGACGGTGCCGGTCGCGAGCACGATGGCCCAGAACCAGACCGTGGTGCTCATCACCGGACGCACCATGTCGTCGGTAAACGGTTTAGTAAGCGTCCGGTTCATGCCAGGGCTGCTTCTGCAGATAGGTAATCTTCGGTTCGGCGCCAAGATCTTCGAGCAACCTGGTGCCGCGCGGCGACCGCGCGAGCCGCGCGACGCGGCTGTCCGGATCGTTCAGATCACCGAACACGATCGCGGATGTCGGACACGCCTGCGCGCAGGCCGGCTGCAAGGCGCCATCGACGAGCGCGCGATGCTCCGCCCTGGCGGCGGTCTTCGCGGCCTTGATGCGCTGCACGCAGAAGGTGCACTTCTCCATGACGCCGACTTCACGAACCGACACATCCGGATTCAGCTGCAAGTGCAGCGGCTTGGGCCACTCGGCGTTGAAAAAGTTGAAGAATCGGACGTTGTAAGGGCATGCGTTCGCGCAGTAGCGCGTACCGATGCAGCGGTTGTAAACCTGCGCATTGAGGCCGTCCTCGTTGTGATGCGCGGCATACGTCGGGCACACCGCCTCACACGGCGCGTTGTCGCATTGCTGGCACAGCACCGGGCGGAACTTCACCCGCACGTCCGGGAAATTGCCTTCGTAATAGCGCTCGACGCGAATCCAATGCATGGCGCGGCCGCGCGACGCCTGCTCGGCCGAGACGGTCGGAATGTTGTTTTCGGCATGGCACGCCGTCACACAGGCTTCGCAGCCGGTGCACGCATTGAGGTCGATGGCCATGCCCCATCTAAAAGGCATTTCAGATCTCGGATCTCAGATTTCGGATTGAGTCTTGTTTTTTCACAATCATCATTCTCACTTCTGAAATCTCACGTCTAATGTTCGTCTCCGCGGCCGTGGGTCCAGTCGGGACGCTCGCGCGTGGCGCCGCCGAACAGGATCAAGCTGTCGTAGGTCTGCTTGTCGCCGACCTTCGCGATTTTCACGCGCGTCGCCGACCAGGCCAGCGTGCCGGTCTCGGGAATCGTTACCGGCGCGAGAATCGAAATTGGATTCACACCGCGATTCGTCGCGTAGCGCGTGAAGTTGGTGTGGCCCTGGCCGACCGGCATCGCGACGGCGTCGGGCGCCAGTCCCGGATTCAAAAACGCCGGCGCGCGGACGCTGCCCTGCGTCGAGGTGACTTCGATGATGTCGCCTTGCTCGATGGCGAGCTCGCGCGCCTTCTGCTCGTTGATCTCCACCCAGCTGCACCACATCGCCGACGTCATGGGATCGGGCGTCTCCTGCAGCCACGGCAAGTGCGCGAGCGACCCGTCGAACAGCATCTGCGACGCGTACGGCATGAAGTGGAAGGGATACTGCGACGTGTCGCCGTCAAATTGCGGATCCGTCCACGCGATTGTCAGCCGCGTGTTGGCGAGCTCTCGAGGCTTTGCGCCGGGCGGCACGTGCTGGACGCGGTTCTCCTCCGGACGCTCGGCATTGACGTACTCCTCGAACGTGCCTGGTAAACCCGGGATCGGCTTCGCCAGCCCTGCGGCGACCTGCAACAACACATCAGGCGTCGAACGCGTGTCGTAGAGGGGCCGCATCACCGGGCCGTACTTCGAGCGCGGTGCCGTTCCAGTTTCCGGCGCCGCATCCACCCACGATTCGAGGAAGGAATGATCGGGGACGATCAGGTCCGCCAGCGCGCTGGTCTCATCGATGAAGGATCCGAAACTGACGATAAAGGGCACGCGCCGCAATGCCTCGGCGACCTTCCACGCGGGCGGTGACGTGAACACCGGATTCACATCGTCGAGCAGCAATACCCTGGGGGGGACGTCGAGCAGCTCTTTGAGACTTCGCGTCGCAACCACCGGCGCCGAGGCGGCGAACGTCAGACCGCCCGGGTTGCCGACCGTTTTGGCGGCGAGGTTCAAGCGGTTCACCGCCCAGGCCTGGAAAAGACCGTTGGTATGCGCGAGCGGTGCGCCACCGATGATCGCCACGGCGGGCCCGTGCGTCGTGAACTCCTTGGTCAGGCGCTCGATCGTCGCCCTGCCGACGCCGGTTTTTTCGGCGGCGGCATCGACGGCGTATTCGCCGGCAATGGCGAGCGCCAGCAGTCCCTCCGTACCCGGCTTGCAGGCGACGAATTCATCGGCGTTGGCCGCGGTTTGCGACAACCGCGCATCCACGTGCACGAACTTGGGCCGCCCTTGTTTCATCCGGCCAAAGGCGACACTCTGCAACACCACGGAGTGCCATGTGCCGAGGAAGTCGGCGCCAAACGAAATCACATAACGCGCGTTCGCGAGATCGAACGTCGGCAGCTGATGCTCCCCGAACGTGAGCTGGTTCGCGCGTCGCAGCACTTCGTCGGAGAACAACTCCGACGTGACCGGCGGCCTGGCGCCGTAACGCTGCAACAGATCGGCAATCAGCTCGAGACGGCGGCCGCGGCGCGGCTTGGTAAGAAACGCGAGCGACGCCTGGTCGTTGCCCGCAGTCAATGCGTTGAGCTTCCCGGTGAGCTCCTTGATCGCCTCGTCCCAGGTGATGTCGGTAAACTGTCCGCTGCCCCGCTCTCCTGAGCGCTTCCTGGGATTGCCGATTCGATCCGGGTGATACGTGATCTGAATCGCCGCCTGTCCGCGCGCGCACAACTTGCCCTGGCTGATCGGATCCTCAGGATTGCCTTCGAGCTTCTTCGCAAGCCCCATGCGGATCACGCCGGCCTGGCCCTTGCGAAACACTTCCGCGTCGCCTTCCATCACGCGCGCGATCACGCCGCAACCCGCGCTGCAGAGTGGACAGATGCTCGGCTTCCAGGTGGCGACGCCGGGAACGAGATCGTCCTCGGGAATAAACCGAATGACCTGGTTCTCCGGATTGCCGCACGCCGTCAGCGCGGCGCTGGTGCCGGTGATTGCGGTGAGCTTGATGAAGTGTCGGCGATCCACGATCAGTAATGACAGGTCAGGCAGTCGTTCGACGCCTGCGGCTTGTTGTTCTTGTGGCAGTTCACGCAGAACTGCATGTCCATGTCGACGGCGCGTCGCGCCACCGTCTGCTCGATCTGCGCGCCATGGCAGGTCGAGCACTCGACCTTGGCGCGAATGTGCGGCGCGTGCTCGAAGCGCACGTGCGATTCAGGAAAATAGTTGTAGACGCGGTTCCAGTTGAGGTCGCGGCCCTCCTCCTGCATCCTGGTGATCTGCTGGATCAGCGGCCGATCGGTCGCGATCTGCGAGTGGCAGATCATGCAGGTGTTGATGCTCGGCAGTCCGGCGCGCGGGCCCTGCTCGACACCGGTGTGGCAGTCGGTGCACGTGGCGCCCTTCGAGAGATGGATCTGGTGCGAGAACGGAAACGGCTGCGCGACGTCGGTGGGCCGCCGTCCGAGAAATTCGCGGAATGCCTGGCCGAATGACGATCGCGCCGGCGTGAACACCGGATCCGTGCCCCATCGCGATCGGGACACCGACGCATCATTCCACTTGGGCTGACCAGGACTGGCCAGCGTGCAAGCAGCCGTCACTATCAAGAGCACGGCCGCCAGCAAAAGGCAAAAGGCAGAAGGCAGAAGGCGAAAAGAAGCCATTTTGCCTTTTGCCTTTTGCCTTCTGCCTTCTGCCTTACTTACCAGCACCGCCGAGACTTCGTACGTAGTGAACGATGTTCCAGGTGTCCGCGTCGGTGATCTTGCCCTTGAGGCCCTTCATTTCGTACTTCGGCGGCGCGCCGTTCTGGATGACCCAGAAGATTTCGCCTTCGCTCGAGCCGCGCGTCCATTCCGCATCGGTCAGGTTCGAGGGCTTCATGGTCTTCGGCGCCATCGTGCTGTCGCCGGCGCCGGTGTTGCCGTGGCAGAAGCGGCAGTACTTCGCGAACAGGACCTTGCCCGACTCGATCGCCGCGGGCGACGAGGCAAAGGCGGCCTTCATCTTCTTCGCTTCGGGCGGCACCGCGGCCGGCCCGGCGGGCGCCGCCGTCTGGGCCAGCACCCCGACCGTCATGGCGACGGCCCAAATCGCGGCCACGATCCCAAACCACCTTGACACACCACGCATGCTGACGGTCTCCTTATTCACCTGACTGCTGAGAGGTAACCGCGATCATGACGATTGGGTGTCGATCAACGGCGCGCGCCGAATTCTTCCACAGCGAAGGACGCCTTGCAACCAAATGTCTCTTATGGAGCTATGCGGAAAACCGGGCGGAGGGATGAGGCGGGCGCATCGCGCTACGTTTGGGGCCAGCCCCCGGACGTAGCCGAAGCTACGTTGGGGGGCTGGCCCCGAATGTAGTCGGGCTACTTGAGGACGGTGGCCTTCACTTCGACGACGACCTTGCGATCGCTGATTGGGTCGGCCGCCTGCGACACGATCAGGGACTTGCCGCTCTGCAGGATGACGGTCTGGCTCTGATTGACGCCAGAGAGCCGCTGGTTCGCGCCTTCCTGCTGTTCGCCGCCGCTCTTCGGGGGGTAGTACTCGAACGTCAGCTCGAGTTGGATGAGACCGTCCACCGACACGAATGGACGGGCATCGACGTTAAGCTGCACAATGTATGGCGGACCGGGCGGCTGGCCTCCGGGGCGAATCGTGCCGGCCGACCGGATCTTGCCCCAACTGCCGCTCGACGCGATCATCGAGACCGTTTTCTTTTCCGCGGGATTGTTGCCGGTTTGATCGGTCAGCGTGAGCTCGACCTGCACGTTGGTGAGGCCACGCACCCAGCGCGGATTCAGCGCCTGCGCGGCGTCGATCTGCGTCTTGATCGCCTGCGCCTGGGCGACCTTTTCAGCGGCGTCCGCCTTGATCTGGTCCGCGGTTGTTGGACGGCCGTTGCCGGTTTGCGCAGCGGACGGCACCGCCATCAACGCCAGCGCGCACGACATTGCAAGAATCACCTTCTTCATCACTGACTCCTCTTCAACGCGGGGGATTGGATTCGGCCGTCAACGGCAAATCCGCAATCGCCAGGGGCTTCAACACCAATCCTTCACTCGCCTCCAGCGCCTCAGGCGCCAGGGACGGCATGACAAGCGCCTCGGGCGCGCCGACCGCGGGGAGACTTCGATCAAAATCCATGGTCGGCAGTTCCAAAGGTTCCAAGGGTTCCAAACGTTCCAAAGGCATGGTTCTGTTTGGTTCTGCTTCGCGCACCGAGGCCATGAGCGGCGTCACTTTCGCAATCGGTTGCGCCGCGAGTGGTGAAGCGGTCGCCGCGCGTTGCTGCGTTTCGCGAGTGCCCCACACGATGGCGGCAGTGATCACAACAGCAATCATCGCGAGGCTTGGCGCCCATGCGCGGGACCACCAGCTGAATCCGGCCGATCGCTCCGGCAACGCGTTGATGATCTGCGACGCGAGTGCGTCGTTCTCTTCGACGTGCGTCATCCGCGACGCAACGCGATCGATCGCCTCGTCGAGAAAGTCGCGATTCGTCGTCATCGCGGATCTCCATGCCCGAGGCGTTCGAGCTTCAGGCGGATCAACTTGCGCGCTTCGGAGATGCGCCACTTCACCGTGCCGACGGGAATACTGAGCAGCAGCGCGATCTCTTCATAGCGATGATCGCCGCTGGCCGCGAGCAGAAACGGATCGCGGAGCTGCTTCGGCAGCGCCCTCACGACCTGGCCAATCGCCTGCGCCAGCTCGCGCGACATCAGCATCGCGTCGGGAGAAGGATCGGCTGCGGGGAATTCCATCGGGCGATCGTCGGACGACGGCGACACGCCGAAGCGTTCGAACCAGCTGCGCACCGATCGCCGCCGATCGATCGCCTTGCGCCAGACAATCCGCATGAACCAGCCGCGGAACGCGGCCGGATCCTTCAGGCCATCCAGGCGGGTCCACGCGGCGACCGACGCCTCTTGCACGGCCTCGTCGGCATCCATCGCCTGGCCGACCGCGGCCAGGGCCAGGCGGCGGGCCGCCGACAGGTGATCCTCGATCAGCCGGCCGAATGCCGCCCGGTCGCCGGTCCGCGCAAGTGCTACGAGCCGAACGACTTCCGGGTTGGCGGCGGCAGGTTCCGCCTCCCCCATCATCATCATCGGCAATGCCAGTTCGGCCGGGTTCACGCCTAGATAGACTGTAGCCGGACCTTCCCGGTTGGAAAACGTGACCATACGCCCCGCCCGCCCCGCTGACATTCCCGACGTTCGCCGGATGCTGGAGGCATATGCCGAATGGATCGGGATGGATCTCGCCTTCCAGGATCTTGACGCCGAGCTCGCCGCGTTGCCGGGAGACTATGCGCCTCCCGGCGGCGCATTGTTCGTCGCGGACGACGGGGACAGTCTGGTTGGGATGATTGCCATCCGCCGTCTCGGCAAAGCCTGCCTCGCCGACGCGCGAAGCGCGGAGGCGGGCGAGATGAAACGGCTGTTCGTGCGGCCGTCGGCGCGAGGACGCGGGCTGGCGAAGCAACTGATCGCGGCCGCGCTGGATGAGGCACGACGGCTGCGCTACTCCGAAATCCGCCTCGACACGCTGCCGATGATGGGCGACGCGCAGTCCCTCGACGTCTCGCTTGGGTTCAGCGACATCGCGCCGTATTACGACACGCCGATCGCGGGAACGCGGTTTATGAGTAAGAAGCTCTAACGGGCGCTATTATTTAAACATCTTGAACTTCCGCCGTGGAGTCGTGGCGGCATCCGCCGTCCTGATGCTGGTGATCGGGCTGTCGTTCCTGGCCTCGGCCCAGACGCCGCCGCTGACCGTGATCGCCCGCGAGGGGCGCAAGCCACTGCCCGTCACGTCGATCAACAACCAGGATTACATCGCCGTCGACGACATCAATGCCGCGTTCGCGACGACGTCGCGGGAAGATCGGCTGGCCGGCGGCTTGACGATGACGGCGCGCGGCCGATCGATCGTGCTGACCGAGAATCAGAACGTGGTGTCGGTGGCGGGCCGGCTGGTCACGCTGCCCGCGCCGCCGGTTCGGCGCGACGGTCGCTGGTACGTCCCCGCTGATTTCCTGCCGCGCGCCTTGTCCTCGGCGCTCGACGTGCGGCTCGATCTGCGGCGCTCGGCGCGCCTGCTGATCGTGGGCGATCTGCGCGTGCCGCGCGTGGTGTCGCGCGTCGATGCCGGCGCGAACAACGTGGCCGTGACGCTGGACATCACGCCGAACACCGAGGCACGCGTCAACGCGCAGCAGGGGCGGCTGGTCGTGCAGTTCGATGCCGACGCGCTCGATCTCAGCATCCCATTGGTGTCGACGCAGGGTTTCGTGCAGACAATCGCGCCCGGCGATACACCACAGACGGTTGTCATCACACTCGGACCGCGGTACGCGACACATCGCGTCACCGCGTCGCAACCGGATCCGGCGTCCGGCCGCGTCACGATCGATCTGATGCCGGCCACGACGGACGTGGCGCCAGTACCCGCACCACCGTCGCCGGCGCCGGATACGCGGCTGGTGATTCCCACGCAGGGGCCGTCGACGGGACTGCGCACCGTGGTGATCGATCCGGGTCACGGCGGCGACGAGCTCGGCACGCAGGGTCCCAAAGGCACGGTCGAGAAAGAGATCACGCTGTCGGTGGCACGCCGGCTTCGCACGCTGATCGAAAGCCGGCTCGGACTGAAAGTCTTCCTGACGCGCGAAGACGATCGCACCATGTCGCTGGACGATCGATCCGCGTTTGCCAATAACCATCACGCCGATGTCTTCCTCAGCATCCACGCGAACTACGCGGTCCGGCCCGCGCTGAAAGGTGCCGAGGTCTACTACCTCACCGTCGAGCGCGCCGATGAAGAAGCGCGGAAGAAGGCCGCTGAGAATGCGACGACGCTGCCGGCGCTCGGCGGCGGCAGCCGCGCCATCGATCTAATCCTGTGGGAGACGGCACAGGCGCGCTATCTCGAACAGTCGGCAAGCCTCGCCGGCTTCATCGAACAATCACTACGGCCGCGCGTCGAGATGAGTCCCCGGCCGGTGCAGCAGCTGCCGTTGCGCGTCCTGGTCGGCGCCAACATGCCGGCCGCGCTGGTCGAGATCGGGTACCTGTCGAACACCGATCAGGAAACACAGCTCGGCACGGCCGCGTACCAGGATCAGATTGCGTTGGCTCTCCTCGACGCCCTCACGAAATTCCGCGAGTTCCTTGAACACTAGGAAGGCAACGGCGCCACCGCCGAAAGTGAGCGTCACGCCGCCGCCGCCGTCGAACCGGCGATGGGCGGTCATCACCCTGATCGGGTGTGCGGCGGTGGTCTTTGCCGTGCTGCTGTTCACGGGACTGAGCCGCCTGCTCAGCCGGCCCGCGCCCGGCACGGTCGCGGCGGATCCGATCGCGAAACCAACGCCGCCGGCCGAAGCGCCGGCGGTGCCGAAGATCAAGGCGACGTTGTATTTCGCCTCTGAAGACGGCTTGCGCCTGGTGCCGACCGAGCGCGAGGTGCCGCTCGCCGAAGGCGCGGTCGCGCAGGCGCGATCGATCCTCGAAGCGCAGCTGTCCGCTGAAGCGCACGCGCCGCTGATGTCGGCGATTCCTAAAGGCGCGTTGCTGCGCGGTATTTTCGTATCGCAGCGCAACGAGGTGTTCGTCGATCTCGATCCGGCGATTCGCACGGCGCATCCCGGCGGCACCATGCAGGAGTTGATGACCGTCTACACCATCGTCAACGCGGTGCTCACCAACCTGCCGAACCTGCAGGAAGTGCAGATCCTGATCGGCGGGCAGGAAGCCGACACGCTCGCCGGACACGTGGACTTGCGGCGGCCGCTCCGAAAGAACGAAAGTCTGATTCAGCAATAACAAATAACAAAACGAAAACACCTTTTGTTGTTCGTTATTCGTTATTCTGTTATTTCCTGTATGCGCGTCAACGATCGCTCCCCGAACGAACTGCGCCCGGTCACCATCACGCCCGGCTTCACGATGCACGCCGAAGGATCGGTGCTGATCGAAGTCGGTCACACGCGCGTGATTTGCAACGCGAGCGTGGAAGACAAGGTGCCGCCGTTCCTGCGCAACAGCGGCAAGGGCTGGGTCACGGCGGAGTACGGCATGCTGCCGCGCGCCACCACGACGCGATCGAACCGCGAGGCGGCGGCCGGCAAGGTCGGCGGCCGCACGATGGAGATCCAGCGGCTGATCGGTCGATCGATGCGAGCAGTGATCAAGCTCGAAGAGCTCGGCGAGCGCACGGTGTGGCTCGACTGCGACGTGATTCAAGCCGACGGCGGCACGCGGTGCGCGTCGATCACCGGCGCCTTCGTGGCGCTGGTCCTCGCGCTCGGCAAGCTGAAAGACGCCGGCTCTCTGAAATCGATCCCGGTCTCCGACTACGTCGCCGCGACCAGCGTCGGCATTGTCGCCGGCATGCCGCTGCTCGATCTCGCCTACGAGGAAGACTCGAAAGCCGACGTCGACATGAACATCGTCAAGACCAGCGACGGCCGCTTCGTCGAAATCCAGGGCACTGCGGAAGCCGAGCCGTTCAGCACGGATGCGTTGACCGGATTGCTGGCGCTCGCCGACAAGGGCATCACGGATCTGATCGCGTCGCAGCGCGCAATCGTTGGCTCGATCCTTGGCAGATAAGCTGCTGATCGCAACGACGAATCCACACAAGATTCGCGAGATACGCCCGCTCCTTCACGACGTTCCTTACGATCTCGTCACGCTGAACGATATCGATCCGATTCCGGAGCCTGACGAAAGCGCGAGCACGTTCTGGGGGAACGCGCGCATCAAGGCGGTCGCCTACGCGAAGGCGTCGGGACTGACCGCCGTGGCCGAAGACTCCGGCCTCGTGATCGACGCGATGAACGGCGAGCCTGGCGTGCTGTCCGCGCGATTCAAGGGCGCCGCCACGTCCTATCCCGATCGCTTCGAGGAAATCTTCCGGCGCATCGCGGGGCGCGATCGTTCGGCGCGATTCGTGACGGCGCTTGCGGTCGCGAAGGACAACGCGATCCTGTTCGAGACCGAGACCACGGTCGAAGGCGAGATCGCGACCGCACCGGCCGGCGGGCACGGCTTTGGTTACGATCCGATCTTCTGGTATCCGCCGTTCGGCATGACGACGGCGCAGCAGCCGGACAAGGAAAAGGCGCGCATCTCGCATCGAGCGCGCGCCTTCAGAGATCTCCGCCGCTGGCTCCGATCGAGGAGTTAACCTACCAGCGCCACTGCAAGATCAGCCAGCGCAGGAAGTCGAGCAGCTCCCTGATATCAAGCTTGACCTGGAACGCCTGCGGCGCGCCCTCGGCCTTCAAGTAGGTGTCGGTGGCGCCGGCCCATGGCACCAGCCGGCACGTGCCGGCACCGGTGAACCGCACCGTCGTCTCGTTGTGGACGCGGCAGACCAGCGGCGTCTCCGAACGCACGTGCGTTGCGCCGTCACCGGTATATGCGAAGGTCGCCACGAAACTGTTGCCGAGCTGGGCCGTCGCCGGAATGTTCGTGATGCTGATCGTGGCCGTCTTCTTCGCGATCGTGATCGACTGCGCCGTCCCGTCGGCGGCGTCGAAGTTCGCAGTCGCCGTCGCATGAGCGACGAGGGTGCAGGTACCGGCTTTCAGCAAGTTCACGGTGTTGCCGGCCACTGAACACTGCAGCGGCGTGCTCGACGTGACCGAGGTCGTGCCGTCGCCCGCGTAGCTGAACGTTGGCACGAACGAGTCGCCGACCTGTGACTGCGCCGGGATGTTGTTGATGCTGATTGCTCCCGACACCACGGTGTAGCTCACCGTTGCCGACGACGAGTTCCCGGCCGTGTCGGTCGCGGCAACGACGAAGCTCTTCGCGCCGGGCGACGACGTATCGATCGCGGCGCCATTCGGGACGGTACCGGAGCAGGTGGCCACGCCCGAACCGCCGTCACCACACCCGAACGATGCAATCACCGCGTGATTCAATCCGTAAACGGCGCCATTCACCGGCGCGGTCAACGTGATGTCCGGGTTCCTGCGATCGATCATGTTGCCGGCGATCGGGCCGGCGGTCGCGCAGTTGTTGGAGGTGTCGCAGACGACGCGGCTGCCGGTCGAAGCGCTCGCGTCTTCCGCGCCAGGCGCCACCGACGTCATCAACATGAATGACGCATCCGCGGGATTGGCCAGGCCGCTGCCGCTATCGCCTGCCGTGCACGCCAGCGTGACGTTGCCGGCGTGCCACGAGCCGTCGGGCGGCGCGCAGCTGATCACCGGCGGCGCCATGTCGTCGCACGCATCGCCGATGCCGTCGCCATCGATGTCCGACTGAGTGGCATTCGGTGTCGCCGGGCAATTGTCGACGGTGTCGGCCACGCCATCAGCGTCCGTATCGAGCGGCGGATTGTTGCCGTCGATGCCGGCCTCGATGCACCGCTGGATCGGCTCCGGCAGGTTCGAGAAGAAGTTGTATCCGGTCAGCGCTTCGACCGCATCGACGGTCGTGAGGTACTGCGCGCGCCAGTCGTTGTTACGAATGCCTTGCACGTTGGGGACGATCACGGCAATCGTCCGGGTCGAGCAGCTCACGCGCGACAGATCGTCGGTGCCGATCGGCAGCACCAGCGCCACCTTCCAGGTGCTCGACGGGACAGTGAGGCGGCCATTCGCGGCGGTCGTCGTCACGCCGCCGGCGCTGCCGGTGCCGCCGGTGCCGTCCGGACCGGCGACAATGTAGAGCTCGTTGCCCTCGTTGGCGATCGTTCGCAGATCGTTTTCGAGAACGGCCCACGGTCCCTGGTTGTTGTCCGGCGCCTGGGCGACGATGTTCGTCATCAGATAGGTCGCCTGGTTGACCGCAATCCGGTCCTGGTGATCGCGATCGGCGTTCGGCACCATGTGCCCGCGATCGAAGCCACTGCCGGACAAATCGAAGCCCTGCACGCGATACCAGCCGGGCGGCACCATCGGATCGGCGCGGAACGTGTCCACGCGCGCCAGCGATCCGAACCACTCCGTCGTCAAGTGCCAGCTGACCCAGTTCGGCCGGCCGAAGGCCGCGTTGTACGACAGGCTGTACTCGGGCTTCACCATCAAGTAGTTGTCAGGATCGGGAGGATCGGCGGCCGCCGCGTTCGTCGGATCGCCGAACGTCAGGTGGACGTCCGGCGGATACGGCGGAGCAGCAATATTTTGCGCGACCGTGAACGACCACGAGTAATCCGCAGTGAGCGGATCCGGTCCGCCATCCGCGTCGTTCACTTTGTCCGCGAAGATCGTCATCGTGCAGATCTCGCCGGGGGTGAGCGGCACATTCGGCGTGATGTCGATGAAGCGGCCGATCGCCGACATGGTGTGCTCGTTGTGCTGCCCGCTCGCGCACGTCAGGTCGAACGGGTTCGCATCAACGGTCACGGGCTCGTTGAAGGTCACGACGATGGTCGGATCGCGCGGCACGTTGATGCCGTTGGCCGGCGGATCGGTCGTATACGGAGGAGGCGGGGGCGGGCAGTTGTTGACGCCGCCCGGCGACGGCGCGCCCGTGTCGTACGACGAGGTATCGCGAAGGGCGCCCGAGCCATTCGGGCAGCGGCCGATCGATTCGATCGCGCCATTGCTGGCGTTCTCATCGATCTGCGGCCCGGTGACGTGCAACACGAGTAGTTCCGGATCGTCGGCATCGGCGGTGTCGTAGACGACCGCATCCTGCAGGCCGGTCTGGGTCACCAGCGTGCCGTTCGGGAAGTCGGCGGCATTGCCCGCATAAAGCGCCACGGCATCCGCGCCGTTCTGCAGGAAGTTGCCCGCGAACGTCACCCCGGCTCCAGGCACTCCGGCGTTGCCAAGAATGAAGTAGCCGTTCGCATCGGTCACTTTGCCGTCGAGATCGAACGCCGCATACGACGTGTCGCCGTTGCCGTTGTAGAAGACGACGGTCAAGCCGTCGAGGCGCGTGCCACCCACGCCGCCGTCGTACAACTCCACGAATTCCGCCGCGTCGGCCCCCGGCGTGTCGGAATCCACTTCGTTGATCATCACGTTGGTCGCGACCGGCGGCGGCGGATCAGCGGTCGTGAACGAGAAACTGGCCGTCGACGCCATCTGATCGGGCGGGTCATTGGCGTCGAGATCGAAGACCTGCGCGCCGTTGATCGTCACGGTACACGTCGTCGAGTACGGCAGCTCGCCGTCCGGATCGAGCGTGAACGAGGTTGCCGGTGATCCGGTCTGCGAGAACGTGTCGCAATTCAGCGTGATCGCGCTCGTCGCGGTGACGCTCTCGCTGAAGTTGATGACGATGCTCGACGTGACCGCGACATTGATCGCGCCGTCGACCGGCGACGTCGACACGACCGCCGGCGCATCGTCGGCCGCGCGCTCGGTCTGGAATGAGAAACTGAAGTTCGACGCCATCTGATCAGGCGGATCGATCGCGTCCGCGTCGGTGATCTGCGCGGCGGTGACGTTCACCGTGCACTGCGTGTCGAACGGAAGGTTCGAGGCCGGCGTGAGCGTGATGGTGGTTGCGGGAGAGCCGCTCTGGGTGAACGGCTGGGCCGCACCGCACGAGAGCGAGAACGCGGCGCCCGTGGCATTGACGTTCTCGCTGAAGGTGATGGCGAGTGCCGAGGTGACGGGGACATTGGTGGCGCCATTCACCGGCGAAGTGCTGCTGACCGACGGTGCATTATCGCCCCCGACGAATGTCTGTCCCTGATTGACGGCGCCTTTGCTGTTCGGCGCCGACGCGGCCCACGCGAAATCCGAGTAGCCGGTGCCGCTGCCCGTCAACCGTATGGAGTCGCCCACGGGTCCGGTGCCCGGTTCGTTGACGCCGATGTCCGTGCTGGTCATGCCGGCAGCGAGTCCGTTGCTCGCCGTGACGACCCCTTCGTAGCTGAGGAACTGGAGCACGCTCGAGCCCTGCACCAGCGCAATGCCATCGCGGGGTCCGTTCTGAATCCCGTTCACCGGGTAATCGAACGCGAGCGTGCCAAAACCGTTCATCTGATTGGGGATCGACCCAGCCAGCGAAATGACCGGGTTGTATTGCTGTCCAACGGGCGTCCCTTCGCCGTTATAAAGGACGATGGTGTAACCCGCGAGATTCGTCCCGGCAGGCCCTGCGATCTCGATGAATTCACCAACGTCGCCGCCGGTGTTGTCGTAGTGGATCTCGTTGATGAAGATGTTGGGGGTGCCTTGAGCTCGACTACCTGTAATCCACAGACACAGCAGGGCTAAGACAAAGAGGGGCCGGGCTTTGAGCATCGGAGAATTGTATTTGAGACGCGATGTCGATGGGACGATCAACGCGTAAATTTTTCGATCGATGTGCAGATTTTGCCATTACGCGCGACCGAGCAGACGCAATTCGTGCTCGAGCGTCTGAGCCATTCCTTCTTCCAGAGGCCTTGGAGAAAATCCCAGCTCGCGCACGGCCTTTTCGTTGGATCCAAAATAGGTCGTACCGGCTAAAACGCGGAGCGCCTCGGGTGTGTACGCGGCCGGCAGCTTGACTACCTTGCCGATGACCGAGGTGACGCCCGCCATCGCGCGCATGGCCGTCGGGCCCGGGTGAAACGTCGGCGGCCTGACCCTCGCGATCGAGGCGGCCAGATCAAACGCGTATTCAAAGGTGTGCCGCGGACCGGCGATGATGTAGGTCTCCCCCGCCCGGCCTTGTTCCATCGCGAGGATGTGCGCGCGCGCCGTGTCTTCGATGTGCGCCCAGCAGAACGCCGTCTTCGCCGGCGTCATCGGCATCCGCCCGCGCAGCAGATCGACGAGCGCCGTGCGCATGCCGCTCGTGTCGCCAGGGCCATAGACGAGACCGGGCATCACGATCGTCAGCGGCATTCCCTCGCTGATCTTCGGCTGCGCCACGCGATAATGCGCGATCCATTTGGTGCGGTCGTACTCGCTGAGATGCGGGCCGTCGTAACGATAGTTCTCGTCGGGAACCGCGCCATGGGTATCGGAGAACACCGCTACGGTGCTGGTGTAGACGGCGCGCGGAATTTCGAGCGTGCACATGGTCTTCAGCACGTTGCGCGTGCCGTCGACATTGATCTGATCGGCGAGCGGCTCCTTGACGCCGACCTTGTACCACGCGGCGACGTGAAACACGCCGTCGGCGCCGGTCATCGGCGCCTTGATCGTTTCGCGATCGGTGATGTCGCCCTGGTGGATCTCGACGCCGAGGGCCTTGAGCATGACCGCCTTCTCGGGAGATCGCACCAGCGCGACGACCTTGTGGCCGCGCCCGACGAGCTGCTTGACGATCTCTCCGCCGATGAACCCGGTCGCGCCCGTGACGAAGTACTTCGCCATTCCCCGGAGCACATTCTATTACGCCGTGATCAGCTCGTTGCGCGGTACGTCGACGGCGTGGAGGCCTGCGATCAAATCCGTAATCAGATCGTCGGGATGCTCGATGCCTGGCGACAATCTCACCAGCGTGTCCGATAACCCGGCAGCGGCGCGCCGCTCGGCGGGGATCGACGCGTGCGTCATCCGCGCCGGATGACAAATCAGCGACTTGACGCCGCCGAGGCTCTCGCCGAGCGTGAACAGCCGCCTGTTTGACACGAACGCCACCACATCCTCGATCGATCCGTCGAGCTCGAACGACACCATCCCGCCGAAACCATCCATCTGGCGCGTCGCGATGTCGTGCCCGGGGTGGTTCGCGAGGCCGGGATAGTAGACGCGCTTCACCTTCGGGTGCGCGAGCAGCGCGCCGGCAATCCGCGAGGCGTTCTGGACGTGCCGCTGCACGCGCAACTCCAGCGTCTTCAGGCCGCGCAGCGTCAGCCAGCAATCGAGCGGCGCCGGCACGGCGCCAATCGCGTTCTGCAGAAACTTGATCGGCTCGAAGATCGCCGCGTCGCGGGCCAGGGCGGCGCCTTGAATCAAATCGGAATGCCCCGCCAGGTATTTGGTGACGCTATGGACGACAATGTCTGCGCCGAGCGAAAACGGCTGCTGCAGCACCGGTGTCGCGAACGTGTTGTCGACGACCACAAGCGCGCCCTGTTCGTGGGCGATCGAGGCGATCGCCCTGATGTCCGAGACAATCAGCCGCGGATTGGTCGGCGTCTCGAGCCACACCAGGCGTGTCCGCTTCGTGATCGCGGCGCGCACGGCATCGAGATTGGCGGTGTCGACCGGCGTGATCGTGAGATCGAAACCGGCGAACACGCGATTCAGCAGCCGGAATGTGCCGCCGTAGACATCGAGCGGCACCACGATCTCGTCGTGCGGCCTCAAGTACGCATGCAGCACCGCATGTTCCGCCGCCAGCCCGGACGCAAACACCGCGCAGTGTGCGACACCTTCCAGATCGGCCAGCACCTCTTCGAGCCGCTGGCGAGTCGGGTTGTTGGTGCGCGAGTAGTCGAAGCCGAGATTGACGCCGGGGCCCTCCTGCTCGAAGGTCGACGTCTGATAAATCGGCGCGATCAATGCGCCCGTTGAAGGATCACTGGGTTGCGACGCATGAATCGCGCGCGTCGCAAAATGCAGCTTCGGTTCCATGGGTTCCATCCGTTCCAGAGGTTCCAAGTCGTTAAAGCCTGCGAAATCCGACAGCGTCGATACGGTGAGTCGCTGCCAGTGTTTCGATGGCGCCGTCGACGGCGCGCCGGCCCTGCGGTCCGATCAACAGCCAGCGGGAATTCGCGTTCGCGTAATCGGCGACACGCTCGACCGGCAGTCCCGCGGCGGCCACCAGCGGCGCGATCGCGGTCGCGGCAGGGAGAACGCCTGGGCATGTCACGCGGAGGAACCACGGCGTGGCCGGCGACGCGGGAAACACGCTACGTTCGGGGGCTGGCCCCAAACGTAGTCCGGCACTACGTTTGGGGCCAGCCCCCGGACGTAGCGCCGGATGTAGCGCTGCCGCGGCCTGGATGGCGTCGTCGAGCAGTGTCACCGCGGTCACGTCGGGACCGGCGCCGGGTCCGCTGAAGAACAGATTCGTGATGTGGCGGCCGTCGAGACGAATGCCGTTAAGCGCACCGCCGAGTGAGGCGAGCGGTTCAGTGGCCGCGAGGAACGCGGGACCGACGAAGGCGCGAACGCCTGATGCATCGCGCTCCGCCGAGACGATCGGTTTGATCGTGCCGCCAAGCGATCGCGCCGCGGCAAGGTCATCCGCGGTGACGCTCCGAATGCCGCTGACATCAAGCGCCTCCCGCGACAGTCGTCCCCATCCGAAGATCGATGTCAGCAGCACGAGTTTGTCGGCCGCATCGAGGCCGTCGAGATCGCGCGCCGCATTGGGCTCGGCGTAGCCGAGCGCCTGAGCGCCTTTCAGCGCCTGATCAAACGTGATGCCCGGCTGCGCGAGCGACGTGAGCAGGTAATTGGAGGTGCCGTTGACAATCGCGAGCACTCGATCCACTGATGCCACGAGCGGACGATCCGCGAGCGTCCCGAGAAACGGCACGGCCGCGAGCGCAGTCGCTTCGTACCGGAACGCCGCGCCGCGCGAGGCCGCGATCGAATCGAGCTGCGCTCCGTGCTCCGCCACCAGCGCCTTGTTGGCGGTGACGACCGCGGTGCCGCGGCCGAGGAGGCGCGCGACCAGCGTGCGCGCCGGTTCGACCGTGTCGAGCACCTCGATCACGACGTCGTAGGTGCCGCGCAGAAATGCCGTCGCGTTGTCGGTGAGACGGCCAGGTTTCGGACATCCACGCGCCTTGGCCAGATCGCGTACCAGCGCTTGCTCAACCTGAAAGCGGATGCCGGCTTGAGCGGTAGCGGCGCGATCGGCGGCAAGCCGCGCAACGGCCTGGCCGACCTGGCCGAGGCCAAGGAGCCCGATGCGAATCGTCCGGATCGCCGTACCGCTTTGCGGCTTCGGCGCCCGCACGCGAAGGGGCCAATTGGTTACGGGTTCCGGGTGACCGGTCTTACTGGAGTCGAGGGTCGGCATGTCCGCATCTCATCTCTCCCCTTGACGGTCCCCTTTGCGGCGAAGCCGCTACGGGGGACCCACCGTAGCTCGCACGCCATGTGCACGAGCGTAGGTGGGGGCGGGAATTAGCACCTGTGGCCTGCCCGCCGAAGCCCTCGGCGAGCGGCCAGGTTGCTGTGGCATCATCGGGCCCGGTCCCTCCGCCACTCTGGATAAAACGTCCTCGCCCCCGGACGGGGCCCAAGACAGAATCAATGTATTTCGATTGGATGATTCGTGTCAAGGACCCCGCCGGAACGCCCGGCCGGCTACGACGCCGGGGTCAGATCCAGCGCCTCCACGATGCGGACGAACGGGAGCTCGGCCGCCTCATTGACCTTCTTCACATCGTCGGCGCTGCCGGCGTCGAAGAGGCACATGCACCGCGCTTCGCCGGGCACGAAGGTGCTGCGGATGTAGCGCACCGGCGTGCCATCGGCGGTGAAACGCCGCGCCGTGCTGATCGCCGCCTGCTGCGCGCCAGCCAGCTGCGGCATTGTGATCCCTGCGAGATTCCGTTCGACCATGTAGACTGCCATCGCTCGACCTCCTGAAGAAATGTGATGGGCACATCTTCGCCGCGCCGGGCCGCCAAGTCCTTAATTTGGCCGTGAAGAACGCTCAATAGTTCTCAAATATGTATTCCTTCGGTCCCTTTTCGGTCGATCCCTCGCGGCGCGTGCTCACCCGACGGGGCGAGTCGCTCGCGATTACGGCGCGGACCTTCGACGTGCTGCTGGCGCTTCTCGAGCGGGCCGGTCAGACGGTGGGAAAAGACCAACTGCATCGCACGGTGTGGCCAGATACCGTCGTCGAAGAAGCAAACCTGAGCCAGCACATCTTCACGATCCGCAAGCTGCTGGGGGCGACGGAGACCGAGCCTTACATCGCCACCGTGGCGAGGCGCGGCTATCAATTCGTCGCCCCGGTCATCAGCCGGGCGCAGGCACCAACCGCGACCGCGGCAATGGCCGACGCTCCTCACATCGCGGCCCGGTGCGGCTCGAAATCCCGTTGCCCGCCGCGTCGCCGCTGGCCCTTCGATCCACACCGGCGATTGCCGTGGCAGCCGACGGATCGAGCGTCGTCTTCGTCGCGTGCGAGGGCGACACGACGCGGCTCTACTTGCGACAGTTGGGAGAATTCGCTGCAATGCCGATTGCCGGCACCGAGGGCGCGGCCAATCCCTTCTTCTCTCCCGACGGCCGCTGGCTGGGCTTCGAAGCCAATCGGAGACTCTGCAAAGTTCCGCGCGACGGCGGCAAGCCGTTGGCGCTCAGCGACGTCGCGGAATTGCGCGGCGCCACGTGGACTGCGCGCGACGATATCGTTTATGCGCCCGGCCCGACGACGGGCCTGTGGAAGATTGCCGCTGATGGCGGCGCGGCCACGCCGCTGACCACTCTTGATTTTGCCGGCGGCGAGCGGACGCATCGCTGGCCGCACGCGCTACCCGACGGCACCGGCGTGATTTTCACCATCGGCCACGCCGGAGCCAGCTCATTCGACGACGCATCACTCGCGATCGCGAACCTGACCGGCGACCGTCGTCTCGTGCTCCAGCACGCGACCGACGGCCGTTGTCTTCAGGGCATGCAGATGATCTGGGCGCGCGGCGGCGCGCTGTTCGCGGCGCCGTTCGACGCCGGCGCGGCCCGGCTCGAAGGAGCGCCGCGCATGGTCGCGCAGGGTGTGGCGATGACGGCGACCGGAGCCGCGCAGGTCGCATGCTCGCGCAACGGCGTGCTGGTCCATGTCGCGGGCGAAGCGCAGACGCTGCAGCGCGTGCTGGTGACGGTGGACCGTAGCGGCAGCGAGAAATCACGGCACATGGCAGGAGAGATGCTGGAGGAGCCGCGGTGGGCCGCCGATCGATCCGCGGCGATCGTGAGTGTGCGCAACCGCAGCTCGGATCTCTGGTCGTACGATTTCCATCGCGGCGCCCTCGGCCGGCTGACGTTCGACGGCGAGAACTTTGCCGGCATCTGGGGGCCAGGGCATGGCGTGATCACGTTCAGCTCCAGTAACGGCGGCCCGGCGGATCTGTTCGTGTTGCAATCCGATCGCTCTTCGCGTCCTGAGCTGCTCGTCAGCAGCGAGTTCGACAAGGTCGCCGGATCGTGGTCACCAGACGGCGGGACCCTCGTGTTCACCGAATACCACCCGGCCACCGGTGCGGATCTCTGGATGCTCGAACGCGGGACCCAGCGGGCACGTCCGTTTGTGCAAACGCGATTCAATGAATACGCGCCGGTATTTTCCCCGGACGGCCGGCATGTGGCCTACGTCACCGACGAGTCCGGACGACCCGAGGTGGTCGTCGTCGACGCCGACGATACGGGCAAGCACCACATGTCGACAGATGGCGGGACGGAGCCGGTGTGGTCGGCCGAGGGCCGCGAACTGTTCTATCGCAGTGGCGATCGCCTGATGCACGTCGACGTGAGCCGCGGCATTGCCGATGCGGGCATGCCCACTACGCTCTTTGAAGGCTCGTACGTCAAGGGCACGGTGACGCTGGCGAATTACGACGTGTCGCGCGATGGATCCGAGTTTCTGATGGTGCGTGCGGTCACGGCCGCAGCGCCGCTCTCGCTTCGCGTTACTATCGGCTGGCAGGATTAGTCCCGCATGCGCAGACTCACGCTCGCTTTGGCGCTCTCGCTCGCCGCCTCCGCAGGCCTGTTGGCTGATACATATTCCCGCCAGACCGGCGTCGACATCCTCCATTACGTCTTCAGGATCGGCCTCACCGATCAATCGAGCGAGATCACCGGTGAGACGACCGTGACCGCCAAGTTCCTGCGTGACGGCGTGCCGGAGCTCAATCTCGATCTGACGTCGCTCAGCGTCGCCAGCGGCATGACCGTGCAATCGGTGAGGAAGGGCGGCCCGATCGAGATCCCCGGTCCCCCGTCCGACAACATCGTGTTCACGCATGCCGGCAACCGGCTGCACCTCGTGCTGCCGCCGCTGTCGAAGGCCGGCCAGGAGTTCGTGTTCACGATTCGCTATCGCGGCACGCCGGCCGAGGGACTTCGCATCGGCCCCAACATGCACGGCGATCGCACCTTCTTCGGCGAGAACTGGCCGAACCTGGTTCGCCACTGGCTGCCGATGATCGATCACCCGTACGACAAGGCCACCGGCGAGTTCATCGTCACGGCGCCGAACCAATACCAGGTGGTGGCCAACGGCCTGTTGATCGAAGAGCTCGACTTGCCGAACAACCTCCGCCGCACGCACTGGAAGCAGTCGGTCCCGATCGCCTCGTGGCTCTACACGATCGCGGTGGCTCGTTTCTCATCGCATCTCGCGGGCGCGGTCGACGGCATTCCGATCCAGACGTGGGTCTTCCCGCAGGATCGCGACGCCGGCATGCAACTGTTCGAGGACACCTCACGACGCGCGATGCAGTTCTTCATCAGCAACATCGGTCCGTATTCGTACGAAAAGCTCGCCAACGTGCAGGCGACGGGATTCACGGGCGGCACCGAGTACGCGAGCGCGATCTTTTACGGCGAGAAGGGCGTCGCCTCCGGGCGGGGCCCGGTCGTCCACGAAATCGCGCACCAGTGGTTCGGCGATTCCGTCACGGAGCGCGACTGGGATGACGTGTGGCTGAGCGAAGGATTCGCGACCTACTTCGCGCTGCTCTTCACGGAGCACGATGAAGGGCGCGACGCCTTCGTCGACGGATTGAGACGCAGCCGCGCGCAGATTCTGCAGCTCGAACAGAAGCTGCCCGACACGCCGGTGATCCATCGCAACCTTGCCGACATGACCAAGGTGCTCAACAACCTGGTCTACCAGAAGGGCGGCTGGACGCTGCACATGCTGCGGCAGGAAGTCGGCACGGAGAATTTCTGGAAGGCGATCCGCGAGTATTACCGCCGCTATCAGAATGGCAACGCCTCAACCGCGGATCTGCGTGCGATCTTCGAGCAGGCGTCCGGCAGACAACTCGAGTGGTTCTTCACGCAGTGGCTGAATCGCCCCGGCGTGCCGAGGATCGAAGGATCCTGGCGCTACGACACGGCGCGCCGAGTCGTCGAAGTGACGCTCACGCAGTCACAGGCGACACCGGCGTTTCACGTGAAGGTCGACGTCGGGATCGTGACGCAGGCCGGCGACCTTCCCAGAGTGCAGGCCTTCGACATGGCCGCGAAGCAGGGTACGTTCACGTTTCCCGTCGACGCGGCACCGGCTGGCGTCGTGCTCGATCCGAATACGAACTTACTGATGGACGCAGGCCCGTTCGTCCGCCGATGAATGGACCGAAGGAAAGTGGTCGGGGCGACTGGATTCGAACCAGCGACATTCCGCTCCCAAAGCGGAACAAACCAGGCAACCGGGGGCAGTGGGAAACCACTGCTCCTACTTTTTCCTCAGGAAATTCGCAACTTGGGGCAACCCCAGAAAACTGCGAGCCGCGACCAATTGTCAGCCATTTGTCAGCCATCTAGCCTCGCGACTTCCAGTACCCCGGTCGTCGTCGAGCGTGCGCGACAGCGACGATCAAGACGCGAGGCTCCTCCACTCGGTAGACGACGCTGAACGGAAATCGTCGGAGCAGGTAGCGCCGCGTTCGGTGCTCGTACCGAGGCCATGCTTCAGGCAGACGAGCAATCGCCGATTCGGCTGCATCCATTTCTTCGCTGAATGCTGCCGCAGCCGTCGCGCTGCGCTCTGCGTACCAATGCGCGGCGCGTTCCGCCTCTTGGAGAGCTTCTTCGAGGTATTCAAGTGCGCGAGCCACGGCCGGCTGCCGCATGAATGCGGCGACGTGCTTCGGACCAGGCAATGGTCGTGGCGTTGCCGGCGTCGACTCGGTCGAGACGCGCGCGAATCTCCGCAGACCATGCCGCTTCCGCGTCCGCGTCGACCTCGCGTTCGAGACTCTGAATCAGTTCACCAGCGAGTGCGGCTCGCTCCTCGTCAGAGAGCCGAAGGGCTTCAGCCAGTAGCTGTTTGGCATCCATGGGGACAGCGTAACACCTCAACGACCAGACAGCGACCGACTCGCGATTCCATGGCGAAGACGCAGTGTCGTCAGCCCGACGTACATACGGACATTCTAACGCCGAACAGGTAGGACGGTAGATCTATGGATTTCGACCCTCGCGACGTCGATTCACGCAATGACGATCGCTACGGCCTCGACCGCGACTTCGACCCGCGCGAGGTATTCACGCGTGACGTGGATCTGCCCCTTGGCCTGGAACGTGAGATCGTCCGAGACCGGGATCGCGAGTACACGCTGCGCGGCTCTGAATCGCGGACGCTGGCCACGGTCGGAGCCTTCCGGGTGGTCTCCAGTCGTGACCTCCGCGATTCACGTGATCGCGAGCTCGACCCACGTTCGAGTGGCCTCCGGCACCTGCGCGAGCAGGGTCTGGTCGAGACCGTTCGCGTACCCGGCACCCGCGAGCGTGCCGTCGTCCTGACGAAGGAAGGGCGCGGCCTTCTGGAGAGCCACCGCTTCCGGGACGGCCGCCAGACCTTCTACGCAGGCCTTAGACGCGAGCGGGAGCTGGAGCACGACATCCAGGTCTATCGCGCCTACGAACGTGAGGTGGACCGGCTGCGCGACGAGCACGCGCGCATCGAGCGCGTCATCCTCGACTATCAGCTCAAGAGCGATTACCAGCGCTGGCTGCACGAGCGCGATCGGGATCGCGACAACTACGACGGCCACCCAGACCGCACTCCCGAGGAGATCCGCGACTGGGCTTACGAGCACGACCTGCCCTACTTCGACGATCAGGTCCATATCCCGGACCTTCGTATCGAATACGAGCTGGATGGCCGGCTGGATCACGTGGACGTCGAGGTCATCACGCAGCACTACCGCGGCGCTCACGCGGCGAGCGTGGCGCGGTCAGGATTCAAGGGATTTCGAGGGTCGAGCACCCGCGTTGGCGGTGTGCCGTTCGACCCGGACTATGCGGAGGAGTTGTGGTACTGACAGCCGAAGATCGAGTCCGCGCGGTCATGAACTTCCGCTTCACGGAGCGCGAAGCGCGCTTCCTCGTGCTGGCGATGCGGCACGCCGGCGTCTGCGTTCCGCGGCAGTACGCGAGCTTCGCGGGCGTGGCGCACGGCGGGGCGAAGTCCAATCGATTCTTCGCCAAGCTGATCAAGCGCGGGTACGCGACCGTCATCAAGTGCGTGCACAACCGAGCGCGTGTCTTTCACATCCACTCGAAGGCTCTACTACGCGATTGGCGAACCGAACAGCACGTATCGGCGGTCGGTAGCACCGCGAGTCGCAATCGAGCGGCTCATGCGGGTGGATGCCGTGCTCGCCGGCCCCGATCTCAACTGGATCACGACCCGACGCGAGAAGGCCGCATACGTGTTGACCTTGGGCGGATCCGGAGCCACCAGCGGCACCTGCGCAGCATCGTCGCAGACGCTTACGTCGACCGCTCGAGCGGTAGCTGCCAGCAGCTTTCCGATGGGCCTCGATCCATCAGGTCGTCTGGTGCTGCTCTACGTCGTGACCGCGCCCTGGACCGCCGACTTCCGGCGGTTTCTCCAAGAGCACGCGACGCTATTGCGATTGTTGCCGGCGTGGACACTTCGGCTCGTGTTCGTGCAGCCGAATGACCGCTGGTCCGGGAGCTACGAAGGAGTCATCGGCGAGGAGCTCAAGACGCCTCTCCAGCCGGCAACGATTGCCGAGCTCAAGGCGCAGTTGGACCGTCGCCGCGCTCGATGCAATGACCGTTCAGATCGGACGTACGACCCTGTCGACGTTGGCTCGGACATGTTCCATGGGGAGCGGTTCCAGCTGCTCTACCGCCGCTGGCTCCGGCACGGCGACGCGGCGTTTGAGTCGGTGCTGTCGACGGCCATGAGAGACGCCTTGGCCACCGGGAATGCGGAGGTCCAGCCGCTTGCGCTGCCGCACAGCTATCGTCATCTCTTACCCTTGGTTGACCCATCGCGCTCGATACGCCGGCGACAGAAGGCCGAGTTAACAACGCAGACGAAGAGGGGGATGAAGCCGCCGCACGTCCTTAACCCACGTTCTCAACCCCCGGTCGCCGATTACGACCCTCACGATCCGGCGGGGTGTGCGCGCGATTGGCACCGCCTCAATGACTGGTACAACCAGCAGAAAGCTCTGGGACTTGAGCCGTGAGCCGCGCGACAGCAGAGGGGCGGCGTCCTGTGCCGCCCACGCAAGCGGGTCCCGTCAGCGTAGATGCGGAACCGAGACGTGAACGACCCCGGCTCCGGCGCGCAAAGGCGGCCCCGCGCCCCTTCGGGGTCGTTCACGTCTCGGTTCCGAGCGTCCAAGCTCGTGCGGTCAAAGCGGGCGGCCGTGGCGTGAATCCTGGCTATGGCGGCGGAAGATATGCGCGTTTTGAGCGAGCAAAACGCGTCCGTGATCGCGCGCATGTGCATGTGCACGATCGCGTACATGTTGCGTGGCATGCGCGGGGACAAACTGGTTCTGATGCCGGCATTTGCGACCGTGTATCCGCCCATTCATAACGGCTGCGGCGCCGGTTGATTTCGCGCAACTGACAAAGTCACTCTCGGACATGCGCGATTGCGAGGCCGCACCTAGTGATGCGGCGCCCAGCTCACGGCAAGACGGCCGCTGGCCCACGAATCAGACTCTGGTCGCTCCGCGCCGGCGAGCATACGAGCGTGCTCACGCGGGTCAAGACTCCGCGAGCTCTGCTCGCCGCTGGCGCGGTCTTGACCCGCGCTCCGCGCGCTCGTGATTTTTGCACTTGGCGGAGCGACAGGAAACGTGTGTTCAAATCGGGCCGAATCGCTTGACAGCAACAGCCCTCATAGGAGGGTCCGCTTCGCCGCTGCGGATGTTCGGTGAGCCGCGCCCTTGACACGCCCTGCGCGCGCTCGCCTAGCTGCATTGATCGGAGCAACCTCCAGCGAGAAGATATTGGCCGCTTGCGTGACCAGGAAACGTGATCGGATTAGGTCGTTGTAAAGATCCGTCAACCGGAGGTGCGAGGAAAGAAGCCTATAGGTCTCTGAGCGTCACTACTGGATCGACTCGCGTCGCTGAGAGCGCGGGCCAAACCGCCGCGGCGCCGGCGATGAACGCCATGGCACCTGCGCAAGTCATCAGCAGCGGCCAATCAACTGCTGACAGACTGAACAGCAGCTCCTCGCCGCCGCGTGCCGCGGCGACCGCAAGCGGTGCGCCGAGTGCGATGCCAACGCCGACCGCGATCGCGGCCTCCCTCGTGACCGTCCAGAGAATCTGCCGCCGTTGCGCGCCGACGGCAAGTCTGACGGCGAGCTCTTTGTTCCGCGACGCGACGGCGTAGCTAAGCGCTGCGAACAGACCGGTTCCGCCAATTGCGATACTGACCACACCAAACAAGAGCGCGAACGCGAACAAGATCCTCTCCCGTGCGATGAGCGTTGACAGATGTTCCGCTACGGAGCGCGAGAAACTGACGTAATGTCTGTTCTGCTCGCGGACGGCGCGGCGGATCGCATCGTTCTGCGCACTGCCGGAGCGGATAACTAGCATCGGACTAGTAAGCTGTTGCGGCGCCTGCAAGAGCGGTGAATATACGGCGGGCAGGTTCGTGATGCGTACGTCGCCTGGGCTGAAATCCGATACGACACCGATTACCGTGACCTGACGGTCAGGCGACCCAACGGCGATGGTTTGACCGAGAGCATCCGTGTTGCCGAATAGTTCACGCGCGAGCGTTTCGGTGATGATGCCCACCGGCGGTCGGCCGGCGGTGTCGTCGAAGGCGAAATCACGACCGCTGCGCAGCGCCACTTGAATCGTGTCGAAGAACCGGGGGCTCGCGCGAAATTCCCGGCCGTTCACGAATGCGCCGGCAGCACTGCTGATCTTCAGTAGCGAGGTCAGCTGCCTGAGATCCGTCGTCGGAAACGAGCTCGACAGAGCCGCTCCTTCGATTCCGGGCAATCCCTGGATGCGGTCGAGGAGTTGCGCGACGTACGCGGATCGATCCCAATCAGCGGTCTGTCCCGGGAGCCGTTCGAGTCGGTTGAACGAGAGTCTCGAGACTGCATAGCCGGGATCAATCTCGCGCAGGCCGATCAAATTCTTTGTGATCAGCGACGCACAGAACACGATCGCGAGCGCGACGGCTGCTTGCGCGGCGACGATGCTGCGCCGCCACCACGTCCAGTTCACCGGGCTGCGGATTCCTGCGGACTGACTCGACGTGTGGTTCAATACGAGCGCCGCCGCGGGGATGGTCAGGATGAGCATCACGACCACCGCGAACGCCGCGGTCGCGCTCAATAATGCCGGTTGCGGAGTCACCGCCATCGTCATCGGCAGGAAACCGACCCATACGCGAGCCGCTGCAACCGAGCCGACCGTCCACGCGACGGCTACCGCTCCCGCCGCGCACATCACACCGAGCATGAACGCCTCGGTGATCAGCTGCCCGACGATCGCGACGCTGTTCGCACCGAGGGCCGTCAGCATCTTGAAGCTCGCGATCCGTTTCATGTTGTGCGCGATCAGCAGGCCGGCGATGTTGACGCCCGCCATCAGCAGGAGGGACGCAGCTAGGGCGAGCACCGCATACAGCGCCGTGGCGTACTGCCGCCGCAGATCGGAGATCCCTCCGGCGCCGCTTTCAATTCGCAGAGATGCCGGGTCTGCGGCTGGAGAGACCCGCGCATTGGCGACGGTCGATGGGTTCGCGGCGCTCCATATCGCCGGCCACAGATTCCGCAGTTCCGCTCGCGCTTGTTGCAGCGAGACATGCTGTTTAAGGCGGCCGACGGCATACAATGCAGTGACTCGCGGCGGCTTGTTACCCAGCAGCGACGACACCAAACCGAGTGGCAAGACGATGTCGGGCCCTTGATCGACGTGGAGGCCCATGAACGATGCCGGCAGGACGCCGATGATCGAGAGATCGACCCCCTCGACGCGCAGAGTCCGGCCGATGATTTCAGCGTCTGCGCCCAGCGCATTCGTCCATAGTGCGTGGCTGATGACGACGACTGCTGCCGAGTTGCCAGACAGCGGTGCGTCAGCCGGCCCGATGAGGCGTCCGAGGTGTGGTCCGACGCCAAGCACGTCATAGCAGTCACCGCTCACAGCTTCCATACCCCGGCGCGAAATCGTAGACGCGATCTCGACCGGCATAGCGCCGCGAGAAAACCCGCATAGTCCTTCAAACGACGTTTGCGCCTTGCCCAGTGCTGCCACTGTTGCCCCGGACATGCCGAGCACAGCCTCGCCTGTCATCGGCGCGATCGTGACCAGCTGTTCCGGCTCTCGAACGCCAAGCCGTCGCCACACGACCGCGTCGAGTAATCCGTACGAACCGGCGACGGCGCCGATCGCGATAGACAGTGACACGACGATGAACATGGTCGAGACGACCGAGCTGGTCAACTGCCGCATTGCGAGAGTAAACGTTGGAGTGATCATGGCACCTCGCGCTGATACCCCGGAGGCTACGCGCGCCCATCCCCGACAGTCAAGACGCCGCTGCACAAAAAGGAGCCTGCGGGGACGAGGTGTCCCCGCAGGTTAGATCTCAGTTACCCACACGATGTTGTCTTCGAGTCCTTCCGGATCAGCACCCGACTCGGAATTCAGCGTGCGCTCAGCAACAGAACCCCGTTCGACAATTTCCGGCTTCGAGTAGCGGAGTTTCGGGGTCTTCGACGGTTCTGGAGTCACATTCTTCTTCATCATGGGTTACTTCCTTTCATAAAAGGGGGAACCTCTACCGCCGCGGCAAATGCGTCGCCCCTCCCGGCCTTGACGGACAGCCAGGTCTCGAGGCTGAGCGCGAAGTACACGTGACGCGCGGTGTCCAGACCACTGGCGCAAGCATCCACCGAGGTCAACAACCTTCGCGGTTCGATGACTCCCAGGTCGGCGAGCACGGAATTGCGCGCCATCGCGGCAATACGTTGTCGTTCGAAGTTCAGCGCCCAACAGACGCGAGGCAAGACCAGCGATCCCTTGGTAACGCGCTCGAGCACTGTCGCAGGCACGATGCCCCGCATTGCGAACCGAAGGACGGGTTTCGGCCGACGGTAATTCGTTCGCAATCGGTGATCCAACGCCAGACAGAACTGCACCAGCGGCACCGACAGCAACGGATGGCGCACTTCGAGGCCCGCGGTCTTGCGCCAGCCTTCGAGCGCCGAACCAAGCTCGCTCAGCCGCTGACCGGCGCGTTCAGCGCTCAACGAACCGGGCCATCCGTGAATTACATCGCGTGCAACTTGTGCATCGACAAATGTGCGACGCGCGGAGAAGTCCTGCCGGATCCATCGCGGGATCTTGACGCGACGCCGGAGCACGGCTGATTGCACGCATGTTGGTAGGAGCGGAAGGAGCAGCTCCCTCGGCACGACATGACTGAACGTGGTCCGATTCTGTACCGTCCATTCGTGGATGATGGCTGCCGCTTCACCGAATCGGTATTTAGAGGCGCGGTCGAGCGCATGCGTGGCCGTCAGCGGCAAGTAATAGTCTGGGCCAGCTCCGCTCATGACGTTTGTCCCGCCTCTGGCCGCGAGTTCCCGCATGACGGCGCGGTCACGAGCCCAGTATGGGTAATCGCGTGTCGGACTGTCCGTCTCCGGAGGCGGAAGTCCGTCCTCTTGCCATGGCCACGGGTTGTGGACGCGAATCCAATCGAGTTGGTACTGATCGACTACCGTTTTCGCGAACGCCGTCTCGTCGCCTTCACCGAGCGAATCCACGAACGTGACGGTGCCTCCGAGCCGCCGGTACGACTGTTGTCGGCTGAGGGCACCCGCAATCGACGCCACCGATGACGAATCGTGGCCTCCAGAAAGATCCGCCCAAGTGCTCGACCCCTGATCCATCTCTGCATCAACCGCGTCGAACATCAGGCGGCGGCATTCGTTCGCCGCTTCATCACTGGCCATCGAAGCGCCGACGACGCCGGACGTCCACTGGAAGAAACGTTCGACCGTGTGACGTCCGTCTTGCCAGCCCAATGCGCAAGCAGGAGGAACTTGTTGGACGCCATGCCAGATCGTGGAGCGCACGCCGACCCGGCCGGTGGCTATGAATTCAGCGATGGTGTGGTGTTCAAACCCGGCATTGCGTTCGAACACCTGCAATGAGTCGGAAATTAGAATCCCATCGTGTTTCTCGGCCCAATACAACGCCGCCAGGCCGCAATGGTCGCGGAAAGCGAGAAGCGACCCGGCGTTTCGATCGAGTACCGCGAACGAAAAGCACCCGTCGAGGTCCTGGACGGCGTGATTTCCGGGCGGCATCGAAGGCGGCTCCGAGGTGATCGAACGGCGTGGCCGCATTGCGTCGGGCGATTCGTCGTAATCGCACGGTTCCCGCTGCCGACATCGCCAGCTGAGGAACGTGTGCGACCGCCGAGCCATCGTTCACGAAGCTGACGCTGCACGGGGCGCGCCACGCCTCCGACCAGGCGGGGTGCGTAGTTCGCCAATCATGCAGGAATGCCGTCACGGTGCGCGGATCGGCGGCAGCAAACACGAGAAACACGTGCGACCTCCAGATTCAGCTCGTAATCGCGCGATAGCGCAGCAGTTCTTCCGGCAACTCGTTCACTGGTTGTCCACCGCATTCCGCCCACGCGTGAGCCGAGAATGGGTAGGGATAGATGCCGACTCGCAGCGTGGCTTCAAGGCCGTGCCGACGGAGAATGTCGATGACGGTCAGACTTTGCGCAAGGCAAGCGACTTGAAATGGCAACCATGCCGCCGCCGTGCGCACGCGGCGATTCAGTGCATCTCGCAATACAGGATCGAGAACCGTGGCCGACCGCTTCGATGTCACATTGAGGCCCGGTTCCGCAATCTGCGTGAGACGGCCTACCTTCAGCAGGACATGGAACTTGATCAGTGTCAGCCAGGTGCGAAGCAGCGATGGTACGCGCAGGGTGTCCGTGGCCGACAGCGGGCGTTGCCGCGCGGTAGCCGACATGGCAGCGTCGCTGTGGCGATTAACCCGCGGTTCGAGCAAGGCTTTGGATAACAGTTGTGTGAGGAGTTCGGCGGCGTCGTGTCGTGCGGCGTCCAGAGAAATCTCGTAATCGGCTGCGAGGCTACGCGCGGCCTCCTCTAGGGTCAGTCCGCTAGTGAGCCGTGCCCACAGTGCGCTCCCAGCGTCATTCAGCGTGAAGTAATTCCCTGTCCTGACCGAGAGCAGCGCGGTGCCGCCGTCGTACTTACACACAAACACGCTGGCGCCACGCTGCCACCGCCGATGATCTTCAGAGCCGGCCGCGGTTGCGAGTACTGTCTTTACGGCCATGATGGCCCGCAGTCCTTTCCGGGGGCGAGTCCGCAGTTTCGCCGGTGATGCCGGAGTCCGCAAATTTCGGTACCGCGGCGGTACCAGTTTCTCGAGCGCGATCGCGCCAACGGCGAATCAAACGTCGCAAGAATTGCGACACGCTCTCGTCGCGCGAGCGCGCAAGACGGTGGACAAATGCGTAATCCGCCGCGGTCAGGCGGAGGTGAACCTGACGGAGCGACGGATTCGAGAAGCGTCGGCGGCGAGGCATACTCCCTCCTGACACGCTCCGCATGCGCGTGGATGTGGGGGGATTTGTCAGGGGGCAGTGGGAGGAGAGGTGGCAACAGTGCCGCAAAGCAGGGTGCAAAGTCAAGCACGCTCCGGCGGTCGGTCAAGTGGAAACCAACGAGCAACGTTTAGGGATGAGCAGAACACCGGGACGTTCGGCTTCAGGTGCATCACCCGTCACTCTGCCAATCACCAGGGGTCGCAACTTTTCGCCAGTCACTATCCGAAATGCCAGCAGGAAGCGCGAGTTCAACAACGATCACAAAATCGATATCGATCGTAGAAACTTCGTCTCAGGCGGCAATCCGAAGCTGTCGGTCCCGCATCATCAGCCTCCTATCACCGAACGTACGAGCCAGACAGGGCAATGCACCTAGAACTCACATTGATAGAGTCGATCGCTTGAGCTTGACAGAAATCGCGAACGCTCGTAGCGTCAAGGTATCGTTGTTGTGGCGAAGGGTCGCCACCCCTCCACGTCGTCTCAGGCCACGTGGAGTGCTTCACGCCGTTGCCCTCAGGGTCAACGCACGAAGCCCCAAGATCGGAACGGTTGGAATGGTCGCAAGCCGAACGCGTTGATCGCCATATCGCCATCGACGGCTCGCAAACGCGACCCACGATCTGACGACGGCCGGTACATTGCCCGCCGCTCACAGGCGCACCAACCGTGGCCGGTGAAACCTCCCTGTTAAACCGCTGCCGACGACTTCTCCCTTAAGAGAGGACGCTCGCCACGGTCGCCGGAGTCGCGATGCGTCGCGCACATCGCCACGCATCGCCCTTCGGCACGGCGGCTGATTTCGAGCGTTGCGCTGCGCGCAGCCTTCTGAATCCCGCTCACCGGGTCCGCAACGCGAGACGATCGCCTCGAGTGATCGTCTTCCCGTCGCACCATTCCGACTCGGTTCGTCAATCGAGAACCAGGCGTCGTACGAGAGTCCGATGCCGCAAACGTCTGGAGGATTCCGATGAGGAAGACGATCTACACCGAATCGGCGCATACTGCGGAAGCCGCACAGCCGGCGGCGAGCAACGGACCGGCGACTGACGGACTGCCGAATCATCTCCTGACCGCGTTCGAAGTAGCCGAGTTCGTCGGCTGCCACGAGGAGACAGTCCGCCGCGCGTACCTGCGCGGGTTGCTCGTGTCACAACGGTTCGGCGTCAGAGGAAGGAGGTTCCATCCAACAGACGTCCTCGACTGGATCCGTCGAGGCGCACCAACAAAACCCTCGTAACCCGAAAGGAGGACCCGTATGGCCGTTCGAAAGCCATGTCGCAGCAAGGGCTGCAAGAGGAGCCCGCGCTGCGGCCATCCATGGGGCTGGATGTGATGCACAAGGGCCGCCGATGCCGTATGCCGGTGAACGCGTTCGCGTTTGCACGCGGCGCAAAGGCAGCGGTCATGTCCAAACAGGAAGCAGAATCCGCAATTCGTTCGGCGGCGGATGCCTATTCAACCGTCGAGAACTCCGTGCGGTACTCGACCGAGCCTTGCAGGCGACCAGCACTATCGGGGTGTAGCACATTCACCATGAACGCCGCAGCGGGCACATCCCATGCGCACGTCAATGCCTGCGCTGGCGCCGACTGAAACCCGAACCGCGCATAGAACGCTGGATGCCCGATGACGACGATAAATGGACAACCGCGGTTTCGGAGCTGTTCGACTCCGCGGGCCACGAGCTGGGTGCCAATGCCTTTCCGTTGATTGCCCGGGGCCACCGCCATCGGCCCCAGCGCTGCCCCGAGCACAGGCCCGACGGTCGCTGGGCTGAACATGATATGGCCGACAATTGTGCCGTTCGTCACGGCGACGAGCGACAGGACCACCCCGCCGCGTTCACGCAGCGCATCGATGATTCGACCTTCTTGCTCGTGACCGAAGGCCTGTCGATTCACATCCCGAACCGCGTCGACGTCGTCCCGCTGCTCGTCTCGGATCTCGATCAATTCGTTCCTGGAGGTCCGCCGAACGCCTCGGAATGAACCCCCCGCGAAGCGCGTCGGCTTCATGATAGGCACCGTAGCTCGATTGGGAGTAGCATGAGCCAGAAGGTTCGATATGTCTACGCCCACTGTCGAGTCTGTCGTTCGGTGCGATCCGGACGTTCTAGGCGGCACGCCGGTATTTGCCGGCACTAGGGTTCCAATCAAGAACCTGGTGGATTATCTGGCCGCTGGTGATTCACTCGAGCGTTTCCTGGATCACTTTCCCTCGGTTACGCGCGAACAGGCCGTCGCGGCGTTGGAGATCGGCGCCAACCTCTTAGTCTCTCGTGCGCATCCTGCTCGATGAGTCGCTGCCGCGCCCGCTTGGCTCGGCGCTGACTGGCCATGAAGTATCGACTGTGCAAGCCGAGTCCTGGGCGAGCTTAAGTAACGGCGTGCTGCTGCGTCAAGCCGCCGGCAAGTTTGACGTCGTGCTGACCGCCGACCGCAACATCGAATTCCAACAGAATCTGGCCGCGCTCCCCGTCGCAGTCGTCGTGCTGATCGCCGAGAGCAATCGCCTGGAATCCGTGGAGCCGCTGATACCGCAAGTGCTCGAAGCGCTGAAAGCTTTGAGGCCGAAGACTCTCATTCGTGTAGGTGCCTAACGTTCCAAATGAGCCGCGTGCCGCAACGACATCATGGCCATTTGTGAGCCGACGGCAGCTTTTCGGATGGGCGGCGCGCCCGAACTTCAAAAAATCTCCGAAAAAGTGGTCGGGGCGACTGGATTCGAACCAGCGACATTCCGCTCCCAAAGCGGAACAAACCAGGCAACCGGGGGCAGTGGGAAACCACTGCTCCGACTTTTCCTCAGGAAATTCGCAGCTTGGGGCAACCCCAGAAAACTGCGAGCCGCGACCGATTGTCAGCCATTTGTCAGCCAACCAGGTCAAGAACAGAGATATGGATTTCGACCCTCGTGATCTTGATGCGCGGGACGAGCCGCGCTGGTCGGATCGCGAGCCGCCCGATCGCGCCTTCGACTCGCGCGAGCCGTTCACGCGTGATCTCGACCTGCCGCGCGGTCTGGAGCGCGAAATCGTACGAGACCGCGATCGTGAATACACGTTGCGCGGCTCCGAGACGCGCACGCTCGCAACCGTCGGAGCGTTTCGAGTGGTCTCCAGTCGTGATCTGCGTGATCAACACGATCGGCCGCTCGATCCACGCTCAAGCGACCTGCGGCACCTTCGCGAACAAGGGCTGGTTGAGACGGCTCGTGTGCACGGATCACGTGAGCACGCCGTGGCGCTGACGAAGGAGGGCCGCAAGCTCCTCGAACGTCATCGAGACCGCGACCACGGTGGCCGTCAGACCTTCTGGGATGGCCTTAGACGCGAACGGGAACGCGAACATGACCTTCAGGTCTATCGCGCTTACGAACGTGCGGCGGAGCGCCTCGCCGAGCGTGGCGGGCGGATCGAGCGCGTCATGCTCGACCACGAGCTCAAGCGTGAGTATCAGACCTGGCTTCACGAGCGGGATCACGACCGCCCGGATTACGACGGCCACCCCGATCGGACCGACGAGGAAATCCGCGCGTGGGCCGATGAACACGACCTCCCGTACTTCGATGAGGAGGTTCACTTCCCTGACCTGCGCATCGAGTATCGGGACGCCGACGACCGCTGGGATCACGACGACATCGAAGTGACCACGGAGCACTACCGCGGCGGCCACGCCTCAAGCGTGGCGCGGTCTGGCTTCTCATGTTACGGCGGATCGAGCCTGCGCATTGGCGGGCGCGGCAGCGGCGGCGGAGGCGGCGGTGGGCATCACGGCGGCCTCGCCGAGGAGTTGTGGAAATGACGGACACCGAACGCGCCCAGATCGTGGTCGAGTACGGCTTCACCGAACGCCAAGCGCGATTCCTCGTACTCGTGATGCGGCACGCCGGTCTGTGTGTCAAGCGGCAGTACGCCACGTTCGCGAGCATCGCCAACGGCGGCGACAGGTGCAACACATTTTTCGACAAGCTGGTGCGGCGTGGCTTTGCGGTGACGGCGGACTGCATCCACAACCGCGCCAGGCTCTACCACGTCCAGCACCGAGCGCTGTACCACGCGATCGGCGAGGCCGATGGCCGCTACCGTCGGGCCGTGCCCGCACGGTCTGCGGCAGAGCGGCTGATGCGGCTTGACGCGGCCCTCACGGGTCCGGATCTCGACTGGCTCGCCACAAGATCTGAGAAGGTTGCATTTCTCCAGACGATGGCCGCGTCGGAGTCATCGGAGCAGGCTAACCAGTTTCCTGGGACCTTTCCGATCGGGATTGATGCGAGCGGGCACGTCGTGGTCCTGTACCTCGCGACCGTGCCTTGGACCGATGACTTCCGAACGTTCCTCGTCGGGCACACGGCGCTGCTTCGGATGGCCTCGTCGTGGACCATCCGGATCGTGTTTCCACAACCGCTGCGCCGCGGCATGGAGGCCTATCGCGCCGTGGTCCACGAGGAGCTCGAGAGCCCGCTTCAGGCCGCCGCGATCTACGACCTCAAGCGCTACTTCTTTCACCGACGGCGAGGCACCGATCTGAGCACGATCCCGGAGGCGCTTCGCGCCTTTCTCAAACGGTGTGCGGACGTGTTCGGAGGGCCGCGATTCACCCACCTCTACAGACGATGGCTGACCGAAGATGAGGCCGCCTTCGAACAGGTCCCGCCCGCCATTCCTGACGCCCTCGCGTCGGGTCGCGCGACGATCGAATGTGTGGTCCTGCCGCACACGTACGAGCATCTCTCCCCTCTTCTGGTGAGCCGTCCCCGGATGCGCCGTCGAGGACGTCGCATGGAGGAACAGAGGGGGGACGCTGCTCCGCACAGCATCAACCCGTTTCTCAACCCGGTTCCTTAACCCCGCTCGCGCGTCCACGATGGACTCGTTGTCGCGTTCATCCTCCGCTTGGTCCGCGCCACGAACGCCTGTGCCTGCAAGAAGATGCGCGAGCGCGTCGCGCGACAGATGGGGCGGCGTTCTTTGCCGCCCCTGACGGAGGTTTCGATCAGCTCACAAACGGGGCGCAAGCCACTGAACCGATCAGGGGCGATTGCAGCGCACATTCGTGGCGCCGGACTGCGGTAAAGGTTGCCGAAACGGGGCCGCGTTTTGACGGTTCACACATGCGGCCTGATCACGAGTTGCTGCCCGTGTACGTCGGCGGTACGCGAGGCGGCAGGCACGTGTCACGTTCGAGTGCAGGACGTCGGCGATCTGCGACGTCCAACCGCCGTCCTGCACAGGGATGCGCAGTCGGTTCGGCGCTCCGATAATTGCCAAAAACGGGAGCCGATGGCGCGGGTCAAGGCCGCGCAGCGCCGACGAAGGAGGGCAGCCTTGACGCGCGCCGAGGATACCGTAGGATCGGCCTGCGGAGCGCCGAACATCAGCGACGCTTGTCCGGACGCCAAACGCGACGATTGCCGGGAGCCAGCCGCTTCGCGTACGCTGTACCCGAGAGCCTGAACAAATGATCAAGACCGTGGAAGCGATTGTCGACGAGAAGGGCAATGTGAAGCTGCTCGAACAGGTGCGCCTTGGCGTCCCGCGTCGCGCCCTGGTGACAATCCTGGACGAGACGCCGGCCGCACGCGTCTCCGAGACGGCGTTGTTAAGCGAGGCGGCACTTGGCGAGGATTGGAATCGCACGGAAGAGGACGAAGCGTGGTCGCACCTGCAACGGGTGCCGTAGTTCTCGTCAAGTTCCCGTTCTCCGACCTCTCGCGGAGCAAGTTACGTCCTGCCGTCGTACTTGCCGATGTCGGCCGCGGCGATCATGTGCTGTGCCAGGTCACAAGCAAACCGTACGGCGATTCGTCGGCGGTGAAGCTCGATCAGACAGATTTCGCGTCAGGCTCGTTGGACGTCACGAGCTACGTGAGACCGGGAAAGCTCTTCACCGCGAGCAGGGATCTCATCACGTCGGAAGTCGGCGCGCTCAAAGCCGAAGCCCTCATGCGCATTGTTGACGCGGTCGTAGCGCTGTTGCGACCAGCACCCACGTCTTCAGTGGAGCCGTAGACGAGATCAATCAGCTCCGGCGCTCCGGCATTCGATTCTGCGGGAGCGCACTGGGCGCGTCAAGGGTTCGCTCGCACGCTCGCCGCTCCACGACATGCTCGTCGCGCCCTTGACCCGCCCAGCGCGCTCCCTTGGACATGGCAATTATCGAGCGACGGCGGCCTTCGGTTCGATTCTTATCTGGCTCACCAAACTTTCCTCAGCACTCTCGCCCGGCGCCAAGTACTTGAAAAATGGTGCCGTTGCGGCGGTTCGATTAAATCGATTTCCGTCGAACGCGATCCCGTCCGGCAGAAACAGCTGCTGAAGGCGCTGCCTCTGATTGAGGGAGGCCTGCACCCACAGGTCCGCCGCGCGCGGTAAAACGCGCTCAGCGAACGCCAGGATGCCTTGTACGTCGAGTTCTTCGATCGATTCGGCGTGATGGTCGATCTGCGCGAGCGTCAATTCCTCGCGCAGCTTATCGCGCTGCCGCTCGTAGCTGGTCAGGTCGATGGTCTGCGCGAACAAGTACGCCTCATCGAGCCGGTCAAGCTTCTGCTGGATCGCTTTCACTCGCCGCTCGCTCTCGGCCGCGCGGTCCTTGATCTCCGACGTGAGCTGCTGCCAGACGCAGAGGACGCGATCCTTGACCAACCGCATGTACCCGGGCGTGGGCTGCAGCAGCGCGAGTTCGTCCACGAACAAACCTTCGAGCTTCGCCTTGCTCACGTTCACGGCGCGGCACTGACGCTGGCAGTGGTAGTAGGCGTAATGGTCGTTGCGTCCTTTCGACCAACTTCCGGTCAGCGGCCGACCACACGCCTCGCAGCGCACGAATCCCCTGAGTGGAAAGTCCGGATGATTCCGCGGTCGCGGTCCGGCCACGACGACGCGGCCATCGAGAACGGCCTGAACGCGATAGAACGTGGCCTCGTCGATCAGCGGCTCGAAATCGCCGCGGGTTGACACGCCATAATCCGGGCTCTCGACTCTGCCGATGTAAATCGAATTCCGCACCATCTGGCCAAAGCTTTGCGGCGAGAGCACCAATCCACGCCGCGTGCGCAAGCCAGTCTCGGTCATTCGGGCAATGACTTCTTGTTTCGTAAATCGTCCCGTTGCGAGTTCCTCGAACGCACGCGCGATGAGCGGCGCGCGTTCCGGGTCCGGCACCAGACTCTTGCCAGACCATTTCGGCGAGTTCAGATATCCGATCGGCGCAGGAAAGGTCCATCGGCCGAGTTCAAGTGCTGCACGCATACCGGCGCGCGTGCGGTCAGAGCGCACGTCGTTGTCGAACTGCGCGAAGGACGCCAACACGCCTTCCATCAGTTTTCCTGTGGACGTGTCGTCGATTGGCTCGGTTGCCGATCGCAATGAGATGCCCAGAGACTTCAGGTGCGCGTGCAGCGCGAAATGGTCGTACTTCTCGCGGGCGAACCGCGTGAGGTTGTACACGACCACGAAATGAACCTTGCCCTTACGTGTCCGGCAGTACTTCAGCAGGTTTTGGAGCTGACTGCGGTCCGTGGTCTTGGCGCTCTCGCCTTCCTCCTTGAAGCGCTCCAGTACTTCGTAGCCCTCGCGCCGGCAGTACTCCTCACATGCGCGGAGCTGTGTCGGGAGGCTGAGGTTCTCCGTCTGCTCCTTCGTGCTGACGCGCACGTAGATCACCGCACCAATCATGGGCCGCAGCTTAGACCCATTGTGCGTCGCGGGCAAGGTGATCGGTACGCGGCTCACTCGTCCTACTCCTGTACGGCGCGCTGCTCCACGAACATCTCGACGATCACACGCGCCATCGCGTCAGCATGACGTCGAATCTGGTCGACTTCGTGATCGGACAATCCATCGGCGTCCTCGCCCAGTAGCTCCCGCCAGCGCGCGATCGAGAGCGCGTCGGATCCAACGTCTGCGTCGTGCGCGTGCTCCATGGCTCGCCCCTGCGTTCCAACACCGGCAGTTGCTTGTTCTGGAAAGTGCGCGCGCAGCGCGCCGACCTGCTGGGGGCGGCGCGCTGACTCAGTGGCGCTGATGGCGGGCGTGACGCCGGCATCGATCCGCGTGAGGTGCATACCTCGCACGGCTGTGGTCACGGTCGATGACCGCGAGCACCAATAACGCGGGGCCTCGGCACAGTTTGCGACGGGTATCGCGAACCGCTGAAGGTCCCGTCGTCTCAGTGAGCGCTGGTCCCGAGGACGAGCACTGCTGAGAGCGGATCACGAACCGGCTTCGTTCGTGAACCAGTCGTTCGTGCACCTGCGGTGAACGAACACGGAGCCGACTTCGATTGAGCGTTGGATTGTGCCCTGAGGGCGAGAATCGGAAACGCCTCGGCATGCACTGAGTGCGATGCCGAGGGTCGTGTCGTGTGACACCGCCGAGATGTTTGCAGAATACCGCCGCTTGGAAGTCCACGTCAAACTCAACCATCCGTGATGCCGTTCCGGATTCTTGCCCGCCATCACGCAAGTGCAGATCCCGAAGCTGGGCGCAGGCGCGGTCAAGGCCCGAAGCCGCGCACATGCACACGCGCGGTCGGCGCGTAGCGCTGAGGCCTTGACGGCGCCGAGCCCAGCTTCATACTCGCTCGCGTGATGGCCGGCTGCATCTGTGTTGACCAGGGCGAGGAGACACATCGGTCCCGAACACGGTCTTGCCGCGATCGATCCAACGTGCACCACACCCCGCAAACCCGGATCCCTGCCGCGTGCCACGGGCGCGTGTTGGCACGACGACGGGCGGCGTCAATGCACGCGGCATGACGTTGGTCGACGGCGAGGCATCGACCGCCGCGTGCCATGTGAACAGACATGTGCGCAGCGGGGGCGTGAGCGACCCTCCGGGGTCAGGCGGCAGGGCACTTGCCGCGCTTGGGAGGGGGTCGCTCACGCCCCCGCTGCGCTCTGGGCGCTCGATCGGAGACGACGACTGCGAACCAGGGCGGCAGAAACCGCCGCCCGTCATCGTCGCCTGCAAGTGCTGCGGGCATAGAAAGATAGGACGGCCCGCTGCTGTCTCCCAGAGTCGGTGATCTGGCAACTCGGCCACGCGTACCGAGCTGGCGGAAAGGGGGAACACTCCGCCGAACCAGCGTTCCCCTCTGCGTTCCCCCTCCTCAACCCTCCACGAGGCCCGTGACCGGTGAGTCGGCGAGACAACTGCGATAACGTTGTGGCGTGACCGAGCGCGTCGACTTTTCATCGAACGCCACAATCTATGACCGGCGCCACGGTGCCATCCTTGCGCCTGAAGTCGCGCGCGCGCTCGCGGCGCTTGCCGCGCTGGAGAGCGGATCGCGCGTCCTCGATATCGGGGCCGGCACCGGCCGCGTGGCAACCGCGTTTGCGAGCTTCGGTTGCCGCGTCGTGGCACTTGAACCGGCAGTGAAGATGCTCGGCGAGCTGCAGAGGAAGGTCGCAGGACAACCTGTGCGGGTCGTGGCGGGCGAGGGCGCGCGCCTGCCCTTTCCTCGAAGCTTCTTCGATGCTGTCGTCCTCGCGCGAGTCCTTTACGTAATGGCGGACTGGCAGGCAGTCTTGCGAGAAGCGCATGACGCCTTGAAGCCTGGCGGCTACATCCTGCACGAATGGGGCAATGGCGACGCCCGCGAGACATGGGTGCATGTCCGTGAGAGACTCCGGACGCTGTTCCAGGAGGCCGGAGTGGAACACCCATTTCATCCTGGCGCTCGCACCGAGGCCGATGTCGACGCGCATCTCGAACATCTGGGTGTGATCCGAAGCGCTGTGCTGCCCGGCGGCCCCGGCCCGAGCCTGACGCTTCGTCAGTTCGTCGAGCGAATCGTCAGCGGGGAGTTCTCGTATGTATGGAACGTGCCGTCGGCGGTCCGGGAACGATGCCTGATGCAGTTGAGTCAGTGGTGCGATCACACGTTCGATCCCGAGCAGTCGTTCCCGATGCCCAGGGAACTTCAGTGGACCATCTTTCGGAAGAAGGATGCATAGTCCTGCGTGCTTCGTCTTTGGCCTTGTCAGGTGGGCGCTAATCCGTCATCCTGATCCTCATGGCAACAAGACGCTTTCGCCACTTGGGCCAGGAGTGGGAGGCCGTGGGGACTGGCACTGGCCACGGCGTCGGGTTCGGATACCTGCCAAGCGTAGACCGTTGGGGCGTCATCCTCCGGTCCGTGTCGAATCCTCAGCAGGGTGACTACCGATATCGCGGCACTATGTCGCAGTCCGACCCAAACGCTGTCGATCTAGAGGAACTCAAGCGCGTTCTCGAGGAAGTTCTGACAATTGCGGCGATCGATCGTTCGCGTTTCACGTGGCGCACAGCTGAGGGGATCGCGGAAGAAACGGGAATAGCGGTTGATCGAGTCCGACAGATTCTCGAAACCACGTCGGAAGCCGATGTCATGCAGTCGGACGAGGCGAACCCTCAGGGACACGAGCTTTTTACAACTCGTGATCACTTCGTGAAGACGACGGGGGACGTCAGCAAGCGGTACGCCGACGTGGAACGCTCGACGTAAATGGCGAGTCGGGCGGTATCGTCACAATGGCAGCGCGCCGCCGCGTCGTTGATCGAACGGGTCGGCAAGTACGCCGCCAGCAGCACGGACCCTCGTCCTGAGCGCCTGTACCATTTCACTGACTGTGCAGGGCTGATCGGAATCTTCGACAAGAAGACGATATGGGCTTCGCTCGCCACTTCTCTCAATGATCCGTCCGAAGTCCGGTACGGACTTGATCTCGCCTGCGATCTGTTTCGGCGCCAAATAGTCACCGCAACAAATTTCTCTCTCGACGGCATGGACGGACTGGTGGCCGCTCGAGCTGACGAGTCACGGGCTTACATCGTGTCGTTCTGTCGGAACCTGAACCTAGCCGGCCAGTGGCTCCATTACGGGCGTTCGGGTTCGGGTGTTGCCGTCGGCTTCTATCCCGAACGTCTTACGCAGCCTCCATTCGACCTATTCCGCATCGTTTACCGCCACGAGGCTCAGCTCGAGGCGATCAACACGATCATTCGGACCATCGATGAGTCCTTGGGCGAACTCCTGCCAACAATCGATGACGAACGCCAGCGAGACCGCCTGAAGGCAGTTGCCAGGGATGTGGCGGCCGACCACCTGTGGATGGCGTCGCCCAAGTTGAAGCATCCGTCGTTCGAAGCCGAAGAGGAATGGCGATTAATCGCCTACGAGTTGCGTGGGCCTGGTGCTCCACACGGACAAGGGCCAGCGGGCGAAACACACTTCCGCGCATCGGCCGGTCGCGTGATTCCGTTCAAGGAACTCTTGTTCGACACGCTACCCGCGTTTGAAGTTGTCCTCGGCTCGAGCTGCCCCATGGGGCCTGACGATCTCGGGGTGCTGGTGCTAATGGAAGAGAGGCTGGGAGCGCGTTTGACTGTCAGAGTTTCAGACGTTCCGGTGCGGACCTAGAACGACGATCGTCTCATGTGATTATGTCGCGGAGGCGCGCGGCTGGCATTGATCCGATTCCGTGGACACTTTCCGGAAGGCGGATACGATGTCCAGAATGGGATCAAGCAAGACGGG
>JAIEMQ010000003.1 GCA_019752015.1 Cyanobacteriota bacterium | reverse complement strand
CCGGCGCCGCCGTGGCCACCGGCTTCACCATCGCCGCGCCAGCCTTGGCAGGCGCCGCAGCGGCCATCGCCGCCGCGGAGCAGGAAGCCGCTGCCGCACGGCGCGCCCGGGCGGAGGCCGACGAAGCGCGATCGGCGCCTGCCGCGGCTGAAGAAGATCCAATCGCCGCGCAGATCGCTTCCTACAAACCCAAGGTCGAACAGCCCGCCGAGCCCGAGCCGGTCCAGGCGTACGAAGAACCGCCGGTAGCGGAGCCCGTTCAAGCCTACGAAGCGCCCGCGCAGGAAACACCGGCCTACGAAGAAGCCGCGCCGGCGCCGTCATACGCGCAGGAGGCGCAGCCCGCGCCTGCTTCATACGCGGCGTCGGACGAACCGGAGCGCAAGAGCAAGATGCCGATGATGGCGATGGCCGCCGTCATCGTCCTGCTGCTGGGCGCCGTCGGCTGGTTCGCCACCCGCGGCGGCGGTGATGGTGGTGACGGCGGCGGATTGCGTGCCGGCGAAGGCGAGCTTGCCGTGCAGTCGCGGCCGCCGGGCGCGCGGGTGCTCGTCGACGGCAAGGAGGTCGGCGTCACGCCGGCGACCGTCCGCCTGCCGGCCGGCCCTCACGTGCTCGAAGTGCAGGTCGGCAAGCTCGAGCCGCGCATCATTCCGTTGACGATTTCGGCAGGCGTGCAGACCGCGCATACCATCGAGTTCCAGGAGGCCAACGTCACCGGATCGCTCTCGATCAGGAGCGAGCCGTCGGGCGCGCGCATCACCATCGACGGCCTGCCGAGGGGCACCACGCCGGCCACGATCCCGAATCTGTCCGCCGGGACTCACACTGTTGGGCTCGAGCTCGGCGGCCGAAAAGCTACACAGACCGTCAAAATCGATCCGGGCAGTACCGCGCAACTGGTGGTACCAATGCCGCGGCGATAAGGGAAATGCGCAACGTAATCTGGGCCATCGGCCTGCTCGTCGTCGGCCTCTCGTCGGCCTTCTGGATGGTGTCTGCCGCCGACCCGGCCGAGACTGTACGCCGATCCGCCGACGTGGCGCTCGCGAAGGATTCCGATTACCTCAGCGGCTTCGTTCCGGCGCGCACCACCATCGCGCATATCTTCGAACACCACATGATCCAGGGCGCTGACACCCCGGTGCTCGTGTCGTCCATCGCATCGGCGATGGACGTGCGCAGGATGCGCGCGGGCCAGCCGTACTCGATCGATCGCCTCCTCGACGGGCGCGTGCGACGCTTCGAGTACGAGATCGACAACGACAAGCGCCTGATCGTCGACCGCGCCTCGATGGACGCGCCGCCGCGATTCATCGCGACCGTCGAGCGCATTCCGAAACAGACGACGGTCGTGGCGGTGGAAGGCGACATCAACCGCGAGACCAATTCGCTGGCGGCGGCGATCGACAAGGCCGGCGAGCGCATCGAGCTCGCGCTCGGCATGGCCGACGTCTTCTCTGGTGAGATCGACTTCAATTCGGATCTGCAGCCGGGCGACAAGTTCCGCGTGCTCGTCGAGCGTCACACGCGCGAAGGACAGCTCTCGGGATACGGCGCGATCCTCGCCGCTGAGTTCGTCAACGACGGACGCAACCTCAAGGCGATTCGCTTCACGCCGGACGGCGGCTCGCCGGGCTATTACGACGAGAACGGCCGCTCGCTGAAGCGCTTCTTCCTGAAGTCGCCGTTGAAGTTCGAGCCGCGCATTACGTCGCGCTTCTCGAGCTCGAGGAAGCATCCGATCCTCGGCTACGCGCGCGCGCATAACGGCGTCGACTATTACGCGCCGGCCGGCGCGCCGATTGGATCCGTGGCGCCGGGTGTCGTCACGTTCGCCGGCTGGACCAGCGGCGGCGGACGCACCGTCAAGGTGCGGCATCCGAACGGCTACGAGACCGAGTATTTACATATGTCGGCGATCACGGTCCGCGCGGGCGCGCGCGTCGGGCAGGGCGATCTGGTCGGCCGCGTCGGCAAGACGGGACTCGCGACCGGCGTCCATCTCCATTACGGTTTGAAGAAGAACGGCCGCTACGTGAACCCCGTCATCGAGCATCGCAACATGCCGCCCGGCGAGCCGGTGCCCGCCGGGATCATGCACGTCTTCAACACCGACCGCGATCGTTACCTGACGTTGTTGTTTAACCCAACGACCGCGCGAGCTGCAAACAACGAATAACTGTCTGCCTGTTCGTCTGTCCGCCTGTCTACCTCCAGGTATAGCCGACTCCGAATTTCAGGTTGGGTGAATCAATCAGGCCCAGCTTGAATTCGAAAAACAACCCGGTCGCCGTTTCCGCGCCGGCCAGCAGGTTGAAGCCCGCCTGGGTTGTCGAGTTGTTGTCGCCGCCGCCGCCGAACATCAGGATGTTCAGCGCCGGTCCCGCACCCGCATAGAGATTCAGTCCACGCGTGCGCGAGAACTTGTAGACGAACTCCATGTTCGCGCCGATCAGCGTCAGGTCGTCGCCAATGCCGACCTCGACGTTCGGACGGAAGTAGAGGCGGTCGACCAGCGGTGACGTTTCGAGATGACCTCCGAAATAGAACTGATCCGGATCGATCGAAATTCCGCCGCGGATGCCGGCGTCCTGGGCCAGCGCGGGCGTGGAAGAAAACAGTACGACGCCGAGCAAAATTGACAGACCGGTCACCCAACGATTCACACAAAACCTCATGCATTCCCTCCGCTGCGATGACAGGTGCAAGAGTCAAGCCCGCCTTCGCCAAGGCTACGGCGTCGCAAGCTCTATAATGGTGGATTCATGTCTGCGATCTTTCCGTTCGCCGCGCTTCGTCCCACACCCAAGGCCGCTCCCTTGGTCGCATCCGTTCCGTACGATGTCGTCAACAGCGATGAAGCCCGGGCGCTGGCATCAGGCAATCCACTGAGTTTCCTGCACGTGTCGCGGCCCGAGATCGACATGGGCGCGAACGCCGATCCGCATTCGCAGGCTGCGTACGATCAGGCCGCGAAGGCGTTCGAGGTCCTGAAGTCCGAGGCGCCGCTGGTGGTCGAGGAGATCCCGAGCTTCTACGTCTATCGCCTGCACATGGGGAACCACGTGCAGACCGGCATTGCGGCCTGCTTTTCGATCGATGAGTACGATCGCGATCTGATCAAGAAGCACGAGAAGACGCGCCCGGACAAGGAAGACGATCGCACCAGGCACATGCTCGCGATCGGCGCGCAGACCGGGCCGGTGTTCCTGACCTACCGGGCGTCGAAAGCCGTCGACGGCATCGTGCAGCGGATCGCCACCGGCACGCCGCTCTTCGACTTCACTGCCGCGGACGGCGTCCGCCATTTGATCTGGCAGGTGCCGTCGAACGAGAACCAGGCGATCGTGGATGCGTTCGCGAAGGTCGACGCGCTCTACATTGCCGACGGCCATCATCGCGCCGCGTCGGCCGCGCGAGCGCGCCGCCACCTTGCTGCCAAAGGCGCCGGCGAGCACGATCGCCTCCTGGCGGTCGCGTTCCCCGACAATCAGATGCAAGTGCTCCCGTACAACCGCATCGTCAAAGATCTGAACGGGATGACGGCGGACACGTTCCTGGAACGGCTCGAGCGCACCGTGCCGATGCGCAAGGGCACCTCGCCGATGCCCATGCAGAAGGGCGATGTGGAGATGTACTTCAGCGGCGAATGGTACACGCTGCAGCTGAAAACGCCCGCGAACGGCCTTGATGTCGACGTGCTGGAGACCACGATTCTTCAGCCGCTGCTCGGCATCAAGGACGTGCGCACCGACAAGCGCATTGATTTCGTCGGCGGCATCCGCGGCACGCAGGAGCTCGAGCGGCTCGTCAACTCCGGCGCGGCGGCGGTGGCGTTCTCGATGTATCCGGTCTCGGTCAAGGACCTGATGCGCGTGTCCGATGCCGGCGGGATCATGCCGCCGAAGTCGACGTGGTTCGAGCCGAAGCTTCGCGATGGATTGCTCTCACACTTGATTTAGGGATCGGGCATAACACTTATGGCTACCACTACCAATCGCGTCTTCAATTTCTCCGCTGGTCCCGCTGTGCTTCCCGTGTCGGTGCTCGAGGAGGCACAGCGCGATCTCGTGGCGCTGCCCGGCGTCGGCATGTCGATCCTGGAGATCAGCCATCGCTCGAAAACCTTCGAGGGCATCCTCGCGAAGACCGAGCAGGATCTGCGCGCGCTTGGCAAAGTGCCGGCGAACTACAAGGTGCTGTTCCTGCAGGGCGGCGCGTCGCTGCAGTTCTCGATGGTGCCGCTGAACCTGCTGACCGCCGGCGCCACCGCCGACTACATCGTCACCGGCGGCTGGGCGCAGAAGGCGGTCAAGGAAGCGCAGCGCGTCGGCACCGTCAACATTGCCGGCTCGACCGAGAGCGAGAACTTCAACCGCATCCCGCGGCAGGACGAATTGAAGCTCACGCCGAACGCCGCCTACGTGCACATGACCACCAACAACACGCTGTTCGGGACGGAGTGGACGAAGGAGCCGCCGGTCGGCGACGTGCCGCTCGTGGCCGACACGTCATCGGACATGTTCAGCCGGCCGATTGACGTCTCGAAGTACGGCTTGATCTACGCCGGCGCGCAGAAGAACCTCGGGCCGTCGGGCGTGACGCTGGTGATCATCCGCGAGGATCTGCTGCCACGCTCGCAGAAGTCGCTGCACACGATGCTGAATTACTCGGTGCACGCCGAGAACGGCTCGATGTACAACACGCCGCCGTGCTTCGGCATCTACCTGATGGGCCTGGTGATGAAGTGGGCGCTCGCCGAAGGCGGGCTCGATGCGATCAACAAGCACAACGAGCGCAAGGCGGCCAAGCTCTACGCCGAGATCGATCGCAGCGGCTTCTATCGCGGCACCGCGGAGAAGAGCAGCCGTTCGCGCATGAACATCACGTTCCGCCTGCCGAGCGAAGAGCTCGAGGGCAAGTTCGTCAAGGAGACGACCGCGGCCGGCCTCGACGGCCTCAAGGGACATCGGTCGGTTGGCGGCATGCGCGCGTCGATCTACAACGCCTTCCCGGAAGAAGGCGTCGATGCGCTCGTGTCCTTCATGCAGGAGTTCGAGAAGAAGAACGGGTAGGACAGGCGGACAGGCGGACAGGCACGAAGACGAAGCGTTTAGGATTCAGGTGGCCTCTTGAATCCGCGACGGCCCCGCCGCCGCCGGCCTCGTCTTCGCCGCGGTCTCGCCCCGCCCTCGCCGTCAGCGGGCGCGCCTTCTCCCTCGGGCGGACGTTTCGCTTCGTCGCCGAGCGCCTCGATGAATCCCTTCCAATGCTCGAGCACGGCCGGCGAGTGGCCGTGGATCTCGAACCACGTCAGCGCGTCTTCGAACGGGCCGCGATGCATCAGCGAGCGCTTGGCGCGCGGGGAGGCTTCGAGATCCGCAATTCGCGATTGCAGCGACAGTAACTGTCGCAGCCGCTCCGTATCGCCGCGCGCGATCGGCAGCATGCCGATCTTGAGGATCGGTTCCTTCGGCGGCCGGCGGAATTTCCCGCCCTTCGCCGAGACGACGTGCGGCAACGGTCTCGTTGTGGCGTCGATGCGATTGCCGTCGACGTCCTCCGGCTCTTCGACGGCCTCCCACTGGCGGCGCTCCTGCCGCGGCATCAGCCCGAGCGGCAGCAGCAATGTTCCGAGCAGCACCGGATTACGCATCGTGACGGGAGCGGTATCGAACCTGCGGCGATATGAATCGAGCGCCGCGAGGCTGTCCCACAGCGCCTGGTTGTTCGCGCCGCGCTGGATTTCCGGCGTCACCGGATCGAGCAGCCGGTGTTCGGCCAGGCCGCGGAACGTGGTCTCCGCATAGCCGGAGCGGAGAATCTTGTAGTACTCCTCGATCAGGCGCGCGGACGACGCGGTCGACATCAACCCGCGATGCGTCGCGATCGCATCGACGATCGGGCGATCGAGCTTGAAGTCGAGGCGCGACGCCATCACGATCGCCCGCAGCATGCGCACCGGATCTTCCACGAAGCGCACGTTTGGATCGCCGATGCAGCGGATCAATCCGTCTTTCAGATCCTGCAGGCCGCCGACGTAATCGATGATCGAGTGGGTGCCGATGTCGTAGAAGAGCGCGTTGATCGTGAAGTCGCGGCGGAAGGCGTCCTGTTCCGGCGTCCCGAAGGTGTTGTCGTGCGGCTGCTGCTTTGGATTGAGCAGCGCCTGCGCGTCGGCGCGTCCTTGAGCCACCGGATCCAGGATTGGGTCAGGCTCCAGCCTGTCGCGCCGACGATCGTCAGGCTCTTCGCGAGCGAAGGCGGACTCGGCGGGTTCGTGCTCGCTTCCCGCCGGAATGTTTTTCCTGAACGTCGCGACCTCGATCGTCTTGGTGCCGAAACGCACGTGCGCGAGGCGGAAGCGCCGCCCGATGATCCAGCAGTTCCGGAACAGCTTCTTGACCTGGTAGGGATGCGCCGACGTGCCGATGTCGAAGTCCTTGGGACGGCGGCTGAGGAGCAGGTCGCGCACGCTGCCGCCGACCAGATACGCGACGGCGCCGGATTCGTGGAGGCGATAGAGGACTTTCAGTGCATCTGGATCGATGTCCCGCCGCGATATCGGGTGCTCAGCCCGCGGGACGATCACCGGCTCGGTCATTCCAGTTCGATATTGTACGTCTATGGCTTTATCAGTTGGTCGAAGAGTTTCGGATCGATCGCCCTGGTGTCCGGCTTCTGTGAATCCTTCTCCGAATACATCGAGAACCTGATCGTCGAGCACTGCGGCCCGAAGGCGGCCGGCTCGAAGACGTAGAGGCCTTCACGGATCGACTGCTTGTCATTGATGCGGCGCTCGATCACGAACGGGTGAATCGGCAGCACTTCGGTGTCGCCGCACTGGGCGCGCAGGCGGAGGAAGTTCGACGTGAAATTCTTCAGCGGCGGCAGGTTCACGCCCTGCGTCATGGCGGCGCCGCGTGCCAGCGTCTTCCAGAAGCTCTCCTCGAGCTGCGGGCTGACGCGGACCAGCAGCACCGGCGGCGTGTAGCGGAGGTAGTCCGTCCAGGTGTCGAAATCCAGCCGTGGATCGGAGCTGCCGTCTTCGCGCGCCTGAGTCGAGGTCAACAGGGTGATGTCGAAGTCGGAGGCCTTGATCGTGGTGAGCGGGGCTTTCTGTTGCTTCGCGGCCGCCATTGACATCGCTGTTCCGGCGACATCCGTCTCGATGGGCAGGCGAATGCCTTTGGGCGGCGCGGCGCCCGCCATCATCTTCTCCGCAATTGCCATCGCCTCGCAGGCCTTCTCGATCGGAATGGTCCACGCCGCAATGCGCGTGAATCGCGTCGGGTCGGCCTCGATCGAGCTGATGCCGAGCAGATCGCCGCTGCTGTTGAAGACCGGCCCGCCCGCGGTCTCGCGCGAGATGCGGAGATCCGCGAAGATCGCCTGCGAAGTGACTCGCGTCACCACGCCGTCGAGGACGTCCTTGGCCGTCAACATCGGCGCGGCGATCGTCGTAATCTCGTCCTCGTATCGCGCCACCGGCCGATCGGCGGCGCCGCAGCGCAAGTCGATCGGCGGTATCGATCCCATCGCCTGCGGATCGATCCAGATGACGGCCGCGCCGGTCGCGCGATCGTCCGCGATCACGTTGCCGGGCACCTTGAAATGAGCCGTGCGCGTCCGGATCTCGATTTCCACGGCGGTCGCGCCGTTGATCGCGCTGTGACTCGTCGCGATCAGCCCGCGCGAGTCGATCAGGAAACCTTCGGCATGCCGCGTCGGCGTCCAGATTTCAACGACGCTGTCGTGAAACTTCGAGAGCAGCACCGCGGAGCTCGCTTCGACGGGCGCCGCCGCATCCGTGGCGGTCGTGTTTGTGGCCGTGCCGATCTCCGCGTTCTTCGCGGTGAGATCGAGCACGGTGTCCTTGCCGGGGACCACGTCCACGATTTGCGTCCACAAATACGTCTTGCCGCCGAATGCGACGGGGCGATCTGACTCGACGGTGTAGCTGCCGGGCGCGAGCTTGAGCTCGATCAGGCCGTTGGCGTCGGTGCGCACCCGCCGCGGCTCGCCGGTGGCCGGATTGTCGCTCACGAGGAGGACGACGCGCGGCAGCGGAATCGGGGCGCCGGTGCCGTCCGTCACCATGACGCGGACGCGAAGGACGTTGCCCTGCGACGCCAGCGCCAGCAGGAGTGCGAGGCTGGTAAAGAACTTGATCAACCGTCTTTCATCTTCCACGCCGCCACGCCGGCTTTCAAGAGCGCTTTTACCGCCGGGCGCCGCGCGTCAGGCGTCGAAATCTGCAACGTAGCGGTGTGCCGCCAGCTATGTTATCTGTGTAATCTGTGCCTTCTGCGGCCCTGGTCTTGATGAGAACCTCCGTGCTTGCTGTGGCCCTGGTACTTCTGTGGCCCGGGTTTGCGGCCGCCCAGCGCGCCGATCTGGCGAAGGCGCGCTCGCTCTATAACAACCGGCAGTTCGACGATGCGATCGTGGCGGCCGCTGTGGCGCAGAAGACCCCGGCGACTGCCGATGCGGCCACCGTCGTCCTCGCGCGCGCGCATCTCGAGCGCTATCGCGAGCGCGCCAATCCCGGCGATCTTTCCGCGGCCCGCGTCGCGCTCGGCACGGTTCGCGTCTCCAATCTCGATACCCGCGATCACGTCGATTTCCTGATGGCGCTCGGCGAGGCGCTGTTCTTCGAAGACGATTACGGCGCGGCGGCGACGCTGTTCGAGAGCGGCATCGATCGCGCGATCGCGCAGGGCGCCGACACCGGCGAATCGATGCTCGAGTGGTGGGGCAGCGCCGTCGAGCGCCACGCCGATGCGCTCGAGCGCGACGGCCGTATCGAGACGTTCAAGCGGTTGCGTGAGCGGATGTCCCGCGAGCTCGCGAGAAATCCGGGCTCGGCGGCGGCGGCTTACTTCCTCGTCGTTGCGACTCGCGGCAGTGGCGAACCGCTTGAAGCGTGGGATGCCGCGATCGCGGGCTGGGTCCGCGCGCGACTGGCCGGCGCGCGCTCGGCCTCCCTGCGCGCCGATCTCGACAAGCTGGTGCTGGAAGGCATCATCCCCGATCGCGTGCAGACCTTCGCCGCCGATCGTCGTGCTCGAGCGGAATCAGATCTCCGCGCCGAATGGGCGGTCGTGAAGGAGAGGTGGAAATGATGAATCTGTTGATCTGTTGATCTGTTGATCTTGTGATCTGGTGACCGGCCGTCAGGTCAACAGTTCAACAGTTCAACAGTTCAACAGATCAACAGATCAACAGATCAACAGATCAACAGATCAACAGATCAACAGATCAACAGATCAATCGATCAAGAGTTATCCCTTCGCCTCCGTCCAGTTCTGGCCGATGCCCGCGTCGACATCGAGCGGAACATCGAGCTTGACCGCACTCGACATCTTCTCTTTCACCAACGCCGCCACATCATCCGCCTGATCCTTCGGCGATTCGAACAGCAGCTCGTCGTGGACGGTGAGGATCATGCGCGCCTTCGGGTTGGCGCGCTTCAACGCGGCATGCACGTCGATCATCGCGCGCTTCAGGATGTCCGCGGCCGTGCCCTGGATCGGCATGTTCACCGCGATGCGCTCGGCGCCGGCGCGGATCTGGAAGTTGCGGCTCGTCAACTCCGGCACCGGGCGCCGCCGGCCGAACATCGTCTTGACGACGCCGCTGGCCTGCGCGTCGGCGAGCGTCTTGTCGATGAACGCGCGGACGCGCGGGAAGCCGGCGAAGTAAGCGTCGATGAACTGCTGCGCCGCCTGCTGGGACACGCCGATGTCTTTCGCGAGCGTGAACGCCGTCTTGCCGTAGAGCAGCGCGTAGTTGATGATCTTCGCGCGCCGCCGCAGCTCGTAGGGATCGAGCAGGCTGTCGGCGCCGAACACCTTGGTCGCGGTCTGATCGTGAATGTCGTCGCCGCGCACGAACGCCTCGGTCAGCGTTTCATCCGCCGACATGTGCGCCAGGACGCGCAGCTCGATCTGCGAGTAGTCCGCTGAGATCAACACGTGGCCCGGATCGGCGATGAACGCGCTGCGGATCTGGCGGCCGATCTCGGTACGAATCGGGATGTTCTGCAGATTCGGATCGCTGCTGCTCAAGCGCCCCGTCGCCGCCACCGCCTGGCTGATCTGCGTGTGGACGCGGCCCGACTCGGGATTCACCAGCGTCGGCAGTGCATCGATGTAGGTGCCCTTCAGCTTGGAGAGCTGGCGCCAGTCGAGGATGTTGCGGCAGATGTCGTGCTGCTGCGCGAGCTCCTCGAGCACGTCGACGGCGGTCGACGGCGCGCGTGACGTGCCGGTGCGCTTCAGGACCGGCAGCTGCATTTTCTCGAACAGGATCTCGGCCAGCTGTTTCGGCGATCCGATGTTGAACTCGCCGCCGGCCAGGCTGAAGATCTGCCGGCTCAAGCCGGTCATTTCGCGATCGAGCACCACCGCCTGCGATGCGAGCGATCGGACGTCGACCCGGACACCGGTGCGTTCGATCTCCGCGAGGATCGGCACCAGCGGCAGCTCGAGCTCGCGATACACCGGTTCGAGCTCGTCCTTGATCAGCACCGGCCTGACGCGCTCGGATAACTGCAGCGCGATGTCGGCACGCTCGCCGGCATAATCGAGGACGCTATCGACCGGCACCTGTGCGAAGGCGATCGCCTTGACACCCTTGCCGCGCACTTCCTCTTCGGTCACCGCCTTGTAGCCAAGCTGTTCGAGCGCGATCGGTTCCAGGTCCTGGCTCGATCGATTCGCGTCGACCAGGTAGCTGGCGATCATCGTGTCGAAGCCGTTCGGATTCCGCACGTCGACGCCGTGCCGCCCGAGGACGATCAGATCCGCTTTGAGGTCGTGGCCGATCTTTTCGATCGCTGGATCGGTCAGGAGCGGCGCCAGCAGCGCCAGCGCCTGCGACGTCGGCATCGAGAAGCCGCCGCCGAAGCCTTCGTGTCCGAGCGGGATGTAACGCGCCTTCGCCGGGGTCGTGGCGATTGCAATGCCGACGAGCGTCGCCCGCACCGGCGCCGTACCGTCCGTGATCACCTTCATGCTGAAGCGGCCTGCGGTTTTCATCTCGGCGACCAGCGCGTTCAGGTCGTCGGCCGATTCAATCAGCGCGTAGTCCTTTTCGACCGACGAGGCCGTCGGCGCGAATTCGGGCACGAGCGTGCGGAATTCCATCTTCGAGAAGAGCGCGTAGCACCGCTCCCGGTCCGCGCCGCGGAACTTGAAGCGCTCCAGGTCGAACGGCACATCGCAGTTCGTATCGATGGTCACCAGCTGCCGGCTTTGCCGCGCCTGCTCGGCGTAGGTGATGAGTCCCTCGCGCTGGCGCTTGTTCTGGATCTCCGGCGCGTGCTGCAGCAGCGATTCGAGCGACCCATAGGTCCTAATCAACTCGGTCGCGCCTTTTTCACCGATGCCGGGCACGCCCTTGACGTTGTCGATCGAGTCGCCCATCAGCGCGAGGACGTCGCACACTTGCGATGGCGCGACGCCCCAGCGTTCCTTGACGCCGTCTTCGTCGTACCACGTCCCCTCGTCCTTGGGGTTGTAGACCTTGATGCCGTCGCGCACCAGCTGGAAGAAGTCCTTGTCGCCGGTCACGATCGCCGCTTCCAGGCCGTGCTCGCCCGCCTTCGACGCGAGCGTGCCGATCACGTCGTCCGCTTCGAAGCCTTCGAGCGTCAGAATTGGGACGCCCATGGCTTCGCAGGCTTCGTGCACCCACGGCACCTGCTCGACGAGATCGCCGGGCATCGGCGTGCGGTTCGCTTTGTAGTCGGAGGCAACTTGAGATCGGAACGTCGGGCCGCGCAGGTCGAACGACGCGGCAATGTATTGCGGCTGATGATCCGCCAGCAGCTTCCTGAGCATGGTGATGAAGCCGTAGGTGGCGTTGGTCGACTTGCCGTCGGAACGCGTCAGCCCGCGGATCGCGTGGTAGGCGCGGTACATCTGGTTGCTGCCGTCGATCAGAAAGAGAATAGGACGCGCGCCCATCAGACGATATTATTCGATAGTGCGTCTCGCTTGTCCTGAGCGAAGTCGAAGGGCCTTCGCGCTGGTGCTGATCGCCGTCCTGGCGTCGATCGCCTGCGGCAACGTCATCGCCAGAAAATACGAATACGAAGAAGAAATTTTTCTCGACCTCGACGGCTCTGCCGCCGTCTACGTCAACGCCTCGGTGCCGGCGCTGGTCGCGCTGCGCGGCGCCAATCTGCCGCTCGATCCGAACGCGCGCCTCGATCGCACCGTCGTCCGCGACTGGTACACCACGCCGGTGACGCGCGTCGCAAGCGTCACCACGTCGCGGCGCGAAGGCCGCCGATACGTGCACCTGCGGCTCGAAGTCGACGACGTCCGTCGCCTGGGCGAAGCGGCGCCCTTCGCATGGTCGCGTTACCGCTACCTGGAAGGCGAGACGTTCGAATTCGGCCAGGAAATGTCGGCGGCGGCGGGCAAGGACGCCGGCAATGCCGGCTGGGACGGCGACGAGCTGATCGCGGTGCGCCTGCACCTGCCGAGCGCGGTGACCGACAACAACTCGCCGCTGCCAATCGCGCGCGGCAACATCCTCCTCTGGGAACAACCGCTGACCGAGCGCCTCAAGGGCACGCCGCTGAAGATCGAGGCGAGGATGCAAAAGGAATCGATCCTGTTTCGCACCCTCGCCTTGTTCGGCGCGATGGGCGTGCTCGTCGTGATCACGTTCATCGCCGTCATTTGGTTCGTAAAAACCCGGATTCCGTCAATTTGATTTCCGCGTTTCCATAGCCTCGCGGACTTCCGCGTCAGTCTTCAGATCATTCTTCAACTGGAACTCACCGAAGCCCGACGCCAGCGATCGCGCCAGCATCCGCTCGACGTTGCTCTGCACCACGCCCTCGAGCGTGACGCGGCCGCGATTGACGACGATGCGGATCGGCGGGTTGGCCATCGCCGCATAGTTCCAGAACGACGAATGGCTGTAGATGGCCCGCGCAATCCTGAACCGCAGCTCGTCGTCGAACTGCGAGACCGGCAGCACGCCGATCTTGTTGTCGACCGTCATCACGCCGTCGACCTTGCGCGCGCGCCGCTCGAGATCATCCTTCTTGTACGGCATCGTCACCCAGCCGCTGAGGACAACGCGGCCCTCGTCCACGGATGCGGAAATGCTGTCGAAGATGGTGAGCTGCGTGTAGCGATTGACTTGATCCGCGATGTCGTTGAACACCTGCAGATCTTTGCGTTCGGGTGTCTGCTTGTCCGCCGTAGCGTCAGCGAAGGTGGAAGCGACCGCTGAATTGAGGGACAACAGCGATACGAACAGAGTAGCGAACAGTGTCTTCATAAGAGCCTCCAACTGAACCACTGTTCGCTACTGCGATTGTTGTGCCAGCCAATTTGTCCTCGGAATCTGACAACCGAATCTTCTGACCTTTTGATCTCGTGATCTTTTGATCAAGAGTTCAACAGATCAATTGATCAACAGATTCAGGGAGTTGCGACGTAACCCTTCCGAGCCCGCACTTTCAAATTGGGATCCCGCAACTCCACACGAATCGTGTGCCACTGCCCGTCCTTGTAGCCGGGGCTCGGATACCCGAGGTAGTACTGCTGGCTCAACTCGTCGGCAATGCTGCCGATCGCCGGATCGAGATCGCGGAAGTCGCGAACGATCTCGGTGCGGCCGCCGCTGTCGTCGGTGATTTCACGCAGCGCCATCGCGTTGACGCGGTCGTCAGCGCCGCCGCCGATCGAATACGTACCGCCGCGTCGGCCGCCGCCGATCGGCGGAAAGCCGCCGCCGCGGCCCGTCCCGGGGAACGGGAAGCCGCCGCCGCGGCCGCCACGCCCACCCGCGCCGGGAAATGGAATCGGAATCGGCAAGCGGGGCGGATTGTTCACTGGCGGCGTCGGCCGCTGAAATGTGGGCTGGCCATTGCCGTCGACGCCGACGGCATACACCAGCACTTCGGTCTCGCGCACGACCTGCTTCACTTCACCCACGCCGACGCGGCTGCTGGTGTCGTTGCCGTCGGAAATGATCACGACCGCCTTCTTGCGATTCTGGCCGCTGTTCGCCATCGGCACCGCTTCGGCGACGGCGTCATACATCGCCGTGCCGCCGTTGGGATAGACGCGCCGGAGCGACGTCGCCAGGCGATCGCGATCGTTGGTCCAGTCGGCGACCAGATCGGCATTCGCGCTGAAGCGATAGAGGAAGAACTCGTCGAGTTCGTCGTTCATCATGCGGAAGAAGCGATCGATCGAGTTGACCGCCGTCGCCCACTTCTCGCCGGCCATGCTGCCGCTGGTGTCGACCACGATGCCGAGGCTGACCGGCGTGCGATCGGCGCTGAAGTGCGTCACCTCGACGGGCTTGTTGTCCTCGTAGATCAGGAAATCTTCCTTGCGCAGCCCGCCATAGAAGCGGCCCGATCGATCGGTGACGGTCGCCGTCACGTTGATCAGCTCGACGCCGCTCTTGAACTTGAAGCCGCCCTGGTCCTGCTTGTCCCCCGTAGCGCTTTGCGCGAAGGGGGAGGCGAGCAGGGAGGTGGCGGCCGCCAGCACGAGCGCGGCCAGCGCAACGAAGGTCTGTAAATGGCGGCGCATGATTGCTTATTCCTTCTTCTTCAAACTGTTGACTGTCACTGCTGGCTGACGACTTCACTTTTCACCGCCGATTGTTGAATGCCGGCTGGTGGTGCGTCGCGCTTGTCCACGTGCGGCACAATGCCGTCGTCGGTGCGGAAGCTGACGCGGTAGCGCGCCACGGTTGCAGGCGCATCCAGTGACACCACGAACGGCGATTCGTCGCCGGCGCCGAGCTTCAGGAAGTCCACGTTCGCGCGCGAGCTCGTGACGAACGTGCCCATGCGATCGAACAGGAAGACTACCACCGACAGGCGCTCGACGGGCTTGCCGTTCAACGGATTACGAACGAGCCCGGATACAGCGAGTTTCTCGTTCTTCCGCGCCGACGTGAGCGAGACGAGCTCGAGCGGCGAGTTCGGACCGATCGCCGCGGCCGATGTGCCCTCAGGACCCGACATCATCCACACCAGGCCGCCGGACAACACCACGAACAGGATCACCGCCGCGAACGCGAGCGACTTCTGACGGCTGCCGCTGTCCCGCGGAATGTCAGTGGCGCCGAGAAAACCCGACGAGTGCGTGAGGCCTGTCGGCCTGTCGGCCTGTCGGCCTGTCGGCCTGTCCGCCTGCCCGCCTGTCTGCCTGTCCCCCTGATTCAGCGGCAACTCCGCCGAAAACTCCGACGGCACCCTGACGGACGCAACCGGTGTCACCGTCCTGAGCGAGGCGACCTCCGCTCGCGCGGAGGTCGGCGAGTCGATGGGCGATGCCCACGGCGCCCGCGTCACGGGCTTGACAACCGGCTCGTCCGGAAACTGTTCGAGTGCCGCCGAATGCGCCGGCGTGTTCGTGAATCCCGCCGCGCGATTGACAATCGACGGCTCGCTCGCCGCCATCGACAACGCCGCCACGCGGGCCGCCGAGCGCTGCTTCTCGCCGCGCATCAATCGCCACGCCGTCACGCTCATCACGAGCGCGACGATCAACGACACGACAGTGATTCCTAAAAGAATGATGTCCATATCAATCACACCCAAGACCTCAAGACCTCAGGACCTCAAGACCTCAGCGAAGCCGGAACTCCACTCCCACTTCAACGACGACGTCGACCGGAACGCCCTTCATGCGGCCCGCAGCAAAACGCCACTGACGAACCGCCTGCACCGCGCGGTCGTTCAATCCGCCGCCCAGGCCGCGAATGATCTTCACCTCGCCGACCGTGCCGTCACGGCGGACGACGATCTCGAGCTGCACTTCGCCCTCGATATTGGCACGACGCGCTTCATCCGTGTAGTTCGCCTTCACTTCGCGCAGCAGGCGCGGCGGTTCAACGCCGCTGCCGGGACGGAACGGCCCGCCGCCGTAACCGCCGCCGGATCCCTCGCCGACGCCGGTGCCGTCGCCAGGACCGAGGCCAGTGCCTTGTCCCGCTCCAACTCCGCCGCCGGTGCCGGGGCCCTGGCTCGGTTTCGTCTCGGGCGCCTTCGCGAGCACGCCTTGACGATCCTCGAGCTCCGCTTTCTTTTCCTGAATCGGCGCCATCACCGGTGGCAGCTGCTTCGCTTCGAGCGGCTTCGGCGGTTCCGGCGGTTTCGGCTCAGGCCGCATCGGCGGCGGGAGTTTCCTTGCCGGGATCGGGCTGCTGATTTTTTCGGGCCCCTTGCGCATGGCGCGCGGGGGAGGCGTTTTCATTTTCAAGCCGCCGCCACCACCGCCGCCGCCGGGGCCTGGCTGCGCGATAAACACCATGCGTATCGGCTCGGGTTCTTTCACGGGCTCGGTGCGCTCATCGGCGACCGCGAAGCCGAGGCTGGCGATGAACAGGATGGACGCCATCGCAACCGCATGCAGGCTCGTCGAGACGATCAGCGGCACCGTGGTCGCGCGCTCCGCGCGAACGCCTTGCGCGAACAGCTCGCGTCCGAGACCGAGCGCGCCGGCCACGCCGACCGCCGATCCCTGCTTGAGCGCCCGCACCGCGCGCACCGCTTCGTCGTGCGCGACGAACCCGCCGAGCTCCGGATCCGTCGCGATCGGCAGCTGGGCCGCAATCGAGCGAATCTCTCCGTGAGCGACGAGCTGCAGCACGCGATCCACCGGGACCCCGGCTGCCTCCGCGATGTCGCGGGCGGTGTAAACGTCTGGCTGGGCGGAACCAAGCATGGCTGTGCCTGTGTTACTTCAAAAGGCTTGCCGTGGTTTCCGAGGGAAGCGGAAGCTCACAATCCAGCTTTTCGGCCTGAAACCGCCGGATCTTTGCAGGGGTCCTGTCGGCTACCTGTCGTGGATTCTGGACGGCTTGTAGCCTGTAGACTCCAGTGTTTTAAAGGCAAAAGGCAAAAGGCAAAAGGCAAAAGGCAAAAGGGAAGGGACGGAAGGGAAAAGGAAAAAGGCCGATCAATTGTTCGGCGGCTCCCTTCGGTTGTTGCTGGACGCTCGTTTGACGATGGTGGAGACGATTGCCACCAGTTCCGTCGCTTCACTTGCCAGTGCGGGCGCTTTGTCGAAGCCGTTGAGCTTCGTGGCGCCGATTAATCGAATCCAGTACCTCGCCTCGCGAAACTCGCGCAGTGCGCCGCGGTTCAGGGAAATGAAGTGGGCCTTGCTCGACGCCGCGTCGGCCTCCTCGAGATGGGCGCCTCCGGAGGTTGCGGCCGAAACGAACTGCATCCAGATCTTTTCAAACTTCCTGACCATGTGCCCGCCTACAGCGCCCGCCAGTGTCGTTCCCGGAACCGTTTCGCCGACGTAAATATTGCCATCCTTATCGACGACGACGCCTTCCGCAACGGCGTCGTCAAGCTTGTACTTGACCGATCCATCGCGCGCGCTGCCGATGAACACGCCTTTCTTCACGTTGTAGTCGACGACATACAGCGTGTCGTCGGGCGTGACGTACATCCCGCTCGGCGTGCCGAACTGAGTCCATTGATCGAGGAAGTTTCCTTCTTGATCGAAAATCTGGATCCGATTGTTCGATCGATCGCCCACGAGGACGCGGCCGCGTGAGTCGATCACCAGCGTGTGGGGCAGGTTGAACTCACCCGGCTGATCGCCGCGCCTGCCCCAGGCCTTGATGAACTTCCCGTCTTTGTCGAACTTGACGATACGTGAGTTCTGGTGCCCGTCGGAAACGAAGATGTCGCCGTTGGCGGCGACCGCAACGTCGGTCGGTCCGCCGAAGGTGTCGGGGCCTTCACCGCGCGTCCCTTTGGTGCCGAGCGTCATCAGCAACTTGCCGTCGGGGCTGTACTTGAAGACCTGCTGGCCGAGACCATTGCGGGCCTGACCGTCGGTGATCCACAGATTGCCGAATCGATCGATCCGGATGCCGTGAGGCCACGCGAACAACTTCTCGCCCCACATCTTCAGGATCTTGCCGTCGCGATCCATTTCGACGACCGGGACGTCGGCGCGGTGAAACGCGTAAATCCTTCCGCGGGCGTCGATTGCCATGCCTGGCACCTCTCCCCAAGTGGCGCCGCCGGGTAAGGTGCCCCACCCAGGGACGAGCCGGTAAGGTGCATTGGACGATTGTTCAAGGCTGACCGATGAAGCGCCCAGCAGCAGAAGTCCGATGACGCAAAGAGTGCGCCGTTTCATGTCCGGATACTACTCCTTTTGCCTTTCTCCTTCCCTTTTGCCTTCTGCCTTTTGCCTTCTGCCTTTTGATACGATGCGCCCGAAATGGTGCGGTCTCTTCGCATCGGTCATCGGCGCTTCGTCCTTACGCCCGGCGTGAACACCATCGGGCGCGATCCGGCATCCACGGTGTGCATCAACGACGCGAGCGTTTCGCGCAATCACGCGCGCATCACGATCAGCGGCGCCGACGCCACGCTCGAGGATCTCAAGAGCAAGAACGGCACGCAGATCATGGGATCGACGATCAAGGTCCCGTCCGCGCTGAGGGACGGCGACGAGATCGAGTTCGGTCACGTCAAGGGCTGGTTCATCGTCGAGGCGTCGGAAGATCCGCCGACGACGACCGGGCTGTCATGACGCGGCTGCCGGCCGCTGTTCTGCATCGATCGATCGCGCGATGTGCACGGCGAGCATCACCCGCCCGGTCATCGCCAGCTTGCTGTAAATTGTCGAGAGGTGCTTCTTGACCGTCTCGGCGCCGATGCCGAACTCCGCGGCGATCTCCTTGTTCGACAGACCGCGTGCCACCGCCTCGGCGACTTGCCGTTCACGTCGTGTCAGGGTTTCCGTCATGTCTGCAGGTTACCCAACCAGGGGTTGCGTGTCCTAAGCGCCGTCTAGAGTTTTTCTAAACGGGATGAAATATTCCTTCGCCGACTGCACGCTGGATACGGAGAGCCGTGAATTGTCGCGCCATGGCGCCGAGGTGCACCTGTCGCCGAAAGCCTACGATTTACTGCGCTTTCTGATCGAGCAGCGGCCGCGCGCCGTGCCGAAGCAGGAGTTGATGAACGAGCTGTGGCAGGACACGTTCGTCGTCGAGGCCAACCTTCACGTGCTGATCGGGGAGCTGCGCGCGGCGCTTGGCGAGAAGTCGTCACCCGCCCGATCGATCAAAACTCACCACGGCATCGGCTACAGCTTCGCCGCCAACGTCCGGGAGCAGCGCTCGCGTTCGCCGCTCGGCAGGCGCGCTCGCGCCAGGACCGTGCTGACGGCCGGAGCGAAGCGAATCCCGCTCGGCGTCGGCACGCATCTGGTCGGCCGCGATCGGGAATGCGAGGTGTTTCTGAATGACGTCAGCGTGTCACGCGAGCACGCTCGCATTGTCGTGACCAGCCGGTCGGTGACGGTCGAGGATCTCGGCAGCAAGAACGGCACGCAGGTCAACGGCACCCGCATCGCGAAGCCGACGGCGATCGAATCCGGCGATCAGATCACGTTCGGCTCGGTGCAGATGTCAATCGAATTGCAGCGCGGCGAGGATCCGTCCACGCTGACGCTCTAATCCGCCGCATCAAGAATTTGGTCGAAGTCCTTCGAGAAACCTGAAACCGTCTTTCTCGGCAAGCACTCGCACCGGCTTGAACCCCGCGCTGGTCAGATCTCGCAACGCGTCGTAGCCGGCGCTGCGCTTTGCCGTCATGCCTTCGATCACTTCGATGCGTCCGCCGTGCCGGACTGCGCGCTTCGCGTCGCGCAGGTAGGCGACGCGGCTCCCGTCGTCGATCGATCCGAACGTGCCGTTGGTGTCGTCGACGACGACCATGTCGAAGTGATCGCTGTCGAACGGCAGCGTCAGCCCTTCGATCTTGTGCGTGTCGATCAACGCGCCGACTTTCGCGCCGACTGCGGCGGCGCGCTTCGCCTGCTCATCGTCGAACGCCGCGACCGCGGCGGTCCCGCTCAGCCCCACCTTCGCGGCAAGGCCCGACAACAACGCGCGATCGTGACAACCGATCTGCAGGAAACGCTCGCCCATGCGCACGCCGGTCATCGACACTTGCAGCGGATCCATCGCCGGGCCGCGGCCCCGGCGCATCAGCATCCGCAGCAGGAACATCATCTCCGTCGATGATATATTTCCAAGGTGAAACAAGCCTCAGAAATCGCCCCTGCAGAGGGGAAGCTCGGTATCCTCCTGGTCGGTCTCGGCGCGGTCAGCACCACCACGATTGCCGGCGTCATCGCCATTCGCAAGGGCCTCGCGCAGCCCATTGGCTCGCTCACGCAGATGGGCCACATCCGCCTCGGCAAGCGCACGGACAATCGCTCGCCGAAAATCAACGACTTCGTGCCGCTCGCCAGGCTCGATGACGTCGTCTTCGGCGGCTGGGACATCTTCGAAGAAGACTGCTACGCGGCGGCGTGCACCGCCGGCGTGCTCGAGCGATCGCTGCTCGATCAGATCCGCAAGGAGCTCGAGGCGATCAAGCCCATGCCCGCGGTCTTCGATCAGCGCTACGTCAAGCGCCTCTCCGGCCCGAACGTCAAGAAGGGCAGGAACAAGAAGGACCTCGCCGATCAGCTGATCGCCGACATCCGCACCTTCAAGAAGAAGCACAACTGCAGCCGGTTGGTGATGGTGTGGTGCGGCAGCACCGAGGTCTACATGAAGGAAGGACCGGTGCATCAGTCACTGGCCGCCTTCGAGAAGGGCCTCGAGCTGAGCGACGATGCGATTCCGTCGAGCATGGTCTACGCGTATGCGGCGCTCAAGGAAGGCCTGCCGTTCGCGAACGCGGCGCCGAACCTCACCGCCGACGTGCCGGCGATGATCGAGCTCGCGGCGCAGACCGGATCGCCGCTCGCCGGCAACGACATGAAGACGGGGCAGACGCTGATCAAGACGATCATCGCACCCGGCCTCAAGGCGCGCATGATCGGCGTGCGCGGCTGGTACTCGACCAACATCCTCGGCAACCGCGACGGCGAAGTGCTCGACGATCCCGAATCGTTCAAGACCAAGGAAGAGAGCAAGAAGTCGGCGCTCGATTACATCTTCCAGCCGCATCTTTATCCCGAGCTCTACAAGGATCTGTCGCACGTCGTGCGCATCAACTACTATCCGCCGCGCGGCGACAACAAGGAAGGCTGGGACAACATCGACATTGTCGGCTGGCTCGGCTACCCGATGCAGCTGAAGATCAACTTCCTGTGCCGCGACTCGATCCTGGCGGCGCCGATCGTGATCGATTCCGCGCTGTTCCTCGATCTGGCGAAGCGCGCCGGCATGTCGGGCATCCAGGAGTGGCTGTCGTTCTATTTCAAGGCGCCGATGCACGCGAAAGATCTGTATCCGGAGCACGATCTCTTCATCCAGCTGATGAAGCTGAAGAACACCTTGCGTTACCTGAAGGGTGAGGAGATGATTACGCACCTCGGGAGGGAGTATTACGACTAAAGGCAGAAGGCAGAAGGCAGAAGGCAGAACGTGAGTCCAGCGAAGACGCAACCGGCGCTGATCGGTGGTGTGGCCCTCGGCGTGCTGTCGGCACTGCCGGTGATCAACCTCGCCAACTGCTGTTGCGCGTGGGTGCTCTTTGGCGGGGCGCTGGCCGCATACCTGATGCAGCAGAATCATCCCGAGCCAATCACGATCCTCGACGGCGTCATTGTCGGGCTGTTCGCAGGCCTGATCGGCGCATTCGTCGCGGCGGTCATTTCCATCCCGCTCACGCTGGCGATGGGACCGCTGCGGGGGGAAATGGTCAGGGGCGTGCTGAACAACCCGGATTTGCCCCCTGAGATGCGCCGGTTGTTCGAGCAATTCGGCGCCGGTCCAGTCATTGGCGCCGGCTTTTTCCTGTTCTTCTTCATCTCGATCGTCGTCAACTCGATGTTTGGCGCGCTCGGCGGCCTGTTCGGAGCGCTGATCTTCAGAAAGAAACCTGTGCAATTGGTCTAACGATTTGACCGCTTCGAGCCGATAAGCCGCCTTGGCATGGAGCCCCCGACGCCGGACTACGCTGCGGTCTTCCGTTTTTCGCAGCGTCCGTTCAGCCTGACCCCCGATCCCCGGTTTTATTACCGCAGCCGCTCGCACGCGCGCGCCTTCGACGCGCTGTCGGCGGCGGTCGCGCGCCGTGACCTCGTGATGCTGGTGCTCGGCGATCTCGGCGTCGGCAAGACCACGCTGTGCAAGACGCTGCTCGATCTGCAGGAGCGCAAGTCGCGCGCGGCGCTGCTCGGCAATGCCCTGCTGTCGCCGGACGATCTCCTCCGCCTGATGCTGCAGGATCTCGGCGCGCTGTCGAAGGACGAAGTGAAGCAGGGCCGGCTGCAAGGCGCGCGGCGGCCCGAGTTGCTCGAGATGTTCGACGACTTTCTCGGCCGCCTCAAGGCGACGAGCCAGGGCGCCGTGCTGATCGTCGACGAAGCGCACAGCCTGCCGCCGGCCACGAAGGAGCAGGTGCTCGAGATCGCGACGCTCGCGTCGAACCGGGATCGCATCCTGCAGTTCCTGCTGGCGGGCCAGCCGGGCCTCGGCGGCGCGCCGATGCTGCCGACCTTCGCCGACGATCGCCTCTCGGTGCGCGCGCGCCTGCAGCCGCTCGAGCGCGACGAGTGCGAGAAGTACATCGTCCATCGCCTCGCCATTGGCGGCGGCAACGCCGTCACGTTCAGCGGCGCGGCCATTGAAGTGATCTACAACCTCTCCGGCGGCGTGCCGCGCCTCGTCAACCTGTTGTGCGAGCGCGCGCTTCAGGAGGCCGCGTCGCGCGCGGCCAACCGTGTCGAGCCGCCGATGATCGAATCGGCGGCGTCGGCGCTCGACCTCATTCGCCTCAGGCCGAAACGCTTCCGCTGGTACGGAACTCGCTGAGGTCCGCCTAAAGGCGGACCCTCACAGGAGCACTGTCCCCACACTCATTACTGTGAGGGTCCGGCTTTAGCCGGACCGCGGAGATATACTCCGCTGATGTCCGAGAAGGTGTCCCCCGAGATCGAGGCTCTCCTCAAAGAGGATCGCAGCTTCTCTCCCACTGAAGAGTTCCGCTCCAGGTCTCACGTCAGCGATCCCTCCGTTTACGAGAAAGCCGCGAAGGATCCCGAAGCGTTCTGGGCGGGCTTCGCCAAAGAGCTCGCGTGGATCAAGCCGTGGTCAAAGGTGCTCGACTGGAATCCGCCCGATGCCAAGTGGTTCGTGGGCGGCAAGATCAACGTCAGCGCCAACTGCCTCGATCGCCACGTGCGCACGGCGCGACGCAACAAGGCCGCGTTCATCTGGGAAGGCGAGCCCGGCGATCGCCGCACGCTGACGTATTTCGATCTCTACCGGCAGGTCTGCCAGTTCGCGAACGTCCTGAAATCGCTCGGCGTAAAGAAGGGCGATCGCGTGGCGCTCTACCTGCCGCTCATTCCCGAGCTGGCGATCTCGATGCTCGCCTGCGCGCGCATCGGCGCGGTGCATTCGGTCGTCTTCGGCGGCTTCAGCGCCGAATCGCTTCGCGATCGCATCAACGACTCGTCATGCAAAGTGCTCGTCACCGCCGACGGCGGCTGGCGCCGCGGCCAGGTCGTGCCGCTCAAGCAGACCGCCGACGAAGCGCTGAAGGAAACGCCCTCGATCGAGCACGTCGTCATCGTCCAGCGCCTGCAAGGAACGAACGCACCCGTGCACGTCAAGGAGGGACGTGATCACTGGTATCACCGCCTGATGCACGAGGCGTCGTACGAAAGCGAGCCCGAAGTGATAGACGCGGAGGACATGCTCTACATCCTCTACACCTCGGGCACCACCGGTAAGCCGAAGGGCATTGTCCACACCACCGGCGGGTATCTCACCGGCGTCTATGCAACGACGAAGTGGGTGTTCGATCTCAAGGACGAAGACGTCTACTGGTGCACCGCCGACATCGGCTGGGTCACGGGACACAGTTACGTGGTTTACGGTCCGCTCGCCAACGGCGCCACCGTTGTCATGTATGAAGGCGCGCCCGACTGGCCGAAGAAGGACCGCCTCTGGGAGATCGTCGAGCGATACGGCGTCACGGTCTTTTACACCGCGCCGACCGCGATTCGCGCCTTCATGAAGTGGGGCACCGAGTGGCCGCAGAAGCACGACCTCTCGTCGCTGCGCCTGATGGGATCGGTCGGCGAGCCGATCAATCCCGAAGCGTGGGTCTGGTATCACCTGCACATCGGCAACAGCCGCTGCCCGATTGTCGATACCTGGTGGCAGACCGAAACCGGCGCGATCGCGATCACACCGCTGCCTGGTATCACGCGAACCAAGCCAGGATCAGCGACGCAGCCGTTTCCCGGATTCAGCGCGGAAATTCTCAACGACAAAGGGCAGCGGGTTCCGGTCGGCGGCGGCCTGCTCGCGATCACCAGGCCGTGGCCTTCAATGCTGCGCACGATATATGGCGATCACGACCGCTACGTGAAGCAGTACTGGAGCCGCTGGGGCAAGGACATCTACTTCACCGGCGACGGCGCGAAGCTCGATGACGAGGGTTATTTCTGGCTGCTGGGCCGCGTTGACGATGTGCTGAACGTTGCCGGCCACCGCATCGGCACGATGGAAGTGGAAAGCGCGCTCGTCGATCACCCCAAGGTCGCGGAGGCCGCGGTGGTCGGCCGCACCCACGAGATCAAGGGCCAGGCGCTCGCCGCGTTCGTGACGGTGAAGGAAGGCGTCACCGCGTCGGAATCGCTCGCGGATGATCTGAAGAAGCACGTCGCCAGCAAGATCGGCGCGATCGCGAGGCCCGACGACATCATCTTCGCCGCCGATCTGCCGAAGACGCGATCGGGAAAGATCATGCGCCGGCTGCTGCGCGACATCGCGGAAGGAAAGGCCCTCGGCGACACGACGACGCTCGCCGATCCGACCGTTGTCGCGAAGTTGAAGGATCAGTACGAATCGCAGGAATGACGTCCGCTGCCGTTATGGCCAGACGCGGAACGGACGGCCGTTGAGCTGGCGCATGACGTCGAAATGCCGTCGATCGAGCGTCAGCACATCGCGCACGCGGTGGCGCCCGGCTATGACGACGATCGACGCATCCGCCAGCCCCGGCTCAATGGCGTCATATTTGGCGAGCAGCTGTCCGGCGGCAGACACATCTTCGCTGTCAAACGGTTCGAGCTGATACGCGCCACGAGCGACTTCTTCGAGGAACGCGGCCTGGGCGTGTCTGCCGACACGCGCGGCCAGCAGGTAGTCGAGCTCGGCCAGGACAAAGGGCGACAACAAGAAGGGTCCGGTGTGTTGGGCGATCACCGCTGCGCAGGCGGCGTGATCGCGCTGGCTGCCATCGATCGCCGCAAGCAGGCCGCTGGTGTCGACGACCAGCACGATCAGCGCTCGCCGAAGGCGGCGCCGCCGTCACCCGCGAGGGCTTCTTCGACTCGCTGTGCGAGGCCGGGTACGCCGCTCGTGAAGAGCGGCAGCGCCGGCCGCGCGATGCTCCGCTCGGTCGCGCGCTGCAGCGCGGTGCGAATCAAGGCCGCCTCGCTGATGCCGGCGGCCGCCGCGGTCCGCTTGACGGCCGCCTTGAGTTTTCTCGGCAGGTACACCGTGGTCCTGACCATGCCATACAATTTACCATACGTGTCGCCGGTGGGGCGGGATGCACCAACGCGACCTGAGCTGTTGTGACCATGCGCCCGGCGGATCGCCCTTGGATTCATGGCGCCACGGCTTCGCGCACCAAACCGCGAAACGATTCCGGATCGATCGCCGGATAGCGGTACAGCTCGGGAAAAATCTGCTCGAAGAGGTCCAGCAGACGGGCCCGCTCGACCAGGCCGCTGGCCAGCATCGCCGCCACGTCCACGCGATCCTGCGCGTGCCCGCGCTCGATTTTCGCGAGCGCTTGCGAGTAGAAATCGTAATGATAGAACGCGACCTGGCCTTCCTGCCCGATGAAGCGGCTGCGACCGTCCCAGCCGGGCAGCGCGGGAATAAAGTGCGCGGGCGAGGCGAGTTCGACATTGATCCTGAGCTCGTCTTTCAAGCGCGCAATCGCCCGGAACACGTCGTCACCCTCGGGCACGAACGTGAGGTCGATGTCGATGGTGGATTCACGCCATCCCAGCAGGACCGCACTGGCGCCGCCTGTCAGGTAGACGCGCGTCTGGTGCTGGACGGCGCTGCCCAGCGCCCGCATGAAGCGCTCCGCCTGATCGCGGCCGGTTAGACCCCGCATGCCGCGGCACGCTCGAAGCTCACCAGGCACCGGATCAACGCGTTGTACCGCGAATGAGCCGTCAGCGGATCCTCCGCCGCCAACCGCAGGTACAGCCGATGCTCGGCGCCGGCCGCCCGTTCGAGCGGGATGACGAGTCCGAGCCGGCGGAGCCGCGGCGCACCGATCAACACCAGGTCGGCGGCCGCCGACGGCCGCGACGCCGCAAGATCGCGAAGACCGCGTTCGACGATGTCGCCACCCGGAAGGCGCGAGTGTTCCACGACTCGATTGTAGGCGATTCCAGCGCGAGCGCGCCGCCGTGGCGAGCCGCTGGCGACGAGCGTCTCGATGCCCTTGATGTCGGTGTCGTGCATCGGCGTCGCTTCCTCGATTGAGATCAACCGCGGCTCACGAGTCGCGCAATGCGCGCCAGCGATCTCGCATCGGCTGCGGCATGGCCGGCAAATCGTGATCGACTTCGGCGGGCAGCGAATCCGGATTGTTCCGCAGCAGTTCGCCGATGTCCCAGAGATCCTGCGAGCCGCCGGCGTACAGTTTGAGCAGCACGAGGTCTCTGGCGAGGGCGACAGGCGCCGGGCCGCCGAGCCGTTCGGCTCGCGCCACCGCGCGCGTCTGCCAGGCGTGACGGCCAACGACGACGTCCACCGGCCGATCGGCGGCGATCGTCGCACGCACCACGCCGGCGAGGGGATCCTCCAGGTCGCCGCGGCGAACATCGGCGTCGCCGGCCAGCGAACGCCAGACGCCGGCGTCGAGCGCGCGTTGGTCCGTGGTCAGCAAATCGATGTCGAAGGTCGATCGGGCCACGCCGCGAGCGGCCAGTGCCGCCGCGCCGATCAGAGCATAGGCAATCTGATGTTCGTCGAGGAGGGCACAGACCCGGTCGAGCGCGGTCATGGCGCGGAAGACGCGCACCGGCTGGGCGTGCGCCCGACGTGCCGGCGCGCGGCGAGGTGCTGCCGCGCCTGCTGCAGGCTGCGGCCGGCCGCCTGCGCGTACCGATCGGCGTCGGCGTCCCCGAGATCCAGGGCCAGCCGGATCCGGTTCGCCACGCTCATCGCGAGGATGCGTTCAACGGTGTCGCGGCGCAAATCGTCGGCGACGGATCGCATGCCGACAGTATCGCATGGCGCGGAACGTGGACGCGCCTCTGATGGGACTTCGATTGCCTGGCGATCAACCGCGCCTTCAGCGCGGCCCCGCACGACGCGTTCCGCCAGCCGATCCTGCCCGATCGAGTGATCGCTTCGACTTCCATCGACAGCTTCTGATGATCGCTCGCCGACGCCGTAGCCGTGCGCCTTGTTGATCGCCGACAGGTTGGCGATGTCGACCAGCATCATCGTCAGCCGGTGCTCGAAGCGCTTGCGCGGCAGCATTCCCTGGCGACGCGGATCGTTCGTCGTCGTCCCTCATCAATAGTTGTCGACCATAGCGCGCGAAAAACTCAACGAGTCAACCGTCGCTTCGAGTCGCGTCGGTCAACAAAACCGAAATCGCGATCACGATTCTGATTGACAGTTGGCGCGAATTTATTTTGGTGTTGTCGCTGCTGTCATTTGCTCGTCACGATTCGTCGGTTATATTCGCCACGTCCCATCGTTGCCGTGCCGGTTCGCGCGCTTCATCCGCTTGAGGCCGCGCCGGGGTTGACGATCCGGACGACCTGATCGCCAATCCATTGTGATTTCGCGGGCGTGCGGCGCTTGCGGAAGAAGTGTGTGCGCTGATATGACGCAGCCTGGTCGCTGCTCGTGTGTCGTGATGCGGTTCCTGCTGATCGCCGTGACGCTGGCCGTCACCGCCTCGCTGCCCGGCGACGTGCTGCGGGCGCAGGCGGGCGGCGGCCTGAATCATTCGCTGTTCCTGAAATCGGACGGGACGGTGTGGGCCGTCGGCGCCAACGTCTCTGGCCAGCTCGGCGACAACACCACCACGACGCGCAAGTCCCCGATTCCCACGAGCAATCTCAGTGACGTGGTCGCCGTCGCCGCCGGCCGGAGCCACTCGCTGGCGGTCACGAGCACGGGCGCGCTGTATGTCTGGGGCGAAAACGGCAGTGGGCAGGTCGGCGATGCGAGCACGACCGATCGCAAGTTGCCGGTGCAATCGAACCTGACCAACGTCGTCGCCGTCGCCGCCGGCATGGATCATTCGGTGGCGCTGAAGTCGAATGGCGATGTCTATGTGTGGGGGCGCGATAACAAAGGCCAGCTGGGCGACGGTACCGCCGGTGCGACCAACACGCTGACGCCGGCGCTCTTGACCACCGGTGCCGCCGCGATCGCCGCGGGCGCCGATTTCACGCTCGTCGTCAAAACGGACGGCACGGTCTACGCCACCGGCGAAAATTCTGATTATCAACTTGGCGACGGCACGACGACCGACCGGTCCTCGCTGGTGCAGATGAGCGGCGTCACGACCGCCATCGCGGCGGCGGCGGGCGAACGCCATTCGCTGATTCTGCTGAGCGGCGGCACCGTGAAAGGCGTCGGCTTCAACGGCTACGGAAATTTAGGCGACGGATCGACGACGACGCGCAGCTCCGTGGTGACCGTCGGGTCGCTCTCGAACATCACCGCGATTGCCAGCGGCATGAACCACGCGCTGGCGCGTGAGTCGGATGGCAGTCTCTGGAGTTGGGGCATCAATAACGTCGGCCAGATTGGCAACGACAACGCGCCCACCAATGCCGCCAGTCCGGTCGAGCTGACGTCGCTGTCGTCGATCGCCACGATCGGCGCCGGGGAGAGCCACGCGATCGCGATCACCTCCTCGGGCATCGTCTATACGTGGGGCGCCAACGGGAATTATCAACTCGGCGACGGCACCAACGTGGACCGTCACGTCCCGACGCCCATTAGCGACAGTGGCTTCGATTGGAAAGTCTCGACGCCGACGTTCAACGTCGCGGCCGGGCAATACACCGTCAACAAGACGGTCACGATCTCGATTACCACGAGCGGCGCGACGATTCGCTATACGCAGAACGGCAATGAGCCCACCGAATCCGACAGTTCGATCGCCTCCGGCAGTTCCGTCACCGTGTCGACGTCGCAGACCTTGAAAGCGAAGGCGTTCAAGTCCGGCATGCCCGCGAGCAATACGAACGCGGCCGCGTATGAATTGAAAGTCGCAACGCCAACCACCTCGCCGACCGGCGGCACCTTCACGAGCGCGCAAAGCGTGACCATGTCGACGACGTCGAGCGGCGCGACCCTGCGCTACACCACCGATGGCAGCACGCCGACGGAATCGTCAGCGGCGTATGCGTCCGCGATCACGGTCGGGACCAGCACCGCGCTCAAGGTACTCGGATTCAAGAGCGGCTGGACGACGAGTGATCTGCGCACGAGCACTTTCACTATGAATTTCGGGACGCTGTCGACGCCGACGGCGGACACCGGCACCGGCAGCTACACCAACAGCGTGACGGTCGCGTTGTCCGCGCTGTCGGGCGCGACCATTCGCTACACCACGAACAACACGGCGGTGCAACCGACGTCCGCGATCTATTCCGCGCCGCTGGCCTTCGACACCACGACGACGCTGCGCGTCAAGGCGTACCACCCGGATTACACCGCGAGCAGCGAGGCGACCTTTACCTACACGCTGGCGGCCGCCACGCCGACCTTCAATCCCACCGCCGGAACCTATGTCGCCGGCCAGCTCGTGACGGTGACATCGCCGAGCGTCGGGTCGACCGTGCACTACACGATCAACGGTGCCGAGCCGACCGAGAGCGATCCCACGATCGCGAGCGGCGCGACGCTCGTCGTGGGCAACTACACGTTGAAGGCCAAGGCCTGGAAGGCGGGCGCGAATGCGAGCGCGACCGCCTCCGCGGTCTACACCGTCACCGGGGAGGTCACCCCCCCGGCGATCGCGGCGGGGTACGACCATTCACTGGCGATTCGCAGCGACGGCGTCGGGTGGGGCTGGGGCTATAACAACTTCGGGCAGGCGGGTGATGGCACGCAGACGCAGCGCACGCTGCCGCGCATCATGACCGGCCTCACCGGCGCCGCGGCCGCGCGCGGCGGCGAGATGCATTCGCATGTGCTGCTCAACGATGGCACGCTGCGCGGCGTTGGCTCGGGCACCAACGGCCGGCTCGGCGACGGCGGCACGAGTGTGCAGTTGTTGCCGGTCTCGGTCAGTCTGACCGCCGTGGTCTCGATGGATGACGGCAAGGCGCACGCGATCGCGCTCACAGGCGATGGCAGCGTCTTCACGTGGGGCCTGAACGGGCAAGGCCAGATCGGTGATGGCACCACGACACAGCGCCTCAGTCCCACGGCGATCACGAGTCTCACCTCGATCGTCGCGGTGGCCGCGGGCGAAGAGTTCAGTCTGGCGCTCGAACAGGACGGCACGATCCACAGTTGGGGCCGGAACGATGAGGGCGCGCTCGGTGACGGAACGACCACCGATCGCACGGCGCCCGTCGAGGTCGACGACATCACCACCGCCGTCGCGATCGCGGCCGGCCATCAGCACGCGTTGGCGCTGCTCGCTGATGGCAGCGTCGCCGCGTGGGGCGACAACGCCTACGGCGCACTCGGCGATGGGACGACGACGGGCGCCACGACGCCTGGTGCCGTCGCGGGCCTCGAGGGTGTGATCGCGATTGGCGCGGGCAACCGGTTCTCGGTCGCCCTCACCGACGACGGACACGTGTGGAGTTGGGGCTACAACGGCTACGGCGCGCTCGGCGACGGCACGACGACGGATCGGTGGTCGCCCGCCCAGATCTCGGGGCTGTCGGACATCGTGCAGATCGCCGTCGGCGCGAACCACGTGCTGGCGATGGACTCGACGGGCATCGTCTATGCGTGGGGCAACAACGATCGCGGGCAATTAGGCGACGGCACGACGACCGCGCGGTTGACGCCGGTGGCGATCAGCGGCACCGGCATGAACTGGCGTGTCGCCACGCCGACGCTCAGTCTCGCCAGCGGCCTCTACTCGACCGATCAATCCGTGACGGTGACGATCGCGGAGCCGGAGGCCACGATCCGGTATACGACAACCGGTGTCGATCCGACGAGCAGCGATGCGACCGTCACCTCCGGCAACGCGATCAGCGTCACGCAGAGTCAGACGCTGAAGGTGAGTGGCTGGAAGAGCGGCGCGCCCACCAGTGTCGTGGTGGCGCGGCAATACGAGCTGAAGGCAGTGACGCCATCGCTCACCCCTGGCTCCGGCGCATACGGCAGCACGCAGAGTGTCTCGATTTCAACGTCGACCAGCGGCGCGACGATTCGCTACACGACCGACGGTACCGAGCCGACCTTTTCATCGTCCGTGTATTCCACGGCGTTGTCGGTCGCATTGACGCAGACCGTCAAGGCGCGCGCCTACAAGACCGGATGGACATCGAGCGAGAGCAATCACGCCAGTTACTGGCTGAGCGAGGGGACCGTCGCGACGCCGACCATGTCACCGAGCGGCGGCACGCAGACCTCGCCGCCGCTCGTCGCGATCACCACCTCGACTTCCGGCGCGACGATCCGCTTCACGTTGGACGGATCGACGCCGACCGGATCGTCGCCGGTCTTCGTCTATCCCTTCCTCGTCAACGCGACGACCACGGTGAAGGCCAAGGCGTTCAAGGCCGGTTTGACGGCGAGCGGCGTGGCGTCGACGACGTATGACGTCGATGCGGCCGGGGCGACCGCGACGCCGCTGATGGCTCCCACCGGTGGCCTGTTTGCGACCGCGCAGACCGTGACCATCACGGGTGCCTCGGGCGCGACGCTGCGCTACACCACCGACGGGACCGATCCGACGACGTCGTCGACGAGCATCACGTCCGGCAACACGGTTACCGTCTCGAAGTCGCAGGTGCTGAAGGTGCGCGCGTGGGCCAGTGGACTGACCGCGAGTGCCGTGCGCCGCGCGGACTTCATGATCACCGGCGCCGTCGCCGCGGGAGAGACGCACAGCATGGCTCTCGATTCGAGCGGCGGCGCGTGGACGTGGGGCGGCGATGGCTTCGGACAATTGGGCAACGGCGCCGGCGCGTCGACAGTCACGACGCCGGCACAGGTGCTGAGCAGCGTCGTGGCGATCGCCGCCGGCGCGCGCAATGCGTTGGCCGCGAAGGCGGACGGATCGCTGTGGCGCTGGGGCGATGGCAGCGGGACATCGCCCGCGCAAGTGTCCGGCGTCACGAACGTGATCGCCGTCGCCTCCGGCTATGGTCACTCGCTGTTCCTGAAAGCGGACGGCAGTGTCTGGGCCTACGGCGTCAATACCTACGGCGAGCTGGGCGACGGGACGACGACGTATCGATCGACGCCCGTGCAGGTGGTCGGCCTCAGTGGCGTCGTCGCCATCGCCGCGAACCGCGAAGCGTCGTATGCCTTGCAGACCGATGGTGGCACGACGGGAATTTTGTGGGCGTGGGGCCGCAACCAGTACGGACAGTTGGGCGAAGGCTCCACCCAGTCACGACTGACGCCCGTTCGTGTGCTGGGCGTCACGAATCCGACGCACATCGCGGCGTCGAGTCTCGGCGACTTCGGGATTGCCTTACAGGCGAACGGTGAGATCGTCGCGTGGGGCCGCAACAACGAGGGACAACTCGGCCTCGGCACGACCACCGACGGCAGCTCCGCCACGGCGGTCAGCGTCATCGCTCGAGCGCGCGTGATTGGCGCGGGCTCCGAGCACGCGATGGCGATTGATGCCGCCGCGCGCGCGTGGGGCTGGGGCGATACCCGGTGGACGGGAATGGCGGCGGCGGCCACCGGCAGCGTCCCGCAAGCGTCCGATCTCGGCGCCGCGCTGGCGATCGCCGGCGGTGACACCCATACGCTGGCCGTCCGCCCGGATGGGTCGGTGGCCGCGTTCGGCGCGAATGGCGGGCGTCTCGGCAACGGCAGCACTGCGGGCACCAACGAGATCGTCACGGTCTCCAGCCTCGAGCTCGCCGACAACGACTGGCTGATGACCGATGCGGACAGCGACAGCCTGGTGACGTGGCGCGAGTACCTCGCCGGCACCGACCCGCTGAATCCGGATTCCAACGGCAACGGTATTCTCGACGGCCTCGACGAACGCAGCGGCATCGATGCGCTCGATCCCGACGTTGATGGTGACGGCGTGCCGAACTGGATCGAGCAGTTGAATGGTACCGATCCCTTCCGCGCCGATACGGATGGCGACACCGTCCCGGACGGCTCCGATGTCTATCCACTCGATCCGACGCGGTCGATGGCGCCGTCCTCGAATCCGTCGGATACCACACCGCCAGTGATCACGTTGAAGGAACCGGTCAGCGCGGTTCCGATTCCCTGAGATCAATTTGTCATGAGAACGCCGATGAAACGCCGTCTGTTGTCCACTCTTCGCCGGTCACACGTCTTCGGCCTGGCGACTCGCCTGGCGGTGGCCGGTCAGCTCGTTATCGCCACACCGACCCTCGCGCAGGACCTGGCGCAAGGTACCACGCGCGCGGCCGCGCACGCCGCGAACGACGCAACCGCCCTCGCGGAGAACGTCGCGGCCAAGACGGCGAAAAAAGCGCGTCGCCTGGTCGCGGACGCGAATCGCAGGCTCGCCAAGGCGAAGGTCCGCGTCAATCGAACCGTGCCAAACGTGACGCCGCCGAATATCGACCCGATGTTCGGGATGAACGTCACGACTGCGGCCCTGATGCAGGCGCGCGTCTTTCCCGAGCAGCTGATCCCGACCTCGGACCCGACGCCCGACGACAATGCGGCGCTGGCGCGGACATTGGAGCGGGTGGCGATCGCGACGTCCGATCGGCGAGGACCGATCATCGACGAACACATTCACGATCGGCCGGCGTCGCCGTGGCGCGCGTCACTGCTCGCGGCGGCGGGCACACTGTATGCGCGGGAAGGCTATTTTTCACGCGCGCAGGCATACTGGACACAGGCCTGGGAACTGACGCGCGACATCGACGACCGTACAGTGCGCGTGCTTGCGGACTACGCCGTTGGTGAGTTGATCGAGCAGATGGTGAAGTTCGGCCAGGTGGCGAAGCTCGAAGCTCGCCTCAACGAAACGAAGGGCCGCGACATGCGTGGCGCCGCCGGGACCAAGGTCGCCTATGGCTGGGAAGGTCTCGCCATGTTGCGCGTGAAACATCACCTGGCGATCTTCTCCGGCCCAGAAGCGTTGAAGATGTACCTGACGGTGCGGCCGATCGATCACCTGGACACCGCGGTGCGGACCATCGCGAAGTACCACCCCTCGATGGAAGGGACGACGATGACCGAGCTGCGCGACCTTGGTGCCAGTGTCGGCTTGCAGCTGACGATGTGGCGCGGCTCGTCGATCGAAGCATTTCCGGTGCCGTCGATCATCCACCTGCGCAGCCAGCACTTCTCGACGATCGTGGAATACAAAGATGGCCGCTACCTGTTGCGCGATCCAGGCTTGGGCGGCAGTGTGTGGCTGACGGACGCGGCGCTCCGCGACGAAGCGACGGGCTTCGTCATGACCGGCACGAAACCTCAGGGCGACGAGTGGCGTCCGGTGACGGATGGCGAAGGACGATCGGCCGTCGGCCACTGCACTCCGGGAAAGCCGACGGGTGATGCGCCGCCCTGTCCAAACTGTGGTGGCGGTGGACCGGGGAGCGGCGGGAGCGGCATGCCCTACTACACGTTCCACCCGAGCATGGCGGCGCTGATCATCGAGGACAATCCGGTCGGCTATTCTCCGGCGATGGGTCCGGACGTGTCCTTCCGTCTCGTCTATAACCATCTCAATTACAAGACCCCCAACACGTTCGGCTACGGGAATGTCGGTCCGCTCTGGACGTTCAACACCTTGTCCTATGTCGTCGACAACAATTTCTCGCCGACGCCGCCGTACGATTCGCAGTGGGTCTATCTGCAGGGACACGGCCGCGAACTCTACAGCTCCTTCGATACCGTCAATGTGATCTCGGGCGCGGCGCTCGTGCAGATCGATGACGATCCACCGCACTATGAGCGCCGGCTGCGCGATGGAAGCGTGCAGGTATTCACCGTGCCCGATCGCGCGCCCACTCTGGCGGGGCGTCGCATCTTTCTGACAGCAGCGACGGATCCGCAAGGACTCACGATCGAGTACACCTACGACTCGAGCTTTCGCCTGGTCGCAGTCACCGACGCCCTCGGTCAGGTCACGGAATTCGCGTACACGAATACGGCTGATGCCAACCTGCTCACGAAGGTCACCGATCCGTTCGGTCGCTTCGCGACGCTGGGCTATGACGCGCAAGGCCGGCTCACGAGCATCACCGATGCCGCCGGCATGACGTCGACGTTTGCCTACGGGGCGAACGACTTCATCGTGGCAATGACAACGCCGTACGGGACCACCACATTCCGTCAGGACTCCGATCCCTCGTCCCTGAACCGCCTGATCGAAGCCACGGATCCGGTCGGCGGGCGTGAGCGCCTCGAGTTCCATTTCGAAGAGACCTCCCTGTCGGCAACCGTATCGTCGTCGGACGTACCCACGGGGTTCAGCGCGTCGAACGCGAATCTGCACATGTGGAACACGTTCTACTGGGACAAGCTCGCGATGGCGCAGCATCCTGGTGATCTCACCAAGGCGGTGCTGACCAACTGGATGCTGGCGTCGGATTCGGTGTACGGCCACGGCATGTCGGTGCCGGTGCCGCACAGTGTGAAGAAGCCGCTGGAGAACCGGGTCTGGTACCGATATCCGGGCCAGTCCGCCACCATCGATCATTCACTCGGGGGCGCGATCACGATTCAGCCCGCGAAGATCGGCCGCATCCTCGACGACGGCAGCAGCCAGGTCACGACGATGACCTACAACACGAAGCGGATGATGACGTCGCGGATCGATCCGGTCGGCCGCCAGACGAATTACACCTATGCGGCCAATGGCCTGGATCTGCTGACGGTCGAACAGGTGCGCAGCGGCGGCAGCGATGTGGTCCAGGGATACGCGGACTACTCGAACCATCGGCCCGGCACGATCACGGATGCCGCCGGGCAGAACACCGTGATGACGTACAACAGCGCCGGGCAGCCGCTGACGGTGACCAACGCGAAGAACGAGACGACGACCTACGCGTATGAGACCGGCACGAACAATCTGCTCACGGTCACTGGGCCGGTGTCCGGCGCGACGACGACTTACACCTACGATGCGTATAACCGCGTCGAGAGCGTCGAAGACGCCGACGGCTACATCGTGGTCAGCGCGTATGACAATCTGAATCGCATCACGCAGCGCAGCTATCCCGACGAAACGACGGAAACCTTCACCTACGTTCGACTCGATCTGACCGAACAGAAGGATCGAATGGGCCGCATCACGCGCCATTTCTACGACGGCTTTGGTCGGCGCATCGCGACGCGCGATCCGGCCGGGCGGACGATCGCGCAGGTGTGGTGCGACTGTGGCGCGATGGACGCGCTCGTCGATGCGAACGGCAACCGCACGCGTTGGGAACGCGATGTGCAAGGCCGCGTGACCCGCGAGATCCGCGCCGACAATACCACCGACACCCTCTATACGTACGATCTCGCCGGGCGCCTGAAGACGATCACCGATCCGAAGGATCAGGTGACGACGCACAGCTACAATCTCGACGACAGCCTGAGCGGCACCGCATACACGGACGAAGAGGTCGAGACGCCGAACGTCTCGTATACCTACGATTCCTACTATGCTCGTGTCGCGACGATGGTCGACGGCATCGGCACCACCAGTTACACCTACAAGGCCGCGGGCACGAACGGCGCCGGTCAGGTCGCCAGCGTCGACGGACCGCTCAGCAACGATACGATCGCCTATACCTACGATGAATTGGGTCGGGCGATTCAACGCACCATCAACGGCACTGGCAATCAAGTCGACTGGACCTTCGACGCGCTCGGACGCGTCACATCCGAAGAGAACCTGCTCGGCGAATTCACCTACACCTATGACGGCGTCACGAACCGGCTGGCGACGGTGACCTATCCCAACGATCAGACGAGCACCTACAGCTATTTCGACGAAGAGAACGATCATCGTCTGCAGACGATTCACCACCAGTACCCAAACACCACCACGTTGAGCAAATTCGATTACACCTACGATGCGGCCGGCAACATCCTGACCTGGCGGCAGCAGGCGGACACGACGGCGGTATTGTGGAAATACGGCTACGACGCGGCCGATCAGCTTACCTCGGCCGTCAAGCATGCGACCGATACGCCGCAGACGGTCCTGCAGCGGTTTGCGTATGCATATGATCCCGCCGGAAATCGTACGGTCGAGCAAATCGATGATGCGATGACGTTGTCGGCTTACGACCAGTTGAATCGCCTGACCACTCAAGCGCCTGGCGGGCGGATGGTGATCGCCGGCGCACTCAACGAGCCCGGTACCGTCACCATCTCCGGTGTGCCGGTGACCGTCGATGCGAGCAATAACTTCCGAGGCACAGTGCCGACAACCTCAGGCACGAATACGTTCACGATCGTCGCGAAGGATGCGACCGGTAATACGACGACGCAGCAATACGAGGTGGCGTTGTCGGGATCGTCGAAGACGTTCACCTACGACGCGAATGGCAATCTGACCAGCGATGGGACGAGAACGTTCTCATGGGATGTCGCTGACAAGCTCGTAGAGATCGCTGTCGGCAACGAGCGCACGACGTTCGTACACGCGGGCAACGGAATGCTAGCCCGCCGCATTCACACTGTCGATTCCACTGTCGTGACTGATCGTTTGCAAGTGCTTGCGGGTACGCGCATTGCCGAAGAGAGGTCGTCCACTGGAGCTGTCGAACGGCGTTGGTTTGCGAAGGGAGCTTCGGTCAGTGGCTCCGAGCAGTTCTTTTCTTCCGATCACTTAGGAAGTCTCACGGACGCGCTAGACGACAGCGGGAACGTGCTCCGTCGGGCGAGTTACGATCCATTCGGCCGCGTCGTCTCATCATCCGGCGCCGCTACGATTGAACTTGGCTTTGGAGGATATCGAACGGACTCAGGTGCCCTCGGAATCGCGCCGTACAGAGCGTACGACCCATCGCTAGGCCGTTGGCTGAGCCGTGACCCGCTCGGTGACGTTGACGGCCCCAATCGATACGCCTATGTGAGGGGTAATCCGATTAGTTTTGCCGACCCGCTCGGCCTCAAGATCAGTTGCATCGTGGCAAGTCTTCGAGAGGAAGAGCGGGTGACGAAGATCAGAGGCTGCCCGGACAATCCGGGTGGCTGCACTTCGATCGAACAGGTCGACGCATCTGTCATGCCTTGCCGTCCGGATCGAAACTGCTCGGATCGATTTAGCTTCGACGCGAGTGTTGCGATAAGCATCCTCGTTGAGTTTCGGATTTCACCGAATGCTCCGAACAGAGAAACGCCGGGAGCGACGATGAGGCAGCACGAGAACCTCCACGTAGCGGATTTCGTCGGCTTCTGCCGCGACTTGGATACGAGGATCAAGAGCGAAGGCTTTATGACCAAAGGCCTCTGCGAAGCCGCGCGACAGAGGTTCCGAGATTCAATGTCGAACGAGGTCGATAAAGCCGGGCAGGAAACGAGGCGCAGAAATGACCGGAAACGCTAGGATTCTGTTTGCGGTTGTCTTCGGCTCCTGCGTGCTGACCAACTGCACGCATCGGGCAGAGACCCCGAACGCAGCCAACTCGCCAATGTGGGCACTTCAGGTGGCCGCACTCGCACCGACGCCCGGCCCCGATGCGGACTTGTGGTTGCTCCTGCACAATCGCTCCAGCACCGCATCGCGAATGGTGTGTGCACGTGGCTGGTCATTCCATCTTGGGAGTGAGGAATCAATTCGACCCGGCGGCATAGGCAGATGCGAGGACATGGAGAATTATTTCCTTGTTCCCCCAGGAGCAGTGGTGACGACGCGAGTTGCTGCGAGTGCGTCGACAGGCGAGCTCTTTCAGAAGATGCAGGGAATGAGTTTAATGTTTGTCGAGCGGCGCATTGGAACAGTCGCGCAGGAGGCGACGCATGCGTCGTGGAAGGGAACCTACTCTGACGCAATAGCCGAAGGAGCAAGGTTGCAGAAGCTGGACCAATCGACGCCTCAAGACGCCCAATAGTGAACTGCTGCTGCTGAGAGACTCGGCTGCTTTGAACGCAAAGCCTCACGCAGTGTAAATGATGGCGCACAAGGCGCGGCGGTCGGGCGCCTGTCGCGCCGAGACCGGCATCTGTCGTGGATGATCGGCGTGTCTCGTTCGAATGGATGAGGACGAAGAGGGGGACGACGTGCCTACGCGCGGTCGTCCTCAGCCGTGGTGATCGACGGCGGCCACGACGACGGCCCATCCCGCGCGCCGATTGCCCGATGCCCGCGCGTTAAATGATTCCGCGCGCGATCGATACAGCGACAGCAGCGAACTGAGCGGGCGGCGTGGTGTGCCGCGCGCGGGTGCGATTGGTGATGGCGCCAGGACCCGAAGCAGGGCGTGAGCGACCCCCTGATCGTCCGCGGATCGCGGCCCGGCCGCGGCCCTGGGGTCGCTCACGCCCTCGTCGTCGTGGTGACAGATCGCGCACGGCTGAGGCGGAGCTCCGTAACCGCAACGAATCAATTCGGCGGTCATATCAGCCGGCGCGCGCTGGACCTAACGCGACGACTTGGCGAGCGCCTCGACGGCTTCCCGCTCGAGGCGCACGTGACGGCCGGCGTTGACCGGCTCCAGTTTGCCGCTGGCGACGAGCTTCTCGATGCCGTTGATGTCGGTGTCGAGCATCAGCGTCGCTTCCTCGATTGAGATCAACCGCGGCTTCAACTCGACCGGCACCACGCGGTTGCGCCCGCCGACCTTGGCGCGATCGAGCGCGGCTTCGACTTCCGTCGACAGCTTCTGGTGATCGATCGGATCGCCTTCGAGCGCCCGCGCGCTCGTGACCGCCACGCTGACCGTCACCACGATCCGCTCTTCGGTGCGATAGTCGCGGAACGTCAACCGCTCCTCGATCATCGTCCGCGTGCGCTCGGCCAGCGTCAGCGCGTCCTCCGGATTCGTTTCCGGCAGCAGCACCGCGATGCAGTCCTCGGCGTAGCGCGCGACCCAGTCGTGCTCGCGGAAGTAGGTGCGCAGCAGGATGCCCATGCGTTCGAGGATGCGATCGCCGACGCCGTAGCCGTGCGCCTTGTTGATCGCCGACAGGTTGTCGATGTCGATCAGCATCATCGTCAGCCAGTGCTCGAAGCGCTCGGCGCGGCAGCATTCCTTCGGCAGCACTGCGTCGAGGACCGGCCGGGTGTGCAGCGTCGTGAGCGAATCTTCGATCGCGCCGTGCTGCGGCATGTACATCAGGCGCGTCGACCACGCGCCAAGCAGATCGAACGCGGCGCGGCGGACGATCTGCGATGCCTGCGGCCACGGCTCCGTATTGACGCCGACACGGTCGTCGAGCGACAGCTCGTCGATCGCCGTGCTCATCACGATGTGAACGAAGGTGAACAGCTGATCGGGTGAGACTTCGCGATCGCTGACGAGCGACGCCAGCTCGCTGATCCCGGAGCCGCGCGCGTCGATGCGGCCGTCGACGATCGCATCGGTCAGCAGCCGCGTCGTGACATTGCCCAGCCGGACGCAGTAGTTGGCGTCGAGCCGGCGCGAGTCGGCGGTCAGCGGAAACGTCGCGACCGTGTCGGCCACGATCACGTCGCGGCGCTCGGACACGTGATTGGCGACGTGGCGCCGCAATTCAACGTCGAGGCCGAGCTCGTGGGAAGCCATGTGGGAAATATCGGTTCGGTCAGACAATACCTCTATCTCCACAAACCCCGACAGCCGAAACACTTAACGGTCGAAATGCGTCGTTGGCGTTACAGATTTGCATCCCGCTTCAGCGTTTGACCATACGGACGAGTTTGCTTGGCCCATGGGCGATCCCTATGATCGTCATTCGCCGACATTTTTGTGTGACCTGGCCGTTTCTGAGGATCGATGCGAAAGAAGCTCGGTGAGTGCCTGATTCAAGCAGGCCTCATCACCGAAGACGATCTGCAATCGGCGCTGACGGAGCACAAACGCACGGGCGAACGCCTGGGCGCGGTGCTCGTGCGGCTGAACCTTGCCACCGAGCGGCAGATCGCAAAAGCTCTCGCATACCAGCTCGGCTTCCCGTACCTCAACCTCTCTGAAAATCCGCCCGACCCGGCGATCGTCACGCTCATCCAGAAGGAGGTCGCGCTCAAGCGATCGTGCGTCGCGATCAAGCTCGATAAGAACCTGCTGACGGTGGCGATGGCCGATCCGCTGCTCTTCAGCCTCGTGCAGGATCTCGAGTTCCAGACCGGCTATCGCATCAAGCAGGTCGTCGCGACGCGCGCCGACATTCTCGAAGCGATCGCCGCCGGCTATCCCGACAAGGCGCTGATCAAGGCGACGCCGCAGTCCGGCAGCATGCCCGCGGTGCGGATGCCGCAGCGCGAGGAGCGCGGCAACGAAGCGCTCATTCGCCGCGAGGAAGAAGCCGAGCCGATCGCCGGCTTGAAGGAGCGCAGCGAAGCCGCGCCGATCATCGACCTCGTCGATCTCGTCGTGAAGAGCGCCATCAAGGCCGGCGCGTCCGACGTCCACGTCGAGCCGATGGAAAAAGGCGTCCTCATTCGCCACCGCCTCGACGGACTCCTGAAAGAAGTGATGGACCTGCCGAAGTGGGTCCACGAGGGTTTGATCGCGCGCCTCAAGATCATGGCGGGGATGGACATCGCCGAGAAGCGCCTGCCGCAGGACGGCCGCGTCCGCGTGGCGAACGACGACGGCAAGGACGTCGACTTCCGCGCGTCGACACTGCGCACGCTGCACGGCGAGAAGATGGTGCTGCGCGTGCTCGATCAGAACCGCGGCGTGCCGCCGATCGAGGAGCTTGGCTTCTCGGCGTCGGCGTTCAACGATCTCAAGAGCTTCCTGAAATTCCAGCACGGCATGATTCTCGTCGTCGGGCCGACCGGCAGCGGCAAGACGACGACGCTGTGTTCGGCGTTGATGTCGATGCAGTCCGAGCGCACCAACATCATCACCATCGAAGATCCGATCGAATACCAGCTCCCGGGCATCAACCAGACGCAGACCAACGACAAGATCCGCCTGACGTTCGCGAGCGCGCTGCGCTCGATCCTGCGCCAGGACCCGGACGTGATTCTCGTCGGCGAAATCCGCGACCAGGAAACCGCCCGCATCGCGATGCAGGCCGCGCAGACCGGCCACCTCGTGCTGTCAACGCTCCACACCGACGACGCGCCGTCGGTGGTGACGCGTCTCAGCGACATCGGCGTCGAGCCCTACGTGATCGCCTCCGCCACCATCGGCGTCGTCGCGCAGCGGCTGGTGCGACGGTTGTGTTCGTCGTGCCGCCGCCAGTACACGCCGACGTCCGAGACGCTGCGCGCCCTGAACATCACCGAGGCCGACGCCGCGAACATTCCGTTCTATCGCCCGGTCGGCTGCGACGCGTGCCACCAGACCGGGTATCGCGGCCGCATCGGCATCTACGAAGTGATGAAGGTCACCGACAAGCTGCGCCGCATGATCGCGCAGCGCGCGTCGGAGGACGCGATTCGTGAAGTGGCGCAGTCATCGGGCATGTTGACGCTCGGAGACGACGCCCTCGCCAAGGTGAAAGCGGGCGTGACGACGGCGGAGGAGCTGCTGCGCGTCGTGACCGAAGTGCGCGAGATGCGCAGCGTGTGCCCGGGCTGCAACGGTCCGGTCGCGCTCGACTTCGTGGCATGTCCGAGCTGCGGCCGGCGCCTGAGCGGCGCATGTCCGGGGTGCGGCCGCACGCTGCAGCCAGGCTGGACGTTCTGCCCGTACTGCGCGCGGGGGACCGAGCCGCGCAGCGAGCGTCGCTTGCGGGAACGGCGCGAGCTGAGGGAATTACCGCAGGGCAACCCGAACGTCACGAACGTCACGGAATTCAAGAAGGGCATGCCTTAAGAAAAGGCAAAAGGCAAAAGTAAAAAGTAAAAAGTAAAAAGTAAAAAGTAAAAAGTAAAAAGTAAAAAGTAAAAAGTAAAAAGTAAAAAGTAAAACCGCCTCACCGTGAAAACTCATTACGAATTGTTGGGTCTGGAACCTTCTGCCGACGCTGAGTCGATCAAGAAAGCTTTTCGCCGGGAGATTGCGCGGTATCACCCTGACAAGGTGATTCACCTAGGCGCCGAGTTCCAGGAAATGGCGTCGACGCGCGCCGCGGAGCTCACCGTTGCTTACAAGACGCTGACCGATCCCTCGCTTCGCGAGGAGTACGACGTGAGCCTCGCGGCAGGACTGCCGCCGCCGCACCAGCCTCAGCCGCCGCGGCCCGAACCGCCGCCACCGCGGGCGACGCCGCCGGACGCTCCAATACCCGAGTACAAGACACCGCCGCCTGGCGGCGGGAAGGGCCGTTTCGCCGGCGTGCGCGCCGATCGCGACGTGATTCTCAAGCGCGCGATCGCCGGGCGCGTGCGCGCGATCGTGGAGGGTCTTTACGGCAAGCTCGAGACGCCGGCGGTGCGCGGATTCGATCTCGCGATGGTGCCGGTTGCGAAGGCGCGTTTCCTGGGCTCGGCGCCGCCGCGCGTGCTGGTCAAGGTCGTCGAGTCGGCGGATGCCGCCGCGATTGCCGATGCCTACACGCTGGCGTCGCGCGCCGGCGTGCATGCCGGCAAGTCGCCGGTGGTCGTGACGCTCTTCGCGCGCAACATCGCACCGCAGTCGGAGATCTCGAAGGCCAACGAAGCCAACTCGCGGCAGCGCCAAGGCAGCGACGCCCCCGGTGAAATCGCCGTCGTGGTCGTCGACACCGCCGACTGGTCGTGCCGCCTGCCGCCGGATTGCTCGAAAGAAGTCCAGAAACTCGCCGACGCGCTCTGCGAGTAGTGAATCTGTTGAACTGTTGATCTGTTGAACTGTTGATCTAACATCGGCGTAGACTTCTTATATGCCGCTGATTGAGACCCGCGACCTCTGGAAGACGTATGTGATGGGCGACGAGGAGATCCACGCGCTGAAGGGCGTGTCGATTTCCATCGAGCGCGGCGAGTACGTCGCGATCATGGGTCCGTCGGGCTCGGGCAAGTCGACGTTGATGAACCTGATCGGCTGCCTCGACACGCCGAGCAAGGGCACCTATCTCCTCAACGACAAGGAAGTGAGCCAGATGAACGACAACGAGCTGGCGCGCATCCGCAACGAGGAGATCGGGTTCGTGTTCCAGACCTTCAACCTGCTGCCGCGCGCGACCGCGCTCCACAACGTGGAGCTGCCGCTCGTCTATGCGGGCATGGGCAAGGCGGCGCGCATCGAGCAGGCGAAGGCGGCGATCGAGAAGGTCGAGCTGACGCACCGCATGACGCACCGTCCCAACGAGCTGTCGGGCGGCCAGCGTCAGCGCGTCGCGATCGCGCGAGCGCTCGTCAACAATCCGTCGATCCTGCTCGCCGACGAGCCGACCGGCAACCTCGACTCGAAGACCGGCGTCGAGATCATGGCGCTGTTCGCGCGCCTGCACCAGGGCGGCAACACGATCATCCTCGTCACTCACGAGGCCGACATCGCCGCCTACGCGCACCGCGTCATCGCGATCCGCGACGGCCAGGTCGAGCGCGATGTGCGTCAACAGCCCCACGCCCCGGTGGCGGCACACTGATGAAGGCACTAATTTTTGCCTTCTGCCTTTTGCCTGCTGCCTTGATTGCTCAGGCGTCGGTGAAAGACCGCCTGATCGGCTCATGGGAGCTCGTCACCTGCGAAATCATCGCCGCCGACGCCGCCGGCGGAACGGTTGACGCACATCGTCGAGGGCTCGTCGAATCCGTCGTGGGTGGGAACGAAGCAGCTGCGCTATTACGAGTTGTCGTCTGACAATTCGCAGCTCACGTTGTCGCTGCGCGACAACCGGACGACGGCGCATTACCGATCCGACGATTGATCGCGCGCCCGCAGCGTCGCCTCGAGTGCGGGTATTGCGGCGGCATCCTTGGCGCGATTCGTCGCGCGCTTGCTGACCACCACCCGATCGAGCGGCAGTACCGTCACCGGCACGCCGTCGATGACATGCCCGACGGCACGCCGGTATTCCACCGCGAACGGCTCCAGCCCGTGCGCCGTCAGGACCACGTCGATCCGCGCCAGGCCGTCGCCGCCGAATCCCGGTGGCCGCATCCCGAACGCCGGAATCCAGAAGCCGCCGGCATCCGCCGCCGCCAGCCGGATCCGCTCATCGTCGATGCGTTCGAACCACAGATCGAGATCCTGGGTGGCGACCGGGGCGCCCTCGAGCACCGCGGCGCCGAGGCCGACGATCAGATACGACACGCCGCGCTCGCGGAGCGCGGAGAAAAGGGATCGCTCAGCCTCGGTGAGCGCGAAGACGTCCACGTTGCAGACCGGCGGCCAGGCGCTGCGATGGAGTCAACGCCAGGCAGCGCAGCGCGTGATAGAGATCCGAGACGTCGTCCTGGGGCGCGCGGCGCGCAATCGCATGCGCGCGCTGCCATAAACGCTCCGATGCGATGGCCCATTCGCGCTGGTCGCGCGTGAGACCGTGCAGGGCGCGAGAGGCGGCCGCTTCGGACATGACTTGATTGTACCGCACCGCGACGCCCGCTCACAGCTGGAGACGTCGCTGGTGACGCGACGATCCTAGACCTAGATGGCTGCGAAATGTCCTTCGCTGATCTGCCGCAGCGGCGCCTCGCGATTGACCAGCGCGGGGTCTAGCTCGATGCGCGTCCGTGGCGCATCGGGATCCAGCGCCGGAACCGCCGACAACAACGCGCGAGTATAGGCGTGCTGCGGGTTGGCGAAAATGTCCGCCGTAGGTCCCATCTCCACGATCTTGCCCAGATACATGACGGCGGTGCGGCTCGAGATGTGACGCACCAGGCGGAGGTCGTGCGCAATGAACAGATAGGTGAGTTTCAGCTGCTGCTGGAGATCCATCAGCAGGTTGATCACCTGCGCCTGGATCGAGACGTCGAGCGCCGAGACCGGTTCGTCCGCGATGATGAACGACGGATTGAGCGCCAGCGCGCGCGCCAGCCCGATGCGCTGCCGCTGGCCGCCGCTGAATTCGTGCGGATAGCGCTCGAGATGCGCGGGATCGAGGCCGACCAGCCTGAACAAATCCGCGACCCGATCGCGGCGCTCCGCTTTCGAGCCGATGTCGTGAATCACCAGCGGCTCTTCGACAATGGTGCGGGCGCGCATTCTCGGATTGAGCGACGAATACGGATCCTGGAAGACCATCTGCATGTCGCGCCGGGCGGCGCGCATCCGCGCGCTCGAGAAGCCCAGCACGTTCTCGCCGCGGAACGTCACCTCGCCCGACGTCGGCTCGATCAGCCGCAGCATGCAGCGGCCGGTCGTGCTCTTGCCGCTGCCCGATTCGCCGACCAGCGCGAAGGTCTCGCCCTCATCAACCGAAAAGCTCACGTCGTCCACCGCGCGCACGATCGTCTTCTCGCGGAACAGACCGCCGCCGCGCTCGAAGTGCTTGACGAGGTTGCAGACTTCGACGAGCGGCATCAGATCGATACTCCGCGGAGGCGGGTGCCGGGCTCCCCGCCGGGAATCGAGTCGAGCAGGCCGCGTGTATAGGGATGTTGCGGGTTGCGCAGGATGTCGCGCACCGGTCCCTGTTCGACGATCTGGCCGCGATACATCACCGCCACGCGATCGGCGGTCTCCGCGATCACGCCGAAGTCATGCGTAATGAGCAACAGCGACAGATCGAACGCCCGCTTCATCTCGCGCAGCAGATCGAGGATCTGCGCCTGCACCGTCACGTCCAGCGCGGTCGTGGGCTCGTCGGCAATGACGAGCGGCGGCCGGCACGCCAGCGCGATCGCCATCATCACGCGCTGCCGCATGCCGCCGGACAGTTGATGCGGGTAGTCGTCGACGCGCCGTTCGGGATCGACGATCTTCACCGCCCGCAGCAGCTCAATGGCGCGTCCGCGCGCGTCGGCTCGCGACGCGAGCCCGTGCACCAGCAGCGCCTCCGCAATGTGCGCGCCCACTTTCATCACCGGATTGAGCGCAGCCATCGGCTCCTGGAACACGAATCCGATCCCGGCGCCGCGAACCCGTCGCATTTCCTCTTCCGACAGAGCGAGCAGGTCCCTGCCCTGGAAGTGAATCCTGCCGCTGACAATCTCGCCGGGCTCCTGGACGAGACGAATGATCGAAAACGCGGTCACCGACTTGCCGCTGCCGGATTCGCCGACCAGTCCGAGCGTCTCACCCTTGCGCAGCTCGAACGACACGTCGTTCACGGCCACGACCGGCCCGAACACCGTTTTCAGGTTTTCGACTTTGAGGAGCGGCTCCATCAGTCGAGACTCGTCTCTCGGTATTCGCCAAATATGCCTCGCAGTGCATCGGCGATTTCACCAACGGTAGCATGTGCCTCGACGGCCGCAATTATCGGCGGAACCAGGTTGCCGGTGCCCCTGGCCGTGTCGCCAACCGCGTCGAGGGCCGCCTTCCATCGCGCTTGATCGCGCCTGGCCCGCACCCCCTGGACGCGCGCTTTTTGCTGCACCTCGAGCTGAGGATCGACCTGAAATACTTCGATTGACGTCGTTTCGTCGGTCGCGAACTTGTTCACTCCGACGACGACGGCTTCGCCCGAATCAATGGCGAGCTGCGCCTTATACGCTGACTCCTGCACCTGGCGCTGGATGTAGCCGGTTTCGATCGCGGTGAGCGTGCCGCCGACCGACTCGATCCTCGTCAGCAGCTCGCGCGCGCCTTCCTCGATCTCGGTGGTGAGCTTTTCGATGTGATACGAGCCGGCGAACGGATCGATCGTGTTCGCCACGCCGGATTCGCAGCCGATGATCTGCTGCGTGCGGAGCGCAATCCGCGCGGCATCCTCGGTCGGCAGCGCGAGCGCCTCGTCGCGGCCGTTGGTATGCAGCGACTGCGTGCCGCCCATCACCGCCGCCATGGCCTGCACCGCCACGCGCACGATGTTGTTGTCCGGCTGCTGCGCCGTGAGCGTGCTGCCGGCCGTTTGCGTGTGGAACCTCAGCTGCTGCGCGCGCGGATGGGTCGCGCCGAACCGATCCTTCATGATCCGCGCCCACAGCCGCCGCGCGGCGCGGAACTTCGCGACCTCTTCGAGGAAATTGTTGTGCGCGTTGAAGAAGAACGACAGCCGCTGGCCGAAGGAGTTGACGTCGAGTCCCGCCTGCCGCGCCGATTCCACGTAGGCGATCGCATTCGCGAACGTAAACGCGACTTCCTGCACGGCCGTCGAGCCCGCTTCGCGGATGTGATACCCGCTGATTGAAATCGTGTTCCACTGCGGCACTTCGCGCTCGCAGAACGCGAAGATGTCGGTCACGATCCGCAGCGACGCCTGCGGCGGATAGATGTAGGTGCCGCGCGCGATGTATTCCTTCAGGATGTCGTTCTGGATCGTCCCCGAGAGTTGCTTCGGCGCAATGCCCTGGCGCCTGCCGACCGCGACGTAGAGCGCGAGCAGGATGATCGCCGTCGCGTTGATCGTCATCGACGTCGACACTTTGTCGAGCGGAATGCCGTCGAACAGCACCGCCATGTCCTCGATCGAATCAATCGCCACGCCGACGCGCCCGACTTCGCCTGACGCAAGGTTGTGATCGCTGTCGTAGCCGATCTGCGTCGGCAGATCGAACGCGACGCTCAGCCCGCTGACGCCCTGCGACAGGAGATAGCGATAACGCTGATTCGATTCCGACGCGGTCCCGAAGCCCGCGTACTGGCGCATCGTCCAGAGCCGGCCGCGATACATGGTCGGCTGGATGCCGCGGGTGAACGGGAACTCGCCGGGAAAAGAAAGGTCGCGCTCAGCGTTGAACGCGACCTGGTCTTGCGGGCCCGTGAAAGGCTTCACGGGTTGATTGTAGAGGCGGGACTTCAGTCCCGCCTAATTCGCTTCTTCGACCTTCACCTCTTCCGCGGCGATCCTCAGGGAGCGCAGAAAGCGGCGATCGTTCACCGTCATGTCGAACGGCTTGCGGGGCACGAGCGCCTTCGACGCCGGCACGCCCCCCCTGGCCGCGGCGTCCGCGCCTTCGGTCTGGGGCTGTCCGCGGTTGACGAAACCGACGACGGCTTCGAGATTCACTTTCATCTCGTACCCGGCAGCCCGGGCGCGCTCGCGGCAGGCCTCGACTTCCGCGCTCTCCGAAACGGCGGCGGCAATTGAGTCGGCCAGCTCACGCGCGAACCGGTTTACGACGTCATCCATAGGACGGCTCCCTCCGTTTTATGCGCCAAGCGGCTGGGACCGTCGGCAGCGGCTGACATGAGACCTCCCTGGCGGTCGGCGGCACATCAGCGCAAATCGTCATCAGGCGGGCGATTCTTTTGGGAAAACCGCGAGCATTCTACGGTTCGCCTAGGGTCCTGTCAAGGGAAGAACGCTATAAGTTGTGCTTTTTCTGTAACTTGGGCGGATGACAAAGGACAATCAACGGCCGGGCTTTCCCTGATTGGCAACCGCCGCGGCGGCCTTCCGGGCCGCTTCCGGGTCGCCCAAGTAGTAGTTCTTCAGGGGTTTGAGCGACGCATCGAGCTCGTACACGAGCGGAACTCCCGTCGGGATGTTCAGCTCGACAATGGCTTCGTCGGAGATGTTATCGAGAAACTTCACGAGCGCGCGAAGCGAGTTGCCGTGCGCGGCGATCATCACGCGCTCGCCGGATTTGATCCGCGGCGCGATCGACTCGTGCCAGTACGGAAGAAAGCGCGCGACCGTATCTTTCAGCGATTCGGTCAGCGGCAGATCCGACTGTGGAAGATTCTTGTAACGTGGATCGCGTGATGGATGCCGCGGGTCGTCGCTCGTCAGCGGCGGCGGTGCAATCGCGTAAGCGCGGCGCCAGATCTTCACTTGATCCTCGCCGTGTTTGGCCGCCGTCTCCGCCTTGTTGAGTCCCTGCAGGGCGCCGTAGTGGCGCTCGTTCAACCGCCAGTCGCGCTCGACCGGCAGCCACAGCTGATCGAGCTCGTCGAGAGCCAGCACGCTCGTCCAGATCGCCCGCTTCAACAGCGATGTGTAAACGAAGTCGAATGCAAAGCCGCCGGCTTTCAGCAGGCGGCCCGCTTCGCGCGCTTCGGCGCGTCCCTTCCCGGTGAGATCGACATCGGTCCAACCCGTGAAACGATTCTCTTTGTTCCAGGTTGACTCACCGTGGCGAAGCAAAACGAGTTTGTACATCGAGGGTCTGTGTTTCCGTGTTTCAGTGCTTCTGTGAGAGTTGTTTGAGAGCCAAAGCCCCTGCGTAGCGAGCCTGGCTGCCGAGCTCTTCCTCGATGCGCAGCAGCTGATTGTATTTGGCGACCCGATCGCTGCGTGACGCAGAACCGGTTTTGATCTGCCCGGCGGCGGTGCCCACCGCGAGATCCGCGATCGTTGAATCCTCCGTCTCACCCGAGCGATGCGACGACACGCAGCGATAGCCGGCGTCGTGCGCGATCTTCATCGCGTCGAGCGTCTCGGTGATCGTGCCGATCTGATTCACCTTCACGAGCAGCGCATTGCCAATGCCTTCGGCGATGCCTTTCTTCAGGATCGCCGGATTGGTGACGAACACATCGTCTCCCACGAGCTGCACCTTGTCGCCGAGCGCCCTGGTCAACAACTTCCAGCCGTGCCAGTCCTGTTCGGCGCAGCCGTCTTCGATCGAGATGATCGGGTATTGCCGGCACCAGTCGACGTAGAGATCGACCATGCCCTGCGAGTCGCGAGAGGGCTCGCCGGATTTGTGAAATTCGTAATGGTCGGTCTGCCAGAACTCGCTCGCGGCAACATCGAGCGCGAGAAACACGTTGTCGCCGGCCTTCGCGCCGGCCTTGCCGACCGCTTCGAGCACGAGCTCGAGCGCTTCGCGATTCGATTTCAGGCTCGGCGCGAATCCGCCTTCGTCGCCGACGCCGGTCGAAAGACCCCGGCTCTTCAGGATCGATCGCAGCGCGTGAAAGATCTCGGTGCCGGCCCGCAGCCCCTCGGCGAACGAGGAGAAGCCGATCGGCATCACCATGAATTCCTGGAAGTCGACGTTCGAGTCCGCGTGCGCGCCGCCGTTCAGGATGTTCATCATCGGTACCGGCAGAACATACCGGGAGCCGGTATCCGGGAGCCGGGAGCCGGACAGATCCGTGACGTGCGCGTAGAGAGGTTTGCCCGCCCGCGCGGCCTCCGCGCGCATGGCCGCCATCGATACGCCGAGGATCGCGTTGGCGCCAAGGCGGCTCTTCGTCGGCGTTCCGTCGAGCGCAATCATCGCCTCGTCGAGTTGCCGCTGCGAAAACTCCTTGCCCTTGATCGCCGATGCGATCTCGCCGTTGACGTTGGCGACGGCCTTGCGAACACCCTTGCCGAGATATCGCGACTTATCCCCGTCGCGAAGCTCGAGCGCCTCGCGCTCGCCCGTCGACGCGCCCGACGGAACTCCAGCGCGCCCCCTGGCGCCGCCTTCGATCGTGACCTCAACTTCGACTGTCGGATTGCCTCGCGAATCGAGAATCTCGCGCCCGCGAACGTCGGAAATGTTCATCTGATCCCTGATCCCTGATCCCTGATCCCCGATCCCGATCCCCTAGCCTCTACGATCCGCCTCTGCTTCGAGTCTGAGAGCCGCTTCATTGATGGCCGTGACGTACGGCTCATCGCCCGCGGCGACGACGACGACGCCGTTTTCGGAAACGGTATGCCGGCGCGCGTCTTCCTCGGGATTGAATCCAATCAGCGCGCCGCGCGGGATGTCGAGGTCGCGATCGATAATCGCCTTGCGGATCCGCGCGTGGCGCCCGACGCGCACTCCGGGCATCAGGATCGAATCCTCCACCGTGCAGAAGCTGTGCACGCGCACGTTCGGGCAGAGGATGCTGCCGTAAATCCGGCTGCCCGACACGATGCAGCCCTGCGACACCAGCGAGTCGCGCGCCTCGCCGCGCCGCGCGTCTTCCGCGAACACGAACTTCGCCGGCGGCGCCTGCGGCATGTAGGTGCGCAGCGGCCACTCCGGGTCGTACATGTTGAACTCCGGATTGACGCCGCACAGATCCATCTGCGCTTCGTAATACGCGTCGATGGTGCCGACGTCGCGCCAGTACTTCGCCGACTTCTTGTTCTCGTCGTAGAACGCGTAGGCGTAGGTGCGGCCGTGGCCAATCAGCGAGGGAATGATGTTCTTGCCGAAGTCGTGATGGCTCGCCGGATCGGCGGCGTCTTCTTCGAGCGCCTTGATCAGCACGTCGCTGTCGAAGACGTAAATGCCCATCGACGCCATGGCGAGTCCGGGCTGTCCCGGCATCGCCGGCGGATTGGCGGGCTTCTCCAGGAAGCCGGTGACCTTCTCGCGCTCGTCCAGCGCGACAATGCCGAAGCGATGGCCGTCTTCGATCGGCACTTCGATCGCCGCCAGCGTGACCTCCGCCGCCATGTCCTGGTGGAAACGGAGCATCTTCTGGTAGTCCATCTTGTAAACGTGATCGCCCGCGAGCACCACCACGTAGCGCGGACCCTCGCGGATGATCGAGTAGAGGTTCTGATACACGGCGTCGGCCGTGCCCTGATACCAGTGCTCGCCGACACGCTTCTGCGGCGGCAGGATCTCGATGAACTCGCCGAGCTCCTCGGACACGACCGTCCACCCTTGACGAATGTGCCGGTTGAGCGAGAGCGATTTGTACTGCGTGGCGATGAAGATGTGCCGCAGCCCGGAGTTGATGCAGTTGCTCAGGACGAAATCGATGATGCGATACGGCCCGCCGAAATAGACCGCGGGCTTCGCGCGTTCGCGCGTCAACGGCGCGAGCCGTTCGCCCGCGCCGCCGGCGAGCACGATCACGAGGACGTCATCGCCAATCACGCCTGAAAAACATATCACCAGATGTAACCGTTTATTCGCTCTAAGCCTCTACGGTTGCAACGATTTAGAGTGTTTGACTTGGGTCGTGCAGACCCCTATGATCGGTTGATCTGCGGCGCCTGCGAAAGGCAGAAGGCACAAGGCAGAAGGCAAAAAAACGCGGCATAAGGGGAGTTCCATGATGGCAATTCGGCGTGCGATGGCAGTGGTGGTCGCGCTGGTGGTTTCCGTAACGTTTGCGGCAGCTCAGGCGCCGGGGCAGAAGCCTCAGAAGCGCAGCAAGCAGGAGCAGCAGGAAATCGAGCAGGTCGTCAAGCTCGTCGATGGCGTGATGGCCGGCCAGCCGGCGCCGACCGATATCACCATGACGCTCGAACCCTTCTTCATGAAGTCGCAGGAGCAGCGCACCTTCGTGCCGTTCGTGCTTACCGTCAACAACGCGCCGAAGACCGATGCCGCCATGTACGTCCGCGTTGTCAACCCGGCCGCCACGCCCGACCCGAAAGCCAAGAAGGTCGAATATCCGTGGGACGACATTCATTTCATCCCCGCCGCGGCGCTGGGCAGCGAGAGCCGCGTCAAGCTCAACCGCGTGTTCATGGCCACCGCCGGCACCTACGACGTTTACATTGCATTCAAGGAGCGCCTCCCCGAGAAGGCCCCGAAGAACGCCGTGCCGAAGATGGGCGTGCTGAAGACGCAGGTCACCGTGCCGGACTTCTACAACGGTGAGCTCGCCACGAGCACGATCCTCGTCGCCGACAAGGTGAATATGCTGAGCGCGCCGCCGAGTCAGGACGAGGCGCGCGAACGCCCGTTCGTGTTCGGCATGCAGGAGCTGCTGCCCGCGCCGGACATGGAATTCAAGAAGGCCGACGAGCTTTCGATCTTCTTCCAGGTCTACAACTCCGGCCTCGACGCGTCCGGCAAGCCGAACCTGCTCCTCGAATACGAGTTCCACAAGGTCGAGGGCACCGGCGAGAAGTTCTTCAACAAGACCAACCCGCAGACGGCCAACGCCGCCAACCTGCCGCCGCAGTTCGACCCGGCGAAGTTCCCGGTCCCGGGCGGCATTACCGTCCCGCTGGCGTCGTTCGCAGAGGGCAGCTATCGCCTGAACGTGAAGATCACGGACAAGGCGAACAACAACAAGGTGCTGTCCCAGGACATCAAGTTCACCGTCAAGGGCTAGAAAACCGGGAGCCGGGAGCCGGGATCCGGGAACCGGTAAAAAGGCGTAAACTCAATTAGACCTGCCTGCCCCTTTTGGGGGCAGGCGGCGTCTAAAGAACTGGATGCGGACCCCCAGTCGCCTGATCGGACCGATCGTGCTATGCCTCGCGGCATTGCACTCGACGTATGCCGCCGCCCAGACCGTGAAGCGTCCGCCCTCAGTCGGAACGTTCAAGCCCGTCACCATCATCGCCGCGGCCGATACCGGATTCATCGAGGGCAAAGTCACTGACGAGGGTGGCCTGCCGCTCGACGGCGCCGTCATCTCCGCGCTCGGTGGAACCACCGCCTTCGCCGTGTCCGACAGGACCGGTTCGTACACGCTGAGGCAGCTGCCGCCGGGCCCGTACCTGGTCCGCGTGCACCTCACCGGATTCCTGGCCGCTCGCAGCTCGATGGTGAACGTGCGGCCGTCCACGAAGAGCGCTTCTTCGTTCACGCTGCGGCGGGAAGGTGCGGCCATCGCGCCGCGTATTGCCGAAGCAGGCGTCGCCACGATCGGCGCCGCGCCCGCCACGCCGGCGTCGAAGATGGGCGATCGTGATGAGAGCGAGCTCGGCTGGCGTCTTCGCCACGTGAAGCGCGGCGTGCTGCGCGATGCGCAAACCCTTGCGCGGATCCCGGACGATGATGATTGGTTCATCACCGACTCCTTCGAGTTCCTGGGCCGCGCGGTCGGCACCTCGATGCGTGCCACGAAGTCGCTCTTCAGCGACATGTCGCTCGGCGGCCAGGTCAACCTGCTGACGACCGGCGCGTTCGACAATCCGCTGCAGCTCCTGCAGCTCGATCGCACCAGCAGCGTCGCGTTCTTCTCGGTCGGCGCCCCGGTGGGATCGCACGGCGACTGGAACGTCCGCGCCGCGATGAACCAGAGCGATCTCAGCTCGTGGATGCTCGCCGGCAGCTACGTCGTCAAGGCGCAGGTGCCGCATCGTTATCGATTCGGGATGTCCTACAGCCTGCAGCGGTACGAAGGCGGCAACACCGTCGCGCTCGGCGCGCTCTCCGACACGGCGCGCAACGTCGGGTCGGTGTTCGCGTACGACGAGTGGCAAATCTCGCGCTACATTGCGGTGAGCTACGGCGGCAGCTACGCGCGCTACGACTACATGGACCGCAACGCGAACTTCAGCCCGAGCGTCAGCGCGACGTTCTCGCCGGCGAAATCATGGCGCATGCGCGCGTCGGCGTCGCGGCATGTCAGCGCGCCGGGCGCCGAAGAGTTCATTCCGCCGTCGAGCGCCGCATACCTGCCGCCGCAGCGCACGTTCTCGCCGATCTCGAAGACGGGGATGCGTCCGCAGACGCTGCAGAACTACGAGTTCGCGATCGAGCGCGTGATGAACGGCGCCACCATCGCGGTGCGCGGCTTCGAGCAGCGCATCGACGATCAGACGGTGACGGTGTTCGGCCTGCGCCGCAACGACGCCGCGTCGCTCGGTCATTACTATGTCGGCGCCGCCGGCGACGCCAGCGTGCGCGGCGCCGGCGTCACCTTCACGCATGCGCTTGCTGACAACATCCGCGGCTCGGTCGATTACTCGGTGGCCACGGCGAACTGGACCGATCGCGCGGAGCCGCTCGAGTTCGCGGTGCTGGCGCGCTTCATTCCGTCGGCGGTGCGTCCGGCAACCGAGCGCATCCACGACGTGACCACGTCGCTCGAAACGGAGATTCCGTACTCCGCCACGCGCGTCGTCGTGCTCTACAAGTTGAACACCGCATTCGCGGCGCCGGATCGCAACGCGATCGCGCCGGCGTTCGGCGCGCGGTTCGATCTGCAAGTGAACCAGGCGCTGCCGTTCATGAACTTCCGCGCCTCGCAGTGGGAAATGCTCGTCGGCGTCCGCAACCTGTTCCACGAATCGCTCGCCAACACCTCCGCCTACGACGAGATCCTCGTCGTTCGTCCGCCGAAGCGTCTTGTCGGCGGCCTCACCGTCAAATTCTGATCAGAAAGCTGTCATACTAATAATTGGATCGGCCGGTCGATGTTTTGGATCGGGCTTGGTTTTTGACCGACCGTTAAGACGCAAATATCTGATTTTTAAGGCATTTAGGTCGAGTGCTGCGGCCGTGCTAACGGTATAGCGTTTGCTCCTGTTTTACGCGGATCGATCTGTCTTGTCAGGCGATTTGGAACAACCGAAGGCGATGTCCGTTTACGACCGGGACTCGTGGTGGAAAGAGTGGAGGCGGACTGCGTTGCCCGTTGCGGTGACGCTTGGGTTGCTGGCGCTTGGCCTCGCCAATGTCGTGTCGCGCGCGACGTCCGCGGAAGTTGAAGACGGCGTCCTCTGGGTCGAGCGCGAAGTTGGCGTCGTCGCCGCCGAAGTCGCCAAGCCGTCGGCGGGAAGCCGCGCTGACGTGCGACCCGGCGATGTGTTGATCGCGATCGATCAGCGGCCAATCGAAGGCCGCGCCGATGTGCTCGCGATGCAGCACGCCTCGCGGCCGGGCGATCGTCACACCTACACGTTGCTGCGGCTCGGCTCGCGCGAGATGGCGAACGTGTCGCTGGCGCCGATGCCGAGCGGCGCGGGCCTGTTCTATTACGTGCTTGCCGCGGTCGGCATCTTCACGCTGCTCGTCGGCGCGGCGGTGCGCGCGCGGCGGCCGACCGATCAGGCGACGCTGCATTTCTTCTGGCTGTCGGTCGCGTTCTTCGGCCTCTTCACGTTCTCGTTCAGCGGGCGTCTTGATCGCGTGGACTGGGTCTTCTACTGGGGCGATGCGATCGCGGTGATGGTGCTGCCGCCGCTGTTCCTGCACTTCGCGCTGGTGTTCCCTGAGCGCCCGCATATTCCCGGCTACTCCGCAATGCTTGCGCGGTGGCTGCCGGCGGTCTATCTGCCGGGCGCGGTGGTCGGATCGACGCGCGCGCTTGCGGTGCTGCGGTCGGGGATCGACCCCGAGTATTTCGTGCGCGTGATCGCGCTGCTCGATCGCCTCGAGTACGTCTACCTCGCGTCGTTCTTCGCCGCCGGCCTCGCGATCCTGCTGCGCGCGTTGTCGCGCGCGCGATCGGTGACGGTGAAGCGCCAGCTGCGCTGGATCGTGTGGGGCACGGCGCTCGGCGCGCTGCCGTTCGCCCTCGGCTACGCCATCCCGTTTGCGCTCGGTGTCGATCCGTCGATCCCGATGGGACTGTCGGCGATTCCGCTGGGCTTCATCCCGCTCGCGTTCGCGTCGGCGATCATTCGCTATCGCCTGATGGACGTCGAGATCATCCTCAAGCGCCTGCTGATCTACACGGCGGCGGTCTCGGCGATCGTCGCGATCTACGTGCTGATCCTGCGCGCGTCGGGCGGCAACATCGGCGGCAGCGAGACCGATCAGCGATGGATCATCGCGTTTCTCGCCACCGTCGTCGTCGTGCTGCTCGCCAAGCCCGTCAAGGATGGCCTGCAGAAAGCGATCGATCGCGCGTTCTACCGCGATCGTTACGATTACCGCCGCGCGCTCGTCAGCTTCGCGCGCGAGCTGAACAGCGACCTCGATTTGACGCGCCTCGCCGATCGCCTGACCACGCGCGTGCGCGAGACGATTGAGCTCGATCGCCTCGCGTTCCTGCTGGCGGCGGATAGCGGCGACTTCGAGTCGATTAGCGCCGAGGGATTCGAAAGCAATCCGCCGAAGTTGAACGGCGCGTCGGGCATCGGCTCGCGTCTGCATAGCGCGCACACCGTTCGCCTGGACGATCCGCTCGCGGCGACCCGCTTCACCGCTGAAGAGATCGAATACTGGCGCGACCACGGCATCTACTACTTCGTTCCCTGCATCGCCAAGGACGCCGCGATCGCGGTGCTGGCGCTTGGCCGCCGCGCCAGCGGCGAGCCGCTCAGCACTGAAGACACCGCGCTCGTGACCGCGGTCGCCGCACAGGCCGCCACCGCGATCGAGAACGGGCGACTCTATCGTCAGCTGCATCTCAAGGCGTCGGAGCTCGATCGTCTCCACGCCTTCAACGAAAACATTCTTGAATCGCTGGACGACGGCCTGCTCGTGATTGGGCCGGGCGATCAGGTGATTCGCTGGAACGCGTCGCTCGAGCGTCTCTACGGCGTGCCCCGGACTGCCGTGCTTGGCAAGACGGTCGATCGCCTGTTCGACGCGCATGTGCTCGGCTTGCTCTCGTCGATCCGAAAGCATTACCCCGACGGACACACCGCGTTCCGCGTGCCCGTGAACGCACGCGGTACGAAGGAAGGGCAGACGCTGCTCGTCAACCTGACGACGGTGCCGCTGCAGAGCATCGCCGGCGGACCGACGGCCGGAACGATCGTGATCCTCGAGGACATCACCGAGCGCACGCAGATGGAAGAGCAGCTGCGCATCTCGGAGAAGATGGCCTCGCTTGGTCTGCTCGCCGCCGGCGTGGCGCACGAAGTCAACACGCCGCTCACCGGTATCTCCAGCTACACGCAGATGCTGCTCGAGAACGCCGATCCCGCGGATCCGCGCACGCCGCTGCTCGAGAAGATCGAAAAGCAAACGTTCCGCGCCGCCCGCATTGTCAACGGCCTGCTCAACCTGTCGCGGCCGAACGCCGCGGAACAATCCGAGCGCACCGTCGTCGACTTGAATGAAGTGATCGGCGACGTGTTGTCATTGCTCGAACATCAATTCGCGAAAGGCAGCGTCAAGGTCAGGCGGGATTTCCACCCGGCGCCGGTGAACATTGTCGGCTATGAATTCAAGCTGCAGCAGGTGTTCCTCAACCTGTTCCTCAACGCGCGCGATGCCATGACGAGCGGCGGCTGGCTGACCATTTCAACGCGGATCGAGGGCGGTGAGGCGATAGCGGAAGTGGCCGACACCGGCAACGGCATTCCGGCTGAGCACCTCGCACGTATCTACGATCCGTTCTTCACGACCAAACCGATGGGCCAGGGCACCGGCCTCGGCCTGTCGATTACCTACGGCATCGTGCGCGAGCACGAGGCCACCATTCAATGTGACAGCGCGCCCGGCAAGGGCACGCGATTTGAACTCCGATTCATGGCCGCGCCGGATTCGTCTGCCGCCTCCCCACAGCGACAGAGCGCAGGTGTGTAGCATGAGAAAACACAACGCAGCAGTACTCGTCATCGACGACGAAGAAGTGATGCGGGACATTCTGGGCACGTTGCTGGAGCGCGAAGGGTATAGCGTGCGCCTGGCCGCGTCGGGCCAGGAGGGCCTCGACCTCGCGCGATCGCTGCCGTTCGACGCCGTGATCGTCGACGTGATGATGCCCGGCCTCGACGGTTTGCAGGTCCTCGACGAGCTGAAGAAGCACGACGATGACCTGCCGGTGCTGATGATCACCGCCTACGCCTCGATGGAAAGCGCCATCGCGGCCATGAAGAAGGGCGCGTTCGATTACATCACCAAGCCGTTCAAGAACGACGAAGTGCTCGTCGTCCTGCAGAACGCGATCGAGCGCCGCCAGCTCGTTGCCGAGAACGTGTCGCTGCGCCAGAATCTCCAGGCGCGGTATCACAAGTTCTCCGGCATCATCGGCAAGAGCAGCCGGATGAAGCAGGTGTTCGACCTGATCATCCAGGCCGCGCCGAGCCGCAGCACCATACTCATTACCGGCGAGAGCGGCACTGGTAAGGAGCTGGTCGCGCGCGCGATCCACAGCAACTCGGCGCGCAGCGAGAAGTCGTTCGTCGCCGTCAATTCCGGCAACCTGCCGCCGGATCTGCTCGAATCAACGCTCTTCGGCCACGTCAAGGGCGCCTTCACCGGCGCCGTGTATCCGAAGAAAGGCATGTTCGATCTTGCCGACAAGGGCAGCATTTTCTTCGACGAGATCGGCAACATCCCGATCGAGACGCAGGCCAAGCTGCTGCGCGTGATGCAGGAGCGCGAGTTCATGCGCCTCGGCGGCATGGAGACGATCAAGGTCGACGTCCGCATCATTGCCGCGACCAACGTCGATCTGAAGCACGAGATGGAGGAGGGCCGGTTCCGCGAGGATCTGTTCTATCGCCTCCACGTCATCAGCATTCACCTGCCGGCGCTGCGCGAGCGCCGCGACGACATTCCGCTGCTGGTCCAGCACTTCCTCGAGAAGTACGGCGAGGAAAACGATCGCAAGCACATCGAGATCGCGCCCGAGGCGCTCGACCTGATGATGGAATACGACTGGCCGGGCAACGTGCGCGAGCTCGAGAACGTGATCGAGCGTGCCGTGGTGCTTTGCACCGGGTCGCGGATCGGCATCGAGCTGATTCCAGAGCACGTGCGGAAGAATCCGGCTTTCCAGATCCCGCACGTGGTGATGCCGGCCGACGGCATTTCGCTGAAGGACGTGACGGTGGCGTACGAGCGGCAGTGGATCGAATCGGCGCTCGAAGCGGCCGGGGGCGTCCAAAAGCGCGCTGCCGAACTGCTTCGCATCAAGCCGACGACGCTGAACGAAATGATCAAGCGCTACGACATTCGCCCGCGCCGGAAGAAGGCATCGGCTGGTACGCAGGAGCCTGATAACGGCGGCAGCACGGAGAACGGCGACGAGTTGGAGCCCGTCGAAGTCGAATAGCCGCCACTTCGTAGAGGCGGGACTTTAGTCCCGCCTGTCCCGCCTGTGTTTCATTCCGGGCATCTTCATCGTCGCACCTTTGTGATGAGCGCAGCTCACCTTCGGGTTGAACGGCGCGAACACGCCGTTCGGATTCTCGCGATAGATCCACACGTGACGATCGTAATGCGGCGCGAACGGGTGCGCATCGTCCGCGGCGGTCGCCGGATCATCGGCCATGTAGTTGTAAGCCACGCCGTGAAATGACGGCGGCTTGGAATTTCCTGCTGCCTTCCACGCTGCTTCGAAAGCCAGATTGTCCACCGCCACCAATTCGAGCGAGCCGTTCGCCTGCGGTTCGTAGATCAGGATCGATGGCTTCAGGAAGTCGGTGTGGATGCCGGTTCCGCTCACTTTCGGATTCGGCGGTCCGGTAATGCCCAGCACGTCCGGCTTGAAGTAGTACACGCCCATTGCGCCAAGGTTGGCGGGCCGGCCCATCATCTCCGCGGTGTCACACAGGTCGAATGGATCGCGGATGTAGCCCTCAGCTAATGCGACGTTGACGTCGCGGAACCGCTCGGTGGCCCGAGCAACCGGAGCACGCGCGATCTCGTTCAGCTCGCGCAGCACTGCGACGTGAATCGAGTTCGGTTCAGGAATCCGTTCGTGCCGGTGATTCGATTCACGGTGGGAACCGGGCTCGAGATTCTCTCGAAACATGAACAGCGCCATCTACTGCAAGCCGAGCGTGTCCGCCGCGCTCCCGGCTTTCCAGCGACGTAGCCGGGGTGCCTGTCGCATCGCTGGCATTGAGAAATGGCGTGGTTACCAGACAGGTAACAAGGCCAGCACGACCAGCAGGCCAAACAGCGGTATCGGCAGAAGTGTCACTAACACTGCGAGAATGATTCCGAGTGTGAAGGACAGCGTCGCCAGTTGCTGCGATTCTTGCGGCCAGGCACGCCTGACGATCAGTTCAACAATCCATCCGCCCGTATAGCAGACGTTGGCCATGATTCCGAACGCGATGACACCCAGAATCGCGAAGATCGGCGGATCCGGAAACCCGAAATCAGGCTCGCCGGAGATGTAGCCACCGATCACGGCGATCGTGACGAGGCCGACGCACGTAATCACGCCGGCGGCGCCGACGAGAAGGTTGAACAGAAGCCTCCGCGCCTCCCACCACAAGACGATGTCTAGTGCGGAGCCCAGGATTCGATCCCTTGCGACGAGCTTTGAGGCGCGAACCCGTCGCAGAAAATCGATCAGCATGTTGGATGCGAGTGGTGCAGCTTACACAAACGGACGGAGCAGGGCGCGGCCAATCGCGCGCCAGCTCTCGGACTGCTCGAGGAACACGCGCGGGAAGCCGAGCACCATGACCGCGATGCCGATCGCGGTGACGCGGTGCACTTTGCCGATCGAACGGAAGTCAAACGCGGCGAGCGCCGCCATTGGCGCCATCCAAATCAGGAAAAAAACCGGCAGCGAGAGATTCATGCGCGCCACCGCGGCGAACGCCAGCGAGACCGTCGCGGCGACAATCAGCCGCTTGTGCACATCCGGCTTGTTCCGGTACTTCACGGCGCCGGCCAAAGAATCCGCCGAACAGGATCATGTCGCCGATCGGAAGAATCAGGAATCCCGCAGCCTGATCGAGCGGCCACTCTCCGCGCTGGACGTGAATCACGGGCGCGGCGAACGTCGCAATCACGCCCATGATCCAGACAGCGGCGCCATACCAGATGCCGAACGTGCCGACCCGCCGATGCAGCCGAACGTTGCCGCTCGCCGCGAGCCCGACCTGCAGGAACAGCAGCAGCATCCAGCCGGTGAAGATTGCGCCGTGCGCGTGCATGACGAGCGGCCGGGCCACGCCGCCGATCAGGAACGTTCCGAAGTAGGTCGGCCAGAAACCGGTGACGACCGTGGCCATCAGCAACACCGTCAGGCCGACATAGAACTGATGGCTGCGTCGCTGAGCCGAGACGACCTGTTCCCGAAGCAACTCCCTGGTGTCCGCCGCAACGTGACCGGGCAATGCCATCTGCGCTCCTGTTAACGCGTGATCGGTTCCAGGCCGGTCTGTTTCATCACCGCGGCGCCGGCGGGAGACAGCACGAGATCGACGAGCGCCCTGGCGCCTTTCGGATTCGGCGCTTTCGTTGCAATGCCGGCGGAGAAGATCGAGACGCGCTGGACTTCAGCCGGCAGCGGCCCGACAAGGTCCACGCCTTTCACCGCGCGTAGTTCGGAAATCTGCTGCACGCCAAGCTCCGCTTCGCCGCGGGCCACGACGTTGCCGACCGGTTCGTTTCCTATGCGCTGCACTTTCGGCAACACCTGTGACGCAATGCCCAGTTGAGGCAGCAACTCGTTCGTCAGGTACTGACCGCTGATCTGCGCCGAGATCGCAATCGACCTCGCCTCGAGGAACGCCTTCTTCAGCCCGTCGACCGTTCGAATGTCGGGACGTTGCTGCCCGGCCCGAACGCCGACACCGATCGCGGAGCGGGCGATGTCCACGCGGCTCGATTTGACGATATGTCCTTCCTTCACGAGATCGTCCATCGCGTTCGCGGCGATGAACACCACGTCCACCGGCTCGCCCTTGCGGATCCGCGTCTGGATGTTCGCAGCGCCTACCCCGGTGCTGGTGGCCAGGGTCACCGCCTTGAAGGTGTTGCCGGACTCGAATCGCGACACGAGTTGCAGGTACGCGGGTGCGGTCGCGCCATTCGACATGACGCGCACTTCAGCGATCTGCGTGGTTGCAGCGAGCAGCGCGATGCCGGCAAGACCCGCAATCTTTGAAGTCATCGTGATCGCCTCTTCGACTTATCGCTGAGCATCAGGCTGACGATCGAGCCGAGGGTCGCGAGGCCGAGAACAGGATAGATCAAGACCAGGTCGAACCTGATATTGCACTCACCGGTGCAGGTCGCCTGCACGTTGTGCTCGTACATCCCGTAGAAGAACCACAGCAGGCCGACGCACATCACGCCGTAGCGGTCCTTCGCGTGGCCGGCAACGATCAGCAACAGTCCCGGAATCGCCACCAGCCACGGCGGGAACATGGCGTTAGGCTACTCCTAATCGACCTCGACGCGATTACGGCCGTTCGCCTTTGCCCGATACAACGCCTGGTCCGCCGCCTGAATGAGCGTTTCCTCACTGCTCGACGGGCTGCTGCACGATACGCCCAGGCTGAGCGTGACGTTGAGCGTCACCGGCGAGGTGATGATCGGGCGGGACGCGATTGCGGCGCGGACGCGATCCGCAACGTCGCGCGCGCCATCGAGGCCGGCCTGCGGCAGGACGAACAGGAATTCCTCGCCGCCGTAGCGGCCCACGGAATCCGAAGCGCGAAGCGTGGCGGCAATGCGCTCGGCGATCCCTTTCAGCACGGCGTCGCCAACGGCGTGCCCGTGCGTGTCGTTGATCTGCTTGAAGTGATCGACGTCGGCCATCACCACGGCGAGCGTGGACAGCTCGCGGACGCTGCGGCGCAGCTCGCGGGCGAGCTCGTCGAGGACGCGGCCGCGGTTCCACAGGCCGGTCAGCCGATCGTGGGCGGCCTCGTGCCGCAGCACATCCTGCGAGCGGAGCAGATCGTCCTGCAGCGCCAGGACCCGGTCGCCGGCCCTCAAGCGCGCGCGCAGCTCGCCGATCTTGAACGGCTTGGTCAGGAAGTCGTCGGCGCCGGCGTCCAGCGCCTCGATCATGTCGTCGTCGCCGTCCCTCGCCGTCAACAGCACGACGTAGACGTATCGTCCGGGACGCTGGCGGAGGGCGCGGACCACTTCGAGACCATCCATGCGCGGCATCAGCCAGTCAAGAATGGCCAGGCTCGGCGCGCCGGGCTGCGCGAGCGCTTCAACGGCCGCAGCGCCGTCCTCGACTTCGAGGATTTCGTGGCCGAGGGAGATGAGCGACGCTTTCAGTACCTGCCTCGTGACACGATCGTCCTCTGCGATCAGAATCTTCATGATTCGCCTTCGTGCCCTGGCCGCCGCGTCATGACGTTCAGTACTCGGAAAAAATTCTCCGGAGCTCTTTGAGGTCGGTGGTCCTGGTCAGGGCGAGCATCAACAGGATGCGCGCCTTCTGGGGCGTCAGTGTATCCGACGGCACGATGTTCATCGCGTCGAACTCAGCCGTAGGCGTCACGCGCCCGTTGCCGACCCGGCTCGATCGCACCAGCGCCGGTCTGGATGCCGCGGGCATCGCGTTGATTTCCTTCACGACGTTGGCTTCGAAAATCGACAGCGTGCCGTTGCCGGTGCCCGCGAACACAATGCCTTTTGCGCCGCTCTTGATCGCGGCCTCGATCAGCGTGGTATCAGGTTCGATGTAGGAATACAACACCGTCACCTTCGGCAGCGTCGTCAGGTTCGTGACGTCGAACTCCGAGTTGAGCGTGTGACGCCTGGTCGTCGACCGGTAGTAGCTCACGCGATCCTCATCGACGTAACCGAGAATGCCGAGCTCCGGCGCGCGGAACGTCTCCACGCGCAGCGTGTTCGTCTTCATCGTGTCGCGGGCGGCGTTGATCTCGTCGTTCAACACGATCAGTCCGCCTTTGCCTCGCGATTCGGGCGCGATCGCGGTCTTCACCGCGTTGAGCAGATTCAACGGCCCGTCGGCGGAGATCGCGGTGGCGGGTCGCATCGCACCGACCAGCACGACGGGCCGGTCCGATCGCACCGTGAGGTGCAGGAAATACGAGGTCTCTTCGAGAGTGTTGGTGCCCGAGGTGACGACGAATCCCGCGACCGCGGGTGTTTCCTTGAGGATCGTGTTGATGCGCTTCGCCAGCGTCAGCCAGTTCCCGATCGTGAGGTCCGAGCTGCGGACGTTGACGATCTGCTCGACGCGAACGTCGGCAATCTGCGAGATCTGCGGCACCGCTTTCACCAGCTGCTCGCCGAGGATGGCGCCCGGCTTGTAATTCGAGAGATCAGTTGCCGAAGAGCCCGACCCCGCGATCGTGCCGCCAGTCGACAGCACGTAGACGATTGGCTTCGCCTGTTGGGCGATGGTGGTCGGCGCAATCAGGATCGCCAGGAGCGTCGTTGCAAGAATTCGCATTGGCACCTACTTGAGTGAAACGGCGCCGGCCTTGGCCAGCCGCTCGAAGTAATCGACGACGACGGGCAGCGCGATCGGGCCAAACTCCGCCGATATCGCATCGCGGATGTCGCTGATCGATCGCTTGCCGTCGATGAAGTTCCCCAACTCGTAAATTACGTCGTCGACATTCGGGAACTTGAGCATGGCGGTCGGTGGTTCCACGGCGGGCAAGCCCTCGCCCGTCCGGCTGACGATGCGGCGATCCTCGCCGCCGCGGCCGCGAATGCGTTCAGCCGCGGGAACGAAGGGCGAACTCGTGATGCCCATGCTCGTCCAGACGCTGGTGATGCCCTTTTCCATGTCGAGGATGCGGCTGTGCAGCATCGGATCGACCGGCGAGGGCATGAAGTGTTCGAACGATCGCATCCGCCGCTGCTCGCGCCCGATTGCCTGGCCGAACATGATCAGCACGTCGGCACTGGCGCGCTGCTGGTTGCCCATCTGCGCGACGGCCTTTCGCGCATCCTCCGCGAGCCGCGCGTGCGCGCCGACCGTCAGGTGCGACAGCATTGCCTCGGCGCCGGCATTCGGAAGCGTCGCCAGAAAATACGCGGACGCCGCGACGGCAAACGACGAACGGTCCACGCCGCGCGGATCGGCGGTCGGCACGATCGTGGTGATCGGGACGCCCTGCCGCTCCCACCGAGGCTGACCGACTCGCTCGTATGGGCGCGCGTCCACCACGCCGGCGGCCTGGCGCGCGAAGATCTCCACGACTTCATCAGCGATCGACGACGTCGACCACAGCCCGCGAACCACTTGCAGCGTGCCGCCGGCATCCGCGGCCACAAAGATCGCCGCCTTCGTATTCGCTCGAAGCACTTCAACCGTCACGACCCGGATCGTTCGCGCCGGGCGGGGGATCTGCTTCGACGCGACCGCGGGGCCCAGCCGCTTCATGGCCCATTCGACCGGCTCGCAGTTGATGGCACAGACGACGGCAATTTCGCCGGCGGCGGGATCGCTGCCCTCCACCACGCGAACGGACGGTCCTTCGACCGTATTGCGCTCGATGTTGCGCAGGATCTCCGGCTCAATCAGCGTTTCCGCCGGCGTGAGCGCCCCTCGACTTCGCTCGGGGCTGGCCTGAGCAACGTCGAAGGCCGGCGCCCGCGGGCCGAATTGCAGAACTGCAACTAACACTGCAACTGATAACGTCATGACTCAACTTGAAACTTGAAACGTGAAACCTGAAACCTGAAACTACCGGCGAAGCGCGCCAATCAGCTTGTCGTACTTCTGCATGATCACGTCCCAGCGGTAATTCTTCTTCACGTATTCCTTGCCGTTGCGGCCCATGCGCTCGCGCAGGCGATCGTCGGCGAGCATCAGCTTCGCGCACTCGACGAACTCATCACGATCGCGGTAGAAAAGGCCGGCGTTGCTCTTGACGCAGTGTTCGACGAGCACTTCCGCGCGCGCGTTGCACAGCACCGGCGTGCCGACCGCCATCGCTTCGAGCGCCAGCAGCGACAGGCTCTCGAACGGCGAGGGCACCACCACGATCGTGGCGGCCTCGAGCGCCTGCAGCCGCTCTCGCTCGGACAACAGCCCGGCAAACCGCACCCACGGCACTTCCGGCAGCTGCATCAGCTTCACGCCCATCAGCGCCAGCTGCGCCTCGCCGCCCTGCTCCTTGTAACTCGTGAAGTACTCGATCAGCTCCTCGCAGCCCTTGCCGGCGTCGATGCGTCCGCCATACAGCAGAAACTGACCCTGCAGGCGATGGCGCCGGCGGAACTGGGCGCCGCGGGCGCGCAGGTGCGGCGCCAGCCGCTTGTGAATCTCGTCCTCGTCCTCCGGCTCCGGATCGTCCGGCTGCGCCTGGTCCTGCATCAGGTCCACGCCGCAGCCGACCGTCTCTTCGGCAATGCTTCTGAACTCGAACGTCGTCTTCAGGAAATTCTTTTCGACTTCGGTGTTGAACGCGACCGCCGCCGCCTTCTTGAACATCTCCTTGTAGATCGACAGATGAATCGCCGGCTCGTTGTGCGCCGTCGGCACCAGGATGCTGCGCGCCGGATCGATGTCCACGCCGAGCACCGTCGGCGCATAGAGATAGGTGAAGAAGATCAGCGCATCGTACTGGCGATGGTGTTTGCTCAGGTACTCGAGCAGCGCCGGGCACCACGGCCCCTGCTGCTCGAGCCACGACAGCTCGTCTTCGCGCGTATGCGGGTTGTGGAAGATCCAGTCCGAGAATTGATTGAAGGCGGCAATATCGCGCCTGCGCGCGTTCTTGAAGCGGCGCACCGTCACGCCGCGGATGCGATCGTTGCCCTCGGGGTAATGGTTCTCCCACGTGATGTAGTCCTGCGCGCACGTCGTCAGCACTTCGACGTCGTGCTTGGCGGCGAGCCGCTCGGCGATCAGCCGGCAGTGGTACTCGGAGCCGCCGAGGATCTCGGCGCCGTAGCGCTGGACGATGAATGCAATCTTCACAGTGTCAGCCTCATGATGACGTCAGCCTCTCAAGCTCCTTGCGGATGCGATCGTCGCCAAAGTCGGCGAGCCTGGCCCGCTGCCGGGCAATGACCTGCGTCCGCAAGTCGTCGTTATAGGCGAGCTCACCAAGGAGCTCGGCCGCGTATTCGAGATCTTTCGGGGCGAACTGCACGCCGGCGCCGCCGAGCGTATCCGGCACGGCGGTCGACGAGTAGGCGAGCACCGGCACGTCGGCCGCCATCGCCTCGAGCAGCGGCACGCAGAAGCCCTCGTGCTCCGACAGCGAAATGTAGACGCTCGCCGTGCGGTAGTACGTCGCCAGGTCCTCATCCGGCACCGGGCCGGTAAAGATGAAACGGCCTTCCGGCATTCGATAGCGCTCGAGCATGGCGCGAATCGCCGCGTAATACTTCGGCGTCGCATCCGTCCTGCCGACGAAGATGAAGCGGTACTGCTCGTCGACGTAGCGCTTGTAATGCTCGGCGAGCTTGATGTGATCTTCGATCTTCTTGTTCGGGACAATGCGGCCGACGAACAGAAAATTCAGCCAGCCGTTTTCGCTGAGAATGTCCTCGAGCGCCGGCCGGCGCGGCGCGCTGGTGATCCGCCCGGTGTCGATGGCGATCGGAAAGACGCCGGTGTTGGTGAAGCCGAGATCGGCAAGCTCCTGGCGGTTGTATTCGGAATCGCCGAGCGCCCTGTCGGTGTGGCCGACGAGCGATTTCAGATCTTCGCGCCCGAGCATCGCGAGCCGATAGATGGCGGCGTCGTAGCCGGCAAAGAAATGCGCCGGCGTCACGTTGTGGTACTGCAGCACGCGTCCCGACGGCAGCTTCGCGAACTCCGCGGTCATCGGCGAGACCAGCGCGAAGTGGAAGATCGTCAGATCGCCTTTCCGCGCGCTCGTGTCGGTCCACGGAATCACGTCACCACGCAGGTCGTCGTCAATCGTCATGGCGTAGAGATTCGATTCGTGTCCCATTTCGCGCAGCAGCCCGCGCACGCGCCTGGCCGAATCGCCAATCGCGTCGCCCTTGTGCGCCGCCGGGACCCACTGGTTCACGATCATTCGGTTCCCGGCTCCCGGCTCCCGGTTCCCGGTTCCGGCGGCAAGGCGTGAAACGCCGCGGGACGATACGCCTTGATTTCGTCGTACTCCTCGGCGGCGTCGGCCTGATCCCAGAAATCAAAAGCGACTGGCGGATGCGCACGGCGCGGCGATGCCAGCACGTTCTCGACGTGACGGAGCAGGGTGCCGGCAAAGTCCCTGGCCATCAATCGATCGAGCGCCTCGTACTGCCCGTCGACAATGCCATCGGCAAGCGCGTGATCGTCGACGATTGCGTTGATCAGCCCGGCCACGTGCATCGGGTCCTTGTCCGTATACAGAATGCCGCCGCCATCCATTGTCGACGGCACCGCCGTGGCCGCATAGGCGATCACCGGCACACCTTCGTGGAACGATTCGATCAGCGGAACGCAGAAACCCTCATGCTCGCTGGCGCACACGAACACGTCGGCGAGCTCGTAGTAGGCGACGAGCTCTTCGTTCGAGACATGGCCGACCAGATGGACGTCTTTCGCGCCGATCTTCGCGATGAAGTTGTGGAGCAGCGACAGGTAGCGCTCGAAGCCTGAATGCGCGCCGACGAGCAGCAGCCGGGAACGCGGATTGAACCACGTCTTGTAGGCGTGAAAAAAGCGGATCACGTCCTCGAGCCGCTTGTTCGGGATGACGCGGCCGACGAACAGCAGGTTGACCCAGTCGTCGTCGTACGCGGCGGCGAACGTGTAATCGGCCGGGCCGCGAAGATGATCGAATCCCGGCACGACGTCGAGCACGCCGGTGGGTGAGAAGCCGAGCGCCTCGAGCTCCTGTCGGTTGTACTCGGAATCACCGAGCGCCAGGTCGCAGCGTGACTTGTAGAGCGCCAGCTCGCGCCGGCCCCTGAAGCAGAGCCGCACCAGCTCCTTGTTGACGTCCACGAAATATTCCGGCGGCGTGATGTTGTGGTAGACCAGCACCATTCGATCGGGCAGCGCATACGCCATGCGCGAGGCTCGAGAGCCGATCGAGAAGTGATGGATCAGGATGTTGTCGGGATGGCTCGCATCGTTCAGATCGCGATAGTCGAGCGTCAGGTGCTCGAGCCGCGGATCCGCGGTCTGCACGAAGATCTCCGACTCGTATCCAGCATCACGCAGCACGCGCTGAATGCCCAGCACTTCGTGGCCGATGGCATCACCATAGCCAAGCGTCGCGAGCACCTGGTGAATTGCGACGGACATGCCTCTAGGTCTGTGCTTTCTGCGCCATCTGTGGCTTAGCGGGGGCCTCCGCCGCCGGGCCTGCGCCCGCGCCGATGCGGACGCCCACGCCGGTGATCTCGCTGACGATCCCCTTCGGGCCGGGGCTTCACACCTTCGGTTCGTGGCTGAGGATGTTGTGGCCGCTGCGCTTGCTGTGGGCGCTGCTGCTGAGGACGCGGCTGATCGGGCCGCCGCTGTTGTTCGGGCCTGCGCGGCTGTTCAACGGGACGTTGTGGCGGCCGGAAATCCCGGCGAGTCTCGACGACCCTCGGCCCTTCTTCTGCCTTTTGCCTTTTGCCTTCTGCCTTGACAGGTTCTTTGTATGCCCCTGAAGGCAACTTCCTCACCACGTCATCCGCCGGCGGCTGTGACTTCCGTCTGCGCGTGAACCATCCCGGCGCCGGCTCCATCTTCCGCGGCGCCGATTCCTTCGACAGCTGGTTCAGCATGTCGACGTATTTCTTCTCGATCACCGGCCAGGCGTAATTGCGCTCGAAGAACGCGCGGCCGTTGCCGCCGAGCGCCGCCTGCAGGCTCGGCGTCGTGTCGATCGCGCGCATCGTCTCCGCGAACTCCGCATAGTTCGCGTAGAACAAGCCGGCGTTGCTGCGAATGCACTGGCCCTGCAGCACGTCGCACTTCGCATTGGCCAGCACCGGCTTGCCCATTGCCCAGGCTTCGAGCGCGACCATCGACAGGCTCTCGAGATACGACGGCATGATCAGCAGCTCCGCCGCCGCCATCGCGTCGTACTTGTCCTGATCTTCGAGGAAGCCGAGGTGATGAATGCGCGGGTGCTTCGGGATCGGAATGTGCGGCGTGCCGACCAGCACCAGGTGCATGCCGTCGACCAGCGACGCGCTGTAATGCTCGAAGAAGCTGAAGAGCTCGGCGCAGCCCTTGTTCTCGTCGATGCGCCCGACATAGATCGCGAAGCGATCCCGCATGTCGAACTTCTGCCGGAAACGGCTGCCGTTCGACCGCTCGGGAATTTCCGATCCGACGCCGACCACGACGCCGGGCACCGACTGGTTGTTCGAAACGCCGTGGATCAGCGCGCGCTCTTCGAGCGAGTTGTACATGAAGGCGCGGACGCCGCGGAAGATCGGCGGGTAGATGCCGAGACCGAGCGCGCTGTCCCGCTCCGCTGTCGGCACCAGGATCGCCTTCGACGCGACCGCGCGGCAGCCGTGATACGAGTGGTGATAGCGGAAGCTGAAGAAGATGAAGAAGTCGTAGTCGGCTTCGTGCGCCTTGATGTGCTCGATCAGCGCCGGGCTGGCCGGCCCCTCCGACTCGAGCCACGCGAGCTCGTCACCGAGCGAATGGCGCTCGGCAAAAACCTTCTTCGACCACTTTCCGAATTCGATCGGATCGCGTTCGACCGACACCGGGAAGCGATGCACCGGGATTCCGTGAACGGTGTCTCGCCCCGGCGGATATCCGTTCTTCCAGGAAATGTAGTCGCGATGCGCGCACGTCGTCAGCACCTCGACCTTGACGTGCGGGGCGAGGTGCTCGGCAACATAGCGGGCATGCTGCTCGGCGCCGCCGTTGATGTCGGCGCCGTACCGCTGAACGACGATCGCGATCTTCACTGCACGTCGTCGTCGCCCGGCTCGGGCGTCTTGAGCGTATCGGGAATCGACGGCACCTCAGGTAAGGGTGCCTGGGGTGCCTGGGGTGCTGCCGCTTCCTCAACTGGTTCCGGGACGTCGAAGCCGCCGGCGCTCATTTCCTCGCCGTTCTCGAATTCGTCGCCTTCGTCGGCGCCGTTTTCGCCGGCTTCAAATGCGTCAGCGTCCTGCGGCCCAGCACCCTGCGCTCCCTGTCCACCCTGGCCACCCTGAGCACCATAGGCAGCCGAGGCACCCAAGGCACCTGAGGCACCCTGACCTCCCTGACCACTTCTGCGTCCGCGACGACGGCGGCGGCGCCGCTTGCCGGACCCATCGCCTTGTCCTTGCTGACCGCCACCGCCGGGAACGAACCCTTCGAATCCACTCGATGCACCCGACGCACCCGACGCACCTGACGCACCCGATCCACCCGACGCACCAGATACACCCGTTGCACCCGTCTCGTCCTCATCCTGCCTGTCCGCTCCGCGCACGACTTCCGGCCGATATTGCACGACTCCTTCGAGCGCGCGGACGCGCCGCTCGCTGAAATCAAGCCGGCTCGAGAGCGATTCGAGCTTCATGCGCAGGTTCTGCACTTCGATGCCCATCCGCGTGGTTTCAAGCACGAGGTTGTGCAGCACTTCGTAGTAGAGCGAGTTCCACTCGGCGCGCGATCGATCAAATTCGATCTTGCGGCGCGACTCGCGCTTCAGCAGGTCGACGTTGAACTGCGCCTGCGTGTGCAGCACCTGGTGCAGCGTGTTGGCGTTGAACATCATTTTCAGGATCGGCGCGAACAGCTTGCGCAGGAAGCGCACGCTGCCGCGGTGGGTCGCGAAAATGTCGGTCTGCTCCGCCGTGTAGGGCGGCGTAATCGCCGCCGGCTCGCTGCTGGTGGCCGGACGGCTCTTGCGGAACTGTTCCAGCAGGTCCGACCGCAGGTTGTTCGGATCGAGGAACTTCTCGAGCCGCACCGACGCCAGCTCGCGGATTTGCTCTTCGGTGTAATCGGCGCCGCGCTTCTCGAGGATGCGCTGGCGGATCTGCTTCATGATCTGCTCGACGTCGACCGATTCGGATCGGATTTGAAAGTCGCTCATCGCGATAATCCCTGTTGTGTCTTCCCAGCGCTCAAGCGGGTCTGTGCTTTCTGCGCTTTCTGTGGCCGAACTCGGGCGCTTCCTTGATGCAGGTGCCGAGAATCCCCAGTGACTGTTTGAACGCGTGCATGCCGGCGCGCGTGATTGCGGCCGGCGCTTCCCCGACTTCCGGGAAGCCGTTGACGTCCGGTGTGAGCCGTTCCCAGTTCTCGAACAGCCGTCCCCATTCGCTGCCGAGGACGGAGTGAATGTATTTCTCCGCGTTGAGCGGGTACCACAGACTGTCGTGATAGATGACGCTGGCAATGTAGGCCCACGGCGCCAGCACCGTCTTCAGGGACCACTCGATCGGCTTCTTCATCGGTCCCCAGTAAATCTTGTGCTGCATCCGCGCCGCGAAGGTCATCTTCTGGAACGGGCCGACGAACTTCCAGTTCTCCTTCGCCGCGTCCGGATCGCCGGCGATCTCGATGTCGCGCGGATCGCCGCAGCCGAGCCCGAGGTCGTGCGCCATCCGGATGTACTTGATCGACATCGGATCGAAGCCCATCAGCTTCGCCGCCACCGCATCGATCGCCACCTGATCGGCGCTCGCCAGCATCACGTTCTTGACGTGCGGCACCATGCAGCGCGGGCCGGGACCGTCGCCCGCGAACGTGCCGTCCATCACGGCGAAGACGCCGCGGTGAATCTTCTTCTGGATCATCAGCAGATCGACGAGCGTCTCGTGGATCACCGGATGCGTCCAGTGCCGCTTCTCGTTCAACAGGCCGCCGAACGCGTTCTTCATTGCGCCCGTCGTCGTCGTGAACACGTGCGTCTTCACCGTCGGCAGGTGCAGGATGTTCTCGCCGATGAAGCGCTTCGGAATCATGAAGCCGTCGGGGTAGACGTCGTTCAGGCAGAGGAACCTGTCCGCGAGATCGCCGACGGCGTCGCGGACGTTGATCCACGGCTCGTTGCCTTCATAGAGATGGATGTTGCGCAGGCCGTGCGCCTGCACGACCGGCAGCTGCTTGTTCTCGGCTTCGCCAAGATGCGCGTCGATGACGACGGTGCGGTTGTGGCAGGCGTGAATCAGCTCCGGCGTGTAGCCGTCCTGTTTCATCGCCTGGATCACGCCGTCGAGCTGCCACGGCGTCGTGGAGGAACCCGGAAAAAAGAAATGCCAGGAGATGTTGACCTTGAGCGCGGTGTCGGCGTCCTTGGCGAGGACGTCCTGATACCCGGCCAGGTTCATCACGGCGTGCGTGTCCCTGCGGACCGTCGCCGGCGTCGTCTTGACTAATGCGACCTTAGATCGTGCCAATAACCTCTTACGATCCGAGCCTGCCGCCGTAGATGATGGCGATCGACGTGAGCCCCCACAACAACACGCACGCGAGCAGCGGCCGATCCTCGATCAGCAGATCCGATGGACTTCCCCCGCCAGCCTTGCGGTGCACGAGGTAGAGATACCGGAACAGGCCATAGATCGGAAACGGCGTCGTCAGCACCATCCACTCGGTGCCGAAGTAAGCGTGCGTTTCAGGGCTCGCGCAGTAAATGATGTAGGCGACCATCGTGGCCGCGGCTACTACACCAATCATCTGATCGAGCAAGTACGGGTCGTACTCCTCCAAAATGCGGCGGTGTCCTCTGGCCCCGGCCGCGAGCAGCGTCATCTCGTGACGCCGCTTCGCGAAGCCGAGGAACAACGCCCCGAGCATCGTGCAGATCAACAGCCAGTTACTGATGTGCACGCTGATTACCAATCCTCCCGCCACCGCCCGCAGCACGAAGCCGATAGCGATCGTCATCACATCGAGGACGACGAGGTGCTTCAGCGAGCGGGTATAGACGACGAACAACGCGAGGTAGGCGGCGGCCGCCACCCCGAACACCGGCCGCAGATAAAATGCCGCGGCCAGCGCGAGCGCGCTCAGCACCACCGCGGCAGTCATCGCGGTGCCCGGCGCCAAGTCCCCTGATGCAATCGGCCGCTTCTGCTTAATCGGATGCAGCCGATCCTGCTCGCGATCCGCGACGTCGTTAATCAGGTAGACGGCGCCGGACAGCGCGCAGAAAATCAAAAAGGCCGCCGAGGCTTTCGCCGTGGCGGCCGGATCGAGCAATTTGACGGCGAAAATCAGTGCCGCAAAAACAATCAGGTTCTTGGTCCACTGATCCGGTCGCAGCGAAACGAACAGGCTCGCCGCCGTTGACCGAGTCGTCACTGACAAAAAAGCCTTACTTGTAGCTCTTGATCGCTTCCGCCTCGGAGTCGAACGTGTCGAACACGGTCAGCAGCTTGGTGATCGACAGCAGATCCTCGATGCGCTTGGTCAGGTTGAGCAGCTTGAGGCTGCCGCCCTGGCGGCTCACCGTGGTGTAGGTGCGAACCACTTCGCCGAGGCCCGCGCTGTCGATGTAGGGAACAGCTTCGAGGTTCAGCAACAGCTTCTTCTTGCCGCTGGCCAGCAGGCTATTGATCTTGTCCTTCAGCAACTCGTCGCCTTCGCCCAGGGTCATCTTGCCCTTGAGGTCGAGGACGGTCACATCACTCACGGTGCGTTCGACGATTTCCATTCGCTAGGTCCCCTGCGTCGATAATCTCTTACAAAGACCAGCCAAGGTCTTCGCCTTGGCTGGTTACCAGTATTTCTTGGCGCGCTCCGCGCGCTAGGCGCCCGTAATCTATCACACGGACGCTGACTGTTACTCCGTTTCCCGGCGCATCTTCTTGCGATTACGCTTCCGGGCGAGCGCCTGTTTTGCTCGACGCTTGTCGCCCGGTTTCAGGTAGAAGGAGTGCTTCTTGATGTCCTTGATGATGTCTTCCTGCTGCACCTTGCGCTTGAAACGCCGCAACGCGCTTTCGATCGACTCACCTTCCTGCAATTTCACCTCGGCCATCTAAGAATTCACCTCCTCCCAATTGGTCTTTGGCACTCAAATCACCAGATCACCAGATCACCAGATCACCAGGTCACTAGATGATTGGGCCAAGTATGTTAGGCTATCACAACCCCAGCGGCCTTCATGGCGCAAATAAGCCGTTTAGAATCAAGCGTTTAGACCGTCGGCCCGGAGGGCCGACAAGCTAAGTAGGCGCCTTGCGTATCCTTGTGTTGGGCTCCGGCGCGCGCGAGCACGCCCTGGCCTGGAAGCTCTCTCGAGAACCAGACGTCAGCCACGTGATCTGCGCGCCCGGCAACGCCGGCATCGCGCGCACCATCCCCACCGAATCAATCGACGTATTGGACACCGACGCCGTGATTCGGCTCGTCGATCGCGCGCGAATCGATCTCACCGTTGTCGGTCCTGAAGCGCCGCTCGGCAACGGCCTCGCCGATCGGTTCGAAGCGGAAGGCCGTCGCGTGTTCGGCCCGACCAGGGGCGCCGCGCAGCTCGAGACCAGCAAGGCATTCGCGAAAGATTTCATGCAGCGCCACCACGTGCCGACCGCGCGTTACCGCGTCTGCACGTCGTCGGATGCGGCGCTCAGCGCGATTCGCTCCGGCGAATTTGGCGACGCGCTGGTTGTCAAGGCTGATGGTCTGGCCGCCGGCAAGGGCGTCGTCGTGGCGCCCGATCGAGAGACGGCCGAAGCGGCGGTTGCCGCCGCGATGATCGACAGGAGCTTCGGCGATGCCGGCTCGCGCGTCGTCCTCGAGGAATTGCTCACCGGTCCGGAAGTCTCGTTCTTCGTCGCGGCGTACGGCGATCACTACGTGCCGATGCTGTCGGCGCAGGACCACAAGCGAATCTTCGACAACGATCAGGGTCCCAACACCGGCGGCATGGGCGCGTTCGCGCCGAGCCCGTTGATGAATGGTGCGCTGCAGAGGCAGATCGAGAGGACGGTCGTCGAACCAGTGTTGAAGGGCATGGTTGCCGAGGGCCATCCGTTTCGAGGCTTCCTCTATTGCGGCTTGATGCTGACGCCGGATGGGCCAAAGGTGATCGAATTCAATGTCCGTTTCGGAGACCCGGAAGCCCAAGTCGTCCTCCCGCTGGTGAATTCGCTGTCGGAACTGGTTTCGCACCGCGGCATCCTCGGCGTCCGCCCGACTGATGACGTTGCCGTCGGTATCGTCTTGGCAGCGAGCGGTTACCCTGGTGACGTGCGCACTGGCGACGTCATTCACGGCCTCGCCGATGTCGATCGCGATTGCCCCGACGTGCAGATCTTCTTCGCCGGCGTCAGGAAAAAGGGCAATGATCTGGTCACGTCCGGCGGCCGCGTGATGACCGTGATGGCGACCGCGCCGTCCTTCGAGATCGCGATCGGGCGCGCTTACGAAGCGGCGAGCAAGATCAAGTTCGACGGCATGCAATATCGCCGCGACATCGGCCGCAAGGCCCTACGACCCTGACGGCAATAACGCCTTTAACGCATCATCGAGATGCGCCCTGAACGTGTTCGTGTTGTGACCTTCCGGAACTTCGAGGTACGTCACCGGCGCTTGATATCCGTCGAGCGTGGTCCGCAGCAGGCGCGCGCCGTCAATCATCGCGTCGTAGACGCCGCCCATGACGAAAAACCTGATTGAGACCACTGAGGCGCGCGCGGCCGGCTGATTCAAGACGATGGTCGCCGTCTGCACCGGCGGCGCGATGGCGGCGCAGAGGCCGAACACCGACGGCGCGGCGACGGCAAGATCGATCGCGCCATAAGCGGCCAGCGAGCTGCCGAGAATTACGCGGTGATCCGGTGTCGGGAATGTTCGAAATCGCTTGTCGACCGCGGGCACGAGCTCGTTGGCGATGAACGCGCGCCATGTCGGGTTGCGCGAATACTCTTCCTGCCGATCGGCCGGCTCCGAGAACACCGCGATCACCGGCGGGATCGACTTGTTCGAGATCAGGTGATCGAGGACCCTGGGCACGTCCATCTTCCCGACGTAGTTCGCACCGTCGAGAACGTACATCGTTGGATACAACGCGTCCTTGTTGGATGCGTATCCCGGAGGCAGGTAGAACCACACCCGCCGCGTGCCGCCGAGCGAACGCGATTGAAATGATTCGGCGATCAGCTCGCCCTTTGGCGCGGAACCTGACTCATCGACTTCGGGCTGTGCGACCCAGAACGGCATCCGCACTTCTGAACGCGGCCCCGCAAATGCCTGCACCGTCCGCTTGTTCATCGGATCGGTCGCGTATTCCTTGTCGTACAGAAACCCGTACTCGAGGCGCGCGTTCGTATACGACTTGCCCTCGAGATACGACCACGACGAGCCCTCAATGCGCTTCGTCGTCCCGATCGTGGCGTCGTAGCCGCCCTGCGGTGTTGCCGCCCAGTTGTTGAAGTCGCCGACAATTCTCGGGGTCTGGCCGTTCTTGTCCTTGACCAGGAAGATCAGCCGCGTCTGGTTTTCAACGATCGGCGTGCCGCCCTTGCTGGCGATGAACTTCTCGATGACCGCGTCTTTCTGAGCCGTGTCGCCGGAACCGCTGACACTGCGTTGCAACGCGGTCCAGGACTGCGGCTCGCTGGCGCAACCGGCAACCATCAAGAGCAACACCAGTGCTGAAGCGAGTTTCTGCGCAGCTGATTTCCTGTTCGACTGGCCCTCGACGATCAACTGCCCGCATGCCGCGCGAATATCGCGGCCGCGGCTCTTGCGCACCGAGACCATCAGCCCCTTGCCGGCGAGGATCTTCGCGAACGTGTTGATGCGCTCATCCGACGGCCGCTCGAACGGTATGCCGGGCGCGGCGTTGAGCGGCAGCAGGTTGACCTTGGCCTTGACGCCGGCCAATACCTTGACCAGCCTGCGCGCATCCTCGTCCGAATCGTTGACGCCCGCCAGCATCACGTACTCGAACATGATGCGGCGGCGCTTCGAGAGCGGGAAGCGCTTGCAGGCGTCGATCACGTCCTGCATCGTGTACTTCCTGCTCGGCGGCACGATCGAGGCGCGGACGTCTTCGCTCGATGCGTGCAGCGACACCGCGAGGTTCGGCATCAGCTCTTCCTGCGCGAGCCTGTCCATCTGCGGCACCAGGCCGACCGTCGACAGCGTGACCCGTTTCGGATGCATGTCGAGCCCTTCCTTCTCGTTCAGCATCCGCATTGCCTTCATCGTGTTGTCGTAGTTCTGCAGCGGCTCGCCCATGCCCATCAGCACGATGTTGAAGGACTTGTCGAGGAGATCGAGCGAGCGCGCGAGCAGACGGACCTGCCCGGCGATCTCGGACGCCGAGAGGTGGCGAATCAATCCCATCTTGCCGGTGAGGCAGAAGGCGCAGCCCATGGCGCAGCCGACCTGCGTCGATACGCAGAAGGTCTGCTTCGGGGTGTCGGGAATGAAGACGGATTCGATCTGCTTGCCGTCGGCAAGCCGCAGCACGAATTTCTGGGTGCCGTCCTCGGAGACCTGGTGCTGCACGACTTCCGGCAGCGAGACGATCGCCTTTTCCGACAGCGCGGCGCGCAGCTCGCGGCTGAGATTGGTCATCCCGGCAAAGTCCGTCACGCCGCGCTTCCAGATCCAGTGGTAGATCTGCTTGGCGTGGAACTTCTTGTGGCCGAGCGACTGGACGAACGCTTCGAGCTCCGTCAGCTCGAGGCCCGCCAGGTCAGTCTTCATCCCGCTATTATGCTGGACGGACCTCCGGTCGGTTAACTCATGAACCGCGCCCGCACCGAGGCGAGCGTCCGGGTCATCGATTCCCGCGCGGTGCTGTTCACAATCGGCCGGATCAGCGGCCCGATGATCGCCGGCAGATCGCGGCTCAGCGTCAGCGATTCAATCTCGACCAGCACGCCGTCCTCGTGCTGCTTGTAGCGCCAGTACGAATTGAGCCGCCACATGTAGCCGTGATCGTTACCTTCGGGCAGCGCCCGCTCTTTCGGCGTGCCGGCATTTTCGATCTCGACGACTTTCGTCGAAATGCTGTTGCTGTAGGCGCGCTCCGGCGACAGCCTGAAATAGTCGACGTCGTATTCGGTGTCGTAGACGACGGTGACGAACTTCGTCCGGCGCAGCCGCAGGTAGACCTTCTGCGAATCGCCGTCGCGCGACACGACTTTCGACGACAGCACGTCTTCCTGCTTGTGCTTGTCGGTTTGCGGCTCCTGCAGCACCTTCAGCAGGTTCTCCAGCTTCACCTTCGGCACGAACACGGTGCCGCGCCAGTGATTGACGAGGCCGCCGTCGATCGCGATTTCGTTGGTGCCCGAGTCGTAGGCGGCGCCGCGGGTGACGATCACCTCGCCGCGCTTCAACGCCGCAAATGCCTTCGCGCGCTGATCGGGCGACAGCCGCTCGATGTCCAGAAACGGTTCCTGCTTCTCGATCTCACGCGCCCTGCGCGCCTCCACGGCCGCGACGTATTTCGCGAAGTCGCGAGCCGTCTTCGCCTGCAGCGTCGCTTCCAGGTTCGACGCCTGGGCGGAGGACGCCGACGCCGCCAGCATCACGACCGCAATCGAAGCCGCGGCACGGAATACGAGCGTATTGGCGCCGATGAAATTGATCACCGACAGGGCGACGACGCTGGCAATGTTCGCGGTCACAACATGCAACCCTACTACTTCGACGAACAGCGCGGTGAGAAAGATGCTCCCGCAAATCGACGTAATCGCATTGAGCGCGTTGAACCGGATCAGTTGATCGACCCACGACCCGGCGCGGTCTCGCCACGTCCAGCGGTAATGCCAGGCGAAGTTCGACAGAATCGCGGCTTCGACCGCGATCGCCGTGGCCACCAGGTAATGGACGCCAGGGATCGAGTTGAGGACGGCCAGCATCCCGACCTGGACGACGAAGCCACCCGTGCCCGCGACGGCAAATCGCGCGAAACGCTTCATCGGCGCGTCTCCTCGATATACAACGCGCGCACGTTCCGCGCCGAGGTGATCACGAACGTCATCACCATGCCGACCGCGCCGATCACGCCGCCAAGATCCCACAAGCGGATCGCGCCGATTCCGAACGGATCGACCGTCGGCGTATTGATCAGCGCGATCGCGCCGGCCGCCATCAGGATGCGCAGCTCGGTTGGCCCCCACGAGCGTGGCAATCATCGGTGACATGTATCCCGACATCGCCGGACCGGCAAACAGCAGGGCGGTGCCGGCGAGATCAATAACGTAATCGACGTAATAGCCGTAACGCGGCCGCTGCCGATCGCGGACGCGGGCGAGCGTGCCGTCGAGGCTGTCGCCCAACCAGTTGAGGATCAAGCACAGCACTACAAGTGACGCGCCTGCAACGGGATCCGTCCCGGCAATAACGAACGACGCGCCGGCGCCGGCCATGGCCGCCAGGCCCGAGCGCCGACAGATGATCCGAATTGATCCAGCGCGGCAGCCGTTCGGCAATCCAGATCAGCGTGCGTTTTTCCGCACCGGCAAGGATGCTGTTGTGCTGGCGAACATGTGTGGCGGTCGACATGAGCTCCTCTTTGTGCGCCGGGTTAAACCGGCGAGGTGTAGTGAATGAAAGAGTCATACGGTAAAGGGCTAGCGACCCACACCGACCCCGAGTCATGCGGAGCCGCTCGCGAGGGTGGCGTCGAA
>JAIEMQ010000052.1 GCA_019752015.1 Cyanobacteriota bacterium | reverse complement strand
CGTGAAACTCTGCTATGAGGTACGGACATTTCGAGCTTTTCGTTTACACGCCGAGCCGCAAACGCGCTTGTACTGGGACTAGTGTAGCCTTCACCCGATCAGTTCGGGCCACCCGGCCGCCGGCTGTCGAGCGCACGCGCAGCGGCGAGGTGTCACGCGCCGGTCAGTAGCTCCACGGCCTGAACGCAATCATTCCCCAGGCGGACAGATAGCCGGAGATGATCAGCGCGGCAATCGACACCAGCATCGCGTAGCTGCGCAGCCAGCGGCCGGCGTCGCTGCGCCACGCGTCGACGGTAAACAGGAACGACAGGATTGCGGCGGCGGGCATCAGGATGCTGCCCGTGAACATCGCCGCGGTCCAGAGGTTCTGCGTGCCGAGCTCACTGTTCCGCACGTTCATCACGCCGATGACCGGCAGCACGAATGCGATCGCGCACAGGAGCAGCATGGCTTTCATCCACCAGAATCCGTGCGGCTCCGCCCGTCCTGCGTGGACGATCCAGATGATGAACATCAGGAGCGGCGTCAGCACGATCGCCGCCGATGCGAGCACGGGCCATCGCACACTCTCGATGCGCCAGCGCGGATGGCGCTCGGCGTAGCGGCCCGGACCCGCCATCACCATCAAGCCGGCGCCGTTGTCCGCGAACACCGTTGACGCCTCCACTTGATCCTCCGCGCGGAACAGCGCGTCGCCGACCGGCACGAGCGTGGTCGGCCGGCCGAACAGCGGCCTGGCTTCGAGGTGATCGCCATTGACGCTCACGGAGCGGCCGGCCATCAGCCACTCGATGAACGCGAACGCCTGGTTGCGAGGGCTGGCGTCGTGGTAGTAGCCCTCGTACTTCTGCAGCGTCGCCTGTGGCAGCGTGACCTTCTGCTTTGGCGGCGGTTCAACATCCGCCTTGAGGTATCGAATCGCGAGCTTCTCGATCCGCCGCATCGCCTCCGCCGAATGGGTCGAGTTCAACAAGACGACGTAGCCGATGTCGCGCGATGTGGAGTACGCGTAGACCGACGTGAAACCCTCGATGCCGCCGCCGTGGCCCAGCACCGGAAAGCCTTCGACCTCGCGTGAAGAGATGCCGCTGCCGTAGCCGGTGCGAAGACCCGCGAATGACGCGACCGTGGTCCGCGGATGCTCCATGTTGCTGAGGTATTCGGGATCGATGATCAGGTCGTTCTCCGTCTCGCCCCAGTTCAGCATCACGTGCACCCAGTGCCCGAGCTCGAACGCCGAGCTGTGGAGATTTCCCGACGGTCGCAGATAGATCTGCGGGTATCCCACCGCCGGCCCCGAGCGATCGCGGTAGCCTTTCGCCAGGATCGCTTCGTCTTCCCTGGTCAACACAAAGCTGCTCGTCGGCATGCCGGCCGGCTTGAAGATTCGTTCAGCGATCCGATCTTCGTAGTTCTCGCCGGTGATCTTCTCGATCAGGTAGGCCGCGACCGTGTAGCCCGGATTCGAGTAGGCCATCCGCGTCCCCGGCTGCCACCGCACCGTGCGCGAGTTCGGATTGATTCGGAGCACGTCCTCGAGCGGCAGGTCGGGCTGATCGCGGAGGTTGTACATCTCGTTGAAGTGCATGTCGTCGAAGCCGGCGGTGTGCTGCAGCAGGTGGATGACGCGCACCGGGTGCGCCGGCTCCCACGCGTTGTCGATGCGCAGCTCCGATGCCAGCTCCGACACCGGCGCGTCGAGATCGATCTCATCGTCGAGATACATCTGCACGATCGCGGAGGCAATGAAGGACTTGCTGATCGATCCGGCGCGGAAGTGCGTGTCGGCCGTCACCGGCGTGTTGCGATCGCGATCGGCCAGGCCGACGCCGCCGGCCCACTCGACGCCCGACATGCGCACGAGCGCGAGGCCGGCGCCGGGGACGCCGGTGTCGCTCAGCACGGCCTGCACGGCGGTGCGGAACTCTTCGACGGTCTTCGGCCAGGGATCGGGATCGGGCGCCTGCGCGCTGATCGTCAGACACACCGCGGCCATCAACGCCAGGAAAGTTGCGAGAGGGGAGTGGGGAGTGAGGAGTGAAAGTCGCATCAGTCGGAGACCGCTAGTTCACCGGGCACGATTGGGCGTGTGCGCGGCAGGAGGCCGAGCCGCGCCATATTTCCGACGAAGGCGAGGACGCCCACGAAGACTACGAGCTTCAGAATGTCGAATCCCGTCGATCGTGGCAGTGCCTTCCACATGAACCACAGCACCGGCTGTGCGATGGTTACCGCCCACACCGATCCATAGAAGTAGCGGCGCTCGTGACCTTCACCCGCAGTTGATTTCTTCACGCGAGGCAGCTTGCCAAGGGCGCCTAGTACCCAAAGCGTGCCGGCGATCGGAAAATAAAACCACTCATACATTTGCTTCAATCGCCATTCGCCGGTGATGATGGCGTATAACAACCCGCCCGCATTCAACACTGCGAAGGCCACCACTTCTCCCCACGCGGTCGTGTAGCAGATGCGCCGATAAAGCGGGTTCGGCCGATCTTCCGTGAAACGAATGATGTACGGCGCCGGCTCACAGCCGGGCAGCTTGCCAAACAAACCCGCGATACCGGTGCCCGCCAGCACGATGCCCAGCCACGTCAACAACCGCGAGTCGAAACCGCGCTCAAACAGATCGAACGTGAGCGGACCCGGCGCGATGAAAAAGACGAAGATCCAGATCGGCCAGTGATTGACCCGGTAATAGAGCTTGTTGCGAACGCGAATCTTCCGGTCTGTGTCGAGCTCGACGTGCAGCGAATCGGAACCGATTTCGGCGCCGGTACGCGGCAGCGGCGGCTTGGTCACATCCATGGAAGCGAAGAAATTATAAGCTCTCATTGATGAAAGGCCACGAGGGGTGGGATGACTACGCCGCCTACTACGACTGGGAGAACGCGCAGACCGTCGGGCGGCGCGACAGTGCGTTCTGGTCCGACTTCGCGCTTCGCGCCTCGTCGGGACAGGCCCGGAAGGACCCACGTGTTCTTGAACTGGGATGCGGCACCGGCCGCGTCGCCATTCCAGTCGCGAAAGCCGGCGCTACTGTCGTCGGCATCGATCGCTCCGCGTCGATGCTCGATCGCGGCAGACGCAAAGTGAAACGCGCGGCCGTGGGATCGCGAGTGCAGTTGATCCGCGGCGACATCCGCTATCTGCCGTTCCCCGATCGCACGTTTCCCCTCGTCATGGCGCCGTACGGGATCCTGCAATCGCTGCTCGACGAACAGCTGCTCGCGGCAACGTTGAAGGACGTCCGGCGCGTGCTGACGCGCAATGGCACGTTCGGAGTGGAGCTCGTTGCCGATCTGCCGGCGTGGGATGAATATTCGAATCGCGTCACGCTGCGCGGCGCGCGCGGTCCGCACGGCAAGCCAATCAAGTTGATCGAGACCGTCCGGCAAGACCGGCGAAAACACATCACCCGCTTCGAGCAGACCTTCGTCGAAGGGCGTGGCCGCTCGGAAACGCGAAAGACATTCGCGCTCGGGTTTCGAACCCTGTCAGTGCCGCAGATGGTCGAGCGCCTGGAAAAAGCCGGGCTCGTGGTTTCGTCGCTCCTGGGCGATTACCAGGGCGGCCCATGGGACCTCCGCGCCGATGTCTGGATTATCCTGGCTCGGCGGGGGTAAAATCACCTGTTCGGTTCGGCCGGCCTGGTGGCCGGCCTCCCACAGCTTTTCTAAGCATTTCAGGAGTTTCCGATGTCCGGCCATTCCAAGTGGCACACGATTAAGCACAAGAAAGGCGCGGCCGACGCCAAGCGCGGCAAGATTTTCACGCGCCTGATCAAGGAATTGACCGTCGCCGCCCGCAACGGCGGCGGCGATCCGAACATGAACCCGCGCCTGCGCACGATCATTGCCGCCGCCAAGGAAGTCAACATGCCGGCCGACAACATCAAGAAGGCGATTCAGCGCGGCACCGGCGAATTGCCGGGCATCACCTACGAAGAGATCACCTACGAGGCGTACGGTCCCGGCGGCTCGGCGCTCATCATCGAGTGCCTCACCGACAACAAGAACCGCACCGTCGGCGAAATCCGCCACACGCTCGAGAAGCATGCCGGCAACCTCGGCGCGACTAATTCAGTGGCGTGGATGTTCACCAAGAAGGGCCATGTCGTCGTCGAGAAGGCCAAGGCCGACGAGGAGAAGCTGCTGAGCGCGGCGCTCGACGCCGGCGCCGACGACATGCAGGACGATGGCGATGCGTGGGAAGTGCTGAGCGACCCGGCCGCATTCGAAGCGGTGCGCGACGCGATCAAGGCGCTCGGCATCGAGCCGGCGAGCGCGCAGGTCGCAATGCTGCCGCAGAACTACGTCAAGCTGGCCGGCACGCCGGCCAACCAGATGCTCAAGCTGATGGACGTGCTCGACGAGCACGAAGACGTCAAGCAGGTCTGGTCGAACTTCGACATCGAGGAGAAGGAGATCGAGGCCTCACTGGCGTGAGGGTCTTCGGCATCGACCCCGGCTCGGACCGCACCGGTTACGGCTGCATCGACAGCGACGGACGCGTCCATCAGCTGGTACGGTGCGGCGCCGTGCGTGCCGGGGCGGCCGACTCCTTCCCGGATCAACTCAAGATCATTTATCGCGAGCTGACGGTGCTCCTGGCGGAGCACCGCCCCGACTGCGTCGCGATCGAAAACATTTTTCACGCCGTCAACGCGCGCAGCGCGCTGAAGCTCGGGCACGCGCGCGGCGTGGCCATGCTGGCCGCGATCGAAGCCGGCGTCACCGTCGTCGAGTACACGCCCGCGGAGATCAAGCGCGCGGTCGTCGGCTATGGACGCGCCGAGAAACCCCAGGTGGCGCAGATGGTGAAAGTACTGCTGGGGCTCGACGCGATCCCGAAACCGAACGACGCGACGGATGCCCTCGCAGTCGCGATCTGCCATCTGCATTCAGGCAATCTGATGCAGAAAGCCGGCGCGAGAGTCGCCAGCCCCAAGTCCCAAGCCCCAAGCCCCAAGTCCTGGCGAAACTATCGCCCATGATCGCGCGCCTGAACGGCAAGGTCCTCGAAAAACATCCGAATCGCGTAATCGTTGATGTGTCCGGCGTCGGCTATGACGTGCAGGTGCCGTTGTCCACGTTCTACGGATGCGGCGATTCAGGCGCGGCGATCGCGCTGCGGATTCACACGCACGTCCGCGAGGATCAACTCGCACTGTATGGATTCGCCACCGATCTCGAGCTGACGATGTTCGAGAAGCTGATCGGTGTCAGCGGCATCGGCCCCAAGCTCGGGCTCGCGGTGTTATCGGGGATCGAGCCCCGCGATCTGGTGGGCGCAATCCAGCGCAACGACATCGCCCGCCTGACCGCGATTCCCGGCGTCGGCAAGAAGACGGCGGAGCGCATCTGCGTGGAGCTGCGCGATCGGCTGCCGAAGACGATCGACGCCGCGCCGGCGTCGCCGGCCGATTCGCAGCGTGAAGATCTGGTCTCGGCGCTCGCCAATCTCGGCTACCATCGGCAGGCGATCGATAAAGTGCTCGACAAGCTGCTCGGCTCGAAGAGTGACGGCAAGTTCGAAGATGTGCTGCGGGCGGCGCTGAAGGATCTTTCACGCGCATGACCGATCCCCGGATTCTGATGGCGGCGCGCGTCGAAGACGATGCGCAGGACGAAGGCCTTCGGCCGCGGCGGCTCGACGACTACATCGGCCAGGACAAGATCCGCGAACAGCTGCACGTGGCGATCGAGGCGGCGAAGCAGCGCGGTGACGCGCTCGATCACACGCTGCTCTACGGACCGCCCGGCCTCGGCAAGACGACGCTGGCCTATGTGATCGCGAACGAGCTCGGCGTCCCGGTGCGCACCACGGCGGGACCGGTGATCGAGAAGCCGGGCGATCTTGCCGGCATCCTCTCGAACCTGCAGCCGCGCGAAGTGCTGTTCATCGACGAAATCCACCGCATGCCGCCGGCGATCGAAGAGATCCTCTACCCGGCGATGGAGGATTTCGAGCTCGATATCGTGATCGGCCAGGGACCCGGCGCGCGCTCGGTCAAGGTGCCGGTCGAGCCCTTCACGCTGGTCGGCGCAACGACGCGCGCGGGGCTGCTGACCTCGCCGCTGCGCGCGCGCTTCGGCATCGTGCAGCGTCTCGATTTCTATAACAGCGCCGACATCGAGGAGATTGCGCGCCGATCCGCGCGCATCCTCAACATCCTGATGGATGATGCCGCGGCGAAGGACATCGCGAGCCGATCGCGCGGCACACCGCGCATCGTCAATCGCCTGTTGCGGCGCGTGCGCGATTACGCGCAGGTCCGCGCCGACGGCAAGGTGACGCTCGAGGTCGCGCGCGCGGCGATGAATCTCCTCGACGTCGATGAATACGGATTCGACGAGAGCGATCGGCGCCTGTTGCTGACCGTGATCGACAAGTTCAGCGGCGGTCCCGTCGGCCTCGGCAGTCTCGCGGCGGCGCTCAGTGAGGAGGCCGACGCGATTGAAGACATCTATGAGCCGTATCTGATCCAGATCGGCTTTCTTGAACGCACTCCGCGCGGCCGTCTGGCGACCGCGCGCGCGTATGAATACTTCGGGCGCACCGTGCCCGGGAGGGGGTTGTTTTGAGCGTCCGTCGTGTCGAGATCAAGAGCCTGGCCACCTACGTGCCGCCGCGCGTCCTCACCAACGCTGACCTCGAGAAGATGGTCGAGACCACCGACGAGTGGATCATGCAGCGCACCGGCATCCGCCAGCGTCACATTGTCGACCCCGGCGTGGCGACGAGCGATCTGGCGACGATGGCGGCGCGAGAGGCGATCAGGAAGGCGGGGCTGACGCCCGACGACATCGACGTGATCATCGTCGGCACGGTGACGCCCGACATGTTGTTCCCGAGCACGGCCTGCCTGGTGCAGGCGAAGCTGGGCGCGAAGAATGCGTGGGGATTCGATCTGTCAGCGGCGTGCTCGGCGTTCACCTACGCGCTGACGGTCGGCAACACGATCGTCGCGTCGGGCGGCGCGAAGCACGCGCTGGTGATTGGCGCCGACGTGATGTCGAGCATCATCGACTACACCGATCGCGCGACGTGCGTGCTGTTCGGCGACGGCGCGGGCGCGGTCGTGCTCGGCGTGTCGAACGATCCGGGCGTCGGCATCCTTGATTTCGATCACATGATCGACGGCAACGGCGGTCCGGCGCTGTGCATGCCGGCCGGCGGCAGCAAGATGCCCGCGTCGCACAAGACCGTCGACGAGCGGCTCCATTACGTGAAGCAGGACGGCCAGACCGTCTTCAAGTTCGCCGTCCGCAACACCGGCGAGATCTGCGAGCGGCTGCTGCGCAAGCACGGTCTCACCGGCGAAGACCTCGCGCTGTTCGTGTCGCACCAGGCGAACAAGCGCATCATCATGTCGGCGGCCGAAAAAATCGGCATGCCGGAAGAGAAAGTGATCCTGAACATCGATCAGTACGGCAACACCACCGCTGCGACGATCCCGCTCGCGCTCAACACCGCGGTCGAAACCGGCAAGCTCAAGAAGGGCGATTTGATCCTGCTGACGTCGGTCGGCGCCGGCTTTACGGTCGGCTCAGTCCTCGTTCGCTGGGGCATCTAGAGGGGGGCGTCGTTGGTGCTAAGCACCAACCGCGCCCCTGTCTCAAATCTGCACGTTCGGGTCTTGCTAAGCCTTCTATGGACCTGCCCTAAGTGTCTCTGCGGCATAGAGTTGACCTTAGTGTCACTTATTGACACCAAAAACAGGCCTATTTTTAATTTTTGACTCATATCGGCACACACATATAGGCATAACAAAGAGTCAAAATGCTTTTTATGTCGCTTTGTGTCATATTGAGTGCTATGATTGCGGAGTTTTGCAGGGCGTTGTGGTTTGGCCCACGCCTTGCTCAACAGGACACCGACAAATGATTTCCTGGCCCCCCCGCCATTCTCTAGTTGCCCTTGTCGCGATGCTGCTTTTTGCCGGCACCGCGACCAACGCCAACGCCCAGGACAAGCTCGATCGCGCGCTGCGCGAGGGCCGTCACTCGGGCAAGGCAATGCGCGTCATCCTCAAGTCGAAGCCCGGGTACGACGCCTGGGCGCGGCAGCTGCTCGCGAAGAAGGGCAAGCGCATCGACGCCGAGCTCCCGAGCATCGGCGCGTTCGCGGTTGAGCTCTCCGGCGACGAGCTCGATGCCGTCTGCGGCAGCCACGTGTCGGATGGCTGCTCTGAAGACACCGAAGTGACGCCGACCGCGGCGAAGGTGCCGGCCAAGAAGCAGCCCGCACCGGCGCCCTTCAGCTCGCTGCTCGGCACGCTTGGTCTTGGCGCCAACCCGCTCGCCGGATACGGCGTGACGGTGGCGCTCATCGACTCCGGCATTCATCCCGCGGCCGCATTCGGCCTGCGCATCAAGGCGTTCTACGATTTCACGGGCGGCGGCATCGTCAAGACGAAGCCGAGCGATCACTACGGTCACGGCACGCACGTCGCCGGCCTGATCGGCGGCAGCCAGCCGGCGGCCGACGTCGCGTTCCAGGGCATTGCGCCGAGCGTGCAGTTCGTCGGCCTGAAGGTGCTCGACGGCAACGGCGCCGGCAGGACCAGCGACGTCATCCGCGCGATCGAGTTCGCGATCGCGAACAGGAACAAGTTCGGCATCGACATCATCAACCTCTCGCTCGGCCATCCGATCTTCGAGCCGGCCGCGACCGACCCGCTCGTGCAGGCGGTGGAGAAGGCGACCAAGGCCGGCATCATCGTCGTCGCGTCCGCGGGCAACAAGGGCGTGGACAAGAATGGCGACCTCGGCTTCGGCGGCATCACGTCGCCGGGCAACGCGCCGTCGGCGATCACCGTTGGCGCGACCGATCACAACAACACGGTCACGCGCCTCGACGATCGCATGGCGCCGTACAGCTCGAGCGGCCCGACGTGGTACGACGGTCTCGTCAAGCCCGATGTCGTGGCGCCCGGCCACCTGCTCGGCTCGGAAGCGTCGCCGCGCAGCTCGCTCTACAAGGCGTTTCCGAAACTGCGCACCAGGGGACCCTCGGGCAAGGAATTCGAAATGCTGTCGGGCACCAGCATGTCGGCGGGCGTCGTCACCGGCGTCGTCGCCATTCTGGAGCAGGCCACCGGCCACGCGCTGACGCCGAACCTCGCGAAAGGCGTGCTGCAGTTCACCGCGATTCCGCTCGTCGAGAACGGCGTGCGCGTGAATCCGCTGCGCCAGGGGACGGGGCAGGTCAACGCCAAGGGCGCGCTCAGCCTGATCAACAACATCGACGCGTCGATCACTGATCTCGAGAAGCAGTGGCTGCAGGCGCCGGTTGCCAAGCAGACGACGATCGGCACGCAGACCTACACGTGGGCCGCCAACATCGTGTGGGGCGACAACATCGTGTGGGGCGATTCGCTCTTCTACAACCTGCCCGTGTGGGGCCTCAACATCGTGTGGGGCGACAACATCGTGTGGGGCGACAACGTCGTGTTCAGCGGCAACATCGTCTGGGGCGACGACGCCGACAACATCGTCTGGGGCAACAACATCGTCTGGGGCGAGAACATCGTCTGGGGCGACAACATTGTCTGGGGCGACAACATCGTCTGGGGCAACAACATCGTGTGGGGCGACGACCTGCTGAGCCGCCGCGACTCGGCCAACCCGCTGTTCGACGAAGACAACATCGTGTGGGGCAACCTTGACGACGACAACATCGTCTGGGGCAACAACGATGACGACAACATTGTCTGGGGCAACAGCGCCGACGACAACATCGTGTGGGGCAACCGCGCCGCCAAGGGCGACAACATCGTGTGGGGCGAGAAGAGCGCCGGCAACAACGGAAAGGGGGGCAAGCAGTAATGGAGAAGATGCCCTACCAGCCGGACATGGATCGCCCCATGACTGCCACGACGACCGCGACCGTCACGAGCGACTGGCGCAACGCGCTGCCCGTGAGGATGGGCAAGAAGGTGACGCTGCGCGAGCTCGAAATTTCGGATGCGCCGGCGCTCTTCGCAATGCTGACGCCCGAGGAAGTGTCGCGCTTCATCTCGCCGCCGCCGACGACTGTCGAAGGCTTCGAGAAGTTCATTACGTGGGCCCGCGCCGAACGCGCGGCGGGCCGTTACGCGTGCTTCGCGGTCGTGCCGCACGGCATGAGCACCGCGGTGGGCCTGTTCCAGGTGCGCCAGCTCGAAGCGGGATTCGCCACCGCTGAATGGGGCTTCGCGCTGGGCTCGGCCTTCTGGGGCACCGGCATGTTCATCGATGGAGGCCAGCTCGTGGTGGACTTTGCGGTGGAAACCCTGAATGTCGGCCGGCTCGAGGCGCGCGCCTGCGTGGCCAACGGCCGCGGCAACGGCGCCCTGCGCAAGCTGGGAGCGGTCCAGGAAGGCGTGCTCCGCCGGTCGTTCCTCAAGAACGGCCAGTTTCTGGACCAGATGCTGTGGTCCATCCTCGCGGAAGAGTGGCGGCAGGCCAAGGCCGTCTGGGGTCAGGGCGTCATCCACTAGACGCCTCCGGGCACATCTGTAAACCTACCCAAGGGCGTCGGGCTGGGGTAAGCTATTCCGGCTCGACCTGTACCACTTGAAAGTCGTTTGAAGTACTTGAGCGACGCAGGTGAGACGCGGCTCGACCTGGAAAATTTGCATGCAATTAATTCGGAAGGTGTGGCGGACGCTTGCCGTGTCGCTCGCGTTGAGCGTACTGGCGGTTGCTCCGTCCACCGCAGGCACTGTTGATGATGCGGTGAAAGCCGCCGTGGCGTCCGGCCACTCGGCGCGCGTCATCATGCAGTTTGCGACGACGGCGGAGCGGAATGCCGCGTTCACGCGCCTGCTCGATCGCGGCGCCGCGGTACGCGCCGTGGATACGGAAGCGGGTCCGGCGCTGGTCGTCTTCGGAAGCGCGCGCGCATTGCGCGGCGAGATCTCGCGCGCGTCACAAGTCTCCCTCGACGCCGGCGTCCGCGTGCTTGCCGATGCGCCGGCGCGCGATCGTGCCTGGAAGAAGCCGTCCGGCATCGGCCAGGCGCCCGCAACGGTCAGCGGATCGCGCAACGGCATCTCCGTTGCGATTGTCGATTCCGGCATCGCGCCTCACCAGGATCTTCCGCTCAGCCGGATTCGCGCCTACAAGGATTTCGTCAATGGCGGCCGCACGCCGGTTGATGGCTGCGGCCACGGCACGCACGTGGCCGGCATTGTCGCCGGCAGCGGCGCACTGTCGAACGGCAGTTACGCCGGCATTGCGCCCGATGTGGACATTGTCGCGCTGCGCGTGCTGGGCGACGACTGCACCGGCAACACCAGCGACGTGATCGACGCGCTCGAGTGGATCGCGCGCAATCACAACACCTACAAGATCAAGGTCGTCAACATCTCGCTCGGCCACGCCGTGCTCGAATCGATCTTCACCGATCCGCTGGTGCAGGCCGTCGAGCGGCTGTCGCGCAAGGGCATTGTCGTGGTGACGGCGGCGGGCAACCGCGGACAGAATCCGGCGAACAACAACAAGCCCGGATACGGCGGCGTCGGCGTTCCCTGCAATGCGCCGTCGGCGATTTGCGTCGGCTCTCTCGATACCGGCGGCACGCCGCAGTTCTCCGACGATCACGTTTCGGACTCCAGCTCGCGCGGGCCAACGCGGTACGATCTGCTGGCGAAGCCCGATCTCGTGGCGCCGGGCGTGAACATTGTTTCGCTCGCCGCTCGCGGCAGCCGGTTGTTCGTCGAGAACCCGAAACTGCGGGTGGCGGGCTCGAACGGACGTCCCGATTACTTCACGCTGTCGGGCACCAGCATGGCGTCGCCCGCGGTGGCCGGCGCCGCGGCGCTGCTGCTGCGCGAGAACCACGCGCTGCCGGTGCACGCGGTGAAGATCTCGCTGCAGTTCACCGCGCGGCTCGTGGCGCAGACCGATGTCCTCACGCAGGGCGCCGGCGCGATCAATATTCCCGGCGCGCTCACGCTTGCTGATGCGATCAATCCCAACGTGCCGTTCGGCGCGAACTGGATTCGCCATCGCCTGACGTCGGCGAATCGCGACGCGGCCGGCAACTCGATCACGTGGAGTCGCCGCATCATCTACGGCGATCGCTTCGTGCAGCCGCGCTACGCGGAGCTGCACCTGTTCCGCTGGGACGACGACCTGGTGTGGGCCTACGACGCGCTGGCCGACGGCATCGACTGGGCCAACCAGGCCGGCAACATCGTGTGGGGCAACGACGACAACATCGTCTGGGGTAACGGCGACAACATCGTCTGGGGCAACAACGACAACATCGTGTGGGGCAACAACGCCGACGACAACATTGTCTGGGGCAACGGCGAGAGCGACAACATCGTCTGGGGCATCGACGACAACATTGTCTGGGGCAACGCCAACAACATCGTCTGGGGCAACAGCGACGACGACAACATCGTGTGGGGCAACAGCCACCTGCGCGAGGTGTGGGCGTCGAACGTGGTGGCCGGCTTCTGGGACGACAACATTGTCTGGGGCAATATCACGCGCGACACGGCGGACAACATTGTCTGGGGCAACGGCGATGACAACATTGTCTGGGGCAATTGCTCTGAAGTGCGCGGCGAGAACATCGTCTGGGGTAACGACGACAACATTGTCTGGGGCAACAACATCGTGTGGGGAAATTGCCAGGACAACATTGTCTGGGGCAATGACAACATCGTGTGGGGCAACAGTGTGCTGACAGGCGGGAGACAATAAGTGGAGAAGATGCCCTACCAGCCCGGGATCGAGCGCGCTACGTCGATTGGCGCGCCGGCGGCGATCACGACATCCGACTGGCGCCTGTCGCTGCCGGTCCTCGGCGGACCGAACTTCATCCTTCGCGAGCTGAAGGCCGAAGATGCGCCGACGCTGCTCTCGATGCTCAATACCGAGGAAGTGGCGCGCTTCATTTCGCCGCCGCCGACCACGATTGAAGGCTTCGAAGCGTTCATCGCGTGGACCATTCGCGAGCGCGTGAAGGGCAACCACATCTGCTTCGGCGTCGTGCCCGCCGGCATGACGACCGCGGTCGGCCTGTTCCAGCTGCGCGCGCTCGAGGCCGGCTTTGGATCGTGCGAGTGGGGCTTCGCGCTCGGCTCGCAGTTCTGGGGCACCGGCCTGTTCGTTGATGGCGCCAGGGCGGTGCTCAATTTCGGCGTCGACATCGTCGGCGCGCAGCGTTTCGAAGCGCGCGCCGCGGTGGCCAACGGACGCGGCAACGGCGCGCTGAGGAAGATCGGCGCCGTGCAGGAAGGCATCCTGCGCCGCTCGTTCCTGCGCAACGGCCAGTATCACGACCAGGTGCTGTGGTCGATCCTCGCCGAGGATTGGCGGCTGCAGCGTATCGGCCAGCTGCTCGAGCCCACGCACTGAACGTCTCCGACTTCGATTTCGATCTTCCCGGCGAGCTGATTGCGCAGGAGCCGCCGCCGGTCCGCGGCGGCAGCCGGCTGATGTCGGTCAATCGCGCCAGCGGACGCATCACGCATCTCCAGTTCAGCGATCTACCGTCACTGCTTCGCGCCGGCGATCTGCTGGTCGTCAACGACACGCGAGTCTTTCCCGCGCGGCTGATCGGAACGCGATTGCCAGGCGGCGGCGCGGCCGAGTGTTTCCTGATCCGGCCGACAGAAACGCCTGACACATGGATTGCGCTGGTGCATCCCGGTCAGCGGCTGCGCGAAGGATCACGGATGACCTTCACGGGTGCGTCGGGTGCAGTGCTCCAGGCCGAGATTCTCGGCAGTCACTTTCACGGACGAAGGACGGTCCGGCTCTGGACCGACGACGGATCATCGGTACGGGAGACGATCGATGCGATCGGGCACGTGCCGCTGCCGCCGTACATCAAGCGAGCCGATGCGATCAGCGATCGCGATCGATACCAAACTGTTTATGCGCTGGAGCGCGGATCGATCGCGGCGCCGACGGCGGGGCTGCACTTCACGCCCGCCATCCTCGAGACGCTCGCGGCCGGGGGCGTCGAACGCGTCAGCATCACGCTGCACGTGGGCTATGGCACCTTCCAGCCGGTTCGAGTCGAGAACGTCGAGCACCATCAGATGGAAGGCGAGCACTTCGAAGTGAACGCCGCGGCGGCCGCCGCACTGACGAAGGCGAAGCGCGAAGGCCGCCGCATCATTGCCGTCGGCACCACGACGACGCGCACGCTCGAATCGCTGGAAGTGGCGCGCGATGGGACCGTATCGCCTGGATCGGGAGAAACAGCGCTGTTCATTCACCCGGGTCATGAATTCACGCTGGTCTCGGGGTTGATCACGAATTTCCATCTGCCCCGGTCGTCGCTGCTGATGCTGGTGTCCGCGTTGGCAGGCCGCGAGAAGATATTGAACGCGTATCGCGATGCGGTTGCGAACCGTTATCGGTTTTATAGTTACGGTGACGCCATGGTTATCTTGTGATCTGATGATCTGATGATCTGTTGAGCTGTTGATTTTATGAAGCTTCCTTACGAAGAGTTCGATCTCTCGGGCATCACGACGTATCCGCTGCGCTCGCGGCAGAGCAAGGTCGGCCTGGCGCAGTTTGCGACGCCTTACAAGGCAGGCTCAGGGATCAGCGGCCTCGTGAAGTCACTGCCGAATCTGCTCGCGGCAAAGGATTTCAAGGACGTTGTCGACGCGCTCGTGTCCGCAAAGCGTGACGGCAAGGCGATCATCTGGGGTCTTGGCGCGCATGTGCTCAAGACCGGACTGTCGCCGGTGCTCGTCGATCTGATGGAGCGCGGCTTCGTCTCGGCGATCGCGACCAACGGCGCCGGCATCATTCACGATTTCGAGATCGCGCTCTCCGGCGGCACGTCGGAGGACGTCGATGCGACGCTCGGGCCGGGCACTTTCGGGATGGCCGAGGAGACCGGGACGCAGTTGAATCGCGCGATCAACGACGGCGTCGCGGCCGGACTTGGCCTCGGCCAGTCGGTCGGAAAGCATCTCGACGCGGCCAGGCCGCCGTTCGCGCAGATCAGCGTCGCGGCGACGGCGTGGCGGTTGCAGATTCCCGTCACGGTGCATGTTGGCATCGGCACCGACATCATTCACATGCATCCGCAAGCATCGGGTGCGGCGATCGGCGAAGCCAGCCTTCGCGATTTCAAATATTTCGTATCGTCGGTCGCTCGGCTCGAGCACGGCGTCTACTTGAATTGCGGATCGGCCGTGGTGCTGCCGGAAGTATTTCTGAAGGCCGTTGCGATCGCGCGCAACGAGGGACGATCGCTCGACGGGCTGACCACGGTGAACCTGGATTTCCTGCGGCACTATCGTCCGCTGACCAACGTCGTGAACCGCCCGACGGCGGGCACCGGGCGCGGCTATTCACTGACCGGGCACCACGAATTGTTGATTCCTTTGCTGGCGGCGGCGCTTATGGAAAGAACAAATAACGAATAACAAAAGAACAAAAAACTGAGAGCGAAAAACGAGGATGCGCGGTCTCCCTTTTGTTCTCCGTTTTTTGTTCTTTGTTATTATTGAGGATTCATGCCGGAGTAGCTCAGCTGGTTAGAGCATGCGTCTCATAAGCGCAGGGTCGGCGGTTCGAGTCCGCCCTCCGGCACCAAATCACAAAATTAAAAGTTAAAAATTAAAAGTTAAAAATAAAAAGCGCCGTGAATCGTCTTCTTGATCGAATCCGGTCGTACGCGGCGCAGCATTCGCTGTGGACGCCGGAGACGCGCGTCGTGGCGGCGGTGTCGGGCGGATCCGATTCCGCCGCGCTCGCGTTCCTGCTGCGCGATCTCGCGGCGCGCGACGAGTTGATCCTCGCGGGCATCGCGCATCTCAATCATCACGTGCGAGGCGAGGACGCCAATGCGGATGCGGCGTTCTGCAGGGCGCTGGCCGATCGTCTCGAGGTGCCCGCGATCATCGGTGACGCCGACGTGCCCGCGGACGCGAAGACGCACCAGGTCTCGATCGAGGTCGCGGGCCGCCACGCGCGGCAGCGCTTCTTCAAGGAGGCGATCGAATCGATCAACGCCGATCGCGTCGCGGTCGCTCACACGCGCGACGATCAGGCGGAGACCGTGATCTTGCGGCTGGCGCGCGGCGCCGGCGCCAGCGGGCTCGCGGCCATGGCGCCGCGCCGCGATCACGTGATTCGGCCGCTGCTCGACGCAACGCGATCCGAGCTGCAGGATTTTCTGCGCTCGCTCGGCGAGACGTGGCGCGAGGACGCGACCAATCTCGATCGTTCGATTCCACGCAATCGCGTGAGGCACGCGGTGATGCCGGAGCTGCGCGCGATCAACGCGCAGGCCGATGCGGCGCTGGCGCGCGCCGCGGAGCTGCTGCGCGGAGACGACGAGTTTCTCGAAAAGCTTGCCAACGCCGCCTTCGTCCGCACCGTCGAAACAGTGAGCGACGATGGCCCCGTCAAGCTCGACGCCGGCGAGTACCTGAAGCTCCCGGCGGCAGTGGCGCGGCGCGTCGCGCGCTACGCGCTCGAAACCGCCAACCCGTCCCGCACGTATGGCTTAGAAGAGGCCGATGAGCTTCGCCGCGTGCTGCTCGGCGGGGTTCGTGCCGATATTTCTGGTGTGGTCGTGGAACGTTTTGGCGCGGGCGCTGTCTTAACTATCAGGGGGTCCGCCTCCGCGCCGCGCGCTTCGGCGAGACAGGCTGGCGGACTGTCCCATGACCTCCTCGAACTGCGGTTGGAGATTCCGGGCACGGTCGAGGCGCCGCGCGGCGCGTGGACCGTAACCGCGGAAGGTCCGATGGCGACACCAGCATCCTTCGGTTCGGATGCCACCAAAGTTGTGATCGATGCGAGCCATCTCGGATCGCATCTGATCGTGAGATACCGTCGGCCCGGCGATCGCCTGCATCCACTCGGTGCACCGGGGCGCAAGAAAGTGCAGGACGTGCTCGTCGATCGCAAGGTGCCGCGAGACGACCGTGATGCACTGCCCATCGTCACTACTGAGAAGGGCGAGATTGTGTGGGTCGCGGGAGAGGTGTTGGCTGACCCGTTTAGGGTGACCCCGCTCACGACGAGCGTGGTAGTCTTGACACTAAGACGCTAAGCGTCTGGAGGACGTGTTGAACACGACAGTAAAGAGCGTCGTTTTTTGGGCCGCCATGCTCGTGCTGGTCGGCCTGGTCTGGAACTTCTCATCGCGCATCCAGCGCGCCGAGTCGACGGTGAGCTTCACCGAGTTCATCGGCTGGGTGGACTCCGGACAGGTCGCGAACGTCACCATCACCGGCAACGAGCTGACCGGACAAACGATCGCCAAGGAAAAATTCCGCACCACGCTGCCGGCGCAGTACGAAGGCCTCGTCAATCGCCTGATTGAAAAGAAGGTCGTCGTGCAGGCGAAGGAGCCGACGGCGTCGCCGTGGGCCGCGCTGCTGCTGTCGTGGGCGCCGATCCTGTTGCTGATCGGCTTCTGGATTTTCTTCATGCGCCAGGTGCAGAGCGGCGGCAACAAGGCGCTGTCGTTCGGCAAGAGCAAGGCGAAGCTGTCGTCGTCCGCGCAGAAGAAGGTCACGTTCCGCGATGTCGCGGGCGCTGAAGAAGCGAAGAGCGAGCTGCAGGAAATCATCGAGTTCCTCAAGGAGCCGCAGAAGTTCCAGAAGCTCGGCGGCCGCATTCCGAAGGGCGTGCTGTTGATGGGCCCTCCGGGAACCGGCAAGACCCTGCTCGCGCGCGCGGTCGCCGGTGAAGCGAACGTGCCGTTCTTCTCGATCAGCGGCTCGGACTTCGTCGAGATGTTCGTCGGCGTCGGCGCGTCGCGCGTCCGCGACCTGTTCGAGCAGGGCAAGAAGAACGCGCCCTGCATCATCTTCATCGATGAAATCGACGCGGTCGGCCGTCATCGCGGCGCCGGCCTCGGCGGCGGCCACGACGAGCGCGAACAGACCCTGAACCAGCTGCTCGTCGAGATGGACGGCTTCGAATCGAACGAAGGCGTCATCCTGATGGCGGCCACCAACCGTCCAGACGTGCTCGACCCGGCGCTGCTGCGCCCGGGCCGTTTCGATCGCCGCGTCATCGTCAATCGTCCCGACGTGCGCGGCCGCGAAGGCATCCTCGCCGTCCACACGCGCAAGATTCCGATGGCCGACGACGTCGACATCAAGATTCTGGCGCGCGGCACCGTCGGCTTCACCGGCGCGGACCTCGCCAACCTCGTGAACGAAGCGGCGCTCAACGCCGCGCGCGCCAACAAGAAGCTCGTCGCGATGTGGGACTTCGAATACGCGAAGGACAAGGTGATGATGGGCGCCGAGCGGCGTTCGATGATCGTCACCGAGGACGAGAAGAAGGTCACCGCGATTCATGAAGCCGGCCACGCGCTGCTCGGCATCCTGCTGCCGCACGCCGACCCGCTGCACAAGGTCACGATCGTGCCGCGCGGCATGGCGCTCGGCCTGACCATGTCGCTGCCGACCGACGAGAAGCACAACTACTCGAAGAACTATCTGGTCGATCAGATTGGCATCCTGCTCGGCGGCCGCATCGCCGAGGAGATCACCTCCGGCAACATGACCACCGGCGCCGGGAACGACCTCGAGCGCGCCACCGACCTCGCCCGCCGCATGGTCTGCGAGTGGGGCATGAGCGAAGCGATGGGCCCGCTGACCTTCGGCAAGAAGGAAGAACAGATCTTCCTCGGCCGCGAGATCGCGCAGCACACCGACTACAGCGAAGACACCGCGCTCAAGATCGACGCGGAAGTGAAGCGGATCATCGGCGGCCAGTACGATCGCTGCACCGCGCTGCTGAAGGAACACAAGCAGCGCCTGCAGGACATCGCCGACGCCCTGCTGGCCCGCGAAGTCCTCGACGCCGATCAGGTCCGGCGCCTGGCCTACGGCCATCCGCTCGACGATGCGCCGAGCGCCGACGTGCCGACGGCCGATGCCGCGACGCCGTCGAAGGAGAAGGAGCGTCCGTCGATCGTTCCGCCGATGGAGCCGATCCGCAAGCCGCTCACGCAGGAGTGATCGCCGCTCCGCGGCCTTCGTTCACCGTGCCAATTCCGGGCCGGGCGCCTCTGGTGCTCGGCCCGCGCACTTTAGTGATGGGCGTGATCAACGTCACGCCCGATTCCTTTTCAGACGGCGGCAGGGCGCTCGACCCGGCGAGGGCGCGCGACATTGCCCAGGCGATGGCCGCGGCCGGCGCCGACATCATCGACATCGGCGCCGAATCGACGCGGCCCGGCGCCGCCCCGGTGACCGCTGCCGACGAACGGGCGCGCGTGCAGCCGGCCATCAAGGCCATTGCGTCGGCCGTCTCCGTCCCCCTGTCGATCGATACCTATAAGGCCTCCGTAGCGGCCGCCGCGCTCGATAGCGGCGCCTGCATCGTCAACGACATCAGCGCCTTCGAATACGACAGTGCGCTCGGACCGCTGGTCGCGGAGCGCTCGGTTCCGGCAATCCTGATGCACACGCGCGGCCGGCCGGACGACATGTATGCCCACGCCGAATACGGCGACGTGGTCGGCGAGGTGCTGGCCGACCTGTCGCGTGCGGTCCGCCGCGCCGAGGACTACGGCGTGACCCGGCGGCGGCTGATCATCGATCCGGGCCTCGGCTTTGCGAAGAAGGCGGCGCAGAGCCTCGAGGTGCTGGCCAACCTCGAGCGGTTCGCCGAGCTGGACCTGCCGGTGCTGATCGGGCCGTCGCGCAAATCCTTCATGGCGGCCGCCACGGGGCCGCTCTCGCCCGAGGACCGCGACTGGGGCACGGCGGCGGCGGTGACGTCGGCCATCCTGCAGGGCGCCCATATCGTGCGCGTCCACAACGTCGAGAAGATGGTCCATGTGGTCCGCGTTGCGGATTCCCTTCGACTCGCGGCCGGCGTTTCATAAAACGCCGGCCGCTCGCTCCCTTCGACTTCGCTCAGGGCAAGCAGGCTGATAGGATTCTTCTGCCCGCGCCATGAACCCGTCAGAGCTGCTCGAGCGCTTTACCGACCTGCTGCGGCGTCCGCCAGTGACGTGGTGGGACGTGCTCGACATCCTGGTCGTCGCGATCCTGATATACGAGGTCCTCAAGCTGATCCGCGGCACCCGCGCGGTGCAGATGGCCGTCGGCATTGCCTCGATCATCGGCCTCTTCTACGTGTCCCGCGGCCTCCAGCTTGAAACGCTCAACTGGCTGATTCGCAACATCATCGGTTACGTTGTCTTCGCGGTCATCGTGCTGCTGCAGGCCGACATCCGGCGTGCGCTCATCCACCTCGGCCGCGGCAAGTTGTTCCGGCGTCTCGACCGCAAGGTCAGTGACGACGACACGGTCGAGGAGCTGGTGGTCGCGGCGACGACGCTGTCGGCGAAGAAGACGGGTGCGATCGTCGTCATCGAGCGATCGATCGGGCTGCGCAACTACATCGAGAGCGGCATCCCGCTCGACGCGAAGCTCACCTACGACCTGCTGGTCAGCATCTTTCAGCCGACCTCGCCGCTGCATGACGGCGCCGTGATCATGCAAGGCGATCGTGCCGCGGCGGCGGCGTGCTTCCTGCCGCTGACGATCAATCCGCGGTTGAGCCGCGAGCTGGGATCGCGGCATCGCGCCGCGATCGGCGTCACCGAAGAGAACGATGCGGTGGCGATCGTGGTGTCGGAAGAAACCGGACGCATCTCGATCGTCGAAGACGGCGATCTCGAGTACGACATCGACGCCGACCGGCTGCGCACGCGGCTGAAGTCGGTGGTGACCCTTCGCCGGGCCAGGGGCAAGGAGCGCCAGGCCGGATACTCATTCAGCTGATGGCGTACCATCCCTTCCGCAACCTCGGGCTGAAGCTCCTCTCGACGCTGGTCGCGATCATGCTGTGGCTGATCGTCGCCGGCGAGCGCGTCGTCGAGCGCGTGATGCGCGCGCCGGTCGAGTTCCAGAATCTTCCCGCGGGACTCGAGCTGGTGGGCAATCCGCCTGACACCGTTGAAGTGCGGCTGCGCGGATCGTCGGGAGCGTTGAGCCGGATGGGCGCGGGCGACATGTCGGCGGTGCTCGATCTGTCGACGGCCCGTCCCGGCCGCCGCCTGTTTCACATCACCTCGAGCCAGGTCACGGTTCCGTATGGCATCGAGATCGTGCAGGTCGGGCCGTCCACGCTGACAGTGGAATTCGAGCTGTCGGGGATCCGGCGCGTGAGAGTCGAGCCCGACATCGACGGCCGTCCGGCGCAGGGTTACGAGGTCACCGAGGTCAAGAGCGATCCGGAGACCGTGGAAGTTGCGGGACCTGAGACCGCATTGAAGCTGCTGCAATCCGCCATCACCGAACCGGTGTCGGTGGTCGATCAAACGCGCACGGTTCGCGAGGTGGTGACGATCGGCGTCCCCGACGCGAGCCTGCGCCTGCGCACGCCGCAGACCGCGGTGGTCACCGTAACGATCACGCCAAGGCAACCATGAAGCTATTCGGGACAGACGGAATTCGCGGCAAGGCGGGCCAGGCGCCGCTGGAGCCCGAGACGGTGGCACGCGTCGGCGGCGCGCTCGTGAAAACGATGATCGCCGGCGATCCGAGTCACCGCATGCGCTATGTGATTGGCCGCGATACGCGCGAATCGGGAACGTGGATCGAGGAGGAACTGGCGCGCGGGCTGACCGCGGAAGGCGCCAGCGTCGTCAGCGCCGGCGTCGTTCCGACACCGGCGATCGCGTACCTGGCGCGCACGGAAGGCTTCGACGCCGGAATCGTTATCTCCGCATCGCACAATCCTTACGAAGACAACGGCATCAAGGTGTTCGGCGGCGCCGGTACGAAACTGACGGCGCAACTCGAATCGTCGGTTGAAGCGTCGGTTGCGGACCAGTCGTGGTCGGTACCGCGGCAGCAGCCCGGATTCCGCCTTCGCGAAGACGCTTCGGCGAGACAGGCTGGTGCGCAAGAGCTGTCCGCGCATTACGTGACGCACCTCCTCGAGATCATCAAGAGTGCCGGCCCGCTGTCCGGGTCGAAGATCGTGGTCGATTGCGCCAACGGCGCAACGACGCCGATCGCGCCGGCGTTGTTCACGCAGCTCGGCTTCGACGTCGAGACGATCGGCGTGTCGCCGAATGGCCGCAACATCAATCTGGATTGCGGGTCGACGCACCTCGACGGGCTGGCGAACGCGGTGGTGGCGACGAAGGCGCGGCTGGGTGTGGCGTTCGACGGCGACGGCGATCGCGCGCTGTTCGTCGATCACGAGGGCAAGATCGTGGACGGCGACGCCGTGATGTTGACGGCGGCCATTTACCTGAAGGATCGCGGCCGTCTGCCCGGTGCCGCCGTCGTTGCGACGGTGATGAGCAACATCGGTCTCGAGATCGCGCTGCGCGATCGCGGCATCAGGTTGATCCGGACCGCGGTCGGCGACAAGTACGTGATGGAAGAGATGGTGAAGAGCGGTTATGCGCTCGGCGGCGAGCAATCGGGCCACGTGATTTTTTCCGATCACCTTTTTACGGGCGACGGCCTCGCGACCGCGCTGAACGTGGTGCGCATCATGGCGGACACCGGCCGCGAGCTCTCGGATCTGGCCGGACAACTGGTGACGTATCCGCAGGTGCTGGTCAACGTGCGCGTGAAGCAGCGCACCGATCTGTCGACGGTGCCGGCGATCGCGACCACGATGAAGAAGGTCGAGGAGGGTCTCGCCGGCAACGGCCGGCTGCTGGTCCGCTATTCGGGGACCGAGCCGCTGCTGCGAATCATGCTCGAGGGCAAGGACGACGGGGAGATCAAGCAGTGGGCGAATGAGATCGCCGATGTCGTGCGCGAGAACCTGGCATGACGAAGCTGTCGGTGAACGTCAACAAGGTCGCGACGGTTCGCAACTCGCGCGGCGGCAGTCAGCCGAGCGTGATCGAAGCGGTTCGCACCTGCATCGATGCCGGCGCTCCGGGCATCACGGTGCATCCGCGCGCGGATGCGCGCCACATCACGACGCAAGATGTCTACGACATCGCCGAAGAGCTGGCGCCGTTCAAAGCCGCCGGAGGCTTGGCCAAAAAACATAGCGTTGAGTACAACATCGAAGGCGATCCACGCCCGGGATTTCTGGAGCTGGTGCTCGCGGTGAAGCCCGATCAGTGCACGCTCGTGCCGGTGAAGCCGGGTGAGATCACGAGCGAGGCCGGATGGCCGGCCAACACGCCGGCCGACGCGCTGGCGGGGACCGTTGGCGCGCTCCAGGCGGCGGGCGTGCGCGTCAGCCTGTTCGTCGATCCGGAACCGAACGCCATTCGCTGGGCAAAGACGATGGGCGCGGATCGGGTGGAGTTGTATACCGAGCCATTTGCGCGCGCGTTCGACCGCGGGCCTGATGCGGCGTCAGCGAGCTTCGAGAAGTACAGGGCGGCCGCGAATCTCGCCTACGAGCTCGGTGTCGGCGTCAATGCGGGTCACGATCTCGATCTCAAGAACCTGACGTTGTTCAAGACGCTGCCGCATCTCGACGAGGTGTCGATCGGTCACGCGTTGATCAGCCGCGCGATCTTCGTCGGCCTCGGCAAGGTCGTGAAGGAGTATCTCGCGGCGCTTTCGATCGTGCTGCTGTCGATCGTGTTGATGACCTCCGGCGCCGAGGCGGGCACGCGCGTCAGCTTTTCGCCGGCGGATGGCGTCACGATTGCCGGCGAGCTCTACGAAGCGTCGTCGAGACCGGCTCCCGCCGTCGTGCTGGTGCACATGCTGTCGCGCAGCCGCGGCGACTGGCGTGACTGGCCCGATCGCATTCGCGACGCCGGCATTACCGCGCTGTCGATCGATCTGCGCGGCCACGGCCAATCAACGGGATCCGCGCAGGATCTCCAGGTGATGGTCCAGGACGTGCGCGCGGCGGTGCACTGGCTCGGAACGCGTCCGAACATCCGCGCCGATCAGATTGCGATCGTCGGCGCATCGCTCGGCGCGACCCTCGCGCTGCTGGCCGCTGTCGACGTGCCGCAAGTACGCGCGATCGGATTGCTGTCGCCGTCGCTCGATTATCGCGGCCTCAGGACCGACACGGCGCTCATCACGCGGCTCGGATCACGGTCGATCTGGCTCGCGGCCAGCGATCAGGATCCGCTGGCGCTGCGCACCTTGCGCGACATTGCCGCCGAGCCCTCCGGCCCGCGCGAGCAGCACCTGTCGACCGCGCTGGCGCACGGCACCGTCTTGCTTGACAAGGACAGCGACGTGGGGCGTGCGCTGGTGGACTGGCTGCGACGCTCGTTTAGTTAGGGTTCCAGGGGTTCCAGTAGTTCCAATCGTTCCAAAGGCAGTTTTGGAACCCACCTTTGGAACTTTTGGAACCGCTGGAACTCATGGAACAATTGAGAATTCATGAGAGCGGACGCCATTGTCTTCGGCATCGCCGGCAGCCTCTTCGGCCTGATCATCGGCTGGGTGCTCGGCAGCCAGCAGGCGGCGCGCACCGGCCCGGTCGCGGCGCCCGTGGCGCAGTCGGCCCCGGCGCAACAACCACAGCAGCAGGCGGCCGGTCCGCAGCCGATCGATCCCACGCGCGTCAGCGCGTTGCAGGACGCCGCCGCGAAGAATCCGAAGGACACGCAGTCGCGCGTGCAGCTCGGCAACATCTTTTTCGACGGCGAGCAGTATCCGCAGGCGATCACGTGGTACGAGCAGGCGCTGGCGATCAATCCAGGCGACGCGAATGTGTCGACGGATCTCGGCGTGGCGTATTACTACACGAATCAGCCGGACAAGGCGCTCGCGCAATTCGATCGGTCGCTGGCGATCGATCCGAGACACATCAAGACGCTGTTGAACGTCGGCATTGTCCGCGCCTTCGGCAAGCAGGACCTGGCGGGCGCCGGCAAGGCGTGGCAGCAGGTCGTTGATCTCGCGCCGAATTCGCCGGAAGGGCTGGCCGCCAGGAAGGGCCTCGAGGGCATCAAGAGTGCGCAGGGCAACGCGAGGTAAATCAGTTGGCGCGCTTTATCCTGCTGCTCGTCCTGTTCGTGGTGATCGCGAGGACGTTCTGGCGCTTCATCGACGCGATTCTGCGCGGCGTGGCGGGGCCGGCGCCTCCCTTCGACTCCGCTCAGGGCCAGCACCGTGGACGGCGGCCAGGACAGCAGAGCGCGGTGAAAATGTCGCAGTGCCCGGTGTGCGGCACTTACGTCGTGCCGGGGAAAGCGATCAGCATGGTCAGCGGCGGCACGCCGATTTACTTCGACAGCGAGAAATGCCGCGCTGAGTATCAATCACGATGAAAGCCGAAGAGCAGGCGCGCGCGGACATTGTTGAAGTCGGCCGGAGGCTGTGGGAGCGCGGTTACGTCGCTTCCAACGACGGCAACATCAGCGTGCGCCTCGACGACCACCGCTTGATCACCACGCCGAAGAGCGTGTCGAAGGGGTTCATGACCCCCGACATGATGGTGATCACCGATCTCGACGGCACGAAGATCGCCGGCGAGCGCGATCCGTCGTCCGAACTGAAGATGCACCTCGAGGTGTATCGCAACCGGCCGGACGCCAGGGCGGTGGTGCACGCGCATCCGCCCACCGCGACCGGGTTCGCGGTCGCCGGCATCGCGCTCGATCGCGCGGTGCTGGCGGAAGTCATCACGACGCTCGGCAGTATCCCGATCGCCGAGTACGCCACGCCTTCAACCGAGGAGCTGCCCGCCGCCGTCCGCAAATATGTCAAGGCGCACGACGGCCTGCTGCTCGCCAACCACGGCGCGCTGGCGCTGGCCGGCGACGTGATGTCGGCGTATTACCGGATGGAGACGATCGAGCATTTCGCGAAGATCAGCCTGGTGGCGCGCACGCTCGGGCGCGAGAACCTGCTGTCGCGCGACGAGGTCGACCGCCTGCAGGGCCTGCGCGGCATGTATGGGATTGCGTCGCCGGCCCCGATTTGCACCGACGATTCGACGGCGGCGAGCGGCCAGCTCGATTGCCAGGTCGTCCAGGCACCCGACTCGGCCACCAGGCTGGTGGCGTCGCCGTCCTCCGTGTCCTCGGTTCGCGAAGGCGGATACTCCGCCTTCGTGCCCGAAATTCGATTAACATACCGCGAGCTCACCGCGTTGATCGAAGACGCGGTCCGCGCACTCAAGTAAAAGAGAGGATTCCGTAAATGGGTGAAGCACTCGGCATGGTCGAAACCAAGGGCCTGGTCGCGATGATTGAAGCGGCCGATGCCATGGTCAAGGCTGCCAAGGTGACGCTGGTCGGATGGGAAAAGATTGGCGCCGGTTACGTGACCGCGGTCGTGCGCGGTGACGTTGCTGCCGTGAAGGCGGCGACCGATGCCGGCGCGGCCGCGGCCCGCCGCGTCGGCGAGCTCGTCTCGGTCCATGTGATTCCCCGCCCGCACGCCAACCTCGAAGACGTGCTGCCGATCGGCAAGGCGAACGCGAAAGGATAAATGCTCCTCGCTCGCATCGTCGGGACCGTGGTCGCGACGAGAAAAGATCCGCGGCTGGTCAGCAACAAGCTGTTGCTGGCCCGCCCAATCGATCCCAAGGGCAAAGCCGAAGGCAATTACCTCGTCGCGATCGACACCGTCGACGCCGGCGTCGGCGAAACGGTGTTGATTGTCAGCGGCAGCTCGGCGCGCATGGCGGCGGGCATGAAGGACACGCCGGTGGATGCCGCGATCGTCGGCATCATCGACACCATCGACGTCGCGGAATAGACCAATGCAGCTCGCCCGGGTCATCGGCGACGTGGTCGCCACTCAGAAGGATCCCAACTTCGACGGCATCAAGCTGCTGCTGGTGCAGCCGATCGGCGCCGACGGCAAGGATGTCGGCCGGCCGCTGGTCGCGGTCGATTCGGTTGGCGCCGGCGTTGCCGAGACGATCTTTTTCGTGCGCGGCAAGGAAGCCAGTTTTCCCTGGTACCCGACCGAGGTTCCCGCCGATGCCGGCATCGTCGGCATTGTCGATTCGTATCACGTGCCACAGCGATGATCCTCGCGCGCGTCGTCGGCACCGTCGTCTCCACGCAGAAGCGTCCGCAGTTCGAGGGCGCGAAGCTGCTGCTGGTGCAGCCGGAGACGCCGCAGGGCGAAGCGAAAGGCACGACGCTGCTGGCGATTGATTCGGTCGGCGCCGGCGTCAGCGAGCGCGTGATCGTGGTGCTCGAAGGCCGCGCGGCGGGAGAGGCGCTCGGCAAGAAACTGGCGCCCGTCGATGCCGCCATCGTCGGCATTGTCGATCAACTGGAGTTCGTGGAATGAACGACGATGAACTGAGATCGTTGATTCGCGCCGCGATCCAGAAACACGTCGATGGATCGACGGCCGATACCAGCAGATCAGTCGTCACTGACAGTGGGGCATCCGGCTTTAGCCGGATTGTTCCCGCTGATGCACCGGTCGTATCAATCAGCTTTGGTCAGTACCGACTCGAACGTGCAGCTGGAGATACGTCGTGCCTCATCGAACCGGCCGTCCAATGCAATCACTGCGGATTCTGTAAGTGCCACGGACATTAGTCACACGCAAACTTCCGTCTTCGGTGATGGCGAAGCTCGAAGCCGCCGCCGCCGTCGATCTCTACGTCGGCAGCAGCGCGATCTCGCGCGAGGAATTGCTGAAGCGCGTCAAGGGTGTTGACGCAATCATCTGCCTGCTCACCGAAACCATCGATGGCGAAGTGCTCGACGCCGCCGGGCCGCAGCTGAAGATCGTGGCCAACGTCGCCGTCGGCTACAACAATGTCGACGTGCCGGCGTGCCGGGCCCGCGGCATTGCGGTCACGAATACTCCCGATGTGCTCACCAACGCGTGCGCCGATTTCACGTGGGGCCTGATTCTGGCGATCACGCGGCGGCTGGGCGAAGGCGAACGCGTCGTGCGCGCCGGCAAGTGGGGCGGCTGGGCGCTTGATTACATGCTCGGCATGGAGCTGCGCGGCAAGCAGCTTGGCCTGGTCGGCGTCGGCCGCATCGGCGGCGCGGTAGCGGAGAAAGCGCCGGCCTTCGGGATGACGATCGCGTATGCGGATCAGAGACCTGCCGACATTCCCAACGCGACGCAGATGCCGCTCGATCGGCTGCTCGCGACGTCGGACGTCGTCTCGCTGCACGTGCCGATGACGCCTGAGACGAAGCACCTCATCGACCAGAAGGCGCTGACGCGGATGAAGCGCACCGCCTACCTGATCAACACCTCGCGAGGCCCGGTCGTGGACGAAGCGGCGCTCGCGTGGGCGCTCAAGGAACGATTGATCGCCGGCGCGGCGCTCGACGTCTACGAGAAAGAGCCTGAGATACACCCTGCCTTGATGCAGCTCGAGAACGTGCTGTTGATTCCGCATCTGGCCAGCGCCACGACTGAAACCCGCACGGCGATGGCCGACCTCGCGGTGTCGAACGCAATTGCAATCCTGAATGGCAAGCCCGCTATCACTCCGGTGCCCTAAACCGCCGGTTACAGAGCCTGCCTCGCCGGAGCGCGAGGCGCGAAGGCGGGAGCGGGTAATGCGGGTGCTGGCCCGCCAGATCGATGGGCTCGAGCTGCCGGCCGTCGAGAAGATCTCGGAGAGCCAGAAACAAGATCCGTTTCAAATCCTGATCTCGACGCTGCTCTCGGCGCGGACGCAGGATGCGACCACGCTGGCGGCGTCGACGCGTCTCTTCGCGAAGGCGAGCACGCCGGCAGCGATCGCGAAGCTGCGCGTCAGCCAGATTGAAAAGCTGATCTATCCGGTCAGCTTCTATCGCAACAAGGCGGTGTTCGTCAGGGACACGGCCCGCATGATCGTCGACAGGTTCGGCGGCCGCGTGCCGTCGACGCTCGAGGAATTGATCACGCTGCCGGGCGTCGGCCGCAAGACCGCGAACCTCGTGATGATCCTCGCGTTCAAGAGCCGCGACAACATCTGCGTCGACATCCACGTGCATCGCATTGCCAATCGGCTCGGCTGGGTGCAAACGCGGACGCCGGAGGAAACCGAGCAGGCGCTCTACAAAACGCTCGATCGCCAGTGGTGGCCGATCGTCAATTTGTATCTCGTGACCTGGGGACAGAACATGTGCCGGCCGGTGTATCCTCGCTGTGGGGACTGCGCGATCGTCACCGCGTGCCGGCGCGTCGACGTGACCCGCGTCGGCAAGTCCGCCTTCGCCAGGGCTTCGGCGAGACAGGGTGTGAAACGCATATGAGAATTCTCGCGGTATGCGGCGCGCTGATGGTCATCAGCATTTCGGCGTCCGCGCAGACCAAGACCTCGCCTGGCGCGGGGCCGGTGATCGTCGTCGAAACCGAAAAGGGCACGATCGAAATCGAAACCTATCCCAACGAGGCGCCGAAGACCGTGGCGCACATCCTGGGTCTCGTCAACAAGCGTTTCTACAACGGCCAGCGCGTGCATCGCGTGGTGCCGGGATTCGTGATGCAGTTCGGCGATCAGCAAACGCGCGACATGACCAAGGAAAAAATGTGGGGCCGCATCGAAGGACCGGCGGTCGGCGTCGCGGAGTTTTCAAAGCTCCGCACCCACGTCCGCGGCGCGGTCGGCCTGGCGCACAACGGCGATGCGTCGAAGGCCGACACGCAGATGTACGTGACGCTGGCGGATACGCCGCGCCTCAACATGAAATACGTCGTGTTCGGCAAAGTGATTTCCGGAATGGACGTCGCCGACAAGCTCAACTACGCCGATCGGATCGTCAGAGTAACCGTGCGCGAGGGAACGTAGAGACGATTCCGGCGAGATCGGGAAATCGCTCGACGAGCTCGGCCGGCATCTTCCCGCTGATCGGCTCGTCGAGCATGTGCTTCAGCGTCACCGCGTTGGCAACCGACTGCGCGGAGAAGTGATTGTTCATGAAGAGGTAGGCCTTCTTCAGTTTTTCTTTATGGCGCGTCCGCGCCAGATCGAGCACGTCGCGAACCACTTCCGCAATCGGCTCCAGTTCGTCCTTCGAATAAAAGTAGTTGTAGCGGTCTTCCGATTCGGCGTGGTCCCACCACTCCTTCGCGTTTCGTCCATGGAAACGCATGTAATACGTCCCGGCGTTTCCGCCAACCCGATCCTGCCGGATTGACGACGAGAACTTCGGCTCGTCGATCTGCACCCACGCGGCCTTGTGTTGATCAAGGAGCGCCACCGTTGCGGGCGCGTCGCTCCACGATCGATGGCGCAGCTCGACGGCCATTTCGTAGCCGGCGAATGCCTTCAACAGCCATTCGAGATACTCGACGGCTTCCGGCGTCCGCTGAAAACTGGATGGGAATTGCGCCAGCAGCGGACCGAGCTTGCCGGCCGCGGCGAGCGGATCCACTCCGCCGCGAAACGCGTCGATGTCGGCTTGCGTCACCGGGCTCTGGTCGATCGACAGCTTCGGATGCGTGAATTTCTGGAACAGCTTGACGGCAAAGTCGAAGCCCGCGGGCGTGCGCCTCGCCCACCCCAGCGTCACGTTCGCGCGCGGCTGGCCGTAAAACGTGCTGTTCACCTCGACGGTGTTGAAGCGCTCGGAATAGAAGCGCAGCTCATCGAAGCCGCGCTCCCGATCCTCGGGCGCCGGGTAAAAGATGCCGTTCCACGTGCCTTTGCCGGTCGGGTAATTCCAGCCGGATGTGCCAATCCGAAGACTCACGAGACTAAAATAACAGGATGGGCTCTGCGCTTTCTGAGCCTTCTGTGGCCAGTGCTCACGATTAACGAGATCTTCCATTCGATCCAGGGCGAGTCGACCCATGCGGGCCGGCCCTGTGTGTTCGTGCGCCTGACGGCCTGCGACCTGCGCTGCCGCTGGTGCGACACGCCGTACGCCTTCCACGAGGGCCGCAAGATGAGCGTGGACGACGTGATTGCGGACGTCGAGGCGCGTGGCTGCCAGACCGTGGAAGTCACCGGCGGCGAGCCGCTGCTCCAGGCCGACGTCTATCCGCTGATGCAGCGCCTGCTCGACTCGGGCAAGACCGTGCTGATCGAGACCGGCGGGCATCGCAGCATCGCGGCTGTGCCGCCCGGCGTGATTCGCATCATGGACGTGAAATGCCCGGGCTCCGGCGAGTCGGAGAACAATGACTGGAGCAACTTCACGCACCTCAACCACAGCGACGAAGTGAAATTCGTGATCGCCGATCGGCGCGACTACGAGTTCGCGAAGGACACCGTGCGGCGCGAAAATCTGCCGTCGCGCGTCAACGCGGTGTTATTCTCGCCGGTCCACGGCGAGCTCGATCCGAAGCAGCTGTCGGAATGGGTGATCGCCGATCGGCTCGACGTGCGCGTCCAGCTCCAGGTTCACAAGTACATTTGGAGCCCCGACACTCGTGGGGTCTAACGCCGTCGTTCTGCTGAGCGGCGGTCTGGATTCATATACGGCGGCGGCAGTGGCGAAGCGCGACGGCTTCAATCTGTTCGCGCTCAGCATCCACTACGGCCAGCGGCATTCGCAGGAGCTCGACGCGTCGCGCGTCGTCGCGACAGCGCTCGGCGTGCAGCGCCGTCTCGAGCTCCCACTCGATCTGACGCGCATCGGCGGATCGGCGTTGACATCCGACCGCATTGACGTGCCCAAGGATCAACCGATCGATCCCGGCGTCATCCCGAGCACTTACGTCCCGGCGCGAAACACGATCTTCCTCTCCGTCGCGATGGGCTGGGCGGAAGTGCTGGGTGCATCGGACATCTTCATCGGCGTCAACGCGCTCGACTATTCCGGGTATCCGGACTGCCGGCCCGAGTTCATCCGTGCGTTCGAGCAGCTGGCCCGGCTGGCGACGAAAGCCGGCGTCGAGGGCCGGCCGCTGACGATTCATACGCCGCTCATCGCGCTGTCGAAGGCCGGGATCATCAGGCTGGGCCTGTCGCTCGGGCTCGACTATGGCTTGACCCACAGCTGCTATGACCCGTTGCCAGACGGCGGTCCGTGCGGTCATTGCGACAGCTGCCGCTTGCGCGCTGCCGGGTTTGAAGAAGCTGGTGCAACGGATCCGCTAATTCGTCCCTCGCGCTGATACCATTTCGTCCGGTTTGGCACAACCTCTCAGACGCCAGGTCCTGTTCGTCGTCGTCATCATGACGATCCTGGTCTACGTGGCGATCGGCTACGGAGCGCGGCTTACTTACAACGAACACGTCCGCCAGCTCGCCGCCGAGACGGGGACGATGGCGGCGACGGTCGTGGTGTATGTGAACCGCAATCTCGAGACCGCCGACTCGGTTGCGTTCGTGGCGTCGCGTCACCCCGGCCTGCAGGCGCTCGACCCGGCCTCGGCAAACGACGTGTTGAGGCCGCTGGCCGGCGACGAGGGGTTGCTCCGTAACGCGCTCGTGGCGGATACGGAAGGCGACGTGGTCGCGTGGGCGAAGCCACCGGACGCGGCGGTGGAGGCCAAGCTCGATCACGCCTGGCTCAAGACCGTCGTTACCACGGGCAAGTCGTTGATCAGCCCGATGCTTGGCGGAGCCGGCGACACGGCACATGCGATCGTGCTCGGCTACCCGATTGCGAACGGCGGCAAGGTGGTCGGCGTGCTGGGCCTGTCCGTTCACCTCGAAGCGCTCGAGCGCGTGCTCGCATCGATCCCGCTGCCGCCAGGCTCGGTGGTCACGCTGACCGACGAGAACAGCGTCGTGGTGGCGCGCAGCCTCGATGCGGCGCAGTATGTCGGCCGCTCGGCGGCGCCGGGCGGCCGCGCGCGAAATCCCTTCGAAGTGCCGGCGTCGGCGATCCTGACCGGCGTGGACGGTATCGAGCGCGTGTTCGGCAACGGCGTCGTTGAGCGCGGGCCGTGGCTGGCGAGCGTCGGCATTCCGACGTCCGTCGCGCTCGAGCGCACGTGGCCGATCTTCGAGCGCAACTTCACGATCGCGATCGTGATGACGGTGGTGATCGTCGCGCTGACGTGGCTGTTTGGACGCCAGTGGCTGACGGCGTTCGATCACCTCGACGAGACCGCGAAGCGGGTGAGCCGCGGCGATCTATCGCCGCTACAGACGACGCCGATGCCGACCGCGGAGATGGACCGGCTGCAAGCCACGGTGAGCAGCATGATCACCAGCCTGCAGAAGGCGCGCGAATCGATCGCCGCGCAGGTGAGCGACGAGCGGCGGATGCGCGAAGAGCTGCAGTCGCTGCAGCAGCAGGTGATTCGCCAGGAGCGTCTCGCGGCGATCGGCGTGCTGGTGTCCGGCGTGGCGCACGAATTGAACAACCCGCTGCAGGCGATCCTCGGCTTCGCCGAGCTGCTGCAGATGCAGCAGGGGATGCCGGAACAGGCGCGCGCCGACCTGACGCTGATTCAGAAAGAGAGCACGCGCGCCAGTGCCATCATCCGCAACCTGTCCAGGTTCGGGCGGCAGATGTCCGAGCCGACGCCGGTGCGGCTGCGTGACGTCGTGGCCTCGGTGATGGAGCTCCGTCAGCGCAAGCTCGAAGAGCTGAACATCAAGGTCGAGCTCGAGGAACACTCTTCGGCGCTGGTGATGGCGATCTTCACCGAGCTGCAGCAGGTCGTGCTCAACTTTGCGATCAATGCCGAGCAGGCGCTCGTGCACGCGAATTCGACGGAGCGGCGCGTCATCATTCGCAACGGCGATCGCCCTTCGACGGGCTCAGGGCGCCCCGAGCTTGCCGAGGGGCGCGACGGCTGGGCGTGGATTGAAGTGGAAGACACCGGCCCCGGCGTGCCCGCCGAACACGAAGCCAAGCTGTTCCAACCCTTTTACACGACCAAGCCGGTCGGCGAAGGCACCGGCCTGGGCCTGTCGGTGAGCTACGACATTATCCGCTCGCACAACGGACGGATCGGCTATCGGCGCGGTAAATTGGGTGGAGCCGTTTTCTATTTCGAGCTGCCGATCGTCCCGAACGATCAACTTCCGTAATGACCGAGCGCATCTACTACGCCGAGCCCTATCGCCGTTCGTTCGACGCAAAAGTAATGAGCGTCGATATCGTCGCCGGCCACGCGCACGTCACCCTCGATCAAACGGCGTTCTATCCGACGTCCGGCGGCCAGCCGTTCGACACCGGCACGCTTGGCGGCGCGGCGGTCACGGACGTGATCGATCGAGAGGACGGCGCCGTCATTCATGTCGCCTCCGGCTCATTGAACGTCGGCGACGAGGTGAGCGGTGAGATCGACTGGGCGCGCCGCTTCGATCACATGCAGCAGCACACCGGGCAGCACCTGCTGTCGGCGGCGTTCGATCGGTTGTTCAGCGTCCGGACCGAGAGCTTCCACATGGGTCAGCTCTCCTCCACGGTCGATCTCGCGCGGGAGGTGACGCCGTCGGAAGCGGCGAAAGCCGAAGACGATGCGAATCGCGTGGTCTGGGAGGATCGCCCGGTGGCGATCAGGTTCGCGACGGCGGAAGACGCGGCGTCGATGGGGATGCGCAAGGAATCGGCGCGCACCGGAACGCTCAGGCTGATCGACGTGACCGGATACGATCTGTCCGCGTGCGGCGGCACGCATGTCGAACGCACCGGTGCCATTGGCGTCATCGCGATCGGCGGCGTGGAGAAGTTCAAGGGCGGATCGCGCGTCGAATTTCTGTGCGGCGGCCGCGCGCTCGAGCGATTCCGGGTGTGGCGCGGCGCGCTGGCGGCAATGCAAAAGCATTTGCCGGTGCCGCCGATCGAGATGGCCGCGTCGATCGAACGGATGCAGGAGGACGCCAAAGGGGCCACGCGAGCGATTCGCGCCTTCCAGGAAAAGCTCGCCGCGCACGAGGCGCAAGCCCTGCTGGCGAAAGGCCCGGTCGTAATCGAGATGCTCGATGGCTGGGACGCGCAAGGCATCAAGGCGATCGCGGCCGCGATCACCACCGCCGACGCGAATGCCTCCGTCGCGCTGTTCACGCATACCGGTCAGGTGGTCGTTGCGCGCGGCGTCACGTCAAAGATTGATGCAGGCGCGTTGGTCAAACAGCTCGCGGCGAGGTTTGGAGGCAAGGGCGGCGGCAAACCAGACCTCGCTCAGGGTGGCGGGTTCACCGCTCCCGTTTCCGAGTTGATCACATTTCTGAAAGCATCGATTTGATCTCCTGCGTAGAGGCGTGTGCGCTCTGCGACTGGCGGAAGCCATCATGCGTTCCGTGCGGGTAGAACCCTGAACCTGGAACTTCAGGGAACCAAACCTCTGGAACGCTTGGAACCCTTGGAACCGTTGGAACCCCTGGACCTTTTCTTACTTCGGCGCCATTCTCAACGCGCCGTCCAGGCGAATCACCTCACCGTTCAACATCTCGTTCTCGAGGATGTGCCGCACGAGGGCGCCGTATTCAGCGGGGCGGCCCAGTCGCGACGGAAACGGCACTTGCTGTCCCAGCGACACACGTGCCGGCTCGGGCAGTCCCGCGAGCAGCGGCGTATCGAAAATTCCCGGCGCGATGGTGACGACACGAATGCCGAGCTGCGCGAACTCGCGCGCGATCGGCAGCGTCATGCCGACAATGCCGCCCTTCGACGCCGCATAGGCCGGCTGGCCGATCTGGCCGTCGAACGCCGCAATCGATGCGGTGTTGATGATCACGCCGCGCTCACCGGTATCGTGTGGCTGGTTCTGAGAGATCACCGCCGCGGCGAGGCGAATGACGTTGAAGGTGCCGACCAAGTTGACCTTGATCGTTCTCTCGAAGAGATCGAGCGCATGCGGGCCGTTACGGCCGAGCACTTTCGCCGCCGGACCGATGCCGGCGGCGTTGACGGCGCCGTGCAGCCCGCCAAACGACGACACCGCCAGGTCAACGGCAGCCTTGATTTGTTCCTCGCTCGTGACATCCGACTGCGCGAACTTCGCCTTGCCGCCCATCGCCTGCGCGGCAGCCGCACCCGTCTCAGCATTGACGTCGATCAGGACGACATTGCCGCCTGCCGCGAGTATCGTCTCGGCGCTCGCCCGGCCGAGGCCCGATGCCCCGCCGGTCACAATGAAGGTTTTGCCGGCAATCTGCATAAGAGAAAAAGCATAACGTAGAATTGAAAGATTCATGACCTACGACAAGCACTACTACGACGGTACCTGGCAGTCGTCGACCGGCGGCGAGACGATTGCGGTGATTTCGTCGGCAACCGAACAGGAAGTGGCGCGCGTGCCCCGGGGCACCGCTGAGGACGTCGATCGCGCGGTGAAGGCGGCGCGCCGTGGCTTCGAATCGTGGCGCCGGCTGCCGGTCGAGGAGCGCGCGCAATGGCTCGAAAAGTTGTCGGCGGCAATGAAGACGCGCGTGCCGCGGATCGCCGAGGCCATCGCGCATGAAGTCGGCACCGCGATCGGATTCGCGACCAAGGTCCAGGCCGAGTTCCCGATCATGATGATCGGGATGAACGCGAAGTTCATCCGCGAAACGAAGCTCGAAGAGGAGCTCGGCAACTCGCTCGTCATCAAGGAACCGATCGGCGTCGTCGGCTGCGTGACGCCGTGGAACTATCCGCTTCACCAGGTGGTCTGCAAGATTGCTCCCGCGCTCGCGGCCGGCTGCGCGGTCGTGCTGAAGCCGGCGGAAATGGCGCCGCTGAGCGCGTTGATGCTCGCCGATGCCGCGCATGAGATCGGGCTGCCGAAGGGCGTGCTGAACGTCGTCTCCGGATCCGGCCGCGTCGTCGGCGAGGCGATCGTCGCGCATCCCGATGTCGACATGGTCAGTTTCACGGGATCGCTGCAGGCGGGCCGGCGGATCGCATCGGTCGCCGGTGAAGGAATCAAGAAAGTCTGTCTGGAGCTCGGCGGCAAGTCCGCGTTCGTCGTCCTGGACGACGCGCCGTTCGACAAGGCGATCCCGGCGGGAGTGAACAACTGCATGCAGAACTCCGGGCAGACATGCTCGGCGTGGACGCGCATGCTCGTACCGAGGTCACGGCACGACGAGGCGGTGGAGTTTGCGAAAGGCCAGCTGGCCAAGCTGACGCTCGGCGATCCGTTCGACAAGAACACTCGTCTCGGCCCGCTCGCCTCCGCGGCGCAGCGCGATAGCGTGCTCGGGTTCATCGAACAGGGGAAGAAAGAAGGCGCGACGGTGGTTGCCGGCGGCGGCAAGCCCGCCAATCTGCCGACCGGGTTTTATGTCGAGCCGACGATTTTCGCGCACGTCGACAACAAGATGACGATCGCCCAGGAAGAGATCTTTGGTCCCGTGCTCGCGATCATTCCGTACGGATCGGAAGCGGACGCGATCGCAATCGCGAACGACTCGCAGTACGGGCTGGCCGGCGGCGTGTGGGGCGGCACCAACGAACGCGCTCTTGAGGTCGCGAAACAGCTGCGCACCGGGCAGGTCGACATCAACGGCGGCCGCTTCAACGCGCTGGCGCCGTTCGGCGGCTACAAGAAGTCGGGGATCGGCCGTGAGATCGGGCCGCTGGCGATCGAAGAATACTTCCAGCTGAAATCGATTCAGCGATGACGTTTGCCTTTTTCACGGGACTCGCCGCCGGCATCCTGCATGTGTTTTCGGGTCCCGATCATCTCGCGGCGGTCGCGCCGCTCGCCGTCGATCGCAGTCGCAATCAATGGAGCGTTGGATTGCAATGGGGTGCGGGGCATACCGCCGGCGTGTTGATCATCGCAGCGGCGTTACTGGTGTTACGTGAACGGTTGCCGCTCGAGGCGATCGCGGCGTACAGCGAGCGCATTGTTGGCGTTGCGCTGATTGCAGTCGGTTTATGGGGAATCCGGAGTGCCTGCGTGCCGCGAGGTGCCTCGGTGCACACACACGCCAGGAAGTCTTTCGCGTTTGGAACGCTTCACGGGCTGGCGGGCAGCTCGCATCTTTTCGGCGTGCTTCCCGCTCTGGCGTTTGCCGTTCGCGCTGATGCGGTCGTTTACCTCGCCGGCTTCGGCATCGGCGCGATTGTTGCGATGGCGGTGTTCGCAGCGGGCGTTGGGTTGGTTGCGATTCGATTCGGGCAGTTCAAAGGTTTGCTCTATGCCTCGTCCGCAACCGCGCTGGTGATCGGCGGAGTCTGGCTGGTCGGGCGATGAATCCGGGAGCGGGGAGCCGGGAGCCGGGAGCCGGGAGCCGAACGAGCTCAATGAAATACATCCCGGGCGTTTTGGCGGCCGTGGTCGTGATGCTCGCGGGCTTCTGGCTCGCCGATCTGATCGGTCAGCAGATCCTCGCCATGCAGGGCCTGAGCGGCAGCAGCCCGTTATCAGGCGTTCCCGTCGCGATCGTGCTCGGTCTGCTGCTGCGAAACACGCTGCCCCTGCCGGCGTCGCTCAATCCCGGGCTCAAGTTCGCGACCACGACGATTCTGCGCGCCGGCATCGTGCTCGTTGGTATTCGCCTGAGCGTGTTCGACGTCGTCAAGCTCGGTATCGCAGGAATACCGGTCGTGCTCGCGGCAATCACGACCGGATTGCTGTTCGTGACGTGGTTCAACCGCAAACTTGGTCTGCCGCCACGGCTTGGCACTCTGATCGCCGCCGGCACCAGCATCTGCGGCGTCACGGCGATCGTCTCGACCGCGCCGGCGATCGACGCCGATGAAAGGGAAGTCGCGTACGCGGTCGCGAACGTGGTCGCCTTCGGTCTGTTCGGGATGCTCGCGTATCCGTATCTCGCGCACGCCGTGCTCGGATCGTCGGAAACGATCGGGTTGTTCCTCGGCACCGCCGTGCACGACACATCACAGGTTGTCGGCGCCGCGCTGACCTACAAGCAGGTCTACAGCGACGACATCGTCTTGCGCGTAGCGACCGTGACGAAGCTGACGCGCAACATTTTCCTGGCTGCGGTGATTCCCATTCTCACCTGGATGCATGTGCGTTCGCAGCGGCTCGGTGCCGGCGCCATTGGCGCCGTCAGCACTTCGCTCGTGCCGGGGTTTGTCATTGGCTTCCTGTCGATGGCTGCGCTGCGCTCGCTCGGCGACTGGACGTTGACGTCGGGTGAGGCCTTCGGCGTCCTGAGCGCCGCGCAGTGGGCCTCGCTCACGAAATCGCTTGGCGATTACTGGGCGTCGCAGATTTTATTGGGAACGGCGATGGCGGCCGTCGGACTGAACACGAACTTCGCGGTCTTCAAGGGCGTCGGTCTCAAGCCCTTTGCCGTCGGTATGGCCGGCGCGCTCGTCGTCGGAGCCGTCGGTATGACGATGGCGATTATTTTTGGCCGATTCGTCCACTTGTAGATCTATTCCTCGTGCAGTTCACGGGGGAATTTCACCAGCCTGACGAGCGCTTCGTCCATCGCCGCCTCGATGCGTGATGACGGCACGTGGTAGCCGTTGACGATAATCGAAAACACCAGCGGCTCGCTGTCGAGCGTCATCACGTAGCCGGACAGCGATCGCACGTTCGACATCGATCCGGTCTTGGCCCACACGCGCCCGGCCGCCGGCGTGTCCTTCATTCGTTCGGCCAGCAGTCCGTTCGTTGCCGACAACGCCAGCGTTGCCTGGAACTTCTCACGAAGGCGGTCGTCGCCCCATACGTGGGTCAGCAGTGCGATCAACGCGTCCGGCGCGATGTAGTCGTTTCTCGACAATCCTGAACCATCGCGAGCGACATACAGCTCCGGCTTCACGCCCCATTTCGTCAACGTTTCGTTCACGACCGCGAGGCCTGCTTCGGCGGTCGCCTCGGCGCCGCCAGGCGCGAGCGATCGCAGCAGCGTTTCCGAATAGACGTTGCTGCTCCATTTCTGGACGACGTCAATCACCGCATCGAGCGTCGGTGACTGATCCTCCAGCACCAGCGTCGCGCGGCTGTAATCGGGCTTGACGCGCTGATCGTCGACGTCGAGCGAACTGCCGCCGACGAAAATGCGGTGGCGCTCGAGCGTGGCACGAAGGGCGTTCAGATAAAAGTGAGTCGGATTCGGCACTGCTGCGTGCTCGGTGACGGGCGGCGAGTCAATCGCCACCTGGCCGCTGACCCGGAGGATGGCGGCACCAGGAATCCGCGCAACGTTGATGCGCGACGGTTGTCCCGCCGCGGCGGTCGTGACGCCGTGATCCAGCAGCACGCCGCCGCCAGGGGGCGACAGGCTGATGATGGCGCGGTTGCCCGCCGCCTCCCCCGGCAGGATCATCAGCTCGATCTCGTTTTCGTTGTACTGCAGCGCGCCGACGGCGGCGCCGTAGCCGGTGACGAGGTCGTCCCACGCCCATCCGAACCCATAGCCGGGCTCCGCGAACGCATTGTCGTCACCGATCAGATTTCCACCGACGCGGCGAATGCCCTTCGCGTAAAGCTGCCTGGCCCACGCATCGAACGCGCCCCACCGATCCGGATGCCGCGGGTTAATCGTCGGATCGCCGTTCGACACGATGATCAGGTCGCCGTCGAGATCGCCGCCCTCCGAGAGCGGACCGGTGGTGTAAATTTTCGTCGAGTAGCGGTAGTCCCAGCCGAGTCGTTCGGCGGCGACCGCGCTCGTGATCAGCTTCTGGTTCGAAGCCGGTACCTGCATGCGCGATGCATTGAGGCTGTAGAGCGAGCCGCCGTGCTTGAGCGACTGCACCGATACCGACCAGAACGCGTGATCGACGTTGCTGTCGGTGAAGATGGCCTGCAGATCGCGGCGCAGCTGATCCTCGGGCGTCAGTCGCGCGCCCGAGGCGGGCCGGGTCACCGGCGCGGCGGTCTTTTCAGCGCAGCCGGCGACAACGAGCGCGAGCGCAACGGCTGCGAATGCGCCCGCCCTGACCCTTCGACTCCGCTCGCTCCACGCATTCACGCGAAGGGAGCGTCGCTCAGGGCCTTCGGTCACTTCTTGTCGCCTTCTTTGGGCGCCGGCGTCGAGTCCTTGGGAGTCACCGCGACATCGAATGCCCGCATGGCATTGGCCATTGATGTCGCATCAATCTTCGCGGCGCCGATATCGCCGTCGCGCAGTCCGAACGCGTTCTCGCCGACCCGTCCGAAACGCACGCGCTCGAATTTACCATTGTCGTAGCTGGCGCCGACCACGAGCGCCGGCTTGTCGAGACCGGTTTTGGTCTTGGCGTCGACGAACGACTCCGCCCTGATCCCGGCCAGCTTGTTGAGCAGATCATCCATCGCCGCCGGATCCGGAGTGTGGCTCGCCCCGCCGACGCGCGTCACCTTCCACGTTTCCGGGTCCGCGGGCTTCGCGGGTTTCTGCTTTTCGAACTCGTAGGTCTTGGGACCAGCCGGCGCATCGAGCACCGCGCGGAACCTGTCGAGATAGAACGGCCTGAACTCGAACAGCTCCTTCTTGCGATAGTCGTCGAATTTCCTGTTCAGATCGTCGCTCACGGTCGTGTCGACGGTGAACACCACCGGCCGCGATGCGTCCTTTGCATAGGTGTCGGAGTTTTCGCTCTTGCCGACCAGCAGCACCGTCCGGGCGCTGCCCGCGCCGATCGTGACGGTCATCACAGGTTTGTCGAGGCCGTACTTCGACAGATCCTTGGGATTCTCCTCGAGCAGCTTGGACATATTGCTCGTCGCCAGGCGCGAGAGGAAGCCTTCAATGACGCTGTAATCGCTGCGCGTCGGGATCGGCTTCACGATCTTCCACTCGCTGCCGGATCGCGACATTTCGATCGTGCTGCCGCCTTTTGTCAGCACCAGCGAGTCCGCCTTGTCGCGATCGAACTTCAGGATCTTCTTGTCGCGCAGGTCGAACGGCCTGCGGTTGAAGCTCGTTTCCTGGAACGCCGGCACCAGGAACACGCGCTTCTCGCCGTCCTTGAGCGCGTAAATCTCGCCTTGCGTGACGTTTTTGCTGCCAAGCTTCAGCGTGCCCTCGGCGCCGCCCTCGGCCTTGAAGGATACGGTGATCGATGGATTCGCCAGGCCGAACTGCTCGAGGTTGGTGGCGTTCTCGTCGACGACGCGCACGATGTCGACGTTGGCGAGCGCCGTGGCGACACCGATCGCCTCGGGCGGATCGGCCTCGATCGCCGCCGGCTCGATCATCTTCCAGCCGCCAGGCTCCTTCCTGAGGAGCGACGATTCACCCGCGAACACGACGCGGAGCTCGTTGATCTTGTCGGCCTCGATCGTGAAGACCTTTTCCCTGGTCTCCGGCGACGATCCGCCGGCGGACGCCGCCGGACGTTTCGAGTCGACGAAATAGATGTAGGCGCCAAGCCCCGCGAGGACCACCACGAGGATCAATGTTGACGTTAAGCCGCGCATGCTACCGCCTCTGCCACCAGGTGAAAATGCCGGTCGCGAATACCAGTCCGGGAAGCAACAGCAAGCTCAGGAACAGGATGCTGAGCGTTTGCTGTTCGGTCAGGGTCAGCCGGTGATCCTGCGGCTGCCGCGGCCGGATCGCGATCAGGTTTTCCTGCTGCGACAGCCAGTTCAGCGAGTTCATGAAGAAGTCGCGGTTGCCGGAAATGCCGATCGCCATGTTCGAGGCGAAGTCGGAATCGCCGATCGCGACGACGCGCGTTTCGGGTTTGCGTTCGGAGTCCGGATTGGACGGCGACGCGTTGCCCGATGGCGGCGGCGGAGTGGCGGTGGCGGGCGCCGAGACCGCGGCGCCAAGCGTGATCGGTCCCTGCTTGTCGCCCTTGTCGGCGTTGAATTGAACCTCGGCCTTGCCGGTCGAGAGCCCGGCCACATCCGCCTCCGACCAGCTTTGCGGGCTGGTCATCACCAGCGGCTGCGCGGTATGCGTGTTCGAGCCGCCGCTGATCGGTGCCATCGATCGTGCCAACGGATACGCGGTAATGACGCGGAAGCCTTCGGTGATCGCGTGCGGAGGGTACTGCGCAGCCACCGGCGTTGACGCGTCGGTGCCGAGCATCTGGCCCATGCCGCTCGCATCGAACACCACGTCCCGGCCGGCATCAATGCCCCAGTCGGCGAGGAACTGCGTGAGCAGCGGCTGTGCCGGTCCTTTCAGGAGCGGATCGAGCATCACCATCACTTTGCCGCCCCTGGCGGCATAGGCGTTCACCGCTTCGATCTCGGGCGGGAAGAAGTCGGTCGTCGGGCCGGCGATCACGACGATCGTGGCGTCGTCCGGGATCGTCTTCTGCTGCATCAACACGAGTTGTTCGATGGTGAAGTTGTCCTGCCGCATCTGCGCGATCGCCGCGCTGAAGCCGGCGCGCTCGCTCGAGTTGAAGTCCTTTTCGCCGTGGCCCTGCGTGAAGTAGACCTTGCGCGCCGCTCCGGTGATCACCTTGATCAACGCGTTGGTGAGGTCCTGCTCGTTCGTCGACGTGACGCGTTCGGTGCGGCCCTTGTATTCGAACAGGATCGTCGGCAGCGTGTCGATCTTGGCGTTGGCCGCGAGCGCCGGCTCGCGGTCCGGATCGATGTAAGTCGTTTTCAGCAGCGTCGTTTGGTACTCGTATTCCCTCAGCCGGCCCTTGTGCGTGTCCTGCTGATCCTTCCGTTCGAACACCGTGACCTGCACCGGCTCCTTGAGCTCCTTGAGGATCTTGATCGTTTGATCGGACAGGCTGTAGACCTGGTTGGCCGTGAGATCCCAGCGTTTGTTCTGGCGCGTGCCGAGATAGTTGATGGCGATCAGAATCGCCACGAACACGACGATGCTGACGGCCGACATGGTGCCGTAACGCGCGCCGCGGCCTTCGTAAAACCTGGCGACGTCTCGCCATTGGCCGGCCATGTAAAGGAGCACGGCCACCAGACCGGCCCACGCCGCGTAGGTCGCGTACTGATTCCAATCGGGATTGAGGGAATTGAAGCGGACGCCGAGCCGCACCGCGACGGCACCAAAAACCAGGACGGTGCCGATCCAGCCGATGATTCCAAAAATCTTCTGCATGACTAGCCTCGCCACCTTTCGCTGTCCACCGACTTGGCGGTGAGGAAGAGGCCCAAGGCCATGAAGCTGAGGTAGTAGATGACGTGCTTGGTGTCGATGATGCCCTTGGCGAAATCATCGAAATGCTCGGTGAGCGACAGGTACTGCAACACCGCCTGCGTGGTCGGTCCGGTGAACGAGCTGATCCAGCTGATCACCCACAGCATCAGGAACACGGCGAACGTCGCCATGGCGGCGACGATCTGGTTTTTCGTCAGGCTGGAAATGAACATCCCGAGCGCGAGGAAACAGCCGGCCATCAGGATCAGGCCCAGGTAGGCGGTGACGATCGGCTTCCACTCCGGATCGCTGAAGTAGAAGAGGATTCCGATGTGAATCAGGGTCAACGCCAGCATCGCGATGTACAGCAACAACGCGCCGATGAATTTGCCGAGGATGATTTCGACGTCCCTGATCGGTGAGGTCAGCAGGAGTTCGATGGTGCCGGACCGCTTCTCTTCAGAGTAGGTCCGCATGGTGACCAGCGGGAAGAAGAACAGCATGATCACGGTGGTGTTCATCAGCGTCGGCCCGATCAACTGCTGATTCATGTTCATCGGCCCGGGGTTCTGCCCCATCTGCGCGCTCTGCTGAACGAAGAAATAGAGCGGCACGCTGTAGAAGTAGCCGAACAGGATCAGGAAGAAGCCAATCATCACGTAGGCGATCGGGCTCCTGAAGTAGGCGTTCAGCTCGCGCTGAGTGATGGCGATGACGTTACGCATCGGCCACCACCTTCTCGGCTTCGAGATCTTCGGTTTCGGTCTCGGTGGTGGTGAGGCTGAGGAAGATGTCTTCGAGACTCATTCGCACCGGCCTCAGCTCGAGCAGGCCCCAGCCGCCGCGCACGACCGCGGCCGCGACCTCGCGGCGCAGATCGACGTCGGGCTGTGTGTCGATGTCGAAGTTGGTCACGTTCCCACGTGTCTCCTTGACGCTGGCGCGCACCACTCCGGGAATGGAGTGCAACGTGCGCAGCACGTCGTCAGCAGGGCCGTCGACCTGGACGAACATCATCACGGTGCCATGGAACCGCTGGGTCAACGCATCAGGCGTATCAGTGGCGACTATTTTTCCCTTGTTGATGATCACGACCTTCTGGCAGGTCTGCGAGACTTCCGGAAGGATGTGGGTGCTCAGCACGATCGTGTGCGAACCGGCGAGCTCGCGAATCAGCTGCCGCGTCTCGATGATCTGCTTGGGGTCGAGTCCCGCCGTCGGCTCATCGAGCACGAGCACCTCGGGTTCGTGGATCAGCGCCTGCGCGAGTCCGACGCGCTGCTTGTAACCTTTCGAGAGCCTGCCGCAGTGACGATTGGCGACGTCGGCGACCCACGTCTTCTTCATCACCGCGTTGACGCGATCGTCGAGCTTGGCGCGCACGCCCTTGATCTTCGCGACGAAGCGCAGGTACTCCTTCACCGTCATGTCGGGATAGAGCGGCGGCGTCTCGGGGAGGTAGCCGGTTCGCCGCTTGGCTTCGAGCGGTTGATCGAAGACGTCAAAGCCGGCGACCGTGGCTTTGCCCTGAGTGGCCGGCATGTAACCGGTGATGATGCGCATGGTGGTCGTCTTGCCTGCGCCGTTCGGCCCGAGAAATCCCAGAATTTCTCCCGACTCTGCTCGAAAACTGACGTCGTCCACGGCCGTAAAGGGACCGTATTTCTTGGAAAGATGCTGAACCTCGATCACGAGAGGTCTCCGGAAAAGTGAAATCGGTGTAAGCTCTACACTGCTGATGCCTTATTGGCGTAAACCTAATGGATACGTCAATTAGGCTCGTCCAGCCCCCCATCCTAGTCGAACCGCCACAGGGCGGCAAGTTACACGCATGAAACGATTGCTGCCCGTTCTGACGATCGTACTTGTGATAGCAGCCGGGTGGACCGGCTGGTGGTGGTTGCGCAGCTCCCTCCCGATCCTCGAAGGCCAGCTCCAGATCCCAGGCCTGAAGGCGCCGGTCGAAGTGCTGTTTGATGCGCACGGCGTGCCGTCGGTGTACGCATACGACATCGAGGATGCGTGGTTTACCGCGGGCGTCATGCACGCGCGCGATCGCCGCTGGCAGATGGAGTTGTATCGCCGCGTCACGATGGGGCGGCTCTCCGAAGTCCTCGGCGACACGACCATTCCATTCGACAAGCGCTTCCTGACACTCGGCCTTCGCGATGCGGCGAAAGCGGAATGGGAGCGCGTGCCGCCGCAGGTGAAGACCGCGCTCGAGCGATATGCCGCCGGCGTCAACGCCGCGACCGCGCAGATGCAAGGGCGGACGCGGCCGATCGAATTCCAGCTGCTCGGATTCATGCCGCCGGATTGGGAGCCGATCGATTCGCTCGCGGTCGGGCGGCTGCTGACGTGGCGTCTTGCGGAGAATCACCAGGCGGAGCTGGTTCGAGCGGCACTGACGGCGAAGTTCGGTGAAACCGCCGCGAGACAGCTCACCGGCGTCTATCCATCGTCGGCCCCGTCGATCATGCAGACGGGATCGGCGGCAGCGCCGACGGCTGAACGGCGTGCGCCGCTCACGGCGCCGCCAGGACTCGAGTGGTTGAAGTCGGGGTCGCGCCGCGGCAACAGCAACAACTGGGTTCTTGCCGGCGGGCGAACGAAGAACGGCCGGCCGATTCTCGCCAACGATCCGCATTTACAGATCGAATTCCCGTCGGTGTGGTACGAGATGCATCTGATTGCGACGGGTCTCGATGTGATCGGCGTGACCATTCCGGGCGTGCCGTTCATCGCGCTCGGCCATAACGCGCGCATTGCGTGGGGCATGACCGCGACGGGCGCCGACGTCCAGGACCTCACCGTCGAGCGAGTCGACGTGGGAAGGAAGCGATCGTTTTATCGCGGCGAATGGGTGCCGATCGAAACGATCGAAGCCAACATTCCCGTAAGCGGGCGCCGCTCGCCGCTGCCGTTCGAAGTGTGGAAGACGCGCAACGGCCCGATCTACGCCGAGGACGATCTCGACTGGGAAACGCCGCCGTCGTGGCTGTCGCCCGACGATCGTCCGGCGGACGAGCGCAAGGCGTATTCGCTGCGCTGGGATCCGGGCGGCGATCTCGCGACCGCGTTCGAAGCGATCAACCGCGCGACCGACTGGAACTCGTTCACCATTGCCGTCGGCGCGCTGGCGGTGCCGTCGATGAACATCGTGTATGCGGATGTGGACGGCAACATCGGCTATGCGATGTCGGGTCGTCTCCCGATCCGCGCCGCGGGCGACGGCACGATGCCGTCGGACGGCAACTCGGCGCCGGCGTGGAGCGGATCGATCGAGCCGGGTTCGCTGCCGCGGCTTTTCAATCCGCCGTCGGGCGTGATCTATTCGGCCAACAACGAAATCGATCGCAGCTTCAGCGGCTTGATCACGCGCGACTGGACGGCGGGCTTCCGCGCCTCGCGATTGCGAGATGAGCTGTCGAAAGCGCAGGGCGTCGATCTCGTCACGATGATGTCGCTGCAGACCGACAAGCGCAGCCTCGCGGCCGAGGCGATGCTGGCCGGCGTGCCGGACGCGATCAAGACCGCCCGCGCGCAGGACGGCAATGCCGGCGTCGCCGGCATGCTCGATCAGCTCGCGAAATGGGATCGCGTGGTGGATTCGCGGCCGGTGGTGTCGCTCTACGAGGCGTTCGAGGACGCGGTGTGGCGCCGGACCTTTGTCGACGAAATGGAAGACGCGCTGTTCCTGAAGTTCTACGAATGGGCCGGCGCGGAAAAGCCGGCGGGCCTGTTCACGATCCTCAACGATCGCAACTCGCGGTGGTGGGACGACATCACCACCGTCGAGAAGAAGGAAACGCGCGACGACATTTTCATGCTGGCGATTCGTGACGCCGGCGAAAAACTCGACGGCGACTACGGCGGCGAATCGAACCGCGCCTGGGACAAGGTCCACGGCGCGCGGTTCAGCCATCCGCTCGGCGGCGCCTTGCCACTGCGCTGGTTCCTGAGCCGCGGCCCGGTGCCGATCGACGGCGACGGCACCACGTTGATGCGCGTCAGCTGGAATCGCCTCCGGCCGTTCGAGGCGTGGGAACACCCGTCCTGGCGGCAGCTGTTCGACGTGGGGCAGTGGGACGACTCGCGCGTCGCGATGCCCGCGGGGCAGTCGGGCCACCCTTTGAGCCCGTTCTATTTCGATCAGAACGAAGCCTGGCGCACCGGGGAGTATCGAACACAGCCGTTCTCCCGCGGCGCGATTACGGCCGCGTCGCAACACCGGCTGATCCTCTCACCGTAGGGCCCAAAACCGGCGATTTGACACCGGCAGCGGCCCACCCTAACATATGAACAGCTGCTCATATGTTCAAAGATGACGAAGTCTGCGACCTGGTCCAGATCGACCTGACCCGCGTCCGGAAGATTCGCGCCGAGCTGGTGCAGCCCGACGCCGTGCAGGGGCTGGCCGACACCTTCAGCGCGCTGGGCGATCCGACGCGCGTGCGCATCCTCGATGCGCTCTCGCACGGCGAGCTGTGCGTCTGCGATCTCGCCGCCGTGCTGCGCCTGAGCCAGTCCGCGGTGTCGCATCAACTGCGCCTGCTGCGCGGCATGCGGCTGGTGCGGCCGCGCCGCGACGGCCGGGTCATGTTCTATTCGCTCGACGATCAGCACATCATGTCGATCTTCAAGCAGACACTGCAGCATGTCGAGGAATCCGCCTCCGCGACCCGGCCTCGCGGCCGGGTCGCTACGGCGAGACAGGCTCAGGCGGGCCCGAAGGGCAGGGGATAGATGGCCGCCCACGCCGATCACATCGGCTGCGCGCACTGCGAAGACGAGCCGAAACCGACCGGCGCGCGGATTCGCGGCTGGTTCACCGCGATCGCCGCGGCGCTCGTCGTGGTGGCGTGCGGACTGAGCTGGTTCACGCCGTTCCCCGACTGGAGCGTGCCGATCTTCATCGCCGCCGCCCTGGCCGGGTCGGTGTTCCCGGCCGAGCGCGCGTGGAAATCGATCAAGCGCGGCGCGCTCGACATCAACGTGCTGATGATCATCGCGGTGGCCGGCGCGATCGGGATTCGTGAATACGAGGAAGCGGCAATGGTGGTGTCGCTGTTTGCGGCGGCACAATGGCTCGAGGCGCACAGCCTCGATCGCGCCCGCAAGGCGATCGGCACGCTGCTCGACCTCGCGCCGTCGCTGGTGCTGGTGCGCGACGCCGGCGGTGATCGTTCGATCGCCATCGAGCAGGTCCTGCCCGGCGCGCTGATGATCGTCAAGCCCGGCGAGAAGATCGCGCTCGACGGCATCGTGCGCAGCGGCCGCTCCGACGTGAACCAGGCGCCCATCACCGGCGAATCGCTGCCGATCGAGAAGCTCGAGGGCGATGAAGTCTTTGCCGGCACCATCAACGGCCACGGCGCGATGACCGTTGCCGTCACGCGCCGGCGGGCGGACAGCACGCTGGCGCGCATCGTTCATCTCGTCGAATCCGCGCAGGCCAAGCGCGCGCCGATGCAGCAGTTCATCGATCGTTTCGCGGCGTGGTACACGCCGGCTGTCGTGATGCTCGCCCTGCTGGTGGCGACGGTGCCGGTGCTCGTCCTCGGACTCCCGTTCGACATCTGGTTATATCGCTCGCTCGTGCTGCTGGTCGTCGCCTGTCCGTGCGCGCTCGTGATTTCGACGCCGGTGTCAATCGTGTCCGCACTTGCGGGAGCCGCGCGGCAGGGCGTGCTGGTGAAGGGCGGCATCCATCTCGAGCGCCTCGCCGGCGTGCGCGTCGTCGCGTTCGATAAAACCGGAACGGTGACCACCGGGCGTCTGACGCTCGATGCGATTCATCCGCTCGACGGCCACACCGCCGATGATCTGTTGACGCTCGCAGCATCAATTGAATCGCAATCCGAACATCCAATCGCCCAGGCGATTCTCAATGCGGCGCACGAGCGGTTGATTCAACTGACAGCACCGGCAAACGTCCGGGCACTTCCCGGTCTTGGCGTCGAGGGCACCGTTGGCAGCGTCACGATCGCCTGCGGCACGCCGCGCCTGTTTGCCGAACGTGGCGCGATGACCCCGGTGATTGGCCGTCTCGCGCAGCAGGTGGTCGACGAAGGGCTCTCGCCGATCGTGGTGGCGCGCAACGGCGTACCGATTGGTGTGCTCGGCGTGAAAGATCGGCCCAAGGCCGGCGCGGCGCAAGTGGTGTCCGACCTGCGCGCGCAAGGGGTCTCGCGTGTTGCGATGATCACCGGCGATCACGATGCGGCCGCGCGCGCGACCGGGTCGCAGCTCGGCGTCGACGAGGTGCGATCCGGACAGTTGCCGGCAGACAAGGTGACCGCCGTCGAGAATCTCCGCCACGCGCATGGCGCCATTGCCATGGTCGGCGACGGCGTCAACGACGCGCCGGCACTGGCGGCCGCGGACGTGGGCATCGTCATGGGCGCGATGGGCAGCGATGCCGCGCTCGAGACCGCCGACATCGCGTTGATGACCGATGAATTGCCGAAAGTGCCGTACACGATTCGCCTGAGCCGCGCGACGCTCGCCAACATTCGCGTCAACGTGGCGTTGTCGATCGGGCTGAAGGTGGCGTTCGTCGTTCTCGCCGTCGCCGGCGTCGCGACGTTGTGGATGGCGGTGCTGGCCGACACCGGCGCATCGGCTCTCGTCGTCGCCAACGCGGTGCGGCTGCGGCGTTTTACGTAGCGGCTACTCTTCGCGTTTCGTCGATCGGAAGAAGTGCGCTTCGACGAAGCCGTCGATCAGCGCCTGATCGGCCGGTTTCACCTTCGTGAACTGCATGCCGGTGCCGGCGCGCGGCACACTCCAGCACACCACGCCTTCTGCTTCGAGCTGGCGCTTCGATCCGGGCAGCGCGAACTTCACTTTCAGCACGGTGCCGCGGACCGGCGGGTTCTTGGTGCGGATCGCCATGCCGCCCTGGCTCAGGTCCATCGCGATCGCCGCCGTGATCGTCTTGCCGATCCGGTACGACACCGGGATCCCCATCACCACGCGGGCGTGCTCGCGCTTGTGGAACGTTTCAGGGAAGAGGTGCGGCGCGATCGACGGCAGGATGTGCTCGACCGCGCTGTACTCGTTCAGGTAGCCGGCGACGCCGAGCGACGCCAGCTCGCGCACTTCGTCGACGCTCGTGACGCTGCCGTTGAACACCAGGATCGGCAGCCGTCCGCCGTCAAGCTTGCGGATGCGCTTCACCAGCTCGACACCGGCGGCATGCGGCATGCGCAGATCGAGCACGATTAGATGCAGATCGTCGAAGTCGGCGCGCACGTGGGCCAGCAGCTGCGCCGCGGATTTGACGATCATGACGCGATGGCCGGCCGCGTCGAGAGCGGTCTTGAACCGATCGCGCGCGAAAGCGGTGTCGGTGGCGACTGCCACGGTCTTGCGTGTCGGAGATGAGCTCATAACGCGCGCGTGTAACGCGTCCTGTTCGTTGCAGACTTTATCAGGTTCTGCCTATAATTTGGACGGCCTGAAACGATTGTCCCGCCAAGGAGCTTCCACCCATGTCCGCGATTTGTCCCGAGTGTGATTCGCCCATTGACGTTGACGAGTTCGATGTCGACGTCGGCGATGAGCTGACGTGCTCGGAGTGCGGGTCCCTGCTGCGCGTGGCGAGCGATTCGCCGCTCGAGTTCGAGGTCGCCGACGAAGACGACGATCTGGACGACGACGATGAGGAGGACGATCGCGAGGAAGAAGACGATCGTGCCGACGACGACGACGAAGACAGCGATGACGACGAGGAAGACGACGACGACGTCCGCGACGAAGACGAGTAGCGTCCTCGCGGGGCCGGCGCGCCGGAGGCTTGCGCAAAAACGACAGCGTCTCCAGGACCTCCTTTCGAGTTACCGGTCCGTTTTGATCGCCTTCAGCGGCGGCGTCGACAGCGCCTACCTGGCCATTGCGGCAGCCGAGGTCCTGCGCGATCGCGCGCTGGCCGTGACCGCCGACAGCCCGAGCTACCCGGATTCGCATCGGCGTCTCGCGCTGTCGATCGCGAACGACTTCGGCTTCGCGCACGAGGTCGTTCACACCGACGAGCTCGAGCGCCCCGAATATCGCGCCAATCCCGCGAACCGCTGCTACTACTGCAAGGACGAACTCTATTCGCGGCTCACCTCGCTGGCCGCCGAGCGCAGCCTCGCGGTGGTGATCGACGGCAACAACGCCGACGATCGCGGCGACTACCGTCCCGGACGGCAGGCGGCGCGCGAACACGGCGTGCGCAGCCCGCTCGATGAAGCGGATCTGACCAAGGACGAGATCCGCGAGCTCGCGCGTGCAGCGGGGCTCGAGAGCTGGAACGAGCCGGCGTCGGCGTGTCTCTCATCACGCATTCCGTACGGCACCGAGGTGTCGGACGAGAAGCTGCGGCAGATCGAGCAGGCCGAAACCGTGCTGCGCGAGCTCGGCTTCCGCATCTTTCGCGTTCGCCACCACGATACGGTCGCGCGCCTCGAGATCGCACGCAGCGAAATGCCGCGCGCGCTCGACCCGGAGATCAACACGCAGCTCGTCTCGGCGCTGAAGGCGCTCGGCTATCAGTACGTGAGCCTTGACCTTCAGGGCTACCGCCTCGGAAGCCTCAACGAGGCGCTGCGGCTGCGCCCGGTCTCGTGACCCCGTCCAGGGCGCTCGCCGCGCTCGCGCTGATCTTCGCGATCGCGCACGTGCCGTTCCTGGCCGGGTCTCTCGAAGACATCGACTCCGTCAACTTCGCGCTCGGCGTCCGCGACTTCGACGTCGCGGCCCATCGTCCGCACCCGCCCGGTTATCCCGTCTACATCGCGCTCGGCAAGATTGCGGCGGCCGTGACCGGAGCAGTGACGGACGCGCCGGCATCGACGATCGAAGCGAGAGCGCTCGCGGTGTTGTCGCTCATCGCGGGCCTCGTCGCGATCGTCTTCCTGTATCGGCTATTTGCCGCGATGGGACGATCGGAAGGGTGTGATATCGAAGCCTTCGCGGCCACTGCGATCACCGCGTCGTGCCCGCTGTTCTGGTATCTCGGCGCGCGGCCGATGAGCGATCTGCCCGGCCTGACGGCGGCCCTCGCGTCGCAGGCGTGCCTGATGGCGGCGTGGCGGATTCAGCGTCCGGGTCCCGGCGGCGATCGGCGGCTGTCACCAGCCATGACGGCCGCGTCGGGCCGCATGATCGTGATCGGCGCGTTCCTTGCCGCCTTCAGCATTGGATTGCGATCGCAAACGCTGTGGTTCACGGCGCCGCTGCTCGTGCTCGTCCTGTCCGATCGCGTGGGCCGGGGCGTCGCCGGCGCGATGATCGGCAGCACGGTGGCGTTCGTCGCTGGAGGCCTCGCCTGGGGAATTCCTCTGCTCGTCGCAAGCGGCGGACTCCATGCCTATCTCGCCGCGCTCGGCACGCAGGCCGGCGAAGACTTTGCGTCGGGCGAGATGCTGTACACGAATCCCAATTCGCGCGCGGCCGCATTCGCGCTGCTGCGAACGTTCGTTTATCCATGGGACTCAACGGCGATCGCGGCGGTCGTGGTGATCCTGGCGGCCGCCGGGCTCGTGCAGTTGCTGTGGCGCGATCGGCGATCGCTGGCGGCGGTGATCGCGATCGCGGGCCCGTATCTCCTTTTCCATCTGCTGTTCCAGGACACGTCGTTCGTTCGGTACGCGCTGCCGCTGGTGCCGGTGGCCGCGTTCCTGGCGGTACGAGGCGTGGTGTTGGTGTCGACGAAGGCCGTGCCCGCCGCTGCCTCGCTGCTTTCGATCGCCTGCGTCGCGGTCGCGAGTCCGGTGCTCGTCGCCTATAGCGCCGACCCGAGTCCGCAAGTGCGTGTGATCGACGCCATGAAGATGCAGGCGCTGGAGTCGCGGCCTGGCGCGTTGGCCATGCATCAGACGTTCGTTCGCCCGCTCGAAGCGGAGGAGGTCGGCATCACACCGCAACTGCCCGCGCCGCCGCGGCGCGAATGGCTCGAGCTGGTGAAGTACTGGAAGTCCGGCGGAACCGATCCGATCTGGTTTCTTGCCGATCCGATGCGCAGTGATTTGGCCCTGATCGATCCCGCGAGCCGCCAGGATTCAACAGAGCTTCGGTGGCCGCTGGTCGACCGGCCCGCATTCGGCGGCATGCGGCCTGCCGCGGTGCGCTGGTATCGCATGCCGGTGCCCGGCTGGTTCCTCGAAGAAGGGTGGACGCTGACAGCCGAAACCGGCGGCATGGCGGCATTGATGGGACGAGGCTCGTATCTTGGTCCGATCAACGCGATGGTCCGCCGCCGGCCCGGAGCCGCGCGGCTGTTGATCGGCGGCCGCACGCTCGCGGGACCGAACGATCCGCCCTCTCACTTCAAGATGTCGATCGATGGGGTGGTGTTCCAGGAGTGGGATGTGCCGCCCGGGTTCTTCCTGAAAGCGTTTGATGTTCCGGCCGGCCGGCTCTCGGGAACCGGAACGTGGTCCACGGTCTCCGTCGAGTCAACGCCGTCGTCCATCCAGACCACCGTCGAACAATTTGATGTGCAGGACGGCACGGCGACGATGTGGGGATACGACCAGGGGTGGCAGGAGGTCGAATACAGCATGGCCCTGGGGCCATGGCGATGGGCCAGCGATCGTGCAACGCTGCGTATTTACGGCCCGCCGCGCGCAGTGCGCATCACGATGCGGATCGAATCGCCGCTGCGCTATTTCGACTCGGCCGCCACGGTCCGCGCCTTCGCGGGAGAGCGGGAACTGGCCGTTTCCACGATTTCCAGCACCGGTGATTGGGCCTTTGACGTGCCCGCGGATGCACTGGCGGCGTCGGGTGGAGCAATCTCGATTCAGACCGATAAGAGTTTCGTCCCCGCTGAACGAGGCAGTGCAACGGACCGAAGGCGGTTAGGGCTGCGGGTGTTTGCAATTCAGGTCTCTAATGGATTGACACCGGCAGAAAGTAGTCGTTAATCTGCGCAGCAACCACTACTCCCAGCGGGATTAGGAGCGACTGACAATGAGCGTGTATCAACGGACGGCTGCGATAGCCGCGTTCTCAGTGATTTTGGGTCTTGGTGTTGCGGCGTGCGGCAAGAAGGCACCCGCCGTCACTCCACCGCCACCGGTCGCTCCGGCCAATCCGACTGCGCCGCCGGCTCCGCCCGCGCCGCCCTCGGCCCCGACCGCGGCGCCGGCGCCGCGCGCGGGAATGACTGAAGACCAGATTTTTGCGCAGGCGTCGCGCGAGGAAGTCCAGAAGAACTTCCAGGACGTTTATTTCGATCTCGACAACGCGACGATCAAGGACGCTGGTCGCGCTTCGTTGACCGCGAATGCGAACTACATGAAGCGCTGGACCAGCGTGCGCGTGACCATCGAAGGCCACTGCGACGAGCGCGGCACCGCGGAATACAACCTCGCGCTTGGTGATCGCCGCGCCAATGCGGCAAAAGCGTATCTCGTCGAGCTCGGTGTGCCGGCGAGCAGCATCACCGTTGTCAGCAAGGGCAAGGAAGCGCCCTTCTGCACCCAGTCAAACGAGAGCTGCTGGCAGGAGAACCGCCGCGGTCACTTCGTCGTCACGGCAAAGTAGCCGAGATTTTTTCCGCAGCTTCCCTGGGATTGGCCGCCGCCGTTATCGGGCGGCCGATCACCAGGAATGACGCGCCGGCCGTCATCGCCTCCGCCGGCGTCAACGTCCTCGCCTGATCGTCCTTGGCCTGTTGATCCGCAGGCCTGATCCCCGGCGTCACGATCTGAAAATCCGGACCGCACGCGAGTCGAATCGCCGTGACTTCCTGCGGCGAGGCGACGACGCCGTCGAGGCCTGAGGTCTTTGCGAGCTTGGCGAGGTGCACGACCTGATCGAGCACGGGCCGCGTCACGCCGATCTCGTCGAGCGCCTTGTTGTCCATGCTGGTCAGCACCGTGACCGCGATCACCAGCGGCCGCGGGCGATCGAGCGCGGCCGCGGCATTGCGAGCGGATTCGGCCGCGGCCTTCATCATCGCGCTGCCGCCCGACGCATGCACGTTCACCATCCACGCGCCGGTTGCGACGGCGGATTGCACCGCGCCGGCCACCGTGTTGGGAATGTCGTGAAACTTCAGATCGAGAAAGACACGATCGCCTTTGCTGGTCAGCTCGCGCACCATTGCGGGTCCGGCCGCGGTGAACAGCTGCTTGCCGATCTTGAATCCGCCGACCGAGCCGCGCAGCGAATCGGCGAGCGCGACCGCCTTGGCCGCCGACTCCACATCCAGGGCGACGAGAATCGGGTTCATGCGTGGACGGGTTTTGGCGGCGTCGGATCGAACGTGCCGATCAGATCGCTGATCTTCGCGACGTTGTGGCGCGTCATGTAGTCTTTCAGCCCGTCGAGCACTTTCGGCCACACGAACGGATCGACGAAGTTCTGCGTGCCGATCTGCACCGCGGTCGCGCCGGCGAGCATGAATTCAATCGCATCACGCGCGTCGGTGATGCCGCCCATGCCGATGATCGGGATCTTCACGAGCTGGTAGCACTCCCACACCATGCGGACGGCGATCGGACGGATCGCGGGGCCGCTCAATCCGCCGAGCACGTTGGTGATCTTCGGCCGTCGTGTTTCGACGTCGATCGCCATGGCAAGGAACGTGTTGACGAGCGACACCGCATCCGCGCCGGCGTCTTCGGCGGCGCGCGCGAACGAGGCGACGTCCGTCACGTTCGGCGTCAGCTTCGGGATCACCGGCAGGTGTGTGGCCTTTTTCACCGCGCTGACGACGTCGTGAGTGCCGGTCAGGCTGCAACCGAACTGGATGCCGCCTTCCTTGATGTTCGGGCACGAGATATTCAATTCGATCGCGGCCACACCCTCGGCTTGCGAGAGCACCTTGCTGACTTCAACGTATTCGTCGAGCGTCGTGCCGCAGACGTTGACGAACGTGCGCGCGCCGGCTTTGTTGAGCAGCGGCAGCTTCTCTTTGACGAATCGATGCACGCCGATGCCTTGCAGGCCGATGGCGTTGATCATCCCCGCGGGCGTTTCTACGATTCGCGGCGGCGGATGACCCTGGCGCTCCTTCATGAAAAGGCCCTTGGACACGACGCCGCCGAGAGTCGAGAGATCGACGACCTGCTCGTACTCGAGGCCGTATCCGAAGCATCCGCTCGCCGCAATCAGCGGATTCGGGAGCGTCAGTGTGCCGAGCGTGACCGAAAGATCCGGGGCCATCATTCCCAAACCAGTTCGGCGCCGTCGAAGACGGGGCCGCTGATGCACGAGCGAACGAGGTTCGCGTGCCCGTCGCCGTGCCCGCCCACCGTAGCCTTGGCGAAGGTGGGTTTGACGGGTAGGACACAGCTGTAACAGCCGCCGAGACCGCAGCCCATCACGCGCTCAACCGACACCTCGCAGCGTTGGTTGTATCGAGCGGCAAGTTTCGCGACGGCTTCGAGCATCGGCTCCGGCCCGCACGCGTAGACCATGGCTCCTGCGGGTCCGACACCTTTCAGCGCGGCTTCGAGCGGCCCGGTGACGCGCCCTTTCACGCCTCTGCCGCCGTCCTCGGTGGTCAAGACGAGTTTGATTCCGAGCTTCTCGAAGAAATCGAGATAGAACAATTCTTCCGCGGTGCGCGCGCCATAAAACAACGTCGTCGGCGCTTTCGCCGCCGCCAGTGATTCGGCGAGCGTGGCAAACGGCGCGAGGCCCACACCGCCGGCGACCATCCACGCCTCGACCGGCGGCCCAACCGGCTTGAACGGCACGCCGAGCGGACCGAGGCACGACACCACGTCGCCGACCTCGAGCTCATAGAGCTTTTTGGTGCTGCGGCCGGCGCGCTTGTTGAGAATGCTGACGCCGGTCACGTCGCCGGCGGCATTACGCAGCACTTCGAACACTGAAAACGGCCGTCGCAGCAGCGGGTCGGTGACACCCGCGGGTTTCACCATCACGAACTGCCCGGGCCGGGTGCGCCGGCCGACTTCGGGCGCCGCGAGGCTCAGCACCGAATAGTCGCGCGACAGGCGCGCGTTCGCGATCACAGTCGCGTCGATATCAACCGGCGGCATCAATCGAGTATGGTACATCCATCCTGAAGTGATGCGCTACTTGCGGATGCTGTCGAACTCGGTGATTGCCGCGGGCGTGGCATCGGGTTACCTGACGGCGCTCGTGCTCCAGCTCAATCCGTCGATTTCAATCGATCCCGCGACGCTGCTGCCGCTGGCGCTGGTGTTTGGCGTCGCCTACGGCGCCAACCTGACCGTGGCGTTCTACGCGCTGATCGTGATGCGGCAGATCCTTGCCGTGGAAGTGCTCTCGCCGGGCTGGCTCAGCGTCCGGTTGTTGTCGTGGCTCTGCACGATCGCCGCGGCCGCGGGGTCAACGCTGATGTGGCTGAACCTGCGCGGCTTCGGCGACGTGCTCGATCCGGTGACGCGCGATCGCATGTTCATCGGCGCGGTTCTCGTCACCGCATCGGCGGTGATCTTTCTCGGCCTCGGCCTCGCGCATCTTGGCCGCCGTGGCGGACGAATCAGCGCGGCCGTCCTCTCGACCACGATCGTGCTGTCGCTGGTGTCGCCGATCGTCGCGCGCGGGCCGGCGCGGCAGCCAGCGGTGCAGGAGACGGCGCCACTGCCGGTCGCCGGCGGCGCGACCTCATCGGGGTCGACCATCAGGATGCTGATGTTCGATGGCGCTTCGCTCGACGTGATCTTTTCGTCGGTCGCCGCCGGGCGGCTGCCGAACATGGCGCGGATCCTCGACAAAGGATCGGTGCTCCATCTCGCGACTTTGAGACCGACGCAGGCCGAGCCGGTGTGGAGCGCGATTGCGACGGGGCGTTATCCGATGTGGAACGGCGTCCGCTCCGCCGTCGTCTATCGGGCGCTCGGGCTCGGCGGCACGCCGATCCAGTTGCTGCCCGACTACTGCTTCACGCAGGCGCTGGTCACGTTCGGTTTCCTTACCGAACAATCGCAAACCGCGAACGATCTGCTGGCGCGGCCGATCTGGAACATCCTGAGCGATCGCGGTGCGAGCGTCGGCATCATCGGCTGGCCGCTGACGCAGCCCGCATCAGCAGTGAACGGCTTCATGGTCAGCGACGCCTTCCATCGCCTGCCGGATGCAGAGCTCAGTCTCGACGCGACCCCGGCGTTATGGCCGCGCGGGTTGCTCGACGAAGCGCTCACCGCACTGCAGATGCCGGCCGATCCCGATCCGGTCTCGCTGGTGACCGCAATGGGCGCGCCGCAGCCGGTCAACGATTACGATGTGCGCCGCGACCAGGCGCCGATCGTCGCCGATCGCGTGCACCTGCAGCTGCTGAATGCGCTCGACACGCCGTCGCCGCAGCTGCTGGCGGTGCGATTCCCCGGCATCGACGCAGTGGGTCATCGATTCCTGCGCTATGCGGACCCGGCCGCGTTCGGCGATGTATCCGAAGAGGAGCGCGCGAAGTTCGGCGGCGTATTGAATCAATACTACGGATTTCTCGACACGCTCGTCGGCCGTGAGATGGAGCGGCTCGGCCCGAATGATCTGCTGCTGGTCGTCTCGGCGTTCGGCATGGAGCCGCTCTCGCCCGGCAAACGCGTGCTCGAATTTTTCGCGGGGAATGCACAGATCAGCGGCACGCACGAACCCGCGCCTGACGGATTTGTCCTCGCGTTCGGCGCAAGCGTGGCCGCGGGGCGGCCGCCGCGTGCATCGGTGGTCGATCTGGCGCCGACGATTTTGTATTTTCTCGGCCTGCCCGTTGCGCGCGATATGGACGGCTTTGCGCGAATTGACCTGTTCACACCGGCCTTCACCAGTGATAAACCAGTAACCTACATACCGTCGTACGGACGCTAGGCTGCGCCGCCCAGCGCGAACGAGATGGACGAAGCGCAAGAACTTCTCCTATGGCGCTGGAGCACCATTGTCCAGTTGAAACAAGGCCAAGAACATGAAACGGCGGTGATCGGACTACAATCTCGCCGACGCGATGATCGTCAATTGTGTTGCCTACGATCGCGGCCAGAAGCTGTCCGACATTCCGCTGAAGGAGGTGCGATCGCACCTGGCCAAGCCGGGATGCTTCGTCTGGGTCGCGCTGAAAGATCCTGAAGTCGCCGAGCTCGCGACGCTGCAGGAAGAGTTCTCGCTCCACGAGCTCGCCATCGAAGACGCGCAGCATGGCCACCAGCGGCCGAAGATCGAAGAGTACGGCTCGTCACTCTTCATCGTCCTGCATCTGATCGAGCCGGTTGGCGCCGAGCTGCAGACCGGCGAAGTGGCGATCTTCGTCGGCCCTCAGTACATCGTGTCGGTCCGCCGCGACGCGCAGCTTGGTTTCGTCGACGTGCGCCGGCGCTGCGAGCAGGAGCCGGAATTGCTGCAGCATGGGCCGGCCTACGTCCTCTACGCGCTGATGGACAACGTCGTCGATCGCTATTTTCCGGTGCTCGATCGGCTCTCGGCGGAAATCGAAGAGATAGAAGATCGGATCTTTGCCGGCCAGACGACGCGCGCGCAGATCGAGGCGCTGTATTCGTTGAAGCGCAAGCTCATGACGCTTCACCACGCAACGCAACCGCTGCTCGAGGTCGCCGGCAAGCTGCATGGCGGGCGGGTCCCGCCGATTTGTTCGGGCCTGCAGGATTATTTCCGAGACGTCTACGACCACCTCGTTCGCCTCGGCCAGTCGATCGACAATCTTCGCGACATGGTGGCGACGGCAATCTCGGTCAACCTGTCGCTGATCACCATTCAGGAAAACGAAGTCACCAAGCGCCTCGCCGCGTATGCCGCGCTGGTCGCGGTGCCGACGATGGTTGCCGGCGTGTACGGGATGAATTTCTCGAACATGCCGGAGCTGCAATGGTCGTACGGATATCCAGCGGCGCTGGCAACCATGGTCTTGATCGATTTGTATCTCGTGTATCGATTCAAGAAGGCCAAGTGGATGTGATCTTCGCGAGCGCGCGTGATCTGGCGAAGCAGATCCGGTCGCGCCGGATTTCGGCCCGCGAGGTGATGACGGCCTTCCTCGCGCAGATTGAGCGCCTCAACCCGCAACTCAACGCCATCGTAGCCAAGCTGGACGACGATCAGTGTCTTGCTCTTGCTGACAAAGCCGACCACGCGCTCGGTAATGGCGGTCCGATCGGGCCCCTGCACGGGCTGCCAATCGCCTTCAAGGATCTGGAGCCTGCGATCGGTTTTCCGCAAAGCAAGGGCTCGCCAATCTTCAGGAACTTCATGCCGGACGCCGACTCGGTTCTCGTCGGGCGACTTCGTCGAGCGGGTGCGATCCCGATCGGCAAGACGAACGTTCCGGAGTTCGGCATGGGATCGCAGACCTACAACAACGTTTATGGCGTGACGCGCAATCCGTACGACCCAACGAAAACCGCGGGCGGATCGAGCGGCGGCGCGGCAGTTGCGGTCGCGGCCGGGATGCTGCCGCTGGCTGATGGAGGAGACCTCGGCGGCTCGCTTCGTAACCCGGCGAACTTCAACAACATCGTCGCGCTGCGGCCAAGTCCTGAACTGGTGCCCATCGAGCCGGTCCAATTCCACAACGTGTTCTCGACGAAAGGCATGCTGGCGAGAACGGTTGACGATTTGTCCTTTGGGCTGGGCTGCGTGGCGAATCAATACAACAGCCAGTTGCTGGCCGGCGTGGTCGATGGCGTTGCGCGCGGCGCGCGCGTCGCATGGTGCCCTGACCTCGGCGGACTTCCACTCGACAGCCAGGTCAGAAGAATCATCGATGGTCATCGAAAAACGTTCGAGGATCTCGGCTGTGTTGTCGAAGATGCGTGTCCAGACTTCGGCAATGTCGATGAGGACTTCATGACGTGCAGGCAATGGGCGAGCTGGAACACATATAGAGATTTGCTGGGACGACACCGCGACCAGTTGAAACCCGAAGCGGTTTGGGAGATTGAGGCCGGGTCCAGGCTGAACGCCGAAATCGCACAACAGGCTTTCTTCGGTCTCCAGCAACTGATGACTCGCTTCCTGTCATTTCAGACGCGTCACCAATTCCTGGTTTGCGCGGTCAATCAAGTGCCGCCATTTGATCATTCAGTGCCCTGGCCCACTTCGATCGATGGCAGTCGAATGGAAAACTACATCTCCTGGATGAAATCGACCTACTGGATTTCAGCGACGCTCTGTCCGGCGATGTCGGTCCCCGCGGGTTTCACGGACGACGGCTTGCCGGTCGGCATCCAGATCGTTGGCCGCATCAACCAGGACTTCAACGTGCTGAGCCTCGGGCAGGCGTTCGAACAGGCGACGGGGTTTGGACGCCGCCGGCCGAAGGTGTCGTGAAGAGCGATCTCGATCGCATCATCGCCAAGCAGCCGCCGGAGATGGCGAAGCTGACCAGGGCGGTGCTCGCGAAGCTGCGGCCGCGTTTTCCCGGCGCGATCGAGATGGTCTACGACAAGAAAAATTCTCTCGTGATCGGGTTTTGCCCGGACGAGCGTCCCTCGAATGTCATCAATTCGATCGCGGTCTATCGAAAATGGATCAATCTCTATTTCTTCGAAGGCGACGCGCTCGACGATCCGGAGCACCTGCTCCAGGGCTCCGGCGCAATGGTCCGGCACATCCGTATCAATAGCGCCGACGATTTGGACAGGCCCGCCGTGAAGGCGCTGATGAAAGCAGCGCTGAAATGCGCGGATCCGCCGCTCAAGAAGACGGCAAAGCGGCGTGTTATAATCCGTCAGTCTCTTTAAACGCGGACCTGAGAGTCCGCAAAGAGGGTATCAATGCCAGTCGTCATGGATGCGGAGCGCATCTCTCGCGCGCTCACGCGAATCGCGCACGAAATCCTCGAACATAACCGCGGTCTTTCCGATTTAGCGCTCGTTGGCGTCCGCAGCCGTGGTGTGCCGATCGCGCAGCGCATTGCGGACGACCTGCGCAAGATTTCCGGCGAGGAAATCGGCGTCGGCGCGCTCGACATCACGCTCTATCGCGACGACATCATGGGTGCGTCAGCGGGCATCAAACCGCTGGTCCGCAAAACCGAGATACCGTTCTCGATCGACGGCCGCACGATCGTGCTCGTCGACGACGTTCTCTATACCGGCAGAACGACGCGCGCGGCGCTCGATGCGCTGACGGATTTCGGCCGGCCGAAATCGATTCAACTCGTCGCCCTCGTCGATCGCGGCCACCGCGAGCTGCCGATCAAGGCGGATTACGTCGGCAAGAACGTGCCGACGTCGCGGCAGGAGAGCGTGCAGGTCAAGCTGCGCGAGCTCGATGGCATCGACGAAGTCGTTCTGCAAGGAAAGGCGTGAGCGATGGACGTTGCCCGCAACGACGCACCGGCGGCGCCGCCGCTCACCGAGCTGAAACACAAGCACCTGCTCGGCATTGCCGACCTCAGCGCGGAAGAGATCGTGCTGATTCTCGACACCGCCGAGGCGATGAAGGAAGTCGGCCGCCGCACCATCAAGAAAGTGCCGACGCTGCGCGGCCGCACCGTCATCAACCTGTTCTTCGAGCCGAGCACGCGCACGCGCACGTCGTTCGAGATCGCCGAGAAGCGGCTCAGCGCCGATACGCTCAACGTCGCGATTGCGTCGTCGAGCGTCGTCAAAGGCGAGACGCTCGTCGATACGGCGATGAACCTCGAGGCCATGTCGCCCAGCATGATCGTGCTGCGCCATGCCTCGTCGGGCGCGTGTCACCTGCTGTCGCGCATCTGCAAGGCGGCGATCGTCAACGCCGGTGACGGCATGCACGAGCACCCAACGCAGGCGCTGCTCGATGCCTTCACGATTCGCGAGCGCAAGGGCAAACTCAAAGGATTGAAAGTCGCCATCGTCGGCGACCTGCTGCACAGCCGCGTGCTGCGGTCGAATGTGCTGCTGCTGACGAAGCTCGGGGCCGAGGTGTGGGTGTGTGCGCCGGCGACGTTGATTCCCGTCGGCATGCAGCAGATGGGCGTGCGCGTCACGACGAACGTCGACGAAGCGGTCGAGGGCGCCGACGTGATCATGATGCTGCGAATGCAGCTGGAACGGATGCAGGGCGGCTACTTTCCTTCGCTGCGTGAATACTTCACGACCTTCGGCATGACCGAAGCGCGCGTCAAGCGCGCCAAGCCGGACGCGATCATCATGCACCCCGGCCCGATCAACCGCGGCGTGGAGATCGCGTCGGAAGTCGCGGACGGATCGGCGTCGGTAATCCTCGATCAGGTCGCAAACGGAGTGGCGGTGCGAATGGCGGTGCTCTATCTCCTTGCTGGTGGGACGGAACATGAAACGGTTGCTTAGGGGCGGACGGGTCGTCGACCCGGCCAACGGCAAGGACGGCATTTTCGATGTGCTGATCGACGGCGATCGGATCGCCGAGGTCGGCACGGGCTTGAAGGCGGACGGCGCCGAGATCGTCAACGTGCCGGCGGGATTGATCGTGTGTCCGGGCTTCATCGACATGCATGTGCACCTGCGCGAGCCGGGACAGGAGCACAAGGAAACGGTGGCGACGGGTGTGGCATCGGCGGTTGCGGGCGGATTCACCGCCGTCGCATGCATGCCGAATACGAAGCCGGTCAACGACAACGCCGGCGTCACGCAGTTGATTCTGCAGAAGGCAAAGGAAGCGGGCCTGGCGCGCGTGTATCCGATCGGCGCCGTGTCACGCGGACAAAAGGGCGAGGAGCTTGCCGACATCGCGGAGCTCAAGGAAGCCGGTTGCGTGGCGGTCACGGACGACGGATTGCCGGTGGCGACGGCGATCCTCGCGCGCCGCGCGCTCGAATACACCAGCATGTTCAACATGCCGATGATCGAGCACTGCGAGGATCAATCGCTCAAGGGCGACGGTGTCGCGCATGAAGGACCGATCGCCGCGTCACTCGGCCTGCGCGGCATCCCCGGCGTCGCCGAAGCAATCACGGCGGGCCGCGACATCCTGCTGGCGGAAATGACGGGCGGGCACGTGCACATTGCGCACATGAGCGCGTGGCCGACGATCGAGGCGGTGCGGCAGGGCAAGAGCCGCGGCGTCAAGGTGACGTGCGAGGTCTGCCCGCATCACTTCACGCTGACCGACGACCTGCTCCAGTCGCCGATTGCCTACGATACCAACGCCAAGATGAACCCGCCGCTGCGCGAGCAGCGCGATGTCGATGCGATGATCGCCGGCATCAAGGACGGCACGGTCGACGTGATCTCAACCGACCATGCGCCGCATCACTACGACGAGAAGAACGTTGAATTCGATCGGGCTCCCTTCGGCATCGTCGGACTCGAGACCGCGATCTCGATCACGCTCGACAAGCTGGTGCACGCCGGCGTGATCGGGCTGCCGCGGATGGTGGAGCTGATGTCGGTGAACCCCGCGAAGATCCTGCGCGTGCCCGGCGGCACGCTGTCGCCCGGCGCGCCGGCTGACATCACGATCCTCGCACCGGATCTGGCCGTGACGATCGATAAGGCGAAGCTCGTCAGCAAGTCGAAGAACACTCCGTATCACGGCTGGTCGTTCAAGGGCGGAGTGGCCGCAACCATCGTCGGCGGAAAAGTCGTCTACAGGAACCCCAAAGTAGAGGCGGGTCTTTAGACCCGCCTGAGGAAAACATGACAACACAACTGGCAGCCGGCAACGCGCGTCACGATCAGGTGCGGGCGCGCGCGTTCGAGGACCTGCGGCGCTTCGAAGTGGTGATGGACGGACACTTCGATTACGGCAACGGCTTTCACGGCAAGCTCTATCTGAATCCCCACCAGCTGTTCCAATATCCGTCGACGATCTGGCGGGTGGCGCAGGATCTGATCGACGTGATGCCGCCGGATTTCGTCGACCAGGCGGAGATTGTTGCCGGTCCTGCCACCGGCGGCGCGTTGCTGGCGCACACCGTGGCGGGACTGCTCGACGGCCGCCGGCCAATGACTCGCCAGCCATACTCATTCGCGCCGTTCAGCGAATACGAGGGACTGCCGCTGCTCAGCCCGTTCTACGCATCACGCATGAAAGGCAAGCGCGTCCTGATCATGGACGATGTCCGGAATACGGGGACAACCTTCAAGCGATGCGCGGATCTGGTGAGCGCCGCCGGGGGTGTGGTGATTGGCACGATGCAAATCATCGATCGCTGCGAGGCGTGCGTGATGCTCGACGTGCCCAACGTCACGCTGGTCGAATACAAGGCGCCGCCGAACTACGCGGCCGGCTCCTGCCCGATGTGCGACGCCGGCATTCCGATCACGGCTTTCTGATAGCCGAAGATCGAAATGACATAGAGCGCGACCGCGACGAAGAGCAGGTACTGGAATCCGAGCAGCATCGAGCTGTATTCGGCAAGGCCGCCGAACATCGCGCCCGCGATATTGGCGCCGAAGGCGCGATCGGGTTCAACCGCGCGCGTGAACGAGACCGCGAACACGACGCCGGCGAAGAAGATCGGCGTGAACGCGAGCACCGACGCGGCCGCAATCTGTGCCGTGCGATCCATCCCGAGGAACGTGTCCATCGGCACGAGCGCGCTGACGATCAGCGATGCCAGCAGCGCCGCGTAGTAGAAGGCCAGCCGCGCGGGACGCACGATCGCCACGAACAGGTTGGCGATCAGGATCATCACCAGGACCGCGAAGATCACGACCGAGTTCACGATCCACGTGCCGCCGAACAGCAGCGCCATGTGCACGACCGCCTTGGTCTCGATCAGCATGAAGCCGGCGCCGAGGAAGAACATCTGGAGTAGCAGTCCCGCGGGTTGCGTGGATGGTGCGGTGGTTCGGCGCATGAAAGGTGCGAGCAGCAGGATCGCGAGCACCGCCATGATCGCGGCGCCGCGCAAACTGACGCCCGGAATCATCGGCTCGCGGAGGTAGAGCATTGGCCAGTCGTCGGTGGCGAGCCGCGGCGGTTCGTTACCGGCCCTGAGCGTGGTGAGCCGGAACTGTTGCCACTCGCTCGCGCCCGCCCCGGGCGGCGCCTCGTCCCGAAATCCGTTCGGCGCATTCCAGTCGAGCGCGGCGCTCGTATTGAGCCAATACGCCGGCCGGCGCGCAAAGGCGTTGCCGATGGCGGTGTGGTTGCCGGCGATGAACATGGTGAAGCTGTTTTCGAGATTCTCGTCGGCGTCGAGCGTATCTCGACTGGGCAGATTGAGGATGAGCGCGTCGGCGCCGAACGCGGCGCGCACCGAGTTCTGGAGCCGGGAGACGATCCATCCCTGCCTGAAGTAGTTGTACATGACGAAGACGCCGCCGGGTTTGAGCCGGCGGCGCACGTCGGAAACGGCTTGTTTCGTAAACAGGTAACTCTCGAGCCGGATGTTGCTGTAACTGCTGTGCAGCACCAGCGAATCGACCAGCGCGTAGATGATCAGGTCGTACTGCTTGTCGCCGGACTTGAGAAAATTGCGGCCGTCGTTGAGGTGGACGGTGACGCGAGGATCGTCGTATGGACGATTGGGATGGTCTTGCTTGCCGATCCGCTGAATGACGGGATCGATCTCGACCGCATCGACGCGCTCCGCGCCCCACGCCAGCGCGCGGCTGACGTCGTTGCCCGATCCGGCGCCGATGATCAACACGTCGCCAAACGGAGCGCTGCCGGCATCACGATTGAGCAAATGCGGCAGCGCGTACGCAGGGAATGGCGCGCTCAGGGGCTGCATCTGTTGATGCCCGATCAAATTGACATTGATCAGCCCCTGGTCACGCATGTAGGTGACGCGGTAGTACGGCGACCATTGTTCCCCGAATCCCGCGAACCAGGCGCCGCTCGCCATCAGCAGCACGGCCGCGGCCGGCGCCGCCATTCGAAGCATCGCCGGCCAGGCGAGCGAGCGTAGAAAATAGGCGACCCCAGCCATCACGACCGCGAACCACCACGTCGGCGGCAGCTCGAGGAACGAGCACGCCGCGAACGCGATGATCCCGGCAATGCTGCCGAGGATGTCGATGGTGTAGGCCTCGAGACGGTCCGACATCCGCGCCAGGGCGCGGCCAAGCTGCTGGCCGGGTCCCATCATCGCCAGCGCGATGACCAGGAAGAAGTAGCCGCAGATGGCTTCGATCGGAATCACGAAGCTCGAAAGGTCGCGCGCCTGGTACTCGACGCCGAAGAACACCATTTGCGGCGACGCCTGGTTGCCGACGTCGATCACACTTTGTGACGCCTGCCGCTGCCACTCGACGAAGTGCGCGCTGCCGAGTCCGATCACCAGAATCAGCGGCGTCCACAGCAGCAGGTTGCTCTTGCGATTCGCGGCGAGGCAGCCGGCCGAGATGCCGAGGATCGATGCCAGCAGCACGGTGTTGGTGAAGAAGGTCAGGAACAGGACGTGGGATGGAAACCAGCGAATGCAGGTAAGCTCGAGAAACAGCGTGAGAAAGCTGATCAGGAATAAGTCGAGTCTCATCCTTCGGTCCGGGTTGGACACACTCTACTCGGAATTCAATGCCGGCCAATCGGTGACCGATCCGGTGTGGATGGTGCATCGCCACGAGCGGCCCGAGGACCAGGAAGTCGTGGCCTTCATTGCGTCAGCCCTCGCGTTCGGCCGCGTCCAGAGTGTGATCAATTCAATCGAGGGCATGTTGAAGGTGATGGGCCAGTCGCCGGCCGCATTCGTGCGCGATTTCACGCCGGCGCGCGATCGCGAGTGCTTCAAGCCTCTCGTGCACCGCTGGACGAACGGCGCCGACTTCGCGGCGCTGGTGTGGATCATGAAGCAGATGATCGATCGCAGTGGATCGATCGAAAATTTCTTCGCCGAGGGATTGGCGGACGATGCGGTCGATGTCGGCGCCGCGCTCCAATCCTTCTCGACACGCGCGCTCGCGCTCGATGTGTCCGCGGTGTATGGCCGCAAGCGGCCGAAGCCGGGCGTCGCCTATTTTTTCTCGCGCCCCTCGTCCGGCGGCGCATGCAAGCGGCTCAACCTGTTCCTGCGCTGGATGGTGCGTGAAGATCGCGTCGATCTCGGCGTGTGGAAAAAGGTCAGGCCCGGCCAGTTGATCGTGCCGCTCGATACGCACATCATCCGCGTCGGCCAGTGCTTGCGGCTGACGAAGCTGAAGAGTCCAGGCTGGCGCATGGCGGCCGACATCACCGCCTCCTTGCGCGCGATCGATCCCGTCGACCCTATCAAGTTCGACTTCTCGATCTGCCACCTCGGCATGATGAACGCCTGCGGATACGGGAAGAAAACGGGAGACTCGCGCTGCCCCCTGAAGGGCGCATGTTTTCCCCGGACAAGGGGAACGGCCGCAGGGACGAATCCGTAACAGACAGGGATGAACCGATTCATTTCGCTGGGAGAGGTGCGCCTTGGCCTCCGGCTGATTGCCAAGCAGCCCATCCTTTCATTGACGATCATCCTTGCTCTCGCCACCGGCATCTGCCTGGCGACGATGGGATTCACGCTGAGGGATGAGATTGTCAACGCGAAGCTGCCCTACGCGGCCGGTGAGCGGTTCGGCCGGCTCGAGGCGCAGGACAAGGATCGCGGCCGTGTCGAGATCGACCCCGAGCGTTACCACGCCTTCCGCGATCGCGCCGCATCGTTCGAGCATCTCGGCGCCTTCGGCGCGCGGCCGTTCACGCTGGCGCACAGCGCGAAGGAAGTCGAGCCGATCCGCGGCGCCTACATCACGCCGCGCTCGATGAGCTGGGTCGAAGCGTCACCAAGCCTCGGCCGCAACCTGATTGCAGCCGACGCCGAAGCCGGCGCCGAGCCTGTCGTCGTGATCAGAGAGAGCCTGTGGAAGCGGCGCTACGGCGGCGATCCTGCGGTGATCGGCCGGCAACTGACGATCGGCGGCGAGGCTCGAACCGTCGTCGGCATCATGCCCGACACCTTTCAATTCCCCGCGAGCGGCGAGCTCTGGATGCCGCTCGAGGAAGCGACACTGGGTGGAGGCGAGACAGCCATCGGCACCGCGGTGCGCGTGTTTGGCGTGATCCGGGATGGCGCCACTTTCGAACAGGCGACGACCGAGGTCGCATCGCTGTCGCGCATGATTCCGTCAACCACCACTGACGCGACGCAAATGCGCGTCATGGTCCGTCCCTTTGCCTCGGAAGCGAACCAGGGCGGCGTTGCGGCGTCGGTGCTGGTCGGCGTGCTGGTGATGGTGCTGCTGGTCGTCGCCAGCAACGTGGCGACGCTGGTGTTTGCGCGGACGTGGTCGCGCGCGCCGGAGCTCGTGGTCCGTACTGCACTCGGCGCCGCCCGCACCCGCGTCGTCGGGCAGTTGTTCCTGGAAACGCTGTTGCTCGGATCGATAGCCGCAGTCATCGGCATGGCCGGCGCGTTCGGATCGCTGAGCTACATCAAGAATTCATTCGAAGGCTGGCCGTTCTACATCGGTCTCGATCCGAATCCGCGCATCGTGCTGTTCGTGATCGCGCTGACGCTGCTGGTCAGCGCGGTGAGCGGTCTGCTGCCGGCCTGGCGCGTGACGCGGCATGACCTGCGCAACACGCTCTATGGCGGGCGCGGCTTCGCCTTCGGCGGCTTTGGCAAGACCGGCGCGGTATTGCTGGTTGCCGAGATCGCGCTGTCGGTTGCGCTGCTCAACGGCGCTGTGACCATGACGCGAGCGTTCACCGCGTACTACAACGAGATTCCGGCGCTGCCGAAGAACCAGATCCTCACCGCGCAACTCGGACGCATTCCAACGCCGGAGTTGCGGGATCGAGTGGTGGCAGCCGCGCGGGAGCTGCCGGGTGTCGTCGCCGCCGGCGCCGGCCAGCAGTTGCCGCGACTCTATCCGCCGCCGCGGCCGACCGCGGTCGAGCCGATCGGTGACGAGCCGGCAATGGCGCCGCAGCCCGCGCCTGGCCATGCCGTCGGCAATGGATTTCTCGAGGCGATCGGCGCGCGCGCGGTCAACGGCCGGCTGCTGGCCGCCGGCGACTTCGTTGCCGGCGCCGCGCCGGTGGCGATCGTCAACGAGCCGTTCGTCGCCAAGTTCCTCGGCGGCCGCAACCCGATTGGCCGCCGCATCCGCATCGAGAGTCGGCGAGAAGACGGAGCGGAACCGGAGCCGTGGCGCGAGATCGTTGGCGTCGTGCCCGATCTTGGATTGAGCGTCGGCGATCCCGCGTTGGCCGCGGGTTTTTATGTCCCGGTGCGCGACGAAATGTTGTGGTTCCTGGCGGTCCGCACTACGCAGGATCCGCGCGCGTTGACCGCGTCGCTGCGCGCAGCGGTCGCCAACATCGATCCCGACATTCAGCTCGAAGAGGAGCGGACGCTCGAAGACGCAGGCCAGGACGAACGCGTGTTCCTGTCAGGCGTGGCGACGGCGCTCACGGCGATGGGCGGGATGGCGTTACTGCTGTCGGTCGTCGGGATCTACGCGCTGCTGTCGTTCATGGTGACGCGGCGCACCCGCGAGATCGGCATTCGCGTTGCGCTCGGCGCCGCCAACTGGCAGGTGCTGCGATCGATTACCGGCGGCGCGGCGGTGTATCTCGCGATCGGCGGCGTCCTGGGCACCGCGCTCGGGATCCTCTTCGCGGAGCTGAGAACGATGATCCTGATCAGCATTCCCGCGCCCGGGGTGTGGATGCCGGCGACGATCGTCGCGACGCTCGCACTGGCCGGCGCGGTTGCGTGCTGGGTGCCCGCGCGGCGAGCACTGAGCATCCGTCCTTCCGAAGCGCTGAGCGCCGACTAACTCATCTTCCCGGCCTTTCACACGGTGGCGATTCACCGTGTGATTGGTCGCCCGATTGCATCCTGATCAACGGACGAACTCCAGCTATCGCTGGGGCACGAAAGTTGTGATCCGGAGGACAGTGATGTCATCGGGGGGCCCGCACAACCCGCACGGTCCCGGCCACCTGCCGATCGGCACGTATCCGGCGATCAGCGACATTCCGACCAGCCACGCGGCGATGGCGCAGCGCATCCGCGAGCTGGAAGCGTTGTGCGCGGAAGTGTACGAAGCCGCCGTCGTGATGGCTCTGCCGCCGAGCCTGCTCGCGAAGCTGTGGATCGTGGCGGCGCGCGGCAACAATCCGCAGGGCTATTCGATCTCGCTTCCGGATGAAGACGACGCGCTTCCGGAAGTTCCGCTGATTCATCGCTCGACGCAACACGCCGTCGCGCCGCCGGACCTTCCTGATCTCCCGGAGCGGCGCACGGTGATGGTGGTTGAAGACGATCCGGCGATGCTCGACTTGATCCTGAAAATTCTCAGCATCGAGAATTACGAGCTGATCGCCGCGGATCGCGGCGATACCGCGCTCGACCTGGTGCACGACGACAACATCAGGCCGGACTTGTTGATTACCGATTTGATGATGCCCGGCTTCAGCGGATCACAACTTGCCGAGTCGCTGCGGAAGCCGGTTCCACACTTGCGAGTGTTGTATCAGACGGGATTCAGCGATCAGCTGTTCAAGTCGAGGCGGGAGCTCGAGCCCGGCGCGTCGTTCATCGAGAAACCATTCACCGCGCGCGGCCTGATCGAAGCGGCGCGGCTCGCGCTGTTCGACACGATTACACCAGGACCGATCCCGTCGTCCGAGGTCAAAGCGCGTCCGCGCGGCCTCTGGTTTTTCCTCGATTAGTCGTCCACAGATTGCACAGATTTCACAGATTGCGATTTCGACGCGCTCACCGGAATGCAGCGGCCCGCCGCGGCCTTCGGCCGCGCGAAGGTCGGTCGAGGCCCGGAGATGAGTGTCATGAGAGGCGGCTCACTCATCTCCGGACCTCGACCGGCCTTCGACGAGCGCCGGCGAAGCCGGCGCCGGCGGGCCGCTCGGCATCTGTGTGAATCTGTGTCAAATCTGTGGATCGTTAACTTGCGCGCGTCGGCGTCGCTCGCGGGTTGAACGCGACCGCCATCAGGATCGCCGCCGCAAGCGCGAGCACCGCGGGCGCGAGGAACAGGCGCGAGAAGTCGACGGCGCCGCCGGCCGTGCGGAAGACATCTCCGAGCCATCCCCAGAGCAGGCTGCCGGCAAACGGCCCGATGCCGAGAATCACGAGATTGAACAGGCCCTGCGCGCTCGCGCGAGCGTCTCTCGGACAGCGTTCGTCGACGAAGATGTAGACCGCCGCGAAGAAGAACGCGTAGCACATCCCGTGGACGACGTTGATGCCGACCATCAGCCACAGCGGATCGCCGATCGCGAAGACGAAGAATCGCGCGGCATGCGCGAGGATGCCGACGGTCATCGTCCACTTCCAGCCAAGACGCGCCAGCGTCCAGCCCAGCATGGCCATCGACGCGATCTCGGCGATCTGGCCGATGCTCATCGCCGGCATGATCCAGTTCTCGGCAACGCCGGCTTGCTGCAGGAACGGGCTGGTCCACTGGAAATAACACTGGTGCACGAGCGCATCCATCGTCGTGGCGATGAACAGCACGAGCATCGTGGGATCCTTCAGCAGACCGACCGCCTTCATCGGCGCGCTCGCCCCTTCTTCGCGCGGTGCGGGAGGCGTGTGCGGCAGCGTCAATGAAAAGCCCGCCAGCGCGATCGACGCGACGCCGGCGACGGTAAAGATGTTCGACAGCGCGGCGTTCAGATCGGCGCCGGTCTTTCCCGCGAGGATGAACACGAACGGCCAGCTCGCGGCGATCCATCCAATCGTTCCCCACAGCCGCAGCTTGCCGAATTCGGTTTGCGCGTTCGAGATGTGGTGGAAGCAGATCGCGTTGGTCAGCGACATCGTCGGCATATAAGCCAGCTGGTAGATCAGCATGACGATGAAGAACGGCCAGAAGGATTTCTGGAACGCGAGCGCGAACATGGCGGCGCCGCCGATCAGATGCAGGACCGCCAGCAGCTTTTCGGTGGACAGCATGCGATCGGCGATCTGGCCGCCGAAGTAGAGGCCGAACACGCACGCAATGGCCTGCGTCGAGAAGACGTAACCGATCTCGGCGCCGCTGAAGCCGAGCACGCCGCTGAGGTACAGCGCCAGCAGCGGCAGCCACGACCCCCAGATCAAATATTCGAGGAACATCATCACCGAGAGGCGAGTCGAGGCAGCGGTCATGGTTGGAGGTGAACTATAGTTCATCCCCATGGCGGGACGGCTTGGCGTGGGGTTCATCGGCAGCGGGTTCATGACCCGCTTTCACATCCGGTCGTGGGAAGCGGTGCGCGACGCCGACATCCGCGGCATCTACAGTCCGACCCGCGCCAACGCCGAGGACGCGGCGGCGCTGGCCCGCTCGCTGCACGTCGGCGATGCGAAGGCGTTCGGATCGATCGAGGCGATGGTCGCGGACGAGTCGATCGACTGCATCTGGCTGTGCGGACCCAATTTCGCGCGCGTCGAGAACATGGAGCGGATCGTCGCCGCGATCAAGAAGGGCGGCAGGCTCAAAGGCATTGCGTGCGAGAAGCCGCTCGGTAGAAACGCCGCTGAAGCGGCGCGCATGGTGGAGCTCGTGGAGGAGGCCGGCGTCCTTCACGGCTATCTCGAAAATCAGCTCTTCGCTCCCGCCGTCGTGCGCGGCCGCGAGATCGTATGGGCGCGCGGCGCAGCCGCGGCGGGGCGTCCGTATCTCGCGCGTGCCGCCGAAGAGCATGGCGGCCCGCACATGCCGTGGTTCTGGCAGGGCGATCTGCAGGGCGGCGGCGTGCTCAACGACATGATGTGCCACAGTCTCGAAGTGGGGCGGCACCTGTTGACCAAGCCCGGCGCCCCGCGCGACTCGATCCGGCCGATCAAGGTGTCCGCGCAGATTGCGTCGCTCAAGTGGTCACGCCCCGCCTATGTGAAGCAGCTGCGCGGCGAAATGACCGACAAGGTCGACTACGGCCGTCACCCGGCCGAAGACTTTGCGCGCGCTAGTGTGACGTATCTCGACGAGCATGACACTCCGCTGATCGTCGAGGCGACGACGTCCTGGAGTTATGTCGGTGCCGGCTTGAGGCTCACGATGGAGTTACTCGGTCCTGAGTACTCGATGTCCGTCAGCACGCTCGACGGCGGCGCGAAAGTGTTTTTCTCGCGTCGTCTGCAGGATCAGCAGACCGGCGAGGATTTGATCGAAAAGCAGAATGCCGAGCAGGGCCTGATGCCCGTCGTCGGCAACGAGGCGGCGGAGTACGGGTACGAGCACGAGAACAGGCATTTCACGCGCGCCTTTCTCGATGGCGTTCAGCCGGAGCTGAACTTCCACGCGGGGCGCGACGTGACGGAACTCTTGATGGCGTGCTACATGAGCGCCGAGGAAGAGCGGGTGATCGAATGGAAACCGTCGAACCTGCAGTCGTACGTGCCGCCGCCGGCCAGGCGCTGACGCGGCGGGAGTTCGGCGCCGCCGCCGCGGGCGTTGCAATCGGACTGTCTCGAGAGTCCGCCTTCGCCAGGGCTTCGGCGAGACAGGCTGTGACCATCGGCGTCCAGAGCTACAGCTTCCGCGATCGATCGCTGGACGATGCGATCGCGGCGATGAACAAGCTCGGGCTGAAGAGCTGCGAGCTGTGGCAGGCGCACATCGAGCCGCGCAACACGCCGCGAGAGGAGCTGCGCAAGTGGCGCGAGACCGTGCCGCTCGACGTGTTCCATGCCGTTCGCGACAAGCTGGCCCGGGCCGCGATCACGCTCAACGCCTACAACATCAGCATCACCGACACGTTTTCCGACGCCGAGATCGAGCGTGCGTTTGACATGACCAGGGCGCTCGGCGCGCCGCTCATCACCTCGTCTTCCAACATCAAGACGGTCGCGCGCATCGCGCCCGTCGCGGAGAAGCGAAAGATCGTCGTCGCGATGCATAACCACTCGCGGATCGACCCCAACGAGTTTGCGACCGCGAAGAGCCTGACCGACGCGATGGCGGCGAACCGCTACATCTGGACGAACCTGGACATCGGCCACTTCACCGCGACCAACGAGGATGCAATCGCCTTCATCAAGCAGCACCACGCGCGCATCGTCACGCTGCACATCAAGGATCGCAAGCGCGATCAAGGCCCGAACGTCGAGTTCGGCGCCGGCGACACGCCGATCGTTGCGGCGTTGCAGCTGGTGCGCGACAACGGCTGGCCGATCCCGATGAACATCGAATACGAATACAAGGGCGCCGACACCGTGGACGAGGTCGGGAAGTGCCTGGCGTACTGCCGCCGGGCGCTCGGCCTATAATCCCGCTATGAGATTTCGTCTTGTCGCTGCTGCGTTGCTGGCTCTCGGAACCACCGTCGTGAATGCCCAGATGCCGGCCCTCACTCCGGCTGAGAAGGCCGACGGCTGGAAATTGATGTTCGACGGCAAGTCGCTGGACGGCTGGCGCGGCTACAAGGACGACAAGAAAGCGCCGGGTGGGTGGCGGGCCTTCAACGGCGAGCTCGTTCGACTCGGCGGTGGCGGCGATCTCATGACCGTCGAGCAGTACGGCGACTTCGACATGCGCTTCGAGTGGAAGATTACCGAGTACGGGAACAGCGGGATCATTTACCGCATCGCGACGACCGAGCCGTATCCGTGGCACACCGGGCCTGAATACCAGGTCCTGGACAACGGGCATCACCCCGACGGCGCCAACGCGATCACCTCGGCTGGATCGAACTACGCTGTGAACGAGCCGGTGAAGGACGTGACGAAACCCGTCGGGCAATGGAACGAGGGTCGCATCGTCGCGAAGGGCAATCACGTGGAGCACTGGCTGAACGGCGTCAAGGTCGTCGACTACGAGATCGACAGCGCCGACTGGAAGAAGCGCGTGCAGGCGAGCAAGTTCGGCAAGATTCCGCCGTATGCCACGGTCAAGCGCGGTTACATCGCGCTGCAGGATCATGAGTCGGTCGTCATGTACCGCAACCTGAAGATCAAACCGTTATGAAGAGACGGGACTTCTCTGGATCAGCGTGGCCGCCTTCGCCAAGGCCACGGCAAGCCAGGCTGCGAGCATGACCGATCAAAGTGCCCACGACCCGCGGCCCTTCGACTTCGCTCAGGGCAGGCGGCACCGTCCTCTACGACAGCCGCGCGGTGACGCTCGCGCGCGCCGATACGGATGCGAGCGGAGCGTTATGGGTGCGGAAGAACGATCAGATCGAAATCACTGTCGGCGTGTTCGAGTTGGGCACCATGATGGCGGGCGCACGCCGCGATCAGCACGTCACTGGCTGGTGCGGACACGCCGGCCGTGCGACAGCGGCGGACTCGATCGCAGGCGTCGTTCCACACCCCGGTCGTGATCGCCAGTTCGGGAATGAGGCGCTCGAACTCGCGCAGCACTTTCTTTTCGCGCTCCCCGCCGGCGCCGTTCCAGAGCTCGAGCCTGACGATCGGACACCAGTGGGCGGTGCCCGCCGTCAAGTGCGCGACGACGCGGGCGCGGATCGCGGCGTCGCCGTCAGGCCGCAGGAAGTGGATCCACGCCGAAGTGTCGACCAGGACCACGTCAGCCCTTGCGGCGCTGCCGTCGCAGTTCGTCGGTCGTCAGCAGGTTGGGGCACGTGCCCGCCCGCTTCGCCAACTCCGACTGGCGGCGGCGATGATTGAATTCGGTGATGGCCGTGACGATCGCTTCGCGTTTGGTGCGCGCCCGCGTGAAACGGATCACATCCTCGAGCTCGTCATCAGGGATATCAACCGTGGTCTTCATGCTTCCAAACTAGCTTGATTTGTATTCTTGTGGCAACCATCCAGGCTGCTGTCGCCGGAACAAGCCGAAGGCAGGACCGTCGATGGGCGATCCGACATTTTCTCGTTGGGCGTGATGCTCTACGAGATGGCCATCGAGAAGCCCCAACTGATTGCTGTCGTGATGAAGAAGCGGTGGGGCCGGGCACGGGAGAATCTCTTTGAAGTGCGACATATCGCCGGCATACTACCGCTGACGAGGTAGCTGCTTCACGTGCGTCACCAATGCGGCTTATCGCGCCGCTACCTTCTGCAGGCTCATACTCCTTCCCACCGCCACCCAGCCCGACTCGCGCCTCTCGAAGGCGACCGTCCCGCTTAGTAGCAAACGTTCGCCCTTCTTGGCGCGCTGCAAGCCGAGGCCATTGAGCCGGAACTGGTCCAGGAGTCCGCCATCAGGCTGTGCGGCGGATGTGCTGATCTCGCGCACGAATTGATTCATGCCCATCGGCCCGTTCGTTTCGAACATGGCATCCGTCACGAACTCTGCTTCGGCGGTGAAGAAGATTTCGTGGGACTGCATTCCGCCGAACTCCATCGACCGAGCATCGCGCTTCGTGAAGGACACGACCTTGAGCCGAGTCTCATCCCCATCATCCAAAGCCTGCGAAACGCTTCGGCGGGCGTCCGCCTCGCTCGGGGCAGCCTGGGAACACGCGACAACCGCTCCCAACACGAACACGTAGATAAGGGTGCGCAGCATCATTTCAGCTCCTTGAGTTTGGTTTCCTCTGGCTAAGGCATCCGGGCACCGTATCATCAGACCCGCTGCGTACAAGCTCGAAACGTACTCTCGTCGTTTTGCCTCGGAGAAGCTGCGGCGGACGTGGTGCAGTCAAACAGTTCTACAGCGACCAGCCCCTTCGGTAGTCGCGCTTCAGTAGATCGTTGGCCTCGCGCGAGTTGGTGACGCGCATATTGGCGCCGTCGTAGTGGATCTTCACGCCGGCGCGTAACGCCACGACACCCAGCAGCATTACTTCCGTCAGCCTCGCCGCGTACTCGAACGGCGTCGACGCCTTGCCAATGCCCTTGCACGCGTTCGACCAGTTCACTTCGTGGCTGGTGGTGATGCGCTCGAGCGTGCGTGGCGGATCGCCGACCGATTTGTGCAGCGAGTCGGGCAGCAGGCGTGATTGCAGGCCATAGGTGTTGCAGATCACCTTGCCCTTGCTGCCGACCATGATCACGCCGCCTTCGCCGTTGAGCTTCTCGCCTTCGGCAAACTCGGGCGGCGTCGCTGGAAACATCCCGCCGTCGTACCACGTCAGCTTGACCGGAGGCTTGCTGCCGCGCGCCGGGAACTCGAAGTACGTTTTCGTCGCGATCGGATAGCACTCGCCGTCGAACGGCGTCGACACAGTTTCGATTGATGTTGGGTACTCGAGCTCCAGCGCCCAATATGGGAAATCGATCAGGTGCGCGCCCATGTCGCTGATCGCGCCGCCGCCCCAGTCGATCCAGCCGCGCCAGTTGAACGGGTGATACACCGGGTGATAGTCGCGTGACGGGCCGCAGCCGAGGAACAGATCCCAGTCGAGCTCGTCGGGCTTCGAATAAATGCCCATCGCGTTCGCCAGCCGCGCCATCACGCCCCTCATGTTCCAGGCCATGTTGGCGGAGATGCGCTTCGGCTCCGGCCGCGGAATACCCTGCGGCCAGTAGGAGAGCGGACGATTCGTCCACACGTGCGCTTCGGTGACGTCGCCAATCGCGCCTGACTGCACCCACTCCACCGCCTTGCGTCCGTCATCCCACGAGTGGCCCTGGTTGCCCATCTGCGTGACGGCCTTCGGCGTCTGGCGCGCCTTGCGCGACAGCTTGCGCGCTTCATCGACCGACCAGCACAACGGCTTCTGCACGTAACAGTGCTTCTCGAGGTCGAGCGCCGCCATCGCGATCGGCGCGTGCATGTGATCCGGCGTCGCCACCACCACCGCATCGATGTCCTTCTGCTGTTCGAACATCAGGCGATAGTCGGTGTAGCGCTTGATCCTCGCGAGATCTTCGGCTGCGATGCGTTTCAGCGAGGCAACGCGGTGTTCGCTGTTCTTGCGCGACTCCGGCGTGAGGTCGGTCTTCAGCAGCCGCGCTTCCTCGTTCTTGAGCCCGGTTGCGAATGCGTCCGCGGTCCACTGCGGCCCCGCATAGCCCCAGTCCACATCGCACAACGCGACGATGTTGTTGTCGAGGCCGAGGTTCAGCATGTTGGTCCGGCCCATGCCCCCGATGCCGATGCCGGCGATGTTGAGTTTGTCGCTCGGCGCGGTGTAGCCCTTGCCCAGCACGTGCCGGGGGACGATGGTGACCGCCGCGGTCGTCGCTGCCACGTTTGCCACGAATTTGCGTCTGGAGATCATCGGCTGGCCTCTCGGGCGCGATGCTACTACAATCGCCGCACCGCCATGCAGATCATCCGCAACCGCACCATTCACGACGTTGTCATCGTCGGCTCGGGGGCGGGCGGCGGCATGGCCGCGAAGGTCCTCACCGGGGCGGGGGCCAACGTCCTGATGCTCGAGGCCGGCGTGATGTTCGACTCGCGCCGCGATTCGAAAATGATGGCGTGGCCGTATCAATCGCCGCGCCGCGGCCTGCCCGTTCCCGAGCGGCAGTTCGGCGAGTTCGATGCGGGATGGGGCGGCTGGACGCTCGAAGGCGAGCCTTACACATCGGCGCCGGGCGATCGATTCGACTGGTTCCGCACGCGCATGCTCGGCGGCCGCACCAATCACTGGGGCCGCATCTCGCTGCGCTTCGGTCCGGACGATTTCCGGCGCAGGAGCCTCGACGGCCTCGGCGACGACTGGCCGATCACCTACGACGATCTCAAACCGTACTACGACAGCATCGATCGATACATCGGCCTCTTCGGATCGAACGAGGGACTGCCGAACGATCCCGACGGCATCTTTCAACCGCCGCCGAAGCCGCGTTGTTACGAGCTGCTGATCAAGCAGGCGTCGGAGCGGTTGAGCATCCGCTGCATCCCGATTCGCCTTTCGATCCTGACGCAGCCGTTGAACGGCAGGCCGGCGTGCCATTACTGCGGTCAATGCGGACGCGCCTGCGCGGCCCACGCGAATTTCTCATCGCCGTCGGTGTTGCTGCCGCCGGCGCTGGCAACGAAGCGCTTGACCATCGTCACGAATGCGATGGCCCGCGAAGTCACCGTTGGTGATGACGGACTCGCAACCGGCGTCACGTATGTCGACAAGACCACCGGACGCGAGAATCACGCGCGCGGCCGCATTGTCGTGATGGCCGCAAGCGCGTGCGAGACCGCGCGGCTGTTGCTCAACTCGAAGTCGTCGCGATTCCCGCAGGGTCTCGGCAACTCGAGCGGCGTCGTCGGCAAGTACCTCACCGATACGACCGGCACGAGCGTGCGCGGTTTCATTCCGAAGATGCTGAACGGCGTGCCGCACAACGAGGACGGCGCCAGCGGCTCACATCTCTATATGCCGTGGTGGGGCGACAACAAGAAGCTCGATTTCCCGCGCGGGTATCACATCGAGCTTGGCGGCGGGCGACGGATGCCGGGCTTCGGCACGCTCAGCGGCGTGCATCTCTATCACACGACTGCGGGCGACGGCGGCCTGGTGCAGGGCGGCGGCTACGGCAAACAACTGAAGGACGACTATCGCCGTTACTACGGCGCGACGGTCGGCTTCGCGGGCCGCGGCGAAATGATCCCCAACGAGAATTCATACTGCGAGATCGATCCAACGACGGTCGATCGATGGGGCATTCCGGTGTTGCGCTTCCACTGGAAGTGGAGCGACCACGAGCTGAAGCAGGTCAAGCACATGCAGGAAACCTTCCGTTCCATCATCAACGAAATGGGCGGGACTCCAATGTCGACCATGCCGACCGCCGAACAGGATTACGGCATTGAGCCTGGCGGCCGCATCATCCACGAGGTCGGCTGTGTTCGCATGGGCAAGGATCCGAAGACTTCGGTGCTCAACGGCAATTGCCAGTCGCACGATTGCCGGAATCTCTTCGTCACTGACGGGGGGCCGTTCGTGACCAATCCCGATAAGAACGTGACGTGGACCATTCTTGCCCTCGCGATGCGCACGAGCGAGTCCATCGCCGAGCAGCGGAAGGCGGGCACGATATGAAACCTCCTTCGTTAAAGCTACGGAGACCAAGCAGACGCGACGCCCTTAAAGTCCTTCTCTCGGCGCCGGCCGCCACGTTTGCGTGGACCGAGGCCGAAGCGGCACAAGCGGTCGCGGCCGCGCAAACGGCTCGAACGGCTGCGACAGCGAAGCCATTCGTTCCCAAATTTTTCACCGAGACCGAGTTCAAGCTGGTGCGCGTGCTCGCCGACATCGTCATCCCGAAGGACGAGCGATCGGGCAGCGCGACCGATGCGGGCGTGCCCGAGTTCATGGACTTCATGATGGTCGACCAGCCAACGCGCCAGGTCGCGATGCGCGGCGGCCTCGCCTGGCTCGATGTCGAATGCCAGCGGCGGTTCGACAAGACGTTTCTGAACTGCGTCGACAGCGAGCGGACGGCCGTGCTCGACGACATTGCGTGGCCGGCGAAGGCGAAGCCTGATTTCGCTCACGGCGTCGCGTTCTTCAGCAGCTTCCGCGATCTGACTGCCAGCGGCTTCTGGACGACGCGCATGGGCATTGATGATTTGCAATACATGGGCAATCGTTCCGTCGCGCGATGGAATGGCTGTCCGCCAGAAGCGTTGAAGAAGCTGGGCGTCAGTTACGACTAATCGGGGATCAGGGATCAGGGATCAGGGATCAGGGGATGTCATGCGCTTGACTGCGCTCGCGGCCGCAATTCTCATGCTCGGTCCGTCATTGGCGAATGCGCAGCCGAACGCTCCCGTCGTCACGAAGACCGACGTTATCTATGGGCGCGTGGAAGGCGCCGCGCTGCTCGCGAACATCGCGTATCCCGACGGCCCCTCTCTCAAGCCCGCGATCATTTCGGTGCATGGCGGAAGATGGCGTGCCGGCAATCGCGCCGATGCGAGCAGCATCAAGGTCACGCAGTGGGCGGAGTTCGGTTACTTCGCGATGTCGATCGACTATCGCCTCGTCGGCGGATCGCCGGCGCCGGCGCCATACATCGACATGCTCACCGCGATTCGATGGCTGCACGCGCACGCCGACGAATATCGAATCGATCCCGAGCGCGTCTACCTGATCGGCCAGTCGGCCGGCGGCCAGATGGTCTCGCTGTTCGCCACCGCCGGTGAAGCCGGATTCCCGCGCGTCGGCGGTTGGGAGAAAGCACGCACGGACGTCAAAGCGGTGATCAGCGTTGCGGCGACTTATGAATTGAATTCGCTGTCATGGGGAAACTTGTGGACCCCTGTTGACGGCAAGGTCGAAGAAGCGCGGCGGCACGCGTCGCCGATCAACCATGTCTCGTCTGCAATGAAACCGCTGCTCGTCATCCACTCCGATGACGACAAGTCGGTGCCGGTGCAGCAGGCGGCGGACATGGTCGAGAAACTGAAGGCCGCCGGTGTTCAGCATCGCTACGTCCATTACACCGATAAGGGTCACATGGGCATCACCGACGATGTGATTCGCGAGGCGCGCGCGTTCATTGCCGAAGTGGAGCAGAAGAAGTAGCGGACTTACGCCCGCAGGTCGTAACAGCGCAGCCGCGGCTGGGTGCCCGACATGAAGTCACGCGTGTTCTGCACCACGTAGAGCAGTCCCCGGCTCAGCACCGGCAGCGCCCACGATTCGCGCGCCACGAACAACTGCGCGCGCGACACTTCCTTGTAGCCCTTCGGCGAGAGGTCCATCCATGACAAATGTCCGAGCTCGCCGAGGCAGAGAAACTGCCCGTCGACGGACATCAGCGAACGCCGATAGGTGCCGGCGATCTGGCGCGGCGGCGACACGAGGCGTTGACGGCTCGTACTCTGCGCAACGACCGGACGCGCCCCGAGCACTGCGCCGGTCAGGCCCATCAGGACCGCACGCCGCGACACGTGCGACATGCCGCTCATCCAAGCTCAGCCCACGCGCGAACTAGGTTAGAGTGCGCACATGCCCGCGATCGAGAGCAGCGAGAATCGCGCGCGCATCCCCGGGGTACTTGTGGTGCGGGGCCCTGGCCGTCACGTCGGCATTCTTCGGCGGGCACTGGGACATTGCGTGGCATCGATCGATCGGACGCGACGTTCTGGTCGGCGCCGCACATCGCGATCTATGCGTCGGCATCCTCGCCGGCATCAGCGCCGGCGACATGATCTTCAGCACCACCTTCGGCAAGAACGCCGGGCACAAGGACCTCAGCGTCCGCATCTGGGGGCTGCGCGGTCCGCTGGGCGCGTTCATGAATCGGGCTGGAGAACAGATGCGCCCGGCCCTCGAGTGGATGTTCCTCTACGTCGGCGGCACGGTGCTGTGCGAGTCGCTGCTGATCAAGCTCGAGTCGATCAGCCGATCCGATCAACACAACGCGCGCTTTTATTTTGTCGTCCTGACGGTGCGGCCGCCGCCGCGATTCCGGTGTGGCTGACATCGAAGTCCGCGCCACCAGCGATGACGTGCGCGCGGTCCGCATAGGGCTCACCACAAAATAAAGTTTACTTTTCATGCGGCCTGAGCGTGTAGTTCCATTGCGGCAGCGTGCGATGTGG
>JAIEMQ010000051.1 GCA_019752015.1 Cyanobacteriota bacterium | reverse complement strand
CCCGACAGGCGAGGTCCGCGCCGCGATCGCAGGGCGACTCACGGCAGCCGCCGAGCCGCCAACGCGCTTATTTTGGGACTAGTACTAGTAGCCTGTGGCAAAAGGATTAGGCAGAAACAACCGTAATGTTGCCTAGCGGTATCCTGCGAGGTCGGCGCAGTGCCCCCTCTTGAGCCGGAGTAGATGCGAGCGGGCCCGCGAGGAGTGACTTACCGCACCTTCTACTACACTCCACAAAGTTCGAACAGCAGAGTTGTCGAAACCGCCCTCGCAGCGCATGATGACCGTTACTTCACCCGTTGAGCTTCGACGAGTTGTCCTCGTTCAGTGCGAAGCCCGAATGTAGATTCGTCAATGTGGTCAATCACCCACCGTTGTTCGGTTTGATTCACCGGCCGCCCTAGGCGACTGATCGCTCGAACGATGAGAGTGTCGCCGTCAATTTGCCAATGGTTAACGAAGCGTAAACCTGCATTGTTCACACCTTCGATGGTGCCATCCGATTGGTATTCGGTAGTAGTATCCGACCAGCGCCATGTACCGACAATATATTTTGGAAACTGTAAGACGGCCTGCGTTCGTTCGTCAGCGGCTTTCGCTTCCGAAGCGACCCTGGCCGCTTCAGCCGCCTGTCGATCGCGCTCGGCTTTTTCCGCTGAGAGTCGTGCCTCATTAGCAATACGCTCACGTTCGGCTTTCAGGGTGGTACCTGGAAATGGGTTGACGACAAACGTTCCGCTCTTATTGATGTAGCCAATCTTGCCAAGAGCAGCCACACGCGCAAGTCCGTTCTGGAAGGCGAATGCATAATCGTAGTCGGCAGCGATAACTAGTCTTCCTTCCTCGTCGACGAAGCCCGACTTGTCCCCCAACCTTACTGCCGCAAATCCTTCACTGAAGCCATCTATATTCGAATAGGTGCCCGGCGCAACGATGACTTTGCCGCTCTTGTCGATGACCGCAATACCGCCATCAGTCATCGTGACCACGGCCAAACCGTCGACAAACCAACCGGCAGTCTGGTATTGCGGGTTAATCGCGAACGCGCCCGAATGATCGATGTAACCCGTTCGTCCGCCCACGGTCACCGGCGCCAAACCGTCGGAAAAACCCAGCGTGGACTCGAACTGCGGATTGATGACCCACTCTCCGGCGGCGTCAATGAAGCCCCACTTTCCCCCGGTCGCTGCAGGCGCAACGCCCTCAACGAAGCCGTATATGTTAAGCGTGTCGAATTTGCCAGCATGCTTTAGTTCTCCAGAGCGATCCAGAAAGCCCAGCCCACGATCTGCTACTTGTACCGGAGTCAACCCGCCGTTGAAGCCTAGCGTTGATACCCATAACAGATCAGGCGTGCCGATGTACTTGCCGGCGGTATCAATGTAGCCGAAACGATTGTTGCCGCCGGACTGGAAGCCGGAACCGCAGCACAGCTTGACTGCCGCGCGTCCGAAGCGAAATGACGTCGCGGCGTCGAATTGCGGCGTGATGACCATCGTTCCATTGTCATCGATGTATCCGTATTTGGAGCCGACCCGTACAGTCGACAGCCCTTCGGAGAAACCCCCAACCTCCTCGAACTGTGGCTGAATCACGGTTTCGCCGGACGCATTCATGAAGCCAACTTTTCCGTTCTCGTCGATTGGAAAGAGGCCGCCATTGTCAGTGACGTACCGGCCAGGCGGTCGCGTATACCACCAATATCCGGGAGCGCCAATCAACGCGATCACCAGAAATGCGGCCACAGGGAGCTTGGCGTTACGCGAGATCGCACCGGTCGCCCGAGCGCCGGGTGGCGACGCGACGGCACCGACTTCTGCCGATTCATTAAACTTCGGTGTCGCTAATGCCTTCCCGCAATTGCCGCAAAATCGCGCTCCTGCCTTGTTCGTGAAACCACACGCGCAAACCATGGAGGCTCCTTTTTGCTGAGAACGCCGAAGCTGATTCGTAGGTCTAGTCAGTCAACTGGTATCGCCGAAACCCGTTGCCGTCCCAATAGAGAAGGTATGAGCTCTTCTCGTAGCAATTGATCTCGATCGCGTGTGTCGAAAGCTTGAGTGGTCTCGCTTCCCAATGGCTTTTCAGTTCTTTAGGCTCAACGAGAGACATCGCCGAACACAATTCGTTGTCGAGGAACATGACGCCGCCGTGTCCCCAGACCAGCGCTAGCCTGGCGCTGCGTGACGCCGTCTCTACGACGTCGAGAGCGAAATCCTCCCGGCCATCGCCATCGAAGTCGCCGCGAACGGCAAATGGATACTGGGGCGACGCCGCCCGGCCTGGCGTCACGAACGTGTCGAATTCATACTTGTCCCAGTTACGATCAGCGTCTGTCGTCAGCCGATAGCCGCCATGACCATGCGCCGACAACAGAGCCGAAGCGTTGACGCTATCGTCGGCGATGCTCATGAGACGTTTTTCGCTGGCGGCCCGTCGCTCCGACAACTCGATCGCGCGACTGCCCGGACACTGAGAGCGCGCCGCGCTTACTATCGTTTCGAAGCGATCGCTGGCGGCGCGATCGTCGATAAACTGCCGTCGTAACCTTTCGTGCGCTGCGTTAGCATTTGCGAGGCATCGTTCGGCCTCAGCTTCTGGAGCCTTTAGCATTTCAACAAGCTCGTCCTGCGCCGCCCGGCGTTTTGTGAACTTGCGGCTGTCAAATTCGCGCTGAAACCGGTCGTACGCGTCAATCTGGTTCCTCGTGCTCGCAGTCGCACACGCACAGTACGGTTCGGCGGCGGCTCGGCCATCACCTTCCGGATCGAGTGGGGATAAGTAACGGCATCCACCAGCAACCACGGCGCATGCACCGATCGTCACCGCAAGTATTAAAAGCGACCGCACCAAAGCGTCTCTCATTGACGCCTCAAATGAATGCCGCAAACACGACCTTGCATAGCCAGCCAGAGATCAGGATGGCGGCGGGAACCGCCGGAGCGCCGGCCCGATCGGTCATTTGTCCGACGCTCGTAAATCCTGAGTAGAGCATCAAGATCAGAAACGTGATTGCGAAAAAGAACAGCAGTAACGTGATCTCAGCGTTGCCAATACCGATTAGGCCGCCAATAAACATCGCGAGTCCGAATGGCGCTAGCGCGGCTCCGGCAGTGAACACATCAGCTGCTATTGGCGGTTTAGCACCAGCCATCTTCCGAAGCGCCAGACTTGCGGCGGCGATCGACGCCGGCAGTACGAGGAACTGGAGTGCGGTTGACAGAAACGCTGAGAAACCACTTCGATCCTCGATAAGCCCGGTGACGGGACCGAACCAATTGAACGCGAGGCTTTGAATCTGGTTTGCGCCAAGAGTCATGCCTGCTGATGACGCAAGAGCGAACGCCACGCACATTGCCAATCCGGCGCTGAGGGCCCGTTGATCTCCGAGGTTGCCGTAAGCGATGGGAAGGCCACCGACTGGATTCAAGGCGAGTTGTTTTAACGCAGTTAATGCGTCCCTTGAGGAGACTTTGACGTGGCGGCCAATATCGGTTGAGTTTGAGGAGGTTAGAATGCTGGCTGAATCGCCGCAATTCGAACAAAATGCAGCGGTGTCACCCAGTTGCGATCCGCAACCTTGGCAGAACATCTAGTCCTCCCGGTTTCTTTGCGTTACAAAACTGTTGCGGAACGGTATATCACAAGCTGGGACAATCACAAGACACTGTCGGGCTAAAGAATAACTGACCTTTTTTGGGCCAGATTCTGGTCAAATCGCGGAAACCAAGTAAAATCGCCGCACAGATGGAACCCAAATACATCCTGATTGCGCTGCTGATCGTGATCGCGGTTGCCTTTCACGCGTTCTGGTACCTGACGGAGCGCCGCCGCCGGCATGACGGCCCACTGACCCCCACACCGATCGCCCTGCTCGTCGCGTTCATCGCCAACTTCTTCGACACGCTCGGCATCGGCTCGTTCGCCACCACCACCTCGATGTCGAAACTGTGGGGCGTGATGCGGGATGAGAAAATTCCGGGGACGCTGAACGTCGGCTACGTGATGGCGACGGTCGTCCAGGCCGTGATCTTCATGACGATCATCCAGGTCGATTTCGTCACGCTCGTCAGCATCATCGGCGCCGCGGTGCTCGGCGCGTTCCTCGGCGCGGGTGTCGTTGCAGGCTTCAACCGCCGGCAGGTGCAGATCGGCATGGGCACGGCGCTGCTCGTGGCGTCGGCACTGATGGTGCTGTCGATGTCCGGACAAGGGCCCGCGCCTGGCGAGGCGCTGGGACTCTCGGGCGCGAAGCTCGGCATCGCCGTCGGCATCTCGATGGTGCTCGGGGCGTTGATGATGCTCGGCATCGGTTTCTACGGACCGTGCCTGATCATGATCAGCCTGCTCGGGATGGATCCGCGGGTGTCGTACCCGATCATGATGGGGGCGTGCGCGTTCCTGATGCCGTCAGGCAGCATCCAGTTCGTTCGCAAGGGCAGCTACGATCTGCGGACCGCGATCGCATTCCTGATCGCCGGTCCCATCGCGGTGCTGCTCGCCGCGCCGCTCGTCGAGCGGTTGTCGATTCAATACATCCGCTACCTGGTGTTGATCGTCGTGCTCTATACGGCGATTCGCATGCTGGTGTCGGCGGCCAATGAAAAGGCCGCCGCCCAGCGGACCGCTACTTCTTCTTAGCTTTCGCCTCTTCCGCGCGGGCGCCGGCGAGGATGCCTTCCATCGCGTAATTGCCTTCGTGGCACGCGTATTCGTAGATCAATCCTTCCGCCTTCTTGAGGCGGACCATGAACGTGTAGGGCCTGGTCCACGTGGCCGGATCGTCAACGGTGACCTGCCAGTTGATGAAGTCGGGGCTGACGCGCGTGTAGCGCTCGGTGATCTTCACGTCGGGCGTCGAGCCCTGGAAGCCGTTGAGGTAGTTCGTGGTTTCGACGACGAGCGTGTCGCCGTCCCAGCGGCCGCGCGGATCGCCGTGCAGCTGCCGGATCTTTTTCGGCAGGTGCGGCTTGCTGGTCATCGGCACGACGCGCGCGTCGTGGATCATCTCCTGCAGCAGCACCACCGTTTCCGGCGACTGGAGGATCTGCGTGTAGCTGTTGTAGTTCGCCTGCGTGCGCGGGGCGCCGTACGAGACGCAGCGCTCTGAGAGCGGACGATCTTCCGGACCATCCGATGGTCCGCGCGTGCGCGGACGCGCCGCGGCGGCAGCACGGCGGGCCTGCGCTTCCGGCGTCAACGGCGGGAACTGCCCATCGGGTGGATCGACGATCAGCGACGTGCGGTTGTCCCACTCGCGATCGGCCATCCAGAACTGGTTGTAGTTGCCGGTCGTCGGATCGTACGAGGTCTGCTTGAACTCGCCCTTGTCCTTCGCGTTCAGCGCGATCTGAATCAGGTTGCCGAAAATCGCGTCGCCGCCCTGATCGACAGACCTGGCAAGCAAGCCCTTGAGATCGTCGACTTCGGCGTCGGTCAGCGTTGCCTTGTCTTTCCACTGCGTCGGCCGCGTCATCGGCGTGACGCCGTTATTGCCCCACACGCCCTGCAGGTCGGCCTTGCCGTCGGCGGTGCGCGGCACCTTCCAGCCCGCCGGCGGATCCGTCGAATACTTGCTGCCGGACTGCGCGCCAAGCGTGGCGACGGCCGCCAGCGTGAGAGCTACGAGAAACGCGGGCAGGAATCTCATGCGGCGTAGTGTCGCTTACCAGAAGGCAAAAGGCAAAAGGTAAAAAGTAAAAGGTAAAAAGTAAAAGGTAAAAAGTAAAAGGTAAAAAGTAAAAGGTAAAAGGTAAAAGGTAAAAGGTAGAAGGCGTGCCAAGATGACGGCTATGACGCTGGCCAACGGCCTCCTCCTGCTGACACTGGGCCATGCGGCGATAATGCAAAGCGCTGCGGGGCCGCCGGCAGACGCGACCGCTGTGCAGGCGTTCGAGCGCGCGATTGCACAATACATGAGCCTTCGCGAACAGCTCATCGGAGAGACAGGCGGGCTGAAACCCGACTCGACCTCGGCGCAGTTGACGCAGGCCAGCGATGCGCTTGCCGCGGCGGTGCAACGCGCGAGGCGCGGTGCGAAACAGGGCGCCATCTTCGCATCGCCGGTGAGCGACGTCTTCAGGCGGCGGATCGGCGAGGCGATCAAACGCGACGATCTCGCCGGTGTCCTCTCCAGTATCGACGACGAAACGCCGGCGAAGACGACGCCGGCCGTGCACTTGCGCTTTCCCGCGGCGTCGCAGATGGCGACCATGCCGCCGTCACTACTGGCCGTCTTGCCGAAGCTCCCGGCGGCGCTCGAATACCGCATCATCGGCGACGTGCTGATCCTGCGGGACGTCGAGGCGGCGTTAATCCTCGATTTCATTCCCGCCGCAGTCCCGCGTTAACAGCGAACCGCCCGGCCGGAGGCCGGGCCAGGCAACGCTGCCCCCGGCAAGGCGAAACGGAGTTACCAGGCGAAGCCTTGCTGGGTTATTCTCCTGCCCACAGGAGAGTCCCGTATGTTTCGCAGAGCCTTATTCCTGAGGGCCGGAATCATCGCCGCCGTCGCCGCCGGACCCGTCCTTGCGCATCACGCGTTTTCGGCGGAGTTCGACGCCAGGGCGCCGGTCACGCTGCGCGGCCCGGTCACCAAGATCGAGTGGATCAATCCCCACGCGTGGATTCACATGGAGAACAAAGCGGCCAACGGCAAGCCCGAGATCTGGATGGTCGAAGGCGGCACGCCGAATACGCTGCAGCGCAACGGCATCACGCGCGACTCGATCAAGGTCGGCACCGTGATTGTCGTCTCCGGCTACCAAGCGAAGGACGGCCGCATGCGCGCGAATGGGCGCGACATCACGTTCCCCGATGGCCGCACGCTGTTCATGGGATCGTCGGGCACCGGCGCGCCGCGCGACGGCAAGGATCCGAACGAGAAGCCGAAGCCGAAGGGCCTGTGATGAACCGCATCGGTCTGGCAGCCCTGGCGGCCGCCGCCATCGTTTCCGCCTCTTGCGGCGGTGTTGCGGTGGGCAGCGGGCAGGACGCGTATCGCGCGCCGCGAACACCTGACGGCGCGCCGAACATCAGCGGCATCTGGCAGGCGAACAACACCGCCAACTGGGATCTCGAGCCGCATGAAGCGAAGATGGGTCCGGTCGTGGCGCTCGCCGCGGCCTTCAGTATTCCCGGCGGCCTCGGCGTCGTCGAAGGCGACGAGATTCCGTACGTGCCGGCGGCGCTCGAGCAGCGCAATCAGAATCGCGCCGACTGGATCAAGCTCGATCCCGAGATCAAGTGCTACATGCCGGGCATCCCGCGCGCGACCTACATGCCGTACCCGTTCCAGATCGTGCAGTCGAAAGACAACGTGATCTTCACTTACGAATTCGCGAGTGCGAGCCGCATCGTGCGGATGAATTCACGAGAGAAGAGTCCCGCGCCGTCGTGGATGGGATGGAACATCGGGAAGTGGGATGGTGAATCGCTCGTGATCGAGGTCACCGATCACATGCCGGACACCTGGTTCGATCGTGCCGGCAACTACCACAGCGACGCGCTGAAGGTCACCGAGCGCTACACCATGATCGACGCCAACACGCTGGACTACGAGGCGACGATCGAAGACCCGAACGTTTTCTCGAAGCCGTGGAAGATCAAGATGCCGCTCTACCGCCGGCGTGAGCCGAACGTGCAGCTGATGGAATATAAGTGCGTGCCGTTCGCGGAAGAACTGATGTACGGCCACCTGCGCAAGAAGGACCCGGCCAGGAAGTAGCGACTTACTTCGTCGTAATGATTCTCAACGATCGTCCGCGATAGTCATCGGGATTGACGTCGCGGACGATGCTCGCGTGCCGGGTGCCGCCGGCGATCGTAATCACTTCGATATCAACTTTTCCGCGCCAGTCGTTGGCGATGCCGAGATGCACCGGCATGTCGCTCTGCGAACAATAGCCGCTGCCTGAATCGACGATGGCCGCCGACAGCATCTGGCGCGTGCCCGCTCGATAGGCGCGCACTTCGCTGCCCGCGCGCGTGCGGCGCGCATTCGGATCGGTCACTTCAACCGCAATCGATCGGCCGCGCATCGTCGAAGTATTCCGCAGCAGCGGATGGCCGCCGCCTTCCGGATCGTTGTTGGTGAGCGCAAGATCGAGACGGCCGTCCTGATCGAAGTCGACGAACTGCACACCGTGCGTCGCGTCGTGTTTCAGGATCACGTCCGGCAGTGCTTCGACGAATGCCTTCGTCCCGTTGATGAACAGCGCGTCTCGATACAGCGGCTGGCCGGCGATGAAATTGGCGACGTAGAGATCGGGCAAGCCATCGTTGTTGAGATCGCCCCAGCCCGAGGTCACGCCGTGACCATTCAGATCGATGGCGTGGTCGCGCGACACTTCGGTGAACTTCAATCCACCGTCGTTGCGATAGAGCGCGCTGTGCCCGTAATTCGCGACGAAGAGATCGAAGTCGCCGTCGTGATCGAAATCGGCGACGCTCGGGCCCACCCCGCCATCCTCTTTCGGCCGCGGCGTGCCGGCAACGCCCATGGCGACGGCGACGTCCTCGAACTTGCCGTGCTGCTGGCGATACAAGCCGTTCGCATCGCCTTCCTGATTGGCCGTGAACAGGTCGAGATCGCCGTCGCGATCGAAGTCCCACCACACGGCGCTGACGGTCTTGCGCGGATCGCCGATGCCCGCGGCGTCGGTGACGTCGACGAACTTGCCGCGATCGTTTCGCAGCAGGCGGTTCGGAACATCGCGAAAGGCCGCGAACAGATCGAGATCGCCGTCGCCGTCGTAGTCGATCCACGCGGGCTGCCGCGCGACGCCGTTCAAATTGACGCCGATCTCCCTGGCGACATCTGTAAAGTGCGTGCCCTTCGCATCGTTGCGGTAGACCTTGGCGGGCACTTTCGGATCGGCAAACGCAATATAGAGATCCGCGTCGCCGTCGCTGTCGAAATCGCCGAACGCGGCGGCACGCGTCTCGATGGTGTCGGCCAGTCCGGCTGCCGGCGCAACGTCGTGAAACGTGCCGTTGTCGTTGCGATAGAAGCGATTGGGACGGCCGCGAAAAGCCACGAAGTAATCGAGATCGTTGTCGCCGTCCACATCGGCCCACGCGTTTGCCTGCCCACCGGGCGCGCCGAACAAGTCGGGTTGAACGAGCTCGAACGACGGCTGCCACCCTGGCGCCTGAGCCGCGAGCGCGGCAATGACGACGATGACCACTCGCACGGCCGCCATCATATCGCCGGGCACGCGGGTTGCACTACCTGCTCAGGAGGTATCGATGAAGACCGAAGGCACCGCGAAACTGACCGACCTCGAGCACGACCAGCACATCAATCCCACCTATTACCGCGACAGCAATCGCGAGTGGGTATCGGCGTCCGGCACGGCCATGGTGCCGCGCGATGGCGCAAAGATCCAGGAGCTCTACGCTCCGGATTGGAAACCGTGATGGCCGCCAACAGCTTTGCGCTCGACATCCTCGCGGCCGGCAGCGCCGCCACCGCGCTGACCACCGCGACCATCCTCTGCCTCGGTCATGAGCGTGACAGCTCGATGTGGGCGCCGCTCAATGCGGTCAGCCACATTGCATTCGGCGATGAAGCTGCGGCACACGCCGAGCGCTCGACGAAGTACACCGGGACCGGCACCGCGTTGAATACGGCAGCCATGTTTTCATGGGCGGCGATGCATGCGGGCGTGATGAAGATGCTGCCGCGGCAGGATCTGCCGTCCGCGATTGGCGCCGGCGTCGCGGTGTCGGCCGCCGCGTACGCGATCGATTACTACGTCGTGCCGCGCCGTCTCACGCCGGGTTTTGAAAAGCGCCTGAGCGGTCGATCGCTGTTCTGGATCTACTCCGCATTGGCCGCCGGGCTCGCGGCCGGCTGGGCCGCGAATCGATCGAGAGATCGATAGCCATGGATGTCGAGTGGCTCAACCTGCCCGACGCGTCGTACCTGGCGCGTGTCGCCGGCCGGCTCGGGCTCGCCGCGCTGCTTGGCGCGCTAATCGGCGTCGAGCGAGAGGTGCAGGGCAAAGCCGCCGGTCTGCGCACCCACACAATGGTGTCGCTGTCGGCGGCGGCCTTCGTGCTGGTCGGCATCGAAACCAATCCCAATAACATCGGCGCGGTCATCCAGGGCATCGCCACCGGCGTTGGCTTTCTTGGCGCCGGCACGATCCTGAAGAAAAAAGAAGAAGAGGGAATTTTCGGCCTGACGACGGCGGCCACGATCTGGCTGACGGCGGCGGTTGGCGTGGCCACCGGCGCCGGTCATGGCTTCATGGCGCTGTTCTGTGTCATCGTCGCGTGGCTGATTCTGTCGATCCTCTCGCGGCTCGATCGCTACCTGAACTCGCCGGAGGATCAGGGCACGGGCAACTGAGCTGCCACGCTCGCGATCAGACTCGCGACCTCTGCGTCAATCGACTTCCAGTCACCGGTTTCGCTCGTGATCTCTTTGACGTAGAACACCACGCGATCGGTCGGCGCAATCACGGTCACGCGCACCGGCATTTCCTTTCGAATGACCTGTCGCGGCTTGAGGTTCCTGATCGCCGCGAGCGACTGCGTGGCCTTGACCTTGCCATTCACGTCGATGACCGCGGCGGCGAGCGACAGCGAATTCACCGGCATCAGGCCGCGATTCGTGACGTGGACCGACCAGGTGCTGGGCGGATTCTGCTGGCGAATCTCGGCCACGCGCACGATTTGGACCGGTCCCTCGGGATAGGCGTCGACGCTGAAGACCCGCCAGGTCGCGCCCTCCGGCAAGTCGAACTGCTGCATCCGGACGTCGCCGGGCATCGGATTGGGATTGGTCGGATTGATGATCCGGACCGGCGGCTGACTCTGGGCAAGCATCAACAACAGGGCAATTACCATGGCGCGACGATTCTAACGCGGCTCGCTCTCGCACGGGGTGGGTGTAAGCCCGGTGCGCGCCAGCGACACCAGCAGCAACAGCAGGCCCGCCATGTGCGTGACGAGGACCGTCGAATGGCTCCGGCATTCGAACCCGTCATGTGCATGAACAGCGCGGCGGATCCCCAGCCGAAATCCTGTACCTCCAACGTGCGTGACCGCACACCGTCGACGTAGTCGTTCCACAGGTCCGGCCGCAACACCACATAAGCGGCGTGAACGGCACTCACGGCGAGCACGGCCATCAGCATTTTGATCGCGCTCTTCCGCCATGGCTCGAGCACCGGCAGCAGGCCGACATACAGCAGGAATTGCGGCTTGATCAGCGCGCCCAGGCCGATCGCGAGCGGCAGCGGCGCCGCATGTCGAGGCGGGGCATAGGCGCCGAGGAATCCTGCGATCGCCGCCACGTAAGCAATCGACATCAGCTCGAACAAATGGGTGCGCGCGAGCCTGAAGATGTCAGCGGCGACCGGCGGGTAGAGAAACGCGAAGAACGCGTCGGACCTATACGGGTTCGGCGCGTCGAGCGCCGTCACATACGACGCCATGTCCCAGAAGTACTGCGAGGGTTCGCGAGGGCGTTCGTCGCCAAGGGCGGCACCGGCGGCGACGATCGAGAGGACGACGATGATTCGCCAGACGGCGGCGTGTGACACCGACGCGAATCATATCGCGCAATACAGTCAGGGCGTAAGCCAGCCAAACGATTGCGCGAGGCCGGATGCGGTCTTGCGATAGCCGGACTGAGTCAGGTGAATCAGGTCCGACGCTGCCAGCGGCGGGGTTTCGCGCGCCCAGCGGTAGATCGATCCGGGGCCGCCCATGAACTTCTGCCAGTCCCACACCGCGCAGCCGAAATCCTCGCCGACCTCGGATTGAATGCGAGTGATCTGCTGATGCACGCGCGGGTAATACATCAAGTCGAGCCTGCCGTCTTTGCGGCGCGCCGGGATGCGTGCTCCGCGATCGGTTGGGCCCATCAGCAGGCACGATGATTCCGGAAACACCTGCCGAAGATTTTTCAACGACGCCGCCAGCATCGCTCGATAGGCCGGCGCATCGAACCGTTCGACGGCGCCCTCGTTGGTCCCGTATTCGAGAATGACGGCATCGTAGCTCGCGTCGATCGACTTCTTGAGATACGCGAGATCGACGTTTGACCAGCCCTTGACCGTGGCGGACGGCAGGCCGAAGACATCCAGGGTAATGGCGGGTGGATCGGCATACTGCAAGGCGAAATGCTGCAGCACCACGTCGCCTCGCACGACCCGCAGCTTGAGCGTCGAGATCGACGCGGACGCGCGGATGTCGAGCGTGCCACTGGACAGTTCCATCCGCACCTCTGCTCCATCGTCTACCCTCACGCCCAATTCGGATCGCGACGCCGGCAGGTGGTGAATTCGGATGCTCCGCACCTCGGGAGTGGCGCGGTGCCGGAAATCGATCGAAATGTAGTCGCCGGGTTTGGACGATCTGAGATTCGACAACGATGGGCCCACTGGAATCGAGCCGGCGGCGCTGTAAGCGGACTGAAGCTTCCAGCCGGAGCTCTTGCACACGCGACCGAGCGGCAGCCGCACCCCTGGCCTGCCAAGGCTGGCAGGGATGACTCGCGTTGCCACCGTGGCGCCCTTTGCTTCGGCGAATCGCGCAAGTTCATCGGTCACGAAGGCACCCGCGGCGTGACTGTCGCCCCATACGCCGATGCGGAGGCGATCGCCATCTTTCGGGAGCGCGAACGCGCGAACGACTTCTGGCGACAGACGCGATACGGCTCCGCCAATCGCCGGCAGATCGATTGCGCTGGCTTCGAGATCGTCGACAGTGGGAACGCGATCGGACGGAGCAGATCCTCGAGCGGTCGGCGTGTTGTTGAGCGGCGGACATTGCAGCGCCGCAACATCCGGGTGGCTCGCCAACACCAGGGTCGCGCGCTCCTGCGATCGCAGCGCGGGTCCGCACACGATCGCGGCTGCGAGGACGACTGCCGTGCCGCTACCGAGGCGCAAGCGCCGGCGACAGTCCATGGTTCCTAAGATACTGCAGGTGCGCGAGCCAGGTCTCGCTGCCATAGACGCCGTCCACCGGCGCGCCGAGGATGATCTGCAAGTCGCGGACGACGCGTCCGGACTGACCGAACGCAAACGTTTGAATCACGATCGACGAGGGCTCGTGTTCGATCAGCCGCGGCTCGCCGATGCCGCGCGCGCACTTGAATCCGCCAAAGCCGACCGCGCGAGAAATGCGATTGGCGATCTCGATTTGTTGATCGCGGCTCGCATCCTCCGGCGACGGCGCGAACTCGTCGCCGCCGAATGATTGCCAGCTGGCGACGTCGATGCCGAGGCCGCCGGCGAATTCACCGCGGGCCTGCCAGTCGCCGGCCGCTTCGCATTGTGCCATCTCGTCCCAGAACGCATCGACCGGACGCGGCTCGTCGAGCGGCACCACCGGCAGCGCCCGCGCCGCCGGCTTCCATTCCTCGGTGCGCCCGCTGATGCGAGGCGTGCCGATTTCGTCGACGCTGAACTCGGCGACGCGGAAAATCTCATCGACGAACGCGCGCTGCCCTTTGCCGGTCAGGTGCACCTGGTCGGAGACGAAGTATTCCGGATGTTGGTTGGCGACCGAGGACCAGTCTGCGACGACCGTGTTGGGGTGATCGGCAGCGATCCTTTCAATGAGCTCGTTGTTCTTCTCGACCCATCGGCGCGGCGCAGCCGCATTCACGATGATGACGCGCTCACGATCGTCAAGCAGCGTCAGGATCGTCCGCAGCTGATCCTCGGTCACATACCCGTTGGTGCCGACGTGCAGCACGACTTTCGGCCCGAGCAGATCCGCCGCCTTGAGGTCGCGAATCCGCTGGACGATGTCTCTCGCCTGCCGGCCGACCGCGGCATCGACGCGCGCGGCGCCGATGCGGCTCTCCACCGACTTTCTCGCACCCAGCAACACCGAGTCGCCGATCACGGTGACGCGCGCTTCCTTCTTGATGGGCATCTCCGGCGCCGCCTCGATCTTGGCGTTCGGCAGGATGCCCATCGCTTCGGCGACGTCCTTCGGGATCTCGTTGGACGCGACCGGAACGGGATACGCGAACGCCACCGCCAGCACCACGGCGCTCGCGGCAACGGTTTGCAGGATGCGCCAGCGGCTGATCACGCCCTTGCGGAATGGCGTCTCGAGCACGACATACGACGCCTGCGCAACACCGGCGGTGAGTGCGAGCCTGAGCGCAACATTCGCGAGGCCGGTCACGGGAATGTCGACGCCAGGCCGCGTGATCGCGAAGATCGGCCAGTGCCAGAGGTAGAGACCGTAGGATCGATCGCCGACCCAGCGACACGCATCGTTCGACAGCAGCACGCTCGTTGGATTTGCATGGTGCGTCGTGGTGTAGATGAGGACCACGGTCGCGAGCGACACCCCGAAGAACCCGCCGAAATAGAGGACGCGGCTGTCTTCGCCGATGATCGAGAAGCTCGCGATCAGCGTCATCAGCGCGGCCGCGCTGATGTGCGGCATCCATCGCGTCAATTTCGTCGCAAACGGAATCGTGACCTGATGGCCGGCGGCACCGAGCGCAGCGCCGAGGAGCAGGCCCATCGAGTGCGTGTCGGTTCCGAAATACGCGCGGCTGGCGTCCGCCTCCGCGTCGTAGCGATGGAACGTGAGCCACGCCATCCATGCACTCGACAGGAATGAGCCGGCCAGTGCGACGGAGATCAGCGCGCTTGCGCTGGCCAGTCGCAGCAGCGCAACGACGACGATCGGCCAGATCACGTAGAACTGTTCTTCGATCGCAAGCGACCAGAGGTGCTGCAGCAGCGGCGGCCGGCCCCAGGTCTCGAAGTACGACTGGTCGGAGACGATGAACCACCAGTTCGACAGGTAAACCAGTGCCGCGACGGCATCTTCGCGCGTCTTGTGCGCGGCATCCTGGATCAGGATCGCGGTCACGACGACGACGAGCACGATGACGGCGAGGAGTGCGGGCAGCAGTCGACGCGCGCGGCGCAGATAGAACTGGTGGAGTGAGATGGCGCCGCTCGATCGGCATTCCTGAACGAGCAATCGCGTGATCAGGAATCCGGACAGCGCGAAGAAGACGTCGACGCCGAGGAAGCCGCCTTGAAACGCCGCCAGTTCCGCGTGATACAGCAGGACGGCGCCCACCGCGATGGCGCGAATGCCATCCAGTGCTGGCATTCGGCTCGATACGGCCGCTCCTTCGCCAAGGCTACGGAGGGCAAGGGGGGCGCTCATGGCGTTTGTTGTTACGGCAGAGCAAGGAGTGTGCCCGGCAACATCGTGCGTTCCGCGCCCGAATTCGGATGGCGATTGACACGCATGTAAAACGCGCCCGCACGATTTACACCGGGGTGAAACTAACGCTCCCGGTCATGATCCAGAGCATGCATGGCGGGTCGTTCGAGGGGAAATCGCCGCACTCGCCGAGCCCTGGCGATAGAATCCCGGGATGCTCAAGCATCTCGCCGCGATTGCGCTGTTGTGGCCGTTGATCTCTCAAGGGGGCGGTCCGACCCCCGCCGAACAGGCCCGGATGGACGAACAGAATGCGGCGCTGCGCGCGACGCTGCAGACGGCGACCAAGCTGCCGCTGACCATGGGCGCGCTCCCCGTGAAGGCGCCGGCGGCGCCGGGCTGGGGCGTGGGCATGGTGTCGTGGGTGGCGGCGTCCCGCGACGGGCTCACCTATCTTCTTCAACGCGGCGACAAAGCCGATCCGGTGATCGCGGTCGATCGCGACGGAAAGATCGTGCGCTCGTGGGGCAAGGGGATGTACACGATGCCGCACGCGATCCGGGTGGATCCGCAGGGCAACGTGTGGACGACGGATGCGGCGAGCTCGATGGTCTACAAGTTCAAGACCGACGGCACGCTGCTGATGAAGATTGAGGTCGGCGGGCAGCCGGCGAACTGCAGCAACAACTTCTGCAGCACGACCGACGTGGCGTTCGCGCGCGACGGCCACGTCTTCATTGCCGACGGCTACCGCAACGCGCGCATCCTCGAGTACACCGCCGACGGCAAGAAGGTCAACGAATGGGGACGCGCCGGCACCGGCCCGGGTGAGTTCCGTCTGCCGCACTCGATTCAGATCGACGAGCGCAACATCGTCTACGTCGCCGATCGCGAGAACGGCCGCATCCAGCGATTCGATCGCAGCGGCAAGTTCCTCGGCGAGTGGACGCCGTACGGCAAGACGTTCGGCCTGACGCTCGACGGGGATGCGTTGTGGCTATCGACGATTCCGCGGGGGCCGAACTCGGCGCCCGGCTGGCTGATCAAGATCAATCGCGACAAAGGCGCGCTGATCGGCTACGTGGAATCGCAGGGCAATCACGGCATGGCGGTGGCGTCGAACGGCGACCTGCTGCTGGCGCCTGGTCCGGATCAGATCCCGCAACGCTATCGTAAGTAGCTACAGTCGGGGGCTGGCCCCAAACGTAGCGCGAGAACAAGTCTGCTACGGTCGGGGGCTGGCCCCAAACGTAGCAGGATTGCAACACCAGCCAACCTATCGCGGAATCTGCGTTCCGATGTGACATTTGGGGCCAGCCCCCGGATGTTGCACGGATGTCGCAGGCTACGTTTGGGGCCAGCCCCCGGATGTAGCCCCCGGATGTAACTACTGTTGTTGCGCGCCGAGCTTTCGCAGCATCTTTTCGGCTTCGGGGTAACCGGGGAAGCCGGGACCGCGCTCGCTCTTTCGGGGCAAGGTCAATGACAACGGCGCCTGGCCGGACTTGTTCATCGCGTTGATGTCGGCGCCCCTCGATACCAGGAGCTCAATCGTGGCGGGTTCGTTGGCCATCGCCGCGGCATGAAGGGCCGTGTCACCCGCATCGGTCGTCTGCAACACCGGCGCGCCGGCATCGAGCAGCATCTTGACGGCCGCCACTGCGTCCTCGCGTGAGCGCGGGATCTGCGGCGTGTCGTTGTCGATGACGTTCCAGCGGAGGAGATCCGAGGGACGCGCTTCCATTTCCATGGGCGCGCCCGCGGCAAGCAGCAACGGGCTCATGCCATTTGCCAGCCTGCCATCCGCTTTCGCGCCGGCATCAAGCAGCGCGCGCATGACGTCCACTTCGAGATATGCGGCCGCGACGGCGAGCGGCGTGCCACCGGTGAACGGCGTCGACAACGCCCACTGCGAGCCGAAGCGGCGCACCGGGCTGCCCTTCGTCAACACCGCGTTGGGGTTGGCGCCTTTCGCGAGCAGCGCTTTGACCAGCGCGACGTCACCTCGCAGCGCGGCCGCATGCAAGGCGGTGTAGCCGGCGGCCGCGGCGTCCGGATCGGCGCCCGCGTCGATCAGGAGTTTTCCAACTTCGGTATGTCCGGCGAACGCTGCCGTGACGAGGGCAGACTTGCCGTCGCCGGCTTGATCGTTCGCGTTGGCGCCGGCGGCGAGCAGCAGACGCGCGGATTCGGTGCTGCCGCTTTGCGCCGCCATCAACAGTGCGGTGCTGCCGCCCATCTGATACGGCCGCGCATCCTGCGCCGAATTCTTCACCGCGCGTCGCGGCCCGCGATCGAGCATCGCCATCACTTGCCGCGTCCCGGTGCGCGCGTGGATGTCGGCCTTGTTTTCGATCAGGACCTTGACGACCTCAGGATGCTGGCGGGACACGGCCCACATCACCGCCGTCTGGCCGCGCGCCGTCTCATGCGCGTTGACCTGGGCGCCGTAAGCGAGCAGCAGCCGCACGGCGTCGACGCTGCCGGTGCGAGCGGCTTCCATCAACGGCGTTACGCCGGATGCACTCATGGCATTCGCATTCGCGCGCTTGTCGAGCAGCAGCTTAATCGCCGCGGCATTGCCGTTCGCGGCGGCGAGATGCAGGGGCGTGATACCGAGATCATTGGCGGCGTGAACCGGCGCGCCCGCATCGATCAGGAGCTTGACGAGCTCGACCGAATCGCGGTGCGCGGCCCAATGCAGCGGCGTGGCGCCGTCACCTTCCGGCTGCTTCACGTCAGCGCCGGATTTGATCAGGCCGCGGACAACCTGGACGTCACCCTGCTTGACCGCATCGACGAGCGGCGTTGCCGCGAGAAACACCGCGAAAGCGAATGCAACACTCAAGACCTCAGGACCTCAAGACCTCAATCGAGCGTGAGCGGACCGGTGCTGTTGCCATGCTGGTCGATCCGCACACCGAAGCGATCGAGCATGCTGAGATGGAAGTTCGCCAGCGGTGTGCCCTTCGCGAACTTCACGTATCGTCCACCGGCGATTCGCTTGTTGGCGCCGCCGGCGACGAGAATCGGGAGGTTCTCGGGAACGTGACCGTTGCCCTCGCTCATGCCGGCGCCATAAATGATGGCGACATGATCGAGCAGCGAGCCGTCGCCGTCCGGCGTGGCGCGCAGCTTCTCGAGGAATTCCGAGAACAGCGAGACGTGGTAGTGATTGATCTTCGCGCACTTCTCCATGCGGAGCGGATCGCGCAGGTGATGCGAGATCGGGTGGTGCGCGTCGGGCACGCCGATTTCCGGATAGGTGCGGCCGCTGAACTCACGGCCAATCATGAACGTGGTCACGCGCGTAACGTCGCCCTGGTAGGCAAGCCACTGCAGGTCGAACATCAATCGCGCGTGCTGCTCGAACGTGTCGGGGATGCCGGCGGGCCGATCGAGCGACGGCTCTTCACGGTTGAACGTGACGGCTTTCTGGATGCGCCGCTCGACGTCGCGAACGCTTTCGAGATAACTGGACAAACGTGATCGATCGGGCGCCGATACGGATGCCTGCAGTCTCGAGACTTCATCGAGCAGCGAATCGAGGATGCTGCCCTTCTGGCGCGCACGCGCCTGCCGCGCGCCGGCGTCAGCGGTGCCGTCGCCGAACAGGCGGACAAATGCGGCGCTCGGATCGTGCTCCATCGGCAGCGGCTGGGTGGCCCCCGCCCACGCGATGGTGCCGGTGTAAATGCAGCTGCGGCCGAAGTCGCATGACGCGCCTGAATCGACGGATTCGAGCGCGAGCTCGATCGACGGCAGCGCCGTGTCCTGGCCGATCTGCCTGGCCAGGATCTGATCGATCGAAATGCCGGCGCGGAGTGTGCGGCTCGGCGTCACGTCCGTCAGAAAACGCGTGCTCGCGTCCGCGTGATTGTTGTACTGCCGCTCACCCGGAGGAGGCGGCGGCACGCTGTCGAGGCCGCTCGTGACCAGCAACTGGTCGCGGAATTTCTCGAGCGGCTTCAGCGACGGCGAAAACTCGAACGCGCTGCCCTCAGCGGTTGGGAACCACTGACCGGGAATGACGCCATTCGGAACATAGACCGCGCCGAATCGCAGCGGCGCCTGCGCGGGCGTGCGCTGCATGGCGGTCAGCGGCGGCACCATCGCGTCGAGGAGCGGCAGCGACACGGCGGCGCCGAGCGAGCGCAACACGGTCCGGCGTGACAGCGCCTTCCTGGTGATCATCATGAGGTGGCCTTTGCCGAAGTAAACGGCGTGCTCGACACGATGCCCTGAATGATAGCCGACCAGCGGTATCCCGATACAGCGGCACCGCGCACGATCTGGCGAATCGCGGGCTGATCTCGGTAGCCCACGTGGCGGCCCAGCGCATACGTCAGCATTTTCGACACGAACGTATGGACGTAGCGGTCCTGGTGCCTGATGACGAAGGCGCGCAGGCCGGTCACGCCGTCGATCGGCGTGCCGTCGGCAAACACTGCCGACGAATCCACCCGCACTCCTCCGCTCGCCTGCCGCCATCTGCCGAGCGCATCGAAGTTCTCGAGCGCGAAGCCGAGCGGATCCATGCGCACGTGACACACCGAGCACGACGGGCTCTCGCGATGGCGCTCCATCTGCGCGCGCATCGATAACGGCCTGCCGTCTTCGCTGACGGTCTTGAGATCCGGAATATCCGGCGGTGGGGGCGGTGGCGGCATGCCGAGCAGGCTTTCGAGCACCCAGAAGCCGCGCACGACCGGCGCGGTGCGATCGGGATAGGACGTCGCCATCAGCACGCTGCCCTGGCCGAGGACGCCGCCGCGGACGCCGTCGGTGAAGGTCACCTTTCGGAATCGCTCGCCGGTGACGCCGCGAATCCCGTAGTGCTGCGCGAGCCGCTCGTTGACGAATGAATAGTCTGCGGCGATTAGATCGACGATGCCGCGGTCGGCGGCGAGCTGGCTTTCGACGAACAGGTTCGTCTCGCGCTGCATCGCGCGGCGCAGGTTCTCGTCGAATTCCGGAAAGATGTTGGCGTCGGGCAGGAAGCTCTGCGCTTTTCGCACGCCGAGCCATTGACTCGCGAAACCCGTGACCAGTGCCGACGCTTTCGGATCGCGCAACATGCGCGCGGCCTGCTGCTGCAGGATCGCCGGCTCGTGCAGCTGATTCTTCTCCGCCAGCGTCAGCAGCGTGTCGTCAGGGATGCTGTTCCAGAGGAAGAACGACAATCGCGAGGCGAGATCGAGATCGTTGATTCGATAGACGCCGCCGGCTTTGGCCGGTTCGCGCTCGATACGGAACAGGAAATTGAAGCTGACCAGCATCCGCTCGATCGCGAATTGCACGCCTGATTCAAATCCTTTCTCTTTCGACGCATCACGGAAGAAACCAAGCAGCGTCTCGACTTCGTCAGCGGCCGCCGTGCGACGATACGCTCGCCGCGCCAGTCGACTGAGGATCTGTTTCGCGCAAGCCGCGTCACCCTTGCCCACCTTCGCCAACGCTACGGTGGGCAGGCAGGTGAAGATCAGTCGGCGGCTTGCTGTCTCCGGCACACCCGCTGCTGAATACGGCCCGTTGATCGTCAGCGCATCGACCGACGCCAATCCGTCGAACTGCTCGTCGGATCCACGACCGAAGTCGACCGGCAGCGGTTGCGTCACGCCTTCCGGTTCGAAAGGCGTATCGACGAACGACGCGCTCACCAGATGCTCACCCGCGGTCACGGTGGCCCGGGCTTCGAGACCGGCATCGGCCGCGTGCATGTACAACTCGTACGGTGTGTCGCCGACGATCTCGCCATTCCACGTCAGCGGACCCGGCGTGCCCTTCGATTCGCCGCCGACCCGGAATCGCGTGATGCGCCTGCCGTCGATGCGGATGTCGAGATCCTGCGCGTGGCCCATGCCGACGACGTAGTCGTAAACCTGGCGGCGCAGGCGAATCTTGAACGTGTACTCGCCGTTCAGTGGAAAGTGGTGACGGATCGCAATGCCGCCGCGCGATCCGAACGGCAGATCGTCGTTGAGCCGAACATCCTGCTCGAGGAGACGCGGCACGCGATACGTTGAGGAGCGCGCCGCGTCGCCAAGCGTTGGATCGCCGACGGCAAGGCGGCTCACTTCGCGCGCCGCCGTCAGGTATCGCTCGAGATGTGCCGGCGACAGCGCGAGGCTGGCCGCAACGTTATCGAAGCCTTCATCGGATTCATCCGGCAGGAGGAACGCTGAGGCGTCGAGGTTGACGCCCAGCAGATCGCGGACGGCGTTCGCGTACTCGGTGCGATTGAGCCGGTGGGCGCCCACGCGACCCGGGTCGGGCCGCGCCGCGGCCGCACGATCGAGCGTGGCCGTGAGGTGGCTGATGACGCGCCGCAACTCCGCGGGCTCGGGCCGCTTCATCTTCGCCGGCGGCATCTGGCCGGTGTCGATCTTGTGCAGGACCTTCTCCCAGAGTTCCGGCTGCGCGATCGGATCCGCGATCGCCGGATCGGCCAGCGAGAGCCCGCCGGTCCGCTGGCGGTCGTTGTGACAAGTTGTGCAATAGGTGGTGACGAACGCCCGGAGATCCGGAGCGGCCGCCGGCTGATCGATCGCCCCCCTCGACGCCGCCAGTTGCGCGGTGGCCCCGGCGTGCCAGAGGACCCCGGTCAACACACAGGTCGTGACGGCAATGGCGCGGCCGAATTTCACAGTGACAAGTTACACCGAACGGGCGCGCCGGAGGAGCGTTTCCGCCAGCTGATCAGGTAGGATGGCGCACCTATGGCAGACAGACTTCTCGGTTCGTTCGTGTGGTGCGAGCTCATGACCACGGATACCGCGGCAGCGGAATCCTTCTATAAGAAAGTCGCTGGATGGAGCTCGGTGCCGTTCGCGCCCGATGGCTCCTATACGGTCTTCAACAATGCTTCCGGCGCCGGCGTTGGCGGGGTGATGAAACTTCCGGGCAACGCGACCCCTCCGCCGAACTGGCTGATGTACATCGGCACGCCGAACGTCGACGACACGGCGATGCGCGTCGCGCAGCTCGGAGGCAAAGTCATCAAGCAGCCCGAGACCATTCCCAACACCGGCCGCTACGCGGTCGTGCAGGATCCGTACGGCGCGGCATTCGGCATCGATCAGCCGGAGCCAGGCCGGCCGAGCCGCCCCGAGCAGCCCGCGATCGGCGACTTCTCATGGTTCGAGCTCTATACGCCGAATCCTGAAGGCGCGTGGAACTTCTACCAGAAGCTGTTTGGCTGGGAGAAGACGTCGGCGATGGACATGGGCGCGATGGGCACGTATCAGATGTTCGGTCGCGGCGGCGGCATTCCCCGCGGGGGCATCATGAAGCCGCCGCCGGGCGCGCCGCCTTCATGGGCGCCGTATGCGCTGGTGAAAGACGCGAAGGCCGCGGCAGCGGCAGCGACGGCCAACGGCGGCAAGATCGTCAACGGTCCGATGGAAGTGCCCGGCGGCGACTGGATCGCGCAGGGCATCGATCCACAGGGCGCGATGTTCTGCGTGCATTCGCTCAAACCGGGAGCCGGGAGCCGGGAGCAGGGAGCCGGGAAGGCCACGAAGAAAGCGGCCCCAGCGAAGAAAACCAAGCCGGCTAAGAAAGCGGCGAAGAAGAAGACCGCCGCGAAGAAAAACAAGATCAAGCCGAAGATGAAATTGAAAGGCAGAAGGCAGAAGGCAAAAGGCAAAAGGCAGAGGGCCGCAAAAAGGAAAAAGTAAGAACGAAACCGGCATCGGCATCGTCGGATCTGCCGCTGCGCAACTGACACCGCGCGGTCAATGCGTGAGCGCGAGTGCGTCAGCGCCGTCGCGGCGCGCACCGGCCTATTTGAACGGATTCCGAATCTCGAGTTGGTCGAAACGCCGGCCATCCTGGAGGTCTTCGGTGATCAGCGTGGCACAGCCTGCGCGTCGTGCACACTGAATCAGCAGGCTGTCCCAAAACGACAGCTGGTAGAGGCGCTGGAGGTCGATAGCCGCGAGGATGTCCTCGACGTCGATCCGGACCACGTGTAGTCGCGCGAACAGCTCGACCTTCGCGCGCGCGACCGCCGCGCCGACGCGCAGCTTCCGCGTTGCGGCGACGTAGTATTCCTCGAGCACCTGTGTCGAGACGTGCGCGGTGCCGTCGGCATGGCCGGCCTCGACCAACCGCAGGGCGATCGCCTGCTTCTTCGGCGCACCGTGATCGTCGGTGTAGACAAGGACATTCGCATCGAGAAAACTAGCGGCGCTCATGCAGCGACTCGCGACTGAAGCGCCACCCTTTCGAGCGCCCCTTCCCGGCCGCGGTCAGCGTCCGCAGCTCCGTGCCAAAGCGACCGCGCTCGGCGGGCCTGACGAGCGATTCGAGATAATCGCGGACCATCTGGTTGACGCTCGTGCCCCGCGCATGCGCCAGCTTCCGCGCTTTTTCAATTACCGCGTCGTCAATGGAGAGCGTGATGTTCACTCACACATAATACGTGCGCACTTATCATGTGTCAACGGGCTTGGCCCGTCAGTTGCGGCGTTCGCCAGACTACTTTCTGGCCACTGAAGCGTCGCCGTCGAACTCTCGCGCCGCGGCGGCCTGCTCGCGTCCAACGCGGCCAATGGTAATGGCGGCCTTCGCATAACTCTCCGGACGCACCGGGACACCGGCCATGCCTCGCAGCATCGCCAGCTGGCCGACATGTGTCAGCGCATCAGCGAGCGGCCCTTGGATGAGTTTGTCGGCGGAGCCGGTGAAGTCTTCCGCAGCGAGCGCCGCGTCGAGCGCGGCCAGGCCGGAGAAAAAGCGCTCGACTTCGCTGGTCCAGTCGTCGCCGCCGCCTGCCTGCCACTCGTAGCCGCCCCTCGCGATCGAGGTGCCCCACGCCATCAAGTCGGCGAGATGAGCGACGATGCGGAGCGGTGTGCGCGTCGACTCACCGGCGCTGTAATGGGCGAAGGACGGCGGCACGTCGCGAAGGACTTTCGCGGCACGATACGCGAGCGTCGCCGCCAGTTGGCGCAGTGCGCGCTGATCGGAATGATGCATGGGTGCGTTGTAGCACAGGTACGGTGCGCCGGGCAGGACTGCGTCGCGATGACACGCTCGTCGGCGTGACACCGAATACTTCGGTCGCGAGAATGCGGGACGATGCGCCGGCTAGTGCCGGCCGTGTTTTGCGGCGACGATCTCCGTGAGGATCGTGCGGCTCAGGGTGTCGTTGTCATCACTCGTCGGCACCATCTTGCTGGCGCCCTGGTACGACACGACGACGTTGTCGTGCTCGAGGTGATACTGGCCCTTGTAGGTTTTACCCTCGAACTGGATTTCGACGTTGTTGTTGACCGGTGGCGGCTTGAATGCGGGGTTCGTCATCCGCAAAGTCTAGTCCCCACCGACGCGTCGATTGTCACGGCCCAGAAAGGGGTGCTTACTTCACTTTGCGCCACGATCGCGAGCCGGCGTGCAGGTACTCGATCGCACCGCTCGCATCGCGGACGGTCACCCATCGCCCGCCGCGTTCGACCCGCAGATCATCCCCGGCGATGACGACGGGCTGCTCGCGGTCGTTCTGTTTGAATATCAGCTTGCCGTCTCGCATCAGTAGCTCGATGGTCCTTGGGCCTTGTGAGTAGGTGCCGGCGTACGCGTGCAGATCCGTCGCAGCGCGCGCTGGCGCCGTCGTCGTCGAATTGGTGGACGGTGGAAGAGACAGGGCAATCTGCATTGCCTTGTCAGCAGTCGCGTTCAGCCCGATGCCGGTCCGGTTCGCCACGGCAATCACGCCGAATCTCTTCGAAGGCACCATCCGGATCGACGATCCGTAACCGGCCCTCGAGCCGCCGTGACTGACGACGTCGAGGCCCCGCTCGTTCGACATCTGCAGCCCATAGCCGTACGAGGCGTTCGCGCCGGGAATCTTGACGCGCGGCGTGCTCATGCGGCGGATGACCGCCGGTAACAGCCCCTGCTTGCCGTCGATCCGTCCATCGTTCATGAAGGCAATCACGAAGCGCGAGAGATCGTTGACGTTCGAATAGATCGATCCCGCCGGCCATGACGCGGCGTTGTTGGCCTGGGGCCGGAGCAGTTGAGGCCCTTGAGGTGTTTCGTCGTGCCCCTGCGCCAGTGGATACGTCATCGCCACCAGGGGACGGAGCGTCGTGCTGTTCATGCCGAGCGGCTTGAAGATGCTCTCGTCGAGCTGATCGGCGTAGTTGCGATGGCTCGCGTGCTGGATGAGAAAACCCGCGAACCAGTACCCGGGGTTCGAATACGAAAAGATTTTCCCGGGTTCGGTGAAGAATCGCGCATCCGTCCACGAGCGGACTTCGTTCTCGAGCGCCGTCTCGTCGTTGCTGCCGATCATCGGCGCCTCGTCGAAGAACCCGGACTGGTGTGACAGCAATTGATCGGCGGTGACTCGCGCCACCTTCGCATTGAGGCCGGTCACGTAGGAGCCGACGGGCGCGTTCAGATCGATCGCGCCGCGCTCGGCAAGCGTCACCAGTGCGGCAGCGGTGAACATCTTCGTGGTCGAGCCGAGGCGGAACAACATTTCCGGCCGGACCGGCTCGTTGGTTTCGATGTTGGCGATGCCAAACGCCTTCGTGTAGATCACGCGATCGCCCAGGACGACGGCAATCACGCCGCCGGGCGTCCCGGTGCTTTGCAATTCGTCCGCGACGACCTTGTCGAGCGGGCTGAAATCCAGCGGGGGCGCCTGCTCGCCCTGAGCGAAGTCGAACGGCCGCGCGGACCCGGTCAGGCCGACGAAGAGAAACGCCGCCACCAACGCCGTGAGGGTTCTCGTCATGGCATCACCTCGACCAGCATGCTAAAAGAAAAAGGGCACGAAAGCGATTGGCCTCTGAACGTGTCGCTACTCGACCTCGGTTGATACATCTGACTTCAGCCTTTTCAGGTTCCGCCAAGTACTCCATCTCCCGATCCAGTTCGGTCGACAGCGACGCCTTGCCGGCGCGACAACGTCCGCGTCGAAGAGTCGACCTACTCGTCGACGTGGACACTCTGGGTAACCGACGTCGTAGGTGTTCTCGGACTGGGAACTATTCTCGACGGGGGAGGTAGCGCGCAAGGTCCAGCGCGCCATGGAACACACCCAGAACCTCGATGCCGCCATCGGTCGAGCTGAGGTAGGCGATTCGATAATGGCCGTAGAGCAGAACCCTGACATCGGGACGCTCTCGGAAACGGTAACCGATCTCGGGGAAACTCAGGAGAATCTCTGCGCGCTCGTGGATGGCCAGAACCGTTCGGTAGGCGGCCTGCTCGTTGTTCTCGGCGATGTAGTCGTAGATCTCTTGCAGCCAGCGTCGCGCTTATCCGTCCAGACTACTTGCGCCACGACTCAATGGCTTTGCGCATCTCCTCATGGGTGATGGTTCGCCCTGCGTGGGAGTCGGCGAGCCCTCGCTCCACCATCGCCGCGAACGCCAACTCTCGGATGATCTCCTCATAAGAGCTGTCGTCGGGTTGGTCGTCGATGGTCTTGCGAAGCAAATCCTTTGGCGTCGCTGAACCTGAGCTCATACCGGCGATTGTACGGTCGTCGAGTGCTACAGTCCAGTAGTCCCGAAGCTTGATGTCCGGTCGAACAGAATACTCGTTCGCCCGTGAACGAAAAAGGCACGGAAACCATATCAGTCTCCGTGCCCTCCGCGTGTCCTACCGTGCGTATCGAGACAGGTCCAACGCCTGGCATCGTCTTGGAGCCACGCCGCTGAAAGACGTGCGCATCCCGAGAGATGAGTACATCTTTCGGATCGCGAAGCCTGGATTTGCCGACTACAACATCCTTCTTGCGCCAGGGTCGTCGACGTCGGTGGCGTTCACGATGATGCCGCAAACAGCCGTTCCGAACGGAATGATGCCGGTCAGAGGAAACTCAGTGACGCTCGGTTGGCCATTTGGTCTGGCGGCGCAACTTCGAGTCGATGATTTCCTGGTCGACCGTCACGAGGTGACCAACGCGGAATACAAGAAGTTTGTCGACGCCGGTGGCTATGACAACCCTGAGTTCTGGACGGAACCATTTGTCAGGGACGGGCGAACGATTCCATGGCAGCAGGCGATCGACGGTTTCCGCGATGCCACCGGCCGTCGTGGCCCGGCGAGTTGGGAGGTCGGCAGCTATCCTCAGGGAAAAGAACAGCACCCGGTCGCCGGAGTGAGCTGGTACGAAGCGGCGGCCTACGCGCGGTTCATCGGGAAGACGCTGCCGACCATCTATCACTGGACCCGCGCCGCACAGACCAACTTCGCGCCAGTGATTGCGCCTGGTAGTAATTTCCTGGGCTCGGCGCCGCAGGCCGTTGGCGGAGCCGACGCGCTCAGCGGCTTCGGCACGGCGGACATGGCTGGGAACGTCAAGGAATGGTCGATCAACGAGAGCCTCGCGGGCAAACGATTGATAGCTGGCGGCGGGTTCGGCGAGCCCGTGTACATGTTCAACATGATCGATGCGCTCTCGCCTTGGGAGCGGCAACTGAATATCGGGTTCCGTTGTGTGAAGCTGGCCTCGCCAGCGAGCAGTGCCGCTACAGCGAAGCTGGAATTCGCCGTGCGCGACGTGTGGAAAGACGACATCGTGTCGGATGAAGTCTTCGCGGCATTCAAGCGGCTGTACGACTACGACCGCTCCGAACTACACGAACGTATCGACGAAACAAGAACCATCGGCGACATCACAATGCAGAAGGTCAGCTTCGATGCGGCCTATGGCGACGAGCGAGTAACGGCCTATCTTTTTGTGCCGAAGCAGATGGCGCCCCCGTTGCAGACCGTCGTCTATGTGCCGAGCGCGAATGCGTTACTGCGGGAGCGATTCGACGCCGAGTCCTGGCTGGATCGACGGATCGGCGAAATCGGCGAGTTCCTGCTCAAGAGCGGCCGCGCCGTCATAGTGCCGGTGATCAAGGGGACCTGGGAGCGCCGCGATGGTGTGAAACCCGGCGGCCCGGTTGGCAATCCGCCGGCCTTATGGCGCGATCACGTGATCATGTGGTCGAAAGACGTGAGCCGGACGCTTGACTACGTGAAGACGCGGCAAGACCTCGACAGCGACAAGGCCGCGTACTTTGGTTATAGCCTTGGCGGCGCCATTTCTAGGCCGACGCTCGCCCTCGAACCCCGATTCAAGACGGCGATCCTGTCGTCTGGCGGCCAGTGGTTCGAGCGCCCGCTTCCAGAGGCCGATCCCACCAACTTCGTCACGAGGATCACGCTGCCGGTGCTGATGTTGAACGGCCGGTATGATTCGCTGTTTCCAGTCGAGACCGCGCAGCTGCCAATTTTCCGGCGCCTTGGAACGCCCGAGAATAATCGGAAGCATGTCATTTATGACGCCGGCCACGGGGCGTTGCCGCGCTCGGATGAAGTGCGCGAAACACTCGACTGGCTGGACAAGTATCTCGGGCCGGTCAAATAAGAAAGGCACGGAAGCCAATCGGCCTCCGTGCCCTCCGTACTTTTCCGTGTCCTCGAGAGCGAAGTCTATTCGACTTCCGTAATCCCTCTCGCCTCGGCCTCTTCCGGCTCGACGAGATATTCCATCTCGCGATCGAGCTCCATGTCCTCGTCGCTCGGCTGCTGCACCGGCGGCGGCGGTGGCGGCTCGTCCGCCGGAATCTGCACGTGCCGATACCACCAGAAGCCCGTGCCGGCAGGAATCAGCCTGCCCATCGTCACGTTCTCCTTCAGGCCGCGCAGGTAGTCGATCTTCCCGGAGATCGCGGCCTCGGTGAGGACGCGGGTCGTTTCCTGGAAGCTCGCTGCCGAGATGAACGATTCGGTCGACAGCGACGCCTTGGTGATGCCGAGCAGCAACGGCTGCGCGGTGGCCGGGCGGCCGCCGTTGCCGATGACGCGCTCGTTCTCTTCCATGAAGCGGAACTTGTCCACCTGCTCGTCGACCAGGAATTCCGTGTCGCCAACGTCCTCGACACGGACCCAGCGCATCATCTGGCGCGTGATCACCTCGATGTGCTTGTCGTTGATGTTCACGCCCTGCAGACGGTAGACCTCCTGGATTTCGTTCACGAGGTACTTCTGCAGTTCCTTCTCACCCAGCACGTGCAAGATGTCGTGCGGGTTCGAAGGACCGTCCATCAGCGGATCGCCCGCGCGGACGCGGTCGCCCTCCTGGACGTTGACGTGCACACCACGCGGGATGCTGTATTCGCGCGGCTCCCCGTTCGGGTCGTCCGGCACGATCAGGATCTTGCGCTGGCCCTTCACGACGCCGCCGTACTTGACGGTGCCGTCGATCTCGCTGATGACCGCGGGATCCTTCGGCTTGCGCGCTTCGAACAATTCGACCACGCGCGGCAGGCCGCCCGTGATGTCCTTGGTCTTCGTGGTCTCGCGCGGAATCTTCGCCAGCACGTCGCCGGCGTTGACGTTGTCGCCGTCCGACACCATCAGGTGCGCGCTGACCGGCATGATGTAGCGGCGGATGGTGTTGCCGTTCGCCGCCTTGATCTCGATCGTCGGCTGCTTCTTCTCATCCGGCGAATCGACGACGATCAAGCGCGACAGACCCGTGACTTCGTCGAGGTCCTCCTGGACCGTGACGCCGTCAATGATGTCCTTGAACTTGATCTGACCCGGCTCCTCCGTGAGGATCGAGAACGTGTACGGATCCCACTCGACCAGGATCTGGCCGTTCTCGACGGCCTGGCCGTCCTTCACCTTCAGGCGCGCGCCGTAAACCACCTGGTAACGCTCGCGGTCGCGGCCCTTGTCGTCCTGCACCACGATGAAGCCGGTGCGGTTCATGACGATCATGTCGCTGCCGCCCATCGGGTTGGGACGCTCGACGGTCTGCAGGTTGTCGTACTTGGCCACGCCCTTGTGCTTCGAATCGAGCGTGCTCTGATCCGAAATGCGCGACGCCGTACCGCCGATGTGGAACGTGCGCATCGTCAGCTGCGTGCCGGGCTCGCCGATCGACTGCGCGGCGACGACGCCGACAGCGAGGCCGAGCTCGACCAGCACGCCGGTCGACAGGTCGCGGCCGTAGCAGCGCTTGCAGACGCCGCGGCGTGACGCACAGGTCAGCACCGAGCGGATCTTGACCTTCTCGATGCCGGCGTCCTGGACCTCGGCGGCGAGCTCTTCGTCGATCTCCTGGTTGAAGTCGAGAATCAGCCCACCCTTGATCGGGTCGACGATCTTTTCGAGCGAGACGCGGCCGATGATGCGGTCGCGCAGCGGCTCGATGACTTCGCCCGATTCGACGATCGCCCGTGCTTCGATGCCGTCGAGCGTGCCGCAATCGTGATCCGACACGATCACGTCCTGCGCGACGTCGACGAGACGGCGAGTGAGGTAGCCCGAATCCGCGGTCTTGAGCGCGGTATCGGCCAGGCCCTTGCGAGCGCCGTGCGTCGAGATGAAGTACTCGAGCACCGAGAGGCCTTCGCGGAAGTTCGCCTTGATCGGCTGCTCGATGATTTCGCCCGAGGGCTTGGCCATCAAGCCGCGCATGCCGGCCAGCTGGCGGATCTGCTGCTTCGAGCCGCGGGCGCCCGAGTCGGCCATGATGTAGACGGGATTGAACTTGCCTTCCTTGTCCCGCTTCTCCATCTCGCCGAACATCGCGTCCGCGATCTTCTCGGTGACTTCCGACCATACGGCGATGATCTTGTTGTAGCGCTCGCCGTTGGTGATCGCGCCTTCGAGGTACTGCTGCTCGACCTTGATCACTTCGTTGCGGGCGTTCTCCGAGAGCCGCGCCTTGTCTTCCGGAATGATCAGGTCCTCGATGCCGATCGACATGCCCGAGCGGGTCGCGTAGGTGAAGCCAACCTGCTTGAGATCGTCGAGCATCTGCACCGTGTTTTCCAGGCCGGTCGTCAGGTAGCAGCGCTGCACCAGCTGCTGCAGACCCTTCTTCTTCAACATGCCGTTGACGAACGGAATGTTGCCGGGCAGGGCGGTGTTGAGAATGACGCGGCCGACCGTGGTGTTGATGATCTTGTTCTCGACCTTCTGCACGTCGGCGTGCAGCACGTCCTGGTCGTCGCGCGACGCGGTCATGTCCTGCAGCTCACCGGTGTAACGCAGCCGGATCGGCGACAGCGTTTCCACTTCGCCGGCTTCGAGCGCGAGGATCACGTCGTCCACGGTGGCGAACGCGCGGCCCTCGCCCTTCGCGCCCGGCTTCGCCTTGGTCAGGTAGTAACAGCCAAGGACAACGTCCTGCGACGGCACCGCGACGGGCGTGCCGTTCGACGGCGACAGGATGTTCTTCGACGACATCATCAGCGTCGACGCTTCAATCTGCGCCTCCGGCGACAACGGAATGTGCACGGCCATCTGGTCGCCGTCGAAGTCGGCGTTGAACGCCGTGCAGACGAGCGGGTGGATGCGTATGGCCTTGCCTTCGACGAGCACGGGCTCGAACGCCTGGATGCCCAGGCGATGGAGTGTCGGCGCGCGGTTCAGCAGCACCGGATGCTCGCGAATGACCTCTTCGAGCACGTCCCACACTTCGGGGACCTGCTTCTCCACCATTTCCTTCGCCTGCTTGATGGTGGCGACGAGGCCGCGCTCTTCGAGCTTGTTGTAGATGAACGGTTTGAACAGCTCGAGCGCCATCTTCTTGGGAAGACCGCACTGATGGAGCTTTAACTCGGGACCGACGACGATCACCGAACGGCCGGAGTAGTCAACGCGCTTGCCGAGCAGGTTCTGGCGGAACCGGCCCTGCTTGCCCTTCAGCGTGTCGCTCAACGACTTGAGCGGACGGTTGTTGGCACCGCGCAGCACGCGGCCGCGACGGCCGTTGTCGAACAGCGCGTCCACGGCTTCCTGGAGCATGCGCTTTTCGTTGCGGATGATGACGTCCGGCGCCTTGAGCTCCATCAGCTTCTTCAACCGGTTGTTGCGGTTGATGACGCGGCGATAGAGATCGTTGAGGTCCGACGTCGCGAAGCGGCCGCCATCGAGCGGCACGAGCGGACGCAGCTCGGGCGGAATCACCGGGACGACGTCCAGGATCATCCACTCCGGCTTGTTGCTCGACTTGCGGAACGCATCGACGACCTTGAGGCGCTTGGCGTGCTTCAGCTTCTTCTGCGCCGACGTTTCGGTGCGCATCTTCTCGCGCATCTCGTTGGCCAGCTTGTCGACCTGCACGCGGCGCAGCAATTCCTTGATCGCTTCCGCGCCCATCTGCGCCTTGAACTTCGAGTAGCCGTGCTCTTCGCGGGCCTTGCGGAACTGATCCTCGGTGAGCAGCTGGTTCTGCACCAGCTTGGTCTCGCCCGGATCAACGACGACGTAGGCTTCGAAGTAGAGCACGCGCTCGAGGTCGCGCAGCGAGATGTCGAGCAGGTGGCCGATGCGGCTCGGCAGGCCCTTGAAGAACCACACGTGGCTCACCGGGGTCGCCAGCTTGATGTGGCCGAGACGCTCGCGGCGAACCTTCGCCTGCGTCACTTCCACGCCGCACTTGTCGCAGATCACACCGCGGTGCTTCATGCGCTTGTACTTGCCGCACAAGCACTCCCAGTCGGTGATCGGTCCGAAGATCTTCGCGCAGAACAAGCCATCGCGTTCCGGCTTGAAGGTGCGGTAGTTGATCGTCTCGGGTTTGGTGACTTCGCCAAACGACCACTGTTCGATCTTGTCCGGCGACGCGAGGCTGATGCGAATCGCGTCGAAGTCCGCTCGAAGGGCCGTCTTGGTGTCGGTAAAGCTCGGTCGCAGATTCATTATTGACCCTCCAACACGGGCTCAGCCGGGGCCGCAGTGTCTTCTTCCGGCAGCTCGGCTGTCGATTTGCGCTTCGTCGAAATCAATTCGACGTCGAGACAGAGCGACTGCAGCTCGCGAATCAACACGTTGAACGACTCGGGGAGGCCTGCCGTGAAGGACGCGTCGCCCTTCACGATCGATTCGTAGATCTTCGCGCGGCCGGTCACATCGTCCGACTTCGCGGTCAACAGTTCCTGCAGGATGTGCGCGGCGCCATACGCTTCGAGCGCCCACACTTCCATTTCGCCGAAACGCTGGCCGCCGAACTGGGCCTTGCCGCCGAGCGGCTGCTGCGTGATCAGCGAGTACGGTCCGATCGACCGCGCGTGGATCTTGTCGTCGACGAGGTGGGAGAGCTTCAGCATGTAGATGTAGCCGACGGTGACCTGCTGCTCGAACGGCATACCCGTCATGCCGTCATACAGCTTCGTCTTGCCGCCTTCCTGCTCGAGGCCTGCCTTGTCCAGCCAGCCGACGATTTCCTTTTCGGTCGCGCCGTCGAACACCGGCGTCGCGAAGTAGAGGCCGAGCGCGTGCGCGGCCCAGCCGAGGTGCGTTTCGAGAATCTGGCCGACGTTCATACGCGACGGCACGCCCAGCGGATTCAGCACGATCTCCACCGGCGTTCCATCCGGCAGATACGGCATGTCCTCTTCGGGCAGGATGCGCGCGATGACGCCCTTGTTACCGTGGCGGCCGGCCATCTTGTCGCCGACCGACAGCTTGCGCTTCATCGCCACGTAGACCTTGACCAGCTTGATCACGCCCGGCGGCAGTTCGTCGCCGCGGCGGATCTTTTCCTTCTTCTCCTCGAAGAGCTGCTTGATGACCTCGACCTGGCGCTCGGTGCGTTCTTCCACCATGCGCAGATCCGGCTCCATCGACGCATCGTCGGTCTGGATCTTGGCGCGCACCAGCGACAGGAACGGCACCCGCTGCATCGCTTCAACGGTCAGCTGATCGCCCTTCTTCAGCAGGCGCTCGCGGCCGAACTCATCGAACAAGTCAGCGCGCAGGATCTGTCCCTGCAGCATGTTGACGACGCGCTTCTTGGTTTCGTCGTGAAGGATGCGAACCTCGTCCTGCAGGTTCTTCTCCATCATGTCGAGCTCGTCCTGCTCGATCGCCTTGGCGCGGTCGTCCTTCTCGATGCCCTTGCGCGAGAAGATCTTGACGCCGACGATGATGCCCTCGATGCCCGGCGGGCAGATCAGCGAGGCATCGCGCACGTCGCCGGCCTTTTCGCCGAAGATCGCGCGGAGCAGCTTCTCTTCCGGCGTCAGCTGCGTCTCGCCCTTGGGCGTGACCTTGCCGACGAGGATGTCGCCGGGCTTGACCGACGCGCCGATGCGGATGATGCCGCTGTCGTCGAGATCGCGCAGGTAGCCTTCGGACACGTTCGGGATGTCGCGCGTGATTTCTTCCGGACCCAGCTTGGTGTCCCGCGCTTCAATCTCGAATTCCTCGATGTGGATCGAGGTGTAGTAGTCCTCGCGAACGAGCTTCTCGCTGACGAGAATCGCGTCCTCGAAGTTGTAGCCGCGCCACGGCATGAACGACACCAGCACGTTGCGGCCGAGCGCGAGCTCGCCCAGTTCCGTGCAGGGACCGTCCGCCAGGACCTGGCCCTTCTGGACCCGCTGGCCGACGCGAACGATCGGCTTCTGGTTGATGCAGGTGTTCTGGTTCGACCGCTTGAACTTGGTCATCGGATAGATATCCGCGCCCATGTCCTCGTTGATCTCGCCAGTCTCCGATTCAACACGCACGACGATGCGCGTCGAATCGACGAAGTCGACGATGCCGGTGCGCCGGGCCACCGCCACCGCGCCCGAATCGCGCGCGGTGATGTACTCCATGCCGGTGCCGACGTACGGCGCCTGGGCGCGGAGCAGCGGAACGGCCTGGCGCTGCATGTTCGAGCCCATCAGCGCGCGGTTGGCGTCGTCGTTCTCGAGGAACGGCACGAGCGAGGCGGCCACGGACACGAGCTGCTTCGGCGACACGTCGATGAACTGGATCTGCTCGCGCGGCGAGAGGATGAAGTTACCCGCCTGGCGGGCGTTGACGCGCTCCTGCACGAGACGGCCGTTGGCATCGAGCTCGACGTTCGCCTGCGCGATGATGTACTGGTCCTCTTCCCACGCCGAGAGATAGAAGCAGAACGGCTCGAACTCGACGCCCTTCTTCTTCGGACGGCCCTCGTCGTTGACGAGCTCGTCGGCTTCGACAATGTCGCCGTTCTTGTACTTGGGGTGACCGCCGGCGTTGGTGACGAGCACGTAGTCGATCACCTGGCCGTTCTTCACCTTGCGGTACGGCGACTCGATGAAGCCGAACTCGTTGATGCGCGCATACGACGACAGCGACGAGATCAGGCCGATGTTCGGGCCTTCCGGCGTCTCAATCGGGCAGATGCGGCCGTAGTGGGTCGGGTGCACGTCGCGCACTTCGAAGCCGGCGCGCTCACGCGACAGACCGCCTGGTCCCAGCGCCGAGAGACGACGCTTGTGCGTCACTTCCGACAGCGGGTTGGTCTGGTCCATGAACTGCGACAGCTGCGACGACCCGAAGAACTCGCGAATCGCGGCCATGACCGGCTTCGCGTTGATCAGGTCGTGCGGCATGGCCGTGGCCATTTCCTGATACACCGACATCTTTTCCTTGATGGCGCGCTCCATGCGGACGAGACCGATGCGGAACTGGTTCTCGAGGAGCTCGCCGACGGAACGGACGCGGCGGTTGCCCAGGTGATCGATGTCGTCGACGTTCGCGGTGTTCTTGCGAAGCTTCAGCAGGTAGCTGATCACTTCGTAGAAGTCCTGCGGATGCAGGATGCGCTCGTCGAGCGGCGTCGTCAGCTTGAGCTTGGTGTTGAGCTTCAGTCGTCCAACGCGCGAGAAGTCGTACTTCTGCGGGTTGAAGAAGATGTTCTCGAACAGCGATCGCGACGAATCGAGCGTCGGCGGATCGCCCGGGCGCAGGCGGCGGTAGATCTCGATCAGCGACTCTTCGTGGGTGCGGATCGGATCCTTCTTCAGCGTCGCCGACATGATCGGGCCGACTTCGTCCTTCTCGGGGAAGAACACGTCGACCTTGTCGACGCCCTTTTCGTGGGCGATCGAGAGAACGCGCTGGGTCAGCTCTTCGTTGGCTTCGAGCAGCACTTCGCCGGTCGCCGGGTCAACGATGTCGGAGCCGGCAAACGCGCCCTCGATGGCTTCATCGGTGATGGCGATGTCCTTGACGCCGGCCTTGCGCAGACCCTCGATGTGCGTGCGGGTGATCTTCTTCCCTTCGCTGATCGAGACGTCGCCGGCCTTGACGTCCTTGCGGGAGCGCTGGCCGATCAGGCCTTCGCCGACCGACCAGTAGAGCGCGTTGTCGCGCAGGTTGATGCGATCGACCTGGTAGAAGGTCCGGATGATCTCGTCGCCGCCGCGCAGGCCGAGTGCGCGGAGGAACACGGACGCCAGGAACTTTCTCTTGCGGTCGATGCGGACGTACAAAAGATTCTTAGTGTCGTACTCGAACTCGACCCAGGATCCTCGATACGGAATGATCTGCGCGACGTAAAGGTTCTTGTCTTCCGAGTGGAAGAAAGCACCCGGCGATCGATGCAGCTGCGAGACAATGACGCGCTCGGTGCCGTTGATGATGAACGTGCCGTTGTCCGTCATCAGCGGGATGTCGCCGAAGTAGACCTCCTGCTCCTTGATGTCGCGGATGGTCTTGACGCCGGTCTCGGGGTCCTTGTTCCAGACCACCAGCCGGATCGTCACCTTCAGCGGCACGGCGTAGGTCATGCCGCGCTCCTGGCACTCGTCGACGTCGTACTTCAACTTCAGGGCCACGGTGTGTCCGCAGATGTCGCAGACATCGCCGCGCGCCTGGTTGCCGGTGCCGCACTTCGGGCACAGGACGTCCTTGTCGCCGTACGGATCGCAGATCAGGGTGTGGCCGCAGCTCTTGCAGGGCTTGCGCAGGTGGTGCAGGCCCTGGAGCTTGCCGCACTTACACTCCCAGTTGCCGATCGAATACTCGATGAACTCAAGCGACGAGTTCTCGCGGAAGTCGCTGATCGGGAATACCGACTTGAACACCGACTGCAGACCCTGGTCCTCGCGCTCGGAGGGCAGGCGGTTCATCTGCAGGAAGCGCTCGTAGCTCTTCCGCTGGATCTCGATCAGGTTCGGGATCGGGACCGTCGTCTTGATCTTCGAGAAGTCCTTACGCTCGCGGTAAACGTTCTTTGGAAGGCTGTACATGCTTTCGAGGTCCGGACAAAAAGGAAAACAAATGCTCCGCGCACTGGAGATTCGTCCCCAGTGCGCGGGCAACCACGGATCGGACCAGGCGCAGACGTTCAATCTGTGCCTAATCTGTGTCTAATCTGTGGCTTACTTGACTTCGACCTTCGCGCCGGCGTCCTCGAACTTCTTCTTGATGCTCGCGGCCTCGTCCTTGGTGACGCCTTCCTTGATCGGCTTGGGCGCGCCTTCGACGAGATCCTTGGCTTCCTTGAGGCCGAGGCTGGTGACTTCGCGGACGACCTTGATCACGTTGATCTTGTTGCCGCCGACGTCGGTGAGGGTCACGGTGAATTCGGTCTGCTCTTCCGCCGGCGCTGCGGCGCCGCCAGCCGCCGCTCCGCCGCCCATCGGCATCGCCATCGGCATCGCGGCCGCGGCGGACACGCCGAGCTCGGACTCGAGGGCCTTGACGAGCGCGGACAGTTCCATCACGCTGATGCCCTTGATGTAATCGATCACCTGCTGCTGATTCACTTCGGCCATTTCATCGCTCCCTTAGTAAAAAACCCTGTCGTAATCAATTCGTGTTACGCGCGCTTCTTTTCCGCCTGCACCAGGACGCTCATCAGGTCCCGCGGCAGCGCGTTCAGCACCGTCACCAGGTTGACCATCGGCGCCTGGAGGAGGAAGAGCAGCTTCGCGTAAAGCTCCGGCTTGCCCGGCATCGTCGCCAGCGCCGCGACTTCGGCGCCCTTGATGGCCTGGCCCTGCACGACCGCCGCCTTGATCTGCAGCGTCGGCGCATTCTTCATGAACGCGGTCAGCGTCTTCGCGAGCTGGACCGGGTCTTCCTTGGTGTAGGCGACCGCGGTCATCCCTTCGAAGTGCGCGGACAGCGACTCGAACTGCGTGCCCTTCAGCGCGCGCCTGGCCAGCGAATTCTTGACGACCTTGTAGCTCGCCTTGGCCTTGCGCAGCTCGGTGCGGAGCTGCGTCACCTGCGGCACGTTGATGCCCTTGTAATCGATCAGAATCGCAACGTCGTGGCCCTTGAAGGCGCCTTCGAGCGATTCGAGCTCGGTGGTTTTTTCCGCTCTGGTAACAGCCATAATTATTTCGCCTTCGCGTGCGCCGCTTCGACGTGGGTCTCATCGATCTTCACGCCGGGCCCCATCGTCGACGAGACCGTGATGCTCTTCAAATACTTGCCCTTCGCCGCCGCCGGCTTGGCGCGCACGATGCTGTCGATCAGCGCCGCGGCGTTGTCGATCAGGTTCTGCTGCGGGAACGACGTCTTGCCGACCGGCGCGTGCACGATGCCGGTCTTGTCGACGCGGAACTCCACCTTGCCGGCCTTGATTTCCGTGACCGCCTGCTTGACGTTCGGCGTCACCGTGCCGGTCTTCGGATTCGGCATCAGGCCGCGCGGGCCGAGCACCTTACCGAGCTTGCCGACGGCGCGCATCATGTCCGGGGTCGCGACGACGGCATCGAAGTCCTGCCAGCCGCCGTTGATCTTCTCGACCAGCTCCTCGCCGCCGACGTGATCGGCGCCGGCCTCTTCCGCTTCCTTCTGCTTGTCGGGGCCGGCAATCACCAGCACCTTCTTCGACTTGCCGAGGCCGTGCGGGAGGACGACGGTGCCGCGGACCATCTGGTCGGCGTGCTTGGGATCGACGCCGAGGCGAATCGACAGGGCGACGGTCTCGTCGAACTTCGCGAACTTGATCTTCTGCACCAGCGGCAGCGCGTCGGCGAGCGCATAAGGCTTGTTCTCGACCTGTGTCTTCGCCGCCGTATATTTTTTCCCGTGTGTTCTCATGGCCTTAACCAACCACATCAAGGCCCATTGAGCGGGCCGTTCCTGCCACGGTCCTGACCGCGGACTCGAGCGAATCGCAATTCAGATCCGGCATCTTCGCCCTGGCGATCTCCTCGACCTGCTTCTTCGTCACCGAGCCGACCTTGTTTTTGTTCGGCACGGCCGACCCGACCGCGATGTTGGCGGCCTTCTTCAGCAGCACCGACGCGGGCGGCGTCTTGGTGATGAAGGTGTAGGACCGATCCGAATAAATCGTCACGACCGCCGGGATGATCAGGCCGTCGTCTTTCGCCGTCTTGGCGTTGAAGGCCTTGACGAAGTCCATGATGTTGACGCCGTGCGGACCGAGCGCGGTGCCGACCGGCGGCGCCGGCGTGGCCTTGCCGGCGGGAATCTGGAGCTTCACCATTGCCTGAACTTTTTTAGCCATTCTTAATTGGCGGCGCTAAAGCACCGCCCTCCTACTGCTTCTCTACCTGCAGGAAATCCAGTTCCACCGGTGTGGCGCGGCCGAAGATCGTCACCATCACCTTCAAGGTGTTCTTTTCCATGTTCACTTCGTCAACGGTGCCGTTGAAGCCGGTGAACGGTCCTTCGTTGATGCGCACCGTGTCGCCCTTGTCGAACGTGTACTTCGGCTTCGGCTTCTCGGCGGCGGTCTTGACCTGCTCGAGAATCTGCTCGACTTCTTCCTTGCTGAGCGGCGTCGGCTTGGCGCCGGCGCCGACGAAGCCCGTGACCTTCGGCGTGTTCTTGACGACGTGCCACGCGTTGTCGGTCATGTTCATCTCGACGAGGATGTAGCCCGGGAAGAAGCGCTTCGACGACACGACCTTGCGGCCGCCGCGCATCTCGACCACGTCCTCGGTCGGAATCAGAATCTCGCCGATCTCGTCGGCCAGGCCATACGCGGTCTTGCGCTCCGCGAGCGACTCCGCCACCTTCTTCTCGAAGCCGGAATAGGTGTGGACGATGTACCAGTTCTTGGTGGCGACGTCTGTCATTACGCCGCTCCCAGGCGAGTCAGCACCCACTGCACGGCGTTGTTCAGCGCCAGGTCCACGGCGAAGAGGTACAGGCCGAAGAACACCGAGGTGAGAATCACCACGATGGTGGTCGCATAGACCTCGCGCTGCGAGGGCCAGGTGACGCGCTTCATCTCGTTGCGAACTTCCGTCAGGAATTCGCCCGTGCGCTGCCACCAGCCCAGCGGCCCGCGCGCCCGCTCGCCGGATTGTTCGATCGTTTCGGTGCTCATCTCAAATCTTTCATCAGCCCACCTTCGCGCTTCGCGCTACGGTGGGCCACCCTTCGCACAAATTGGCTCGCCACCCGTAGCTCGCTTCGCTTTCGTCGAGCGAAGGGTGGCAGGCCAGGAGGGAATCGAACCCCCAACCCCCGGTTTTGGAGACCGGTGCTCTGCCAATTGAGCTACTGGCCTACGCGCTCCATTGCCGGCCGCGCATCCGCGCGGGCTACTTCTGCTCCTTGTGCGGCTGGTGCTTCCGGCAGAACGGACAGAATTTCTTCATCTCGATCCGTTCCGTCGTCTTCTTCTTGTTCTTCGTCGTGCTGTAGTTGCGGCGCTTACATTCGCCGCACGCCAGCTGGATGATGTCTCTCATGGCGCTTACTCGATGATGTCAGTGACCGAGCCGGCTCCCACGGTGCGTCCGCCCTCGCGAATCGCGAAGCGGGCGCCCTTTTCGAGCGCGACCGGAGCGATCAGCTCGACGCTGACGCTGGTGTTGTCGCCCGGCATGATCATCTCGACGCCTTCGTTGAGATTGAGCGTGCCGGTCACGTCGGTCGTGCGCAGGTAGAACTGCGGGCGGTAGCCGTTGAAGAACGGCGTGTGACGGCCGCCTTCATCCTTCGACAGCACGTAGACCTCGGCCTTGAACTTCGTGTGCGGCTTGATCGATCCGGGCTTGCACAGCACCTGACCGCGCTCGACGTCGTCTTTTTCGACGCCGCGGAGCAGCACACCGACGTTGTCGCCGGCGACGCCCGAGTCCAGCAGCTTCCGGAACATCTCGACGCCGGTGACGACCTTCTTCTCGGTGGGCTTGAAGCCGACGATCTCGATTTCCTCACCGACCTTGACCTGGCCACGCTCGATACGGCCGGTCACCACGGTGCCGCGGCCCGAGATCGAGAACACGTCTTCGATCGGCATCAGGAACGGCTTGTCGACGTCGCGCTGCGGGAGCGGGATATAGGTGTCCAGCGCTTCCATCAGCTTGGCGACCGACTCGACGCCCTCGGGATCGCCGTTGAGCGCCTTGAGCGCCGACACGCGAACCACCGGCACGTCGTCGCCGGGGAAGCCGTAGCCCTTGAGGAGCTCGCGAACTTCGAGCTCGACGAGGTCGACCAGTTCCTTGTCGTCCACGGCGTCGACCTTGTTGAGGGCGACGACGAGGTACGGCACGTTGACCTGCCGGGCGAGCAGCACGTGCTCGCGCGTCTGCGGCATCGGGCCGTCGATGCAGCTGACCACGAGGATCGCGCCGTCCATCTGCGCGGCGCCGGTGATCATGTTCTTGATGTAGTCGGCGTGGCCCGGGCAATCCACGTGTGCGTAGTGCCGGTTGGCCGTGCTGTATTCGACGTGCGACGTGGCGATGGTCAGAATCTTCGTTTCGTCACGGCGGCCCTGCGACTCGGACGCCTTCGCGACCTGGTCGTAAGGCACGAACTTCGCCCAGCCCTTGTCGGACGAGACCTTGGTCAGCGCCGCGGTGAGCGTGGTTTTGCCGTGGTCGATGTGACCAATGGTGCCAACGTTGACGTGGGGTTTGGAACGATCGAATTTCTCTTTCGACATGACTCGCCTTCGCTCACTTCGAAAACGACAATCGGCCCCTTGCCGACGTCGGTTGTTGTTGACTTCGCCTTACTCAAAACTGGAGCTGATGTCCGGGATTGAACCGGAGACCTCGTCCTTACCAAGGACGCGCTCTACCGACTGAGCTACATCAGCCCGCCTACGCTCCTTCGGAGCTTCGGCGAGGCAGGCTGAACGTGGAGCGGGAGACGGGGATCGAACCCGCGACCAACAGCTTGGAAGGCTGTGACTCTACCACTGAGTTACTCCCGCCTCCGGCCTCGCTAACTTCGCCTATCTCGCTCCGCAAAACCGTCTCGACTTCGGTCCGCCTTCGCCCGACTTCGCAACTTCGTTGCTTCGTCGTGGCAGGCTTCCGAGCCTGCCTAGCCGTAGCCGCCGAAGGCGGCGAAGGCTGGTGGGGAGGCAAGGATTCGAACCTTGGTAGCCACTGGGGCGACAGATTTACAGTCTGTTGCGATTGACCGCTCCGCCACCTCCCCGAATTGTTTATGGATACCTTGTGCTTCCCCGCTGCTTTGCTTCGCGGCGCGGTCATCGGCCCAGGAATTGGAGCTGGCGAAGGGATTTGAACCCCCGACCGGCTGATTACAAATCAGCTGCTCTACCGGGCTGAGCTACGCCAGCCTAAGCAAAACGAGAATTCTAGCACTTACCGTGCCAGAAATACAAACAGCAGGGACACAACTCCTATCTCTTCCGTGGTATTAGCGAAATCCGGCTTATTCCGGCTTTCTCCCACGGCTTCGGCCCCCGCGTTGCCTTATCGCCTCATACAAGACGACGGCGGTCGCGACCGAAACATTGAGGCTTCCCACGTGGCCAAGCATTGGAATACCGACCACCTGGTCGCACCGTTCCCGCACGAGCCTGCGCAGCCCGTGACCTTCAGCTCCTACAACGATGGCTGTTGGAAGGGTGAGATCCCATTCATAGTAGGCCATTTTGGCGCCCGCGTCGAGGCCCACCGTCCAGACGCCGGCCTTCTTCAACTCGTCGAGGGACCGGGCAATGTTGACCACGTCGGCGACCGCCACGTAATTGACCGCCCCGGCCGACGCCTTGGCGGCGGCGCCATCAAGAGGGGCGGCCCGGCGCGTCTGCCGGACGACACCGGATCCGCCGCAGGCATCAACGCTCCGCAGGATGGCGCCGACGTTCTGGGGATCTTCGACCTCGTCGAGGACGACGATCAGGGGCGGGCCGTTGCCGGATCGCGCGAGGTCTTCGAGCGTCGCCTCGGTGCGGCGCTCGACTTCGGCGACGACGCCCTGGTGCACGCCGCGTTTCGAATCGTGATCGAGCTCGTCGCGCGTCACGAATCGCACGCGCACGGTGTGCTTCGCGGCTTCCTCGAGCAGCTTCTGCAGGCGATCGTCGGCGCGCTGGGCGACGCGGATCTCCCTGACGCGCCCGGCCTTGATCGCCTCGAGCACCGGATTGATGCCGTAGATGATCACGGGTGCCTGGGTGCCTGGGTGCCTGGGTGCCTGGGTGCCTGAGTGCCTGGGTGCCTGGGTGCCTGAGTGCCTGGGTGCCTGGGTGCCACAGACTCACGGACCGCGGGGGCGACTTCTCTGCCGATCAGCGCGATGCTGGCCATCATCTTGTCGTGTCCGAGTGTGCCGCTACTGTATTTCAAATCGAAGCGCGACAAGCCAAGCGTGCGCACGGTCTTGATGATCTTGGCGGCGACGGTCGCCGGCGAGCCGACGCACAACGCGCCGTTCGGGCCGGCCTCGTGCTCGAAGTGATCGCGCGACGCCGGCGGCCAGCCGCGCTCGCCGCCGATGCGGTTCATCATCTTTTCGTAGTGCGGCCAGAGATCGTCCTTCGCTTGTTGATCCGTCGGCGCGACGTGGCCCGGCGAATGCACCGCGATGGGGCGCGCCTCGAAACCGGATTTGCCGAGCGCCTCGTTATACAGATCGACGTAGGGCCGGAATCGGACCGGGTTGCCGCCGATGATCGCGAGCGTGAGCGGCAGGCCGTAGCGCGCCGCGCGGATTACTGATTCGGGACTGCCGCCGACGCCGACCCACGTGCGCAGCGTGCCCTGCTCGATCGGCGGATACACCAGTTGATTCTTCACCGCCGAGCGCGTCGATCCGTTCCACGTGAGCGGCTCACCTTTCAGCAGGCCGGCGAACATCTCGAGCTTCTCTTCGAACAGCCGCTCGTAGTTCGCCATGTCGTATCCAAACAGCGGGTACGACTCGGTGAACGAGCCGCGGCCGAGAATCACTTCGGCACGGCCGTTCGAAATCGCGTTGAGCGTGGAAAAGCGCTGGAAGACGCGGACCGGATCGTCGGTGCTGAGCACGGTCACCGCCGAGCCGAGCCACATGCGTGACGTGCGAGAGGCGATCGCCGCGAGCATCACCTCGGGCGCCGAAATTGCGAAGTCGGGGCGGTGGTGCTCGCCGACACCGAAGCAGTCGAGGCCCACCTGCTCGGCCAGCACCGCCTCGTCCACCACGTCGCGCAGGACTTGCGCCTGCGGCTTCGGCGCGCCGGACGCGTCCCGGGTTACGTCGCCGAAAGTATCGAGACCGAATTCAAACGCGCTCGCCGCCGCCACTCTCCCACTGTACCTGCGGTTACTGCTTGCGCGCGATCAATTCCGCGACGTCGTAAGCGCGTCCGTTCGCGACGACCTTCTTCACCTTGTAGGTGCTCGAGATGTTGGCGATCGGATCGCCATCGATGGCGATCAGATCCGCGAGCTTGCCCGGCTCGATGGTACCGCCGTCATAGCCCAGCGCCTTCGCGGGATTCACCGTCGCCGCCTTGAGCGCGTCGAAGGTCGACATGCCCGCCATCGTGTAGGCCATCAGCTCGCCGTGGAGATTGATCGCATTCGGCGTGTCGGTGCCGGTGACGACCAGGCCGCCCGCTTTCATGATCTCGATGACCATCTTGCCGCTGCCGCCGCGCGGATCGCCGCCGCCGCCCGCCTGCGATGCCACGGGCTGCGCCGCCACCTGGCGCTGGATCCACTGCGGATACAGCTGGAATCGCGGATCCTGTTTCAGCGCCGGGTCGTTGGCAAACAGCTCGCGCGAACCGCCGCCCGAGATCATCGGGCAGAAAATGCGCTGGCTCTTGCCGAACAACTGGACAACGTCTTCATACGCCGTCTGCAATGTCGCCTGCTTCGGCGAGTAGCCGCGGCGGCTGGTCGCCGCGGTGTGTTCGGTGTTGTCCACGCCGGCCATGGCCGCCGGGAAGATCTCGTGCGTCGCGACCGGCACGCCGATGCTGTGCGCGAATTCCACCATGCGCCGCTGCTGCAGATCGGGCAGGCGGACGTAGCTCTTGATCAGATCGTGCTCGAGCACTTTCGCGCGCTGCAGCTCCATTTCGAACTGGGCCGGGTTCGAGATGGCGATGCCCATCTTGTAGTACACGCGCTGCCACTCCATCAGGTAGCCGGTGCCGTAGACGCGCGGACCCGGACGAACGCCTGCTTCGTTCGCTTCGCGATCTTCGACGGCTTCGTACGGCGTGTTGCCCGGGCTGCGCACGGTGGTGATGCCGAATGACAACCAGGCGCGGCCCTGCGCGGCGCCGTAATCCTTCTGCAGATGCGAATGGAACTCGGTGAGGCCGGGCATCACCGTCAGGTTCGACGCGTCGACGACTTCGGCCTTGAGATGATTCGCGGCGGCGTGCGGCACGACGGACGTGATCTTGTTGCCGGTGACGATCACGTCGACGTTCGATCGCAGCGTCGGCGATTTCATGTCGAGCAGTTTGCCGGCGTGCACGACCACGCGTGTCTTCGGGATCGCCGGCGTCCACGTCATGTTGAACGGCACCGTCTTCGTTTCGCCGGTCTCGACGTCGATGATGCGCAGCTGATCGAGCGACTGATACAGGATGTGGCGCGAGTCGCCCTGCCAGCTTGGCGAGTGCGCGCTCTCGGACGTGATGCGCCGCGGCGGCCCTTGCGGCTCGCCGGTCGCCGCGACCGGCCACACCGACAATACGCCTTCGTAGATCGCCGCCATCTTCGATCCGTCGGGCGACCAGACCGGCCCGCCGCCGCCGCGCGAATCGATCGACAGCAGCGGAATCGGCGCGTACCACTTCACGTCGCCGCCGCTCGCGGAGATCGTCTGCACCTGGTTGGTGCCTTCGCGGAAGCGCACCGTCATCGGCGCAATGCCGGCCAGCGCAATGCGGCGGCCGTCCGGCGCCCACGTCGGCGTGCCCGGCTGCGGCAGCGATTCGTGAATCCTGGTGACGCGGCCGGACTCGAGATCGAGGATCGACATTTCGGCGACACGCCACATGCCGTCGACGTTGTAAAAGACAATCCGCCGGCCGTCGGGCGAGAACGACGCGCCCTGCGGCTGCGTCGTGATGTTGGTGACCTTGCGGCTGACGCCGCTCTTCATGTCGCGCACCCAGAGCTGCAGATGCGGGCTGTCTTTATCCGACGAATAAACGAGCGACGAGCCGTCGGGCGACCACGATGGATCGGTGTCGAGCGCAACGTCCTTGGTGACGTTGACCGGCGCTCCGCCGTTCACCGGCATGACGTAGATGTCCCCAACCGCCGCGAAGGCGATCTGCGTGCCATCCGGCGAGATCACCGGCCGGACAATGCCAAGCGTCTTGCGCGGCGTCGCCGACGTGAAGTCACGGACGCGATGCGTGTACTCCGGATGAATCACCGGCATCGTGGCCGTGAACTCCAGCGTCTGCATCGGCAGTCCGGAGATCGAGCGGCGGCGAATCTTGCCGTCCGAGACGTAGAGGTATTCGGAGCTCGAGGCCCACGAGGCACGGAACGCGAACACGTTCTCGGTGCCGGTCACGGGCTTGCCTTCGATTTCGTATCGGGTCTGATTGTTGGCGGTGGCGTGATACAGCAGCTGGCCGCCGGGCCCCCACGACGGCGCATCGAGGCGCGCGCCCTTGACGCTGCGAACGCGCCGATCGCCCATCGAGCGGACGTTCATCGCCCAGATCGATTCGTAGTTGTCGCGGGACGAGGCGTATGCGATCTCGCTGTCGTCGGGCGACCACGTCGGCATGAAGTCCTCGCTGTCGCCCCTGGTGATCTGCTTCAGCTCGCCGGTCTTCAGCTCGAGCGTCCAGATGTTGTAGTCGCTGCCCATCGGGTTGCCGCGATCGGACGAGAAGGCGATGCGCGTGCCGTCGTGCGAGAAAATCGGCTCGCGATCGTCGAACGCGCCCCACGTCAGCTTGCGCTGATTCGATCCGTCGGGATTGATCGCCCAGATGTCGTAGCCGCCGTCGCGGTAGGCGAAGAAGACGATGGTGCGGCCATCGGGCGCCCACATCGGCTGGCGCGCGTCGTTGAAGACGTCGGTGATGCGCTTCATCGCGCCGCCTGCGGCCGGCATCGTCCAGATGCTGCCCTGCATGTCGGTGGCGATGGTGCGGCCGTCGGGCGACATCGCGACCGACATCGATGTGCCTTCGCGGACGGTCACGTCCACGGTCGCCGTTGGTGCGGAAGCGGCGGGACGCCGCGCAGGCGCCGGGCGCGGCTGCGAACCTTGTTGCGCGGTCACCACCGTGACGGTGGCGGCCATAGCGATCAGCAGAAACGGCGTCTTCATGCCGCGAATCTTACAAGAGGTTGGCGACGGCTGCGGCCCGGTCTTTACAAGAAATTACGTTGGCAAGACCGCCAAGACCGACCGCGCGATCGATCGCAGGCACGATCAGATCGAGCTCCGGACCCTCGTGCGATCCGGTAAGGATGACTCGGATCGGATGGAACAGATTCTTGCCCTTGAGGCCGGTCTTATCCTTGACGCGATTCGCGACCGCGCGGAACGTGTCCTTGTCCGTCAATCGCGGCGACGCGGCGAGCTCCCCGGCCAAGGCTTTCACGAGCGTCGGATCGAGCGATTCCGTGGGCGCAGTGAAGTTGAAGACCGCGTCGAGGCGATCCGCGAGCTGCGGCAGTCGATCGACGGACGCCGCCATGCCGGGCAGCACGCTGACGAGCCACGCGCGCGCGTCGGCCGAGAGCTCGCCGGCGATCTGTCCGCGCTGACGCAAGTGCGGCTCTGCGAGATCCGCGAGGCGATGCGGTTCGATAATCTTCAGGTAGTGTCGATTGACCCACGCCAGCTTGTCTTCGTCGAACACGCCGGCGCTGTGCGCAACGTTCTCGAGACGGAATCGGCGCGCGAGCTCATCGGCCGGCAATAACTCTTCGTTCTGTCCCGGCGACCATCCGATCAACGCGAGATAGTTCACGAGCGCTTCGGGCAGATATCCCTTCTCGCGGAATTCCTTCACCGATGTCGCGCCATGACGCTTCGACAGCGGCGCGTGATCGGGTCCCATCACCAACGACAGATGCGCGAAAGTTGGCTGCTGGTACCCGTACGCCTCGTAAAGAAGAAGCTGTCGCGGCGTATTCGAAATGTGATCCTCGCCGCGGATCACATGCGTCACCTTCATCAACGCATCGTCAATCACGACGGCGAAGTTGTAGGCGGGAATGCCGTCGGATCGCACCAGCACCGGATCACCGATCACATCGGTATGAAACGTGACTTCACCGCGCACGACGTCGTTGAAGGTGACGTTGCGGCCTCCGGGCACGCGCAGCCGCACGACCGCCGCTTCACCCCTGTCCTTGCGGCGCTTCGCTTCCTCAGCGGGGATGTTCCTGCACGTGCCGGCATATTTCGGCGGCAGTCCCGCGGCGAGCTGCGACTTGCGGTGCGCTTCGAGCGTTTCCGCGGAGCAAAAGCAGTAGTAGCCCTTGCCTTCGGCGAGCAATCGATTGGTGTGATCGACGTACGACTGCATCCGCTCGGTCTGCCGATACGGCCCATACGAACCGCCGGCGTCCACGCCTTCGTCCCACTGCAGTCCCATCCAGCGCAAATCGTCGAGAATCGCCTGCTCGGAGGCCCGCGTCGAGCGCTCGAGATCGGTGTCTTCAATCCGGAGGATGAACGTGCCGTTCTGGCCGCGCGCCAGCAGCCAGTTGAATAGCGCCGTTCTTGCGTTACCGACGTGCAAATGACCTGTGGGAGAAGGCGCGAAACGAACTCTCATGAGTGGCATCTGATCTTACCAGCTTGATATGCTTCCCCCTGACCTGGAGGGTCAATCAATGAAACGAGCAATCCTTGTAGGTATTGGCGTGCTGGCATTCGCGGCCGGCGTGTACGCGCAGGCCCCGGCGGGCAACTTCGACGCGGCGCTGGCCGCGGCGCCCGCGAACATGAAAGACGGCGCGATGGTCATCAAGTGGAAGGCGGATGGGTCGTACGACACGCTCCGCCCCGGCACCAACCGGTTGATGTGTTACGACCAGGCCGGCGATGCCGGCGAAGCGCCGATCTCGTCGCAGTGCACCAGCGTCGGCAATCTCGAACGCGTCAAGCAGAACAAGATTTACGAAGCGAAGATTGCGGATCGCGCGGCGCGTGAGGCGGCCCTGGCCGAGCTCGAGAAGAACGGGCAGCGCGTCAAGCCGGAATTCGGCTCGGTGTTCTACACGCGATCGGGCAAGGACGCGAGCACGGTGCGCACGCACATCACGATCGCGGTGCCGGGCGCTACGGCGGCGTCACTCGGTCTTCCGGACAACAACAAGATGGGCGGCGCTTGGATCATGGGCGCGGGCACGCTCGGCGCCCACATCATGACTCCCGGCTCTTAAAGTAGAAAGTTAAAACGAAAAAGGAAAAACTGTTTTCGTTTTTCGTTTTTCCTTTTCACCTTTAACTTCCGATCAGGGCGACGGCGTGGCAAGCCATGGATTCACTACGACCCATGCTTTCCACGCCTTCGTTGGTTTTGCCCTTCACGCTGACCGCGGCCACGTCCACGCCTAACGCCGCGGCGAGATTCCCGCGCATCTGATCGAGATACGGCAGCAGCTTCGGCTTCTGCGCAATCACCGTCACGTCCACGTTCGACACCGCGTAGCCACCCTCGCGGATCCTTTCGACCGCGCCCTTCAACAGCTCGATGCTGTTCGCGCCTTTCCACTTCGGATCGGTGTCGGGAAACATGCGTCCGATGTCGCCGGCGCCGGCCGCGCCAAGAATCGCATCGGTCACCGCGTGACAGACGATGTCGGCATCGGAATGTCCGTCGAGGCCGAGCTCGAACGGAATCGTGACGCCGGCAAGAATCAGCGGGCGGCCCGCCACGAGTCGATGAAGGTCGTAGCCGTTTCCAATTCGGATCATTGACGTTCGGAGGGCGGCGGCTTTAGCCGCCGCCAAATCATCAGCCGTCGTGATCTTGATATTTCTTGCATCGCCTTCGACCACCCGGACCGGCAGGCCGAGACGCTCGACGAGCATGGCCTCATCGGTGGCATCGATGTCCTTGCCCTCATCGAGCGCGCGCGCGAGGACGTCGCGGCGAAAGGCTTGCGGCGTCTGAGCGAGGAACACCGAATCGCGCGGAATGGTCCCACGGATCAGGCGTGAGCCGCCCGCGGACGCATCGCCGGTTTGTTTCACGGTATCGCGCACACCGACGGCGGCAATCGCCGCACCGTGCTGCTTCGCGCCGTCGATCGCGCGGTCGATGACTTCACGTGTGACGAAAGGCCGCGCCGCGTCGTGAATCAGGATGATGTCGGAGCCCTTCGCCGTTTTGGCAAAGGCATTCGCAACCGAGTCCTGCCGCCGGTCGCCGCCCGCCACTACCACGATCGGCCTGCCAATCGCCGCGCGCAGCGCTTTGCCGCCTGCATCCACGTGCTCCTGGGGCAGGGCGACGACGATGTCCTTGATACGATCGCTGGCCGCCAGTGCGGCGACACTCAGCTCCAGAATCGAGCGGCCGCCGATCTCGAGGAATTGTTTGGGCCGATCGGCGCCGAGGCGCGCGCCGCGGCCGCCTGCGGCGATAATGGCGGCGACGTTCATGTCCGAAGCGAGGATTGTACTCGGAGGGCGGTTATGAAGACATTGCTGACCACGCTGGCGCTCGTTGGAGCGCTGGCCCCGGCGCCCGCGGCCGCGCAAGACGCGAACTACGGCCTGGAATCACGCGCGGCGATCGGCGCGCATCACATTTGCTCGGGCCTATGGGTGGTCGGACGCGTGACCAGGCGCACCGCCGACGAAATCATCGCGCAGGACATTGCGCCGTTCCGGGATTTCAGCTGGGACAAGAGCTTCGCCTACACCGTGGACGATGCGAAGAAAACGGTGACGGTGCGAGGCCCCGGCATCCCCGCACGGATGGCGCGATTTAACGGCGATCAAGGCTGCACGATCATGCCGCGCGGCAAAACCGAGCTTCACTACCAGCCGATCGCGGTATCACGCAATCTTCCCGACGCGGCGACGACGGCGTGGCCGATGGGCGACATGAACGCGACCGCGCCACCAAACGCCGGCGTCGAGGCCGCGCTCGACTGGGGCTTCGCGCAGAAGGAACACAACACCCGCGCCATTGTCGTCGTGCATCACGGCAAGATCGCCGGCGAGCGCTACGCGCCGGGCTGGACGAAGGACACGCCGCAAATCAGCTGGTCCGCGGGCAAGAGCATCACCGCGGCGCTGGTCGGCATCATCGTGCAGCGCGGCCAGGTGAAGGTGGACGATTACGCGCCGATCAAGGAATGGCATCAGAGCAAGGAGGATCCGCGCGGTCAGATCCGCGTGCGCGATCTGCTCCGCATGAGCAGCGGTCTCGACTTCGCGAATCTCGGACTGAATGGACCCGACTCGTTCACGAAAGACAACAAGCACATGCGGATCTATTTCGACGGCCTCAACGTGTTCGAACACGCCGTCAATCAGCCGCAGGAGATCGCGCCGAACACGCGATACCGGTATCGCAACAGCGATCCACTCACGCTCGGCCGCATCGTCAAGGAAGCCGTCGAAGCCAGGGGCGAGAACTACCTCTTGTTCCCGCAGCGCGCGTTGTTCGACAAGATTGGCGCGCGCAACTTCGTCCTCGAGACGGACGCGTGGGGCAACTTCATCATGACGGGATTCGACTACGGCGCGGCGCGCGACTGGGCGCGCTTCGGCATGCTGCATCTGCAGGATGGGCTGTGGCAGGGGCAGCGCATTCTTCCCGATGACTGGCTCGAGTTCATCTCGACGCCGGCGCCCGCGGACACGAACAAAGGCTACGGCGGCTTGTGGTGGCTGAATCGCGGCGGGCAGTGGAAGGGCGTGCCGGAAGACGCAATCCGCGCATCAGGTCACATGGGCCAATACACCATGGTGATTCCGTCGCGCGATGCGGTTGTCGTCCGTCTCGGCCCGAGTCCGCGCGGCTCTGACGGTTACTTCAGCGAGATCGTCAGCCGCGTGCTCACCGCGCTGCCTCGGTGAGTGGCAGAAATTGCAACAAAAACCCATGTTAAGGTGTCAGTCCCGGTTACAAATCGAATGCGCACACTGAGAGAGCTTTACGACCTGACGGATCGCGTGGCGATCGTCACCGGCGGATCGCGCGGACTCGGCGAGGAGATGGCGGAAGGGCTGGCTGAGGCCGGCTGCAAGCTGATGATCTGCGCGCGGCGGCAGGAGTGGCTCGGACCGACGATGGAGAACTTCCGCGCCCGGGCCTTCAAGGTCGCGGGGATGATCTGCGATGTGTCCGAACCCCGCGAAGTCCAGGACGTCGTCGACTCGACAATGGAGACGTACGGGAAGATCGACATCCTGATTAACAACGCCGGCATTGCGTGGGCCGCGGAGCCAGAGAAGATGCCGCTCGACAAGTGGCAGAAGGTCCTCGACGTCAATCTGACGGGAACGTTTCTCTTTTCACAGTCGGCGGGCAAGGAAATGCTGAAGGCCGGATCGGGATGCATCATCAACATTGCATCGATCGCGGGCATGGTCGGTTCGGTCAGCACTTCGCATTGGGCAGGCTACGCTGCAAGCAAAGCGGGCATCGTTGGACTGACGCGCGAGCTGGCGGCCACGTGGGCGCGGAACGGCATTCGCGTCAACGCGATCGCGCCGGGATATTTCCACTCGCGGCTCGCCGATCCCGCAATCGAAAAAGCGGAGCCGCAGATCAAGGCGACGAGCCCGATCCCGCGCGTTGGTGAAGCCGGTGAGTTGAAGGGCGTCGCCGTATTTCTGGCGTCCGATGCGGCCAGCTACATCACCGGTCAAACGATCGTTGTCGATGGTGGACGGACGATTGCATCCTAGCCTGCTCGAGCCATCAGCACGATCGCAGCAACTGCGCGAGCAGCTGGCCGCGTTTTTCGACAGCCACATCTATCCGAACGAAGCGAAGTACCGGCAGGCGTGGGAGGAATCACGCTGGCAAGTGCCGGCGATTCTCGACGAGCTGAAGGCGAAAGCACGCGCGGAAAAACTGTGGAATCTGTTCCTGCCGGAGAGCGAGCGCGGCGCCGGGCTCACGAACCTCGAATATGCGCCGCTGTGCGAAGTGATGGGTCGAGTGCCGTGGGCGCCGGAGGTGTTCAACTGCTCCGCGCCGGACACCGGCAACATGGAAGTGTTGTCGCGCTATGGCACGAAGGCGCAGCAGGATCGCTGGCTCACTCCGCTGCTCGACGGCAGGATCCGATCGTGCTTCGCGATGACCGAGCCCGAAGTTGCGTCATCCGACGCGACCAACATCCGATCGACGATCGTCCGCGATGGCAACGACTACGTGCTGAACGGCCGCAAGTGGTGGATCTCCGGCGCCGGTGATCCGCGATGTGAGATTTCGATATTCATGGGCCTCAGCAATCCTGACGCGGAACCTCACAAGCGCCAGTCGATGATCCTGGTGCCGATGCAGACGAAGGGCGTCGAGATCAAGCGCATGATGCAGGTGTTCGGCTACGACGACTCGCCGCATGGCCATGCCGAGATCACCTTCAACGACGTTCGCGTGCCGGCCGACAACATGCTGCTCGGCGAAGGCCGCGGCTTCGAGATCGCGCAAGGCCGCCTCGGTCCCGGCCGCATCCACCATTGCATGCGCCTGATCGGCGTCGCCGAGCGCGCGCTCGAAATGATGAAGAAGCGCGTCGGCGAGCGCGTGGCATTCGGCAAGACGCTCGCGGAGCAGGGCACGATCCGCCGCGACATCGCCGAGTCGCGCATCGAGATCGACCAGGCGCGGCTGTTGACGATGCATGCGGCGCACCTGATGGACACTGTCGGCAACAAGGCTGCCCGCTCGGCGATCGCGATGATCAAGGTGGTGGCGCCAAACGTGGCGCTGCGCGTCGTCGATCGCGCGATCCAGGCGCACGGCGCGGCGGGCGTCAGCCAGGACACGTTCCTCGCGTATGCGTGGGCGGCATCACGGACGCTGCGTCTCGCCGACGGGCCGGACGAAGTGCACCTGGAGGCGATCGCCAAACTGGAGCTGGGCGCCCCAGGCGGTCTTGCCAGGGAACGAAGATAATGATAAACTTTCTGGTGAAATGATGCCCCGCGAGCCGCGCCAGCCGGCGGAAACCGCCCAGCCAGCGCCCGCCCTCGCACCCAACACGGTGACCAAGGCCGTCAAGCGGGCCGCTGAACGGCTCGAGCTCTCGAATCGCGTGCTGGCCGGCGTGCTCGGACTTTCAGAAGCCACCGTGTCGCGCATGGGGGCGGGTTCGTATCAGCTCGATGCCGGATCGAAACCGTTCGAGTTGGCGGTCCTGTTCCTGCGCCTCTTTCGATCGCTCGACGGCATTGCCGGCGGCGACACCACGGTCGCGCGATCGTGGCTGAGGAACGACAACACCGCCCTCGGGGCGAAGCCGATTGCGATGATCGAATCGGTAGCCGGCCTGGTGAACGTCGTTGCCTACCTGGACGCCCGCCGCGCTCTCGGCTAACACCCGGCGCCTGTCGGGCCGGTGCTGGCGCGTGGTCGAAGCGCAGCACGTGGTGTCGACCATGGCGCTCGTGGACACGCTCGAAGAACAGGCGCTGCTCGAACACATCCTCGACGAGAGCAAGCCGTCGATTCCTGCCGAGTGCCGTCACCTGCATTACCTGTTGTTCACGCCATTCCGATACGGCGCGCTGTACCCTGCCGGATCACGATTTCGCCGGCCCTGCCTGAGCGCCGGCGTCTTCTACGGATCGCAGGAGCAGGCGACCGCCGTGGCCGAGCTCGCCTTTCGACGCTTGTTGTTTTTCTCCGAGTCGCCCGCCACGCCGTGGCCGGCCAACGCCGCCGAATACACGTCGTTCGTCGTCGCGTATGCGACGCGCAAGGGTCTCGATCTGACGCGGCCGCCTCTCGATCGCGGCGAGAAGAAGTGGCTTGATCCAATTGACTACTCGCACTGCCACGATCTTGCGGATGCGGCACGTGCCGCGGAGGCGCAAGTGCTGCGCTATCAATCAGCGCGCGTCGACGGGCTGAACATCGCGCTGCTGTCCTGTGCGGCGTTTGCGTCGGCCGCTCCGCTGGAACGGCACGTGTGGCGCGTGCACCTGGGAAGCATGGGCGTGCGCGCGATTGGCGATTTGCCGGAACAGCGGCTCGCCTTCGATCGCAATGCCTTCTCGCGCGATCCACGGATCGCCGCGCTCAACTGGGATCGTTGACGAGCTGCCAGGCGCGATCGGCAATCAGGCGCGCGGCGGCGCCGCGCTGCAATGCGAAACTCGACGCCGCATTGCCTTGAAGGCCGCGCGCATACACGCCTTGTAGAATGCTCGCGAGCCTGAACATCGAAAAAGCGAGATAGAAATTCCAGTGCGGGATGCTCGATCGCCCCGAACGCTCGCAGTAGATCGCAACATATGCGGCTTCGTCCGGCATTCCGGATCGATCGTCATCCGTCGCCTCAACCAGCCCCAGCGCTTCGGCCGGCAAGTGGTACGTCAAACAGTTGTACGCGAGATCGGCGAGCGGATGGCCGAGCGTGGCGAGCTCCCAGTCGACGATCGCCACAACGCGGGGCTCGGTGGGATGAAAGATCAGGTTCTCGATGCGATAGTCGCCGTGAACGATCGCCGTGTCATCCCCCGGCGGAACGTGCGCGGGCAGCCACTCCATCAATCGATCCATCGACACAATCTCATCGGTCCTGGCGGCGACGTACTGCTGGCTCCACCTGCCGATCTGCCGGGCGTAGTAGTTGCCGGGCTTGCCGTAGTCAGCGAGGCCGATCGCCGCGACGTCGACACCGTGCAGCCGCGCCAGCACGTCGGCCATGTCGGCATACATCGCGGCGCGATCGGCGGCGGAAACGCCGGGCAGATGCGGCTGGCGAAAGACGCGTCCATCGACACAGCCCATGATGAAGAACGGCGTGCCGATCACGCTCGCGTCATCACACATCAGCAGCGCGGGCGGCACCGGCACCGTGGTGCCGGCCAGCGCTTTCATCACTCGATACTCACGATCGACGGCGTGCGCGGACGGCAGCAGCTTGCCTGGCGGCTTCTTGCGCAGGACGTAGCGGCGATCCGCGGTTTCGAGAACGTAGGTCGGGTTCGACTGGCCGCCCTCGAACTGACGAATTCCGCCTTCGCCGTGCGGGCTTCGGCGAGACAGGTTGAAGCCGGGAAGATGCGCAGCCAGGTATCGCTCGAGCCTAGCGACGTCGATCTCATGCCCGGCGCGGACGCCGGTGGTCTGGCCGAGAGCCGCGTTGCTCATCTACGGCACCGCGATCGATTCTCCAGCGCGCAGCGGCGTGTGCACCGGCAGCCGCCGCGCTTTCGTCGCCTGCTCGAACGCGTAGCCGATCGCGAGCAGTCGTGGTTCGCTGAACGCCGGGCCCAGGAACGAAATGCCGATCGGCAGATCTTCGGTGCTGAAACCGGCGGGCACGATCATCTCCGGAAATCCCGAGAGGTTGGCGAGATTGCTGCCGCTCGTTGACGCGCCGCCGGGCGGCTCCGCGGGTGCGTCGTTGCGCTGCGGCCGGCGCGATGCCGTCGGATACGCAATCGCGTCGATGTTGCTGGCTTTGAGGATGCCTTCGAGAACGGCTCGCACGAGCGGCAATCCGTGATCGCGCACCGACGTGTACTGATAATCGTTGAGCGTCCCGCTGGCGGCTTCGCGGACCATCAACGACCAGCGCACCGGATTCGGGCTGCCGCCGGTGGGCGACGGCGCATTCACCTGGCGCGCGCGATCGATCAGCTCAGTGATGGTCTTCGGATACGTCGGCCCGAGCGTCTTCAGGTAGTCGGCGATCTGCACCACGAACTCGGGATAGCGAATCGCGTTGTAGTACTCGCCCTTCGCATCGATCAGCCACTTCGGCAGGCGCACGTCGACGATCGTCGCGCCCTGCTTGCGCATTGCCTCGAGCGACGCCTCCATGATCCAGTCGACGTCGCCGTCCTGGCCGAGGAAGTCGCGGGCCATGCCGATGCGCGCGCCCTTGAGCGCGTCGGTCTTGAGCGACTGCGTGTAGTCGGCGACACTCCGCCCCTGGCCCGCTTTCGTGGCGGCATCCGCGGGATCGACGCCGGCAATCACGCTCAGCATGGCGGCGACATCATAGACGCTCCTCGCCATCGGACCGACGGTGTCGAAGCTGAGCGCGAGCGGAATCACGCCGTCACGGCTGACGAGTCCCATTGTCGTCTTCAGGCCGGCAATGCCGTTCGCCGTCGACGGGCCACGCACCGATCCGCCGGTATCGGTGCCGAGCCCCGCCATCGCAAACGCGGCGGCGATTGATGCACCGGTGCCGCCGGACGATCCAGCCGGCGATCGCGTCAAGTCGTGCGGGTTGAGAATCTGCCCGCCGAGCGAGCTGTGCGCGGCACCGGAGGCAAACTCCGAGAGGTTGACCTTCGCAACAATCACCGCGCCGGCCTCTCTCAACTTCTTCACCACGAACGCATCGTCGGGCGGGATCGAGCCTTCGAGCATCACCGAACCGCCGGTGGTGGGCAGATCAGCAGTGTCGATGTTGTCCTTGAGGACGATCGGAATGCCGTGCAGCGGCGAGCGCGGGCCCTTGGTCTTACGTTCGGCATCCATCGCGCGCGCCGTTTCGAGCGCCTTCGGATTCACCGTGATGACCGCGCGCAGCATCGGTCCCCTGCGATCGTAGGCATCGATGCGCGAGAGGAAGAGCTGCGTCAGCCGCTCAGACGTCAGCGTGCCTTTTGCGTACGCGGCATTGACGTCCGCGATCGTCGCGGCGTCGAGGTCGATGGTCTTCTGCGCGAAAAGAGTCGAGACGCTGAGAACAACAGCCACGGCCAGAGTCGCGCGTCGAGCTACTGGGTTCATGGAGCTGAACTCTATCGCATCCGCCGCAGAGACGCTGAGACGCGGAGAAGACTATCCACAGATTTCACAGATTACACAGATGCGCGCGCGTGAACAAAACGCAGTTCGCCGGCGGCGCTACGCGCCTCAGAGCGATGGATCACGACGCGAAAATGAGTCTTTCTTGACGTTCGCGGACTCATTTTCACGTCGTGATCCATCGCTCGTCGCGCCGGGCGAAGCCCGGCGCCCGGCGAACTCGTATCGGTGTGAATCTGTGTTAATCGGTGGATCCCCAAGAAGCGCTCGCGGGGCGGGCGGGTGGGTTAACATGCGGCCACTATGAAGACTATTACCCGCCTCGTTCTCAGCATCGCCGTCGTCGCCGTCATCACCGCGATGCCGGAGGCGCGCCAGGCGTTGTCGATCGATACGCTGATGGCGACGCCATTCCCGACCGATCTCGTGGCCGCGCCTACGGGTGGCGCGATTGCGTGGGTGTCGAGCAACTCCGGCGTGCACAACATCCTCACGGCACAAGGCCCCGATTACCAGTGGCGGGCGGTCACGGCGTACACGGGTGACGATGGCCTGTGGATCACCGAGCCGGGATTCACGAGCGACGGCAAGACGATCGTTTATGTGCGCGGCGATGGGGCGAATCGGCAGGGCGAGTCGCCGAATCCAGCACAATTGCAGGACGGCACCGATCAAGCGGTGTTCGCCGTGCCCGTCGCCGGCGGCGCTCCGAAGCGTCTTGGTGCCGGCAGCGGCGTCGTGGCCTCCCCACGCGGCCAGCGAGTGGCGTGGGTGTCGCGCGGACAGATCTGGAGCGTTGATCTCGCCAGTGACGACGCGGCGGCGCGACTCGTCAACGCGCGCGGCGGCGCCTCGGGATTGTCGTGGTCGCCGGATGGATCGCTGCTCGCCTTCACGAGCGGCCGTGGCACACACAGTTACATCGGCGTGTTCACGCTGGCGTCGAAAGAGCTGCGCTACATCGATCCGTCGCTCGATCGCGACGGCAACGTGACGTGGTCGCCGGACGGATCGCGCATCGCGTGGATCCGGCAGTTCGCCGCGCCGCGGGCGCGGATGTTTTCACCGCGCCGTGAAGCCGACGAGCCGTGGGCGATCAGGGTCGCCGACGTGAAGACCGGTACAGCGAAAGAAGTGTGGAAGGCCGATGCCGGATCCGGCAGCGCTTTCCAGGCGGTCGTTGCCGACAGCCAGCTGCATTGGGGCGCGGGCGATCGGCTCGTCTTTCCCTGGGAGCAAGACGGCTGGCTACATCTCTATTCGATTCCCGCCGGCGGCGGGAAGGCAACGCTGCTGACGCCGGGCAACTTCGAAGTCGAATACGTGAACATCGCGTCGAACGGCGCGAAGATGATTTACAACTCGAACCAGGACGACATCGATCGCCGTCATGTCTGGACGGTGCCGGTCGACGGATCGGCGAAGCCTGCGGCGCTGAACATGTCGAAGGGCAGCGAATGGCAGCCGTCAATGACGAGCGACGGCGCCACGGTAATGCTGCACGCCGATGCGAACACGCCGCCGCACGTGCTGGTGATCGGCGCCAACGGCGTTGGCCACTCGCTGCTCGAGAACACGCTGCCGCCCGGATTCACTCCCACGGCGCTGGTCACTCCGCAGCAGGTGATCCTGAGCGCGACCGACGGCATGCCGATCCACGCGCAGCTCTTCATGCCGAAGGATGTGAAGCCCGGCGAGAAGCGGCCGGCGCTGCTGTTCTTCCATGGCGGATCACGCCGCCAGATGCTGCTCAACTGGCACTACATGTATTACTACCGGAATTCGTACGCGATGAATCAGTGGCTGGCGAGCCAGGGCTACATCGTGCTGTCGGTGAACTATCGCAGCGGCATCGGCTACGGCATGGAGTTCCGCGAGGCGCTCAATTACGGCGCATCGGGCGGCGCGGAGTTCAACGACGTGATGGGCGCCGGGCTTTATCTGAAGAATCGCGCCGGCGTCGATCCGGCGCGGATCGGCTTGTGGGGCGGATCGTATGGCGGTTACCTGACCGCGATGGGACTGTCACGCGCATCGGACCTGTTCGCTGCCGGCGTCGACTTCCACGGCGTGCACGACTGGAACCAGGGCATCAGGACGTTCGTGCCCGACTACAACGTGCTGGATGATCCCGATTTCTCACGGCGCGCGTTCGCCTCGTCACCGATGGCCAGCGTCGATACCTGGAAATCGCCGGTGTTGTTGATCCACGGCGATGACGACCGCAACGTGTCGTTCATCGAATCGATCAACCTGATCACCGCGCTGCGCAAGCGGAACGTCGAAGTCGAGCAACTGGTGTTCCCCGATGAAGTGCACGACTTCCTGCGGCACCAGAACTGGGTGCGCGGCTTCAAGGCGACAGCGGACTTCTTCAATCGCCGATTGAAGAACAAGGCAGCCACAGAAACGCAGAGACACTGAGAAGTCATCCACAGATTACGCAGATTCCACAGATTCGCGGTCGCGCGAGCGGCGCAAGACGCCGTCCGCCGGCGCCGGGCTCCGCCCGGCGCAAGAACGGACATCTGTGTAATCGGTGAAATCTGTGGACCGTCAGGACTGCGCTCGCGAGGTGTATACTCGCGGCCTCATCCGTTCAACCCCAGGAGGCCGTCGATGCGTGCTCGTACCCTCGCCGTTGTCGTCGTCGCCGTCGTCGTTGCATTCGCGTCACCCGCGTACGCTCAGAATCCCGTCGGTGTTTGGAAGATGAACCCGGCGAAATCGAAGTACAGTCCGGGACCCGCACCAAAAAGTTCCACCGTCACCACCACCGCGGTTGCCGGCGGAGGCTTCAGATCAGTCAATGAGACCGTTCCGGCCACCGGCGCGGCCACAAAAACGGATGTCACGTTCAAACTTGACGGCAAGGACAACAAGATCACCGGCAATGTGAATGCCGACACGCAGGCGTACACCCGCGTCGACGATCGCCACTACACCATCACGGCGAAAAAGGCGGGGAAAGTGACGCTGACCACGAAGATCGAGCTCGCTGCCGATGGCAAGTCGAGAACCAGCACGCAGACTGGCACCGACGCCCAAGGCAAGGCCGTCAACAACTTCATCTTTTACGACAAGCAGTAGCTAGAGCTGCGCGCCCGCGACGATTTCGGCGAAGCGTTCCGCGGTCTTGCTGCGGACGCGATCGAGCTGCGATTGCGGAATCTCGATCGGCGCGTAGATGATGACAAGCAGTCCGGTCGCCGATGGCGTCACCATCGTTCGCGCTGAATCCGAGGTTGGATTCCCGAACGGTCCGGCGTCGTCGGCTACCGTGATCCTGCCGCCGACGTTGACTTCATCCTTCCGGATGCCGGCGTACTTCTCGCCTTCCACGCCGAGCCGCATCGTCACGTTGCCTGAGATCTTCGACGAATCGTACAACCCGTACGGCAACTGGAATTCGAGCGAACACCAGTTGACGACGTCGACGGCGGAGTTGATGCGCGGAATCGTGTCGCCCTTGCGGACGCGCCGCAGCAGCGCCTCGTTCGAGGGCCGCGTCTTGGTCGGGTCGATGCCGACCTTCTTGTACATCGTGCGCACCGCCGCCGATTCAGCCGGCGGCGAGATGCGCACTCTGGCTTCGGCCTCGGCAAGCAGCGGATCGAGCCGATGCTCGTGGAGGACAACGGTCGCGCCGCTCCACCAGATCACGCCGGGCCGGACGATCGACGCGAGTTCGGGCGCGATCGAGAAAGTGCTCACTTCGCGAATCGCTTGAAGAAGCTGTCGCCGTTCCACTGCGGCCGCGTTGGGCGGTTGGCCACTTCGGCGACGACCGCCAGATACACTTTTCCGAAATCCTGGGCGGCCTTGCGATCGACGGGCTGATTCAAATCGTCGCTTGGCGCATGATAGCGCTCGGTGCGCCACCGCTTCACGATCTGATGTTCCGGAGAGTCCTTGGTGAATCCGACCTTCAGCGACAGCGCCGGCACGCCCGTCTTGATGAAGCTGTATTGATCGCTGCGCACGAACGCGTTTCGCTCCGGTTCGGGATCCGACAGCACTTCGATCGCCAGCGGCCGCGCCACGCGCTTCAGATCGTTGGCGAGATCCGACTCTTCGAGGCCCTGCACCACGAGGCTCTTGAGCGGGAACAGCGGCAGGAACATGTCGGTGTTGAGATTCGCCACGATCCGGCCGCCGGAGATCGGAATGCGATTCGCAAAGTAGCGCGAGCCGAGCAGCCCCTTCTCCTCCGCCGTCACCGCGACGAAGACGACGCTGCGCTTGTAGCCGCCGGCAGCCGCCGCGGCGGCGGCGGTCTCCAGCAGCGTGGCGATACCAGACGCGTTGTCCATGGCGCCGTTGTAGATCGGGTCGCCGTTGATCGGCTCGCCGACGCCGACATGATCGATGTGCGCGGAGATCGCGACGTATTCATTCTTCAGCACCGGATCCGTTCCGGGCAGGATGCCAATGACGTTGTCGGACTCGAGCTTAGTCGCGTTGATCGCGACCTTGATTCGCGCCGATGCGGGCAGCGGGAATCGCGGCAGGACCTTGCCGCCATTCGACAGCGCGAGGATCTCCTTGAAGGCGTGGCCGGAGCCGGTGAATAGTTTTTCGGCGCGATCGGCGTTGAACGTGATCGCCACCTGCTGGCCGAGCGTTTCATCGAGCGCCGGATCGGCAATCGCCACCGACGGCATGAAGCGCGACAGCTTCGATCGATCCCACGGGATGTCCTGGCCCTTCGGGTTCTGGATCGAGATAGTCCCAAGCGCGCCGGTCTTCCTCAAATATTCCCAGCGCGTGTTCTGGTAATGCGCGAGCAGCGGACCGGGAATCCCTGACGGCGCGCCGGTCAGCAGCACGACGATCTTCCCTTTCAGATCGAGGCCGGCGAGGTCGTCGTGCTTCGACTCCGGCACCTGCAGACCGTAACCGGCGAAGACGAGCGGCGCTTCGACAGCCGCCGCCGGTTCAATGCGCATCGAGAAGGTCGCCTCGTCGCCGAGCACCACCGGCTCGGCCTGGCCGTTGCGCACGAGCGCGAAGCTCGATTGCGGCTCGTTGATCCGCCGGCTGCGGAACGGCACCGGCTGGAAGTAGCCCCTGGTGCCGCCGGGCTGCAGGCCGGCGCGCTTGAAGTGATCGGCAATGTATTCGGCGGCCTTGCGATGCTCGGGACTGCCGGTATCGCGGCCCTTCATCGAATCGTTCGCGAGGAACGTGACGTGCGACCACCACCGCTCGGCCGGCTGCTGACCTGAGGCAGCAGCTGATGCCGACCACACGAGCGCAACCAGGGCGTGACGAAATCTCATCGGACGACTCTCCGTTCCTGCGCTTGATGCGCCGGGGCCGCGAGTTTACACCGCCGCAGCTTCGGCTTCGACCGGCGGGCGAATGATTTCCCTGACTTGATCGGCCAGCGCCCTGACGTCGTGCGTCGAGGGATGGTCCGTCGCCATGGTCGGAATCGGCTCGTGCACGATCAAATGCACCCGGCCCGGCCGCGTCGTCAGCTCGCCCTTTTTCATCACGTGCCGGCTGCCGATCACCGAAATCGGTACGAGCGGCAGGCCAGCCTGCATCGCGAGCATGATGCTGCCGCCCTTGAACTTGCCAAGATGGCCGGTGCGGCTGCGCGTGCCCTCGGGGAAGATGATCAGCGACAGCCCGTTCGACGTCAGGCGGCTCGCCCATCCGACGATGCCGGCGCGATCGGGGTGCTTGCGATCGACAAGCAGGTGGCCGGTGCGCTTGAGATGCGGGCCCAGCATCGGGAAACTGCCGAGCGATTCCTTCGCGATGATGCGCAGCTGGAACGGGATGTTCCAGAACAGGCAAGGAATGTCGTAGATGCTTTGATGATTCGCGACGAAGACGTAGGTCTTGCCCGGCGTGACGCGCTCGAGTCCCTCGACCGTCACCTCGGCGCCGGTCGTCGCCAGGATCAGCCACGACCACGCGCGCGCGCAGCCGTGCGCGAAGTAGCCGCGGCGATCGAAGAAGCTCGACGTGATCGACGCAATGCCGAGCACGATCGTGTAAACGGCGATCGCCGGAATGAGGAAGAAGACTGTCCTGAACCAGTGAAAAGACAACCTACTGATTCTTTGCGACGATCGGTGATGGCGGTGTAACCGATTGCGTGGTGCCGGTTGATTGCTGTTGCCGCGCCGGCGCAGGCGCCTGGACGCCGCCGGGTTCGAGATAGCGCCCGAAAATCATCTTGCCCGCCGTCGTCTGCAGCACGCTGGTGACGACAATGTCGATCGTCTTGCTGATCATCTTGCGGGCATTGTCGACGACGACCATCGTGCCGTCGTCCAGGTAGGCGACGCCCTGGTTGTATTCCTTGCCTTCCTTGAGGATGAAGACCTTCATGATCTCGCCGGGCAGCACGACCGGCTTGAGCGCGTTGGCGAGCTCGTTGATGTTCAGCACGTCGACGCCGCGCAGCTGAGCGACCTTGTTGAGATTGAAATCGTTGGTGACGATTTTTCCGGACAGCGACCGCGCCAGCTCGATCAGCTTGAGATCGACTTCCTTGATGTCGGGAAAGTCGACGTCGGAGATCACCACCGCGACGCCGGACATCTTCTGAATCTTCTGCAGGATGTCGAGGCCGCGGCGGCCGCGATTGCGCTTCATCGAGTCCGACGAGTCGGCAACGAGCTGCAGCTCCTTCAGCACGAACTGCGGAATCACGAGCGTGCCGTCGATGAAGCCGGTCTCGCAGAGATCGGCGACGCGGCCGTCGATGATGACGGAGGTGTCGAGAATCTTGTAGTGCCGCTCGGGCCCGGCGGCACGGAACAGCGTGATCAGCCGCGCCGGCTCCAGCCACTCACCTTTGCGCCCGCCGATGATCAACCCGAGATACGGGAACACCAGCAGGATGAAGCTGTGCAGGAAGGCGACGCGCTGATCGCCGTGATCGATCCAGAACAACGCGGCGCTGATGCCCTTGGCGAGCAGCAGTCCGACGGCGCCGCCGATGAAGGCGCCGAGCATGTGCGTGACGGCGGTGTTGCGCAGCTGCCATTCGAAGATGACCGACAGCACCGCGAGCCCCAGGCCGAACGATACGTTCAGGACGGGATCGGTTCCAAGCGGACGCAGCATGAAGGCTGAGTACGCGACGGCACCGATGAATGCGAGACGCGCGAGTATGAACCAGGCCATTTAGCTTTACCGGGCTCCGCCCGGGGTTATGAAAACCCGACCGGCTTAGTAAAGGCCAACCTTACGGCTCAGACCAGCAGTTGGTCAAGCGCTTCGCCAACCGATCGAACACCAACCAGCGTGGCTTTGCCCGGTTCTTCACTCGCATCCATGTTCGACGCCGGCAGGACAATACGCGTGAATCCCATCTGCTCTGCCTCGCGGATGCGGAGGGTGGCTTGCGCGACACCGCGCACTTCCCCGCCGAGGCCGACTTCGCCGAACACGGCGGTGCCTTGCGAGATCGGGCGGTTGCGAAGGCTCGATGCCACGGCCGCGACAATGCCGAGATCGACGGCGGGCTCGTCGATGCTCATGCCGCCGGCAATGTTCACGAACACATCGTCGGAGACAAGATGCAGGCCGGCGCGTTTCTCGAGCACCGCGAGGAGTAATGACAGTCGATTCTGATCGATCCCGACCGCCATGCGGCGCGCCATCCCGTAACTGGACGTGCTGACGAGCGCCTGCACTTCAACCAGCAGGGGCCGCGTGCCTTCGAGACAACACAACACCGCGGATCCAGGCGATGCGGTGGGACGCTCCGCAAGAAACAACGCCGACGGGTTCGGCACCGGACGCAATCCGGAGCCGGTCATCTCGAAGACGCCCAACTCGCTGACCGCGCCGAAGCGATTCTTCACCGCGCGGACCACGCGATGCGAGTGATGCCGCTCGCCCTCGAAATACAGCACGGTGTCGACAACGTGCTCGAGCGCCTTCGGGCCGGCAATGTTGCCGTCCTTCGTAACGTGACCGACGAGGAACGTCGGGATGTTGTGGCCCTTGGCGGTAAAGAGAAACTGCGTTGCCGCTTCGCGCACCTGGCCGATGCTGCCGGGCGCCGACTGAAACTTGAGTGAGAACACGGTCTGCACCGAGTCGACGACGATCAGCGCGGGCTTGATGCGGCCGACTTCCTCGAGGATGCGCTCGATGCAGGTTTCGGACAACAAGTACAGCGGCGCATCGCCGACACCGAGACGATCGCCGCGCGCCTTGATCTGGTGTTCCGATTCTTCGCCGGATGCGTAGAGCACGGGCCCGATCGCGTGCGCGAAGTTCGCGGCAGCCTGTAGTAACAAGGTGGACTTGCCAATGCCCGGCTCGCCGCCGAGCAGGATCAACGATCCCGGGACGATGCCGCCGCCAAGCACGCGATCGAATTCGTTGATGCCGGTCGTGATGCGATCGGCCTTGGATGTTTCAATTTCCGCGTACTTCTTCGCGCCCGGTGCCGCAGTCCCTGGCATCGCGTAGCGATGCGTCGTCGGCCCGCCCATCACGCCGTCGAATGGACGCTCCTCGACAAACGACGACCACGCGCCGCAGTCGTCGCACTTGCCCTGCCACTTCGGGCGCTGGACGCCACATTCCTGGCAGACGAAAACAGGCTTTGCTTGCTTCATTCCAACAAAATCGTCACACAGAATCACCGAAGCACAGAAACACAGACACCTATTTTCTCATCGTCCTTAAGAACAGTGTTCTGTGGTTCAGTGATTCCGTGCTTCTGTGTATGTTTGTTCACTCGTACCTGCGTTCGACTCTTGATCCCATCCTGCAAAGAATCTCGTATGGGATCGTGCCGATCCAGTCCGCCATTTCTCGCGCGTCGATGCGTTCGTCGCCTTGCGATCCGAGGAAGACGACTTCATCGCCGGTGCCGACGCCATTGATATCGGTGACGTCCGCGGTCAGCATGTCCATGCTCACCGCTCCGACGATCTTCGCGCGCTTGCCGCGGATCAGGACGTGGCCGTGGTCTTCGAGTCGCCTGTCCAGACCATCAGCGTATCCCGCGGGAATGACAGCCAAGGTCACGGGGCGATCGGCGGTGAATCGCCCCCCGTATCCAACGGTCTCCCCCACTCGCACGCCCTTCACCGCCACGACGCGGCTGGTGAGCGACATCACCGGCTTCAAATCGATCGTCGATCCGAGCGGCGGCGGGACCAGGCCATAAAGCAACAGGCCGGGCCTGACGAAGTCGAACCACACGCGCGAGTCACGCAGCAACGCAGCGGAGTTCGCCGCATGCCGCAATCGCGGTCCGGCACCGATCTCGTCGAGCGTGCGGGTCGCGGTTTCGAATCGCGTCCGCTGCGTCTCGAACAACTTGTGTCCCGGCTCATCGGCCGTTCCGAAATGCGTGTGCACCGCATCGAGGACAAGGTTCTTGCTCTTCAACAGCTCGGGCAGCGTGCGGCGGAGATTGTCGTGGCGGAAACCGAGACGATTCATCCCGGTATCGATCTTGAGGTGATAGCGGAGCGTCGCACCGCGCTTCTCAGCGCCGGCCTGCAGCGCCTGGCCGGCAGTGGGGCTCGAGATCGTCGGCGTCAGATCGAAATCGAAGACGCCGTCGAGATCGCTGACGCTGAGCGCGCCGAAGATCAGGATCGGCGCGTGGATGCCGGACTTGCGAAGATCGACGCCCTCTTCGATGTCCGCGACGGCGAGCATGATCGCGCCGGCGGACTGCAGCGCCGCCGCGACTCTTCTCGCGCCGTGGCCGTAAGCGTTGGCTTTGACGACGGCAATGATCCCGGGCGCCAGCGCCGGACCGCGGCCGGCCTCGCGGTTGAAGCTCGTCTCCTTATGGAGATACGAGCTGATCGCGTTGAAGTTGGATTCGAGCGCCTTGAGATCGACGCGCGCGGTTGTGCAACGGATCACTGCGTCAGCTTATCGCAGGCGGGACTAAAGTCCCGCCTCTACGCTCACTCGCCCGGTGTGTAGCCGCCCACAGCGAGATTGCCGAATCGCGTCTGCTCGCGGATGAAGGCGAGCTTGACCGTGCCGGTCGGGCCGTTGCGCTGCTTGGCGATGATGATTTCGGCGACGCCGTCGGAATCCGACGGCTGATCGTCGACCTTGTACATCTCCTCGCGGAAGATCAGCATCACGACGTCGGCGTCCTGTTCGAGGGCGCCGGACTCGCGGAGGTCCGACAGCATCGGGCGCTTGTCGGAGCGCGCTTCGGGCGCGCGCGACAACTGCGACAGCACGACGATCGGCACGTTCAGCTCTTTCGCGAGGCCCTTCAGCGACCGCGAGATCGACGCGAGCTCGAGCGTGCGGTTCTCGAAGCGGCCGCGGCCGGTCATCAACTGGATATAGTCGATCGCCAGCACGCTCAAGCCGTGCTCGGCCTTCAGCCGCCGCGCCTTCGCGCGCATCTCGAGCGCGCCGATGCCGGCCGTGTCGTCCACGAACAGCCGCGCCTCGCTCAGCGTTTCCATGGCGTGCGTGATCTGGCCGTACTCCTTCTGGCCGATCTGTCCGCTCATCAGGCGGTACATGTCGATCTTCGCTTCCGATGCGAGCATGCGCATGAACAGCGACTCTTTCGACATTTCGAGCGAGAAGAACCCGGCCACGCCGCCGTGCGTGGCGACGTGCTGGCAGAGGTTCAACACCAGCGAGGTCTTGCCCATCGACGGCCGGGCCGCGACGATGACGAGGTCGCCGGGCTGCAGGCCGCGCGTCTTGCGATCGATGTCGTCGAAGCCGGTCGGCACGCCGGTGATGAAGGTCTTGTGCTCGAACAGCCGCTCGATCTTCGGGAAGCTCTCGCGGACCAGCGTGCTCATCGACACGAAGCCGGCCTTGATGCGGTCTTCCGCCACCGCAAAGATCGCGCTCTCCGCTTCGTCGAGGATCAGGTCCGCTTCCTGGTCCGCTTCGTAGGCGGTGCCGAGGATCTTGTTCGCGGAGAAGATCAGGTTGCGGAGCGTCGCCTTCTCCTTGACGATCTGCGCGTAGTACTCGACGTTGGTCGAGCGCGGCACGCCGTCGACGAGCGACGCGATGTAGGCCGGACCGCCGACCTCTTCGAGATCACCGGCACGCTCGAGCTCCTCTTTCAGCGTCACCAGATCGATCGGCTGGCTGCGCTCCGACAGGTCCATCATCCGCTCGAAGATGCGGCGATGCGCATCGCGGAAGAACGCGCGCGCGTCGATCACCGCCGCGGCGATATTGAAGGTGTCGTTGTCGATCAGGATCGCGCCGAGCACCGACCGTTCCGCTTCGAGATTGTGCGGAAGGGTGCGCTGCTGCGCGGTCGCAGTGGCGGTTTCAGGAGCCATTCGGAGACGCAATTATAGATTCCAAAAAGACAGGGTCTTGGGCAAAGAAAAAGGCCGGACCCACTATGTTGAGTCCGGCCCCGAATTTTTTTTCCGTCGTTTTCGTTTTTCGTTCTTCGTTTTTCGTTCTTCGTTATTCGCCCTAGTTATTCCTTGACGACCGTGAGCTTCAGCTGCGCCGTCACGTCGCGGTGCAGCTTGACCGGCACGTGCGTCTCGCCAATCGAGCGAATCGCATCCGGCAGCATGATCTTGCGGCGATCGATATCGAAGCCCTTCTGCTTCAGCAGATCCGCGATGTCGTTGTTGGTCACCGACCCATACATGGTGTCGTTGTCGCCGACCTTGCGCGAGATCTGCAGGTCGAGCGCCACCAGGCGATCGGCCAGCGCTTCGGCGGCGACGCGCTCCTCGCCTTCGCGCTGTTCCGCGATCTTGCGCTCTCGCGAGATCCACTGCTTGTTCGCTTCGGTCGCCGGCAGCGCCAGCTTCCTCGGCAGCAGGTAGTTGCGGGCGTAGCCGTCGGCGACCTTGACGACTTCGCCGCGCTTGCCGAGGTTGTCGACGTGGTCTCTCAGAATCACTTCCATCGTCGTGGCTCCTTAATCGGCGGCGTACGGGAGCAGCGCCAGCTGGCGCGCCCGCACGATCGCGACTCGCAGCACGCGCTGATGCTTCGCGCACGTGCCGGAAATCCGGCGCGGCAACACCTTGCCGCGCTCGGGGACGAAGCCGCTCAGCAGCTTGACGTCCTTGTAGTTGATGTCGTCGATCTTGTCCGCGCAGAACTTGCAGACTTTCCGGCGGCGGAAAAATCCGCCGCCACGACGCTTGTCGCCGCCCTTGGCGTCTTTGTCGCCGGCCTTGCCGCGGCCGCCGGGGCCGCTCTTCCTGGGTCCACCAAATGGCATGATGCTTACGCCTCCATGTCGGCGCCATCGAACATCATGTCGCCTGAATCGTCTTCGTTTTCGCCCTGCGGACCCTCACCCGGCTGCCGATCGGGCGGCAGGCCGCGCGCCACGCGGCGGCGCCGCGATTCTTCGGTGCGCTTGGTGCGGGCGCGATCCGCCTTGATCGTCGACTCGTCGACGCGGACGATCAGGTGGCGCAGCAATCCTTCGGTCACCTTCAGCCGGCGATCGATTTCCTTCATCAGCTCGCCGCTGCCGGTGATCACTTCGAGGACGTAGAAGCCCTCTTTGTGATGGCCGATCTCGTAAGCCAGCTTGCGCCGGCCCCACGGCATGCCGTTCTCGGTTTTCTCGATGGTGCCGCCCATGCGTTCGACGATTTCGGCGACCTGCTTGTGCAGATCGGCGACCTCGCTCTCGGGGGCGTCCGGCTTCAGGACGTAAATCAGCTCGTACGTACGCTTGCTCATAGCACTCCCTCTGGACGCCCTTCGACTCGAAATTCACGGCCTGCGGTCGTGAATTTCTCGCTCGGGGTGGCCACTGGCGTGGCCAGTGGCAAGGAGATCCGCAGCCTATTCCGCGGAGTCTTCTTTCTCGTCTTTCTCTGCTGCGTTGAACGCGTTCATCACGCGCTCGATGCCATCGGAGAGAAACATCTCCGTGGCATCGGCGGCACGCAGCACCGCCGCCCACACCGTGTCGCGCTCGTCGGCGCCGAAGCGCCCGAGCACGTGATCCGCGAGATCGCGCTGGCTGTCGCCGCGACCCACACCCACGCGCATGCGCGGAAACGCCTGCGTCGCGAGGGACTGAATGATCGACTTCAGTCCGTTATGCCCGCCGGCGCCGCCTTCGCGCCGCGCCCGTAATCGTCCCAGCGGCAACGCCACATCGTCGGTCACGACGAAGATGTCCGCCGGTTCGATCTTGTAGAACCCGGCGAGCTGCGTCACCGCCTGCCCGCTGAGATTCATGAACGTCAGCGGCTTCGTGACGATGACCTGCTCGTCCCCAACCACTGTCTTGATCTGCAGCGCGCTGAACTTTTCGCGCCACTGATCGCCGACCCGCCATCGCTCCACCAGCGCATCGGCGACCATGAAGCCGACGTTGTGCCTGGTGTCGCGATACTCGGCCCCGGGATTGCCGAGACCCACAATCAGTTTCATGGCTCCCGGCTCCCGGCTCCCGGCTCCCGTTATTTCTTCTTGTCGTCCTTCGCGCCTTCTTCCTTGTCGGTCTTGCCCTTCTTGATGACTTCGGGCTCGGCCGCGGTCGCACCACCCGCCGCCGCCGCACCGGCCGCCGGGGCCGCTGCCGCGCCTTCGGCGCCAGCCGCCGCCGCCGGGGCCACTTCTTCGACGACCTTGATGATGACGACGTGGACGATCATCATGTCCGGATCGCTGATCGGCGTCCACGCCGCGTCGGCGGCGAGGTCGCGCACGTGCACCGAGTCGCCGATGCCGAGATCCGTGACGTCGACTTCGATCGAGTCCGGAATGTTCGCCGGCAGCACTTCGACCTCGATCTCGCGATGCACGAAGTCGAGCACGCCGCCGTCCTGCTTGACGCCGCGCGAGTCGCCCTTGAGGAGGATCGGCACGGTGACCGTGATCTTGCGGTCCATGTTGACGCGATAGAGGTCCGCGTGCAGCGGATGATGCGTGATCGGATCGAGCTGCACGTTCTTCACGAGCACGCGCGAATCACCGGTGCCCTGCAGCTTCAGGGTGATCAGGGTGTTCAATCCTGACTTCGAGTGCAGGATGCGCATGAACGGCTTCGGATCGATCGACACCGATTCAGGCGCGGGCTGATCGCCGGCCTTCTGCGCGCCGTACAACGTCGCCGGAATTTTTCCGGCCGCGCGCAGGCGACGGGCTTCGTTTTTTCCCCTGGTGCTGCGCTTGACTGCGTCGAGAGTGGCGTCCATGACTTCACTGACCTTTCTCGGGCTTCGGACTCCCTACACCCTTTGCCGAATTAAACGAACAATGACGAAACCGAGGTTTCCTCGTGGATGCTGCGGATGGCCTGGCCCAACAGGCGGGCGACCGACAACACAACAATCTTCTGGCACTTCGCACGCTCCGCGGTCAGCGGAATCGTGTTGGTGATGATCAACTTGTCGATCGGCGACTTCTCGATGCGATCGATCGCCGGGCCCGACAGCACGCCGTGAATGGCGCAGGCCAGCACCCGCTCGGCGCCGTTGTCCTTCAACGCCTGCGCCGCCTTCTGAATGGTGCCGGCGGTGTCGATGATGTCGTCGGCGATTACGCAGGTGCGGCCGGCGACTTCACCGATCACGTTCATGACTTCGGCGGTGCCGTCTTCGCTACGGCGTTTGTCGATGACGGCGAGTTCCGCATCGAGGCGCTTGGCATAGGCGCGGGCGCGCTCGGCGCCGCCGGCATCCGGCGCGACGATCGTCAACTTCTCGTACGACTGCCGCGACAGGTAATCGATGACGACCGGCGCGGCGAACAAGTGATCCACCGGCAGATCGAAGAAGCCCTGGATCTGCGCCTTGTGGAGATCCATCGTCAAGACGCGATTGACGCCGGCCGCGACGAGGACGTTGGCGACGAGCTTCGCGGAGATCGGCACGCGCGGCTTGTCCTTGCGATCCTGGCGCGCGTAGCCGTAGTACGGAATCACCGCGGTGATGCGAGCCGCGGACGATCGACGGAACGCGTCCGTCATGATCATCAGCTCCATCAGGTGCGGATCGACCGGCGCGCACGTCGGCTGGACGATGAAGACGTCGGTGCCGCGGATGTTTTCGTCGATCTGGAACGAGACCTCGGTGTCGGGAAAACGGCGCAGGCGGGCCTGGCCGGGCTCCACGCCCAGGAACTCGGCAATCTCAGCCGCGAGCTGCGGATGAGCGCTGCCTGAAAAGACTTTCAGTTCTCCGAAACCGGTTGGTCGCATAAAAAAGGAAAAAGTTAAAAGGAAAAGCGAAAAAGTCCCGTTCCTGTTTTTCCTTCTTCGTTTTTACTTTTCACTTCGCAAGTACTGGTTGGGGCGGAAGGATTCGAACCTTCGAATACCGGCTCCAAAGGCCGGCGCCTTACCGCTTGGCCACGCCCCAACGCTGCGTGGCAAACACTTATCGTAGTTGATTTTACAGGCCGGCCGCAACCCTGCGGCCGTATTCCCGGCGGTCTAAAGTGCGAGTGTGAAGCGACAGCCAGCCCGGGCGTGCGAGGTCGTTCGCAGTTCTTCTCGCGGCGTCAGCACGCTCGAACAGGCCAAATACCGCGGATCCGGACCCCGACATGGCCGCGAACGTCGCTCCCGCATCGACGAGTGACTGCCGGATCCTGCCAATCGCGGGATGGTGGCGGACGACGGGAATTTCGAGATCGTTCCGCAGCGTCGCGGACCAGGCCGGCCATCCGGGAGGCACGACGCGGGGCGCCGGCTCCTTGATGGAGCGCCGCGATTCCTCGTCGAACCACTTGTAGGCGTCGCTGCTCGCCACGCCGAAACCCGGCCGCAGGATCACGACGTGCACGGGCGGCATGTCGGCGAGCGGATAGATGTCGTCACCGCGTCCGAGTCCGAGCGCGGTGCCGCCGACGAGGAAATACGGCACGTCGGCGCCGAGACGCGCGCCGATGCGCGTCAGCGATCCGGGATCGAGATCGAGCTTCCACAACTTGTTGAGCGCAAGCAGCGTCATGGCGGCGTTGGAGCTGCCGCCGCCGAGTCCGGCTTCCGACGGCACGCGCTTGCGCAGATCGATCGCGATGTCGCGCGGCGCCGATGGCCTGCCGGTGGCGACGCGATGCAGCAGCGACGCGGCTTTCCAGACCAGGTTGCGTTGATCGGTCGGAATGTCCGGCTCGTCGCACGTGACCGTGAGCGGTCCGCGGCGCGCGGTCACGGTCACGTTGTCAAACAGCGCCAGCGACTGAAAGACCGTCTTGAGGTCGTGGTATCCATCGGCTCGCGTGCCGAGAACGCGCAGATCGAGGTTGATCTTTGCGAACGATGGAAGGCTGACCGATCTCACTTCTTCTCTGCCAGAGGAGCAATCGAGCGCAGTTCGTCCAACGTCATCGGCTCGGCGTCAGATGGTATCTCAACATCCCACGCGCGCGGATTGATCTGGGTGTTCACCTGGATCTGCTCGATGCGCGCGGTGATGTCGATGGCGGCGTCGCCTCCCCCGTCGCCCAGGCTACGGGGGACAAGGCTGCTGCGGACGCGCACGACGCGCGGGAAGCCGCCGGCGTGCGCCGAGTAATCCACGTGCCATCGTCCATAGCCGGCGGCGGTGAGCACCGGCTGACCGTTCTGCACGCGTAGATACGCGACGCGATCGGGTCCGATCGTCACCGCTTTCCAACTGCTGCCCCACTGTCGTCCGTCGGAAGGCGTGGCCTTGTCGATCAGGCATCCCGACAGGATCAGCCGCAGATCATCGGCGCCGAGCGCGAGCCCGGTGATGCGCTCGAGCACGTCGCGCACGCCGGTGTCTTTCAGGACGCGATGCTCGCGCGGCAACACCAGCGTGGCGCGCTCGTTGCGCCCGGCGAGGACGAAGAACGGCGCGCCGAACGGCGCGACCGCTTCGAGGCGCACGAGGCCGCCTGATTCGAGTGCCGTGATGATGCGCCCGCGCACGCGCTCGCCGCCGGCGCGCCCGGAGAGCGCCAGCTCACCTTCGATCGATCGAAAGCCCTTGCAGGATGCGGTCGCGGTTGCGAATGCATCAGCGGCGGTTGGATCAGGTGTCGGCGCGCCAACAGGTCTCGCTGGAGTTTTCGCGGCACACGCGGAAAGAACAAAGAACAAAAAACAAAGAACGAAAAGTCGAGTCACGTTTTGTTTTTCGTTCTTTGTTATTTGCTCTTCGCCTTAGCCGCCGCGATCTTCTTCTGAATGGCCGCGCGATCGATCGTCTCGCCGTCGCCGGCGAGGGCGCGCTGCCAGGCGGCGATCGCCTCGGCGGTGCGGCCGCGTTTCGCGAGCACGTCGCCGTGATGATCCTGGATCACCGAGTTGCCGGCGAGGATTGCGGCGGCTTTGCCGAGCGGATCGGCGGCTTCTTCGACCTTGCCCTGCTTGAACAGCGCCCAGCCGAGCGTATCGAGATACGCGGGGTTGCCCGGCTCGACCTTCAGCGCGCGCTGCGCGAGATCGACGGCTTCCGGCAACCGCTCGTTGTGTTCCGCGAGCATGTAGCTGAGCGAGTTCATCGCATCCGCGTTGAGCGGATCGTCGGCCATCAGCCGGCGCAGCTCCTTCTCCGCCTCGGCGAGGCGGCCGCCGCCTTCATACACAGTCGCCACGCGCATCGTCAGCGTCTGGTCGTCGCCGAACGTCTTGCGCGCGCGCTCGAGCAGCCGCAGCGCGTCATCGGTGCGCTTCTGATCGGCATAGAGATCGGCGAGGCCGACGACGAACTCGCGGCTCTCGGGATTCTTGGCGACGCCGTCCTCGAGGAGCTTGGCCGCTTCGGCGCCCTTGCCCGCTTTGAGCAGCGCCTGCGCGCGCAGACGCACCATGCGGGGCTGATCCGGATCGCGCGCGAGCGCGTCGCGCGCAATCGCCTCGGCGCGATCGAATCGCCGCGCGGTCAAATGCGCCTGCACCAGATACGCGTCGACCTCCTGGTCTTCAGGCGTCAGCGACTTCGCGGCGGTGAACGCGGCGATCGAGCCATCCCAGTTCGCCAGCTGCTGCTGCGCGATACCAAGCTGCACGAGCACGGCGGCGCCTTCGAACTCGCGGCCCTTGGCGCGCGAGGGATCCTTGAGGAGCGGGGACACCACATCGACGATCTGCTTGTAGTCAAACCGCTCGAACAGCACGGCGACGAGCGCGCGCAGCCCGGCAACGTTGGTCGGATCGATCGACATGATCCGGCGCGCGGCCGCTTCCGCGGCTTTCTCATCGCCGGCCGACCGCTCGGCGGTCGACAACATATAGAGCACCCGCGTGTCGTTCGGGCTCGTCTTCAGCAAATCGTTCAGGATCGGCCGCGCCTTCACCGCGCCGCCGTCCATGTTGATCAGCGCCGCGGCATAGCGAATCTGCAGATCGCGGCTCGGCTGACGCGAACTGGCGATCGCCTCTTCATAGGCCGCCGCCGAATCCGCCCACTTGCCCTGGCGCTCGTAGAACTGTCCGAGCTGGGCGAGGTATCGCGGCTCGATCTCCGCGGCCTGCACCAGCGACTGCTCCGCGCCGTCGAGATTGCCCTGCGAGATCTGCGCTTCATAGAGCAACAGCAGCGGCTGCGGCGACCACGGCGCCTGCGCCGCGACCTTCTCGAGAATCGGCACGGCGAGATCGGCCTTGCCGGCGCGCAACTGCAGCCGGCCGAGCGTCATCTGCAGGTTGGGATTGGTCGCCATCAGCGGCGTGTTCTGGATCGCGGTGAGGTGCTCGATCGCCGCATCGCGCGTCGACGCCTGCGTCCGCCCGGCGGGCGGCGGCGCGCCGCCGTCGGCCCACGCGGAAAATACGTTGGCGAGCACGCTGTGCGCTTCGACGTTGTCCTTGTCGATCTTGAGCGCCTGCTCCGCGGCGGTGATCGCGTCGGCGGGGCGGTTCTGACGATAGTAGTAGCCGGCAATCTCAGCCGGAATTTCCGCGGCCTGGGGATCGAGCTTTCGCGCGCGCTCGAGCGAGGCGAGCGCGCCCGCCGTGTCACCCGTCGACTCCATGCGCCGCGCCATCATGAACTCGAACTGCGCCTGCGCCTTCGGATCCTGCGGGGCGGACGCCACGGTCTGCGCGCCCTCGCTGCCGGAGGCAGCTAACGCGATAGAGCCGGCCGTGACCATCAGAACCAGAGCGCCGCGGGCGAAGATCATGCCTGGATCATAAGCTAAGATTCACGAATGCCCGTTGATGCTGAATTGCTCGAAATCCTCGCCTGCCCGGCCTGCAAGACGCCGGTCACGCTGGTCAAGGACGGGACGGCGCTGAAGTGCGGCTCCTGTCACCGCGTGTATCCGATCAAGGACGACATCCCGGTGATGTTGATCGACGAGGCGACGATCGAAAAATAGGTTACCGGTTACACGTTCCGGCTTCCGGGTGCGGTTCTGAAAATCCTGTTGATCCGGTTGCGCTTGATCGGTGACGTGGTGTTCACCACTCCGGCGATCAGTGCGCTTAGACGCAAATTTCCAGACTCGCAAATTACTTATTTAGTCGAGGCGCCGGCTGAGCCGGTCGTGCGTCATCATCCATCCATCGATGAAGTCATCGTCGTCGAACGGCCGCGGGGTCTGGCGCGCATTCAGTACGACATTGCGCTGGCGCGGCAGTTGCGCGCGCGGCATTTCGATGTGGTGATTGATTTCCACGGCGGGCCGCGCAGCGGGTTGCTCGCCTGGGCAACGCGCGCACCGCAACGCGTTGGCTACGATCTCCCTGGCCGCCGCTGGTCGTACACGACTCGAGTCCCGTGGACGCGATCGCTCGTGCCGCCGCGGCACTCGGTGCTCAATCAGTGGGCGCTGCTCGAGCCGCTCGGCATCGAGGCAGCCGATCGCGCGCGCGATGCGGTGACGATGCCGCTCGATCCGGAAGCCGTGCAGCGCGTCGACGAACGGCTGGCGAAGGCCGGCATCGATCGCTCCGCTCGCGTCATCGTGATGCACGTCAGCGCCGGCAATCCGTTCAGGCGCTGGCCCGCCGCGGCGTTCGCGAGCGCGGCCGCCACACTGGCCGCGGAAGACCCGGCCCGGCGGATCGTGATCACGTCCGGTCCATCCGAGAGCGCCGCGGCCGAAGCGGTTGCCGAAGAGGCGCGGCGCCTGGCCGGCAGCTCCGCATCGCGCATCGTGCGCACCGGTGAGTTCGATCTGGCCGAGCTCGGCGCGCTGGTCGATCGCGCCGCGCTCTACATCGGCGGCGACAGCGGCCCGCTCCACATCGCGGCAACCACGCGCGCGCCGATCGTGGCGCTGTTCGGACCGACGCTGCCCGATCGATCGATGCCGTGGCGGGATCCGGCGATCGGCGCGATCGCGGTCGATGCGGGCGCCCTGCCGTGCCGTCCGTGCCACCAGCGCCACTGCGTGCCCGGCGACTTTCGCTGCCTGACGGCGATTTCGCCTACGATGGTGGTGGCTGCTGCTCAAACACTGTTGAAGGCAGAAGGCAAAAGGCAAAAGGCAGAAGGGAAGGAACAGAAGTCGGAATGACGACGCTCCTCGTCACGGCGGGCGTGCCGCCGCGCGACCGGCTCGAGCAGATCGGCCTGTGGTCGCTCGTCGGGATCGTCGCGGCGATGCAGTTGTCCATCGCGGCGGCGCAGATCCTGCTCGCGGTGGCGTCGCTCGTCTGGCTGATCTCCCACATCACCCGCGGCGAGCGGCTCGAGGCGCCGCAATTTTTCTGGCCGCTGATCGTCTACGCGGCGCTGACGCTCGCGTCGGCGGGCTTCTCGATCGATCCCGAAGTCAGCTTCACCGACTGCAAGCAGCTCGTGCTGCTGATGCTCGTGCCCATTACCTACGATCTCGCGCGCGGCGGCCGCGCGAATTCGGTGTTGAGCATCGCCCTCACAATCGGCGCGGCCAGCGCCTTCTACGGCATCGTCCAGTACGCGGTGCTCAACTTCGACGGCCTCGGCCGCCGTCCATCGGGCACGCTCTCTCACTGGATGACCTACTCGGGCACCCTGATGCTCGTGATATGCGCAGCGACGGCGCGGTTGCTGTACGGCACTTCCGGACGGCTGTGGGCGGCGTTCATCATGCCGGCGCTGCTGGTCGCGCTGAGCCTCACGCTGACGCGCGGCGCCTGGGTCGGCGTCGCGGTCGGCGTCGCGCTGCTGCTCCTCAGCAAGGACTTCCGGCTGCTCGCGCTGGTGCCCATCGTCATCGTCGCGTCGTTGCTGCTCGCGCCCGACACGATCAAGGACCGCTTCTGGTCGATGCTCGATCCGAAAGACCTGACCGGCCGCGATCGCATTGCGATGCTCGAAGCGGGTGTCGCGATCGTCAAGGACTATCCGTGGATGGGCGTCGGTCCCGATCAGATCGAGCGTGTCTACCCGCGCTATCGCGTGCCGGACGCGGTCAAGCCGACCAACCCGCATCTCCACAACGTGCCAATGCAGATCGCCGCCGAGCGCGGCCTACTGGCGCTGGCCGCGTGGATCTGGTTCGTGGTGTCGGTGTTCGCGGGCCTCTTCGCGCTCGTGAGGAAGGCGCGCAACAAGAGCCTGGCGGCCGCGGCGCTTGGCGGGATGGCGGCGATGCTCGCCGCCGGCCTGACCGAATACAATTTCGGCGACTCCGAATTCCTGATGCTGCTGCTGGTGATCATCACGCTGCCGTTCGCCGCGAATCGCGACGGAGGCCTGCCGTCGTGAGCGTGGTCGAGCTTCCCGACATCTCCCAGGCCCGCGCGCACGAATTAATCGACAAGTTCTCGTCGCGGCGCATCACGGTCGTTGGCGACGTGATGCTGGATCGTTTTCTGATCGGCCGCGTCAGCCGCATGTCGCCGGAAGCGCCCGTGCCGGTGGTGGTCTACGACTCCGACGAGTTCCGTCTCGGCGGCGCGGCGAACGTGGCGAACAACCTCCGCGAGCTCGGCGGCGGCGTCGACCTGATCGGCGTCATCGGCAGTGACGAGTCCGGCGCGCAGCTGCGCCGCGAGCTCGCCGCCAAGGGGATTCATTCGACGGGCCTGATCACCGACCAGGAGCGCAAGACCACGACCAAGATGCGCGTGGTGACGACGCGTAATCAGCAGGTGTCGCGCATTGATTTCGAATCCGACCACGAGGTCGGCGCGGCGATCGAAGCCGCGATTGCGTCGCAGGTCGAAATGCGCGCGCGATCGGCGCAGGTCGTGCTGGTTTCGGATTATCAGAAGGGCGTCGTCACGCGGCGCTCGATGGCACACTTGCTGTCATTCGCGCAGTCGAGCGGGCTGCCGGTGATCGTCGATCCAAAAGTGCCGCACATCGATTACTACGCCGGCGCGGCGCTGGTGACGCCGAATCACATCGAAGCGGAGAGCGCGACCAACAGCCGCATCTCTTCGCACGAAGATGCGCAACGCGCTTCAGCGGAGCTGAGGCAACGGATCAAGGTCGAGAGCGTGCTGATCACGCGCGGCGAGCACGGCATGTGGCTCGATCACGGCGGCGACAACGGATTCCTGCCGGCGTCCGCTCGAGAAGTGGCCGACGTCACCGGCGCGGGCGACACCGTGATCGCCACCCTCGCACTCGCGATTGCCGCGGGCGCGACGATGCCGGAAGCGGCGCGCCTTGCGAACGAAGCAGCCGGCATTGTCGTCGGCAAGTTCGGCGCGGCGACCGTCACTCCCGCCGAGCTCAAGGCACGTTTCTAACCTACTGGCAGACGTCGCGGTCCGGCCGTTCGAACCGGATGTCTCTGTGGATCGCAAGCCCATCCGGGACGAGATACTGCGCCGGTGCGCACCCGACCAATCCTTCGCTGCTGGGGAACGTATGTCAGTGAAGATCGGATGGCAAGATTCCTGCTAGATCACCACTGGAGGCATCATGCGACAGGATCAGCAGGGCATCAGCAATCGCGAGACGTCGCTCGAGGAACAGCAGGAGCGAGCGGAGTTTCCTCCGGTGTTGCCGGATGCGCCACCCGTCGAGCAGGACGCCGCGGGCCGCGAAGGCGAGAAACATCCGGAAGCGAACGAAGGCCGCCAAACCTCACATAAGGCAGGCAGCCGATCGATCGCGCAGAAGGAAGCCGGCTCGAAGTACGCCGATCGCAGCCACCCGTCTTCACACAAGGTGGCCGGCGCCGACGGCAAAGAGCCGCAGAGCTGACGATCCCGATTACGGATGGGTTTTCGCCCTTCGACAAGCTCAGGGCGCCCCGAGCGCTAGTCGAGGGGCGGAAAGCCCAGGCGGAGGACGCCGTTACGCATGCCGCTGACGGTGCCCTCCTTCAGGAATTCGAGCGACGCGCTGAACAGCGTGAGGTGATTCGCTTCCCACATCGCGTTGTGTGACGCGCAGCCCAAATCGATCAGAACCTTATCCGCCGATCCGAGATCGTCGTATGCCGTCCGAACACGGTCGGGCGTGACCTGCTTGTCGTGCGCGCCGGCGATCATCAGCGTCGGCGTCTTCATGCTGCTAATCATCGCCTTGTTGAATCCCCAGGTCGTGGTCGACGGCGCGCGGCGAACGCCGCTGCCCCACTTCGCGCCGGTCGCGTCGGACGCGATCATCTCGGCCCACACCACCTCGCGAACTTTCGGATCGACCTGGCTCTCGCAACCGATCTGACGATCCCAGTTCGCGTCGAACTCGGTGCGTGACTGCGTGTTGAATACGACGCCCGGACGCGGCAGCGCCGGCGCCTCCGCCGGGCTTTCGCGGTTGTAGGCAGGGGCCAGCAGCACGAGCCTGTTCACCTTGTCCGGGTGCTGCGCGGCATAGCCACCCGCGCGCGGTCCGCCGAGCGACCACGCCACCAGGCTGACCTTCTGCACGTTGCCGAGCTTGCGGATGTGATCGACGACGGCGTCGATGTCGTTCCAATCGGAGGCGATCGTCGTCAGCTGCCCGGGATAGGTGGCCTTGCAAGGCGCCGGGATCAACGACGGCACGAACTGCTTCTGCTGTTCGTCCGACAGGTTGCATGGATCGTTCATCGGCGCGGGCCGCGTCGATCGGCCGTAGCCGGTGGTGTCCATCGAGAACACGTCGAAGCCGGCCTTGGCGAGATACGCCATCCAGCTGTAGTCGCCGGTCGGCACGTCGAAGGCCACTTCGGCCGGCGTGCCGGCGCCGTGCACGAACAGCACGACGCGATCGGCGCCGGGATTCTTCATCCCATCCGCGACCCGCTCGCGCACGTAAATCTGCGCGTTCTGCCCGGCAATGGCGGGGACAGTCGATTTGACCGTGACCTTGTGATCGACGGACAGGATCTTTCGCGCGTCGGAGACGGTCTGCGCGGACAGTCCCACCGCAAGCGAGACGGCAATCGTGAAGGCGGACAGCAGTTTCATGCCGCGCATTGTATCCTCCTGAAGGGGCCGGGGATAATTTCGACCAATCATATTCTCCGCGTTGAAGATAGGTCGGTTGACGAAACGTGCCAGCGCGCGGGCTTTTCTTGCGCAAGCTCCCCGAATCGTGGGTAGGAAGACGTCTGCCCGTGGCCGCGGGCTGATTTGAACGACCTTTAGCGGACTGAAGAAAAGATCCCCGGCCCCTTTTCCGTCTTCACCTCGGCACGAACTCGGTGGTCGTCTCCCGCCGCCGCGCGGTGCGGAATCCCTTCACATATTTCTGTGATGCTTTGGTGTCGTACTTCTCGCCGTAAGCGTCCTCGATCCTGTCGCGAAGCCGCTCGCTCTTGACGCGCGCGGCGCGGACCTTGACCTCGCGATCGCCTACCTGCAGCACGCCAAGCGGATCGTCGAGGAAGGTGCGATACCAGCCGCCCTTCGTCAGCGTCCACGATCGCGCGAACACGCGGCCGTCGACGACGATCGGCCAGACGCCGATGAACCTGTGGGCCGACCTGGCGCCGGCCCGGATGCCGAGGATCTCCGCGGCGTCGATCGCCGCGACGACAGGACGCGAAAGACGCCGGCCCATGTGTCAGCCCTTGGGCTTGGGGAGAAACCACTCCATCGATTCGCGTACGATCTCGCGCGGCGTGCCATGGCCGCCTTCGTGCTCGTGATACGTGACGTCGTACCCTTCCTGCTTCAGCTGCGCGACGTTCTTGCGCCCGCTGACGTCGATCGGCATCGTGGCGTCCTTGACGCCGTGCGCGATGAAGATCTTCGGCTTGCCCTGGCGGCGAATCGGCTCGATCATCCCGCCGCCGGCCAGCACGATCAGATGATTGAACGTGTCGCCGTAGGCCAGCCCCATGGTGAGCGCATAGCCGGCGCCGTCGGACTGCCCGCCGAGCGCGACGTGATCGAAATCGATGTTGACGAGGCTGCCGACGTGGCGGAACGCAGCGCCGATGTAGCGCACGTCCTGATCGAAGCCGGGCGCTTCCTTGCCCCAGGTGATGTCGCGTGATTCAGGCAGCACGACGATGAAGCCGAGCTCCTCGGCGAGCGCGAAGATCGAGCGCTGGTTGTCGCCCCATCCCGAAAAGCCGTGCAGCATGATGAGCAGCGGCATCGGCGTACCCGGTTTGTACGACTTGGGAACATACAGCGTGCCGTCGCGCAGATCGTCCGAGAGGCCGAGCCGCGACTGGCCGTACGGGACTTCGTCTTGCGCTCGCGCGGCGGATGCCGCCAGCACGAGACACGCGACGCACGAGAGCGCGAGAAACCGGAGACGCATGGCGATACGCTACACCAACGTTGCCAGGATCAGGATCATGAAGAACGCCGGAATCGAGATCAGCAAATAGATGAATCCGATCACCGTCGTTTTCCAGATCGTGGCCGACCAGCTGCCGCCGTAGACCACGACCAACGCTTTCGGCACGTACCAGGTGAACACGATCGCGGCAATCAGGCCCAGCACCGTCGCCACGGTTTCCGATTGCGTGAACTTCGCCGCCTCCGATACCGAAAACATCACGAACGCATACGCGTGGACGTGAGCGGCGAAGACCAGCGCCGTTGGAAAATTGCGGTTTCGGTAGAAGAGCGCCACCATGGCGGCAAACGCGGGCAGCATCGCAAAGAACACGCGCGGCATCGTCTCGAAGATGCGCGCCCGGAATCCGTCCGGATCTTCCGCCATGGCCTTCACCATCGGCCGGAGGACCCACGGAATTTCGTCGAGGCTCCGGAGCAACTCCGCCCGCTCACTTGACGTCAGCACTTGCGCACCGCCGGATTCGGTATTCGTGAAGCCAATCCGTAAGCCACCGGCAATTTGTGGCGCTGCGGCCGCAATGACGAAGTACATCACGCTGACCATCAGGTAGAGACGAATCGGCGGCAGGTATTTCTTGCGGCGGCCCTGTACGTATTCAAGCGTCAGCAACCCGGGCCGCGGCAGGGCACGGAACGTCGCGGCAACACGTCCGTCGTATCCCGACAGTTCCTGCCACGCATCGCCGACGACTTCATGGACGGTGGGATCCGCGGGCACCGCGCGTTGTCCGCACGCGGCGCAGAACGTGCCGTGCAGTGCGACGCCGCAGTTCAGGCAGGTCGATTCGATGAACGGATCGGGCAGCGGTGCGGTCATGACAGCGCCGGCCTCAGCCGCCCGTTGCGAATCCACCATTCCGCGGCCAGCGCGCTGACGATCCAGCCAACCCAGAACATCGGTCCGCCCAGCTCGCGCGCGCCCACCGGAATCACCGCGAGCACGAACATCGACAGCACGCGGATCACCGCGATCGCGTAGGCCAGCGCGAGAAAGCGCAGCATCCATTCGCGATGACGGCGGCGATCGCCCGCCTTGATCGCAACGTAGGCCCGCACGCCGGCGTGAATAAAGAGCGCGCCGGCAAGGACCGCCGCGGCCGCGCCCATCGGCCCGAACAACGGATCGCGCACGGCGATGTAGAGACCAGTGAAGGCGAACGGGATCGCGAGCAACAACAACAGGTATCCGAGCGATCGGTGCACGGCCGCGTACCGGCGGCGCAACCAGCCGCTCAGCTGCAACGGCGCCGCCAGCGGGAAAATTCCGCCGGGCACCACGTGCAGCAGTGTCGTGAACGGCAGCGCGTTGTATTTCAGCGACGCATCGCGCATATCGCGATCGTGCGCGTGACGGCGCTCGCGGCTGACCACCGCAAGCGCCGCCACCGCAATCCAGGCGAGCGTTTTCAATGGAATCGCCAGACAGCTTACACGCGATCGAGCACAATCAACGAGCCGCCGCTGGCGTCAGCGATCGTCAGGGTGCGGCCGTCCGCCGACACAGCGTAGGAGCTGCGGCCGATCACCTGGCCGTCCCTGGTCGCGACGGTCTCGAGGCCGCGCGCGCTGAACGACGCCGCCACCGCGTAGCCGTTGCTGCCGGCGCGCTCGACGCCGTCGGCTTCGAGCGTGTGACGGCCGCGCACCGGCTTCCCGGATTCGTCGACGAACTCGTCGACGATCTCCACGGTGTTGCCGCGGACGGTGAAGTGGATCCGCGCGCTGCGAAACTGGTTCGCCGGATGGCGCTTCGATTGCGCCACATTGGCAACCCAGGCGCCGGCGAGCGGGTGCTGCCACGCCGCCGCCAGCGCGTCGACGTGCTCCTTGAGCTTTGGCCAGCTCGCGAAGCCGTACTCCTGCGCCAGCGCGAATTGCGCATCGGCCAGCTGCGCGCGCGGATCGGCGCGGCGCAGATCGTCGAGGCGATCCTTCGCTTCGTTCTTGAGATATTCCAGATTCGGACGCGACGGGAGATTTCGAGACATCACTCCTCCAACGCCCAATGTCCGCTGGCTGGGCAAAGAGTGACGAGTGAAGCGAGTCGAACTACAGGTGGGATCATCCCTGCCCGCGGACGGGTTGCACCCTGCCGTGCAACCTCATCCTAACACGGGGCTTGGGGCTTGGGGCTTGGGGCTTGGATGTGGATTACTTCGCCCTCAGTAGACCCGCCTTCGCGCACTCTTCCGCGACCGTCAGATACCGCGCCACCGAATCCGGTCCGACGACGTACGGATGTCGATCGCCTGGCTTTCTCGCCGCGAGTGCCGGCAGCTTGGTGTCCGATCCATCGAAGTCGCTGTGGTTCGAGAGAATCACGTCCGCGCCGGCGTTGCGCGCCAGCGTCCTGAAGCGCTGCGCCGACTGAATGTAGTGATTGAACCAGAAACTGTCCGGGCGCTCCGGCGTGATGTAGGCCGCGCGATTCGCGACCCAGTTGAACGCGGTGCCGCCCCAGTACGCCGCCACGTGACGCGTGCCGTTGTCGAGAACGGGGATCAGCGTCGAGATGGTGCCGAGCGTGTGACCCGGCGTGATCGTCAGCGTCAGCGTCGTGCCGCCGAGCGTGAGCTTCTGGCCGTCGGTGGCGACGAGCTCGCGGCGGGGCTTGCGCCACGATGCGTTCGTGCCTTCGAGCAGCTGCCAGTCGGCCTCGGACATGATCACCTTCGCGTTGAAGCGATCCTGCAGGTACGACGCGCCGCCGACGTGATCGGAATGCGCGTGGCTGATCAACACGTACTTGATGTCGTTCGGATCGGAACCAAGCGCCTTCAATCCGTTGACCACTTCTTCTTCGACGGAGTACTCAAAGATCGGATCGATGATGATGATGCCGCCGGGCGTCTTCACCGCCCACGCCGAGTATTCGGTCTGTCCAAGGAAGTAGAGGTTGTCGAACACCTTCGCAGGCGGCGCGTACCAGGTCTCGCGCGCGGGCGCGCCGGCC
>JAIEMQ010000023.1 GCA_019752015.1 Cyanobacteriota bacterium | reverse complement strand
TTTCCCGTCTTGCTTGATCCCATTCTGGACATCGTATCCGCCTTCCGGAAAGTGTCCACGGAATCGGATCAATGCCAGCCTGAAGGTTTCACCTTCGAGTCGGGTCAAGTCGTCAACCCGGTCATCATGCCCGATCGGCACGCAATCGTGGTCTTTGCGGAGGGCGGCATTCGGGTCTTAAATCTCAAGCGACCCACAATACGGCTTCCAGGGCCCAACAGATCCGACCTCTCGATAGACAACCCGCTGAATAGCCTCTTGGCCTACGCGGCGCTGGTCCAGTGGTGTCGGCGCTTCAGTGCCACTCTCTTCCAGACACAACTATTGGCGTACAGCGACGTGCTGATGATCAACGAAGGTGTGGCGCCAACGAAGCTCGCTGAACGGCACATCCTGGCAATTGTGAGCGACAAGAACACCAACGCCATTCATCATGTGTTGTTCGATGTTCCTGTCCGATACAACCTAGCAACTATCGCCGGGGAGCTGTTCGCGCTTCTTCAGGCGCGCAACAAGAAGATCGAGGCGATGCTCAATCTTGACACCGGGGCTAGGAACGTCCTCGAGCTCTTTGACGAAAATGGTGCTGAACGCGGCGACATCAAGGGGCCGGTCGATGCGGCCAGAGCAACGAATTTGCTGGTCTATGAATACGCGCGGTGACGCGGTAAAGGACACATTGATGGATGAACAAATGCGACCTCGCCCTTCCATAACCCCTATGGGGCTTGTGGTTGGCGCGCTGGCGCTCGCGCTATTGGCCGCCTTGGCCTTTATTGCCTATCAGAATTTGCCTTCTTCTGCAGTTCCCGCGTCACTGTCGACTCCGAAGCAGCCAACGTCGTCAGCTCCGTCGATGGTGTTTGAGGATGTTCTGTCTGAGGTCGCACGAAAACTGACGGCCGGTGGTTCCTCGGTGACCGAAGCCAACGCACGGCTCGGCGAGTACATTGCTGCACTTCCGACGGCCGCGGCGACTACGGACTCCGCACGAATGCGTGCATTCGCGGCGAAACACGACGTGCCATTCGACTACGCATACTTCTTCCGCGAGGTGCTCCCAAGATTCCGCGACTCTGTGGCATCGAGCGGCAGTGCATTCCGTGACGATCAAATCATGATGTCCGCGCCACCGACTGTGCGCCTGCGTGCCCGCTTACTTATCAATCGAGACCTGCTGCCGGTGGATGGCTTGCTCGCTGCTGCCGATTCAGGTAGTCAAACCAATCGAGTAATTACATCGGCGGCATACACGTCACCATTCAATATCCCCGCAGGTCTCACGATTGTCGACGGGAGCGTGTTGAATCCCGCGCTTCAGGCATTTGAAGGCATTCTCATAATCGACGATAACGGCAAAGTTCGACTGACGACAACGAATAGCGTCAGCGTAGAAGGGCAGGATCTTCGGATCGCACGATCGCATGCTGATTATGTAGCCTTCCTCGCAGAGGCGGCGAAGCGGCGGCTGTCAGTGATTCAGACACATCTACTGATAGACGGCGGACGTGTAGCAGTTGAAGAGGCAACGAACCAGCGAAGCGAGCGACGGGTAATTTTCGAAACGGCGGATCATGGCATTCATCTCTACGATTCTCGTGGCCCTCAGTCACTCTTTGAGGCGGCGACATTTATTCGCAACAACTATGGTGCCGTAACCGCGCTGAATCTAGAGGGGGGAGCTTACAGAGTCGGTCGCGTACGAATGGACGGCAAGACAGAAAATCGGACGGCAGTGAAAGCCGGCACGTTGATCTCCAACCTCTTGATATTCGACCTTCCATGATCTCACCTCGGCTCTCCGCGGGTTCTGACACCGATGGTCCCCTCGAATAGTGGTGGACGCTCCCATCAGGTATTGCTCTTTCTGTTCGTCATCGGCGTGGCGACAGTGGTCGCGGGCCTTGCTGCGAAGTGGGTAGCCAATTCTGAGGAGGCGCAACGGCGCGAGCGCGGCGCGGCGATGGCTGCAGCTAGCGCATCGGCTGCAGCTTCGGAGGAAGTGATTCCAGCACCGCCCTCACAGGCTCCGGTTGCACCGCCGCTTCCTCCCGCAGAGTCATCTAACAATCCGCCGTCAACCCCAGCGCCATCACCGGCTGCTCCGGCGTTCGTCGCACCCGCTCCACCCGTGTCCCCAAGTCAGCCGCCGATTTCCGTGTCTCGAGGTAGTGGAATCGCCGCTGGCACGGATAGCAGCGACGGGACATCGACTGCGATCGCTCCGCGCGCCCTCCCCCAGAGAACCATTTCGGATGCGGAACGGGCGCGTCGCATCGCAATGGCACGCCAAGCCGAAGCTCAGGCTTCAGAAGCGGCTCGCCAGGCTGCTGCCCAGGCCGCAGAGTCCGAGAGAGAACGTGCGAGGTTAGCCGCACGGGAGTTGGCCACGACGCGGTTGACATCCGATACGAGAACCAAGTGGAACGCCGCCGAAGCAGCGCTCAGAGCTGGTTACGAGACGGGATATCTCCGCGCCGCAGAACAATTGCGCGATGCACTGGCAACAATCGCGGCTTTCGAGAGAACGAACGGACCTGACGCAGCGACACGCCAGTTGCGCGATATCACTGCTCAGAAACTCAACGAGGATGTCCTCAGAGCATGCATCACTGAGAATGCCGTGAATAGAGCGACGCGACTGCCCCAAGTGCCATGCCCGTCGCAGAATTGAGGTTGGTGTGTCGTACTTGCTGAACCCGTCGGTATTCCGCTCACCACATTTTGCGGCTGCGCGAGTCGTCATCTTTCTAATCGTGACAGCGTGTGCATGGCCGTCACAGAGCTTCGCGCAAGCGGCAGAAGCGTATCGGATCGAGTTGGTTGAGGCATGGATTCGCGGTCACGTGAATCCCGAACGAGTTTGGAATAACTATCTATCCAAATCCGGTATTTCATTCGAGATGACCGCCGAGGCCGAGGCGCGCCTGCGCGCTGCGGGGGCAGATGATGAGTGGATCGCAATGCTACGGCGGGCCACAGTTAGCCGACCCATCAGCCAAGTGTCCGTGCAGGAGGTCCGCACATTCCAAAGGCGCGACTTGCGGCCCCTGTATTTCGGAACGGAGGCGCGCATCGCTCCCTACGTCAGCGTGATGCAGCTGCAAGAGACCGGTGGTGACGTTAACGGCTACACGATTCAGACATCGAGAGGGCTCGCACGACTGAGAAGCACACCGCTACCGGATATGGCGCGCACGTATGGGCTGCTAGTCGACTTCCGTTCCGTTGGCTTGGACATCGAGGGATCATTTCAGCGTGACCTACTGATGCTGAACATGGGCTTGAAATATTCGCCATTCCTACCTCTCGGGACGTCCGGATTTCGCGCACTCGTCGGCGTAAAACCATTCCTCGGCTTCACGCGCCAGATTTTGGCTCACTTCCCAAAGGAATCATCAGACGAGCAAGAGCCGGTTGTAGATCTAATGAACAACACCTACGGCGGGGACGTGAGTGCGGGCTTGGCCTATCACTGGCGGCCGGGGTATTGGATTTTCGGCGAAGTGAACTATCGGATGACTTCCACATTCTCCAGAGAGCTCCGCCCGCCGGACGGCGCTGAGGAAATCACGGAAGGCATTCCATGGTCGAAGTGGTCCGCCAGAGGGCTGATGTTTCGCATGGGAGTTGGATTCTAGAGCGCACACTCATCGCGCGTTCGACTGGATTGGCCTTCGAGACCTGAACCGGCGTGAGAGAGCACGGTCGGCCCTGTCGCTTCCGGTGGCGCTTCGTCGTGCCTCAAAGCGAGGCTCGTGAGCGAACGCCGATACCGAGGGATCTATGGGAGTTTGAAGACCGTGACGTGTAGCGTCGGAATGTCCTCAAAGTCCTTCCCATTGCCGGTCAGTAAACGAAGGTCGCGTTCAATTGCTTGTGCCGCTAGCCATAGGTCATTTACGCGCACGTGCGGATCGCGTCCGGCCTTGCGCAATCGCCCTGCAAGTTTGCCGAATACTTCGGCGGTATCGACAGTGATTCTGAGCTGCGGTTTCCGGCGCAAACGGCGCAACATTGCCGCCGCGCGCTGCTTCTGCGAGCCGCTGCGCAGCAGCTCCAATCCAAGCCCGATTTCGGCGACGTTGATCGGCGAGAGGTAGACCGGATCTTGGCGGGTAATGGCGTGGATATCCGCCGCGGAAAGCGCACCGCGTTCCACGGCGATCCAGATGTTGGTATCGATCAGCCAGCCCACGGATCTCGCAGCTCGCTGAGCCGTCCGCGACGGCTCTTCCGAGTCGCGCCGATCGCCGCCGACAATGAGTCGGCGGTGTCATCGTCGATCGTGCGATAGAGATCGCCGAAAACCTCCAGCGCATCCTGACGCGGGGCCTCGGGCACCAAGCGGGCGACCTGTCGCTGATTGCGCACGAGCACGATTTCTTCCTGGTCGCGCTCGACCTCATCCAGCACGGCGCTGAAGTTACGCGCGACGTTGGTGGCCGACAGGCGCTTCATGTGATCAGGCTATCTGATTGAATCTGATTCCGCAATGTCGGAACCGATGAGTGTGCCCGGAAGTGTGCCCGAACGGGGTCCGAAGTGCATCTGTCTGCACCCAACGGCAACCAAGTTCGTACGCAAAAACAGGCCGAAAACCTTTCGGTTCCGGCCTGTTTCTGAATCGCTTGCGGGCTTAGCAAACCGCCGCCTTCAGCCTCTCGGCCACCTCACCGCGGACGTCCAAGTATACGAAATACACGCACTTACCGTGAAGGATGAAAGCGCTGCGGCGTTGCGCGTGGTGGTGGCTGTGCCGGGCGCAGCAGGCACACTCCCGGGCACACTGCGCTCGATCTCGACGCGCCCGTCGAGAATCTCCGAGGAAAAAGAGCGAAAGGCGGCGGTTTTTCCCACCGTCGCCCTTCGCCAGAATTCGACCGGAAATCGATTGATCTCACGACGGAGAAGCCAAGGAGTTCGGGCGCACTCGTGAGGAAATGTCCACCCTCAGCCGCCGTCGGCCCAGTCGGGCTTCATCTGTCTATCACACTAGACACATCAGGCAATCATCGACTATCCTAGTCGAGTGACCGCGAGGACCTTCGGCGCATCCTCAGGTCCCACGGTTGCGTCGAGGTGCGGCAACGCGGCTCTCATCTGCGCATCGAGTGCGGTCACTGCGTGACGACCGTGCCTGTCCACGCAGGCGAAGACATCGGACCAGGCCTCCTCCGTCGCATCGAGCGCGACTTGGAGCCGTGCCTCGGAAAGGGATGGTTGAACAAGCCATGAAGCGTTACCACGTGACGTACCAGCGAGACGAGTCGGGGTGGTGGGTGGCTGCCGTGCGCGGAGTGCGGGGCTGTCACACACAAGGCCGCACTGTCGACGAGGCTCGGCGCCGTATCCGAGAGGCGCTGGAACTGTTCGTCGACGATGCCCGTAGGGCTCCAATCCTGGACGACGTAAAGTTGCCGAGTGCCGCCTCGCGGGCCATTCGCGCTTACGCGACGCTTCGCAAGAAGGCTGACGAAGAAGACCGACGGGCAGCCCGTGCGGCTCGACGCGCCGTCCGCGCATTGCGAACAGGAAGACTGAAAATGAGCGCGCGCGACGCAGCTCGTCTCCTGGGGCTGTCGCATCAGCGAGTGCACCAGCTGACGCAAGAAGAGAGCACCCGATAATCGACGACCATGACGACCGTCGGTCGCAACGATTCTTGTCCCTGCGGCAGCGGTCTTAAGTTCAAGCACTGCTGCCTTCGTGTCCAGGGTGTCGAAGACAGCTTGCGGGTTCGCTTGCGTTCCGCGGAGGGTGCTCTCGTACCTGCTCTGTTCTCCTACGCTACTCAAGAGTTCGGACCCGAATTCTTCGACGAAGCCTGGGACGAGTTCTTCTTGTGGAGCGACGTGCCGGACGACATCGAGAACTCCAAGGAGTTTGGAACCACGTTCGATCCGTTCTTCGTATTCGACTTCGTACCGGATGCCGCCGAGGACCCGCTGCCAGACGGGTGGCCAACCGAGCCTCTCGCGCTGCACTTCCTCCATCACGAGGTCGAATCTGCTCCCGAGCTGCACCGCAAATTCATCGAGCAGGCTTGCAAGAGCCCCGCGAGCTTCTTCGTGGTCGAGGCGGTCTTCGCCGGGCGAGCGCTCGACATCAAAGACATCCTCACTGGGCGCCCATTCCACGTGCTCGAACAAAGCGCGTCGCGCACCTTGCACGTCGGCGATGTGCTTTTCACGCGGGTCGTCACGGCAGGCGGCGGGAGCATCATGATCGGCGCTTGCCCATGGGTGATTCCGGCGTCATGGCATATTCCGATCATCGAGATGCGCGAACGTTGGCGCAAGAAGCGGCTGCTGACGCGCGACGAATTGACCGATTACAACTTGGAGATCCGCCAGACGTACCACGAGATCGTGGATAGATTGCTGCATCCGACGCTTCCGGTAATGCAGAACACGGACGGCGATCCAATCGAGCTGACAACGCTGACCTACGAGCTCGAAGTTCCAATCGCCGAAGCCGTTGAGCGGTTGACGCCGCTGGCCACGCTGCGCGGCGACGTGCACATCGCAGACGAGGTGCACGACCCGGCCGGTACACTCGTGGCCGCTACGCTGACTTGGATCAAGGCGGGCAATCGCAAGCTCAAGGACTGGGACAACACGACGCTCGGAACACTTCGTTTCGACGGTTCCAAGCTCGTGATCGAGGTCAATTCGGCGCGTCGGCGTCGTCGCGTCGAAAGAGAAATCGCGACGCGCCTCGGATCGGCAGCGACGCTCGTCGACACGACGGTCACCGACTTGGCCGAGGCTTTCGAGAAGCGGCGCGCCTCGCGTTCAGTTGAGTCATTGGACGTTGCGACCACGGCTGAGCCGCCACTGCCACCCGAACTCCAAGCGGTCGAGGCGGAACTCGCACGTAAGCACTGGGACGCCTGGCTCGACACGACGGTGCCGGCGCTCGGCAACCGAACGCCGCGGCAAGCCGCCAAGACCGCATCCGGCCGTGAACGGCTCGAGGCCTTGCTGGCCGACTACTCCCAGAAGAGTGTTAGCGGTCGTAACGCGTTCGACCCGGACATCGTCACGCTGAAACAGAAGCTAGGGCTGGGCTGACAGGTTGCGCGACGGTCTTGGGTGGCCCTATCGCCGGTCTATTCGCTTCGAAGACGACCGAGCGTCGCTCTGGCGAGGCGAACATAACGAGCTCGGACTATCGCTAACCGATCCACACGCGTCCATTCGCCTCGATTGACTGACGTGAGCAATCGCGACTCCTCGTCGTCGATCCTCTTCGTCGTCGGAGCCTGCGACGTGCCATGCGGCGCGGGCAACCTCGCCGAAGCCGATCGCGTCCGCCGGCTCTGACGTCGATTGGTAGGAACCATTGCTCTTTCAGCGTAGCGTAACGTGTGCCTGTGAAGCACACATTGGCGTCAGATCCAGTGTGCCCGCCAGTGTGCCCAAACCCGATCCAGGATCATCAATCGGCAGCCAACGCCAACCAAGCCACCAGTAGAAAACGGGCCGGAAATCGTCAATTTCAGGCCCGTTTTGTGGTTTCTGGTGAGCTTAGCAAACCGCCGCCTTCAGCCTCTCGGCCACCTCACCGTGTTGAGAACCCTTAAGTATACGTGATGCTTCGACTTGCGGGAACCTTGCTGTCCCCAAGACTGTCCCTGAAATTGTCCCTGCTAGCTCTCTCATCGACGCCAAAAAGGGGCCCGACAGGCTCGCTGCGGGCGACGCAGAACGCAGCGGTTTTCCCGAAAAGCTGTCATCCCCGGAACTTGCTTGCCGGCTTCAAGTTGCAAGGATGGGTCATCGTCCTGTTCAGACGACATTCGATCTTGCAGGCGCGAAGTTCGCCTCGAAAACGTGCATCTGCTCAAGCACCGGTTCTTCAAACCGCAGCGTTTGACCAGCCGCCGGAGGCGCCGCTGAACTGTGAGAAATACCGCGCCGACGGCAGTCTCTTCTAATTCTTCAGCGCGCATTTTACGGTCCGCGATTATCCGCGCCTTGCCGAAACGGCGCACGACGAGAAACACTGTCGCTCGAGGAGCAAAGAAGCCGAACTACGCATGCCGAAGACAACCGGACATTCCTGGCGCTTCAAGTCCAGATTTCGGCGACACTCCTTCGGGTGGAGGTCGTCTCAGCCGGCAATCGCCAGGCTGCACGAAGCGGTCTCTGAGATCCAACAGGTCGCGCGCACCGAGCCGCTTCTCGCGGCAGAGGGTGCGGTCGCGTTGTTGGAGCGCATTTCGCCGGCCCTCGAGAACGTCGACAGCTCGTCTGGCGCGATCGGGACCGCTGTCAATCGCGCGATCGCGGAACTCGTCCCAACCATCGCCACCGCGCCGGCCAATGCGAAGACACGGGCACAGTGGCTCGAACGTCTCTTCGAGGCGCACAGCGCCGATCAGATCCCGTACATCGAGCGGCTTGCCGACTCCTGGGGCGACCTCTGTGGATCGATCGACGTGGCCTCCGAGTGGGCGGACCGGTTGATCGGCGTGACGCGTCCCGCGCTCTCGTCCGATAAGAAGGTGCGTGGCTATTTTCACGGCACGTCTGCCTGCCTGAGCGCCCTCTTCACGGCCGGGCGTTATGGCGAGCTGATTGAATTAGTCAAGGGCGACATCTTCTGGCCTTACAAGCGGTGGGCGGTCAAGGCCTTCGTCGCTCAGGGCCGACATGCGGACGCGCTCCGCTACGCTGAGCGTTGCCGCAACCCTTGGGCGAGCGATCGGGACATCGACGGCCTGTGTGAGCAGATCCTGCTGTCCTTGGGCCGGAGTGATGAGGCCTATTCTCGCTACGGTCTCACGGCGAATCGTGCGAACACCTATCTCGGCTGGTTTCGAGCGGTACGGAAGAAATATCCGGACAAACCATGTAGCGTCGTCCTATCTGATCTCAGTCGGCTGACGCCCGGTGACGAAGGCAAATGGTTCGCCGCGGCAAAAGACGCCCGGCTCTTCGACGAGGCGATTGTACTAGCCAACCAGGCGCCCTGCGATCCCAGGACGCTGACCCGCGCCGCTCGCGACTTCATCGAGAAGAATCCGGCGTTTGCCGTTGAGGCTGGCCTGGCAGCCTTTCGCTGGATCCTCAAGGGCTACGGGTATGAGATCACGAGCGCCGACGTCTGGGCCACCTACTCCCACACGATGAAGGCCGCCGCGAACGTCGAGGGCGATTGTGACATCCGACGCCGCATCCTCGCGCTCATCGACAGCACGGATGCGCGCGGCGGCTTCGTCGCGAGCATCATCGGGCGGGAGCTGGGTCTGGCCTGACCTGCTTGCGGTCACGCGGCGACAACCGACACGTGGCCGTGTGCTTTGCGCGTCTGTTTCACGCGAATCTCAACATCGTGTCCGAGCGCCGTGAGGAACTGCATCAGGCGCTCGGCGGAAAACGCACGGGCCCGACCGCGCATGAGATCCGAGACGTGCGGCTGCGGAATACCGAGGATCTTCCCGGCCTTTGTCTGTGTCAGCTTCCGCGCGTTGATCGTGCGGAATATCTGCAGCGTCAGATTCGCCTTGAGCAGTTCCTGGTCCGGGTTTGGCAGGCCCAAATCGGCGAACACGTTGCCGCTGCTTGCTTCATAGTCGATTGTGCGACGCTTCTTGGCCATCTCATTTCCGCCTTTGTGCATGAAGACGTTCGGCATCCGTCAACCGCCGCCGGATCAAATCGATCTCAGTCTTCGGCGTTGTTGTCCCGCTCTTGGACTTCTTCTGAAAAGCGTGCAGGACGTAAATCGCATCCGCGAACTTCACCGTGTAGACGGCACGGTAGGTATTGCCTTCGTGCGGCGCAACGATTTCCAGCACGGAGCGGCCACCGAAACCTGTCAGCGCTTTCACTGACTGGTATTCCTCGCCGCACTGCGCGCCGTACAGCGCATACCCGACGTCCGCCTGAACGTCTTACGGGAACGTCTTCAAGTCTTGGCGTGAAGAGAGGCCATCCAGATGACGGGTTTCGGGTTGGCGGGCTCGTCGCGCACCAGCCTTTATACCATTATACATATAAAGGTATCAATCGGCGATCGATTGGTCACCTATACGAGGGCTTGCATTCGTGTATAGCGACCGTGACGCCCGACAGTCGCATCGCCGTGTCGAGCCACATGGCCTGCTCGTCGAACCGCCAGTCTGGTACGTACTCGCGCGTGACCTCGATAACGGGGAGCCGCCACTTTCCGATGGACCGGATTTCCAGACCACGACTCCTGCCCAACGTTACATTTCGACCCGACACGCGGGTGATCCGGGCGCAGCTTCCGGATTCGGATCGGTGGCGTCCGTTGATGGGCCGGTGGACTGATTAGCTCCGCCTTTCCAGGGATCTGTACCGCCGAGGCGACAGACCGAAATGCGCCACGAAGACGCGCGACAGGTGGCTCTGCTCGTGAAAGCCGCACGCCTGCGCGATCTCGACCAGCGGCAACCGCGTGTCCCTCAAGAGGGCAGCTGCCCGATCGGCCCGCCGCCGTCGAACGTACTCCCCGATCGTCATGCGTTCGGCCTGGCGGAATGTGCGCGCCAGATGTGACGGGTGCACGTCCGCGACGGCCGCGATGTCGGCGAGACCTATGCTGCGCGCGAACTCAGCGTTCAGGAACTCGAGCACGTCACGCAGCCAGACGGGCCGGCCATGGGGCGGGCGAGCTTTGCGGACGGCTGACACGATGAGGTCGTACACGAGCGCTTCGATCGCAAGGCCCGAGATCGTGTCGGGTGTCCGCAACTCCACTTCGAGACGACGCCCGAAGGCGACAGACCGCGGGTCGCCGATCGTCTCGTCGAAACGGCCGTCGAGACAGAGCGCCAGGCACGCGAGCTCGTGCTCGTGTGCAGGCACGGACAACCCCGGCGGCCGCCACGTACGAGTCACGCGCACGCTGCGGTGCGTGACCTGCCGGTCCTCTGGGTAGCGGTTCAACGGCAACGGGGTCGCCGGCATCACCGGCGCGTGTAGTGCGCCGCCACGGCGTACTGAAGCGTCGCGAGCAGCGCGGCGATCACGCCATCGGTCAGCGAGATGCTGGGGCGCACGCTCTGAATCAGCGCGACCATCGATGGAGTGGCCAAGCGCGGCTTGGGCTTCTCCTCCGTCATCGCGAAGGACTCCAGCGGAGCTCCGCCCGCCCCCTCGAGTTCCGTTACGAGCGTTTCGCTGATCGGCGCGTTCGACAACAACATCGCCAACAGCGGGAACATCGTGTGTCCGGGATGGTCCGGATTCGACCAGCCGAGACCAGGGCATTTCGACAGCACGGCGGCGGCCCCGGACACGTCGCCAACGAGTACGCGTAGCAGCCCGATCTGCCGCGCGGCGTCTTGGGACACCGAGTCAACGCGCTCGCGGCTCTCGTTCGGATACGCTCGTGCTCGTCACCGTCGACGGCGAGCGCAGTAGCCGAATCATCGTAGGAGCGGCGCGCCATGCGGCTTCCAGCCGCTTGGACAAATCGGGGCGGCCAAGCTCTGAGCGGCGAGCGCGGCCCCATCAAGGAGTTGGACGCGCCAGTGCGACTGGCGCACCATCCTCGCCGCCGCGTCGCATGCCTTGAGCGCGGCCGTCCAGGCACCTTGATCGGCGAGCGCCTCATACCAGGCGAGGCACGCCTGAGGCCGCTTCGTCTTTCGCGCGATCCGCCCGAGACCGCCGACGCCGTCCGCACGAAAGACGGCTTCGCGCAGCCATCGCTCGTGCTCGGTCTCCCACTCGTCTTTCGAGGGGCCGACGTGGCGTGCCGCTTCGGCGAACGACCTGGCCTCCTCCACGATCCTCTGAGAGGGACGTGTGGGCCTCCAGCCCGAGGTGGCCTTGGTGGCTCGCGCGATCAGCGCGTCGACGACAGAAGCCCTGACGTCCTCACGTCGCATGACGAACGCTCGTGCCCACTCCTGGCGCTTCAAGACACGCTTCCGGAGGCACGCCTTCGGATGGAAGTCGCAACCAGCGATCGCGCGGCTCCAGGAAGCACTCTCCGAGATCGAGCAGGTCGCGCGACTCGAGCCACTTCTCGCGGCGGAGGGCGCGATCGCGCTGCTCGAACGCATCTCGCCCGCGCTGGAGCACGTCGACAGCTCGTCCGGCGCGATCGGCAGCGCCGTCAATCGCACCATCGCCGGGCTCGTGCCCGTCATTGTCGGCGCGCCAGCCGGCGCCAGAACACGCGCCGCATGGCTCGATCGTCTGTTCGAGGCCCACGCCGCCGACCAGATCCCGTACCTGACGGCCGCCGCCAACGCCGGCGTCGACGGGGCGGTCCGGACTCGCATACGTGCCCTGTTCGACGATCCGGCCGCTCGCAGCGGATTCGTCGCACGTGTCATCGGGAAGGAAGTCGGCCTGGACTGACCCGTTCGTAACGTCGCGTGCGGATCGGCGATGACTCCGTCTCGGAGTGGCGTGCGGCGGGACGCGTGCCCATCAGGCACACCTCATGTCTGACAATCGGCGAGTCCCTGTGTCGTGACCTTCTGACTCGAGGTGATCGTTCCGGACGACTCAGTCGCTCGGCAGGATACGAAAGGGCTTCCGGCCTTTGATTCTGTAGACCGAAAAATCCGTACGATCGGTCGTGAACACGGACGTGCAATCGAGCTCCTCGGCCAGCGCGACAAGCGTGGCATCCGCAAAGTCCATCGGCAGATCGGCATACTTGTCGAGCAGCTTCCGGACACGCTGCAATGACGCCGTGCTCGAAGGAACGAGAAGCGCGCCGCCGGAGAGGAAAAAATCGACGCAGGCGGCGCGTCCGCCTCGAACACCGGCGAGCAGGTGAGTGGCTTCAGTCAACACTGCCTCGGTCGACACCACAGGGCCGGTCCAGTCGGCGAAGGCACGACGGCACTTCACGTGGTGCGTCTGGCTGCGATCGAGGAGCGAGACCAGTGCACCGGTATCGAGCAGCAGCTCACCGCGCACGCTTCAACGACGCGAGCACGTACTCACGATGTCGCTCTGCCAAGTCGGGGATTCCCGACGACAACGAGCCGATGAGATGCTCTACGCGTTCGGCTCGCTTCCCGTCGGCTGACGGTCCTTCTTGAAGGAACGCCTCGAGTGCCATGCGGACGACGTGCGAAGGCCGGCGTCCCAGGCGGCGAGATGTGCGCCTGAGCGTGCGACCCAACGGTGTGGGCAGACGGACGGTGATCTGATCGTCCATGAAGGGATCCTCCAGTAGGTGCACTGCAATTGTAGTGCGACGCACTGCAGCGGACAAGGTGTTGGCGGGTCGGCTCGCAACTTCGGCCTTCGGCGTGTGCCCACGAGGCACACAATGCCATCGGCTCCAGTGTGCCCGCCAGTGTGCCCAAACCCGGTCCAAGGACCATCCATCGGCAGCCAACGCCAACCAAGGAACCAATTAAGAACGGGCCTGAAATCATGAATGTCGGGCCCGTTCTTGAATCTCGGGCGACCTTAGCAAACCGCCGCCTTCAGCCTCTCGGCCACCTCACCGCACTTCGTAAGAATATGTGAAATTGGCAGTTCCCATCGGCCTGGATCGGCGCCGCGACAGGACTCGAACAGTGGCGCTGGCTTGCGATGGCTCCAGCGATGTGTGACAATGTGACACATGAAGGAGATCTCGATCAGGGAGCTGCACCGGCGTACCGGCGCGTGGGTCCGAGCGGCCCGGAAGCACGGATCCATTCTCGTCCGCGATCGACGCACGCCGGTCGCGACGCTGACGCCCGTCAGCGAAGAGCCTGTAGTCAACGTCTTCGCGCGCTGGAAGCCGCTGAAGCGATTCGCGAAGGCTCTCGACCGCACGGTCGGAGGCACGCCGGTCGAGGCCATCATCAGCCTCGATCGCGACCGGTGAAGCCGTCTCGATGCCTCCGACAACCGCCGCGTATTTCGATGCCGCACTGGTTGCCAAGTTCTACGTGAACGAGCCGGGCCGCGACGCGGTCCGCCGTCTCGCCAAACGCGCGGGCACCGTGGCCACCTCCGGCATCGCCGTCGCGGAGGTCGCCGCGGCTTTTCACCGCAAGTTGCGCGAAGGCTCGATTGACGTCCCCGTGTTCGAGGCGCTGCAGGGCCAGTTTCACCATGACGTGACGCGGGGACTCTGGACGCTGATCGAGCCGTCACCCGCGCTTCTCCAGCAGGTTCGTGCCCTGTTCGCGCGGCTGGAGCGTTCGGTGTTCCTTCGGTCCTTGGACGCGGTTCATCTGATGACGGCAAAGGCCGAGCACTTCGATCGTCTTTACTCGAACGACGCGCATCTGCTGGCCGCGTGTCCGAGCGTCCATCTGAAGGGCATCAATCCGATCGCGCTTCCGATCGACAGGTAGTCCGTTGATCTGGAACGTTCAGGCCTGGTCTTCACGGTCATGATCGCGGCAGATACAATCGCCGATCGTGGGCAGTGAATCGAAGCGGCGGGCCAAGGCACAGCGGCGCGAGGCGCGCAAGCGCACGGAGAAAACGCGCCGGCAGCTCGCGAATCACTGCGCGCAGTGGATGTACGACGCCGAAGACGCATGGTTCGCGAAAGACTTTCCGCGCGCCCGCCGGTGCTTCCAGCGCATTCTCCACGTGCGTCCCACCCATCAAGCCGCCAACGAGCGCATGGCCGAGCTCTTGTTCATCGACGGCCTGCAGGCAGAAGGTCTGCGTCACTTCGATCGCCTGGTCGATCCGCCAGAGTTTCCAATCATCGACTTTCGCGCCGCAGCAGCGTGCCTGATTACTGAGCGCTTCGATCAGGGCGCGGCGCTGGCACAGCGTTTCCTCCGGCGGACCGAGGACGATGACCTGATGGACGACCCCCGAGCCAAGGCGCGCCTCATTCAGGCTGAATGCCGGCGGCTTGGCAAGACGAAGCGTCCTCTCGCACGGCAGGATGATCTGCTAACCCGCGGCGACAGACGCGCCGCTGCCCGGCGCCGGGACAGGCCTGGTCCGCCGATTCCTCGTGTGTCGCGTGAACCCGTGTCGGCGGCGGCACTTCCGCCCTCCCTGGTGGCTGCCCCGGCCGCGATTCCTGAGGCGCTTCCCGCGCCGCCGATCCTCGATCTGCCGCCGTTCCCGAGTCTCGACGTCGGTGACATCGCCGTTGAATTCACGTTCGATCAGTCGGGATTTCCCGACGTGTGCATGCACGGAGACGTCGCGCCCGCCGCCGATGTGGCCTTGCGGCTGCGCTATGCCGAGCTGCGGTTGCAAAAGGGCTTCGATGAACTGCTGTCGCTCGGCGCGATCAACAACGTCGAACATTTGGGCTATCAGCTCGACACGGTTCGGCGCGTGCTTCGCGATTTGCGGGGACGCGTCCTGCTGGCTGACGAAGTCGGCCTCGGCAAGACGATCGAAGCATGCCTCACGTTGAAGGAATACTGGATGCGGGGCCTGGCGCGAAAGGCGCTGATTCTCACGCCGGCTTCACTCGTCGGACAATGGGTGGACGAACTCACCGGGCGTTTTGCACTGACGCCGGTCGCTGCTGACGCGCAGCGCCTTCGCCGGGACGACGAGTTCTGGACACGCGAGCCGCTGGTCGTCGCGTCTCTGCCGCTCGCGCGTCAAGCCGGACATCGCGATCGCTTGTCGCGCATCGAGTACGACCTCGTGATCGTCGATGAGGCCCACGCGCTCAAGAACCGGGCCAGCGCGGGCTGGCAGCTCGTGAACGACTTGAAGAAGCGCTTCCTGCTGCTGCTGAGCGCGACGCCCGTCGGCAACAACCTGACTGAGTTGTACAACCTGATCCAGTTGCTGAGGCCGGGACTCCTGCAGGGCGAAGCGCAGTTCCGCCGTGAGTACGGCCAGATCGAAGCGTTGTCGCAGGCTGGCCGGCGCGATCGGCTCCGCGAGCTTCTCCGCGAGGTGATGGTCCGCAACACGCGCGCGCACATCGATCTCAAGCTGCCCAAACGCCTCGCCGCCACGCACATCGTCCGGCCCGCCCCGGAGGAAGTGCAGGTCTTGGACGCTCTCGCAGCCGTCATTCGTGACAGGTACAACACCGCCACAGCGGCGGACCGCTGGCGGATGACGCTCCTGCAGATGCAGGCCGGCAGCGGGCCGGCCGCCCTGCGAGCCGGCCTGCGCGACCACGCCGGACGGACAGACAGCGGGCCGTTCGCCGCAGTCGCCGCGGCGCTCGCTGAGATCGGCGGCGCCAGATCCGCCAAAGTTGAGGCGCTGCTGGATCTGGCGCGCCGCTCGCCGGAAAAGAAGATCGTCTTCACGCGCTTCCGCGCAACGCTCGACGAGCTCGACGTGGCGCTGTCTGCGGCCGGCCGCCGCGTGAGCGTGTTTCACGGCGGGCTGTCATCGCTGGACAAGCAGCGGGCCATCGACGCGTTCCAGGACGATGCCGAGATCCTGCTGTCGACCGAGATCGGCGGCGAAGGCCGCAACCTGCAATTCTGCCGCACCGTCATCAACTACGATCTGCCCTGGAATCCGGCGACGATTGAACAGCGCGTCGGCCGCGTCCACCGCATCGGCCAGACGCGCGATGTCTACATCTTCAATCTGTGTCTGGCTGGAAGCGTCGAGGAGCGCATCCTGTCGATCCTGCACGACAAGATCAACATGTTCGAGCTCGTGGCCGGCGAGGTTGAGATGATCCTCGGCCATCTCGGCGACGAAGAGGACTTCGCGAGCCTCGTGATGGATGCCTGGTCGAACAGCCGCTCAGACGACGACGCGCAAGAGACGTTCGAGCGGCTCTCGGCGCGATTGCTCGACGCAAAGTCCGCCTATCAGAACGCGTCGGACCTCGATCGCGCGCTCTTCAGCGAGGACTATGAGATCTAGCGTGTTTATCGGGCGGCTCACGGCCGACCTGCTCACCCGCGGGGGCGCCATCGTCGACTCCGGTCCGGATCAGACGCTTGACGTCATGGCCGAACCGGTGCTCCGTGGCGTTCTCGGGCTTGGAGAGTTCGAGCGATTGTCGTTCGAACCCGGCGTGGTCGGCGCGACGTTCATCGACTACGACGCGCCTCTCGTCGACCGGTTGGCAACCGTCCTCAATGGGCTCGGCCGAGTCGCGCGAGTACAGCCGCCAACGGTCCGGCGAAAGCCGATCGACGCCGCCATCCTGATCGATCGGAGTCTGGCGATCCAGAATGGCGTGCATCGCTATTGCAGCCACGCCGCCGTCGACGCCACGTATGTCGGCGCGACGTTCGAGTACACCGTGCTGGCCGACGAACGGATGGGCGGTGTGGTCACCACCTGGGTCAACCCTGCGACGCGATCCACGGCGAGTTTCGAATCGCGGATCGACCCGACGTCACTCGCCGACGATCCCGGCGCGACGAAAGCCTCGGACCGGACCGATGGATTGACCGCCGCCTGGCCGCTTGCCGTTGCGTCCGCTCGCGCGCGCCTCTCGCCCGGGATCGCCGACTTTCTCGAGCGGCTCCGCCGCCGGCGCGAGCGCGACGTGCGACGGCTGCGCGAGTATTACGAAGAGATCGATCTCGAGATCCGGCGCAAGCTCTCGCGCCCTCGGCTGGACGAGGATCTTCGCCGGCGCGAGCGTGATCGTTTGGACGCCACGCACCGCGCGTTTCACACGCGCGGTGCGGAGGTGGCCGATCGCTATCGCGTCCGTCTCCGCCTCTCTCCGATTGGCGTCTGGGTATGTCGTCTGCCCGCGTATTACATCAACGTGAAGCTGATGCGCCGGAACGCGGCAGCCGAAGCGGTGTTCTCGTGGAATCCGATCGATGGCCGCATCGAGCCGCGGGCGTGCGACGGGTGTCTGGCTCCGACCGATTCCGCGTGGCTGTGCGATGACGCCGTCCACTATGTCTGCGCCGACTGCTTGGCCGCCTGTCGTACGTGCGGCCGGCGCTTCTGCCGTGCGTGCACGCGCGCGTGTCCGCGACCTCATGCGCGAGAAGAGGCGCCCAGCCACGCCCGCCTGGGCCGTTGAGTACCCCATTACCGTGTTCCATCGCCACAGGTGTGCAGCAAATTGTGCAGTGAGCGCGTCGACAAACGGGTGATCCGGACAGGCCGGGACAGAAGGGCGGTCGGGAGGTTTTCGGACGGAACCAGGGCCCCGATCGAAATTGAGTGATCAAGTTGATCGGGGCCGTACCGCGTAGTTCCAGTCGCCGTGAAACCGGTGCGGCTCGATCGTCAGCGCGCGCATCTCGGCCGTCGTGACGACGACACCGGTCCTGTAGCGACGCTTGTCCAGTTTGGCTTTGACGCGGAGCCCCGTGGCCGTCTCGGTCTGGCCGATCAATTCCACAAGCGTGTCAAACGTCACGAGGGCGCGCCCGCGCCAGTTCTCCGTGAGATGACAGCAGAGCCGGTGCGCGATCTTGTTCCACTTCCCGCCGGACAACGAAGATGCGCTGGCCGGCATAACGGCTGGGGTTCGGATGTTCCAAGACGTCGAGCAGGTCGCCACGCTCGATGTGGAAGACTATCTCCTCAAACCCGATGCCGCGCTCCGCCCTGAGCTTCGCGTTCTTCGCGTCGTCCCAGTCGAAGTACTTCACCGCAATTCAGGGTAACACGTTGTGTGCTTGATAGGCACACAGTGGCGTCACCTGCAGTGTGCCCGCCAGTGTGCCCAAACGCGGTCCCAGGAGCGACTCAGCCTCAAGATTCGCGCGTGGACTCACGAGCGTCGCGGATGGCCTCGAGCTCGGCAATCGCTTCCAAATCTTTCGGCCGGCCGGCGGCACGCTTCACCTGGATGAGCCTCTCGAGTCCAAGGCGCAGGCATTCGACTCCGAATACCTGTACGACCTCGGCGTCACGCCGCAGCGAGTCGTAGGTGCCACCGCCCGCGATCTCACCGAGGAAATCGATGGCACCTGCACTCGTCTCGAGCGTGAAGTTCAGCCCACGGCGCATGGTGTCGATGTCCCATCGGAACGGAAGACCCGGGGGCGCGCCGCGTAAGTACGGCTCCAGGCGCTGCATGCTGGTGACGACGCGTTCCAGGTTGTCAGGGGTTCGCCGATATACCACGTCGAGATCGAGGGTCAGTCGCGTGGCCCCGTGAGAAGTGGCGGCGGCGCCGCCCACGACAATGAACTCGACCCCAGCGGCAGTGAGCGCGTGCAGCAGCGCCGCGTAGTCGGTCATCGGATGCGCGCCCGTCGTCCGGCCGCTCGCAGCTCGTCGGCGAACCGCTGGAGGGCCATAAGATTGCGCAGGCGCTCCTCCGGTGTGCGGCGCAGGTTTTCCGTGACGAGCGTCAGGTCGACGTCCTGCTTGTAACGCTCGATGACCGGATCGGGGGACAGCGACACGGGCAGGTGCCGATCGTCTTGCATCCTTCCACTACTGTACACCCGGGGCGTGGAGTCCGGTGCTGGATCAGCACAATGGCGACAGGTTGCGCCGGACTGGCTCAGGGGCGGCCGGAGGCCGTCGACAGGCGATGCAGGCGCGCGATCACGGCCTCCAGTTGAGCGCCAGACACCGGGAGCGTCTTCACGCGTTCGGTCAATACACGTGGCGCTGCCATGTCCTCCTGAAGAAGCGTCTGCACGAAGTCAAGGTCCTTGTCCCTCCCGGCAACAAGTTTGGAGAGAGCCAAATCGTGGACGTCGAGACACCAGCCGATGGCGCCGCCGGTGTTTTCGTTCTGAATCGGCACAAGACGATCGGCCCAGCCGGCCGGCAATGTGGCCGTGGTGTCGCCGATGCCATGCGCGTAATACCCGAACGCCTCATGGAATGCGGACAACTCGCCAATCGCGCCATCGATCACGGCCGACTTGTCAGGGGCGTGGCGCGGATACACGTCGGCGTCCATGGAGATCAGAAGCGCCGGTGGTGCGTCTGGATACTGCCCCAGGACCGCGTGACTGCCGATGATCACGATCTCACGTTCATTGGATACGGCAGCCGACGCCCGCACGATGTGCTCAAGTGCGGCGCGATTCATAGTCCTGCAAGATCGTTTGGCGCTCGCGCGGCGCCAGGAGTCCGGCAAACGGACTGGACTGTCGCAAGCGGATCGCGTCCTCATCGGACGATCGAAGTAACACGATCAGATCCGGCAACGGCGTCGTGTCGAGGACGCGCGCCCACTCAAGCAAGGGCTCGGATGGACTGCTCCGCAACCAGCGCCGCAGGTTCGCTCGCGCCACGTTCAGCAGTTCCGGTTGCGCCTCCAACTTGGCCGCTACGGCGTCGTGCAACGCCAGGCTGCGTCGGTCGATCCACTGGTGGGCTCGCACGAATCGAGTATATGCGACCATGCCCCCGACGGTGGACGCGCGGCAGACCGACGAGGCGTTCGTTCGACGTACCGGAGTTCTGGGTCGTGGTCACCCATCCCGCGTCCGAGGGGCGCCCATCCACGCGTCTCAGAGGCGTGGTCCAGTCCGGTTCATCGCCGGGGTACAGCGCCAGGATCGTCGATCGATAAACCGATCGGCCGGTTCGTATAATCGGATCGTCCATGCCTGGAACGCTTGCCGCCGCCGCCCGGCGGTTCATCAGCCACGCGTCTCGTACACGCGGCGAATCCTACTTTCACAGTGGACGGGTGACCACCGTGCAGGCGGATCGCACGCGTTTCGCGGCCGTCGTCCGCGGCAGCCGCCAATACGACGTCTTACTGACGCTGGCCGGCGACCGTCTGGTCGTGAACTGCACATGCCCCTACTTCGAGGGCTCTCTCGAACCGTGCAAGCACATCTGGGCGGCGATTCTTGCGGCCGACGCGGCCGACGCTCTTCATCCACCACCCAATCTGTCGCTCGACTTCGACGATGACCTCTTTGTCGATGTGGCTGATGACGTCAGCGAGGACGACCTCGACGAGACCTACACAGCACCTCGACGGCGTGAACCGTCGGTTCGCACAGCAGCTCCGCCGCCATTACCCGCCTGGCAGACGTTTCTTTCACGAGTCAGCGCGCCAACTCCCGACCCGCTGCCCGCCCGGACGCTGCTGACCGGCGAGCTCATTTTCGTCTTCGAACCGGCACGCTCGGCCGCGGCCGGTGGTCTGCTCATCGAGTTGTTTGCGAGAGATCGGAAAAAATCCGGAGACTGGGCAAAGCCGAGGACCGTGCTGATCGGCCGGCGCGATATCGGCCGGCTTCCGAACGAAATGGACCGGAACATCCTTGCGGCCGTCTGTGGCGCCGATCCGGCGTATAGCGGATCGACGTGGAACGGATACGGCGGCGGCTTGCCGGTGCCTTCAGCGTTCCTGCTCAATCCCACGCTGCAGCGTGATCTGGTGCCTCACCTCTGCGCAACCGGCCGACTGCTCATGAAGGTGATGCCGCATGCGGTCTATCCGAACCCGGCGGCGTCGTTCATTCCAGTCGAGTGGGATCCGTGCGATGCGAGATTCGGTCTGCGGATCACAGGTGCGCCCGACAGCGGATACCGCATCGACGGCGTGATCCGGAGCGGTGAGCGCGAGGACGAGGTTCGCAATGCCATGTTCGTCACACGGGCACTGATCCTCTGGCCGCCTGAGCAGCCTGGAGGGCAGCCACGGTTTGCGGCCTTCGACACCGGCGGCGCGGATCGATGGATGACGCAGTTGCTGGACGTCGGCCCGGTGACGGTGCCCCCGTCGGAAACCGCGACCCTCATCGAATCGCTCGCACTTTCCGACCTCGCGCAGATCGAGTGTCCTCAGGAGCTTCGCATCGAGGCGCGATGCGAACCGCCGCGTCCACTCATCCGAATCACGCGGCCTCAGACCGGCTACCGCAGCGGCGACTACGCCCAGGCCGGTCGAGTCGATGCGAAGCTGTCGTTTCTCTACGGAGAATCCGAGGTCGACGTGTGGTCCGCCCAACCGTTGATTTTCGACCGCGAGCGGCGACTGTCGTGGCGGCGGGATCATGACGCGGAGCGGGCGGCGTTGTCCCGGCTCCAGTCGCTCGGCATCCGGAGACTGGCCGATTGGCAGACCGGTGGGACACGGCTCGATCTGGCGGAAACCGTGCTGCCCACGGTCGTGCGTGTGCTTCTTGCCGAAGGCTGGCGCGTCGAGGCGGACGGCCGGCTGTATCGTCAACCCGGCGCCGTGAGCCTGAAGGTGCAGTCGGGCATCGACTGGTTCGAACTGCGCGGCGGCGTGGACTTCGACGGTCTGCGCGCAGAGCTGCCGGCGCTGCTGCAGGCCGCGCGGCGCGGCGATCGGTTCGTGCCACTCGGTGACGGCACATTTGGGCTGTTGCCGGAAGACTGGCTCGCACGCATCAGCCGAATTGCCGCCATCGGGACGCCGGAGGTCGATCACGTCCGGTTTGCGCGGCCCCAGGCAGCACTCCTCGACGCGTGGCTGGCCACGCAGCCGGAGATTTCGGCCGACGACGTGTTTGCCCAGGCGCGCGCCGAACTGGCGGGCTTCGAACGGATCGCCGCGCTCGATCCGCCGGCGGCGTTCCACGGTGTGCTGCGCGACTATCAACGCGAATCGCTTGGCTGGTTCGAGTTCCTGCGGCGGTTCGGCTTCGGCGGCTGCCTCGCCGATGAGATGGGTCTCGGAAAAACCATCATGGTGCTCGCCGCGCTCGAGGCACGCCGCGTGCAACACGAACAAGGCGATCGGCCGTTCCGTCCGTCGATTGTCGTCGTGCCGCGTTCGCTGGTGTTCAACTGGCGGCAGGAAGCCGCGCGCTTCGCCCCGGCCCTTCGCGTGCTCGATTTCACCGGCAGCGACCGCCGCGATGCATTCGATCGCATTCGCGACCACAACGTCGTCTTGACGACGTACGGGACTCTTCGGCGCGACATCGCCGAGCTCAAGGAGATGGCGTTCGATTACGCGATTCTCGACGAGGCGCAGGCGATCAAGAACGCCAGGACCAGCGCGGCGAAGGCGGCGAGACTGCTGCGAGCGGACCACCGGCTCGCGCTCAGCGGCACGCCAGTCGAGAATCATCTGGGCGAGCTGTGGAGTCTCTTCGATTTCCTGAATCCCGGCCTGCTCGGCACCATGTCGAGAGTGACGAATGGAACCGCGCCCGTTCGCGCGCCGGACAGCGAGACGTTGACGATGCTGGCACGGGGCCTGCGGCCGTTCATCCTGCGCCGCACCAAGGAACAGGTCGCCGCCGAACTCCCGGCCCGCACCGAGCAGACCTTGTACTGCGACCTCGAGCCGGCGCAACGCAAGCTGTACGACCAACTGCGAGACCACTACAGAACATCGCTGCTCGGCAAGATCGGACGCGGTGGCCTCGGCCGCGCCAAACTGCAGATCCTCGAGGCGCTGCTGCGGCTGCGTCAGGCGGCCTGCCATCCGGCGCTGATCGATCCGGCGCGCGCGGGCGATCCCGCGGCCAAACTGGAGATGCTCCTGCCGCGGCTCCACGAGCTCGTCGAAGATGGGCGGAAGGTGCTGGTGTTCTCCCAGTTCACCACGCTGCTCGGCTTGCTGCGCGCGCGGCTGAATGACGAAAAGCTGGCGTACGAGTACCTGGATGGGAAGACGCGGGACCGACAAGCGCGCGTGCAGCGGTTTCAAAACACCGGATGTCCGCTGTTCCTGGTCAGCCTCAAGGCCGGCGGCCTCGGCCTGAACCTGACGGCTGCGGAGTACGTCTTCCTGCTGGATCCGTGGTGGAACCCGGCCGTCGAAGCGCAGGCGATCGACCGCGCGCACCGTATCGGACAGACGCGTCCGGTGTTTGCCTTCCGGCTGATTGCGCGCGACACCGTCGAGGAAAAAGTTCTGGAACTGCAGGCCACCAAACGGCGCCTGGCCGACGCGATTGTGCGCGCGGATGACAGTTTGATCCGAGATCTGCGGCGCGAGGATCTGGAGTTGCTGCTGTCGTAGCTTGCCCGCGACGTCGTGGGCAGCGCGTTGCGCGCCAGCCTGCAAGTCGACCGGCCATCTGCCGATGACATCGACATGCTCGCGAAGATTGCCGGCGGCATTCTCCTCGTTGGACTCGGTTCCGTGGTGGCCGCCGGACAGCGGCCGTCCGGCCGCGTCGCGACGCCACCCGGCGGGGTCCGCAGCACTATCGGCGTTTCACTGGCCGCCAACGGCATCACGCGCCGATACTTGCTGCACGTCGGCGACGCCGTAGACCGCGGGCGGCGCGTGCCGCTGGTGCTGATTTTTCACGGCGGCTCCGATACTCCTGAACACACGGAGCAGATGACCGGCTTCAGCGCTCTCGCCGATCGCGAGGGAATCGCGGTCGCATATCCAGAGGGCATCGACAAAGGTTGGGCCGATGGCCGCGGCGCGACGCCGGCCGACATCCAGCAGATTGATGACGTCGCGTTCACGAGGGCGATGATCAGCGACATCCAGAAGCGGCAAGGCATCGACGCGAAACGGATCTACGCGGCCGGTCCGTCGAACGGCGGCATCATGGTCCATCGCCTCGGCTGCGACGCTGCCGACGTATTCGCCGCAATCGGGCCGGTGATTGCGGGCCTGGCCAGCAATCTCGTGCCGCGCTGCCGTCCTGCGACAGCCGTTTCGGTCGCGGCCATCCAGGGTGTCGACGATCCCGTGGTGCCGTTTCGCGGCGGCATCGTCGGGGCAGACGTGCGGGCCGCGCGTGGCGGAGCCGTCGAAGGCAGCCGCGCAACCGAAGCGTTCTGGTCGTCGATCAATGGTTGTGATCGAACGCCGCTCATCTCGCGGCAGCCGCCCCGGATAAAGGACGGGACATCAGTCGTCGTGCGCGAGTACTCCGGATGCCGGGACGATGCGGGCGTGGCGTGGTACGAGATTGCGGGTGGTGGTCATCGGTGGCCACCAAGCGAGCTGGCGGGCCCGGGCGAGCGGTTCGTCACCCGGAAACTTGGCATTTCGTCACGGAATCTCGACGCCACCGCCGTGCTGTGGCGGTTCTTCCAGTCTCATCCGAAGCGATAGCGAGGTTATCACCGCGATCAGCGGCGCGCTTCGATGCGCGCCGCTCGCAACAACGCCGCCTCCAGCGTCTCCGCTTTCAGCGGCTTGCTCATGTAATCATCCATGCCTGCCTTCAGGCACAACTCGCGATCTTCTTCAAAGGCGTTCGCGGTCAGCGCGATGATGCGCGGCCGGCGTCCCGGCGGATGCTCGGCGACGATCTGCCTGGTGGCGTCGATGCCGTCGAGCTCGGGCATCTGCAGGTCCATGAACACGACGTCGTAGGGAATGCGGCGCACGGCTTCGACCGCTTCAACGCCGTCGGCGGCGAGGTCCGCGCGATAGCCGAGGTGCTTGAGCATGGCGAGCGCGACTTTCTGATTGACGCCGTTGTCTTCGGCGACCAGCACACGCAACGGATGGCGATCGGCAAGCCGCTCACCGGCGTGCGCGGCGGCCGCTGCGGGCGGCCGCTCCGCCGGCGCCGTGCGATCGAGCGCATCGATCAACGCATCGTAAAGTTTCGACGCCTTGATCGGCTTGGTGATCGATGCCGCGAAGACTTCGGGATGCGGCGCCTCGCGCAGCCCCGGCGTCAGCAAGCCGATCAGCGGCATCGACGCGGCGCCGGCGATTTTGGCGATCTCCGCCGCCAGCGCCGCGCCGCCCATACCGGGCATCTGCATGTCGATCAGGCCGAGGTCGAAGCGATCGCCGCGCCTCAGCCACGACAACGCTTCTTCTCCCGAGATCGCCGTCGCGGCGATGAGTCCCCACAGCTCGGTCTGCCGCCGCAGCGCCGCGCGGCTGGCGGCGTGATCGTCCACGATTAACACGCGCTTGCCGCTTACGTGCCGCTTCGGTCCAGCCGGCCGCTCGATCGGCACGGCCGGCACCGCCTGCGCCGCCGCGCCGGTCTTCGCGTGGATCGTGAACGAGAAGCGGCTGCCCTGGCCCGGCACGCTCTCGACCCAGATGCGGCCGCCAAGCATTTCCGCAAGCCGCCGGCAGATCGCGAGACCCAGGCCGGTGCCGCCGTACTTTCTCGTCGTCGACACATCGACCTGGCTGAACGACTGAAACAGCCGGCCGAGACGATCCGCCGGAATGCCGATGCCGGTATCGGCGACGGTGAAACGCACTTCGACGGCGCCCGCTTCGCCCGGCGTGGCCGCCGCGGTCACGGTCACGTCGCCGCCCGGCGTGAACTTGATCGCGTTGCTCAGCAGGTTGAAGAGGATCTGCCGGACGCGCGTAATGTCGCTGACGATCACATCGGGCAGCTCGGTCTCGATCTGATACGTCAAGTGCAGGCCCTTGGCGAACGCCTGCGGCGCGACCAGCTCGAGGGCGTCCTCGATGCAGGCCTGCGGATCGAACGCCACCAGATCGAGATCCAGCTTGCCGGCATCGATCTTCGAGAAGTCGAGGATGTCGTTGATGATCGTCAGCAGCCCGTCGCCGCTGCCGCGAATCACTTCGACGTACTCGCGCTGCGCCGGTGTCAGGTTGGTCTCGAGCAGCATGGTGGTCATGCCGATCACGCCGTTCATCGGCGTGCGGATCTCGTGGCTCATGCTGGCGAGAAACGTGCTCTTGGCCTGGGCGGCGGCTTCGGCGGCATTCTTCGCGGCGATCAGCTCGCGATTGGCGCGCATCATTTCGTCGCGCAGGCGGCTGACATACCCACCCATGGCCGCGAACCACGGCAGCGTGACAACCAGCACGATCAACTGGAGGATTTCGTCGGCCGCCTGGATCGTGTCCGGTTTGTTGCGATAGAGCGCCGACACCATCAAGCCGTATGACGAAATGGCGACGCCGGCGAGAAACAGCAACTGCCGCGTCCGCAGCCGGAACACGCCGAACAGGAACGAGACCAGGAACACGATCAGCAGCGCGGCGCGCCCCGAATCGGCGTGATACATCACGAACGCCATCGTCACCACCGACGACGACAGCTGCGCCATGGTCATGCTGGGATCGCGGAACTTCAGGTTCCAGCCGGTGCGCAGGATGACGTGGAACAGCGCCACCCAGAACAGGATCAGCGCAGTGCCCTCGACGAAGCCGATCCATGCCAGACCGCCCAGCAGGTAGGCGACATACAGCAGCACGACGACCATCAATGACGTCCCCGCCGCCAGCAGGTAGCGCCGCAACCGGAGGGCCTGCCGCTCGTCTCGTTCGGGGATGAGCGCGATCGGATCGCCGGCGGCCGTCACGGATCTCAGGATAGCAAAGACTTCCGTTCGTCACGCCGAACGGATATAACCCTCTACCTGGGCGTGCTTCACATGAGGAGGACGATGATGGCTCGATTGGCTCGGTGTTCGGCCGCGGTCCTGGCGGCGCTGCTGGTATGCGCCGCCCCGGCGTTGGCGCAGGTCGATCGCGCGACGCTCACCGGCGTGGTGCGCGACGCCTCCGACGCGGTGCTGCCCAACGCGAAGGTCACCGTCACCAGCCTTGCCACCGGCGTGTCGTCCGCCGCGACGACGTCGAATGCGGGTGTCTATCTCGTCGTCAACCTGATGCCGGGTGAATATCTCGTGCAGGCCGAGGCCACCGGCTTCCAGCGATACGAACAAGTCGTCAGCCTGGAGCTCGGCGCCAGATCGCGTCTCGATCTGTCGCTCGCCGTCGGATCGATCGGCGAGACCGTCAAGGTCGAAGGTGTGACGCCGCTGCTCAGCACCGAGTCCGCCGTGCTCGGCACCGTCGTCGACACCAACGAGGTCGACAAGCTGCCGCTGGCGATCCGGAACTGGGACGATCTGCTGGCGATGGTGCCGGGCGTGCAGAGCGATCGCTACACCGAACAGGCCGGCGGCACGTCGGCGGGCCGCACCGGCGGCATCAGCGTGCACGGCAATCGCAGCCTGCAGAACAACTTCCTCCTCGACGGCGTTGCCAACAACAGCTTCTCGACCAACGTGCAGGAGCTGACGACGCAGATCTCGAGGCCATCGGTCGATGCGATCGACGAGTTCAAGGTCGTGACGAGTCCGTACGCCGCCGAGTATGGCTGGTCGCCGGGCGCCGCGATCATCGTCAACACCAAGTCGGGCACGAACCAGCTCCGCGGCACCGCCTACGATTTCTACCGTGACGATCGCCTCGACTCGATCAACTACTTCGCCAAGGCGGCGAACCAGCCGAAGGCCGCGAACAAGCAGAACCAGTTCGGCGGCAATGTCGGCGGCCCGCTGATGCGCAACCGCGCGTTCTTCTTCATTGACTACGAGGGCACCCGCCTCCAGCAGGGCGTGCTGAGGACCGGCAATGTGATGACGGCGGATCAGCGCCGCGGCGTGTTCACGACGAGCGTGCGCGATCCGCTGACCGGCCAGCCGTTCCCGAACCACACCATCCCAGCCGATCGCATCGATCCGGTGGCGGCGGCGATCATGCGGCTGGTGCCGCTGCCGAACACCACCGGCGCGAACAATTTCATCCGCTGGAACAAGGTGATCGGCAGCCGGCTGGTCAACGAATCCCGGGTGTCGTGGGCGATGGGCACCAACGACGGCCAGCAGGATCCGTTCGGCCGGAGCGGCATGGCCGACATCGGCTTCAAGGGCGTGCCCGAGGATCCGCGCGTCGCCGGCGGCATTGTCGGCATCGACATCGACGGCTACATCCGCCTCGGCTCGCCGAACTTCATGCCGAAGCTCCAGCACACCAACCAGGTGCAGTGGCTCAACACCACGACCTGGATGCGCGGCAGTCATCAGGTGAAGTTCGGCGTCGACCTGATGATGCCGATGACCAACGAGTACTTCGACGTGGCGCCGACGCGCGGCAACCTGCGCTTCCAGTCGACGTTCACCGGCAACGCCTTGGGCGACTTCCTGCTCGGCTATCCGAATCGCGCCGAGCTCACCAACGTGTTCGTCGTCACCCAGGAGCTGTGGTCGAGCTCGTTCTTCGTGCAGGACGACTGGAAGCCGGGCGACCAGCTGACGCTGAGCCTCGGACTGCGCTCGATCCGTCGAACCTCGTGATTCGCAATCTGAAGCTGCGCGCCGCGTTCCAGGACTCACCGCGCACGATGGTGCAGCAGTTCGGCGGCGGCGTTCAACGCGAGCTGGCCGGCAACCTGGTGGCCTCGGCCGACGCGGTCGGATCGTTCACGCAACACCTCGCGGTGCTCCGCAATCTCAACCAGCCGCTGCCGGGCACGCTCGATGCCAACGGTCCGGTGCCGTATCCGAACTTCGGCAACATCCAGGCGCGCGAGATGAGCGGCGCGGCGACGTATCGCGGCGTCGACCTGTCGTTCGAGAAGCGCTTCAGCGCCGGCCACGGTTACCGCGCCTCCTACACGATCGGCCAGGCGCGCGACCAGGCCCCGGAGCACCTCAACGCGTCGTCCGGCCGCCCGCAGAACACGCGCGATCTGAAGTCGTGGGAAGGGCCGAGCGATTTCGACATCACGCATCGCTTCGTCGCGAACTTCATCGTCGAGCTGCCGTTCGGCGAGGGCAAGCCGATGCTGTCGAGCGGTGCGGCCGGCACGATCCTCGGCGGCTGGCTGCTGAGCGGCATTTACAGCGCGCGCTCGGGACGGCCGTTCACCGTGACGCAAGGCAACAATAACGTCGGCGCCGACCAGACCGGCCTGCCGAACCTGACCGGCGATCCCAAAGGCGCGCGGACCGTCGCGCAGTGGTTCAACCCGGCGGCCTTCACCGCGGTGCCGTCGGGCACGTTCGGCAATGCGGGACGCAACATCCTGCGCGGACCGGGGTGGGCCACGTTCGACATGAGCGTGCAGCGCCGCATTGCGTTCAACAGCCGCGCCAGCGTGACGATTCGCGCGGATGTGTTCAACGTCTTCAACCGCGCCAACTTCGGCTTGCCGGCGGCGAACATTTCGGCGGCGAACGCCGGTGTGATCTCGTCGCTCGCGGGCGATCCGCGCGTCGCGCAGGTATCGCTGAGACTTGGGTTCTAGCCAGGGATCGGGGATCAGGAATCAGGGATCAGGGCGACTGCTGGTCCTTGGTCTCCTGCCCCTTGTGATCGCGGCAGTCGCGAGCTGCCGCGTCGATGTGCCTGCACCGGTGGCCGGCGTCGCGTTCACCGAATTCAACGCCTCGGGCAATGCCGAGGCGATCGCGACGGTAAGCGTCACGTGCGACGAGTGTGCCTGGGAGAAAACCGGGACCGCGGCGGCGGTGCTCAAGCTGGCGGTCGATGGTCGGGCGCCGATCTCGCTGCCGATTGTCAGAGGCGGCGAGTCCGAATATCGCGTCATGCTCGGCGCCGTGTCGAGCGGCAAACACACGCTCGCCATCGTCCAGGATCCCGACCTCAGCGCACGCGCCTTCACAAGCTCGACCCCCGCGCTCTGGAGAGCCGGCGTCGATCTCGTGGAGGCATCTTCGGAACACTACGAGGCGCTGTCGCGCGCGCCGTTCGTCTACGCGCGGCCCGACACCGTCGGCAAGTTCACCGACGTGCCGATCCTGATGTGGTACGAGGTCGAGCCGGCGGAGAACGGCAAACGCTATCGATACACCGTCATCTTCTCGAACGAAGATGGCGGCACGCCGGCCGATCGCCTGATGGCGACGTGGGGACGCACCACGGACATCGAACACATCTACAGCGTCGAGATCGCGGACGACGGATCGATTCGCCGTGAAGACATGCAGGGGCCGGAGCACAAGATCCTGCCGTTCACGGGCACGCGCGAAGGCAGGCATCCGCTGCTGTGGGTGAGCACGTCGAACAACATGGTGCTCGATCACGGCACGACCACGGTGCGGTATGCGCCGGCGCCGATCCTTGCGAATCTCACCGACGTGTCTCGCGAAATGGTGATGGACACCAACGCGTGGACCTACGAGGTGGCGGCGAAGGAGCTCGCGCGCGAGGGCAAGATTGGGGACGACCCGCCGCCCGGCAAAGGCGCGATTCCCGATCCGCGTCGCTACGCGTATCTCGAAGGCTGCGGAACACTCGGCAATCGCGCGTTGACGTTTGCGATCGAGGTCAACGAGAAGTGGATCGCCGCCGATCGCGGCGCCGGCTATCGCATCGCGCGCGATGGTTGTTTCCGCGGCGCGGCGCCGTTGCCGGCGAATACCACGGTCGATAACGTCAGCGCGGTCCGCGTGCTCGCGTTCGCGCGCCAGGACAAGCCGTCGACGACGCCGGTGATCTTCACGCGGCTCAATACGCTGTTCGGCCTCGACGAGAACTACAAGCCCACCGCGAGCCGGCTGCATTGGACCGGCGCCGCGCGGATCAACGCCGGCGGCGCGCCGCTGGAGATTCCTGTTCCGTGAACACCGCGCGGCCGGTCCTGGAGATGCGCGGCATCCGGAAGTCGTTTCCGGGTGTCGTCGCGCTGGCCGGCGTGGATCTGACGCTGCATGCGGGCGAAGTTCACATGCTGCTGGGCGAGAACGGCGCCGGCAAGTCGACGCTGATGAAGATCCTCAGCGGCGCGTATCGAAAAGACCGCGGCGAGATTCGCATTCACAGTCGCGTCGTCGACATCACCAGCCCCAGGGACGCGCTCGATCTCGGCATCCGCGTGATCTACCAGGAGCTGAACCTGGTTCCGCAACTGTCGGTCGCCGAAAACATTTTTCTCGGCGCCGCGCCGATTCTGATGCCGGGTGTAGTGGATCGCCGGCGGTTGTCGACAATGGCGAAGACGCTGCTCGCCGATCTCGGCATGAATCTCGATGCCGGCGCGCAACTGGCGGAGCTGAGCCTGGCACAGCGGCAGATGGTGGAAATCGCCAGGGCGCTTCGCGATTTCGAGTCGCGCAACACCGGCGAGGCGCCGATCCTCGTGATGGACGAGCCGACATCGGCGTTGACGGCGCGTGAAGTCGACCAGCTGTTCGTGTTGATCGAGCGCCTGGTCGCGAACGGCGTCGCGCTCGTTTACATCACGCATCGCCTCGACGAGGTGTATCGCATCGGCAAGAGAGTCACCGTGCTCCGCGACGGCGCCAACGTTGCGACGAAGCTGCTTGCCGAAGTGACGGTCGACGAGCTGGTGCGGCTGATGGCGAATCGCGATCTCAGCGAGCAATACCCGCGACGGCGGACCGTTCCGGGTGCGGATCTCCTCACCGTGGAGGGTGTTGGCCGGCACGACGTCCTGCACGACATCAGCTTCACGCTGCGCGCCGGCGAAGTCGTTGGTGTCGCGGGACTGCTTGGCGCCGGGCGCAGCGAGCTGGCGCGCGTGCTTGCCGGCGCCGATCGCGCGGACACGGGCCGGATCATTTGCAAGGGACAGCCCGTGGTCCTGCGAAGTCCGGCGGATGCGATCGATATCGGCATCGGTTTGCTGCCGGAGGATCGCAAGGCGGAAGGACTCGTCGCCGGCCTCACCGTGGCGCGCAATGTTGCACTGCCCCATGGCCGTCGCCTGTCGACCGGCGGCTATCTTCGCGATCAGGTCGAAGAACGCTTCGCGGCGCCGGTCGTCGGGGATTTGCGCGTCAAGGCCACACCGACGCAGGAAGTGCGCGTGTTGAGCGGCGGCAATCAACAGAAGGTGGTGCTCGCGAAATGGCTCGCGGGCGCCGCGCGCATTTTCATCTTCGATGAACCGACCCGCGGCGTCGACGTCGGCGCCAAGGTCGAGATTTATCAGTTGATCAACCGGCTGACGGAAGAAGGCGCGGCCGTGTTGATGATCTCCTCCGATCTGCCGGAGCTGCTCGGCATGAGCGATCGCATTCTCGTGATGCGCGGCGGGCGCATCCAGGCGGCGTTCGATGCCGATCAGGCGACACAGCAGCGCGTGCTCAGCGCGGCATTCGGTCTGAGCGGAGTGACCCATTGAGGGCACGCCGTTTCGGCACGCTGATCGGCCTGCTGCTCCTGTGCGCCGCGTTGTGGATCCTGACGCCGCACTTCCTCACCGTCTCGAACCTCCTCAACATCGTCCAGCAGACCAGCATCAACGCGATCGTCGCGGCCGGCATGACGTTCGTGATCATTTCGGCCGGCATCGATCTGTCGGTCGGCTCGATCGTCGCGTGGTCAGGCGTGGTGCTCGGTGCCATGCTGCAGGCCGGCCAGCCCGCCGCGATCGCGGTGCCCGCGGCGCTTCTCGCCGGCGTCGGCTGCGGACTGATCAACGGACTGCTCGTCAGCATCGGGCGCCTGCCGCCGTTCATCGCGACGCTCGGCATGATGAGCGTGGCGCGCGGCGCCGCGCTGGTCTTCACCGAAGGGCGGCCGGTGTCCGGCTTCAGCGAGGGCTTCCGGTGGATCGCGACCGGCAGCCTCGGTTTCGTCCCGGCGCCGGTGCTGGTGATGCTGATCGTCTACGCGATCGCGCACTTCGCGCTGACGCGGACGACGTTCGGACGCTACGTGTATGCGATTGGCGGCAACGAGGAGGCGACGCGGCTGTCGGGCGTCGCGGTGCGCTTCCACAAAACCGCGGTCTACGCCGTCTCCGGCCTGATGAGCGCGGTCGCCGCGATCGTGCTGACGGCGCGCCTCAATTCGGCGCAGCCGATTGCCGGGATGATGTCCGAGCTCGACGCCATCGCCGCAACGGTGATCGGCGGCACCAGCCTGCTCGGCGGCGAAGGCTCGGTCGGCGGGACGCTGATCGGCGCGCTGATCATGGGCGTCCTGCGCAACGGCCTCAACCTGCTTGGTGTATCTTCTTTCCTTCAACAGATCGTGATCGGCGTCGTCATCGTGGTCGCCGTTCTCGTCGATACCACCCTCAAACGCCACCGGACCTGACATGCGCAAATACACCGTGCCCGCCGCCATCGCGCTCGCCTGCGTCGCGTTGTCATGCAACCGCGACACGCCGGCCGCCGGCGCCGACAAGAAGAAGACGGTCGCGCTGGTCCTCAAGACACTGAACCACCCGTTCTTCGTCGACATGCGCCGCGGCGCGCAGGAGGCCGCCGATCGTCTCGGCGTCACGCTGCAGGTGCAGGCCGCGGAGCGGGAGATCGACGTCGACAAGCAGATGCAGATCGTCGAGAACATGCTGCAGACCGGCATCGACGCGCTGGCAATCACGCCGAGCGGCTCGCGCGAGATCGTGTCGGCGCTCGTCAAGGCCAAGGCCGCGAACGTGCCGATCCTGATCGTCGACACGCGGCTCGATCCGAAAGCGGCCGCGGATGCCGGCATCACCGCGAAGACCTTCATCGGCTCGGACAATTACGAAGGCGGCAAGCTCGCCGGCGATTACGTGATCAAAGTCACGAACGGCAAGGCGAGGATCGGCGTTCTCGAAGGCATTCCCGGACACGAAACCGCAGATTCCCGCCTGCGCGGCTTCCGCGATGCGGTAGCCAAGTCGCACGGCATCACCATCGTCGCGTCGCAGCCGGCGAACTGGGAGCGCGACCAGGGCTTCAACGTTTTCCAGAACATGCTGCAGGCGCATCACAACATCGACACTGTGTTTGCCGCCAGCGACTTGATGGCGCTCGGCGCGATTGAAGCCATCGCGGCGGCGGGCAAGACCGGCACGATCAAGGTCGTCGGCTTCGACGCCCTGGACGATGCGAAGAAGGCGATCGCCGAGGGAAAGATGGAAGCCTCGGTGGCGCAGTTTCCGTACGAGATGGGCAAGGCCGCCGTCGAGAGCGCGGTGAAGGTGCTGGCCGGCGAGAGCGTGCCGCCGGACATCATGGTGAAGCTGGAGATGATCACGAAGTCGGCGGGTTCGCGATGAAGAAGCTGAATGTCGGAGTCATCGGCGTCGGGCGTCTCGGCAGGGTCTACGCGCGCGATCTGGCGGGCCGAATTCCTGAAACGCGGCTCGCGGCCGTGTGCGACATCATTCCAAAGCTCGCCAGGGACATTGCCGAGGAATTCGGCGCGGCGAAGTCGTATACCGACGCTCATGAAATGATCGACGATCCCGCCGTCGAAGCGGTGATCATCGTGACGCCGACGCACGTTCATCGCGAGCACGTGATCGCCGCGGCGGCGAAAAAGAAGCCGACCTTCTGCGAAAAGCCTCCGGCGCTCGGCTTGAAGGAGATTGCCGAGATCAAAGCGGCGGTCGAGACGTCGGGGGCCTTCCTGCAAATGGGATTCATGCGCCGCTTCGATCCCGGTTACGCGGCCGCGAAGAAGGCGATCGATGCCGGCCGCATCGGCGAGCCGCTCGTGTTCAAGGCGACTTCGCGCGATCCGTATCGCCCGAGCCTCGAGTACGCCAATCCCAGGAGCAGCGGCGGCATGCTGATCGACATGGGCATCCACGATTTCGATCTGGCGCGCTGGTTCATGGGCGACGTCAAGACGGTGTCGGCGATCGGCGCGACGATCGCGTATCCGGAGCTGAAGACCGTCGGCGACATCGACAACGCGATCGCGAGCCTGACCTTCGAAAGCGGCAAGCTCGGCGTCGTCGATCTGACGCGCAGCGGCATCTACGGCTACGACATCTCGACCGAGATCCTCGGGCTCGCAGGAACCATCCGGATCGGCTACATCCGCGAGACCGCGATCCTCGTCATGACGAAGGAAGGCGGCGTCAGCCACGACACCGTCCCGTATTTCATGGAGCGGTTCCGCGACGCCTATCCGAACCAGCTGCAGAACTTCGCGCAGAACGTGCTGCACGATCGTCCGGCGCCGATCACGATCGACGATGGGCTGGAAGCGCTGCGGATTGGGGTCGCGGCAACCAGGGCGCAGGAAACCGGCAAGACCGTCACGGTTCAGGACATCACCAGCTAACTAAGGTCCCCCAGGGCGATCGTCCCGGCGCTTGCCAAGGCGGCAGGATAAGTGCATGATAAGTGCATGGCTGTGAAGACCATCACCATCGACATGGAGGCCTACAACCTGCTGGCGCGCCACAAGAAGGACGGCCAATCGTTCTCGGAGACGATCAAGGCGCATTTCGGCGAGCAGCCGACCGCCGGCCGGCTCCTGCAGCGTGTGCGCGGCGTGCGCGTCAGCCAGGAGTACATCGACGACGTGCGCAGGCTGATTCGGGACCGCAAGCTCGATCCGCCGAGACCCGTGGAATTGTGATTCAGTTCGACAGTTCGTACCTGATCGACCTTCAGCTGGAGTTGAGAAACGAGCGGCCGGGGTCTGCGTTCAAACTCATTGAGTCGCTCGATGCCAGTGAGCTGCTGGCGGTGAGCGTGCACGTGGCTGCTGAACTGCGTGTCGGCGCGGAGCGGCGGGAAAATCCGATCGCCGCACATCGCGAACTCGATGCTTTCCTCGAGGCGTTCCTGATTCTCTATCCCGACCACCGGTTCGCAGCGGCCTACGCGCGCCTGTGGGCGGCCGCGAACCATAAGCGGCGAATCGTTCCGTCGATGGACTTGCTGATCGCCACTGCCGCGGTCGTTGAAAACGCGCCGCTCGTCACGAGGAACGTGACGGACTTTTCGCGGCTGCCCGGCTTACGCGTGCTGGGCTATTAGCCGATCCGCGGCGGCGCAGTAAGATCAATTCTCTGTGACCCCTCGTCTGCGATTCGCACCCTCCCCGACCGGCTACCTGCACGTCGGGGGCGCGCGCACCGCGCTCTTCAACTGGCTCTACGCCCGCCGCCACGGCGGCACCTTCATCCTGCGCATCGAAGACACGGACGTTGCGCGATCGCAGGAAGAAATGGTGACGGGCATTCTGGACGGCCTGCGGTGGCTCGGCATCGACTGGGACGAAGGGCCGGAGATCGGCGGCCCGCACGCGCCGTATTTCCAATCCGAGCGTCTCGATCGCTACCGCGCAGCAGCGAAGCAGCTGCTCGATTCAGGACAGGCGTTCGAAGACGAAGGCGCCATTCGTTTCAAAGTACCGCCCGGCAAGACCGCGTTCACCGACAGCGTGCACGGTCCGATCGAGTTCGACAACGGGCACATCGAAAGCTTCGTGATCCTCCGCTCGGACACGCATCCGACCTATCACCTCTCCGTCGTTGTCGACGACATCGACATGGCGATCACGCACGTCGTGCGCGGTGACGATCACATCTCCAATACACCGAAGCAGGTGTTGCTCTACAGCGCGTTCGGCCAGACGCCGCCGTCGTTCGCGCACGTGCCGCTGATCATGGGCCCCGACAAGCAGCGGCTGAGCAAACGCCACGGCGCGACGTCGGTGATGGAATACGAGCAGCAGGGCTACATTCCCGAAGCGATGTTCAATTTTCTCGCGCTGCTCGGCTGGGGCACCGGCAGCAACGACGAGCTGTTCACGCGCGAAGAATTGATTCAAAGATTCAATCTCGAAGGCATCAGCGGCGGCAACGCGGTCTTCAATACCGAGAAGCTCGACTGGTTCAACCATCAACACCTGATGCGGCTCGCGGATGAAGAGATCCTCGCTCGCCTGCGGGACTCCGGGCTTGGGGCTTGGGACTTGGGCGCAGATCAACGGTCGGGAAAGATCCTTGAATTGCTGCGGCCTCGCTGTAGGAAGTTGACTGATTATCCGGAGCAGCTCAGGCCGTTCTTCGAAGATCCGGAGAGCTACGACGCAGAAGCAGTCAAGAAACACTTGTCGATGCCCGGGACGAAGGAACATTTGTTGGCACTTAAAGAGACTTACTCCGCTGTCCAGTGGACCGAGGCGGAAATCGAGAAGGCGTTGCGCGCACTGGCGGACGCGCGCACGCTCAAGGCCGGCGTCTTGATTCACGGTACACGGATCGCCGTGACGGGTCGTATGGTTAGTCCGGGATTGTTCGAGATGCTGGTGCTCCTGGGCCGTGAAACCGTGATGCGACGTCTCGATCGTCTGGCGCACACTTTATGAATCGTCGCGACTTCATCAAGGTCGTTGGCGCAGGAGCGTTGGTGAGCCCAAGCCCCAAGTCCCAAACCCCAAGTCCCAAGCCCCAAGCCCCGTTCGACTTCATAATCGTTGGCGCGGGCTCCGCGGGCTGCGTCCTCGCCAATCGCCTGTCCGCTGATTCGTCCGTCCGCGTTCTTCTGCTCGAAGCCGGCGGACCGATCAATGGCGATCCGTCGATCACGACGCCCGGCAAGTGGGTGTCGCTGATCGGATCGAAGTACGACTGGGGCTACACGACCGAGCCCGAAGCCGGCTTGCAGAATCGACGCATCACCTTCCCGCGGGGAAAGGTGCACGGCGGTTCGAGCGCGATCAACGCGATGACGTTCATCCGCGGCCACCAGTTCTGCTTCGATCGCTGGGCGCGCGCCGGCAATCCCGGCTGGGGATACGACGCGCTGCTGCCGTATTTCAAGAAGTCCGAGCGCAACGAGCTGGGCGAGACGGAGTATCGCGGCGGCGATGGGCCGCTGGCGGTCTCGATGTGCACCGATCCGCATGCGGCCCACAAGGCGTTCCTGGCCGCGGTCGCGCAGCAGCAATTCAAGGTCGACGCCCGCTACGACTTCAACCAGCCGACGCCGGTGAATGTCGCCGGCTACTACCAGAAGAACATCCTCGACGGCAAACGCCACAGCGTGGCCGATGCGTTTCTCACGCCGGCGTTGTCGCGATCGAATCTCGAAGTGCGCTCGCAGTGCCAGGCGACGAAGATCGTGTTCGAGGGAAGGAAAGCGTCGGCGATCGAGTATCTGCGCGACGGCAAACCCGAGCGCACGCGGGCGGGTCGGGAGATCATCCTTTGCGGCGGCGTGATCGATACGCCCAAGCTGCTGATGCTCTCGGGGATTGGTCCGGCGGCGCATCTGCAATCCCTCAACATTCCTGTCGTTGCTGACGTGGCCGGGATCGGCAGGAATTTCCAGGATCACTTGAAGCTCTCGATCCGATGGAACGGCAAGACCGAGCTGCCGGGATCGACGGTAACGGCAGGCATGTTCCTGCGATCGAATCCCGCGAACTACGGCGATCCGCCGGACCTGCAGTTTTATGTCGGCAGGGGCGTCGAGACGCCTGATCGATTCATCACCATCACCGTGTCGCTCGTGTTTCCGAAATCGCGAGGCGAGGTCACGCTTCGATCGGCGGATCCACTGGCGGCGCCAATCATCCGCGGCAACTATCTCCAGGAACAGGCGGACGTCGACGCGCTCGTGCGCGGCGTCAAGCTGGCGCGATATTTCGGCGAAGCCGACTCCTACAACGATCTCAAGGGCGACGAGATTCTGCCGGGAGCGGCGGCGAAGAGCGACGCGGATCTTTCGGCCTTTGCGCGCCGCGACAGCGACACGATCTACCACGGCGCCGGCACCTGCAAGATGGGGCCGGCGGCCGATGCGACGGCAGTGGTCGATCCGTCGCTGCGCGTCCGTGGTGTGGACGGGTTGCGCGTGGCGGACGGATCGATCATGCCGGAGGTCGTCAATGCCACCACCAACGCAGCGTGCGTGATGATCGGCGAGAAGGCCTCAGACCTAGTGCGTAACGCCTAGCGTATCCTTCGAGACTTCGCGCACCATTTCGCCGGTTTCTTTCTCCGACGCCGACAAGGCGACGTCGGCCTGCGAGATGATGCCGCAGCAGCAGCCCGTCGCATCAACGACCGGCACGCGGCGGATCTGGTTTTCCTCCATCACCGACACGACGTCCTCGAGGCTGGTGTCTTCGTTGACGACGACCACCGGCTCGGTCATGCATTCGCCGGCGGTGACGGCCGAGGGATTCCTGCCCTTGGCGACGACGCGGCAGACGATGTCACGATCGGTGATGACACCGATGAGCCGGTTGGATGCGTCAGTGATCGGAATCTCCCCGCAATCCGCCTCGACCATCAGGTTCGCGACTTCATTAAGGAGGGTTTCCGCTGAGCAACATTGTGGAGCCGGAGTCATGATCTCTTTGGCGAGCTTCGACATGAAGGTCTTCAATGCAAGTTTTCGACCACACCTAGAGCTATTTGTCATTGGACAGAGAAGGCACTTCGCCTGTTCAATGTGTTGCTGATGAACAACGCCGATATCGGCTGGATGCTGTTATCCACTGCGCTCGTGCTGCTCATGACGCCGGCGCTGGCGTTTTTCTACGGCGGGCTGGTGCGATCGAAAAACGCGCTCAACACCATGATGATGAGCTTCGTCGCGCTGGGACCCGTCGCCGTGGTGTGGGCGTTGATCGGTTACTCGCTCGCCTTCTCGCCGGGACATCCTGCCATTGGATCGCTCAGCTTCGCGGGCCTGCGCGGCGTCGGCATGGAGGCGCAGGGCGCGATTCCGCATCTGCTGTTCATGGCCTTCCAGGGCACGTTCGCGATCATCACGCCGGCCTTGATCTCCGGCGCGGTCGTCGAGCGCATGCGCTTCAACGCGTATCTCGCCTTCATCGTGTTGTGGGTGGTGCTGGTCTATGCGCCGGTCGCTCACTGGGTGTGGGGTGGCGGCTTCCTGGCCTCGATCGGCGCGCTTGATTTCGCCGGCGGCGCCGTTGTCCACGTCAACGCCGCTTCGGCGGCGCTCGTGGCCGCCCTGGTGATCGGGCCGCGCAAGGATTACGGCCGTCACGCGATCCTGCCGCACAACGTTCCGTTCACGATGCTCGGTGCCGGCCTGCTGTGGTTCGGGTGGTTTGGCTTCAACGCCGGCAGCGCGCTGTCGGCGGGTACCACCGCGACGCTCGCCTTTACGAATACGCTGCTCGGTCCGGCTGCGACGCTGGCGGCGTGGACGATGATCGATATGGTGCGCGGCGGCACGGTCACCGCCGTCGGCGCCGCCACGGCAATCGTCGTTGGTCTCGTTGTCGTCACACCCGCCGCCGGATTCATCAGCCCGATATCGGCGATCGTGATGGGCGCACTCGGCGCGGCGCCCAGCTATTTCGCGCTGATCTATCGCGCCAAAACCAGGCTCGACGACTCGCTCGACGTCGTCGCCGCGCACGGCCTCGGCGGCGCCACCGGCGCGATTCTCACCGGCGTCTTCGCGCAGGCGGCGTGGAGCGGCGGGGCCAGGGGGTTGATCGACGGTCATCCAGCGCAGGTCCTCACACAGGTCGCCAGCGTATTGATCGTGATGACCTACAGCGGCGCCGCGACATTTGGCATTCTGAAAGCGCTCGCGCTCGTAATGCCGCTGCGGATTGCGGATCGACATGAGAAGCTCGGCCTCGACGTCGCCAATCATGGCGAGGAGGCATACACGCACGGTGATGGTGCCATCCTCGTGCCTGCCCACCGTAGCCTTGGCGTAGGTGGGAAGCCGAAAGAAGCGGTCTCGGCTCAGAGCGCCGCTGATGTGATCGCGGTGCAGAGCAGAGGTGGCGCATGAAACTCATCGTCGCCGTCATTCGCCCTGAACAACTGAGCGATGTGCTGGAGGCGTTGTTTCACGCCGAGGTACGCGGCCTGACCATCAGCCGCGTGCAGGGTCACGGCGGCGAGATGGAGCACGTCGAAAACTATCGCGGCACCAGCGTGAAGATGGCGCTCGCCGAGAAGGTGCGCCTCGAGATCGGCGTGTCGAATCACTTCGTACAGCCGACCATCGATGCGATCCTCGCCGGCGCGCGCACCGGCGAAGTCGGCGACGGCAAGATCATGGTGCTGCCGATCGAGAAGATCGTCCGCATCCGCACCGGCGAGGAAGATCAGGACGCCGTCACGCCGGTCCAGCCGGTCGAATCCATAGAATAGAGCGGTGGATCTCAAAGGCGCGCTGCGCGGTCTGCGGAAGAATCCTGGATTCGCCGCCGCCGCGCTGCTGACGCTGTCGCTCGGCATCGGCGCCACCTCGGCCATCTTCAGCGTCGTCAAGGCGGTGTTGCTGACGCCGCTGCCCTACGAGGCTCCCGAAAAACGCGTGATGTTGTGGAGCAAGTGGGCCAACACCGGCAAGACGTGGATCTCGAGCCAGGAAGCGCTCGATTACCGCGCGCTCGCGAAAACGCTGACCGGCGTCGGCTACTGGGCGAACACGTCCTACAACCTCACCGAATCCGGCGAACCCGCGCGCCTGACGGCCGGTCTGATCAGCGCGAACCTGTTCGACGTGCTGGGCGCGCGCCCGCTCATCGGCCGCGGATTGATTGAAGAGGACGACCGGCCCACGAGCGCGCCGGTCGCCATCCTGAGTCACGCGCTGTGGGCGTCGCGATTCAATGGCGATGCTCGCATCGTCGGGCAGCGCATCATGCTCAACGGCGTTGCGGTCGAAGTGATCGGCGTCATGCCGGAAGGCTTCCGTCTGCCGACCGACTTCACTGCCGACGCCGCCGAACCAACAGAGTTGTGGCGTCCCTTTCGACTCGCGCGCGCGAACCGCAACGCGCATACGCTGTACGGCGCAGCCGTTCTGGCGCCGGGTCAAACAGCAGACACCGCGACCGCCGAGCTGCGCGCGATCACGACTCGACTGACGGAGCAAGGCGAGTACCCCGCCGCGATGCAATTCACGGCGTTTGCTGTCAGCCTTGACGACGAGATTCGCGGCGGGTTGCGTCCGGCGATGTGGTTGTTGACGGGCGCGGTCGGCTTTCTGTTGCTGATCGCATGCGTCAACGTCGCCAACCTTCTGCTGGTCCGCGGCGACGCGCGCATGCGCGAGATGGCGGTGAGAACCGCGCTGGGGGCGGCACCCTCCAGACTGGTGAGGCAGCTTTTCACCGAAAGCCTGGTCCTCGCTCTGACCGGAGCGGCGCTGGGTCTCGCGCTGGCGACGGCGGCGCTGCGCGTGCTGACGAGCGTTGATCCCACGAGCCTGCCTCGAGTCGCGCCGATCGGTCTCGACGCCACGGTGATCATCTTCACGCTCATCACCGCGGTGGTGACGACGCTGCTGTTTGGATTGGTGCCGGCGCTGCGAACCCTGCCGGTGGACGTCGTGGATTCGCTGCGCGATGGCAGCCAGCATTCCAGTATCGGCCATCATCGGCAACGGCTTCGCGCCGCTCTCGTCAGTCTCGAGGTCGCAATGGCAGTCGTGCTGGTGATCGGCGCCGGCCTGATGATCCGCACGCTGACCGCAATCGGCAATATCGACCTCGGTTTCAACCCGGATCACGTGATGACGATGCGCGTGACGATTCCGGGAGCGAAGTACGCAACGCACCAGGCGGTGATCAACTTTTACGACGAGCTGCAGTCGCGCGTGAGCACGTTGCCAGGTGTCGAAGCCGCCGGCATCATGCGGGCCTTGCCGCTGGCCACTACCGTCGCCGATTTCGCCATCGACGTTGAAGGCTTCGAGGAATCGCCGGGCCGGGAGGCGCAAGGCGATCTGCAGGTGGTCTCGCATGGCGCGTTCGCCGCCATGCAGACACGGCTGGTGCGCGGGCGCTTTTTCACTCCGGCCGACACCGCCGCCACCATGCTGGTCGCCGTCGTCAACGAGACAATGGCGCGCACCTACTGGGCAGATCCGGCGGCAGCGATTGGCGGACGAATACGCGTCGGGCCGGCGCCGCGTCCATGGGTCACGGTCGTGGGCGTCGCGGCCGACGAGCGGCACGACAGCGTGACCGGCGTCGTCGACGAGAAGTTTTTCGTTCCCAACCCGCAGTGGGAAGTGATCGCGAACGGCGGCGATCCGATTCGGAGTGTGTTCCTCGTGGCGCGCACCGCTGGTGAGCCGCTGAGTGTCGCCGCCGCCATTCGCGGCGAGGTTCGCCAGATGGATGCGAGCCTGCCCGTCTCGAACATGCGGACGATGAACGAGGTGGTGGCGACGGCGCTGGCCACGCCTCGCCTCACGGGATTTCTGCTGAGCGCCTTCGCAGCGATTGCGCTGGCGCTGGCGGCGGTCGGGATCTACGGTGTGCTCGCCTACGTCGTATCGCAACGGACCCAGGAGATCGGCATCAGGCTGGCGATCGGCGCCGATCGATCGCAGGTGCTTCGAATGGTCTTGCGACAGGGACTGTTGCTCGCGGGTATCGGCGTTGTCGCGGGCCTGATCGGCGCCTACGCGCTCACGCGGTTGATGGCGAGCCTGCTATACGACGTGCGCCCGAATGACCCGCTGACGTTTGCGGGCGTGGCGGCGGCGTTGCTGCTGATCGCCCTGGCGGCGAGCTTCCTGCCGGCACGCCGGGCGACGCGGGTTTCGCTGACCACAGCGCTCCGCGCGGAGTAGATCGGCGATCCATCACTTTTCGACACGACTCTCATAGAGAGAGCGTTTCGTAATCCATCTATTTTTTGCACAAGTTTAATAGTTAGATTGCGCTTTTGTTATGCTTGAACAGGCCGTCTAATGAGCGCGTGGATGGTGGTGGTCAGCGGCCCCAGGGCTTATACAGCCCGGCCGGCGAACATGACGCGTGCGGTGTTGGCTTCGTCGCCAGCATCAAGGGCGCGCGCTCGCACGCCATCGTCCGCTCCGCGCTCGATCTCCTGATCAACCTCGAGCACCGCGGCGCCTGCGGCTCGGATCCCGATACCGGCGACGGCGCCGGCATCCTGATCCAGATGCCGGATCGCTTCCTGCGAAAGGTGGCGCCGTTCGCGCTGCCAGAGCCAGGCCTGTATGGCTGCGGGCTGGTATTCATGCCTCATGACCTGGATGCACGTGAAGCATGCAAGGCAACTATTGCACGCATAGTTGAGGCAGAGGGCCAGACCCTGCTTGGCTGGCGTGACGTGCCGGTCAACCTGTCGAAGGTGGGCAAGAGTGCCGCGTCAGTGGCACCGGTGTTCGAGCAGTTGTTCATCGCCAATCCGGCTGAAGCCGGACACCACCAGGTGGTGTCTGCCTTTAGGCAGATTGACTTCGAACGCAAGCTTTACATCATTCGAAAGCTGATCGAGCGCGCGACGAAGGGCCTCTACATCTGTGGACTCTCGTCCAAGACGCTGATCTACAAGGGCATGCTGACGGCGTCGCAGATCGAAGGGATGTTCCCCGATCTGTCTGACGGCGACGTCGAGTCGGCGCTCGCGCTGGTGCATCAGCGCTTCTCGACTAACACGTTCCCGTCGTGGCCGCTCGCGCACCCGTATCGCTTCGTTGCGCACAACGGCGAGATCAACACGCTGCGCGGCAACATCAACTGGATGAAGGCGCGGGAAGGCCTGCTCAAGTCGAGCGTGTTCGGCGACGACCTTCAGAAGGTGCTGCCGGTGATCACGCCCGGCGGCAGCGACACCGCCACGTTCGACAACGTCCTCGAATTCCTCGTCATGGCGGGCCGATCGCTGCCGCACGCGGTCCTGATGATGATCCCCGAGCCGTGGTCCGGGAATCCGGCAATGGACCCGGCGGTGCGCGCGTTTTACGAATACCACTCGTCGCTGATGGAGCCGTGGGACGGCCCCGCGTCGATCACCTTCACCGACGGCCGGCTGATCGGCGCGGTGCTGGATCGCAATGGCCTCCGTCCGTCGCGCTACTGCATCACGAAGGACGATCTCGTCATCATGGCGTCGGAGGTCGGCGTCCTCGACATCCCCGCGGAGAACATCGTCGTCAAGGATCGCCTGCGGCCCGGCAAGATGCTGCTGATCGATACCGGCGAAGGCCGCATCATCAGCGACGCGGAGATCAAGCAGACGCTGGCGGCGGAGCATCCGTACGGCGAGTGGCTGCGCCGGCATCTCGTCGACATCGAGAACCTGCCCAGCGCGTACGCGGAGCGGCCCGATCATCACACCGTGCTTCGCCGCCAGCAGGCGTTCGGCTACACGCAGGAAGACGTGCGGCTGCTGCTGACGCCGATGGCGCTGAACGGTGAAGAGCCGATCGGGTCGATGGGCACCGACACGGCGCTGGCGGTCCTGTCGGACCAGCCGCGGCTGCTCTACGACTATTTCAAGCAGCTGTTCGCGCAGGTCACGAATCCGCCGCTCGATGCGATCCGCGAGGAGATCGTGACGTCGATGGGCGTCACCATCGGCGCCGAGGACAACCTGCTCGAGCCGGGTCCCGAGGCGTGCCGGCAAATCAAGGTCGACTTCCCTGTTCTCCACAACGATCAGGTCGCCAAGCTGCGGCACCTGCCGCCGGGATCGCCGTTTCGATCGACGACGTTGCCGCTGCTGTATGACCCGCGGGAAGACGGCGCGGGCCTCGAGCGGGCGATGGAGCAGTTGTGCCGCAAGGCCAGCATGGCGGTCGAACATGGCGTCGGCGTGTTGATCCTGTCCGATCGCGGCGTCGATGCGCATCATGCGCCGATTCCGAGCCTGCTCGCCGTCGCCGGTGTTCACCATCATCTGGTTCGCGAAGGCACGCGTCACAAGTGCGGCCTGCTGATCGAGACCGGCGAGGCGCGCGAAGTTCACCACATCGCGCTGCTGCTCGGATACGGCGCCGGCTCCGTCAATCCATATCTCGCCTTCGAATCGCTCGACGATCTGATCCGCCAGGGCGTGCTGCCCGACCTCACGCACAACGACGCGGTCAAGCGCTACATCAAGGCGCTCAACAAGGGCGTGTTGAAGGTGATGTCGAAGATGGGCATCTCGACGCTGCAGAGCTATTGCGGCGCGCAGATCTTCGAGGCGATCGGGCTCGATCGCCAGTTCGTCGATCGCTATTTCACGTCAACGGCGTCGAAGATCGGCGGTATTGGCCTGAAGGAAATCTCAGAGGAAGTGCGCCGCCGTCACGCGCGCGCGTACGGCGACACGCCGGCGAACGATCTGCGCAGCGGCGGCGAGTATCAATGGCGCCGCGACGGCGAGCTGCACCTGTTCAATCCGGACACGGTCTTCAAGCTGCAGCACGCGACGCGATCAGGGCAATACAAGATCTTCAAGGAATACACCGCGCTCGTTGACGATCAGAGCAAAGCGCGGGCGACGCTGCGTGGCCTGTTCGGACTGAAGCCGTTCGGCCCACCGGTTCCGATCGACGAAGTCGAACCGATCGAGAAGATCCTGACGCGCTTCTCGACCGGCGCGATGTCGTACGGATCGATCAGCCAGGAAGCCCACGAGACCCTGGCGATCGCCATGAACCGCATGGGCGCGAAATCGAACACCGGTGAAGGCGGCGAGGATCCTGCGCGCTATGTTCCGGACGCGAACGGGGATTCACGCCGCAGCGCGATCAAGCAGGTGGCGTCCGGGCGATTCGGCGTCACCAGCGAATACCTGGTCAACGCCGACGATCTGCAGATCAAGATGGCGCAGGGCGCCAAGCCCGGTGAAGGCGGACAGCTGCCGGGTCACAAGGTTTATCCGTGGATCGCAAAGGTGCGTCACTCGACGCCTGGGGTCGGGCTGATCTCGCCGCCGCCGCATCACGACATCTACTCGATCGAAGATCTGGCGCAGCTGATCTTCGATCTGAAGAACGCGAACCCCGCCGCGCGCGTGCACGTGAAGCTCGTCGCGGAGTCCGGCGTCGGCACCGTGGCCGCGGGCGTGTCGAAGGCGCATGCCGACGTCGTGCTGATCTCCGGTCACGACGGCGGCACCGGGGCGTCGCCGCTGACCAGTCTCAAACACGCGGGTGTGCCCTGGGAGCTCGGTCTCGCCGAGACGCAGCAGGTGCTGCTCATGAATCGCCTTCGCGATCGCATTGTCGTGCAGGTCGACGGGCAGATGAAAACGGGCCGCGACGTCGTCGTCGCCGCTCTACTTGGCGCCGAGGAGTTCGGATTCGCAACCGCACCTCTCGTTGTCATGGGCTGCGTGATGATGCGGGTCTGCCATCTCAACACCTGCCCGGTCGGCATTGCGACGCAGGATCCCGAGCTGCGCAAGACGTTCGGGGGCAGGCCGGAGTTCGTGCAGAACTTCTTCCGCTTCATCGCCGAGGAGGTGCGCGAGCTGATGGCGGCGCTCGGCTTCCGCTCGCTCGACGAGCTGATCGGCCGCGCCGAGTGCATTGACTTCACGCCGGCAAAGGATCACTGGAAGGCAAAGGGCCTCGATCTCGATCCGGTGCTGTTCGTGCCGGATGTTCCGGCCGACTTGCCGCGACGCAATACCTGCAAGCAGGACGCGGGCCTCAGCGCGGTGATGGATCGGCGGCTGATCGCAGCCGCGATGCCGGCCCTGGATCATCGCGCGCCGGTGGAGCTCGCGCTGCCGATCCGCAATACCGATCGCACCGTCGGGACAATGCTCGGCTACGAGGTGACGAAGCGCTACGGCGGCGAGGGGTTACCGGACGACACCATTCGCGTGGCCTTTACCGGCTCGGCGGGTCAGAGCTTCGGCGCGTTCATTCCGGGAGGTCTCACGCTGACGCTCGAAGGCGAGGCGAACGATTTCGTCGGCAAGGGACTCTCCGGCGGCCGGTTGATCGTGCGGCCGCCCGCGAACGCCGCATTCGCCGCCGAGGACAACGTGATCATCGGCAACGTTGCGCTGTATGGCGCCACGAGCGGCACGGCGTTCGTGCGCGGCATTGCCGGCGAGCGGTTCGCCGTCCGCAACAGCGGCGCGCATGCCGTGGTCGAAGGCGTCGGCGATCATGGTTGCGAGTACATGACCGGCGGCCGCGTCATCGTCCTCGGCCGCACCGGCCGCAACTTCGCGGCGGGTATGAGCGGCGGCGTGGCCTACGTGCTCGATGCCGACGGATCGTTCGCGCTCAATTGCAACATCGACATGGTCGACATCGAGCGGCTCGAATCGCCGGCTGACATGCAGCTCGTCCGCGAATTGATTGAGAGACACGTTGAGTTGACCGGCAGCGCGATCGGCGATCGCGTCCTGGGTGACTGGCAGAACTCGATCCGTCATTTCGTGGTGGTGATGCCACGTGATTTCAAAAAGGCACAAACATGGGCAGCTCCACTGGCTTCATCGACCACCGCCGCATAAAGCTGCCATCGCGGCCTGTTGAAGATCGCGTGGGCGACTATCGCCACGTCTATTACGCGTACCCTGCCGACGAGCTGACGCGGCAGGCGTCGCGCTGCATGGACTGCGGCATTCCCTTCTGCCACCAGGGGTGTCCGCTCGGCAACCTGGTTCCGGACTGGAACGATCTCGTCTACCGCGACAACTGGAAGGCGGCGATCGAGCGGCTGCACCAGACCAACAACTTCCCGGAGTTCACCGGCCTGCTTTGTCCGGCGCCGTGCGAAGGATCGTGCGTCCTCGGCATCAACAAGGATCCGGTGACGATCAAGTCGATCGAGCTCGCGATCGTCGATCGCGCGTTCGATCAGGGCTGGATCGTTCCTCGTCCGCCCGCCAACCGCACGTGGCGGAAGGTCGCCGTGATCGGATCGGGGCCCGCCGGCCTCGCCGCGGCCGATCAACTCAATCGCGCGGGGCACACCGTCACCGTGTTCGAGAAATCGGATCGGATCGGCGGCTTGCTGCGTTACGGCATACCTGAGTTCAAGCTCGAGAAGCGCGTCCTCAATCGGAGGCTCGAGCTGCTCTTGGCCGAGGGCGTCGTCTTCCGCACGCGTGTTAACGTCGGCGAGGATTTCGCCGCAGCCGATCTGAGGCGCGATTTCGATGCGGTGCTGCTCGCCGGCGGCGCCGGCCAGCCGCGCGATCTGAACGTGCCCGGCCGCGATCTCAAAGGCGTGCACTTCGCGATGGATTACCTCACGCAGCAGAACCGGCACTGCGAAGGCGATGAGCTGCCGTGGATCGACGCGAGAGGCAAGCACGTGGTGATCATCGGCGGCGGCGATACCGGGGCTGATTGTCTCGGCACCGTCCATCGCCAGGGCGCCGCCTCAGTCGCGCAGCTCGAGGTGATGCCGATGCCGCCGCAGCAGCGCGCTGAAAATAATCCCTGGCCGCAGTGGCCTCACATCTTCCGCACTTCGTCCGCGCACGAGGAAGGCGGCGAACGCGTTTACGCCGTCGCAACGACCGAGCTGCGCGGCGTGGACGGCCGCGTTCGATCGCTGCATGGTCACAACGTTGCCGACAACACGCCGTTCGAGGTGAAGGCCGATCTCGTACTGCTGGCGATGGGGTTCACCGGCGCCGCGAAGAGCCCACTGCTGACCGATCTTCAGATCCGCATGACCGAGCGCGGTAATGTGTGGCGCGATGCGAATTGGATGACAAGCGCGCCCGGTGTGTTTGCCGCGGGTGACATGCAGCGCGGGCAGTCGCTGATCGTGTGGGCAATAGATGATGGCCGCCGCACCGCGGCGGCCATCGATGCCTGGCTCTCGAATAATTAGCTGGCCGAACCGGTCAGCTGCTTCTGCTCGTCGAACGCCTGGATTTCAATCCGGCGCGGCTTGACGCTGTCCTTGATCGGCAGCGACAGCGTGAGCATCCCATGGCGGTGCGTGGCGCTCATCTTGTCGAGATCCGCAAACTGCGGCACCGTCAACGTCTGCTCGAAGCGCGCCACCGGCGCGCTCTTGTCGCCGCTGTGCGATTCGACGCGAATCGTCAGGTGGTTGCCGGCCGCTTCAAGACGCACGTCCTTCGGATCGATGCCGGCCATCGGCACGGCGATCTGCCAGCCTTCTTCGCTCGAGCGAACCGTGAAGGGAAACGAAGGCGACGCGTTCACAGTCGGGCGGAGCGGGATTTCGTTCCACGCCTGATTGAACAGCCGATCAACTTCGCGGTGCAGGTTGAAAACGTCATCGAAAGAAGTCCAACGGGGCATACCAAACATACGCATTAACCTCCTTCCCTTTGAAAAAGGGACCTGCTTTTTTATATACAAAGGTGCTGGTTGACTTGTCAAGTATGTTGAGTGTATTCAAATCATATTGGAGGTGTTGTGATGCGACTGGTTCAGATAACGGCCGCCGTGATTTTCACGATGCTGGCCATAACTCCTTCTTTTTCACAGACTTATTCGCCGTACGTCACGATGACGGTCACCGCGCCTGACGGGCAGAGTCAGGACGTCGTCGCCCGCGACAGCAACGTGGGAGTGCTCAAGTTGAAGGACGGGACGGAGTATCAAATCCGCGCGACGGTGGTGGACGAGCCGTTCAGCAAGGTCAACGTCGCGATCTTCAAGTCGGATTCAACGCCCGTCGGCGAAGTCCAAGTCGTGAAGGGAAAGCCGGCCGTCGATTCGAAGACGACGCCGTCGTTCAAGATCGCGGTGAAGTCGATTGAATTGAAGAAGTGATTCGACGTGGGGGAGACAGCCTCCCCCACCCATCATGAACTTAGGTGAGGCCTAAAACGCGGAAGCCTTCCTTGCGGGCCGCGGCGGCCAGCCGATCGTCCAGCGCCACCAGGTCGAGCGCGCCAGTCTCTCCCCGAGCCGCCACGAACGCCGACGCCAGTTGCAAAGCATCCCCGGCCCGCAGCGGATGCACGCGCAACATGCGCACGGCCGTGGCTCGAAGCGAACTGCCCGTCTCTACTTCGGTCCACGCCATGGAGAGTGCCTCGAGCCGCGCGAACGCCGCGGTGACGCCGGCTTCATCGAGATCACCATCCCGCGACAGTCGCGATATGGCCGACGCGCACTCGATGAAGGTTCCCCACCATACCGTGATCGCTGAATCGCCGGCGATGATTTCCTGCATGGCCGCTGTCTGAGTCTGCCCTGCGAGCAGAGGGACAATCGCAGACGCGTCCCAGAACTTCATCGGCCTTCGCGCCGTTCTTCGAGCAACGCGTCGAGGAGTGTCTTTTTGCCACATCTGTCGGGGGGCGGCGAGGCAATCAACCCGCGTGGAAACGGTTTCAGCGGCGGACGGACAATGCCTTCCCGGACCAGCTGCTCCAGGCGAGCCTCGGCGTGATTCCCCACCGGCTCGAGCCGGGCGACCGGACGTCCGCGGTCAAGAATGACAATCGATTTGCCCGCCTTGACCTGATCGATGAGCGCGCTCAGGCCGTTCTTGGCCTCCGAAATACTGACCTTCTTCATCTAGCTATTATAGCCAGATAAAGAAGGCCCTTAAAGCGTCATTTAATCGCGCTGATTCGCGGTCGTCGACGAGCCCTCGGGGAGCGAAAACGCGAGGTACTCGCCCGAGTACGCGCCGCCGCTGACGGCGACGATGATGTACTGCTTGCCGTTGACCGAATATGTCATCGGCGAGCCGCTTTGCTGCGCGGGCATCCACACTTCACCCACCTGCTGCCCCGTCTTCTTGTCATACGCGCGCAGCATCGCGCCCCTCGGCCGGTTCGGCATCGTCGTGATCTGCGGATCGCCCATGATCACGAGCGACTTCGTCACGAGCAGTCCCACGCCGGCGGTGCCGGTCTGCCCGGTCTTCGGAATGTTCATGCCGCGCAGCATCGGGTGACTGCGGATGTTGTCCGGCGTATCGCCGTGCGGCGCCTGCCACAACAAGCGGCCGCGATCGAGATCGATCGCCGCGAGCAGTCCGTACGGCGGCTTGACGATCGGTAAACCCTGCACGGTCAGTCCAACCTGCGCCGGCGCATTCGCGCCGGCCGGCGCGGGATTGGTGGCCGGCGGAGTGGCTCTCGCCTCTCGGGCGCGTTCGGCGGTGCGCGGTGAATCGGCCGCGCAGCAATCGCCGGGCCCGAGCACTTCGCGGAACGGCTGGCCGCCGACACCCGACACATAGGTAATGTCAGAAAATTCCTTCGGCGGCGCGACGATCGATCGCAGGCCTGGTGTGTTACCAGCTGGCGCGAACGCGATGTGCAGCTCGGGATCGTAGCCGCCGCCGGGCCAGTTGGTGGCGGTGCCGGCGACGATGGCGCCCTGGATGCCGTCGATCTTTCCGAGAATCGGCGGCGCGAACACCGACTGATCCCACTTGAACACCTTCAACCGCTCGAGCGCTTCGGCGCGGAGCTGCGGCGTGAAATCGATGATGTCTTCCGGCACGAGACGGTTGCGCGCGTAGCGGAGCGCTTCCGGCGGATGCGGCTGCGTCGGCGCGTACCATTCGCCGGGCACGTCGCCGGCGGGAACCGGCTTCTCTTCGATCGGCCAGATCGGCTCGCCGGTCACGCGATCGAACACATAGAGCCACGACTGCTTGCTCGGCACCGCGACGACCTTGCGCGGCGTGCCGTCGACGGTCACGTCGGCGAGGAGCGGCGCCGACGACATGTCGAAATTCCAGATCGGGTGATGCACGAACTGGAAGTGCCACTTGCGCTGGCCGGTCTTGAGATCGACGCACACCAGGCTCTCGGCAAACAGGTTGTTGCCGGGGCGATGGCCGCCGTAGTAATCCGACGAAGGCGTCTCGACCGGCAGATACACGAGGCCAAGCTCTTCGTCGACCGTGATCTGCGTCCACACGCCGACGTTGCCGTTGGTCGCCCACGATTCCTTGATCCACGTATCGTTGCCGAACTGGCCGGGCCGCGGAATGGTGTCGAACTGCCAGATCATCTTGCCGGTGCGCACGTCGAAGGCGCGCACCAGGCCCTTGGTGTTGTCGTGCGTCTCGACGGTGGCGCCTTCGCGCATGGCCGATCCGACAATCGCGATGTCGCGCACGACGATCGGCGTGGAGTGAATGCCGATCTCACCGGTCTCGAGATCGATCTGCTGCAGCCGGCCTTTGACGACGCCGACCTTCAGATCGACGATGCCCTTGTTGCCGAACGATTCGATCATCGCGCCGGTCTTCGCGTTCAGCTCGACGAGGCGATAGCCGGTGGTGACGTACAGAATGCGCTCGTCACCCTTGCCGTCGGTCCAGTAGCCGACGCCGCGGCCCGACAACTGGCGCGGCGACACGGCGGCGCGCTTGCCTTCGCGCAGGCTGTGCGTCCAGATCTGCTCGCCGGTCTTCGCATCGAGCGCGATCACCGCGCGGCGCGTGCCGGCGGTGGTGTAGATCACGCCGTTGACCATCAGCGGCGTGCCTTCGAGCTTGAATTCCGGGAACGGCCCGAAGTTGTCGGTCTTGAATCGCCACGCCACTTCGAGCTTGCTGAAGTTCGACGCGTTGATCTGATCGAGCGGTGAATAGCGCGAGCCTTTGACGTCGCCGGTGTAGTACGGCCATTCGCCTTTGGCGGTGCTGGGCTGTCCGGATTGGCCGGTGAGGTCTGGCGCGGCCCACATCAGGGCGACGGCCAGTGCGACCCCGGCGGAAGCGATGCGGACGAGGATCCTCGACATCGGAACTCCCTTCAGAAACGAGCGGGCGCCATTCTACGCCCAAACGGTCAGCGCAGGGTGCGGAGGGTGATCGAGTAGCGCAAGGCGGAAACAGCGGGAATGCTGTGCTCGTAGCCGCTGCGGGCCTCTCCTTTGATCACATACGCGGAGCGCGGCAGGAGCTCGGTTTCGTGGGTGGTTTTGCGGGGCGTCTGCTGCGCGGCGGCTTGCGACGGCGATACGTACGGCCGCAACCGCATCACGCACGGCGACAGTAGCGAGACGCCGGCGATGATGTCGTATTGCGGCGCGTCGCGGTGCCAGCCGATCGGCGTGCCCGGCCGGTACTCGTTGATCAGCGCCATGGCGAAGTCTTGCGGATGGACGCCGGCGAACGCGGCGAGCCGCTCGCGGATCGGGAACAGGAATTCTGGAATCGGCGGCGACGGCCCGTCAGCCGGAGCGCGATCGTAGGATGCGCCGAAGAACGCGACGCGCCGGCGGGCAACGACCCCGCGCATTTCGAACGTCGCGAACTCGACGCGCTCGATGTGCGCCGCGAGATCCGCCTCCTCGGCCGTAGTGATGAAGTCATCGCGGTGGGAGAACCCAGGCGGCAAATCCGCGCCGAAGAGTGACAGGGACATGGTGCCTGTCCCCATTTTCTCCCTGTCGCACGGATGTTTGGGGACGGCGCAGATCGCAAAAAATGAGGCACAATAGAAGTGTCGTTTAGCGGTGCCAACCTGACGACACGGGTAGTGCTATGCGATACATCTGTCTGCTTGCCGTCCTGCTCGCGCTCCCTGCAACCATCGGCGCCCAGACCAATATCCGCGCGGGTCGCGGCAGTACCGCAAGTTCGAGCAGTCGTTCGGCCACTGGTTCGGAGGCGCGTTTAAACCAGCATGCGACGAACGGGCAAAGCGAGCATCGAAACGATCGTGCGAGCGACCGCCAGAACGATCACGGCAACGGCGGTCAGGGCGATCGTTCATCCGGCCTGGCCCCGATGGGCCTGCCGCCCGCGCAGCCGGCGCCGCAGCCATGGTGGGAACAGCGACAGACGCCTTGGTGGGAGCAGAAACGGGTTCCGTCGTGGGAGCAGAAGCAGGTGCCGGTCTGGGAACAGAAGAATCCGGCGCGCGTGATACTCGATCAGGAGCGCGACGCGCGGCGCCTCGCCAGGACCCCGCAGTCGCACCACCGGAGTCAGCCGCCGATCGTTTACGCGCTGCCGCCGTATCGTTATTTCGCTCCGAACCCCACGCTGTCGTATGGCGTGATGCCGCCGACGACCTACCCGGCGCCGGCGCCGCCGATGACGGTTGCACCCGCGCCGCCGCCGGCCGGAGAGGCAGTCGGATGGCTGCGGCTCGAAGTCGAGCCGCGAGATACGCTGCAGATTTTCGTCGATGGGCTCTTCGTCGGCACGCCGGATGATCTCGGCGACGAGTTCGAGCTGCGTCCTGGCCCCCGCCGCATCGAGCTGCGCGCTCCCGGATATCGCACGCTCGTTTTCGACACGCCGATCGTTGCGGATCGCACGACGGTATATCGCGGCGTATTGGAACGGGCGCCGGCGACGCCGGTGCCGGTCCCGGGCGCGTCGAGTCCGTCGAGCGCCCCGGCGTCGAAGGCGCCGATCTATTTCATCCCCGGTTGCTACATGGGGAACGTCGCGCCGACCGCCGCGATCCTGCGTCCCGGCTGCGACATCAGCAAAGTCATCACGAGCGGGAAGTAGCCCGTCGCTTCAGTTTGCGGAATGCGGCGAGCATCTCCGCATAACTGAAGTTCGCATTACGGCCGCTGGGATTCGGCAGCACGAACACTTCCGTGGTGCCGATCCGCTCCGGTTGCGGCCCCAGCGTGACTGCGCCTTTGCGCTCCGGAAACATCGCGCGATACACGGTCACGCCAACCATCGCGACAATCACCGGTTTGTAGCGGAGGATCTTGCGCCGCAGCCGCAAGCGGCCGGCGGGATATTCGTGCTTCGCGATCGTATCGATGCCCGGCGTCGGCCGCGGCACGATGTTCGTGATCCCGTAGCCAAACTCCGGCAGCCGGTCGTCGTCTTGATACGTGATGCGTTCGGGAACGAGGCCTGATTCGAACAGCAGGTTCCAGAAACGATTCGAGAAGCCGGCGAAGTGATGGCCGGTCAGCGAGGAGCGAATGCCGGGATTGATGCCGACGAAGAGGATGCGGACTCCAGGCTTGATGCGATCACGCAGTGGCGGGAGGAGCTTGGGCACGAACGACCTGTCTTCAAGTATGCGCTATGCTCCGCCGATGCGCACCATCGCGATCGTGTCCGCTGTGATGTTGATGACCGGAATGGCAGCAGCGCAATCTTCCAATACCGAGCAGGACGCGGTGTTGAAGACTGTGCAAATGTTTTTCGACACCATGACCGCGAAGGACATCGAGGGCGCGCGCGCCGTGCTGCAGGAGCAGGGCCGCTTCCACGCGATGCGCATGCGCGACGGCACGCCCGACGTGCGCGCTTTTTCCAACGAGGAATATTTCGCCGACCTGAAAGCGTCGAAACAGAAGATGCAGGAGCGCATCTGGAATCCCGAAGTCCGTATCAGCGGCCTGATTGCGTCGGTCCGGGCGCCCTACGACTTCTGGATCGACGGCAAGCTCAGTCACTGCGGCATCGATCAGTTCGATCTGATCAAGACCGGCGAGGGCTGGAAGATCGCCGGCGGTGTCTATACGCTCGAGAGCAAGTGCGACCCGAGCCCGCTCGGGCCCTTGAAACAGTGATGAGAACATTCGCGACCGTCGCTTTCCTGCTGTCGCTAACCGCACCGGCGTGGGCGCAGCCCGCCGCCGATATTCCCGTCTCCCGCGTCAGCGCGGCGCCGAAAATCGACGGCATCCTGGACGACGAGGCGTGGAAGATTGCGCCGCTGCCGATGACGCTGGATCAATGGGCGTCCTACAGCCCGAATCGCGGCGACCGGATGCCCGAGGCCTACCGGACGGAAGTGCGGGTTGCCTACGACGGTCGCAACGTCTACTTCGCGTTTCATTGCTTCGACAACGAACCGGCGAAGATCCGTACCAACGTCAGCCGCCGCGACAGCTCGTTCAATGACGACTGGATCGCGATGAGCCTCGATTCGGCCGGGACCGGCCAGTCGGCGTATCACCTGTTCTCGAATCCGAGCGGCAGCCAGATGGACGCGATCAATACGTCGGCATCCGGCGAACAGTTCGATGCGGACGTCGTCTGGTACAGCGTCGCAAAAACCACCAGCGACGGCTACGTCGTCGAAATCCAGGTGCCGCTGCAGACGCTGCGATTCAAGGGCGGCGACGGGAGGTTTTGAATCTGTTGATCTGTTGATCTGTTGATCTGTTGATCTGTTGATCTGTTGATCTCGTGATCTGTTGATCTGATCAAGAGATCATCAGGTCACAAGATCAACAGATCATTTGCGCGGGCAGCGTTTCAGCACGGCGCAGCACACCCTGCTCGCCGCCGTGCGTCGCGCCTTCGAGCACGAGCATCTTGATCTGCGGATGCGCTTTCTTCAGCGGCTCGACCTCGGACACAGAGAGGTCGAGCGTGCCGACGATCTCCATCATCGGCAACTTCGCGGACTTTAGCGCGGCGTCGGTGGTCAGCAGGAACGCGCCTCCCCGCCACATCGCCGCCAGCGCCTTCACATCATTCGCCGCGACGAGAGGCGCCACCATCTTGCGAAGCTCACCGTCCGACGGTGTTGGCGCGCCGGGCGTTTGCAGGACCGCGGCGAGCGATCGGAACGGCAGGTCGCTCTCCAGCTCCTTGATCGATTCCTCGATGAACGTCCGGTCGTAGTCGTTGAGCGTGCGCCGCGGATGCGCGCCGATGAACGCGACGCTCATCAGGCGATCGGGATCGGTGACGATGATGCGTCCGGCGATCATCGCGCCAAGCGAATAGCCGACGATGTGCGCCCGCGGGCTCTTCAGATGATCGAGCAGCCGACCGAGACCGCGGCCAGGACGACGGCTGCAACACGTAAACTAGATGTCTTCATGGCGCTCACCGCAACAATCTACAACTTTGACGTCGATTTGTCCGACAACGATCGCGGCGTCTACGAGACCGTCTCGATCAGAGCGGCACAGCATCCGTCCGAGTCCGACGAATACCTGATCGGGCGCGTACTCGCGTATTTGCTGGAATTTCGCGACGGCATCGATTTCTCACGCGGCGTGTCCGAGCCGGAAGAGCCGATGATCTCCGTCCGCGACCTCACGGGAAAAATCGTCACTTGGATCGACATCGGCACGCCCGACTCGGCGCGGCTGCACAAGGCGTCGAAAGCGGCCGAGCGTGTGGCGGTGTACTGCCACAAGGAATATGCGCAGTGGCTAAAGGGACTCGCGTCCGCCAGCATCCATCGTGCTGATGCGCTGGAGATTTACGCTATCGATCGCACGCTGATCGCGGAGCTCGTCTCTCGCCTGGATCGACGCATGGCGTTCGGCGCGTCGATCACTGACAGAGAGCTGTACGTGTCGATCGGAGACGTGAATCTCACAGGTCGCGTTCAACGACTGGTTGTTTGAACACGAAGACCAATTTCACCCGTGCGGTGTCCAAAGACCATGGCGATGCACACGAGTGAGCGCAGCGTGGGCGTGACGGCGTCCGCCGCACTACATGTTGCGGTGTTGTGCGCGCTCCTCGCGGTCTTTCGGATGTCTCCTGTCCAGGACGCTGCGACGCGCGCGACCGCGCTCATTCCAAGCACGCTGATTTGGGTGCCACACGACGATGCCAACGGTGGTGGACGCGACGGCGGCGGCGAGAAGGCAATCACACCGCCGCGGCGTGTGCGAGCGGTCGGCCGGGACCAGTCATCCGCAACGGCGCCGCCATCGCAGTCGACGACTTCGATGATCGAGCCGCCCGACGAGATCACCGCGCTGCCGGTCAAGCCGATCGGTGACGCAATGCAGATGATCCCCGGAGCGATCGAGACCCACGGCACGTCGGCTGGACCCGGAGACGCGAACGTCGGGACAGGCCCCGGCGACGAGCCCGGCGGTCTCGGGACCAGACGCGGCCCCGGCTTCGGTGACGGCACCACGCCGTATGGCCCCGGCGTCACGATGCCGACACTGATCGAGCGCGTCGCGCCGAAGTACACCGTGGAGGCAATGCAGGCCCGCATCCAGGGCGTTGCCATGGTCGAATGCATCGTCCTCCCCGACGGCACCGTCGGCGACGCGCGCATCATCCGCTCGCTCGATCGCCGCTTCGGCCTCGATCAGGAAGCGCTCGCCGCCGCGCGGCGCTGGCGCTTCCGTCCCGGACGTCTCAACGGCAAACCGGTCCCCGTCGTCGTGACGATCGAGTTGATGTTCAACGTTCGTTGACTCTACGCCGCGCGCAGCGGTAGCAGCACGCGCAGCCGCTGTTCGCGCAGAAACAATCCCGCCCACAGCAGCGCCGCGATGTAGGTCGGAAACAGCACGTGCGAGAAGAGCGGATTGCCGACGCGCACGTGCGTCGCGATCGCGCCGCCGAGATAGCCGGTGAGGAGCACCGCCCCAAGCACCGACGTCCGCGGCACGACGTAGAGCGCGAGACACACGATTTCGATCAGCCCGATCGTGAGCGCGGCATCCACCGGATAGCCCAGCTCCGTCATCGACTGACTGACAATCGGCATTCCCGAAAACTTGATGACGCTGTCGAAGATCAGGAACATGACCGGCAGCGCCGTCAGCACGATTCCCGTCCGATATTGAGTTTTTCCTGTCATTTTCGGCCTCCTGCCCACACGTCGAACGGAGGGACTAAAGATCGACATCTTGAAATCCGCGCCTGATCTGTGTCTAATTTGTGGCTGGCGCTGGCCTGGCGCCACACCTCGACCTGGCCCTCCTCCGCGGGGCTGTTCATCGGGGCAAAGGGGTTCACATCCCCGGGCTTTCTTAACGTGGGTCTTTCCGGTCACGTGACCAGCAGGCGGGGGCTGGGGGTCGTGTGGCCAGAGAAGGATCCGTCATGACTCGAGCCAGAGCTCTCAAGCAAACCATCCGTGCCCGCGCCGCGAAGACCGGTGAGCGATATACGACCGCCCGCCGTCACATCCTTCGCGAGCTGAATCAACCGGCCAAGGGCGGGTCTGAAGACCCGCCTCTACGAGCGAAGATCCCGGCGGTCGCGCAGGCGAAGGGCGGTCTCTCTGACGCGAAGACCATCGAAAAGACCGGCCACGATCTCGCGCACTGGTTTGACGTGATGGATCGCTTCGGCGGCGTCGACAAAGGCCACACCGCGCTCACCGAACATCTCTACGAGAAGTACCAAGTGCCCGGCTGGTACTGCCAGGGCATTGTCGTTGCCTACGAGCGCGCGCGCGGCAAGCGCGTGATGAACCAGAAGTGCGACGGCTCGTTCGAAGTGTCGGTGTCGAAGGTGATCGCCGCGAAAGTGCCGGCGCTGGTGAAATCGCTGAGCGATGCGAAGCAGCGCAAGGCGTGGAGCGGCGGCGCGGACGCCGGTTTCGTCAAGGCGCTCGAAACGGGGCTCAAGAATCCGAAGTCGAAAGGCTTCGTGATGAAGCCGAACGGTGAGGCCCGCTATCGATACAAGTGGGACGACGTCACCGTGCAGTTCAACTTGTACCCGAAAGGACCCGGGAAGACGTCGATCGTGGCATCGACGCAGAATCTTCCCGGTCCTGAAGCGATCGAAAAATACCGGGCGCTGTGGAAGGCGGCGTTTGCCGCCCTCGCATCCGCCTACGCGCCATAGCGCTACGGCGAGACAGGCTCTGGCCGATCAGTAGCGGCGACCGCGATAGGCCTGCGCGTAGCCGGCCTCGAAGCCATCTCGATAGGCGAGCTTGTACGACTCCTTCGTGCCGTAGCGGCTGTTGTAGCCGCGATCGGCGCTGCGATACCGGCTGTGTCGCACGGGGTCGTACGAGTCGCGGTCGCCCGCATCCTCGCGGCCTTTCTCGAGGCCGTCGCGATAGCCGTTGTCGTACGGCACGGTGGTGTATCCGTTACCGCGATTGGTGTTGTTGCCGTAGCGATCGTCGCGATAGATGTTGCTGTTGTTACGATCGCGATAGCGCTGAACATTGTTGCGCGATCCGTAGTAGTCGTCGCCGTCCCTCGACCATGCTCGGGACGGCCCTGAGCCTGTCGAAGGGCCGTAGATCACGCGCGCGTTGCGATCGCGCGACGCGATCCGCTCGGCCTGGTCGCAGCGCGTCTCGCGCGGCTGCCGTCCCGCCGGCAGGTTGTCGTACCAGACGCGGCACATGCCGGCGCGCGGCATCTGTCCCGGCGGAATGCCCTGGTTGCGGCCGTAGCGCCCGTTGCCCTGCGCCTCCGACGTGCCGGCCATCAACGCCAGCAGAAACACACTCACGGCTGCCGTACGCATTGTCGTCTTGCCTCCACCCATCGACAAGGCAAGAAACAGACCAGCGATTTCGCGGCAGGAATGCAGCCTGCAGGAGACAGATCGAGCGGTTACGGCCCTTCGACCAGGCTCAGGGCCGTCCTGAGCGGGAGTCGAAGGACGGCAGGCTGAAGGCGACAAACTCGGCCGGGTGCTGCACTCCACCGATTGCAACGACGAGGTACTGCTTACCTCTGTGGAGATACGTCATGAGCGTGCCGGTGCTGCCCGCCTCGAGCGCGGTCTCCCAGAGGACCTGGCCGGTCGCCTTGTCGTAGGCGCGGATCTTCCTGCCGCCGCCGTTCGGCGGCGTGCGCACGTTGATCTGATCGCCTTCGGTCACGAACAGCAGCGTCTTCGTGACGAGCGGCGCGGCGCGCACCGACTGGCCGAGCGGCGGAAGATTCAGCGCCTTCAGCTCGGGATGAAAACGCGGGCCATCGCCGTTCGCGATCGTCCACTTCAATTCGCCGCGATTGAGATCGAGCGCCGTGATCCGTCCGTACGGCGGCTTCACCAGCGGTAAGCCGCGCGGACCCTGGATCAATTCACGCGTCGACGCGCGATAGCGGAGATTCGTTTCCTTCGGATCGCCGGGAACCAGATTCGCGACAAAGGGATTGGTCATCGACGGCACGTACAACATGCCGGTCTCGGGATCGAATGCCGCTCCCGTCCAGTCGGCGCCGCCGATTGATCCCGGCAGCTCGATGGTGCCTTTCAGATCGCCCGGTCCTTCACCGGCAATCGACGGCGGCGTGAACACCGGGCCGGTGCGATAGCGCTTGAAGATCGCCAGCGCTTCAGCGCGCAACTCCGGAGTGAAGTCGATCAGATCGTCTTCGGTGATGCCCTGCCGATCGAACGCCGGCGGCTTCGATGGAAACGGCTGCGTCGCCGCGGCCCGTTCCCCGGGCACCGTCGACGGCGGCACGGGGGTAATGCCAGACGCGCTTGCCGGTCGCGGCATCGACGCACACGATCGACGAGCTGTACAAGTTGTCGCCCAAGCGCGCGCCGCCATACATGTCGTTGGTGACGCTCGTCGTCGGCAGATACACATACCCAAGCTCATCGTCCGCGCTCATCAGCGCCCAGACGTTGCCGGCGCCGGTGTATTGCCATGAATCGCCGACCCACGTTTTGAGCGCGGCGGTATCATCCGCCTTCGGGATGACGTGGAACGTCCAGCGCAGTCTGCCGGTGCGCACGTCATAGGCGCGCACGTCGCCGGGATCGCCTTCGATCTTCGTTGCGGAATCCTGGTCGACCATCGTCGACCCCATCACGATCACGTCGCGCGCGATCAGCGGGACGGAATTCCAGCGATAGCCGGTGCTGCGCGGACCCACGTCAGCGGCGAGATCGACGACGCCGTTCTTGCCGAACGTTGCGATCGGCTCGCCGGTTTTCGGATTCAATGCGTAGAGCGATGAGCCTCGGAATGTGATGATTCGCGCCTCGTCGGCGCTTGCCCTGAGCGAAGTCGAAGGGCCCCAGAACGCCACACCGCGGTTGCCGCTGCCGCGGATCGGATCGGTGTTACCGGAACCATCGATGCCGGGCCGCTGCACCCATATCGTCTTGCCCGTTTCGGGATCGAACGCTTCGGCGAGGCCAACGCCGTTCGACGCGTAGAGCACACCGTCGACCATGATCGGCGTCGAGCGGAAGTTGTTGAGGAGGCGGACCGATTGGCCCTTCATCAGGCTCGCATCAACCTGCGGCCGGCGCCAGGCAATCTTCAACGCTGCGACGTTGGACTTGTTGATCTGATCGAGCGGCGAGTATTTCGTTGCGGCATTGTCCCCAGAGTAGAAGCGCCATTCGCCCTGGGTAGCCCCAGCCTGTCTCGCCGAAGCCTTTGGCGAAGGCGGATTCATGGCCAGCGCGAGTAAAACGATGGCCACGGCTTTCTTCATCGCCGCGTAGGATACACTGCCGCGCCATGACACGGCACTTCGCCATCCTTGGATTCGTCCTCTGCGCGCCGGCAGCGGCGCTGGCGCAAATCGACACCGGCATCATCGAGAAGCACAAGGCCGCGCTCGAGAAACAGACGACCGATCCCGATCAGAAGCGCGAAGGCGGCACGCAGCCGCGCGACTGGGACTACCAGTTGCCGGAAGGAGTGCGGACGCGGCAGGTGACCTTTTACGTCGACGGCGGCACCGCGCTGTACGGAAAGCTGTTCCTGCCGAAAGGCTTCACCACCACCGGCAAACTGCCTGCGGTCGTCGTGGGTCACGGCATCAACGCCTTGTCGATCGGCATCGAGAAGTTCGCGGCGCGATTTGCCGAGCGCGGTCTCGTCGCAATGGCGATCGATTATCAAAGCTACGGATTCAGCAGCAGCGGATCGGACGACATTCGATTGCTGGAGCCCGACACGACGACGGACGCGAACGCGGTCACCGAAAAGGAAATGCGCATCCTGCTCAAGCGCACGAACCTCAACAACGCGCACGAGGTCGCCGACTTCCGAGCAGCGATCTCGTTCCTGCAAGGCGAGCCCGGCGTCGACCCAGACAAGATCGGCATCTGGGGATCGAGCAATGGCGGATCAGTGGTGATCGTGGTGGCAGCAGTCGATGCGCGCGTGAAAGCGGTAGTCTCGCAAGTCGCCACACCGCGCCCGGCGCCACGCGCGCCGGTGCAGATGGGCGCGAATTTGCTGCAGGATGCGATCAAGCGAGTGCGCGAAGGACAGGGCGCCGAGGTCGATGGCGGCTTCTCGTTCCGCAGCAAGGTCGACCAGTGGTCGACACAGCGCAATCGTGACGTGCGTCCAGGGCAGACGCTCGATCAAATCCGGCCGACGACGGCGGTGTTGTTCCTGCCGGCAGAGAAGGATGAACTGACGCAAGGCGCGGCGGGCGCGATCGAGGCCGCGAAGTTCCTGTCGGGGCGCGGCGTGCCGTCGCAGGCGATTGTGTTTCCCGCCCTGACGCACTTCCAGGCGTACTCGAACGCGGGATTCGAGATCGGCTCAAACCTTGCCGCCGATTGGTTCCTCAAATATCTGAACGCGGGATCGACAAAGGTCGCGGCGGATGCGCCTTTCCTCGGTCAAGGAAGCACCGGACCAGGACCGGGACCAGCGATTCAGTCGTCGCCGCAGATGCCGCCGGGGGTAACGGCGCGTGAAGTGGTGTTCTTCAGCGAAGGCATCAAGGCCTACGCGAAGGTGTTCCTGCCTTCAGGTTTCTCATCGACCAGCAACGCCGCCGCCGTCGTGGTCGCGCCAGGTGTCGGCCAGACGGTGCGCACAATCGAACCGGCCGCTGCTGCCCTCGCGCAGCGCGGACTGGTGGCAATGGCCATCGACTATCGCGGCTGGGGCAAGAGCGGCGCGTTCATTTACCTGTCGGAGCCGGTGCGCTGGGACGATCGACTGCGCTTCTCGCAGCACACCGCCAAAGTGACGCTGCGGCGTCGCCGGATCGTTCCGGATGCGCAAGTGATCGACATCCGCAATGCGCTCACTTTTCTGCAAGGCGAGCCCGGCGTCGATGCGACACGCCTTGGCATGCTGGGCATGGGACTGGCCGGCGCACACGTTGTCTCTGTCGCGGCGAACGATGCGCGCATCAAGGCCGGAGCGGCGATGCAGCCCTGGCAGGATGGCCAGGGCGTCGAACGACGGTCGTTCGCGCCATCGGCGGCACAGCAAGCGGTCATGGTGCGGCTGGCGCGACGCGGCTCGCCGCCCACGACGGACGCGGCCGGCGCCGCGCTGAATGCCGATGAGTCGAAGCTGGCGTTTGCCGAATACCAGCCGTTTCGACTGGTCGATCAAATTCCCAGGGACACCGCGATGCTGTATCTCGATCGCGCGGATGCCGGCGCCGCGGCGGACTTTCTCGCAAAGGCGTTGATGCCGAAATGAAGGCGCACGGTGTTACCACTGCAAGCAGTGGCAGCTGCATCATGTTCTCGCGGACGCGCGAGGCCTACGACTTCGAGCCGGCGGCCAAAACGGTCGCGAAGAAGAAAGCAAAAAGGAAGACGAAGAAGGGATAGTAAGCTTTAGCGAATGAAGTATCTGTGCCTGGTGTATCTCGAGCCCGACAAGTTCACGGCCGTTCCGGATCGCGAATGCTTCAACTGCGGCGACGACTTGCGCAATCGAGGACTGCTGCTGGCGGCGGAGCCGCTCTTCAAGGCTGATACCGCCAAGACCGTTCGCGTGCGCGACGGCCGCGTTGCAATCACCGACGGACCGTTTGCGGAGACCAAGGAGCAGCTGGCCGGCTTCTATCTGATCGACGCCGCGACCCACGAGGAAGCGTTGCAGATCGCGGCGAAGATACCGCCTGCGCGCGCGGGCAGTATCGAGGTGCGGCCCGTTCGCGAGCTGGATGTCTAGCGCTCGATGCTGTTGCGCGCCGCTTCCGTACCGAGCCGAAACGCCGCCATCTCTTCGCCGTTCCTGACCAGCAGCACGTTGCCGACGATCACCGGGTGGTTCCACGTCTTCGCGTCGAAGAGCGGGATCTTCGCAATCTCCCTGTACTGATCCGTCGTCGCGCTGACGAGCGCGAGCTCGCCCTCTTCCGACGTGACCAGCAGCAGATCCTGATCCGCAATCAATAGCATCTGTCCGTTGCCGTAGCGCCCGCCCTTCCATTTGCGCTTGCCGTCGGCGAGATCGATGCACGCGAGGATGTTGTTGTCGAAGCCGTAGGCGTGCCCCTTATGGATCACGTAATCATTGAAGTACGGCTTCATCCCGTTGGTGGTCCAGCGCTCTTCGGGCGTCCAGCCGTTCGCGTCGTGTTTGATGGTCAGGCGCTTCGTGCCCATCCCGCCCATCGCCGACATCGCGTTGATCAGGAGATCGCCGTCGTCCGTGACGGCCGGCTGGATGATGGCGCCGCCTTCCCACTTGTAATCCCACAACAGTTTTCCGTCGGCAGGATCGACGCTGACCGCTCCGGGCGAGCTGAGAATGACCACCTGCGTGACGCCGTCGATAGTGACGAGATGCGGCGAGCTGTAGCTGCCGCCGTGAGCAGGTCCGGTCCATCGCTTCTTGCCGGTCGCGACGTCGTAACCGGCGAGCGTGCCGCCGACGCTGACGATCACGACATCGCCGACCACCAGGGGCGAGCTCGAGATGCCCCAGAACGGCACCTCGCGCGACGTATCTTTCGACGTGTCGAGCGACCAGATTTTCTTGCCGGTGCGCGCATCGAGCGCGTTCAGGACACCGGTCGCGCCCATCGAGTAGACGCGATCCTTGTCGATCGTTGGCGTGCCGCGCGGGCCCGCGCCGCCGTTCGATTCGTAGAAGCGCACCGGATCGGCATGGCGCCACACCGGCTCACCGGTCGAGACGCGATAACACGCGACGATCTCTTCGTTACCGCGCTGCTCCTGCGTGTAGAGCAGATCGCCGCGCACGGAGAACGACGACCAGCCGGGACCTACCGGTCTTCTCCACATCTGCACCGGCGGCGATGCCGACCAGTCGGTGCTGATGCGAACGTTGCGGACCACGCTGTCACGATTCCGTCCACGGAAGCCCGGCCACTCGGCCGCGCCGAGTGCGTCGGGTGCATCAGGTGCATCGGGTGTGACGGACGCCACGGGTGCCGGTGCCGAAGGTGCCGGAGTCTGCGTCGGAGTGCTCGGTGCACCCGCTGCACTCGATGCACCCGTATCTAGAGGCTTGAGCTGTTCAGGGCCTTGCGCCAGCAACAGCTCCTCCGGCGTCGGCGTCCAGCGCCAGTCGATCGCAAACATGGCGCCGCCGTCGACGCCCGGAGTGCGAACGAGATGAAAGGGCATGATGCCGATCACCATTGCCGCGACGAGGGTGACCCACCGCAGCCCGCCGCGCCGGTTGCGGGTCAGCACCGCCCACGCAACCAACGCGACCGCCGTCGGCACGATACCCAGCCCGTACATCAACAGGCCCTGGCCCGCGCCGGCGATGGATTGGTCGACCAGCGGCTTGGAACCGATGATCGCGATCACCAGCAGGGCAATCGCGCCAAGCCGTTCGAGCCACCACGCCCGGCTGAAGAGCAGCCACCACAGCCAAATCAGCAGCGAGGCCGCCACGCCGCCCAGCATGCCGTACGGCACTTCGGCATCCGGGGTCAGCAACGGGACCACGATGAACGCGATCATCTGCATCACCACGAGCGCGATGCCTGGCCACAGGCGAAGGGGCGTACGAGCGGAGCCGTGAATCGTCATGACATCACCTCTACGGTGCGATTGACTTGCCACTTACTCGGTCCTGAGCGCCTGCAGCATGTCCAAGCGCGACGCGCGCGCGGCCGGCATCAATGAAGCCGCGAGCGCGGCGATCACCAGGACGGCAGCGGCACCGAGCAGCGCCAACAGTCCCGGCATCCGCAGCTGCTCGACGTAACTCGACGCGATGCCGGCAAAGAGGTAGCCGAACGCCGTACCCGAAATGATCCCGACGCTGACGATCGTCGCGCCCTCGGAGAGCACCTTCGTCAACAGCAGGTACGGCGTCGATCCGATGGCGAGGCGGACGCCGAACTCGCGGGTACGCGCGCTGACTCCGAACGCCAGCACGCCGGCAACGCCGACGACCGCGATCAACAGCGCGACACCGGCGAATCCGGAGAACACGAACGCATTGAGGCGTTCCGGCGCCAGCACTTCGGCGCGCACGTCTTCGAGCGTGGCCGCGCGCTCCACCGGCTGGTTCGCCGACAGCCCCTGCACCACCTGCGTGATCGGCTTCACCAGCGTGTACGGATCGCCCTTCGCGCGCACGAACAGTCGTCCGGCGATCCCGATCTGATGCAGCGGGTGATACACCGTCATCACCGGGCTCGGCGAAATATGCTCATCGTCCACGTCGGCAACGATGCCGACGATGCGCTGCGGAATGGGCTTCGGTCCGAAGTACGGATCGACCCACCACATTTTGTGATTGAGCGCTTCGCCGTTGGGGTAGAGCCGCTGCGCGAGATTCTGGCTGACGATGACGACGTTCTCGGCGCCGCGGCGATCCTCGAGCGTGAAGTCGCGTCCGGCAAGCAACGGAACGCCAAGCACGTGGAAGAAATCGGGAGCGACGCTGCGCAAGCGCGCACGTGGCAGCTCCTCACCGTCAGCAGGCGTGAAGCCGTCGGCGCCGAAGGTGATGCCGATGCCGAACTTGCCGGCGTCACGCCATGGCGTCACGCTGCCGATCGCTACGCCCTCGACCCCTGGCAGCTGGCCGATCCGTTCCGTGACGCGCTGGTAGAACGCAAGATCGTCGGCGTTGCTCTGGGCGAGAGCGCGCATCGGCATATCGATCGCCAGCACTTCTTCCATTTCGTAGCCGGTGTTCACGCCGCGCAGCGCGATCAGCGACGCCAGCAGCGTCGTGGCGCCGGCCAGCAACACAAACGAAAACGCCACCTGCGTCGTCGCAAACACCTTCAGGCGGCGATTGGTCCCGGGCGTGATGCGAATGCTGCCGGCGGCCAGTCCGTTCCCCGGCGGTGACTGCGACGAAGGGAGGCGCGGAACGTAAGCCAGCAGAACGGCCGCCGTCATCGCGAGCGAGGCGCCAACCCACAGCAGGCTTGAATCGACGGTGACTTCGAGCGCGCGCACGGAAAACTTCGCGGCGAAGCTGGCGACGATCGCGACCAGCGGCCGCGCGAGCAGCACGCCGAGCACGGCGCCGGCGCCGCAGAGCACGAGGCTTTCCGCCAGCAACGTTCGCCGCAGCGCGCCGCGGCTGGCGCCGAGGGCGGCGCGAACGGCCAGCTCACCCTCGCGACGAACCGATCGCGCCAGGATCAGGTTCGCGACGTTCGAGCAGGCAATGACGAAGACCACCGCCGCCGCGGCGAGAAGAATCAGCAGAATCGGCCGCGCCGGCGCGGCGATCTGATCGCGCAGCGCCGTCACATCGACGCGCATGTCCGCGCGCTCCGGGTACGATTCCGGGTATTCGGACTTGAGGCCGGCGTGAACCGTACTCAGCTCAGCGCGCGCGTCCTCGATCGTCTTCCCGGGAGCCAGGCGTCCAAACAGCCGCGTCATGCGGTGAGTGCGCATGGTGACCATCTGCGCGCCCATGTGATGCGGGCTCGTCACCATGTTGCCGATGATCTCGGTATCGGCCGGATATGGCACCGAGGGCTCGAGCACGCCAATCACCGTCGCGCTCCTCGTGCCGAGCTGAATGGTCTTGCCGATCACGGTCGGATCGCTGTTGAGCGACTGCGTCCAGAAGCGGTTCGTCAGCACCGCGACGCCCGCGGCCTTGAAGCCTTCGTCCGACGGCTCGACCAGACGTCCGAGGATTGGCTTCAGGCCGACGACATCGAAGTAATGCCCGTCGACGACGCCGGCTTGAATGACGCGCGGTTCGCCGAGACCGACCAGCGTGAACTCGACGGTCGAGAACTCGCCGAACGCGTCGATTGACTTGACGCGTTCGCGGAAGTCCTTGATCTCAGGAACGGAGAACGACACGCTGTCGGTGCCGAGGCCGGGCGCGCTCTGGCGGACATAAACGAGGCGCTCTTCACCGCGATTGACGAGCGGGCGAAGCAGCACGCCGCGGACCACGCTGAAAATCGCGGCATTGGCGCCGATGCCGAGCGCGAGCGTGATGACGACGGTAGCCGCGAGCCCCTTGGCGCGCAGCAACGATCGCAAGCCGACGCGCATCTCCTGCACCAGCGCTTCGGCCATGTCGTACCAGCGGCCGTACCACACGCGATGCATTTCCTCGCGCAGCTGCGGCACGTAGCCGAACTGGCGCAGCGCGTTGACGCGCGCCTGTTGCGGCGATTCGCCGCGATCGATCCGCTGCTGGATCTCGATCGCGAGATGGCCGCGGATTTCGTCGTCTAATTCGCGTTCGTCGGGACGCATGGTATTACTCCGCCGCCGGGTTCATGATCTTGCCGATCACGCCGACGAGCTGCGTCCAGCGATCGCGCTCGCGCGACAACTGCGCCTTGCCCGCCGCGGTCAGCTGGTAATACTTCGCCTTGTGATTGGCTTCGCTGATGCCCCACTCCGACTTCAGCCAGCCGCGCTTTTCGAGGCGATGGAGTGCCGGATAGAGCGAGCCGGTCTCGACCTTGAGGAGATCGTCGGACTGCGAGCTGATCGCCTGGCCGATGCCGTGGCCGTGCTGCGCACCCCACTGCAGGGTTCGCAGGATCAGCATGTCGAGGGTGCCCTGGAGTAGCTCCAACCGCTCAGGTTCGGGATTCTTTGGCATGTGTAGACGCTCTACGGTTCATACGTAGAGCGTCTACGGCTTGTTCCCCGCCGTCGCGCTCGCGCTACGGCGAGGCCGGCCCGGTCGTGGACGCCGGTGGGGAACCGGTGTTTTTGGGCGCAATTCCCCACCGCGACTTGATCTTCGCCTTGAACTGCGCCTTCTCTTCGGGCGTCCAGTTGTCGTTGTGCCACTTGCCTCGCCGGTGGCCGCGGCCGCCCACGCCGCCGAACAGGATTCGGCACAGCGCCAGCATGCCGAGCGCCTGCCAGAACGTCAGCTCGCGCCATCCGAACAGCGGCGGCATCAGCCAGTTCCACAACCACTGGACGATGGTCCCGCCGAGAAAGATGAAGATCGAGATTCCAATAATCGCGGCGATCGCGATCGCGATGCCCTTGGCAATGCGGCGCGCGATGCTGGTTGCGATGCGGTGTTCGATTGGCGTTTGTGGCGTTTCCATGGCTCACCTGTTGGTTAGTTCGTCGTAGACACCCTGCAAGCTCCGGCGCAGCTGCATCACGGCATACCGCTTCCGCGACAGCAGCGTGTTGACGTTCACGCCGGTCCGCACCGAGATTTCCCTGAAACTCTCGCCGTCGATTTCATGCGCGATGAACACGTCGCGCTGCTCCTGCGGCAGCTCGCCGATGGCGTGTTCGAGCTCGTCGAGGAGCACACTGCGCGCATACGCCGCGTCCGGTCCTGCCTCGGCAGACGGCAGCAGCGCTTCACTCTCGTCGTCGAAACGATCCGGCTTCTTCCTGCGAAAGAGGTCGATGATGCGATTGCGCGCGACGCGAAACAGCCAGCCGGTGAGGTGATCGATCGGCATCAACAGCTGATTCGCCTCGACGAGCTCGGCGAAGACATCCTGCAGGATGTCCTCGACGTCGCGCGGATCGGCGACGCGGCGGCGGATGAAGTTGCGCAGCCGGGACTGCTCCCGGTCGACAACGTCGGCGACCCGCCGCTCCTGTTCCCTCGTCATCCGCCTGTTGCATTCTTAGACGGATGAGCGGCGGAAATATTGTCAGGCGTCGATTTGCAGGTCGGCGATGACCGGGAAATGGTCGGAGGCGATGGACGCCGGATCGCTTCTCATGACGTCACACATCATCACTTGACCGGCCTGTGCGTGCGGCACGAAGACATAGTCCAGGCGAATGTGCGGATCCTTCGTCGGCAGCGTCCAGCCCGGGTCCTCCGGGTGCAGCATGCGGAACGAATCGACGTAGCCGGCGTCGAGGACGGTTTGAATCGTGCGCCAGCGGACGCGCCCGCCGGTGAGCCAGAGCAGCGGCCGCAATCGCAGCGGCAGCGTGTTGATTTCGAGTTTCGCGCCCGGCGCAATGGTGTTGAAGTCGCCGGCCAGCACGTGAAAACGATCGCGATGCTGTGTGATCTTTTTCAACAGCGCGCGCAGCTCGAGAACGCGGCGCTGCTCGGTCCACGCGGCATGCACCGCGCTCAGGTGCACGCCGAAGATTCGAATCTGTTCTCCCGCAGGAACAATGTCGATGAACGCGTGCCGAGACACTCTTGGCCGCACCCATTCGCAAAACGCAACCTTCTTGCGGCTGACGAACGCGAGCGATTCCCCCTTCACCGATCGAAAATCGGCCATGCCGGCGGCCTCGGCGATCTTCGCGACGTTTTTTGGATCGGTCGCTTCCTGCAGCAGGACGAGGTCCGGCTCGCAGGCCGTGATCACCGCCGCAATCTCCTTCACGCGCGTGCCGCCGCCGTGGAGGATGTTGTACGTGAGCAGGCGGAATTTCATGTCTGGGCCGGCGGCGTATTCAAGGCCAGACCCTGTGCCTTCGTGAACAACGTGAGGTACGGCTGGTCGAGCAGATCGCCGCGAAACCTGATCACGATGTCGCGCGAGGCCTGGAGGTTCACCGGCCGCTTGACCATGTCCATCAACTTCTTGCGGAGCGGCACCAGGTCGGGCGCGATGTCGGGATCCTCGTCACTGAGCGGACGCGAGTGAACGCCGGGAACGAAAAAGCCGGTCGGAATGAAATACAGCACGCCGCCGTCGCCGACCATGGTGACGTCGAGATCGCTGGTGCCCGGCCCATCGCCGTCGAAGGGCACGCCGTCTTTCCATCGTTGTCCGGTGACCGCGCTGCCGCGCAGGATGACCGTCGTGCCGGGCGGAACGAACTCTTCGATGATGCGGCAGAACTCGTTATAACGATCGGCGTTGCCGTCGAAGGCGAGCCGGATCACGTTGTTTCGCTTTTCCTCTTCCGGGAGTCCACCCTGCACATCCTGCGCTTCTGCCGAGTCAGCCATATGGCTGCGTACTCAAATATCGAGCCAGCCGCGGAGCCTGCCTCGCCGAAGCCTTGGCGGAGGCGGGGATGACCTAGCGCGGGAAATGTTTCGGAGCCTGGTCCTGGTAGCCCTCGCCGTCGAGGGTTTTCAAGAAGGCGACGAGCGCATCGATGTCGCTTTCGGACATGGGATTGGGCCCAAGCAGCCGGATCGATCTGTTCGGAATGGTCCGGTGCGGGATCCTGGCGTCGTTGTAGAACTGGACCACATCGCGCAGCGTCGCCAGCGATCCGTCGTGCATGTACGGCGGATGTTTCGAAACGTCGCGGAGCCCGGGCGTCTTGAAACGGGCGTGATCGCGCGGGTCGTGCGTCACCGCAAAACGGCCGTCGTCCTTGAACTGCTGTGTGACGGGATCCCATCCGACTCCGAGATTGTGAAAGCGGCCATCGGAAAAGTTGAAGCCGGCGTGACAGGTGGCGCAGCGCTGGGTGAAGAAAAACAGCTCACTGCCGCGCTTGGCCTGCTCCGAAATGGCCCCGGCATCGGCCTTATAACTCCAGCGATCGTACGCGGAGTTCCCGCTCATGCGCGTGCGCACGTAGTCGGACAGCGCGCCCGCGATGCGCTCCTGCGTGATTTCTCCGGACCCGAACGCTTCGGTGAAGTACGGACGGTAACCTTTCAGCGCCGAAAGACGATCGACCATCGCTTGATGATCGAGTCCCATCTCACTTCGATTGGCGATCGGCACGAGCACCTGGTGTTCGAGGCTCGAGACGCGGCCATCCCAGAAGAATGTCTGCGCGGTGTCGTCCGGCATGTCCGGCAGTACCGTGCGAGCCGCGAGGTTGACGAGGCTTGGCGCCTTGCGCGTGCCCTTGACGCCATTGATTCCTGTCGACACTGCGGTCGTCTGTGAAAACGCGAACTCGGGTTGATGACAGCTCGCACACGAGAGGGTGTTGTCGGCCGACAGCCGCTTGTCGAAGAACAGCCATCTCCCCAGGCGCACGCGCGTCGGGATGGGTTTCTGCGGTACGTCCTTGAAGAACTCCTCCATGCCGAATGGAGGCGGCGCGTTCGGGCGAACGGGATTGTCTTGCTCGAGCGCGGCACGTGACGGTCCGCACGCCGTGAGAACGGTGACCGCAACGCACGCGAGTGGCAGCGCCGAGCGCATCGGCGTATTCTAACCGTCCATGGCCGCGAGGATTCATCGCGTCACGCCGCATCGTTCGGGAATCCCGGGCGTCGAGGCGATGACGCTGTTCTCGAATCATGTGTTTCCGCGGCCTCACCGGCTTCGCGGATCAAAGCCACATGACGCGCGCATTTGCGCGCCACTTCGGCATCACGCCGGCGCGTTACCGCAATTTCGTTCAAGACACAGACCGGCGGCTCTGACAGGATCGCCAGCCTGATGGCCGATCCCATCGACGACCTCGATCGCTGGCTGCGCGGCGACTTCGTGCGCATCAACACCGCGCTCGAGGAAGCCTACTTCGCGGAGCGCATCGACGTGATCTCAGGCCGGCCCGAGATCGACGCGCTCAAGCGGGAGCTGCTGCAACAAGGTGGCCCGCTGATGGATCGCCTCGCCGCCATGACGCTGCCGGTTGATCCGAACGCCGGCTACCGGCTGCTCGGACTGATCGGTCATTACCTCGCGGCATGCGAGCGCCATGAATCTCCTCTTTCCGACCGTGAAGGAGGCCGGCAGGCGGCGTGGGCGGTGTCGACCAAGATCGGCAACGCCCTCGGCGTCGTGCCGCGATTCGTCTTCGCGCATCAATCGCTCTTCAATGAAGCCGTCGGCGGGCGCTATCGCACCTTCACGGCGTTGCCGGACGAAGAGATTTTCATCCGCTACAACGCGCTTGGCGTCCTCGCCTACTACCGCGCGGCGGAAGCCCTGCGCGCGATCGCGAACATCGGCGTGTCCAGCGTGGTGGCCGCCTACCTGTTCGACCAGGCCGAGGCCGCGCTGAACGATGTGCTGCGCTTCAACCAGGACCTGGCCAGACAACTCAACGTCGAGCGCTTCTTCTTCAACATCCGTCCGTACTTCAAGACCTATCGCGTCGGCGACACTGACTATCGCGGCGCCAACGCCGGCGACTTCTCCGCGATCAACGAGATCGACGTCACGCTGGGGTTGTGCAGCATGAACGATCCGTTTTACGCGGCAATCGTTCGCGAAAAGTCGCACCACGTGCCGCCCGACGATCTCGGCGTGTTGCGATCGCTGGCGAAGCGCCGATCGATTGCGGAGATGTTCAAAGCCGATCAGGATGCAAACGGTGCGACGCCGCAGTGGAAAACGAACGCCGCGAAGTTCCTGGCGATCTGCAAAGCGCACGGCGCTGCCTACGCGTTCCACCATCAGCGGCTGGTGAAGGCCTACGTCGAGGCGCCGTCAAAGACCGCGTCGAGCGCGCACTCGGCCGGCGTGACGTCCAGTGGACCGCCGCTCGATGAGGTAATGGGAATGCTGAAGCGGTTGATGGAACTGCGGACGGCGCGGCCGAACCTCAACGTCCCTTGAGCGCGTCGCGCAGCTTGTCGGCCATCGATCCCACCGACTGCGCCGGTGTGGCGTCCTGCCGCTCCGTATATTCGCGCAGCTCGGCCTGCTCGCGCTGCTCGGCAACAGCTTTCTTGCTGAGGCGAATGCGCCGCGCGTCCTGATCGACCTCGAGCACGACCACTTCAACGTCGCTGCCGATCGGGAAGGCCTTTCGCAGATCGCCACCGCGATCGACGCCGGTCTCCGGCGACGGCAGCAGGCCGGTGAATCCCGGGTCGAGCTCGACGAACACGCCGAAGTCCGCGATGCGCGCCACCTTGCCGGTGCGGACCTGGCCGAGCGGAAACTTCGAAGCCGCCGTGGTCCATGGATCCTCCTGGAGCTGCTTGAGGCCGAGTGAGATCTTTCCGGTCGCTTCGTCGACACGCAACACGCGCACCGTCACCTGATCGCCGGGGGCGACGACTTCGTTCGGATTGCTGACCCGCGTCCAGCTCATTTCCGACACGTGCAGCAGGCCCTGGATGCCGCCGCCGAGATCGACGAACGCGCCGAAGTTCGGAACGGAGACGACGCGCCCCGTAATCGCCGCGCCCGCAACGATGGCTTTGCGCGCTTCGGCCGCGTGCATCGCCTGCTCCGCCTCGAGCTGCTTCCGGCGGGAGACGACTACGTCCTTGCCGCCGTTCTTGTATTCGATCACGTTGAAGGCGTAGGTCTTGCCGACGTGCACCGCCGTATCGGTGGTGCGGACGATGTCGATTTGCGACAACGGACAGAACGCGCGCTCGCCCCTCGACTCCGCTCGGGGCGACCCTGAGCCTGTCGAAGGGCCGCGCGCGATGCGGACTTCGTAGCCGCCCTTCACTTCCTGGACGACTTTCCCTTCGACGGCCATGCCCGATCGATACGCGTCCTCGAGCTCGCGCTGCGTCGCCGCGTTACGCACGCCCTTCCGCGACAGCACAATGCCGCGCGTGGTCGACACGACCATCGCGCTGATGCGATCGCCGACCGACACCTCGATGTCGCCCTCGTGATCCTTCAGCTCGGCGACGTCGAGCTCGGCTTCGCCCTTGCCGCCAATGTTGACGAGGGCCACCTTCGGCCCGATCGCGACAATCGTGCCCTCGACCGGCTCGCCGCGCTTGAACTGCCGCGCCTTGACCGAGGCCTCGAACATCGTTGCGAAATCTTCTTCTTGATCGCTCACCACACGCTCCTCGAACGAACCCGGAATCTCTGATTATATCGTCCGGGCTCAGTCGTCGTTGCCGCGGCGCGAGCGCGCCTGTTTGACTTCGCTCCGCAGTTTCTTTCCGGACAGTCGACGCTCGCGCGAACCGGACGTCGGCCTGGTCTTGCGGCGCTGTCGAGGTTTGACCAGCGCCTGCTGAATCAGTGCGACCAGACGCGCTCGCGCGGCAACGCGGTTTGCGGATTGCGTGCGATGCTCGCGGCTGTCGATCGCGAGGACGCCGTCGGCAATCATCTTCGAGCCCGCCAAGTCCTTGAGGCGGGCCTTGACGTCTTCGGGCAATGACGCCGCCGCGAGATCGAATCGCAGCTCGACCGCGGTCGACGCCTTGTTGACGTTCTGTCCACCTGGACCTGACGCGCGCACGAAACGCTCATCGATGAGCTGTTCGTCGAGCGCAATGCGGTCGGTGATGTAAATCATCTCTGCCTATGGAGATTGCCTGGCGGGTAAGAACGGGATGACGGACGTCAATCCCACTATTAGTATTAGTATCGCCTCGCACTGCTGATTCTTCAAGACTGTTTCTTGGCCAAAAGGGCCCGGTATTATCGCCGGCCGATGTCTAAACTCGCGCGAATCGTGCCTTCGCTCGCGCCTGAAAAGCTCCACGAGCTCATTCGAACCCGCGGACTCGACGAGTGCGCCGAGATCGTCAAGTCGGCGACGCCGGCGCAGCTGACATCGCTGCTCGATCTCGACCTGTGGCATCGTCAGGCTCCTGGGCGCGACGAACACTTCGACGTCGATCGATTCGGCGAGTGGCTGGAAGCGCTGGTCGGCGCCGGTGATTCGATCGCGGCGCGAACGGTTGCCGCACTCGACAAGGATCTGGTGATCGCGGGACTCTCCCGTTACGTACGCGTGTTCGATCCCGGCATTTTCGAACCCACCGCGCAGAGTGATGACGAAGCGATCGATCGCCGCGATGCGATGCTCGAAGGAGGTGGCGGCGGATCGCTCGAATGCGAAATCGCCGGCTACATTGTCCGGGCGCGGCGGGCCGGCGCGTGGGATGCGATCGTGGCGTTGCTGATCGCGTTCGACGCCGAACACCCGCACGAGTTCATGGCGGTGATGCAGGGCTGCCGGACGCTGTCCAACTCCAACCCGGAGGCCGACGGCTTTCACGATCTGCTGCTTGCGTCCGAGCAGCACCTGCACGGCGTCACGATCGAGCGTGAACACCGTCGCTCGCAGCGAGGTTATGCGACGGCCGCCGACGCGCGCGCGTTTCTACAGATGGCGCGACAGCCGAAGCAGCAACGACCGGACGCATCGATCGCGAACCCGATCGTTGCGGCATATTTTCGCGCCGCAGACGAGGCGCATGAGTCGTGGCATGCGTCTGCGCGGCGATTGGCGTTGCCACCGGGCCCGTCACAGCCGGCGCCAGTCACGCATGACACCCCGGAGTTCACGCGCGGCCGCGAGCTTGCGTTCCTGGCGAACGCACTCCTCGCCGGCTGCTCGGTGCAGTCGCGGGCATTCACGCCGCTCGAAGCTTCCGAAGCCGCGGCCGCGATCTGCGGCCTTGGTCTCGAGTATCGGCTTGGATCGCGGGATTTCCTGCTGATGGATCACGATCTCGTGGCCGCGTTCGAATCAGGCTGGTCGGTGCTGCACCGCGATGTGAATCTGTTCGTCGCGAACGAGCTCATCTCGATCGTGAGCAGTCTTCACTGCGACGATCGCGATGTCAGGATGGGGCTGGTCGCGCTGAAGCGAGCGCTCGTGAAGCATCGCGACGCCGGCGCACCGTGGCTCGCGCGCGATGCCGCCGAAGTCCTCGCAATGGTCGACATGACCGCGTGGATCAGCGTGATCGGCCTGCTCGACGAATGTCCGATCGTACCTGCGGCGCTGAACGCTGTCCTCGACGGCCGCACCACCACCGTCAGCCCGACCGAGTTCACCTTCATCTCGACCTCCGCCCAGATCGGCAACGTTCGACGATTCATGCGAACGCTCCCTGGCGTGCTGTTACGCTGAGGGACGGCTATTCTGTGGGTTCGGCCGTCTAAAGGTCCAGGGCCGCAGTTACGCGGCTGGGGAGGTCTCATGCGAGTGTATCGATCGGCTGTCTTCGCATTCATTGCGTTCACGTTTCACGCGCTGCCCGCGATGTCGCAGGACGCAACAAACGTCGAGATCACACCCTACGTGGCCATCGGTTCGGAGGCGGCATCACCCGTCGGCACGGCCGTGACGTTCCCAGTGACTTCAACACTCACTGTCGAGATCGACGTTGCCTATCGTCGTGGCGAGGGCAACCTCCACGCACTGAGCACAAACACGAGTCTATTGTGGTTCCTGCCGCGCGTCGGTCAGGCGGCACCGTACGTCGCCGGCGGAGTCGGGCTATCCCAATATGGCATGCCGCTCTTCTCCTCCATCAATCAGCCGATCGGCACGCAGCCGCGCCTGGCGATGACGATGAACGCGGGCGGCGGCGTGAAGATGCCGATTAACGAGAAGTTGGATTTGCGAACCGATGCGCGCTGGTTCAAGTCGTTTGGCCGCTACGGATCAGAACAGTTCCGCGTGGCTCAAGGCATCTCGTTCGACGTCGGCAAACGGTAAAGAACTCTCAAGGAGCGATCGCGCCGCCGAGAAACATCAACAGCTCCTGGCCCCACACTTCGACGCCGAATGGACCAAACAGCGCGTGGCCGGGAGGATTGCCCGGCCGCTCGCGCCCGCTCGCGAACTTTGGATAGATCTTCAGCGTGGTCCGCGCACCGGCGGCGGCCGCCGCCGCGCACACACCTCGCGCGCTCTCCGTCGTCGCGTCATTTTCGGCAACCGCGCAGTGCATCGGCACGCGAATCTCGCGCGCTGCAGCCACCATTGCCTTTCTCAACGGCTCGCTCTTGTCCCAGTTCAGTGCGCCCGGCGCCTGCACGATCACTGTCGCATACCGGCCGCGCTCCGCGGCCGCGAGCGTGGTGACAATGCCGCCGAAGGACCATCCCATGATTGCGACGCGTTTAGCGTCGATCGATCGGTTGGACGCGCGCACGTAATCGAGCGCGGCGTTGATGTCGCCCGCTTCCGCGCGCATGCGAGCCACGTAGCGCTCGCCGCGGTCCGACCCGATCTCCACAGAGAACTGCGTTCCTTCAGATCTTCCGTATCCTCGCCGTTCCGGCACGAGCACGGCGTAACCGGCCGGCACCAGCAGGCGCGCGACGAACGGCGCCGGCCATTCGGTTCGTTCCTGATCGGGCGGCGTTGAACCATGGTTGTAGACGACGAGCGGAAACGGCCCCTCGCCGGCAGGCTTGTAGAGATATGCCTCGAGCCTCAGGCCATCGTGCGTGTAAAAGAGCGTCTCGTATGGAAGCGCCGGCGGCGTCGCCTGCGCCGCGGCCGCGATTGTCAGGACGAGAGTAAGGAGGGTGCTCACGCGTAAAGAATAGCGTCTCTACAGCGATCGCATCGCCACCATCGGGTGGACCGACGCCGCGCGGCGGGCGGGAGCCAGGCTGGCCAGGACCGCGACGATGATCGCGATCGTGCCGCCGGCTACGTACGCGATCGGCCCCATGCGGCTGATCGAGATGCCCATGTTCTCGGCGTTCAGGCGATTGAGTGCCAGCGTCAGGATCAGGCCGACAACGACTCCCGGCGCCACGAGCTTCACGACGTCGACCAGGATCATGCCGATCACGCGCCGCCGCGAGGCCCCCAGCGCGATCCGGACGGCGATCTCGCGCGTCCGCATTGCGACCATCAGTCCGACGACGCCGTAGACGCCAAGCGCCGCGAGCATCAGGATGACGCTGCCCGTGCCGCCCGAGACGGCCGACTGCACCAGGAAGTCGCGCATGCTGTTCTGACGCAGCCAGAGCCCGGTGACGATCTTCGCGAAGGGCAAGCCGTCAGCGTATGAGACGTCGCGAGTGAAATCGGTGCCGAGTTCGCGAACCGCGTTGTCCAGCGCCGCGGTCATCTTCTGCGGCGGCTCGCCCGCCGCACTGCGGGCGATCAGGAACACAATCGGCGACGCGTGTTGCGCGAGCGGCAACAGCAACTGTTCGCGCTCGCTGCTCATTTGTGCCGTCGGAAAATCCGCGGTCATGCCGACGATGGTGAGCGGCGTTTGCTCGTTGATGCCGAACAGCAGCTGCCGGCCGATGACGCCGTCGCTTTCCGTATCAGGAAACAGTTTGCGCGCCAGGGCGATCGAGATGACCGTGACCATTTCGGCGCCGGCGCGATCATCGGCGGTGAAGCCGCGGCCGCGCAGCAGCGGAATACCCATCGTGCGCAGGTATCCATCACCGACGCGTGTCGTCTGAACCGCGATGAACCGCGGCGCCGCGCCGGCTTCCGGCCTCAGCGATACCTGCGCGGTTCGCGATCGAAAATCGAGCGGCAGGCCATCGGCCACCGTCGCACTCGCGACGCCGCTCGCGTTTTCGAGAGTGTCGCGCGTGGTCCTGATTCGAAAATCCGCGTCAGCTGCGCCTTCCGGCAGCTTCAACGGGGCGGAGTACAGGAGATCGGATTCGAAACCAAGATCGAATGTGGCCGTGGCGCGAAATTGATCCAGCGACAAGCCGCTCATGACGATCAACGGCACCGCGATCGCCACCTGCAACGCCGCGGTGACGCGGCGCACGCGGCCCGCCTGGGATCCACCTGCACCGGCTTCGTCTTTCAATGTCGTGATGATCACCGGCCGGCTGAACCGTGTCGCCGGCAGCAATCCGAACAGCACAGTCGTGACGCCACAGGCCGCGACACAGATCGCGATGTTCGGCAGATCGACTCGCAACGCTTGCTGCACCTGAAGCGGCAGGGATTGCCCGGCGAGCCGGGAGATGATCGCCGGCAGATTGAACAGCACCGTCGACGCCAATGCCCCGGCGATGCTTGCGAGGACCAGCGCTTCGCAGAGGAGATGTTGCACCAGCCGCTTCCGGCTCGCACCGATTGCCTGGCGGATCGACAGCTCCCGCTCGCGCATCGCGCTGCGAACCTGCATCATGCCCGAGATGTTCAGGCACACGACGAGGAGGACCGTGCCGGTCAGCGTGAGCGCGACCGCCTGGAGCGCCAGCAGTTGCGCGCGCCCGAGAGCTCCGCTCGGGTGATAGGCGACGACAATGCCCGACCTGTTCTCGTTGGTCGCCGGATACTGTTTGGCGAGCCGTGCTGTCACGCCGGAGACCGCCGCGCTCGCCTGCGCAAGACTGACACCGGGCGACAGGTGTCCGATGGTGAGGATCCATTCGTCGCCGCGATCGGAACGGGCCTTGTTGTCGGCACTCATGTCGCGGAGCCGCGGATGCTGCTCGAGCGGCACAAACAGCTCTTTGAAATGAAGAAACAGGTGTCCGTCGAAGTGCTGCGGCGTGATGCCGATGACCACGCGTGGGATGTCATCAAGGACCAGCGTCTTCCCGACGATGTCCGGATCGGCGCCCAACTGTTTCTGCCAGAACTCGTATCCGAGGATCGCGACCGGCTCCGCCGCCGGCGTATCCATCATCTGGTCGAATGCGCGGCCACGCGCCAGCGCGACCCCGGTGATCTCGAAGTAGTTGGCCGAGACGTACATCGCCGAGACGGGCTTCGTTTCAATGCCGGCTGGAGTGTCGATCGTGATCTTGCCCGGTGCGCCCGTCCATCCGGCAATGGCCAGACCCGGATCGGCCGCGCGTAGATCCTGGAAGTCGGGATAGGACCAGCGGTCCGTGGCGGCGCGCGAGCCGAGTGGCGTGGTGACGACTTCGACGAGACCCTCGGTCCGTATTGCTGGAGGCGGTGTCCTGGTGACGCGCGAGAAGTACGGCACCGCAATGACCGGCACCATGCCGACGCCGAGCGAGACCACACACACGAACGTGAACGCTCGCGCCCTGGCCAGCGATCGGCCGGCATACACGAGATCGCGCCAGAGGCCCGACAGCATGGCGACGATTTAAACACATTCTACTTTGTAACGCAAAGTCGATGGCCGCCGGGCCGGCAGTCCGTTAATATCTTGTGCACGATGCTCGCCGCCTGGACGGATCAAGTGCCACACCTGCGTGGCGAGCTGACGGTGATCCGCGAGGTCGCCGCAACAGACTGCTATCCGCTGTTTGCCTTGTTCTCCGATCCTGCGGTCACCGCCAACATGGCCCCGCCGCCGCCGACGCTCGCCAAGTTTGCGGGTTTCATCGAATGGTCGTATCAGCAACGCGAACAAGGTCAGGGTGTCTGCTTCGGAATTGTTCCGCACGGCATGGAAGTCGCCGTCGGCATCATCCAGGTGCGCCTGGATCCGGCGTTGTCGGGCGCCGAATGGGGATTTGTGCTCAGCACTCATTTCTGGTCGACGGGAGTCTTTACCGACGCCGCGAATGCGGTCGCGGAGTTCATGTTCAGGACGCTGCTCGTGGAACGTCTCGAGGCGCGCATTGCGCTCCGCAATCGCCGCGCGCACGCCGCCGTAGAAAAGCTCGGTGCGCGGTACGAAACGACGCTCCCATCGTTGTCACCGCAGGGCATTCCACGCGATCCCGAATCGGTGTGGGGTCTTCGGGAACCCGACTGGCGGAGCCGGCTGCGCGATCCTCGCGCGTTAGGTCACGACGCGGTGCAGCGGATTCGGACCGCTGTCGAAGCAGCGGAAAGCCAATTGCGGCGAATCGACGCGCCAACAATCGCCGAACCGTATCCGCTGTTCCTGTTCGATCGCCGCCGGCGCGAATAGCGCGGATCGGACCGGCCGGCCGTGTCGAGCCATAAGTAAGTGTTACCGAACGCCGGCTTGCCGCGTCTTCGAGCGCTTACGTATAATGGATGGTTCCAACCCTACTGGGAGGTCGTTCAACGGTAGGACAGCGGACTCTGACTCCGCTTATCGGGGTTCGAATCCCTGCCTCCCAGCCAAAATTCTCGCTATAGCAACGACTTACATCCGGCGAGTTTCCTTCGAAAATCCCTGCCTCTCGTCGCGCTATCTGGTGGTCGCGCTTTGACTGCACTGACCGTGCTTTAACCGTCTCCAAAATGTCTCCATGAGCAGGCTCACGGGCTAGCGTCCGATCGACAAACATTGCTAAACTCTGTTATTGAGGAATCCGATGAATGTATCGTTGACACCTGAGCTGGAACGTTTTGTCGGCGAGAAAGTCGAGAGTGGTCTGTACAACAACGCCAGCGAGGTCGTGCGTGAAGGCCTTCGTCTCTTGAAGGAACAGGACGAGATTCGGCTCCGCTGGCGGGAGCAGATTGAACGCGGCTGGCTGGATGCGCAGGCCGGGCGCATCGTCGACGGACCGGCAGCGATGGCGCGCATCAAGCAGCGGCTCACGGCCCGATCGAAGAAGCGCACGTGAGCCAGACGTACCGCCTTACAGAGCGAGCCGAGGCGGATGTCGAGGCGATCACTGACTTCATAGCCGCTGACAACATCGACGCAGCAGTGAAAGTCGTGCTCGCGCTCGAGGATGCGTTTGTGCTGATAGCGTCGCGGCCGGGCATCGGCCACTCGCGTGAAGATCTGACCGAACGTCCCCTAAAGTTCTGGAGCGTCTATTCCTACCTGGTGGTATACGACCCTGCCAGTGAGCCGTTGACCATCATCGCAGTGCTGCACGGCGCACGCGACGTCGCTCAGATTCTGAAGGAGATCGGCTGAATCGGCCTCTCGCTGGTAGCATCGACACACGAAGGACCTCGTGTCTGTCACTCACACGTCGCCTGTCGAGGCGAAAATTGCGCTGTTCCGGTCTCTGTTTCGCGGGCGAGTAGACGTCTATCCTCGTCGGTTCGAGAGTCGCAAAACGGGCCGCTCAGGCTACGCCCCTGCCTGTGCAAACGAGTGGGTGCGCGGGATCTGCGAGAAACCGCGCATCAAGTGCGCCGACTGCCAACATCGTCGGTTCCTCGCTGTCACCGATGATGTCATTCGCTGGCACCTCTCGGGACACGATGACGCTGGGCAGCCGTTCGTGGCTGGCGTGTACCCGCTGCTGCAGGATGAGATGTGCTGGTTTCTTGCGATCGACTTCGACAAGGCAAACTGGCAAGACGATGCGACCGCGTTCATCGAGACGTGCGCGCAATTACAAGTCAACGTCGCTCTCGAACGGTCGCGGTCCGGTCGCGGCGGTCACGTGTGGCTCTTCTTCGAGGAGGCCGTTCCGGCAGCGTTGGCGCGCCGTCTTGGATCTCACCTCCTCACAGAAACCATGGAGCGACGCCCTGACGTTGGCTTCGACTCTTACGATCGCCTCTTCCCGAGCCAAGACACTCTTCCCCAAGGTGGATTCGGCAACCTGATTGCGCTGCCGTTGCAGAAGGCCTCTCGCGACAAGGGCAACAGCGTGTTCCTCGACGAACGTCTCGTCCCGTGGACGGATCAGTGGGCGTTTCTTGCTGGACTCCACAGGACTAACCGCTTGCAAGCCGAACGCATCGTGCAGACCGCCGAACGGCGTGGTCGCATCCTCGGTGTTCGGCTGCCGCCGCAGGAAGACGGCGACGATGAGCCCTGGACCGCGCCACCGTCTCGACGCTCACGCGAGCCGGCGCTCACCGGGGAACTGCCCACGTCGATCGATCTCGTGCTCGGCAATCAAGTCTACATCGCCAAGGAAGGAGTGTCGCCCGAGCTTCGCAATCGACTGCTGCGTACCGCAGCGTTTCAGAATCCAGAGTTCTACAAGGCGCAAGCGATGCGGCTGTCGACCTACAACAAGCCGCGCGTGATTGCGTGTGCCGAGGACCACCCGCACCACATCGGCATCCCGCGCGGATGTCTCGAGGAGATCCAGGACACGCTGTCCAACCTGGGAGTCCGTGTCGCCGTTCGCGACGAACGGAACGCCGGACAGCCGTTGCAGGCGACGTTCCGAGGTGATCTTCGCGCCGAACAACAGGCCGCCGCGAAAGCGATGCTCGCTCATGACAACGGTGTGCTCGCCGCGACGACGGCGTTTGGTAAGACAGTGGTCGCCGCCTGGCTCATCGCGCAGCGAGGTGTAAACACACTTGTGCTGGTGCATCGCCGACAACTCCTCGATCAATGGATCGAGCGGCTCTCGACATTCCTCGATCTGCCGGCATCGTCTATTGGCCGCATCGGCGGGGGCAGAACAAGGCCGACGGGACAGGTAGACGTCGCCGTCATTCAGAGTCTGGTGAAGAAGGGCGTCGTCGACGATTGCGTCGGCCAGTACGGGCACCTTGTCGTCGACGAGTGCCACCACCTCTCGGCACAAAGCTTTGAACGTGTCGCTCGGCAGGCTAAGGCACGATTCGTGACGGGGCTGTCGGCAACCATCGCGCGCAAGGACGGTCACCACCCGATCATCCTCATGCAGTGCGGGCCGGTACGATATCGAGTGGACGCGAAGGCTCAAGCTGCCACCCGGCCCTTCGACCATTTGGTCCTCGTTCAGCCGACGTCCTTCCGCCCGCTTCGCGCACCTGACGCAGATAAGCGGGCCGAGTTCCAGACGCTTTATCAGGAACTCGTCGACGACGAGCAGCGAAACCGGCGTATCGCGAACGATGTCGTCGATGCGGTCTGCGCCGGCCGATCGCCGCTCGTCCTTACCGAGCGCAACGAACACATGCATCGGCTCGAGCAGATGCTCGCCCCGAAGGTATCGCACCTGGTGGTGTTGCGCGCGGGAATGGGGAAGAAGCAGCGACGACTCGTCGCAGAGCGTCTGGCCGCGATCCCGCGTGACAAGCCGCGCGTGTTGCTCGCGACGGGCAAGTACGTCGGCGAAGGTTTCGACGATGCGCGGCTGGACACGTTGTTTCTGACACTTCCGGTGTCATGGCGAGGGACCGTCGCGCAATATGCCGGACGCTTACACCGCCTCTACGACGACAAACGCGAGGTGCGCATCTACGATTACGCGGATCTCGACGTGCCGATGCTGGCGCGCATGTTCGATCGTCGATGCCGGGGCTACGAAGCCATCGGCTATACGTTGCTCCTCCCGGCCAGCGCGATTCCGGGCTGGCCAGCGGACGTGCCGCTGCCGTCGCAGCCACTCTGGAAGCGTGATTATGCCGCCAGCGTCCGGCGGCTTGTGCGCGACGGGGTTGATGTGCCGCTCGCGACGCTCTTCGTCCACGTCGCGCAACCGCTGCCTCCGGATGCGGAAGGGGCCGAGCGCGCACGCAGCGCCACCGAACGCTTCCTGTTCCAACGGTTGCAGACGCTACCTGAGACGAAGAACCGCTTTCGCCTCAATGCCAATCTGCCGATCGCCTTCGATGGTCTCGGCCGACTGGAAGTTGATCTGCTCTGCGCCGATGCGCGGGTCGCCGTAGAGCTGGATGGCGCTCAACACCTCGCCGATCCGATCGCCTATCGGCGCGATCGCCGCAAAGATCAAGTGTTGCAGGAGAACGGCTACCTGGTGCTGCGGTTCCTCGCCGAGGATGTGGGCAAGGAGCTCGATCTTGTCCTGGACAGCATTCTGAGAGCAATCAGCCACCGGTCGGGCGCGCCCACCAAGCTGCTGACAATCGTCAACCCGCGCATCTCGTGACGCGAGTCTGCTCGCCCGAAGCCTGGGACTGAATCGGCAATTCAGGGTTGGCTTGCCGGCCGGCGTCGGCCATGACGAATGTGAAGTACACGTACGACGTCGCCT
>JAIEMQ010000001.1 GCA_019752015.1 Cyanobacteriota bacterium | reverse complement strand
TCATGAGAACGAAGAAAGAACGACGAAGAACTCAAACAGCGTAACTAAACCGTCCACTGAATCGGATCAGGCCTAATGCCTTCGATGAACCACAGCGGTTGGGCCGTATCACCGCCGTGGCGGCGGGCGATGTCGAATTGAAAGGCGTGCGCGATTTCGTGGCCGAGCACGCGGTTGGTCTCGGCCATCGTCGGCGCAAACGGCATCGTCACCCGCCGGCGCGCCGCGTCGGTGACGCCGCCGACCGAATCCGGCAGCAGCCCCGGCACGACATTGGTCTGTGCGAACTCCGCCTGGCTGCCGTAGAGCACGAGCGGCTGCCGCGTGTTGAATTCGTGATTGAGCAGCGTCGAGAAACGTGAATACCAGCGCTCAGCCATCTGCGCGGCAATGCGGGCAGCGCGCTCTTCGCGAGGGTAGTAGTAGACGTCGAAGTGCTCGGTGGCGAGGATGCGGAAATCAAAGTCGAAGTACTCGACCTTGTTGCGGCCAAAGTACTGCGCGTGGAGCGTCGACGTGCTCACGATCAGTACCGTCACAGACACGACCAACGTACGGATCACACCTGTACCCCTTCGAGCATTGATGCGGGTGATGAGGAAACAAGGTGTTTTTAATCTACGAGTGGGACGGAATCAAGAACGATTTTGCAGAAACTGATGCAGTATGTGGGCGAAGTGCGGAAGAACATTCCGCACATTCGCCTACAGAAGAGCTGTCACCACCTGAAGGTAAGACCGACCGAGCCGCGCCAGAAATCGAAGTTGCCTAACGATAAATCGAGATTGGTGTTCGCCTGGGTGTCCTGCAGCGAGCGAAAGTAGCGCAGGTCGCCGCGGATGCCGATCCTGTCGTTGAAGTAACCGTTCAGACCGCCACCGATGTTGACGCCCAGATCATTGGTGGAGAGGTTGTTGAAGAGACCCGTGGCGCTCGACACCGATGAGCGGATCAGGCCGAGACCGGCCGACGCGTATGGATGCAGGCCGCCGCCGGGTGGCACAGTCAACAACAGGTTGCCCATCACCGTGGTCACGTTGTTGGTGCCGAACTGGAAGTTACGGTCGCCCGCGGTATTTTCGAAGAAGTTCGGCGCAAAGCCGAGATCGACCTCGAAGCCCACCACACTTGGGTTCCAGCCGAGCGTCGCGCCGAAATCCATCCGGCGCTCCACCGCGTCGGAGTTGTTGGGGAAATCGCCGAAGTTGGCGTTGCCGCCGAAGTTGCCGCCGATAAACGGAGAAAAGAACCAGCTCTGCGCCTGCGCCGACGCGGGGAGCAGCATCAGCGACAGCGCGCTGATCATCAATAGCTTACGAACTTGCATCATGCCTCCTATGGGTTACGCCGTGGGTCGTCATCCCTTCATTTCCCGCTGCAAGCACCATGCCCTGCGCCGGCCTAGCGCAGCTATAGACCGGAAGCTGATCTGAGCCTTCCGTGCCTTCTGCGGCCCTGACGGGTTAAGACCTCGTAAAATGCGGGACTATGAAGATCCTGACCACGCTCCTCGTCCTGCTTTGCAGCCTGAGTGTTCACGTAGCGTCCGGCTTTAGCCGGATTGACAGCATCGAGGGTCGATGGAAACTGCTGTCGGCCGAGGACATCCGCGCCGACGGCACGGTCGCGCGGTTGCCTTGGGGCGGGCAGCCGGTCGGCTCGATCGTCGTCGACGGCGGCTACTGCTACGTGCAGATCATGTCCGGCGATGTGCCGTCGTTCACGAACGGCAAGCCAATTGGCCAGCAGATGACCGCCGCGTTGCTCAGCACCTACATTGCGTATTCAGGCGCGTGTACGATCAACGGCACCGAAGGCAGCGTGACGTTGAAGGTCGATTCGGCGTGGCGGCCCGATTACGTCGGCACCGAACAGAAGCGGTTCTTCAAGTTCGACAACGGCAGGTTGATCTTCGGCCCCGCGCCGGGATCGATGAAAGCCGGCGGCGAAGCATTGACGCGGCGGCTGACGCTCGAGCGCGCAAAGTAAAGGGTTTCACGGGTTCCAGAAATTCCAGGCGGTCCAGACACTCGGTTCCAACGCGTTGGAACCCTCTAAGCGCCCGGCCTCGTTACCTGCGAAACGCCGCCGCGATCAGCGAGAGGATGATGCTGATGAGGATCGACGTTCCGATTGGGAAATAGAAGCGGAAGTTGGGGCGCTCGATGACGATGTCGCCTGGCAGGCGGCCAAGCCAGGGGATGCGTCCGCCGAACGTAAACACTGCGCCGAGCAGGACGAGTATCCCGCCGACGATCATCAACATCCTGCCAAGACCGATCACCCAACCATCCTAAAGCAGAAAGTCGAAGAGATTCGCGATCGGCATCTCCAGGGAAACGGCGTCGCGGGTGGCGATGGTCGCCAGCACCTCGGCCGCAAGCTCATATGGAGCTTTCGCTAAGTTGCGGGCAGGCCGCGAAAATTAGCGATTCGCTAAGTTAAGGGCAGGCTCGACCGCCTCAAAACGGTTTGACGCTGGATCGCACCGTGGCCGGCGCGCCGCTTGTGAGGTCCCCGGTCTTCACGCCTCGAAACGCATTCTCAGCCGCGGCGCCTTCAGCGGCCGCTTTGGTCACGGCGGCGACGAGCTCCTGGTAGCCCTTGGCATTCGAGGCGGTCAGCTTCAGCTCGATGAGGCCGTCCGACGCGATCGAGTTGACTGAGTTTCCGCCGGTCAGGTTCGTGATCTGGTAGCTGCCGGCGGGCAATGCCTTCTGAATCAGAATGACGGCGCGCGCGGCGGCGTGCAGGGCGCTGACGCGTCCATAGGCGCCGGAGCTGTGACCGCCAGGCCCCTGGAACTCGACGCGCAGGTTCCCTGATTGCTGGGCGAAGGCCGGCGTGGCGGCGACGCTGACGATGAATATGAGCGAAGGAATCAGACGTTTCATGACCGATGCTCCCGGTTATCGAACAACTTCGCGCGTGCGTTTGCCCATGGGGCCGACCGCCGGCTGCACGACCGTGCCATCCGCGGCGTGGAACCCGGACACGATCAACGCCGCCGTGAGGACGCGATGCATGCGCGCCACCTCGTTGGCGGGCGTGCCTCGCGTGCCCCATTCCCAGAACGCATGTCCACCGGCGCCCGCCGCGGACGAGGCCAGGCTGAATTGATACGTCGGGATGCCGGTGTTCGCGGGAACGTTGTCATTCAGGCTGCCCGATCCGGTGCCGACCATTGGTGAGTTGAGGACGCCCAACTGGATGCCCGACTGAAGTCCGGCGTGGATCGCAACGTTGTCCACGCTCTCCGCGACGAACGCCGGCCGCAGACCGTACCACATCAACTCCAGGCTGATCGCTTCATCGCTGCCGTCCTTGCGCCCATGCCTGGCGTTTTCAGCGGTGACGCCGGCCTGGAACATCGGCTCGATGGTCGTGCGAATCTCATCGAGCGTTTCCTTTCGCGTCGAGCGCATGTCGACTTCGATCGCGCAGCTCGGCACACCCATGTTGGCCGCCGGCGGGGGCTCGCAGCTGGCGCGGCCGACGGTGTAGGTGGTGCGCGGCGCGCCTTCGCGAAGCTCCGATGGCGTCTTCACGTCGGCGATCATCGCGATCGCCGCGGCCATTGCCGCGGGCGCGCTCGGACCGTCCACGCGCGGCGACGGCGCCTTGAATTTCATCTCGAAGCGGTAGCTGCCGAGGAAGTTGACCACGCCGCCGCCCTCGAGACCGAAGTTCGCGACGAAGTTAAGGGGGTTGGATCCGGTGCCCGCCTTCTGATCGAAACCATACAGCTGCTTCATGCCCGCCAGGTTGCCCTTGCCTTCTTCGCCTGCGGTGCCGCAGATCCAGATGTCGTAGATCGGCCGAATCTTGTGTTTCTTCATCGCGGCCGCGAGAACGAATGCGTTGGAGGTGCTCGGCATCATGTCGCCGTAGCCGGGCACGTAGATGCGCACGCCGCCGCCGGCCTCGGCCTCTTTCGCATTCGCGAAAATCCTGCTGGCCGTGGCGTAGTTGTCGTTTTCGATCACGCGACCCTTCGCATCGAACGACAGCTCGCCGGGAATGGCCGCGAGCTCCTGCGGTGTTGCGACGACCGGCTGCGCATACGGCTGCAGCTTGATGTGGATGAACGGGTCGCCCGGGGGCATCAGGGCCAGATCCTCAGGATTGACCACATCGATGTGACCCTCGACGAGCACCTTGGGGAACTGTCCCTTGTAATTTTGCGCGCCGGCGCTGCCCGCGTACGAACCCTCGATCACCACGCACGCGTTGTAGACCGGCAGGTTATCGACGATGTTTGTATCGCTGGCGGCGATGATCCCGTCGGCGCGCGTCATCACGTCGGCCGGAGAGAATCCCCATTCGTTCACCAGCCGCCGATGAATCTCGGCCGCCTTCAGATGCTCCTGGCGCGACGGCGACGGGATGCGAACGAGCTCGAGGAATTGATTCCATCGCGCCTTGGCGGCCGCATCGGTGCTCTGATCTTTGATCAGCGCGAGTACCTGCGGATCGTTGGCGATCTTCTCCGCGGCCGTGACGATCGATGCCGGAATGGTTGCGGGCATCCCTTCCTGAGCGGGGCGGCCGCCGGCTTGTTGCGCTCCAGCAACGATGGTGGTGAGAAGAATCGTTGCCGCTGTGAGGAGCGAGCTTTTCCTGTACGGACTGTTCATCGTGTCTCCGGGTGACTGCGAACCGCTCAATTCTAGGCTGAACGGCGTCCACGGCGCTGGAACGGTTGTCAGGCTGTCAGGGGAGTTGGTATAGTTAAGGTTTGCCAGTCACGCCGAGTAACGCTTCGGCGTGACCACGCCGCTGTGGGCCCGTAGCTCAACTGGCAGAGCAGCAGACTCTTAATCTGTTGGTTGAAGGTTCGATTCCTTCCGGGCTCACCAAATCTTCAATCGAATCAAGTACTTCGGCGAATGCTCTGTTCAAGAGCACCATGTGCGTGTGGCACTCTGTGGCACTCGTTCCGTCAATGATCGCGGCGAACCATCCGGCAGCGAGCGATTTCGTGCCCGAATCCAACGCACGGGGGGCGCAACGTCTTGGCAGCAGATGAAGAATCTGTTGGCCGCCGTTCACTGCGGAATGATACGCGCTGACGTCTGAAATCTCCTGAAGTTCGAATAATTGGCGACACCGGTGCCAAGCCGCGGCCGCTCGACGGGAAACGTCTCGCGCATCCGGATCGGCAGCAGCATGCCAAGCGCTTTATTTACCTCGAAGTCTACGACGATGGCATTTTCAGGTTCCTTCGCCGCTAGTGACGCAAATGTCTTCACTTCAGCCCTCAGTAACTCGCCGGTCCTGTCGTTGATCCACGCGCGTACGACGCTCGGCATATCAGCATTGCTGACGGGATTGCGAATGAGCGTCGGCGTGAGCTGTTCAACAAGGGATACGCGCAAGGTATTCGTACTTTGGATCTTCTCGCGGCTATCCAGTCTGACGTCGAACCGTTTGCGGTTGCGCTCACGTAGCAACTCCAGCGGCAGGTTTGGGAGGTTCGTTGTGCGCGGCAGTCCGAGATTGTATTCCGCGCTCGCATCGAGGAGCGCCCGCGCCGCGTCGTAGCCGTTCGTCTGCAGCGCGGCTATCAACGATGTCTTGCCGTCACGTACGACTCGGCCGTCGACGGAGGTCACGTGTCGAAACCCGAGCCATCCGGCATTGTCTGGCAGCGCAACGAAGGCGACTTCGGACTTGATACTCCTGCGGACGCGGCTTGGCCCTGGCGATCGTGCCTCACGCGGCCAGTAGAGCTGCTCCCTCGGTAAGTTCACCTCTTGCACGAATGTCTCGTCGGCAATCAGTTCGCTCAGCTTGGGTTCGTAGGCAAGTATGTATGCGTCGAGGCGCATCAGCGTAGCATCGAGATCCGAGGGCGTTTGGAGGACGATCACCGAAAGCAAAAGTGTGCGGATGATTCGCATCGCTACTCAGGACGCCCCCTGCGGCTAATCCCCCCTGCGGCTAACGATACCGCCGCGGCGAGTGGTCTCCACAATGATGTTCCAACGTCGAATCGAGCTTAATCGGTCGCATGCGACGCCGCTTGCTATGCCACATTCTCGATTCTAGAATATGGAATGGCTCAGGCGCTACTTCCACAGGACATCGTCGTATTGGCAAAGCTGGTCAGTTATGGAGGCAAACGGCCGTCGATGGCTCGGATTGCCGCCGACCTCGGGCTCAGCTCTTCGCAGATTCATCTGTCCTTGAAACGCCTCCAGAAGTCGCAGCTCGTGGACAGCCAAGATTGTCGTCCGCGGTTGCGACCGATCGAGGAATTTCTCGTTCACGGGGTGAAGTACGCGTTTCCGGCGCAGCGTGGCGAGCCCACGCGCGGGATGCCGACGGCGTACGCCGCACCTCCGCTGCAGAATCAAGTCGCCGCGGATTCCGAGCTGCCACCCGTGTGGCCGTCCGCCGACGGGCCAGTCCGAGGAATTACCTTCGAGCCATTGCATAAGAGCGCGCCGAAAGCAGCAGCCCAGGATCCTGTGCTGTACGAGCTGCTCGCATTACTCGATGCCCTTCGGGAAGGCCGGGCACGAGAACGTCAGATCGCGGAGCGCGAGTTGACGTCCAGACTGCGGAGGCTGCTGCGTGGCTGATCCGAACCGCGCGATGTTCGAATTCGTCGTGCGACTGCTCACACCAATGCTCGACGAAGTGGTGTTCGTCGGCGGATCCACAACGGGATTGCTGCTGACCGATCCAGCTGCGGCCGGCATTCGACCCACGAAAGACGTCGACACGATCGTCAACGCGACGTCGTACGCGGAGTACGAGGCACTGTCGAAACGCCTGAAAGCGCTCGGTCTCGTTGAAGACACCACCGAAGGTGCGCCGCTCTGCCGGTGGCGTTATAGCGACGTCGTCATCGACGTGATGCCAATCGACGAGAAAGTGTTGGGATTCACGAATCGCTGGTATCGGGTGGCCGTTGAATCGGCCGACACTATGATCGTTGCGGGACAGACCATCCGAGTGGTGAAACCCGTGTATTTCGTCGCCACGAAACTCGAGGCGTTTCACGGACGCGGCGCCGACGATGTCACCTTGAGCCACGACCTCGAGGACATCATCGCGCTCATCGATGGCCGCGCGGAGATCGTTGGTGAAATCGCAAACGCCACCGCCGACGTGCGGGCATACATCGCTTCTGAGATCAGAAGATTGATGAGCGACGAGGACTTCCGCGAAGCTATCCCAGGCTTCCTGTTGCCCGATTCGGCGAGTCAGTCGCGGCGCGCGCTTCTCGAAGGACGCTTCAACGCGATCGCGGCCCTGAACTGATTGATGGGACGCAGGCGGCGTGTGGCACTATGTGGAACTCCGCTCGTATCGCGCGCCCTTCCCCGCCGCCAAGCGGCCCCGATCCGTCTGGACAATCACGACCTGCGACGACGTGACCTCGTTCTTGCGAAGTCTCTTAATCTGTTGGTTGAAGGTTCGATTCCTTCCGGGCTCACCAACTTTTCATCAGCACTCTCAGACGGCGCCAAGTAGTTGAAAAGTGGTGCCGTTGCGGCGGTTCGATTGAATCGATTTCCGTCGTACGCAATTCCTTCCGGGAAGAACAGCATCTGCAGGCGCTGCTTGTACTCGAGTGGAGTTTGTGCCTTCGCTGTCGGGCACGTCATCCCGGCCCGCAATAGGGGGCACACTCTGTTCAACCCAGCGTTCCCCTATGCGTTCCCCCTCCTCGACCCCCCACGCCGCGATCATGGCGTACGTCCGGGCCGTGTCACTCTGCAGCGAGAGCATTCGAATTCAGCATCCTCTCGCGATGGTGGACGGCTCGAGAAGGAAGGGTTGACAGCCGTGAAGTCCCCCCTACGCTGGCCTCATGAACCTGCAGGTTCCACCGGAACTCGAAGCGAAGCTGACCCGTCTCGCCACCGAGACTGGGCGCACAGTCGACCAGGTCGCACTCGACCTCTTGGCCAGCTCAATGGACCCGACGAGTGGTTTCGTGCCGAAGTTGAAAAGGGTCGCTCCTCTGCCAAACAAGCAGTTCGCCAACGTCGGCAACCTTGGCGACATCCTGAAACATGCCGCTCTGACATCCCTCGTCGAACTGCTACACACTCGAGGGCAACGACTCCTGTCGGTCGACACGCATGCGTTCTTGCTCGAAGCCCCATGTCCAGACCCGTCTCGGTGGCTCGTTGAAGCGCAACGTGAGTGCTCCCATCACCCCGCATTTGGTAGTTACATCGAACGTCAGGGCCGCGTCGGAGGCACTCCGTCTCGATACCGGTGTTCAAGCGGTCTTGTCTTAGATGTGTCTCGTGCCGTCGGTCATGGCACCCCGGCCCTAATCCTGGCTGAATTTGACCGGGATACGAGGGCTCGGCTCAAAGAACAGTTGAAGATTGAGCAGGTCGAGCCACATGTGGTGCTTGACGATGCACGGGAGCTGCCAGCGGTGGCCATACCCGACGCCGATGTCATGTACGCACTGGTCGATCCGTTCGCGCTGGATCCGGCACTCTGGAACTCGATCTCCAAAGGTCTGTCGCGTCTTGCCCGCACAGTCGACGCCGCAGTTGTGGAAGTCTTCACGTACGACAAAGCAAGAGGGCACATCGACTGGCCCGGTGCGCCATCAGGATTCACGGGCCCGATCGCGACCATGCATCGACGCCCGTATCACCTGGCCACTTACGCAACCGCCAGAATCGCCGAAGACAGCGCGCGGGCCTGTGCAGAGTTGGGCTGGGCAGTTGAACGGGCCAGCGACGTGATTGAAGTGGAGAAGTACGGCGTCACCATAAGGGCGAAAGGCTTTGGCGCACTCCGGGACATCGATGATGGACGCCTGCACGGGGCGATCCAACAAGCAGTCGCCAGACTGGACGACGACGTTGCAGCGTCACTCCTCCACCAGCGACGATTTCTGGAGCGGGTCGTTCACCTTGCGGCGCAACATTGCGGCCTCGACCTTGACTCCGCTGGCGACGCCGCAGCAGCGATCAGAGTCCTCGAATCGGACCAGCGCCTGAATCACCATGTTGTTCGCTCGATGCATTGGGTTCGGCAACGCGGCAATGAGGCCGCTCACAGTTGTGACACTACTTTCGATTCGGAAGTCGCGTGCGAGGGACTTCGCCACTGCTACGATGTGGCACGCTGGTTCGACGCACGGTTCGGTGACAGTGACCACAAAGAGCAAGAGTTTGACCTTAAGGTCGTACAGGCCTTTCGAAATGTACGGCGACGTGATCCTCACCCGCGACGTCACCGACCACGGGCTTCGGACCGGCGACGTCGGCACGGTCGTGGAACGCCACGTAGTCTCGGGCGTGACTGAGGAAGGCTACTCGGTCGAGTTCTTCGACATGACGGGAAACACTGTCGCCGTGGTCACACTGCCGGCGAGCGCCCTTCGCCTCCCCACACCAGCGGACCGTCCGGCGGCGCGAGCCCTCAGCGCGTAAGCCGTCGGCCTGATCACGCGGCTTTCCGGAGTGAGTCAACTCCCCTTCTTAATGTAGTAACATCACTACATGAGACTCGGACTGCGCGAAGCCAATCAGCGATTCTCGAAAGCCATCAAAGCCGTCCGCGCGGGCAAGGAAGTCGTCCTCACCGAGCGTGGTCGGGCGATTGCGGTGATCAAGCCCATCAAGACCAAGGATGCGGTCGAGATCGCCATGCAAGCAATGGTCGACGAAGGCTTCTTGAAACCAGCGTCCCGGAAAGGGCCGACGCCGGCGCCACGTTGGCGGCCGGTAAAGGTCGAGGGCAAGCCGCTCTCTCAGACCGTCATCGATGATCGCGAGGATCGTGTCTAGCCGTGTCGTGGGCGTACTTCGATACCAGCGCGCTCATCAAGCGGTACGTTGATGAGAAAGGGCGCCGCGAGGTGCTGCAGCTCCTGCGTCAGCATCAGTGCGTCACATCACAACTCCTGTCCGCCGAACTCCGAAGCGCCTTGCGTCGTCGCGTGACGGACGGTTCTCTCGACGCGCGGCGCGTTCCGCAAATCCTGAAACGATTCGCCGCCGATCGTGAGTTCTGGGCCTTGATTGAGGTCACGAGCGAGATACTGCAGGCCGCCGAGAAGCTCGTGGCGGCACATCCGCTCCGCACGCTTGACGCTATCCACGTGGCCTCGGCTGAACTGTTTGCCGATCGCCGGGCGTCGTCCGAGTTGGCGTTCGTGAGTGCCGACGCACGGCAGACTGCGATCGCCGCAGCTATTGGAATCGCAACGGAGCTGATTGGCTCATGAGCCCGGCGGGTTACTCGGCCGGCAGTTGAGCACGTAGACGTTGCGGCCCAACATCCGCGGGTTTGCGCCGGGCGGCACTGAGAACTACATCGGGACCTGGAGCTGTGGAGATCATTTCGCCGAGGCCGGGTTCAGCGCGGGCCCTGACGATGCAAAATAGCGGCGGATGGATTGCCGCCACTGTCATGCCCCGCTGGCCGGGTCTTACTGCTCGAGTTGCGGCCAGAAGGCGCTCGCTGACGATGCGCTGACGGCGCGCGCGATCGGCGCGGAAGTCTGGCAGCACGCGACCGACCTTTTCAAGACGCTGCGCAGCCTGCGCGCCTTGTTCGTGCCGGGCAAGCTCACCGCCGACTACATCTCCGGGAATCGTCGTCCGTATCTGTCCCCGCTCAAGGTCTACCTGCTGTGCGGCGCGATCTTTTTCATGGCCGCGCCGTACACCGGCTTCACGCTCGATGCGATCGTGGCCGCGGACGGCACCGGCCTGATCAGCGGCTCGGTCAACGACGCGATGGCGCGCAGCGGCCTGAGCCGCGAACACTTCGAGGAGCGCTTCGAGCTGCGCTTTCAGTCCGTCTGCACCGCCAGCCTGGCGCTCAGCGTTGCCGTCGTCGCGCTGCTGAACGCGATCTTCTTTCTGGGCAAACGCCGGCCCGCGGCGGCGCACGTCGTGTTTGCGCTGCACTACGTGGCGTTCTTATATGTGCTGGGAATCGTCAGTGGAGCGATCGCGGTCAGGGTGTCGACGCCGTCGGCATACACCCTGCCGCTGCTCCATTCGTTGCTCGCGCCGTATCTCTATTTCTCGCTGCGGCGCGTCTACGCCGACACCATGGCACGCACGATCGTCAAGATGGCGCTTCGGCGCAACCCAATACTTTTTTTCCTGTTTCAGGAACTGCGAGAGCGCAACCAACACACGGCTCTTCGCCAGGTCGATCTCCCCGAATAGGACGGCCAGGGGATCCTTATAATGTACGCGTTGACCAATTCACCCGCGCCCGCCCGGTCGCTCCCGCGCTGGAGCCTGCACCTGATTGCGATCTCGATCACCGTCCTAGTCGCTTTCGTGGCGGTTCTCGGGCTCGACATCTATGTGCACCAGCGTCTCCGGCCGTATGCCGCCGTGAACATCTGGGGGTACCGCGGCGACGTCCTGGGGCGCAAGCGGGCCAACGAGAAACGCATCCTGATGATCGGCCCGAGCACGGTATTCAGCGTCGGGTTTCCTCCGGAGCAGTCGCTGCCAGCCCACCTCGAGCGATCACTGCAGCGGCGTGTGGCGTTCCCGGTCCATGTCGTCAACCTTGGCATGCCCGGCGAGGACGTGTATGCGTATCGCGCGAATCTCGAGGACTTTGGATTTCTCAAGCCCGACGCGGTGATCTTCTATGGCGACAGCAATCCGACCGGCTACGTCGTGCCCGTCGTTCAGCGGCGAAACTCGCCGGTTTTCAGGCTGACAGGCTATTACCCGATCCTCCACATCGCGATTCGTGAGAAGGCGCTCATGATGCGGCACGCCGGCAAGATCGAGTCGGCGTACGGTGCCGGCAAGGTCGTGTTCCGGCCCGCTGCGGCGCAAAGCGCCGGCGCGGATCCGCTCAAGGCCGCGGCGGACGTCGCCGACTACGTCAAGAGCGCCGTCGGTGCGGCGGCCGAGACTCCCGCAACGCCAAATGACTTCAAGGACTACTGCCGCGCGTGGAACAGCGCGGTGAGTTACGCGCGATCGCTGGGGCTGCCGACGCTGGTGGTCAACCAGCCGTACGAAACGGCGTTCCAGATTCGCATCCAGCAGGCGCTACAGGCGATGCTGCGCGAACAGTTCGGTCGCGACGACGGCGTGCGGTACCTCGATTTGGGAAACGCGATCGACTTGAAGGATCCGGGCTTGGCCTATGACGGCGTACATCTGACGCCGGCGGGCAATGCGCACATGGCCGAGCGGCTCGTCGATGCCGCCAGGGCGCTGCTCGAGCGCCCCGTCTCGCCGGCGCGATAAGTGATCCGTTCGATCGTGCCGTGAGAGGGCGTTGCCCCGGAGATGCATTGCCGCGATTCTAGCGCGACGTTGCGAGCTTCCGGCGCTCCTCCAGCAGGTACCCGCGCAGCCCGGCGATCATCGTCTTGTCGAACTCAGCGAATCGCGGCATGCCGCGCTCGACCATCGCGCCGTCGAGGATCTTGTCGAGGCTGTTGAGCACCGTTGGCGCCGAGCGACGCAGATCCGGCAGCACGGTGGCGCCGCCGTGACAGCGGACGCAGTAGCTCGCAAACAACTTCGCGCCCGCGGTGATCTGATCCGGCGTGGCATTGTTGGCAATCGCCGTCACGCGCCGCGGCGCCGTTCGCGTGATCGGAGTTGCGGTCCCACCGATCGCAAACGTCAGGATGCGTCCGTAGCTTCTGAACTTCTTGGGAAACGCGCCGCCCCACCCCGCCATCACCGATACGTACTGCTTGCCGTCGATCGAATACGTCACCGGCGGCGCGACAATGCCCGTGCCTGCGTAACCCGACCACAGCTTCTCGCCGGTCGTGGCGTTGAACGCGATGAAGTCGCCGAGCGCCGTCCCCTGGAACACGAGATTGCCGGCCGTCGCGAGCGTGCCGCCGTTCCAATAGCCGCCGTATTCAACCGTCCACCGCGGCTTGCGCGCGACCGGATCCCACGCCAGCAGCCGGCCCTTGTAGGGAATGTCGTACTTCTCCATGTTGCGGCCGATCGGCTCGAGGCCGAGGTTGTACTCGAGCGGCGTATACGAAAACATCTTCGACGCTTCGTAGTAACGGCCGTTGTCCTGCGCCGGAATGTAGACGAGTCCGGTCTTCGGGCTGAACGACATGGCCTGCCAGTTGTGGCCGCCGAGCGGACCGGGTCGAATGTAGGTGCCCTTGTCCTTGTAGTCCGCGCCGGGAATTTCCACCGGGCGCCCCGTCGCCATGTCGACGTGCGATGCCCAGTTCACTTCGACGTACTTGTCCGCCGACAGCAATTCCCCGGTCGCGCGATCGAGCACGTAGAAGAAACCGTTCTTCGGCGCCTGCATGATCACCTTGCGTGTGCGGCCGCCGATCGGCAGGTCCGCGAGCATCATCGGCTGCACCGACGTGAAGTCCCACGTGTCGCCGGGCGTCGTCTGGTAATGCCAGACCAGCTCGCCGTTGTCGGGATTGATCGCGAGGATCGAGCAGAGATACAGATTGTCGCCGCCGCCGGGACTGCGCAGATGGCGGTTCCACGACGAGCCGTTGCCGGTGCCGACGTAGAGAAGATTCAGCTCGGGGTCGTAGACGATCGAATCCCACACCGTGCCGCCACCGCCGTACTTGAACCAGTTGTCGCCTTTCCACGTCGGCAGCGCTTTCTCGAGCGCCTTGTTCTCCTGGGGCTTCGAGGGATCGCCCGGCACCGTGTAGAACCGCCACGCGAGCTTGCCGGTTTCGGCATCGTAGGCAGAGACATACCCGCGCACGCCGTATTCGGCGCCGCCGTTGCCGATGATCACCTTGCCGTTGGCAATGCGCGGCGCGCCGGTGATCGTGTAGGCCTGCGCCTGATCGACGGTCGTCGCGGTCCACGCCGGCTTGCCGGTCTTCATGTCGAGCGCGACGAGGCGGCCATCGAGCACGCCGACATACACCTTGCCCTTGTAGATGGCGGCGCCGCGGTTGACGACGTCGCAGCAGGCGAGGTTGTCGTACTTGCGATGCACCTCGGGGTCGTACTTCCACATCTGCTTGCCGGTGCGCGCGTCGATCGCGTAGGTCACGCTCCAGGACCCGGTCGTGTACATCACGCCGTCGATGACGAGCGGTGTCGCTTCGAGGCCGCGATCGGTCGCCGTCTCGAATTGCCACGCCAGGCCGAGCTGCGACGCGTTGCGATCGTTGATTTGATCGAGCGGACTGAAGCGTTGCTCGTGGTAATCGCGGCCGTACGACAGCCAGTCCTGGTTGCGCGCATCCGGCGCGCGCAGGGCGGCATCGTCGATCGGTTTCTGTTGAGCCGAGCCAGACGCGAGGAAGGCGATCACGAAGGCAATCACGCCTCCGGCAAACGTGCGGGCCATGTAAGCTCCTTGATTGGGGATTCTACGGCAACTTTTGAGCCTGGCGGCTCGTCTCACCATCGAATGGGTCGCGCGCTTGCCCTTGCCCCGGCCATCGTGATGATCGCGGCGCCCGCCGTCCACACCCCCAGGTGGGCGCTGTCGATGTCAGGGCCTTGCTGGATACGTACGATCAGGGCCGCTACGACGAGGCGGTCGCGAAGGCCGCGGCCCTCACCGATCTCGGTCCGTTGCGATTGCGGTTCGTGCAGGATTCGCCGCTGTGGGTCAATGCCGAACCCGCACGCGTCGAACGGCGCCTCGCCGTCGCCGCGGCATTTCTCCTCGAAGTCACGGGCGCGCGTCTCGAATCGGATTGGGGACGTTTCTCGGATCTGATCGAGTGGAGCTGCGTGCAGATGCGATCGGCCGCGCAGCCGACGGAGTTCGAGCGCGCGTGGCACGCCGCGTCGCATGCTCTCGCCGGCCGCGCCGGGGTGCGCGGTTGGATGCTTGGAGTGTCGCCGCGGCTCGCGCATCAGAAGCCGGCGCCGGAGCGGAAGCTGCAGCCGAACGAACGGCCGCCGGCGACCCACTTGATGCATGCGCTCGAGCGGTTTCCCGACGATCCGCACTTCCCGTTGTCGCGCATCGTCGCCTGGACGTGGGGGCGCGACGAGGAACCGATGCGGAATGTCAGGACGAGAGAACGCGACGACGACGATCGCGCGCCGCCGGCTCGGCGCAAGCCGCAGTTGGAAGCGGTGGTGGCGCTCGAGCCGCTGACGGCGATGCCTGAGGTCGCGACCGAAGCGTGGATTCGCCTCGGGCTCGTGCACTTCACGGTTGGCGATTTCGCATCCGCGCTGCGCGCGTTCGAGAGCGCGCAGCCGATCGCGACTGACACGTCGATGAAGTATCTGGCCTTCTTCAACGCCGGCCGCGCGCTCGAAGGACTGAAGCGCGAAGACGATGCGATGCGCGCGTATCAGCGCGCGCTGGCAGTCATTCCCGACGCCGGGTCCGCCACGGTCGCGCTGACGAGCCTGCAGTTCATGCGCGACGATCGCGACGCCGCCGTATCGTCGATCGATCGCGTGTTCAATCGAACGCCCGCACCCGTCGAATCGCATATATATCGATCATCGACATGTCGAAACCTAAAGCGGATCTCCCGTACGGGACACTCGACCTCCTGATTCTCAAGACGCTGGACACCATCGGGGCACTGCACGGCTACAGCATTGCCCGGCGCCTGGAGCAAATGTCCGAGCGGAGCGAGGACAAGCAACAGGGCGGGACGCTGCGTCTCAGCCAGGGCTCGATCTATCCCGCCCTGATGCGCCTCGAGCAACAAGGCTGGATCAGCACCAGGTGGGGCGTCTCCGAAACCAATCGCAAGGTGAAGTTCTATTCGCTGACGCGCGCGGGCGCGAAGCAGCTCCACGTCGAAGTCGCGAACTGGGAGCAGGCCGCGGCGCTGGTCGCCCGCATCCTCGACGCCAAGGCATGACGATCAAACGCCTCATCGCCCGCCTGTTTGCGCTCGTCCGCGCCAATCGACTCGATCGCGAGCTGGACGATGAAGTGCGCGCGCATCTCGAGCTCGCCGAACACGACGCGCTCGCGCGCGGCCTCGATCCCGGCGAGGCCCGCCGCGAGGCGATGCGCCAGTTCGGCGGCGTCGCGCAGATGAAGGAGATCCATCGCGACGATCGCAGCGTTCGCTGGCTGGACAATTTCGTGAAGGACATCCGCTCGCGGCCGTATTGATGCGCGCGGCGATCCCGCTGCTGCCGGTGGCGATTCCGTTCACCGCGGCGATCGAGCTGAATGGGCGCGTCCTCGCCTTTGCGACGATCATCGCGCTGGCGGTCTCCGTAATCTTCGGCCTGCTGCCGGCGCTTCGGCTCTCGGCCGGGTCGGCGGCCGCATCGCTCAACAGCAGCGCGCGCGGATCGTCAGGCGGCCACGACCGCATCCGCCGCATGATCGTCGGCGCCGAAGTCGCCGTGTCGATCGTGCGGATCTGCGGCTCGGTACTGCTCTTCAAGAGCCTGTTGCGGCTGCAGCAGGTCGACACCGGCGTTCGCGCGCCGAACGTGATCACGGCATCCATCGACATCTCGCGCGATAAGTATCCGACCGCGGAACACGCCGTGGCTTTCTACGATCGGCTGATTGAGCGCGTCGAATCGATCCCAGGGATCGAAGCGGCAACCATTGCCGGCGACGTGCCGCTCGAGGGCACCGGTGGAGAAAACCTGCGCACGCCGTCGACGGGTGATCAGCGAATGCTGGTGCGCTTCAAGCGCGCCGATGCCGGCTATTTCCGGACGATGGGCCTCGAGATCACCCGGGGCCGCGGCTTCACCAGGGCGGATCGTCCGGGATCGCCCTACGTCACGGTGATCAACGAAGCGCTCGCGCGCGATCTCTCGTCGACCTTCGGCATGATCGATCCCGTCGGACAAGTTGTTGAGCTGCCTGCGATCGGCTTTGGCTCGCCGACCGTGCGCAAGCAGATGACCGTGATCGGCATCGTCAAGAACGAGCTCGTGCAAAGCGATCTCCGCGCGGCCGCTCTGGGCATTGCCTACGTGCCGATCGCGCAGGCGCCGATGCTGTGGACCAAGCTCGCCGTCCGGACAAACGCGGCAACGGCGGCGACGGTGCCCGCGGTTCGCGCGGCACTGCGCGAGGTCGATGATCGCGTCGCCCTCGCCGATGTGCGGACCGTCGAGCAACTGCGCGAGCTCAGTCTATCGGGTGCGCGAGAACCGGCCTGGCTGATCGGCGTCTTCGCAGCGCTGTCTGCTTTTCTTGCCGCCTTCGGCCTCTACGGCGTCGTCTCACACGCCGTGACGCAGCAACGCCGCGAGATCGGCATCCGCATGGCGCTCGGCGCGACCTCGATGAACGTGTTGTCGATGGTCGTGCAGCATGCCATGACGACGATCGTCATCGGATTGATCGTCGGTCTTGGCGGGGCCTACGCATTGACGCGAGTGACGAAGAGCCTGCTGTTCGAGGTCTCGCCACTTGATCCATTCGCGTTCGCGGTCGCGGCCGTCTCGATGGCCACGGCTGCGATGGTCGCCGCGATCGTGCCCGCAAACCGTGCCACGCGCGTCGATCCGACCACGGCGCTACGCTCGGAATAGTTCTTGCTCCCTTGGTTCCTGAGGTGGAACCGATGGAATCACTGAAGAAGCACGGCGATCCGCTCGAGGACGAGCTGCAGCCCGACACCGTTCGCGGCGCCGACGTCGGCGGCGACAACGACCCGGGCAGCAAGGGCACCGAGGATCGCGGCGGGGACGAAATCGTTCGTTCCGCGAGCCAGAAGCCGGCCCATTCGGAAGAAGACGCGACCATGGAACCGGGCGGCGACCTGGGCCATAAGCGCAACACGATGTAATCAACATCTGAAGACAACTCGTACGGGGGCGGGCGTGGTATTTTCCCGCCCATGATTAGCTCCCGTACGACACTCCTTTGCGCCGCGCTGATTGCGGCGATCGTGCTGGCCGGCCGGCCCGCCGCCGAACAATCCAAACCCGCCGCTCCGGTTTTCAAAGTCGATCCGGCATGGCCGCAGGAAATGCCCAATCACTGGATCATGGGCGCGGTCACCGGCGTCTTCGTCGATGCGAAGCAGCATGTCTGGGTCACGCATCTTCCTGAAACGCTGACCGAAGAAGAGCTCTACGAGGAGCCGTGGAAGGTCGGCACCGGTGCTGACCCGGGCAAGCCGAAGCCGGTCCAACTTGCCACGTGCTGCAAGGCGGCGCCGCCGGTCCTCGAGTTCGATCAGCAGGGCAAGCTCGTGCAGGGGTGGGGCCAGGGCACGTTCACCGACTTCAACGACTGGCCGCGCGAGCCGCACGGCATCTTTGTGGATCACCAGGACAACGTGTGGATCGGCAGCTACAACAAGCATCGCGTGATGAAGTTCACGCGCGAAGGCAAGCACCTGCTGACGCTCGGACAGTACGAAAAGACCGGCGGCAGCGCCGACACTACCCTGCTCGGCGGGCCGTCGGGTATCTGGGTCGATCCGAAGACCAACGAAGTGTTCATCTCCGACGGCTACCGCAACCGCCGCGTGATCGTGTTCGACATCAACGGCAAGTACCTGCGTCACTGGGGCGCCTATGGCGCGGTGCCTGACGACACGGAAAAGTTCGATCCGAAGACGATGATGAGCGGCGCGCTGCCGAAGAATTTCTCGACGCCGCACGGTATCACCGGATCGCGCGACGGCAAGATCTACGTCGCCGATCGCCGCGGCAATCGCGTCCAGGTCTTCGACCAGTCGGGCAAATATCTCGCTGAGAAAGTGATCGCGCCGGCGACTCTTTCGTCCGGATCGGCGTTCGTTCCCGTGTTGTCGCCCGATCCGCAGCAGCAGTGGCTCTATGTCGCGGACGGCACCAATCACAAAGTATGGATCCTGCGGCGATCGGATCTCGAGATCGTCGGCGAGTTCGGCCGTGGCGGAAGGCAGCTCGGACAGTTCCTGCGGCCTCACGGCATGAGCGTGGACAACCAGGGCAATCTCTACGTCGGCGAAGCGTCAACGGGCCGGCGCGTGCAGCGGTTCCTGCTGCAGAAAGGACGCTAGATGAAACGCACACTCGTCACGTTCGCGCTGCTCCTCGGACTTGCCTCACCGGCGTTTGCGACCTGGTCGGTGATCGCGATCGATGCGAAAACCGGACAGGTGATCATCGCCTCTGCCACGTGCGTGCGGCAGCAGGGCTTTCCTGAACGCAAGCCCAACGGCGCGCGTGATCTGATGGACGTGCAGGCGGTGATCGTGCCCGGCTTCGGCGTCGCGGCCTGCCAGGCCGGCGTCGACAACACGCGCGAGAACCAGATGCTGGTCTATCGCGAGATCAAGAAAGGCACGCCGCCCGCCGAGATCATCGAGATGCTGAAGAAGGATCCGAACGTCGAGCGCCGGCAGTTCGGCATCGTCTCGATTCCGAACGGCGGCACGATCACGCCACAGAACAATCGCGCCGGCTTCAACGGCACCGGCAACTCACGCTCGTCGCTCTATTTCGGCGGCGTCGTCGGCGACTACTACTACCAGGTGCAGGGCAACACGCTGCTTGGCGATCAGGTGATGTATCAGGCGGCGCTCGCCTTCACCCGCGCCAAGGGCACGCTGGCGGATCACGTGATGGCCGCCATGGAAGCGGCCGACGAAAACGGCGGCGACCATCGCTGCAACTGCGGCAACAACGCGGCGCCGAATTTCCCGTGCGACAACAAGACGGCGCACGTGGCCTACATCGCGATCGCCAACAAGGACGATCAGGCCGGCGTCACGCACAACGACGGCAAGTACTTCGCCTACATCGCCGTCGGCGACAACGATCTCAAGAAGGGTGAGAGCGCCAATCCGGTGAAGACCCTGCGGATGCGCTACGACGCGTGGAAGAAGAACGGCTCGAAGCGGACCGATCCGCCGGGACCAACACCGTTCAAGCCGACGTCGAACTGACCGCTGCTTTCGCCCCGCCTGGAGTGCCGGCAATCTCGCTCCAGGCGGCATCGATATCCGACGCGTCCAGGCCCAGCCACTCGGTCGCCGCCCGAATCGCCTTTTCCTCGGCCAGCGAGACGAAGCCATCGCTGGCGGCAAGCCGCAGCGCGGTTGTCAGGAAGATGACGCGCGTCCGATTGCCGGAGTGCTGCGCGACGTGGCTGCACGCCTCACGCAGCGGCTCGCGGATGCGTTCAGGATCCGAGCCGCCGTGCACGAACCACTCCTGGCACTCGCGCATGGTGATTTCGACTTCGCTCACTTCTTCCGCCGAAAAACCGGCGCGCCGGTACGTGGAGCGGATGATCGCGGACTTCGCGGGGGAGATCGTTCCGTCCAGCAGGGCAACGTACGACAGCACCTTGGCAGTCGCGCTCACGTACTGCTGCCGCTCGGCGCTGACGTGCGATCGCCTCGCGATGAATCCCCACCCGATGTAGATCTGGTAGCCGGGCGCCCCACTGCTGCGGACGCGAGCTCGCGATCGCGATCACCGTGCACAGTGCGGCGACAAACGCGGCGACGCCGGCGGGATCGAGCGTGTCAAGCACGTTTGCGCTCCTCGAACGGCACCAGCGCGACGGCCTCGCAATCAGCGCAGTCGGTGATGCCGTCCTCGAACTGACTGTGGCAGCGCGGGCAATAGAGCGCCACGGTCTCATCGCTTTTTGCGGGCTCACTGAAGGGATTGCGCTGCAACGCTTTCAGCAACTCTGTGAACGCGGCACGCTTCTGCGCGCGGTACCACTCGCGGCAGCTGGCCACGGCCGGCTCGCCTGCCGGTGCATCGGCGCGGTCGAGATCGAAACCACACCGTCTCAACAGCGGATCGGCATCGTCTTCGCCGCAAAACACGGCGATCACCGTCAGCGGGTTGAAGCCGGCGACCCGTTCTTTCGAGATGCGATCGACCGCCCGGATCGACGCGATCGGGAACAGCGTCATCGACACCGCATGCAGCCACCGATCCGCTGCGGCAGGCAGCTGGCGGCGATGCACCCTGACGAACGCAATCGACACGATCAGCGAGCTCGCGAACAATCCACCGAGCAGGTACGGCCACGTCCGCAACGGCCCCAGGGCGACGATCGCGAACGGCGTGACCGCAATCAGCCACAGCAAGGGAAGACGTGTCAGCAGTGCCAGCCGTCTCGAAGCGTTCTGAAACTTCTGCCACGTGGTCTGCAGTTCATCGGCGTCGAAGGACTCGCGCAACGACAAGCGGATTGCCTTGGCGCGTTCTTTGGCTGACAGCTGTCTGAACGTTTCGAGATGACCCGGCGTATTCGGTCGCGAGGGCTTCCGACGCCGCCCGACACACGACATTGCCGTCGACACGGACGGTTTTCTCGTGCGCGCGGATCGACGTGATCGAATCGAACGACCAGAACTGATCGGCGTCAGCATGATCGACGCAGAAGCCGTCCGGACTGACGGCAACGGGCCAGTTGGCGGCGTGAATGATGCTTCCGGAGAACGTCAGTGGATCCGAGAATGCCAGTCCGCCAGACTCGTTGCCCGGAAGCTCGGAGCCTGGGGAGGCCACCCACCGGACGCGAAACGGCTTGCGGTAGCACGCGAACACCGTTGCCGGTGTCCACGTGCAACATTCAAAGAGATAAAAGCCGGCGACAAACACGCCGAGGACGAGCCAATCAGACATCCGGCGATTACGCCGTCTGGCTGCGCTGCGTCATGGCATTCCACATTTTTTTCAGCGCGCCGAGCAGCGCCACGATGCCGACGACGATGGCCTTGCCGAATTTCTGCAGCAGGCCGCTCTTCACCAGCGCTACGCCCGTGCCGCCGACGATCAGGCCGGCGAGACCGTCCAGCCACGAGATTGGCTCGCATCACACCGCGGCGTCCGAGCAAGCGCGTCGAATGGTTGATGCTGGTCTCGCCATCGCCGCTGCCGCCTTCAATGGCCCACGTCAGGTTGTTGGTCGCTTCGTCGTAGTAGGGCTCTTCGTACCAGCCCACGATGTTCATCGTCGGCCAGCCGCGCTGCTTGCGCAGCTTGTTCGACGCCTCGGTGCCCTCTTTGATCGACGACAGGATGCCCTTCGAATCGAGACTCTTCTTGTCGGTATCCCTGACGTAGCCCGTCGACTGGAAGTCGAACACGACGAACCAGAAGTCCTCGTTGTTGAGCAGCACGCCGAGCTCGTCGCGTCGGACGGATTCTGCAGCAGCTCCATGAACGAGACGGCGCCTGGCTTGCCGACGAACCGGAAGCCTCCCGGAACTTCGATGGTCGCGTGCGTGCCGATTTGAGCGGTGGCTGGACCTTCAACCCAGGCGAGCGCACACCTGATCGGCGATGGTGCTCTGGGCGAAGGACTGTCCGGCGAAACCGAAACTGGCGGCGAGCAGAACAGCAACAACAAACGAACGACCGCTGGTGCGCACAACGCCCCCTAACCGTCAGGGCGTGCAATTCCGTGCTTATTGGCCGGGCCGGCCGCCTCGCTGCGGCGGCGGGTTCTTCAACGTCTTGTATTGATTCAGCGCCGCATTGATCTTGAACTGGATGCCCATGCGCCCGATCTCCGCGGTCGCCTTCATCGGATCGCCCGACACGCCCGAATCCTTCGGGCCGCCCCACGGCTTGATCTGATCCTTGCGCACGCCGCTCGGACGCACGTGCAGCATCTGCGACGTGTCGCTGATGCCGGCGTGGCTGCCGATGATGTCGTCGGTGTAGCCGAACGCGGCTGCCATCCACGCGCGATAGTGCTCGCGGCCGCCCTCGTAGTAATCGGTCAGCGCGAACACGCGCGGGCCCTTGCCCTTCCACTCTTCGTTCAACTTGGCCGCGACGTCGCGCATGCCCTGCTGGTTGCCGCCGCTGTCGCCGATGAACAGGATTTCCGTGGCGCCATGCGCCTTGAGGCTGCGCGCCGCCGCGTCGAGCAACATATCGTAGGCCGGCGACGGCAGCGAGATCGCGCCGGGGTTCTGTCGATCGGGATCACCCTCCGGCACGTATTGAATCGTCGGCGCCACGAGCGCGTTGCCCAGTTTGCGCGCCATCAGGTTCGCGCTGTGGGCAACGATGAAATTATGTTTGCCCATCACCATGTGGTAGCCGTTCTTCTCGGTGCCGCCGGTGGGGACAATGAACACGGTCTTGCCGGCTTTCATCGCATCGCGATTCTCTTCCCAGGTCAGCTCGTCGATGAACACGGTGTCGGGAGCCTTGGTCGGCGTCGCCGAGGCCGGCGCCGTATGCATGGTCGGCTCGAGCGACGCGGTCTGCGGACGCTGACCGCCGCCGCCCTGTCCGCCGCGGCCGCCACCACCGCCGCCCCCGCCCTGCTGCTGCGGCGCCGCAACCGGTTGTTCAGTGCCGGCCTGCATGCGTTTGATCTGCGCGAGCGCCAGATCCATTTTGATCTGCAACAGCGCCTTGCCGACTTCCGGCGTCGACTTGCCCTGGTTGTTGCCGCTCACGCCGTTGTTCGCGTAGTCGTTGCCGGTGAGGCGATCTTTTCGAATGTGTTTCGGTGCGACGAACAGCAGCTCGGAGGTGTCGAGGATGTTGGCGTGGTTGCCGACTTCGTTGTCGGCGACTTTCAGGTACTTCGCCGCCCACGTGTTTTGCTCGGCGTGCGCCTTGGTGTAGTAGTCGTCGACCCAGTACGCGGTCGCGGCGCCGTTCCATAGCGCGTTCAACTTCTCCGCGGCCGATCGCATGCCGGTGCGATTGCCGCCCGATTCGCCGAGGAACCAGATCTTCTTGAAGCCGCCGGCCTTGAGGCTGCGGCCCGCGGAGACGAGCAGCTCGACGAAGCGATCTTCCGGCAGCGTGATCGTGCCCGGCTTTGCCATGTGGCCGCCGATGTTTTCCCAGCTGCCCTCGGGCACGTAGGTGACGACAGGCGCGACGAGCGTCTTGCCCATCGAGCGCGCGATCTTGTCGGCGGTGTACTCCATGACGAACTTGTGCTCGCCGTCGACCATGTGCGGCCCCTTCTGCTCGGTGCCGGCGGTGCCGATGATGACGTTGGTCGTGCCGCCCGCGATCAGATCGCGCACTTCCGCCCACGTCAGGTCTTCGATGAAGACGGAGTCGGGCGGCTTGCCCGACGGAGCGGTGGGCGGCGCGTCGGCCGGACGCTGGGCCGAGACCACCATCGCGAGCACGGGAATCGCAAGGGCTGCCAGGACAAGGCGATTTTTCATGCGCTGAATCATAACTCTCAACGGGGGGCTGGCCCCAACTGCTGGCTACGCATCGCTCGTCTCCATTTGTATCGGCTACATTCGAGGGCTGGCCCCAAACGTAGTCCTCGTGATTGCTAGAACTACCTTCGGGGGCTGGCCCCTACCGTAGCCTTCGCAATCGCTAGAGCTACCTTCGGGGGCTGGCCCCTACCGTAGCTCACTCGTCATCGCGGTAACGTCGCAAGAATCTCAACGCTTGCCGGCCATTCGCATCGCAACTACTGCCACTCGCAAACTCGCTTTCCCGTGATCCCGAAAGATTTGTGACGGTTTCCTGCAAATGCTTGGTCGGCATCAAAGTTGATCCTGATCGCCGCATGAGTCGACCGCTTCAGGAAGAAATCGCTGGTGGGACCTTTCACATTACTAACCGGGGAAACCGGAAAGTAATCATCTTCGAACATAAACAGGATCGCTGGGTCTTCTGGCGAATCATCTGCGAGGAACTTACGACGCACGGCGTTGTTCTGTGCGCGCTGTGTTTGATGGGCAACCACTTCCACATGATCATCACAACGCCCTTTGGCAACCTCGCCGATTTCGTCGGCGCCGTGGAGAGCCGTTATGCAACCTACGTGAACAATCGCTATGGTCACGTCGGGCACTTGTTTCAGCGCCGCTATATCCCGGTCGTAATCGAGAACGACATCCACCTCTTGATTGCGCTGTGCTATGTCTTTCTCAATCCTGTGAGCGCTGGCCTGGTCAGCAAGATCGAGGATTATCCGTGGAGTACCTATCGAGCGACGGTCGGCTTGCTGCCAACCCCGCGCCACTTGTCCCTGCGATGGCTCGAAACGCTATTTGACGGGATTCCGCTGATTGACGCGCAATGGCGGTTCCACACGCTGATGCAAGAAGCAAAGCCGGTCGTCGCGTATTTCGACCAGTTCGGGCTGGACGTTGACGCCGAAGCCGCGAGACGCGTGATCCGTTCCTACGTGGGGGATAGTCTCCGCGTAGGCGCGATGCCACGACGTTATCGGTCGATTCTGCGAGCGCCGCTTTCGGAACTGCTTCCCAGCACACTGCCGCGAGCGGATCTGCCGGAGGCCGTGTATGCGGCGCGCGTTGAACATGGGTACCGGATTGTCGAGATCGCACGTCACGTTCAAATGCATCGCGTAACGATCAGCAAGCTGTTTCGCGACCATAGCCGCTCACGGCATCCCGGCGACGAATTCCGCCCCCGACGCGGATAGCCGGTTGCGGCCAATTTCCGAGTAACAACTACGTTAGGTGCCAGGCCCCGGGTGTAGCTCGACACTACGTTTGGGGCCAGCCCCCGGATGTAGCCACGACGCTACGTTGGGGGCCAGCCCCCGGATGTAGCCACGACGCTACGTTGGGGGCCAGCCCCCGGATGTAGCCACGACACTACGTTTGGGGCCAGCCCCCGGATGTAGCAGCGGCGACGCAGTTTCGGCCCCTGGATGTAGCAGCAGCGACGCGGTTTCGAGGAAAATGGCGGGGTGATTCGCCTGCGTATTGCTCTCCTTCTGGCACCGCTGTTCGTGTTCGCCTGCAAGTCCTCGCAGCCGCAGAAGCCCGCGACGCAACCGGCGCCGGTCATCGAGCAGCGATCCCAAGCGGCGGCGTCGCAGCGCCAGCAATGGCTCGACATGTTCGCGCGCGCGTATTTCCCGGGGCGCAGCGGCCAGGTCTACGTCATCCCGAAGCAGGGCTGGTTCGTGACCTCGCGCGACCCGCTCTATGTCTTCATGCACGGATCGCCGTGGGACTACGACGTGCGGATCCCGATCCTGTTTCACGGCGCGCCGTTCGTGAAGGGCGGATCCTTCTCAGTGCCGGCGAAACAGCAGGACATCGCACCGACCGTCGGGTCGATGATCGGCGCAGCGTCGCTGCCAACGTATACGGGACGCATTCTCAACGAAGCCATCGCACCAGGTCAGGGCCGTCCGCGCGTCGTCTCGGTGATCGTCCTCGATGCGATGCGCGCGGATTACTTCGACACCTATGCCGCGGTGATGCCAACGCTGACGCGCATGCGCAAGGAAGGCGCGTGGTTCTCAGAAGCACGCACGGTGGTGCTGCCGACCGTGACGAGCGTCGGCCACGCCAACATCGGCACCGGCAGCGAGCCGCGATTCCACGGCATCACCGTCAACAACCTGTTCAATCGCGCTACCGGCAGATTCCAGGAAGCCTACAACCGCCTCGACACGCAGGAGCTGATGACGCTGACGCTTGCCGACAACTGGAACCTCCAGACCGACGGCAAGGCCGTGATCATCGGCCAGGGCGGCGCGATCAGAGCCGTGGCGGGACTCGTCGGCCGCGGCGCTTGTCTCATCAGCGGCAAGAAGATCCTTGCCGCCAGCTACGGCGGTCCCGACGGCGGTTGGGAAACCAACGACACCTGCTATACGAAACCGAAGGTGCTCGATCATTTCGTCGGCAGAAAGATCTGGGAAGCCGCCGGCGGCAAGTGGATGGGCCACGATATCGCGAGCACGCAGAAGTTCCGCGCGTCGGCGCTGTTCCAGAAATACGAGGCCGAAGCGCTCCTCGCGGTCGTCAACGACTCGGCGATTGGCGCCGATGAAGTGACCGACCTCATCTACGTCAACATGAAAGGCCCCGATTACACGGCGCACGAGTACGGGCCGCAATCAAACGAGCAGCGTGAGACGCTGGCCGAGCTCGATCGCCAGATCGCGGCGTACCTGGCGTTGGTCGACAAGAAGGTTGGCGGCCCCGGCCGCAGCGTCACGATCATCACCGCCGATCACGGCGCGCCGCCAGAGCCGCCGCCCGGAGGGCGCGTCTATCTCGATCAGGTCATCGATCAATTGAAGAAGAAGTTCGATGCGACCGGGCAGATCATCAACTACTACGACGATGCGGCGAACAACCAGCTGCATCTGGATACCGCGCGCCTGCAGACGCTTGGTTTCTCGCTGAAGGACGTCGCGGCATTCCTGGACGGCCTCGAGGTGTTCGAGGCGGCCTTCACCGAAGATGAAGTGAAAGCCGCCCAGGCGAGGTTGCCGAAGTAATTTACGTGGCGTTCTTGTCGGTACCCGGCTCCGCGAGCTTGCGATGCTGCTCGGCGGCCATCCCGGCGGGCGTGACGCTCGCCATCGCGGTCGTCATCTTGTTGTAGAGGCCCGACACGAGATCTCCCTTGCCGGCCATCATCGCGTCGAAGCCATCCCTGGCGACGTCGTAAGCCAGATCTTTCTCCTCGGCGCCGACCTTGGTATCGACTTCGTCGGCGCGCTCGAAGAAATCCGTGTCGGTCGCGCCTGGCATCAGGCACGTCACCGTGACGCCGGAATCCTTCAGCTCATTGCGCAGCGCAAACGAGAAGCTGTTGATGAAGGCCTTGGTGCCGTTGTAGACCGCGGAGAACGATCCCGGCATGAAGCCGGCGATCGATCCCGTGATTAGGAGTTTTCCCTCGCCGCGGGCGCGCATTTCGCGCGTGACGAGCTGGATCAGATAAACCGTGCCGGTGATGTTGGTATCGATGACGTGCTCGATCTCGTCGAAGTCCTGATCGAGAAACGCCCGTCCCAGTCCATGTCCAGCATTGGCAAGCAAGTAGTCAACATTCCTGCCGCCGATCAAAGCGTGCAGTTGTTCAACGCCCTGGCGCGTCGCCAGATCGGTGAGCAACGGCTCGACCGTAACGCCGGTCGATCGCAGCGCCTCTGCCGCCTGCTCGATCTCGGGCATGTCCGCGGCAATGATGAGATTGAAACCGCTCTCCGCGCAGAGCTTTGCCAGCTCGAAGCCAATACCGCTCGAGGCACCCGTCACAACCGCCAGGGGTTTCGCCGTGTCCGCCATGCTTCCTCCATTCGTGGCGAATAGAGGAAGCAAGCGGGCTGCCACTCAGCGAGGGCCGGGCGGGAGGTTGGTGTAGAAGTAGCGCGCGATCAGTTTGTAGACGTGCGGCGTCGTGCCCATGCCTTCCGAAATGCTGTGCGTGCGATTCGGATACATCATCGCGTCGAACGGCTTGCCGAGCTCGATCAGGCGGTTGACCAGTTTCTCGGTGCCCTGCGCGTGGACGTTGTCGTCTCCGGTGCCGTGGACGATCAGCAGTTTCCCCTGGAGGCCTTCGGCGAAGTTGATCGCCGACCCGACCTTGTAGCCCGCCGCGTTGTCGTGCGGCAGCCCCATGTAGCGCTCCTGGTAGATCGTGTCGTAGAGACGCTGATCCGGCACGGGCGCCACGGATACGCCGACCTTGTAGACATCGGGGAATCGGAACATCGCGTTCAGCGTGTTGGTACCGCCGCCGCTCCAGCCCCACACGCCCACGCGATCCTTGTCGAGGAACGAGGACGTCGCCACGAGCGCTTTCACCGCGGCGGCTTGATCCTTCGACGACAGATCGCCGACGGTGCCGTAGACGATCTTGCGCCACGCCGTTCCCCTCGGCGCCGGCGTGCCGCGGTTGTCGATGCTGATGATGATGTAGCCGGCCTCGGCCAGCGCGCGATGGAACAGCAGCTGCGAGCCGCCCCACGAATCGTTGACCGTCTGCCCCGCCGGCTCGCCGTAGACGTGCGTGATGAACGGATATTTCTTCGTCGCGTCGAACGTCGACGGCTTCAGCATGTAGCCATCGAGCTCGACGCCTTCGCCGATCTCGACGCGGAAAAACTCCGCCGGCGGATTCAGCAGCGGCTTCACCCTGGCGATCACCGCCGACGGATCGGTCAGCGCGCGGACCGGCTTGTGGCCCGGCAGCTCGATCACTTCCGTCAGCGAGGGCCGCTCGAACTGCGAGTACGTATGGAACGCCATCTTGCCGGTCGGCGACACGTCATAGCGATGCGTGCCCGGCTGGCTCGCGGGCGTCACGCGCTCGGGCGTACCGCTGCCATCGAGACGCGATCGATAGAGATAGCGCTGGCCGGCGTTATCCGGCGAGGCGCGAAAATACATCCAGCCGGCTTTCTCATCGAAGCCCGCAATGTCCGTCACGTCGGCATCGAACCTGGTGATCACCTGGCCGGTGCCGCCTTCCCTTGGCACACGGTAGACCTTATTGAAGCCGTCCTTCTCGCTCTGCCAGAGGAACGTGCGGCCGCCATCGACCCACGGCACTTCCTCGTTGACATCGACCCACTGCGGCGATTCGTCACGGAAGATGCGCTTGACCGCGCCGCTCTTCACGTCGGCCGAGAGGAAGTCGTTGCGGTTCTGCAGGCGATTCAGCTGCTGAATCGCCACGGTGTTGTTGTCGATCCAGCCGATGCGCGCCAGATAGGTGTTGCGCGGATCACCTTCGGTCTTGATCCACGTCGTCGCACCGCCTTCGGCGCTGACTACGCCCACTCGCGCCGCTGAGTTGGTGGTGCCCGCCTTCGGATAGGGAATCTTCGTGATGACTGGATAGAGAGCGTCGGTGTTGTTGATGAGCGAGAAAATGCCGACGCCGGATTGATCGAACTGCCAGTACACGATCGACTTGCCGTCGGGGCTGAAGCGGAAGCCGTCGCGGACGCCGAACTCTTCCTCGTAGACCCAGTCCGACGTGCCGTTGATGATGTTCTCGGAGCCGTCGTTGGTCAGCTGCGTGACCCTGCCGTCGTCGAGCCGCTCCACGTAAATGTTATTGCCGCGCACGTAGGCAACGCGCGTCGCATCGGGCGAGAACTTCGCGAACATCAACGACGCGGCCGGGTGTGTCGTCCCCGCCTGCTTGAGCCCGCCTCCGCTCTCCGAGCTTCGGCGAGGCAGGCTCAGCACCCAGTAATCACCGCGGGTATTCTGACGCCACACTTTCTGCGTGTTCGTGAAGATCAACAGCTTCGAATCATCATCCGACCACACGTAATCGGCGATCGTCAGCGGCGACTGTCCACCCGCCGGCGTCAGCTGCGCCGCCGAGATCAGCACGCTGCGGTTGCCGGTCGCGGCGTCGTACTTGATGATTTCCGATCCGCCATTGGCGCCGCGCTCGACGGTCGTATACGACACGCCGTCGGCGAGCCATCGCGCTGGGCCAAATCGCGGCAGCGCGTACTCGTTCTGCGCGTAGATGCGATCGATCTGCGCTTCAAGGGCTTTCCACCGCTCGTCCTGCCGGGCAACCAGGCTGACGGTCAGGAGCGCGCATGCCACAGCGGTGGCGCTGATTCGTCGAATGGAATGCATGCTCTATTATGTCCTGGCATGTCTCTGACCGCCGGCGGCACGTCGGCCGCTATCAAATCCAAGGACTGCTGGGCAGCGGCGGCATGGGCGAGGTCTATAAAGCCGTCGATCCCACGCTCGGCCGTCCGGTGGCGTTGAAGGTGCTGCGGCAGGAATTGAGCCCGGACCCGGAGCGATTGAGCCGCTTCCTGCACGAAGCGAGGGCCGCTTCCGCTCTCAACCATCCGAACATCCTGACCATCCACGAAGTCGGCGATCACGACGGCTCGCGGTTCCTGGTCTCGGAGCTCCGTCGATGGAGAAACGCTGCGCGATCGCGTTGCCCGCGGCCCGCTGACGCTGCGCGAGATTCTCGACATCACGATCCAGACGGCATCGGCGCTCTCGGCCGCTCACGCCGCGGGCATCGTTCACCGCGACATCAAGCCCGACAACCTGATGCTGCGGCCCGACGGCTACGTGAAAGTGCTCGACTTCGGCGTGGCCACGTTCGCGCGGCGCGCCGGCTCCCAGGATTCCGTGACGCTTCCGGAAGGCGCGGTGCTGACCAAGGCACGCGACACCATTCAGAGTTTCGGTTACACCGCGACCGGACAACGGACCTCGGTCACGTTCATCGATGCGGTCGACATCGAAGAAATCACCGAGATGGCAGCCCTCGCCGCTGCGCGCGACGCGATCCGCGAGGGCACACCCGTGGCCTGTTGGCGTGCGGGCATCACGCAGACCGCGAATCCGTCCGGCGGTCTCGAGGCGATGGCCGCCGGCGATTATGCCGTTCGTCTCGATCCGAAAGGCGCTCTGGTCGCATTTGCAACCGGCTACGCGACCGACGCCAAGGTGACGCACGCCGATCGCGCGAGAGCCGAATCGATCGGCCTCGAGGCGATCAAGAAGGCATTCGGCATCGACGCATCCGGCTACCAGGTCGAAGTCCTCGATCGCGACTACCCGCCCGGCAAGACCGAGATGGCGTGGCGAAGCCGGGACACCAAGTACGGGCACGTTGAGCAGCTGCAAGCCGGCCTGCAAGGCGAGAAGCTGATTTTGATTGAGCGATCTTTCGAGCAGCCGCGCGGTTACAAGGCGCCAGAGACGCCGATGGCGATGCAGATCTTCAAGGGCGCAGGCCGTTCGTGCTGGTCGCGACGTTCGTCATCGGCTGGGGCTTCGGTCTGTACTTCCTGTTCAAGACCAGGAACTGGGACGCGCTGACCCGCCGCCTGCCACTCGCGCTGTGTGCGCTGGTCATCCTTCAGGTTGCGCTCAGCTCGATCGGCAGCTCCGGCATTTTTCAGAGCATCGTCGGAGTCCTCGCTGTGACCATCCTGCTGATCGGCACAGTGTTGCCGGCGTTGAGTGGCGTGCTGCTGTGGATTGGACGCCGCAGCCCGGCGCGGATGTGGGCCGCCGAACAGCTGACACGGGGACGCGTCCTCCTGCCGGCGGTGTCGGCATCGCTGTTCGAGGGCGTCTGTGCGGGAGCAGCCGCGGCGGCACTCCGTGTGCTTACAGATTGGGCGGCGCTCAACGTCGCCGGCTTCGAGCCATCGATCTCGCGCGAGCTGAACGCCGTTGACGCCAGTTTTGGCACCATGGTCGGCGACCAGCTCACCACCGCCGCGTTCCTCGTGCTCGGCGTCATCTTCGTCGTCGAGGTGTGCGATCGCTATCGCGTCAATCCGATGGTGTCGACGATCGCCGTCTCACTCACGGCGGGCCTGTTCGCCGCCAACGATCAGGACAGGATTCTGCCGGGGCTCGTCCTCGCCGCCGGCATGACCATCGCGACGGCGATCATCGTCTTGTTGTATCGACGACGGGGATTCCTGGCGGCGTGGGTGGCGGGAATGTCGGCGGGATTGCTGACAACGGCAATGGCGCTGCGATCGCTGCACGATCAGGACCTGTTGCGATCGAGCAACTTCCTGCTGACGATCGTGGTGGTGATTGCCGCAGCCGGCGCGTGGGGCGCGGAACGCCGCCTGTTACAGAAGGCCCCGGCGCTACATCCGGCCGCGTAGCTCAATTTTGCGATCGGTCTGAGCCTCCGCGCACGCACTTTTCGCAACAGTGCACCCGGTGCCGGCGCGACGCCCCCCAATTTTGGCGCAAATCCGCGCGGCATGCTGTTCGCACTCGCCTCGGCCATGCCTGGACTCCGCACCATCCGGCCGACGCCGACTCCACCACGGATTGTCTTCACTCGTGGCGCCAAGGTTGTTCTCGATGAAGATCTCGCCAGACTCTACGGAGTCTCAACTGCGCGCCTCAATCAAGCGGTCAAGCGCAACGCACGGCGCTTCCCACAGGACTTCGCGTTCCACCTGAGCGAAGGTGAATGCCGAATCTTGAGATCACAATTTGTGATCTCAAGTGGCGCTCACGGAGGAAGGCGCACACGTCCGTGGGTCTTCACTGAACATGGAGCCATCATGGCCGCAACCGTGTTGAACTCAACGCGCGCGATCGAGATGAGCATCTTTGTCGTGCGCGCGTTTCTACGTTTGCGAGATCTGTCGTCGGCCCATCGCGAGCTGGCCATCAAGCTCACCGCTCTTGAGCGCAAGGTCACACACCACGACGAGGAACTGAAAACAATCCTCGGCGTCCTGCGGAAGTTGATCGCGCCGCCGCTCCGGCAGCGGCGGGCGATTGGTTTCTCGCGATGACCGGATCGTTTGTCTCTGCCGAGCTACATTCGCGCACGAAGCTCGGTATTGATCGCCTCGAGGAACTGCTCGGTAGTGAGGTACGGATGATCGGGACGAATCAGGATCGCGAGATCCTTCGTCATGCGTCCGGACTCGACGACATCCACGCACACCTTCTCGAGCTTCTCGGCGAACGCGATCACATCGGGCGTGCCGTCGAACCGGCCGCGATACTGCAGGCCGCGCGTCCACGCGTAGATCGACGCGATCGGATTCGTCGACGTCGGCTTGCCCTGCTGGTGCAGGCGATAGTGACGCGTCACGGTGCCGTGCGCGGCTTCCGCTTCGACGGACTTGCCGTCCGGCGACATCAGCACTGACGTCATCAGGCCGAGCGAACCGTAGCCCTGCGCCACCGTGTCCGACTGCACGTCGCCGTCGTAGTTCTTGCACGCCCACAGGTAGCCGCCGTTCCACTTCAGGTTCGACGCGACCATGTCGTCAATCAGGCGATGTTCGTAGGTCAGGCCCTTCGGCTCGAACTGCGACTTGAATTCGTTGTCGTAGACGCGCTGGAACGTGTTCTTGAAGGTGCCGTCGTAGATCTTGAGGATGGTGTTCTTCGACGACAGGTAGACCGGGTAGTTGCGGCCGAGCGCGTAGGTGAAGCAGGCGCGCGCAAAGCCCTCGATCGACGAATCGAGGTTGAACATGCCCATCGCAATGCCGCTGCCCTTGGTCCTGATCACTTCGCGGGAGATCGCCTCGCCGCCGCCCTCGGGCGTCCAGCTGATCGTGAGCGTGCCGGCGCCGGGAAACGTGAAATCCTGCGCGCGGTACTGATCGCCGAAGCCGTGACGCGCGACCACGACCGGCTTGTCCCAGTGCGGCACCAGGCGGGGCACGTTCTTGCAGATGATCGGCTCGCGGAAGATCGTGCCGTCGAGGATGTTGCGGATGGTCCCGTTCGGGGACTTCCACATCTGCTTCAGGTTGAATTCCTTGACGCGCGCTTCGTCGGGAGTGATGGTCGCGCACTTGACGGCGACGCCGTACTGTCTGGTCGCGTTGGCCGAATCGATCGTGATTTGATCGCCGGTCTTGTCGCGCGACTCGACGCCGAGATCGAAGTACTTCAGGTCGATGTCGAGATACGGAAGGATGAGTTGTTCACGGATTTTGTGCCAGATGATGCGCGTCATCTCGTCGCCGTCCATCTCGACAACGGGATTCTTGACCTTAATCTTTGACAAACTTGGGCTCCTGGAAACCTCGATTCTATAAGGCATAAGGCATAAGGCAAAAGGCATAAGGCAAAACGTTTTCTGCCTTCTTACTTTTGCCTTTTGCCTTTTGCCTTTTGCCTTTTGCGTTTTGCCTTTATCTAGGCTTCCAGTCAGGCAGTCGGTCGTTGCCGGCGTGATCGGTGAGGCGACGGACGTCGGTGCCGTCCGCGTTCATCACATACAGGTTGTAACTGCCGCTGCGCGAAGACTTGAAGGCGATGCGCTGCCCATGCGGCGACCATCGCGGCTGCTCGTCGTTCCAGTCGCCGGCGAGGTTCAGCGACGAGACGCGTCCCGACGAGAGATCGATCGTGGAGAGCTTGATGCTGCCGTTCGGGTTCAGCGGGCTGCGCGCATCCGACTGAAATGCGAGCGTGCCCGTCAGATCGCGCGGAAACGGCGACATCGGCGCAGGCTGCGCGCAGCGGCTGTGGCGATCACCGACAGCAGAGCTAACGCCGCCATGGTGCGAATCGCAATCAATGGCCTTGACGTTCGATAGTAACAAACGCCGCCGCGATCAGCGACTCGCGCGGCGGCGCGGCTGCGCCGGCTTGCCGGGTTTCGCCGATATCGGAATGTAGCGCTCCGCCCACTCGGCGATCGCGCCGACCGCTTCGGCGAGCGCCCGGCCCTTCCTGGTCAGCGAGTATTCGACACGAATCGGCGTCTCCGGAATCACCACCCGCTCGATGACGCCTTCGCCTTCGAGCTCCTGCAGCCGCTCGCTCAGCATCCGGTCGGTGATGCCGGGAATGTTGTCGCGCAGCCAGGCAAACCGGCAGGTCTGCTTTAGCAGCATGAAGATGATCGCCCCGTTCCAGCGCCGACCGATCAGCTCGCTGGCGTAGTGGAACCGCGTACAGAGCTGCGGCACGCTTCTGGCAGTGTCTTTTCTGGCAGTGTCTTTTCTGGCAGTGTCTTTTCTGGCGGTATCTCTGGTGGCCATGGCGGCGACACCTTCAGGATAGCACGGCATCTCAGTTACTAATTGACAATTAGTCACTATAGTTTGTATAGTTGATAAGTATTGAGTCGGACAAGGAAAGAGGGAGTCATGGACGCTGGATTGCTGTTGGTCAGGGTGGTGTTTGGACTGGTCATGGCCGCGCACGGCTCGCAGAAGCTGCTCGGCTGGTTTGGCGGCCACGGGCTGGCCGGCACCGGCGGGTTCTTCGAGACGCTGGGCTTCCGCCCGGGACGGTTCTTCGCGATGGCGGCGGGCGCCTCGGAGCTGGTCGGCGGCCTGCTCGTGGCGCTCGGACTGCTGGGCCCGCTCGGCCCGGCGATGATCATCGCGATCATGATCGTCGCGATGGCGACGGTGCACTGGCAGCACGGGCTGTTCGCGCAGAACGGCGGCATCGAAGTGCCGCTGCTCTATAGCGCCGGCGCCGCGGCGATCGCGCTGATCGGCAACGGCGCCTATTCGCTCGACGCGCTGCTCGGCCTGTCGTGGCCGGCGGAAGTCGTCTGGGTGGCGCTCGCGCTGGGCGTGATCGGTGGATTCGCGAACCTCGCCATCCGGCGTGCGCCCCAGCAGGCTCACGCCTAACGAGTCACGGAGCAGTACGGAGACACGGAGAACACTCCGTGTTTCCGTTATCGTTGAAGCATGCGAGCGCTGTTCGTACTGTTGTTAGCCGCGGGCGCGAGCGCCCAGGCGCCCTCGGTGCCCTCCGCGGTGACGCCCTTTCCGGCCGGCCTCTCAGGCGTCATTGCCTTTATGTCAGACCGGGCCGGCCCGGAAAACCCTTCGGCCCGCAATCACATCTTTACTATCGATCTCGCCACGGGCCGGGTCTCGCAGCTCACCTCGGGCCGCAATCATCACGATCAGCATCCGAAGTGGTCGCCGGACGGCAGGCGCATTGCATTCGTCTCGTCGCGCGGCGGCAACTTCGACCTCTACGTGATGGATGCGGACGGCACCAACGTCACGCGCATCACCGATCATCCGGCCAACGATTTCGATCCGATCTGGATGCCGGACATGCAGAGCCTGATCTTCAGCTCGGAGCGCGACAGCCGCAGCGATCTGTATCGCGTGTGGTTGAAAGACAAGAAGGTCGATCGGCTCACGCATCACTTCGTCGGCCGCGCGATCATGCCGAACGTCTCGCCCGACGGAAAGTTGGTGGCGTTCGCGGCGCAGACGCTGCAGCGTCTGCAATTCTGGGAGTTCCAGGTGCACGTCCTCGACCTCGCGACCGGCAAGACGCGCGCGCTCGACAACAGCGGCGGCGCCTGCTGGCCGAGCTGGTCGCCGGACGGCCGATCGATCGCCAATGTCCTGCTCGCGAAGGAGCCGTCGACAATTCAGATCCGCAACGCCAACGGTGGCGCCGCGCGCGAGATTGCCGCGGATCCGAAGCTGTGGTCCTACTACCCCGACTTCTCGAAAGACGGCACGCTGATCGCGCTCTCGGTGAGCCCTCAGCACCACGACGGCGAAGACTGGGACCTCGCCATCGTCCCCGCCGACGGCTCCCGCCCGCTGCAGAAGCTCACGTCCGGCCCCGGCAACGACCGCCTCCCCGACTGGAAACCGTGAGGCATCGTTGGTGCTTCGCACCAACCGCGCCTGTGTGCCACACAGGCATGGTTGGTGCGAAGCACCAACCATGCCCCTCGGGTAGAATCTTCTGCGATGTGGGGACGGGCGTTCGTCGCAGTTCTTGCCATTTTCATCATCAGCGGCTGCAGCCAGACCCAGGCGGTCTCGGCGCTCGACAAGCTCAAGCCGTGCAGCGGGTACGACACGCCGGTTGATGCCTATTGCGGGTCGCTGAAGGTCTTCGAAAACCGCGCCACGAAACAAGGGCGGCAAATCGATCTCAACATCGTCGTCCTGCCGGCGCTGCGGTCCGATGCGAAGGCGGATCCCCTCTTCTTCCTCGCCGGCGGACCCGGACAGGGCGCCGCGGCGCTGGCCAAGGTCGTGCGCACGGTCTTCCAGCGTGTCCAGAGCGATCGCGACATCGTGCTCGTCGATCAGCGCGGCACCGGCAAGTCGAACCCGCTCAACTGCCTCAACGACGGCGACGACTCGCTGCAGTCGATCATGGAAAGCAACGAGTCGGCGCTCGAGAAACTCAAGCTCTGCCAGGCGAAGTACGATGCCGACCTGACGCTCTACACGACGCCGATTGCGATGGACGATCTGGACGACGTGCGCGCGTTCCTCGGTTACGACAAGATCAACGTCTACGGCGGCTCGTACGGCACGCGCGCCGCGCTCGTGTATATGCGGCAGCACGGCGATCGCATCCGCACCGCCATCCTCGACGGCGTGGCGCCGCCCGACATGCGGCTACCGCTCTACTTCCCGCGCGATACGCAGCGCGCGTTCGAGCTGCTCGCCAGGGACTGCGCCGAAGACGACGGCTGCAACAAGGCGTATCCGAACCTGCTCGAGCGCATGCGCGCGCTCGTCGATCGACTCGAGAAAAACCCGCCGACCGTCAAGGTGACGCATCCGCGCACCGGCGAGACCGCCGACATCAGGATCGACGCGCGCGTGCTCGCCAACGTGATCGTCACGGCGCTCTATCAGCCGCTGATGACCACGCTGGTGCCGGCAATCGTCGCCGCCGCGGAGAAGAACGATTTTCAAAGCATGCTGGCGCTGGCGGCGCTCGGCGGCGGCGGTGACGAACCCAACATGGCGATCGGCATGCAGCTCTCGGTGATCTGCGCCGAGGACGCGCCGAACAATACGCCCGATGACTTGCTGAAAGGATCGGAGTCGACGCTGTTCGGCAAGTACGTGATGTCGATCCAGCAGCAGGCGTGCGCATTCTGGCCGCGCGGCAAGGTCGACGACTCGTTCTACGAACCCGTCACCTCCGCGATCCCGACGCTGGTGCTGTCGGGCGAAGTCGATCCGGTCACGCCGCCGGCGTGGGGCGAACAGGTCGCCAGGACGCTGTCGAACTCGAAGCACGTCGTGATCGGCGGCACCGGCCACACCGCGGGCGGCACCGGCTGCGGCCAGCGCATCATGCGCGAGTTCATCGACGAAGGATCGCCCGCCGACCTCGACACGTCGTGCGTCGCGCGCGTCAAGCGGCCGGCATTCTTCCTCTCACCCGCCGGTCCGGACCCGAATCGAACGGGGGGTCCGCCTTCGCCGTCGGCGGCGAGACAGGCTCGCCCATGATCCGCATCGACAACCTTCACAAACGCTTTGGCGACGTGCGCGCGGTCGACGGCGTCAGCTTCAGCGCCGATGACGGCCAGGTTACGGGATTGCTCGGCCCGAACGGCGCCGGCAAGACTACGACGCTGCGGATGCTCTACACGCTGATGCGGCCGGACGAGGGACAGATTCTCGTCGACGGCATCGATGCGGTCGCGGATCCCCAGGGCGCGCGTTTCGCGCTAGGCGTGCTGCCCGATCAGTCCGGTCTCTATCCACGACTCACGGCACGCGAACACATCGAATATTTCGGCGAGCTGCAAGGTGTGACCGGCGCCGATCTGCGCAGCCGCACCGATCACCTGCTGACGATGCTCGACATGAAGGAGATCGCCGATCGCCGCGTCGCCGGTTTCTCGCACGGTGAGCGGACCAAGACGGCGCTGGCCCGCGCCATTGTCCACAATCCGAAGAACGTGCTGCTCGATGAGCCGACCAACGGCCTCGACGTGATGAGCACGCGCGCGGTGCGCGAAATCATCCGGCGATTGAAGGATGAAGGACACACGGTGCTCTTCTCCAGCCACGTGATGCAGGAAGTTTCGGCGCTCTGCGACACGATGGTGGTCATCGCGCGAGGAAAGATCGTGGGCTCTGGTTCACCCGACGACCTGCGGCGGCAGACCGGACACCAGAATCTCGAGGACGCATTCGTCGCGCTCAGCGGCCTGGAGCCGGAGGGATCGCCTTCATGAGATCGACTCCAGCCACCCAGATCGCGGTCGTCATCCGCAAGGAGCTGCGCGACTGGTCGCGCGATCGCCGCTCGATCATCACCGTGCTGGTCAGCTCGCTGCTGGCGCCGGGCCTGATCTTCTTCCTGTTCAACAGCATGGCCAACCGCCAGCGGTCGGTCGAGGACGTCAGCATCCCGGTCGTCGGCGCCGCCTACGCGCCGGCGTTCGTCGACTGGCTGCGGCAGCAGCCCGGCGTTACGGTGACCGACGGCCCCAAGGATCCGGAAGACGCCGTCCGCACGCGCCGCGAAGACGCCATCGTCGTCATCCCCGAGAACTTCGCGAAGAACTTCGCCGCGTCGAAGCCGGCGATGATTCGTCTCGTCGCCGACAGCTCGAGCCAGAACTCGCGTCCGAAAGTGCAGCGCGTCAGAGCGGTCTTGCAGCGCTACAACGCGGAGATCGGCAGCCTGCGCCTGATCGCGCGCGGCATCAGTCCCGTGGTCGCGACCGCGGTGCAGGTCGAGGACGTTGAAGTGTCGAGCTCGCAGCAGCGGGCCGCGCAGATCCTCGGCTTCATTCCGTTGTTCGTGATGATCTCGGCGTTCACCGGCGCCATGGCGATCTCGACGGATTCGACCGCCGGTGAGCGCGAGCGCGGCTCGTTCGAAGCGCTGCTCGTCAACCCTGCGCCGCGCATTGCGATCGCGGCAGGCAAGTGGCTGGCTGGTTCGCTGACAGGAATGCTCACCGTGTTGATCACCGGCGCGCTCCTGTTCGCCATGTTCAAGCAACTGCCGCTGCAGGACCTCGGCATCCGCTTCCGCCTCGGCACGCCGGAGCTGCTCCGCACGCTGTCGGTGGTGCTGCCGCTCTGCCCGCTGATCGTCGCAATTCAGTTGTACGTCGCCACCTTCGCGAAGTCGTTCAAGGAAGCGCAGAGCTATCTGAGCTTCCTGATGATGGCGCAGATAGTGCCGGGCATGATGGCGACGATGAACACCATGTCGACGAAGGCGTGGATGTATTACGTGCCGTGGATCGGCCAGCAGACACTGCTCACCGACGTGCTCGGCAACAAGCCGATCAGCCCGGTGGTGTTCGTGATTGTCGGGGTGATTAACGTGACGCTGTCGGTGGCAGTCCTGAGGGCGGCCTCAGGACTGCTCCACCGCGAGAAGATCATCTTCGGGCGATAAGAACAATCCGCCTGAAGGCGGATGCTACTTGACGTTGACCATGATGTGCGCCGACGTCCAGCAGCACTGATCGCCGCCGCCGCCGTTGCCTGAGCTGTCGTTGACCTGCGCGCGCAGCCAGTAGGTGCCGGGCGCGCTGAACGTCGCGGTCGTCTTCGCCTCGACGAACTTCTTCGCATCGCCGTCGTTCTTGAGGTTGATCGTTTCCTCGCCGATCGTCACGTCGCCAGGGCCGCGATACTTTTTCCAGATCACCTGGATGTCACCGCGGTTGCGCGCCGCAGCCGCTGCTGCGCCGCCACCACCGCCGCCGGCAGCCGCCGGGCTGACGCTGACGACGCGTCCGCCAATGAATGCGGGCGGAGGCTCGTTCGCGGGCTTGCGCGCCGCCGCCGGCGGCGTTACCGGCGCCGCGGGCTCCGCGCCCTCTTCGAACTTGATGGTTGGCGGCTGATCCGCGGCCCACGCGGTGAGATCGAGCGGCGCGCCAACCGTCGCATTGAGCGTCGCGACGATCTTCTCGCGCGGCGGACCGATGTATTCGGGCGCCGCCGGGCCGAACTTGATCCGCGGCGGCTCGTTGCCGTTCGCGGTGTTCTTGAAGAACTCGATCCAGTACGGCGGGTTCAGCCAGAACTGCACCGCGGTCTTGTGACCGTTGGCGTTGATCGTCCACGTCAGCTTCTTGTTGCCGAAATCCTTCGGCACCGTGATCGCGAACATGCCGTACTGGCGGCCGGTCAGGAAATGCGTCGGCTGCCCGTAGTCAGGGCCGCCAGGCTCGATGCTGTTGTCGGGGCCAACCGGAATGTCGACGACCTGCGTGCGATTGCGATTGAAGTAGCCCAGCAGCAGCGCGTTGGTGCCGTCCTTCAGCGGGCCCCAGCCCTCGAAGGTCGCGTAGATCGGACCGCCAGAGTTGTTGACGGGCTCGGCGAGCACGCCGCCGGCTGGCGGTTTCACTTGCGCGTGCGTCGCCAGTACAAAACAAGCCGTGACCATGGTGAAGACCATGGTCACGGTGTTGAAACGATTTGTTGGCATGTTGTCTATTGCTGTTGCTGTGCGGCGGTCGTCGTGCTGACAGCCTTGCGGCGCTCTTCGATCGCGACGCGATAGTCGGTGTCGTTCATGTAGGTGACGTTGACCCACGCGTGCGCCATTTCGTCGACCGTGCGATCGCCGTAGCCGACCCAGACGTTCGGATCAGGATTCGCCTTGTTGGCGGTCGTGTTGTCGTGCCACGCGGTGACCTTGATGATCGTGCCCTTCGGGAGCAGCGGCGCCGCGGTCTCCTTGTAGACGTAGGTGTTGTGCCAGTTGAAATTGAAATCCGCCACGTGGCTGATCACCTGCGACTGGCCGTTCGGGAGAATCGCCTCGAGCGTCATCGCCTTGCCGCGCAGGTGCATGTGCGGCTGGAAGCTCTCGACGCGGCCGTTCTCGCGCATCAGGAAGTAACCCTCGGTCGCCTTGATGGTGTTCGGCGGCAGGTCGAGTGCGCTGCCGAGCGCGCCGACGCCGGTGCCGCCCGTGCCGCCCATCAGGTGCAGCACCTGGCGGAACTTCGGCTCCTGGCCTTTCGGATAGAAATAGATGCCGAGCTCAACGGTGTCGGTGATGTCCTCGCCGCCGTTCGAGTAGTGGATGTCCCACACGATCTTGGAGCCGGGCAGCATCAGCTTGCCGCTGTTCGGGCGCATCATTTCGCCCTGCTTGCCGACGGCCCACTCCATGAAGGTGCCGGGCTGCGGCTGGCCGTTGGCGTCGTCAGGATTCTGCGCCAGCGGATCGGTCTCGCGCTGCTGCAGGCGGGCAATCGCGTGATGCGTGATGCGGCGGCCCTTCACCGAGCTCGGACGAATCTCGAGCGCGCGCACCCAGCGCGGCTCGGTGAGATGCGTTTCGACCACGGGCTTCCACCACGCGTCGTTGGCGCCGGCCTTCTGCGTCCACGGCAGCGACTTGATCACCATGTCCGGCTCTTTCTGCCCGAACTGCTTCGCGAAGTTCCAGCCCTGCTCGTTTGGCCACACCTTCGGAGCGGGCATGTCCTTGGCATCGCCCTTCGGCGAGCCGGCATCGACCCACTTCACGATCGTGGCGATCTCCTTGTCCGACAGCGATCGATCGTTTTCGAACTCGGTGATGCCGATGGTCGGATCGATGTGCCAGGGCGGCATCTGCCGCGCGGCGACGCGCGCCTTGATCGAGCGCGCCCACGGACGCGCTTCCTCGAACGAGACGAGCGACATCGGCGCGATCGAATCGGGCCGGTGGCACGCTTCGCACTTGTTCTGGAAAATCGGCGCAATGTCTTTGGTGAAGGTCGGCGTTTGCGCGGCTGCGGCAACCGGCAGAGCGAGCACCGCGAACAGTCCGAGGGTAACGATCCGGCTCATCTCTATCTCCTTCTCGAGGCAGAGGATATCCCGACGAGATCGACAAAGAATACGGCCTAAACCGTAGAAATACAAACCAGCAGTTTTTCGCATGGTTTCCCTCGGAATTTCCGGGGGTTCCGCTGGTCAGAGCCGTTTGAGACGGACGCGGAGGTAGGCGACGCCCATCATCAGCACCATCACCATGCCGCCGCCGGTGAGGCCGTTCTCGCAGCGATAGCGAACGGTCTCGCCGGCCGCGGCGTCGAATTCCACGGTCGTCGAAAACAGCGTGTTGCTCGCCTTGACCTTGTGATGGCCCGGCGGCAGATCGCGTTCGAAGGTCTTGCCGTACTTCAGAACACGGCCCGATTTCTCGCCGTCGATCCAGAGATAGACTGGGCGGTCTTGAATGTCCTGCGGATGATCGCGCGCAATCACCAGCTTCGCGGCCTCGCTCACCTTCCCAGCATACTTGCTGTCTTGTCGCTCGCGGCGTGCGCCGCCAGCCCGTCCGTCGCTCCACGGCTCATCGAGCAATCGCGGCAGTCGATGGGCTCGTTGCTGCGTGTCGCCATCTGGACAACGGACGACGCGCGCGCCACCGGTGCGATTGCGCACGTGTTCCGGGAATTCGATCGGCTCGAAGCGCTGTTGAGCAACTGGCGGAACGAGAGCGACGTGACGCGGCTCAACAACAGCGCGGGAGTCGGGCCGGTCAAAGTCAGCCAGGACACCATCGCCGTGCTGCGCACGGCCCGCGACGTCAGCGAGCTCACGCGCGGCAAGTTCGACATCACCTTCGGCGCGCTGACGGACATCTGGCGTTTCGATCACGATCAGGACAACGTCGTGCCGGAACGCGACCTGATTGAAGCGCGGCTCAAACGAATCGACTACCGCGCGGTCGAGATCGATTCAACCGCGGGGACGGCATTCATCAATCGTCCGGGCATGAAGGTCCATCTCGGCGGCATCGGCAAGGGCTACGCCGTCGATCGCGCGATTGCGTTACTCCGCGGGCAGGGATTCAAGGATTTCCTGATTCAGGCCGGTGGTGATCTCTACGTCGCCGGCGGCGATGGCGGCAAGCCGTGGAAGCTTGGGATCGCGGATCCGCGCGGCAGCCACGATCCGTTCGCGACGGTGCAGGTCTCGGACGGTACGTTCAGCACCTCGGGTGATTACGAACGCGCCTTCATGAAGGACGGCACGCGGTATCACCACATCCTCGATCCCGATGTCGGCGAGCCGGCGCGCGGCTGCCGCAGCGTCACGCTGATCAGCGACCGGGCGGTGCTGGCCGATGCGATCGCGAAGGGCGTCTTCATCCTCGGACCGGATGAAGGAATGAAACTGATCGAGACGCTGCCCGACGTCGAGGGTGTGATCGTAACGTCGGACAACCAGGTGCGCGTGTCGACCGGACTAAAGGGCCGCTTGCGCTTACTGCGGGCGCCAACGAACGCGCCGTAGCGCACCGAGGCACCCCAGGCACCCCGGCACCCATTAAGCCGCCGACTGATTCTCCATAGGCGGCCGGAACTCGCCTTCCCACTTCGCGACCACGACGGAGGCGAGACAGTTGCCGATCACATTCGTCATGGTGCGGCCCATGTCCATCAGCGCGTCGACGCCGAGGATCAGCGTGACGCCCTCGAGAGGCAGGTTGTAGCTGGCCAGCGTCGCGGCGAGGATCACCAGCGACGCGCGCGGTACGCCGGCCACGCCTTTGCTCGTCAACATCAGCGTCAGCAACATCGTGACCTGCTGCGTCACCGTCAGCTCAACGCCGGCGGCCTGCGCGACGAACACCGCGGCGAGCGACAGATACAACGTGCTGCCGTCGAGGTTGAACGAATAGCCGAGCGGCAGGATGAACGACACGATCTTGCGCGGCACGCCGAACGCTTCGACGGACTCCATGGCGCGCGGCAGCGCCGCTTCGCTCGACGTGGTCGAGAACGCGATCAGCGCCGGCTCCTTGATCGCCTTGAAGAACGCGACGATTGGGATGCGGAACATCAGCATCACCGGGATCAGCACCGTAATGTAGAACACCGCGAGGGCGAGGTAGAGGGTGCCGACCAGCTGCGCGAGGTTTTTCAACACCTCGAGGCCGCTCGTGCCGATCGTCACCGCGATCGCGGCGCCGACGCCAATCGGCGCGTACAACATCACGATGTTGGTGACCTTGAACATCGCTTCGGTGAGCGACTCGGCCCAGGCGATGAACGGCTGGCCCTTCTCCCCCACCATGCCGAGACCGATCGCGAACACGATGCTGAACACCACGATCTGCAGCACGTCGCCGGTGGCCATCGCTTCGATCACCGAGGTCGGCACCATGTGCAGGATGATTTGCTGCCACGTTTGTGCGGTCGCGGAGACGGGCGGCGCGCCGGTCGGCGGCGGCAGCGCCACGCCGACACCGGGCTGCATGATGTTGACGGTGAAGAGGCCGATCAACAGGGCCAGCGTGGTGACGATCTCGAAGTAGATGATCGCGCGCAGGCCCATCCGGCCGACGTCCTTGAAGTGCCCGGCGCCGGCAATGCCCGCGACCAGCGTGCCGAACAGCAACGGCGCGATGATCATCCGGATCATGCGGATGAAGATCTGGCTGAACGGCTGGATGACGCTCACATACCAGGCGCGCCTGGCCTGATCGTCCATCTCACTGATGATGTAGCCGGCGATCAGGCCGATGACCAGGCCGATCATGATCTGCATCGTTGGCGAAATGCGGGGCGTGCTGGCGGCGGTTGTCGACATTCGGGTTGGATTCTACATGGAGAGGCGGGTCTTCAGACCCGCCTTTCATCGTACGGGTTGCAGCGGTAAAACTCGAAGCTTTCGTTCGTTATATTCGATGATTCGCCAGTGCGGGCAAATCTCCTTGTCCGCGTACAGGCGCTCGCAGTCGTCGCAACGCACGCATTCGGTCATCAGGATCTTCGGCCCTTCGATGGCGCCCCACTGGCACGCCTTCTGGCAAATGCGGCAGGTGGTGCACTCCGACCAGCGCTTGATGCGAAACACCGTCGCATACGACAACAGGCCGAGGGTGGCGCCGACCGGGCAGAGGAAGCGGCAGTAGGCGTTGCGGACGAACAGCGTCACCGCCAGCAGGATCGCCAGCACCGTCCACATCATCGGCGTGCCGAGCAGGCTGAACATCCAGAACGGCTCGGTGTACTGGTAGATCAGCAGATTGTGCGTCACCAGGTAATAGGTGATCACGCCGGCGAGCACGCCGAACTTGACGAGCGCCGCGCGCTTCTCGATCGATCGCGGCACATCCACGCGCCACTTCGCCGGCAGCATCGAATCGAGCGTCTGCGTCAGCGCGCCATAGGCGCAGATGCGGCCGCAATACAAACGTCCCCACAAGATCGTCGAGACCACGGTGAACCCGAAGAACAGGTACCACGCCAGGCTGTACTTGAAGACCGGCCAGTTCCAGTCGAGCACGCTGAAGATGTTGGTGATCGAGATCAGGTAACTCTTCGCGAAGCCCATGTAGCCGATCGCGAACGCGAACGTCACGAACTTCAGCGGCACGCTCTTGCGGCGGAAGCTGATCATCGCCAGGACGATGAACGCGGCGAGCAGCGCGAGATCGACATACTGCGGGCGCAGGATGTCCGCCCAGGTTTCGACCGGTGCTTCGTCGAAGCCCCACGGATCCGGCTGCTGAACAAGCATCACTGCTGCGGCGACTTGATCTGATCCGGCGTGAGGAACGTCCTGGCCATCGTCCGCGTCGAGTCACGCAGCACGCGCGCGGCGTGATTCATGGTGATCGAGGCGCGCGATACCGCGGCGATGTCCTTGCCGATCTGGAACGGATCGCGAATGCTCTTGTTCTTGAATTGCTCCACGAACTTCGGCGGGTCGACGGAGAAGTAACCGTACGGCTCGGAGTTGTAGTCCATCACCACGCCCTGGATGATGCCGTGCGTGTCCATGCCGACCAGGAAATGAATCGGCCCGTGATAGCCGAACTCTTTCGGCGTCACGTCGGTGGTCCAGAAGATGAAGCCGATCGGCGGCGCCGCGGGATTCGTTTTCGGGTCGACGCCGTAGACCTTGTAATGCAGCGGGGTGCCGCCGAACGGCGAGAAGCCGCCGGCGTCCGGGAACAGCGCCTTGAAGTACGGCTCCGGCCGTGGATTCGTGAACGTGCGCTTGGCCTGCGCCGACAGCGTGACCACACTGGCCGCGACGAGCACTGCAAACATCAATCCGAATTGCTTCAACGAGGACTCCGTGAGCGATCAGGATACACCGTAAGATGTCGGCAGGGATGCGGAGAGCGAAAATCCTGGCGGTGCAGTTGATTATCAGGGTGCTGCTGCTGGAGGCGCTGCTTCGCGTCTATCACCCGCTGCCGTTCGTCCTGCACGGCAACGCCATCGATCTGCGGGTCGGGCTACAGTACCGGCGGAAGAATCCGCCTGATCCACGCGTCGATCCGATCACGGTCGCCACTCGCAACAGCCTCGGTTTCCGCGGCGCCGAACCGCCGGCGGACATCGGCCGGCGCCTGACGATCGCCGCGGTCGGCGGCAGCACCACCGAAAACTCGATCCTCAGCGACCGCAGGACCTGGCCGGAGCTGCTCGGCGTCCGGCTGGCCGCGACGCATCCGGACACCTGGGTCTACAACGCCGGCTTCAACGGCCACTCCACCGCGGGTCACCTCGTGCTGCTCCGCGCCGTGCTCGTCAAGATTAAGCCGTCGATGATGCTGGTCCTGGCCGGCGTCAACGACATCGGCATGCCCGATGACGGCGCCGCCGAGTTCGATCCGGACAATACCAACCGGCCGTGGAGCGACATGGCGCGGCACTCGCAGATCATGAACTCGCTGCTGAATTTGTATCGGGCGTGGCGCGCGTCGCGCCTGGCCATCGCCGGCGATGACCTGGTCGACTTCGCCCGGCTGCCGCAACGCGACATGACCGACGCGGAAATCAGCGCCGCGATCGCGCCGTTCACGGCGCAAGTCGCCGGCTACGACCGGCGGCTGACTGCCCTCGCCACCGAGGCGCGCCGCGCCGGCATTGCGCCGGTCTTCATCACCCAGCCGCTACTCGCCGGCGATGCCGTCGATCCGGCGACGGGGCTCGACCTGCGGCGCCTGGTCGAACACGGCGAGCTCAACGGCCTCGCGCAATGGCGGCTCCTCGAAATCTACAATGACGTGATGCGCGCCAATGCCGCGGCCCACGCCGTGCCGTTAATCGACCTCGCGCGGCAGTTGCCGAAGGACACGCGGTACTACTGTGACTTCATGCACTTCAGCAACGCCGGCGCCGCCGCCGTGGCCGACATCGTTGCGGCAGGACTGCAGCCGTATCTGGTAAGGTAGGCGTCCTAACGGAGACCGACATGCGCATAGCGATTCGTTCGTGCCTGATTGCCGTCACACTCATTACCTTCTCCGGCGGGCGCCCCGCGGCGCAGACGCCGACGTATCCCTACGATCACATTCATCTGAACGTGCCCGATCCCGCGGTGGCGTCGGTCTGGTACGAGAAGAACATTCCGGGCGGGCGGCGCATCACCGAGGCGCCGGACCGCATCATGTACGGCAGCACGCGCCTGATGTTCCTCAGAAGCGCGACCGCAAAGCCGAGCGCCGGCAGCGCCATCGATCACATCGGCTTCTCCGTCGCCGATCTCGACGCGAAGATGAAAGAGTGGGAGGCCGCCGGCATCACGGTGACGACACCGGTGCGCGATGTGCCGAAGCTCTTCAAGCTGGCGTTCCTCGAGGATCCGTGGGGGACGCGGATCGAAGTCGTGCAGGATCCGGAGCTGCTCGGCCTGCATCACGTGCACCTGCGGAATCCGAATCCGGACGAGGGCTACGCCTGGCTGCTCGACAAGTTCGGCGGCAAGCGGGACCGGCTCAAGGGGACCATCGACGGCATTCGCTATGACTACGACGGCTTCACCAGCGTGTGGGTCCTGATCACGAAAGGCGAAGCGGAGCCGAGCCAGGGCCGCGCCATCGATCACATCGGGTGGCGATCGGTCGGCGATCTGCAGGCGACGATCGACAGCCTGCGCGCGAAGAAAGTGGAAGTGACGTCGGAGCCGCGGCCACTGACATTGCCGAATGGTCCGCCGATTAATTTTTCCTACGTTGCGGGACCAGCGGGCGCGCGTATTGAATTGGTGGAGAGACCGGGACTGAAGCCCGGACAATAACTACTCGCGTTCGAGCGTGACGCGGAGGGCGGCGACCTGCCAGATCACCATCATGATCCAGCCGCCCTTGCCGAGACCGTTGGTGCAGCGCAGCTTGACGTGCTCGCCCGGCACCGCGTCGATCTCGATGGTGTGCGAGAACAGCGTGTTGAACGCCCGGACCTTGTGGTGTCCGGGCGGAATCTCGCGCGTCACCGGCCGCCCGTATCGCACCTTCCCCCACAGCTCGCCGTCGACGTAGAGATAGACCTGTCGATCCTGGAAATCCGATTTGCCGTTCCGTGTCACGGTGAGCACGGCGCTGTTGATCTTGCTGGTGGCTTTCTCCGCGGTGTTGTCGGGGCCGTGCCACGCGCGCTCGAGCGCCTCGATTTCCTTGCGGAGCTCGAGCGCATCATCGACGGTAGTGACAACCGGAGACATGACCCGGACAGGATAACTGAAACGAATCGCCATCGACAGCCGTAGAAGAAATAGAACTCCATGAAATCACCGTTTTGGGCCACGGCCGGGCTGGTCCTTTATTCATGCATCGCCCACACCTCAGCCGCCGTCGTCCTGCCGCGCGTCGCGCTCGTGTCGGCGCCGACGATCACGTTGCCGGGCGCCGTCGATTCGAACAGCCCGGTGATGTGGGACCTCGAAGACGGCCAGCGCAAGATGTTCGTGCTGACCTCGCACGCGGGCGTGCCGTCGGTGTCGTCGGGCAACGACGTGTCGCGGCTTGGTGCGACCTCCGAAGTGTCGATCACGCCGCATCCGGGTTACGGCGTGTGGTTCGAAGCGGTCGTCTCGGATGACGTCGAGACGTGGTACGGCTACTACCACAACGAGTGGCCGGCGACGCGATGCGGACGCGAGGATCGCGCGGTGCCGCGCATCGGCGGCGCGAAGTCTACGGATCACGGCCGCACGTGGACGGATCTCGGGCCGGTGATCCAGGCGTTTCAGAGCACGACCGCGTGCGAATCGACGAACCGTTACGTGATCGGCGGCGTCGGCGATCTCAGCGTGCAGCTCGATCAGTCGAAGCAGTACCTCTATTTCTTCTACAGCCAGTATGGGCGTGATCCGCGGTCGCAGGGCGTGGCGATCGCGCGGCTGCAGTGGGCCGATCGCGATCGGCCGGGCGGACGGATCGAGTTGTGGCGCGGTGGCATCTGGGAACCGGAAGCGAGCCGCCGCACGCTGCTGCCTGGATTACCGGGCACCGAGCGCCGGCGGCTCGAGTGGGTCTACCCGTCAGCGACGCCGCTGGTCGCGCCGGCGCTGCCGTGGCACGACGGCGACGACAAGGTCGATGCGTTCTGGGGGCCGTCGGTGCACTGGAACACGGCGGTCGAGCAGTACGTGATGCTGCTGAATCGCGCCAGGGACGAGAACTACACGCAGGAAGGCATTTACGTGTCGTTCGCGCCCCGCCTCGACGACCCGTCGCTGTGGAGCGCGCCGCAGAAGATCATGAACGGCGGCGGCTGGTATCCGCAGGTGATCGGCTCGACGCCGAACATCGGCACCGACAAGGTCGCCGCCGGCTCGCCGCGCTTCTTCATGTTCGGAAAGAGCGAGCACATCATCACGTTCCAGAAGTGAACAAACGCACACAGAATCACGGAATCACAGAATCACGGAAAAACCATTAGGCTCTCTTCCGTGTTTCAGTGCTTCCGTGCTTCGGTGTGGCGTTTTTCTCGGCTAGCTCGAAGATCTCTTCGACGGTGAGCCCAAACAAGCGGCCCATCTTCAGCGCGAGCGGAAGACTCGGGTCGTACTTTTCTGTCTCGATCGCGTTGATGGTCTGGCGCGACACGTCGAGTTTGTCCGCGAGATCCTGTTGCGACCAGTCGCGCTCGGCGCGCAGTACCTTCAGCCGGTTCTTCACAGGTAGCGCTTCTTCGCGCGCCATAGACCGGCGTAGTAGAAGAGCGGCAGCATCAGCCATACATGATGCAGGCTCCAGTCGCTGGGACTGAGCGTGATCGCGAGATCGAGCAGGCCGATCGTCATCAGAAAGACCACGGCGGCGGGAAATGCGAAGCCGAGCGCTTCGAGCTCGATGCGGCGCTCGAGCTCGTCCATCTCGCTGACACCTTTCATCCACGTCCAGAGGTAGTAGATGAAGAACGGCGTCGGCAGGAGCGCGATCGCAACGCGCAGCGGCGTCGACGGGATCGTGAGCTCGAGAAGTCCGCGCGACAACAGATAGACCGAGGCCCATAGCAATCCGCGAATCAGCAGGCGCGTGCCGTAAATGCGGCGGGTCTGTTCGATCGATCCGCCTGCTTGTTTGATCGCCTCGGCTGCGGCCTCGGCGGCCTTCCGCTTCCTGTGAAAAATAGCCGTCAGCATGTTCGTCCAGCTCCCGAGGGAGACTGTAAAACACACATGTCTTTATGTCAAGCATACTTGACGCAACATACTTGACGCAGGTAAACCCATGTCTAGCGTTAGCCCTACTTTTCGCTGGGTTTAGCTTTTTCGACGCCACCACCACGACGGCTCTTTAAGAACGACGTCGTAGTTGTATCCGCCCTTAGAAGTGGCGTTCAAATTATCCTGAGGAACGCGAGCGGGATCGTAGGTGTACTCGCGCCCCCATCCCGCTTTAGGAAATGCCCCGCGCTTCTACTCGGTCTCGTTGATACGGCGGTTTCTGGCCTGGAATCACGCCATTGGCGCATACAGGCAACCGACACGCCAGTCCGGAATCGTCGCAGGCGTGCTCCCGGCATTCTCGATTTTGATTTGCACCTCTGCGTGTTCGCCGTATCATGAGGGGAAGACTATGGGCCGACCATCGAAGGAATCTCAAGCCTTCGCAATCTCACGATCGCCTGCTTTTCGTCTCCAAAGAAACAGTTGATAGGCGGCTCTAAGAAATACCAATGACCTTCCACTATCCAACGCCGCACCTCCTATGGAGGTGTGCGTATGCGTCACAGCAGTCGTCGTCAAAAGCGCAATGGGATCGAGCAAGACTGGTGTTCAAACTGGACGCGGCGGGCGTTTGGCCTGAACCTCAAGCCACGGCTCGGTAAAGCGGTGAAGAAAGCGATGGCTCGGCGGCGGCGCCGTGAACCATTGCCGGACGACGAGTAACCCGGAGGCGGCGACTCCCCGGGGATAGCCGGGCGTGACCGACTTAGAGGGACGCGGACGAAGCGATGCTGAAACCGCGTCGAGTGAGACGGATTGCACGCGCGATTCCGCGCTGCGTCCGGAAGTTCGGAATCGCGCGTCACAGCGTCAGGCGCGCAATCCGGCGAACGAGATGCGGTTTCCCGCGTCACTCTCAGGAGGTCACGCCCGGCTGTCCCCGGGGAAAGGCGCCGCCCTCGGCATCGCCAGGCGGGACTAAAGTCCCGCCTCTACGATCGCCGGCGCAGGCGGGACTGAAGTCCCGCCTCTACGAACGAATCACCGAAGAATCGAATTGAACAGGACGCGGAAGGTGCCGAACGTCTGGCCGCGCCACTGCGGGCGGAAGCCGAGAAGGATCACGTGGCCATCGCCGTGGCGAACGTCGAGCGCCGCGGCTTTGCCATTCAAATACGTTTCGCCGAGAAGATAACCGGAGCGCAACGGCGATCCTTCGGTCTGATACGACGCCAGCACAGCGCCGTCGAATCCGGCGGTGGTCTCAAATGCCGGGCTGCCGAACACGAAGATGTCCGCGTCCTTCGGCATGCCGGCCATCACCGGCTGCAATGGATCGGTCGTGACACGCATCACCGATCCACCGGCGAAGAACTTGTCGCGCGCGACACCGTTGAGGACATTTCTCACCGGCAACTTCAGTTGATCGATCGCCGCCACCGCGCTGCCACTCAATGCCACCAGCGTGCCGCCGCCTCGCACGAATGCGTCGAGCGCCTTGATGCGCGCGTCATCGTCTGAGGTCGGGGCGGGCGGCCGGCCGAATCCGCCGCCGGGCAGGACACCACGGCGCTCGTCGCCGACGACGATCACATCGAACCTGTCGCGGAGATTGCCGGTGATGTCGGGCGTGTTGAGGCTCGCGAACTCGAAGCCGTAGCGCTCGAGCACCCACTTGGTCCAGCCGGCATCCATGCTGTTCGGCGGCTCGAACAGCGCCAGGCGCGGCCTCTTGACCGCCTGTCCCGCTGCGGAGACGCGCTCACCGCGAATCGCGAATGATGTCGTGATCTCGCTCAACTGCGCATCGCTCGCGCCGCTGATCACATAGCGGCCGCCGGCCCTGCTGACCTGGGCGTTGAGCTGCCACACCCTGTTCAACGCCTTGAACACGTTCGTCTCGGCGGGATCGATCGCGAGATGCGCGCCGCTGCCGCTGATCGATCCGGCCGCCGGCACGATGGCAGCAGCCATCGCACTCGTGTTGAAGCCGTCGCCTGGCGCGCTGTCGAACGGCGCGGTGTCCGTCTTCGCCGTGAGGTACGGCGTCGGCTTGATCGCGAGCGGCGCGTCGGGCACAAGCATCTTGAACTTCGCTCGATCGCCATCGGCGATCGGTTTGGTCACCGTCACCACCCTCACACCCATCGTCATCGGCAGCGTCCACCCCGCGGCGTCGTAGGGCTGCTCGGGAGGACCGCCCTCGAACTCGCGAAGATCGGGATAGACCTGCGGATCGAGCACCTCGCGCGCGAGGGCGATGAATTCCTGATCGGTCGGGATCACCCAGGTGCCCGCGGGGAACGTCTCGCCGTCGATCGTCATCGGCGCGGTGAGCGTGGCGACGCGCACGCCGGCGAAAGCCAGCCGCCGCAGCAGCTCGACCGCGAGCACGTTGTCGCGCTGTTCCTGCGGGATCACATACGCGAACGGGCCTTCCTTGCGATGCTTCTCGATCTGCCACTTGCCCGATCGATAGCGATTGAGCAGCACGTTGTCCCTGTAGCGCGCGGCGTAGTCGAGCACCGAGAGCGACGCCGTATGCATGTAGTCAACCGAATCGCGCAGCGTCCACTTCCCCGGCTCCCACGGGCTCGTGTAGAGCGCCTGCGGCCGCAAGTCGCGATAGTCGCGCGGGAACGCGTCGATCTTGTATTCGCGCGTGTTCGCCATCCCCGCCCCCGCGGTCTCGGTCCAGAACGACGCGATGTTCTTGAAGATCGGCGTGTAGTCGATGTACCCGGCGTACCACGCGTCATAGCCGGTGCCCATGTGGGTGGCGCCGACCTGGCCTTTCTCCTCGAGCCCCTGCGCGATCGCCATGCCGATGGTGTTGACCTCGCGCGACATCAGGAACGGCGCGTGCGCGGCGATCGGCTCGGCGAACGGCGGCAGCCAGATGCGCGTCGGGAACGGCGCCGTCTGATGCTGCACGTAGATCACCTGCGGCTCCCACTGCCGCCAGGTGTGCTCCATCACGCGCGATTCGATCATGTTGAGCATGTAGGCGTCGCGGTTGTTGTCGTGGCCGACGTAGTCCTGGTAGAGGCGCGGCAGCGTTTCGTTCGGTGTGCCGATGTTCTTCATGTACCAGTCCGCCACCATCTGGTGGCCGTCGGGATTGATGGTCGGCCACAGCATCAGGATGACGTTGTCGAGAATGCGCGCGATTTGCGGATCGCTCTGCTTCGCGAGCAGATCGTGCGCGAGCAGCAGCGTGTGCTGCGGACCGGCGACTTCGGTTGAGTGCAACCCGCCATCGATGTGCACCAGCGGCTTGCCTTCGCGCGCCAGCGCGAGCGCCTGCGGGTCGGTCAGCCCCTCGGGCCGCGCCAGCCGCCGCGCGATCTCGCGGTAACGATCGATCTTCTTGAGGTTGTCCTTCGACGAGATCAACGCGTAGTAATAGGTCCGGCCCTGCGACGATGTCCCGGCCTCCATCAACATCATCTGGTCGCTCGCCGCATCAAGCTTCTTGAAGTAGTCGATGGTCTGGTCGTAGGTCGCCAACTTGTGCTCGGCACCAGGCGCGAAGCCGACGACCGATTCGGGCGTTGGGACTCTTGACTGAGCGGTAAGAACAGCCGAACCGAGAACGATGATGAGAACGAAATTGAGTCTGAGCATTCTGTGCCTTCTGCGGCCCTGGCAAAACTCCGAGCCTTCTGCGGCCCTGGCAAAATTCTGAGCCTTCTGCGGCCCTGGCAAAATTCTGAGCCTTCTGCGGCCCTGGTTTAGTCTTCCATGTGAGCGACATAGATCTTGTTCGAGATCCCGGTGGCCCAGTTCTGACGTCCTCAGCGTCTCGACCAGCCGGCCGTGCTTCATGATACCGACAGACGTGCCGGATTCCCTGGCACGGAACAGATCGTGCGCGTCATCAGGATGGCGACGCCCAGGTTCAGGTGATCGGCGGCGAGCGTCGCACCGAACGTCCTGGTGAGATCGATCGCGTCAATCACAACGCGTATCCTCGATAGCCGCGAAAACCGATCGCGATCAACGCGGCGCCGATGACGGCAAGGGCGAGGATCGGCGCCGCGACGCGGCGCAGCGTGAGCGAGAAAGGCTCCGGCTGGTATGCGGACCCCGGGGCCGCCGCATATTCCGCAGGCGTCAGCGTTGCCGCGTCGAGGACGCGCGGCTCGAAGTACGCGCGCCATCGCTGCTGAAACGATGCCGCTTCGCTGCGGAAGTGATCGAAACGTTCGCGGCCCGTCCCCGCGTTGATCGCGTTGGGACCCCGCCTCCGCGAAGACGCTTCGGCGAGGCAGGCTGCCCCGCGATCACTGCTTCGCGGTAGTCGCCGCTGCGGAGTACTGGACTTCCTTCGCCTTCAACGGCTCAACGCCGCCGGCAACCTTGACGACCACGCGCATGCCGGCCGGGCTGCGCCATCGGCAGCGCCGGCACGAGCAGGCTGATCGCCAGGACCGCGAAAATGAGTTGCCTCATTCCTTTAGATTAGCAAGTTCCCGCGCCGTGCCGAGGACATTTTCCGCCGTCCAGCCCGACGCGCGCAGGTCGCGCACGCCGGTGTCGTGATCGGATTTGCTCAGTTTTTGCGCCGGCGATTTCATGATCAGCGAATGGTGCCGGAAACGCGGCGGCTCCTGGCGGCCCAGCAGGCGCGCCAGACGCAGTTGCCGGCCCGTCGACGACAGCAAATCCTCGCCGCGGATCACGTCGGTGACGCGTTGAAGGTGATCGTCAACGGTGACCGCGAACTGATACGTCCAGTTGGCGTTGCGATCGCGCACCAGCACATCGCCGCACTGCTCGCTCGGATCCTGCTCCTGCGGGCCAAGGATGTCGTCGACGAATCGCTCGACGCCCGGCTCCATGATGACGCGCCACCCGACGCCGTCGCTGAGAGGTATGGCTTTTTGGCGACAGGTGTTTGCGTAGCGAACTTCATGCCCCGATCCCTGATCCCCGATCCCTGATCCCTGAATCTCAGCCCGCGAGCAGGTGCATCCATACACGAGCCCGCGATCGATCAATCGCTGCAGGGCGCGGTGATACAGCGGATGCCGCTCGCTCTGGCGCACCATGTCGCCATCGTGCTTGAAGCCGAGCCAGGCCAGGTCTTCGATAATCGCGGTCTCGTACTCGCGGCGCGACCGCTGCCGATCGTGATCCTCGATTCGCAACAGCACTTCGCCGTCCTGCCCGCGGGCGGTGTTCCAGACGTGCAGCGCATTGACCACGTGGCCGAGGTGCAGGAAGCCGGTCGGCGCGGGAGCGAAGCGTGTCACCACGTGCAAGCAGCATAACGGCAACTTGTCGCGCCGTAGCGCAGCGAAGGCGGGCCGTTCGACGGCGCGATTCGACCGCTCGACCATTCTCGACCGTCGCCCGGCACGGCTTTGGCGTATAACCCTTCAGAGCCTTGATCATCGTCAGCCTGGCGTTCCTGTTCCTGTCGCTGTTCGGTGCCTACGCCTATGGCGCGGCGACCTACTTCAGCATTGGCCAGGCGCGGTCGCTGTGGGGCCTGGACAAGAGCTACGCGCCGGCCGTCCAGGTGCAGATGAACAAGGCCAGCCTGGGCATCTTCGTGATCAGCACCGTGTGGTTCGTGCTGAATGCGCTGATGGAATTCCGCAATCTGACCGGCAATACCGGCGATAGCTGGCTCGAGCTCGCAGTGTTCATCGTCTTCCTCTATCCGCCGGTGATCATGCACACGGTGTATCTCGAGTCGCATCACGATGCCGAGATGCCGCCGCCGCTGTTCCGCGGCCTGCTGCGAGGCATGTATGTGCTGTCGCCGGCCGTCGGCGTGTGGTTGCTGCTGACGCTATTCCGCGTGCTGCCGAGGCCGGAACCGATCGGCGCGTGGATCGGGATCTCGATCGGCTCGATGTTCGTGCTGTGCAGCGCGTATTCAACCGCTCTGATGATGCGGCGGCCGAAGCGGACCATGACCGCGGACCAGGCGAAACTGCGGACCGTGATGATTTCGCTGTTCGTCCTGCTCAGCGCCTCCTTCTTCGCGTTGATCTTCATGCGGCAGCAACAGCTGCTGATGGAGATCCTCGATCGCCTGTCGCGGTCCTCGCCGGTCTTCTTCATGGTGGCGTCGGTCTATTTCGAAGATCGGTTCGCGTTCTACGACCTGGTCATCAAGCGCGGACTGACGCTGCTCTTGAGCATTGTCGTCGCGGCATTGTTCCTGACAGCGACGTTGCCATGGCTGGAAGCGCTGCCGACCGGCGCGGCGCGGCCGTGGTTGTTCGCCGCCGCGCTGGCGCCGCTGGCGCTGCTGATGCCCTGGCTGTTGTCGCGCACCGAGCGGCTGCTCGATCGCGTGTGGCTGGGCCGTGAATTCACGCCGGTGGAGGCGGTCAAACACATTCTCGCCGCGATGCAGCCGGCGACGGATGAAGCGACGTTAATCGCCGCCGCGGAGGCGCGCCTCAGCGAGATTTTCGGCGCGAGGATCGCCGTCCTCGTCGGATCCCGCGCCGTTTTCGAGTCCCCCGTCGAAGTCGAGGTCAAGCTGACCAGCCCGGTGTCGGGAGCGATCGTTCGCATCGCCGTGTTGAAGGAGGCTTCGGGACGCCGCCTGATGTCCGAAGACCTGGTCCTGCTGCGATCGCTCGGCAGCGTATTCGCCTTCATGCTCGAGAACATCCGGCTGCAGCGCAAACGCGTCGAACAGGAACAGCTCGCGCAGGAACTGCAGCTGCAAAGCAGCAAGTCGGAGCTGAAAGCGCTGCGCGCGCAGATCAATCCGCACTTCCTGTTCAATGCACTGAACGCAATCGCGTCGCTGATCCACACCGATCCGGCCCGCGCTGATGAAGCCGTCGAGCAGCTCGCGGAAGTGTTCCGCTACACACTGCGCCGATCGCATTCGGAGTGGGCGCCGCTCGATCAGGAGCTGACCTTCGCGCGCGCGTATCTCGACGTCGAGCAGGCGCGATTCGGCCAGCGGCTGACGTGCTCGATCGATTCCGATCACACGGCGCCGGCGCCGCTGATCCCGTCGATGTTGCTGCAGACGCTGCTCGAGAACGCGGTCAAGCACGGCGTATCGCAGGCTCGAGGGCCCGGACGCATCGACGTGATCGTGCGGACCACTTCCGAGCAGGTGACGCTGGAGGTCCGCAACACCGGACCCGGGGCCGAATCGCACGGCCTGCGGTCGCGTGAAGGCGAGGGCTTCGGCCTGCACAGCGTGCGCGAGCGGCTGAAGGGCCACTTCGGCGGGCGCGCCACATTCAAGTTGAGCCGCGACGAAGCCGCGGGGGTCACGGTGGCGCGCATCTCGATGCCGCACGTCAGGATCGCGGCATGATTCGCGCCGTGCTCGTGGACGATGAGCCGCCGGCGCGCGTGCGGATGCGCCAGCTGCTCGATGCCGCCGGCGACGTGTCGGTGGTCGGTGAAGCCGGCAGCGCCGACGAAGCGCGTGAAGTGATTCGCACGGCTCGTCCCGATCTCGTCTTCCTCGACGTCGAAATGCCGGAAGTGCGCGGCACCGCGCTCGCCGCGTCATTGCCGGAGCCGCGGCCCTTCATCGTGTTCGCCACCGCCTACGACAATTACGGACTCGACGCGATCGCCGTCGACGCCACCGACTACCTGCTGAAGCCGGTCTCACGCGCCACGCTCGCGGTCACGCTCGATCGCGTCCGCGCGCGGCTGGCGTCGCAGTCCGTCGCCCGCGACATCGTGGCCGCGACGAGCGTGCAGGCGCACATGTGGCCGGGTTCGCTGCCGAAGATCGACGGCTTCGACTGCTCGGCCGCTTCACTCGCCGCGCGCGGAGTGGGCGGCGACTTCTACGATCTGTTTCAGCTCGGCGAATCACGCTGGGCAATGCTGCTTGGCGACGCGTCCGGCAAAGGCGTCGCGGCCGGACTCGTGGCCTCCGCTGTTCAGGCTCGCGTCAATACCGCGGCGCGGCTGGCGCATCTCAATCCCGAAGCGCTCATGTCCGCCGTCGATCGTGACGTGTATGCCACCACCGACGGCGCGCGGTACGCGACCGGCATCTACGGCGTGCTCGACGCCAGTTCGTCTCAGTTATTGCTCGTCAACGCCGGTCATCCCGCACCCCTCGTCATCTCGAAGACCGGCCATGCTCGAACGTTGACCGCCAGCGGCCCGGCGCTCGGCTTGATCGAGGCCGGCGAGTTCGGCTCGCATTCGCTGAAGTTCCACGACGGCAGCATCCTCGTGGCGTTTACCGACGGCGTGAGCGAAGCTCGCAATGAGAATGATGATGAGTTCGGCGAGCAGCAGCTGCTTGAATTGATCGCCGCCGTCCGGGATCGCAGCGCCGCGGAGATTTGTGCGTCCATCCTCGATGCGATTCGCGTGTATCGAGGCTCGCGCCAGGATCAGGACGATGTGACGGTGATGGTAATAAAACACGAGGCCTTGAGGTCTTGAGGTCCTGAGGTCCTGAGGTCTTGACGTGATTCGCACATTGGTCATCGACGACGAGCAGCCGGCGCGCGAGCGGCTCAAACAACTGCTGAGCGCGCATCCGGACGTGGAGGTCGTCGGCGAAGCCGATGACGGCGTGCAGGCCGCGGAGCAGATCGCGGCGCTGTCGCCCGATCTCGTGCTGCTCGATATCCAGATGCCGGGTGCCAGCGGCCTGGACGTCGCCGCGTCGCTCGGCAAGCCGCGCCCCTCGGTGATCTTCTGCACTGCGTTCGACCAGTACGCCGTCGATGCGTTCGAGCTGTCGGCACTCGATTACCTGTTGAAGCCGGTCAATCGCGCGCGTCTCGCGTCGGCACTCGATCGCGTTCGCTCCGCCTGCGCGAACGCTCCGGCGGGACGCGATCGAGCGCTCGAGCAGCTGACGCAGGCCACCGGCATGGCGCCGACGCGGTTTCTCGCCAAGCGCGGCAATCGCTTCCGCGTCGTCCCCGCCAACGACGTCGTCGCGTTCATTTTCGTCGAGGGCATCACGCACTTGCTGACGACGACCGAGCAGTTGTCGATGCAACCGACGCTGGCGTCACTCGCCCGTCGCCTCGACGACAGTTTTTTTCCGGTGTCGCGCAACGCGATCATCCGGCTGGATGCGGTGAAAGAGGCCAAGCCGTTCACCGACGGCACCGGAGAAATTCTGCTGGCGAACGGGCAGACCATGCCCGTCGCCCGCCGCCGCTGGCGGCTGCTGCTCGACAAGCTTGAAGCGTAGACGATGCCCGGCATTGGGTGCCTGGCACCCGCTGCCACCGATATTGGGTGCCTGGCACCCGCTGCCACCGCAGTGGATGGGACGGTCACCGACCGCCTTCCAATTTTTTCGACGTTTATGTGACTAAGGTTGTCGCGGATTGCGTACTACAGTAGAAGTCCTCAACAGTTGGGGCGATGTGCAGTGGCAGTGGGTGCCAGGCACCGATCTACAGTGGCACCGGGTGCCAGGCACCGATTTCCGGTGGCAGCGGGTGCCAGGCACCCACCTCCAGGAGCTGATATGAGGAGAGCGTTACTCGTCGCCATTGTCATGTTGTCCGGACTCGTTCTCGCATTTCCCAACGGCGCGCAGGCGCAGGGCGACGTGTTTGATCGCGTCACGCACGGATACGCCGTCTCTGAAGGCGGCGTGAAGATCCACTACGCGTCGCTCGGCAAGGGGCCGCTCGTCGTGATGATTCACGGCTTCCCCGATTTCTGGTACTCGTGGCGCCACCAGATGGCGGCGCTGTCGCAGAACTTCCAGGTGGTCGCGATCGATCAGCGCGGCTACAACTTGAGCGATAAGCCGAAGGGCGTCGAGAACTACGACCTCAAGTTACTGGTTGGAGATGTCGCCGCGGTCGTCCGCCATCTGAAGGCCGAGCGCGCAACGGTCGTCGGACACGATTGGGGCGGCATCGTCGCATGGCAGACCGCGCTGGCCCTGCCGCAGATGGTCGAGCGACTGATCATTCTCAATCTTCCTCACCCGAACGGTTTATTGCGCGAGCTGCGCACGAATCCCGAGCAGATCAAGAACAGCGAGTACGCGCGCAACTTCCAGGCGAAGATGCCGGGCGATCCGACCGTGTTCTTCGGCATGCCGATGACGCCGCAGACGCTCTCCGGCTGGGTCACCGATCCCGCGGCGCGGCAGCGCTACGTCGAGGCATTCGAGAAATCAGACTTCGAGGGGATGCTCAATTACTACAAGCGCAATTATCCGCGCGCATCCGGGGCCGATCTGCCCGCCGCACCGGAGACGCCGAAGGCGAAGATGCCGGTGTTGATGTTCCATGGCCTCAACGATCAGGCGCTGCACTCGGATGGCCTGTCGGGGACGTGGAAGTGGCTCGAGAAAGATCTGACGCTCGTCACCGTGCCTGGCGCGGGCCACTTCGTGCAGCAGGACGCCGCCGAGCTGGTCACGTCGACGATGCAATGGTGGCTCGCGATGCGGACACCGAAGTAGAATCAGGTTCATGATTTCCCGTCGATACCTGATCGCGCGGATGGCGACAGCCGGAGCGGCGCTCCGCTTCGCGGCCACCGGGCTGTTCGCGCAGCCCGGGACCCCCGCCACGCGTACTTTGCGCGGTGGGGTGGAGGCACAAACCGCCGCGCAACGTTACGGCAAGGACAAACTGATCGTCCGCTCGATGCGGCCGCCCGACTTCGAAACGCCGGTGGCGCTGCTCGACTCGTTCATCACACCGAACAACCTGTTTTACGTGCGATCGCACATGCCGGTGCCGCAGGTCGATCCCGCCTCGTGGACGCTGAAGATCGGCGGCGAGGTCAACTCGCCGGTGTCGTTGTCGCTCGACGAGATCAAAAAGCTGCCCGCCACCACGATCACCGCGACACTCGAGTGCGCCGGCAACGGCCGCGCGTTCTTCGAGCCGGCGCTGGCCGGCATCCAGTGGGAGAAGGGCGCGGTCGGCACCGCACGCTTCACCGGCACGCGCATGTCGGAGGTGCTCAAGAAAGTTGGCGTCAAGACCAGCGGCATCAACGTGGAGATGCACGCGGCCGATCGTCCCCCAGGCACCATGCCGGCGTTCGTGCGCCAGGTGCCGATGGCGAAGGCAATGCATCCGGACACGATCATCGCGTGGGACATGAACGGCGAAGCGATTCCGCTGCCGCACGGCCTGCCGCTGCGCGCGGTCGTTCCCGGATGGGAAGGCGCCTACTCGGTGAAGTGGCTCAATCAGCTCAACGTGATCGCGAAAGATTCGGAGAGCTTCTGGGTCGCAACCGGGTATCGCTATCCGAATAAACGCGTCGCACCGGGCGCCGCGGTTGATGCGAAGGACATGGAGCCGCTCAAGGGCCTCGCGGTGAAGTCGCTGATCACGACGCCGGCCACCGGCGCCTCGCTGCCCGCGGGCAAGATTGCCGTCGGCGGATTCGCGTGGGCCGGCGAGAACGACATCACCAGGGTCGACGTCTCGATCGACAACGGCCAGACATGGCAGCCGGCGCGGCTCACCGGCGAGCAGGCGCGCTTCACGTGGCGGCGGTTCGAGTACGCGTTCAACGCGGCCAGGCCGCAGTCGTATTTGATCCTCTCGCGCGCGACGGACAACAAGGGCAACATGCAGCCCGCCGTGTCGCAGTGGAATCCGTCGGGGTATCTCTGGAATCAATACGACTCAATTCGCATCGAGGTGAAGGGTGCGTAACGTCGCCTGGCTGGTGCTAATCGCGAGTGTTTCGATTTCGGCGCAGCAGTTACCCGCCGGTCCCGGCGCCGACGTGCTGAAGAGCCGTTGTGTGATCTGTCACGAAGCGGACATCATCACGTCGCAAAAACTCTCGCTCACCGGATGGACGAACTCGATCAACAAGATGGTGCGCTGGGGATCGCAGATCACACCGGCGGAGCGTGACGTGCTGCAGCCGTATCTTGCGCAGCATTTCGCGCCAAAGCCCGTGGCGTCGCATGCTGCCACTGATGCGGGAGCGGCCACGTTCAAGAGGGTGTGCCTCACCTGCCACGATGCCGATATAGTGGAACAACAAAAGCTCACCCCCACGGGCTGGACGCGATCGGTCGAGAAGATGCTGCGATGGGGCGCCGCCGTCAGCGACGCCGAGAAACAACCGCTCATCGATCACCTGGCATCCCGCTTCGGCCCACGATGATCATTTGCTGCTACTCGGCCTCGCCGCGCTCGTCGTCTCGTTCATCGGGCTGTGGGCGATCTCACTCCGGCTCGAGAACTCCAGCATTGCCGATGTGGCGTGGGGCCCCGGCATTCTCGTCATTGGCCTGATCTACTACTTCACCAGCGACGGCGCGCAACCGCGCGCGTTGCTGACGCTGGGGCTGCTCGCGCTGTGGGCGCTGCGGCTCTCCACTCACCTGTTTTTCCGGATGCGGCTCCTCGGCGAGGATTTTCGCTACGTGCGATGGCGCGAGGAGTACGAGCAGTGGTGGCTCGTCAGCCTGTTCAAGGTGTTCCTGTTGCAGGCGGTGGCCGCGTGGGTCGTGTCGCTGCCGATCTACTTCTCGATCGTCTCGCTGGCGCCGGCGAGGCTGACGGTGATCGATTACTTCGGCGCGCTGCTCGTGATCTGCGGGCTGGTCTACGAGAGCATCGGCGACGAGCAGCTGCGCCGCTTCCGCGCCAATCGCGCCAACCGCGGCAAGGTGCTCGACACCGGTCTCTGGAAGTACTCGCGTCATCCGAATTATTTCGGTGAAGCCGTGTTGTGGTGGGGCTTCGGCGTGATCGCCATCTCTACCGGCGGTCTCGTCGGGCTGTTCGGGCCCGCGGTGCTCACGTATCTGCTGCTCTATGTATCGGGAGTGGCGCTGCTCGAATCGACGCTCGTTGAGAAGGCGGGCTACATCCCATACGTCGGCCGGACTCCGGCCCTGGTGCCGCTGCCTCCGCAGGTGCGCATGCAGTTGCTGGCGAAGCTGCGCGGATTGAGAGGCCAACCGCCGCCACCTGCTCCCAAGCGCCGCTACTGACATCCTGCACCACGAGTTTTGATACACTCCCGCGCCGGTGACTCACTGGAGCGGGCGGCGCCACCCGCATTGGCTCCTGCCACTGCTGCTCGTCTTGTTTTTTGCTTCCGGCGCGTGCGCGCTCGTCTACCAGGTGATGTGGCTGCGGCTGCTGTCGCTGGTATTCGGCGTCACGGTCTACGCCGCGAGTACGGTGCTGGCCGCGTTCATGGCCGGTCTCGGTCTCGGCAGCCTGGTTGCCGGACGACTCGCCGCCCGCATGTCGCGACCGCTGGTGGCGTTCGGCCTCGCCGAGGCGCTCGTCGGCATCACCGCCTTCGCGACACCATTTCTTCTCGATGCGCTCACCGCCGTCTGGATTGCGATCCATCCGGCACTCCCCACATCGATCGCGGCGCTGACCGCGATCCGCTTCGTCATCGCGTTCCTGCTGCTGATCGTGCCGACGTCGATGATGGGCGCCACGCTGCCGCTGGTGATCAAGTCGGCGGTGACGCGCGCGGATCGGATCGGCGGACGCATCGGCCTGCTCTATGCGATCAACACCACCGGCGCGATTGCCGGCGCGCTGATCGCGGGGTTCTATTTCATTTCCGAGATCGGTGTCACCAGGTCGTTTCAGATCGCTGCCGTCACAAACATCATCATTGCGATGGTTGCGATGGCGGCGGGCGCCGCGCTGCCTCCCCAGGCGCCCGCCCTGAGCGCGCCGGCGATCGACAACGTCGAGCGCAGGCGAGTCGAAGGGCAACAACATTTGGTGCTGTGGACGTTCTTCATCTCGGGGCTGATGTCACTGGCGCTCGAAATCGTCTGGTTCCGCACGCTCGTCATCTTCCTGCGGCCGACCGCCTATGCGTTCACGATCATGCTCGCCTGCGTGCTGGCCGGCATTGCGCTCGGCAGCGCGATCGCGTCGCCGCTGTTGCGAATGCAGCGGAGATGGATTCCGCTGCTCGCGATCATCCAGTCGCTGATCGGCGTCGCGGCCGTCCTCTCGTTCAACATGCTGTCGCGGGCGCAATCGGCAGTCTCGGTGGCCACACCGTGGTTCGACTGGCTCGGTATCAACGCCTACCTCGCGCCGCTCGTCGTCTCGAGTCTGATCGCCATGTTGCCGACGACGATTCTACTGGGACTGGCGTTTCCAATTGGCCTGACGCTGTGGACCGGCGATGACGCTGGTGAGGAGACCAGCCGCCGGGCCGGCACGTTCTACTCGCTCAACGTCGTCGGCGCCATTCTCGGCTCGGTGCTCGCCGGATTCATCCTGCTGCCGCAGCTCGGGACGCGGACCAGCCTGATCGCCGTCGCGGCGCTCGCGACGATCTCGAGCGTGCTGCTCGCGTGGTCCGAGCGGAAGACCAATCCGGCGATGGCGGTGTCGATCGGTGTCGTGGCGCCGTTGCTGTTCCTGATCAGCGCGCGCGCGGCGGTCGATCCGTTCGACGTCGCCTTCGAGCGCTTTCACCGATCCGAAGCCATGGTGTGGCGGGAAGAAGGCGCGCAAACCACGGTGGCGGTGCACGATCGGCAAGGCAATCCGCCGATGAAAGTGATGTACCTCGACGGCAACCACCAGGCCAACGATTCGCCCGGCGGCGCGTTCGTGCATCACCGCATCGGCGCGCTGCCGGCGATGCTGCATCCGAATCCGTCAACGGCGCTCGTGATCGGACTCGGCGGCGGGGCCACGCCGGGCGCGGTGGCGCGTCACAACCTCACCGTCGACGTCGTTGAATTGTCGAAGGCGGTCGTCGCCGGATCGGATCATTTCAAGCACATCAACTTCAACCTGCTCGAGCGCCCGAACGTAAAACTGCACGTGGACGATGGGCGGAACTTCCTGATGATGACGCGCAAGAAGTACGACGTGATCACGGCGGATATCATTTTGCCGAGACATGCCGGCGCGGGCTCACTCTATTCGCGCGAGTACTACCAACTGGTGCGCAATGCGCTTGCCGAGGGCGGGCTGGCGATGCAGTGGAACGGCGGCGATTCGGACACCGAGTACAAAATGCTGATGCGCACTTTCACGTCGGTGTTTCCTTACACGACGCTCTGGGGCGATGGCAGCCTGATGCTGGGCAGCATGAAGCCGTTCACGCTGAGCGAGAGCGCGTATGAATCCCGCCGCGTCAGCTTCGAGCAATTCCAGTGGGACGTGCCGACATTGAAGCGCATCTACGTTGCCGGCCCTGAGGAGATTCGCGAATTTCTCGGGGACGGACCGGTCCTCACCGACGACAAGCCGGTGATCGAATATTTTCTGTCGCTGCCGAAGCACGACGCGCCCGGCGGTTACAAAGGAAGACCGGGATCGTTCGAAGCGATCGTGCGGCCGTAGGCCAGCGAGAGTTTTCGGATCACTGGCCGTCTATCTATTCGAAGGCTCTACCCCCAATAACAGTTTTGCAATCGGAGTGGCCCCCCATGCCTGTCCGTGTATTGATTTCACTCGTGGTGTTTGTTTTGACTGCGGTTCCGGTGAGCGCGCAATCGATCGCGGTGAACGATGGACTCGCATGGAGTTATCTGAATGGTGCCGCATCGCCACCAAGTTCCGGCCTGACCTCCGCCTCCCTGACGACCCATGCGCCGATCATCGCGGGGGACTACGAGTGGCGCCTGTTGCGAATGACGGCTTTACGCTGCTCGCGACGAGCAGCGTTGTGACGGTCACCGCATCGACCGCGGTCTTGACGGTGAACGGAGTGGTCTCGCCCACAGCGACAGTGGGCGCGGGAGGCAGCATCACCGTGGCCGTTGCTGATGGTCCCTGGAATCCGACCGACTGGATCGGACTCGCGCCGGCTGGTTCACCGGATTCCACGCTGATCGACTGGAGATATCTGAACGGCACAACGGTCCCACCATCATCTGGTCTGAGTGGCGGCCGCGTGAACTTCGTGGCACCAGCCACGCCGGTGGCTATGAAATCAGGGTTTTCGCCCATGGCGGTAACCCGCAAGCGAGTGTACGAGAGGGCCCTAATCTGGAAGCCACAAGCACACGGTGCGTTTCGACGCGGATACTTTCCTTTGGCGGCAGGGGTCATTAGGTAGCCAACCGCAGATGACGTGACCTGCGACACCGCCTCCTCGTGGGCATTGTCTTCTGCGAGGAACCCGACGACATAGAACTGACGGAGGTATGGGCGGGCCTCAATGTCAATGTCATTGGTGACGAGGAAGTGCGCGCCGTCAAACTGACGACGCGCCTGCTCATCGCTCAAGGGGAAAAACCCCAAATCGATGTCATCACCAGGGGAGGTGAAGAACCGACCAGCCATTGGAACCAGTCGATCGGCGCCGATCAGCAGTCGCTCGTCCCGAAGTCGTTTCAGCACGTGGCCTGCTGATGCGACGAACTGACGGGAACCAAACCGCAGAAATAATCCGGTCCCCACAGATTCAAGCCTGTCGTCCTGCTGCCGCGTCAATTTGTCGGCCGGCCTTCGCTCTGGACAACTTAAGGTTCCTCCAAGGTCAGGGGTTACTCGTCGCTACTCACCAAAGATCTCTTCGAGCCCGAATGAGCAAACAGCTTGCATTCGCGCCGGAGTTACGGCTCGATCCTGAGGGATACGAGCGGCATTGCGGATGACATCCGAGATAGAGCCGAAGCAATCCCGCTGAAGCCGATCGACGCTTCGTGCAGTCGTGTCCGGCATTGTGGGTCTCACTTCTTCGTTCCACAGCTTTCTAAGCACTCCGAGTTCCCCGCCAAAGAGTTCGAGCGTGTCATGTAAGTAGAGGGCGTCTTGCGCCTGCTTGTTTGGCTTTCGGTGCTTCTGGATCAGAAGCTTCTGGGCAATAAAACTCACAGGATTCGCTACGTTAATCGCTACCGGCTCGCGCACCGGGACACCGACCGGGCTGGAGAGCCGCACGCTCCAGGGCTTCACTAGCAGCAAGTCCAAATGACGGAGTTTCTGAGCCGTTATCCCAGCTTTGGCCAGTGTCGTATCCGGTAGTCCACTCCGCTTCGTGCCGCTCCCTTGAAGAGGAGTTAAGAACTCCGCAAAGAACCCCTCGTCGTCCGTCCCGAGTCGGTACTGCGTCACCAGCGGCACGCCTTCACCAGACAACTCTTCTACGAAGCTTGCATTCTTCAACGCGGGCAGCAATGTCGCCTTCGAGAGGCGCCGAAGATGAGAAGGCGAGATCAGCATCCTTCGTCCTGATAGCCTCGTAAGTCGGCGGATGTGCGAGAGGATGGAAACGATGGAGCCGATGTGCCCAGCCGCCGACAATAACCAACTGGTTAGTCCAGGGACGAAGGGCATCGAGTAATCGCGCGAACGCAGCCAGATCATTCATGAGCGCTTCCTTGCAGGATTGGTTGCAGCACGCGTTTTTGAATCAATTCAGCCTGCTCGTGGCCTCTGGCGGGATGAGCGAAGACGTCAAGCCAGACTTGAAGGACGTCACACGAAGCTAATCCACCGGGCCGGACGAGACCTCGGAAGATGGATTGCGGAGCGAGAGCCTCGCGGAGGATTACATCGGGCGCTTCTCCAGGCGCGGCGGGTACGAGATTCTTCCAAGCAGCGAGATTGGCCGATCCGAGCTTCTGGACGTAAACATAGGGCGGCACACCGCGCACGTGGCCCAGTCCGAGTGCGTCAGCTGCTGCGAACAGGGCCAAGCACGCTCGGCCGCTGTCTAGCATTTTCCGAAGAGCGCGACTTGAATCACTTCCGCGAAGCAAGAAGCGCATCGGCATCTCATTGGCGATGCGTAGAGAAGAAGCCTGCCATCGTCGGAAGAATTCTTCGCGTCGTACGATGCGGAGAGCCGCAGGCGATTCGTGAAGGTAACCTTTGCGCTGAAGCTGCTGGACTAGTCGAAACGCACTCATTACGGAGACGTTGGCGGCTCGTGCAAGCTGTGACGCATTTCGATAACGGCCGCGTGGCGCCGAGAGGAGTGCATCTGGAATCTCCGGTGCGAGTAGCACTTTGAGCATCCATTGGTTAAGGTCTGAGAACAGCTGCGATTGCTCTTTGGGACGCGGAGCTGACGGTCGGTGCGGTGCAGGGAGATTCAAGGAGTCCAGCTTCGGACCGCGGAATAGCATGAGTCCCTCAAAATCCAGGACACCAGCAGCGGAATCCGGAGCGAAGTCCTCGGCGAATTTCATGATCTGTTCAGCAACTTTCGGAGCGATCTGCGGCGCTGCCACTACGGCCAGTGGTGCGTGTTGCCCGGCGACTCGTGCGGCCTGGAGGCAAGCCTGGGACCAGAGCGGAATAAGCCGGTCACCTCTGCCCTCAGGCCCGACCTTTATTTCCACGGCATACGAAGCGCCGGGCCGTCGAATGAGCAGGTCGGCGCGATGCCCGTTACGAGCCGCAGTACGTCTTGAAACCTGCCATCCAGCACTTTTGAGTGACCCGACGAGCAGTTCTTCTGCCTTGGCGTGGCGGTCGGCACCGTCGGATTTGTTCGAGAACTTGGCGTGTTCCATAGGTTTACCTATTGCGTCCGATATATGAGTCCACACCGTGGCCTTGATAATTAACACGGCCATGTTATCACTGTCCCCGGACGCAGGCTCGGAGAGTTCACGGACGAGCTTAGGGACGACGACATGGCGGATGACATCACCCCCGGTACCGGAAAACTCGGCGGAAGCAGATCTCTTCAAGCTTCTGATCCGGGACCTCAGTACTGGCGGCGTAATCCGTCAGCACCGGGATACTACATCCGACGGGCAATTCTTGAAGAAGACCCCAACCCGATCGGAGAAGGCGAAATTGGTACGCCTCTGATTCTGGTCGCTTTCTACCGTCAAACTATCTCGGTTGAAAAGACCGTTCGTACCATGATGAGCGTTGGGGCATGCAGTCGTCGCAAGGTGTTTCATCGGCTCCTTAGTTGTCCCAGAGTTCAGGCTCCGCAGCCGTCTTCTACTACAATTCCCTGATATGCCCGTTGCGGTTCCCGAGCTCGACAAGGCTCGCACCACGCTCGATGCGTGGGTGCGGGAGTTGATGCAGTGGCACTTCAGTCCTGAAACCGGCTGCCCGTTCTGGCTGCAGTGGGCCGAGAAGGCCGGCTGGGATCCGCGCAAGGAGATCCACAGCTATAACGATCTCGATCGCTTCGGTGAGTTCCAGGACGAATGGCTGCGCGGCGGGCCGGTGCGGCGCTGGGTGCCGCGCGCCTTTAAAGACCAGCCGATCTACACGTTCGAGACCGGCGGCAGCACGGGCGTGCCGAAGTCGCGCATCAACATCAATGATTTCCGCACTGACTACGAGCTGTACAGCAAGACGCTGCCCGACGACAAATTTCCCCGCGGCTCCGACTGGCTGATGGTCGGACCGAGCGGTCCGCGCCGCCTGCGGCTGGCGATCGAACACCTCGCGCAGTATCGCGGCGGCATCTGCTTCATGGTCGATCTCGATCCGCGCTGGGTCATCAAGCTGATCAAGATGGGCGAGATGGAAATGATGGAGCTCTACAAGCGTCATGTGATCGATCAGGCGCTGACGTTGCTGAAAGCGCACGACAACATCAAGTGCCTGTTCACGACGCCGAAGCTGCTCGAAGCGCTGTGCGAGAAGATCTCGCTGAAGAAAGCCGGCATCACCGGCGTGTTCTGCGGCGGCACCGAAATGACGCCGCAGTTCCATCGCTTCGCGGTCGAAGAATTGATGGAGGGCGCGGAATTCCGCCCGACTTACGGCAACACGCTGATGGGCCTGGCGGCCAGCCCGAAGCGGCGGCCCGAAGACGACTGGGCGATCATCTATTACCCGCCGGCGCCTCGCGCGATGATCGAGGTCGTCGATCCGGATAATCCGACGAAGATCGTCGAGTATGGCAAGACCGGCCGCGCGCGGTTGACGACGCTCACCAAGGAATTTTTCATGCCCCGCTTCCTCGAGCGCGATGAGTGCGAGCGTGAAGCGCCGTGCGAAGAGTTTCCATGGGATGGCGTGCGAAACGTCCGGCCCTTCTCGCGCTTCCAAAAGACAGTGGTGGAAGGCGTTTACTGATGCTTCATTTACCAATTTTGCGTTGGGGCGTCCCGTATCGCAGCGTTAACCAGGTCGTGACGCCGCACTTCCGCACGCGTCAACCGTTCGTGTCGATGAGCCAGGCCAACGTCGGCCTGATTCGACGCGATCTGCTCAAGCAGGTCGAAGCGCGTGAGCTGCTGCTGAAGATTCCGGTCGCGGAGCTGGTGAAAATGGCGGGTCGCGCCGCCGGGCATTTCCTCAACGACACGCTGCCGCTCGATCCCGAGAGCGGGACCACGCAAACGCCGCAGCAGTACATCGAGCAGGTGTCGGCCACGACCGGTATGCCGTTCAGCAACGTGCGCCGCAACATGAACAAGGTGCATGGCGTCCTCGACAGGGTCGAGGAAGTGCTCGCGGGACTCACGCGCGGTCTCGATCTGTCGGTGCTCGACGCCGGTTACGGAACCGTTAACGGACAGATGCTCAGCTTCTTCCCGCGCACCGATGCGCTCGGCGTGGTGCTGCCGAGCAACTCGCCCGGCGTGCACTCGCTGTGGGCGCCGACGCCGGTGTTGAAGATGCCGCTGGTGCTGAAGCCGGGCAGCGCCGAGCCGTGGACGCCGCTGCGCATCATCAACGCGTGGGTGAAGGCGGGATTGCCCGCGGGCGTGTTCGCGTATTACCCGGCCGATCACGCCGGCGGCAACGAGATCCTGCGATCGACCGGCCGCGGCATGGTGTTCGGCGATGTCGGATCGACGAAGCGATGGAAGGCCGAGGGCGGCCGCGTGGAAGTGCACGGCCCCGGCTACAGCAAAGTCGTGATCGGACCGGACCTCGCCGATCAGTGGGAGCAATACATCGACGTGATCGCCGAGTCGATGTCGAACAACGGCGGACGGTCGTGCGTGAACGCCTCCGGCGTGTGGGTCACGAAGCACGCCGACAAGATCGCCGAAGCGCTCGCGAAGAAGCTGACGTCGATCACCCCGCGCGCGGCCGACGATCCTGATGCGGTGCTCGCGCCGTTCGCGGATCCGGAAACCGCCAGGCGGATCTCGGCAACGATCGATGGAGACATGAAGGGCGAGAGCGGCGAGGCCCGCGATGTGTCGGCGGCGGTTCGCGGCTCGGCGCGCGTGGCGTCAGCACATGGCGGCAATTACCTGTTGCCGACCGTGATTCGATGCGATGCGAACCATCCGCTCGCCAATCGCGAATTCCTGTTTCCCTTCGCGAGCGTCGTCGAAGTACCGGCGTCCGCGCTGCCGGATTGCCTCGGCTCGTCGCTGGTCGTGACCTGCATCTCGAGCGACCCTGCGTTCCGCGCGCGGTTCGTCGCCTCGCCGCACGTCGATCGCCTGAACTTCGGACCGCTGTCGACGACCCAGATCGGGTGGGATCAGCCGCACGAAGGCAATCTGTTCGAGCACCTGTACGCTCGGCGGGCCATTCAGCGGCTCGCGTAAGAATTAAAAATTAAAAGTTAAAAATATTACGCATGAAGATTTTGTCGCTGACAGCAGGGGCCGCAAGCATGTACTGCGGCAGCTGCCTGCGCGACAACGCGCTGGCGGCGGAATTGATCCGGCAGGGCCACGACGTCACGCTGCTGCCCTTCTACACGCCGACGCTCACCGACGAAGAAAACGTCAGCCGGCAAGAGCAGGTGTTCTTCGGCGGCATCAGCGTGTATCTCGAGCAGCACATGTCGTGGTTTCGCGGCAGCCGGCTGCTCGATGCGCTCGTCGATGCGCCCAACGTGATCAAGGCCTTCACGAGCGGCTCGATCGCGGTCGATCCGAAACAGCTCGGCGCGCTGACCGTGTCGACGCTGCGCGGACCGAACGGCCATCAGCGCAAGGAGATCGACAAGCTGATCGAGTTCGTTTCGGCCGATCCCCCTCCCGACATCGTCAACATCCCCTACACGCTGTTGATCAGCCTCGCCGCACCGCTGAAGCGCGCGCTCGGCTGTCCGGTGGTGATCACGCTGCAGGGCGAGGATCTGTTTCTCGAGGGACTGCCGGAACCGTATCGCACCGAAGCGCTCGAACTGGTTCGCGCGCAGGTCGCCGATGTCGACTTGTTCATCGCCGTGAGCGAGTACTACGCGCGCTTCATGCGCGACTACCTGCGCATTCCAGAATCGAAGGTGCGCGTCGCGTCTTTGGGCGTCAATACGGCCGACCTCTCCGTGTCTCCCCGGCTCCCGGCTCCCGGCTCCCGGTTCCCGGATCCCTTCGCGATTGGATTTTTCGCACGTATCGCGCCCGAGAAGGGCCTGCATAACCTCGCGGACGCGTATCGAATCCTGCGTTCGGAAAAGGGACTACCTCCCTCGCGTTTGCTCGCGGCCGGTTACCTCGCGCCGGAACACAAGCCGTATCTCGAAGGCGTCGCGGAGTCGCTGCGTGTAGCGGGACTCGGCGATGAGTTCGTGTATCGCGGTGCCGTCGATCGCGCGAAGAAGGTGCGCTTCTTTCACGAGATCGACGTGCTGTCGGTGCCGAGCCCGTATCGCGAACCGAAAGGCCTGTATCTGCTCGAAGCGATGGCGTGCGGCGTGCCCGTCGTGCAGCCGAATCATGGCGCGTTCCCCGAAATGATCGCGCGCACCCGCGGCGGCGTGTTGTCGAAGTCCGAATCACCCGCGGATGTGGCCGACGCGATTCTCGAATTGTGGAAGGATCCGTCCAAGGCTGCGGCGCTCGGACGCGCCGGCGCCGAGGGCGTGCGGCGGCACTACACCGTGCAGCACATGGCGAGCGGCGTGTTGAAGGCGTATCAGGATGCTCAACGCAAACCACCTGTCGAAGCACTACCCCACGCCCGCGGGTGAGCTGACCGTCCTTCGCGACGTGACGCTGTCGCTCAATGCGGGCGATGCCGCGTGCGTGATGGGACCGTCCGGCTCGGGCAAGAGCACGCTGCTGTACATTCTTGGCGGGCTCGAGCCGCCGTCGAGCGGCACGATGCAGCTGGACGGCGTCGATCCGTACGCACTCTCCGCCGATCGCCTGGCGGCATTCCGCAATCGCGGCGTCGGGTTCGTGCTGCAGGATCACTGCCTGCTGCCGCAGTGCACCGTTCTCGAGAACGTGCTGGTCCCGACGCTGGTCGGCGAAGCGGATGCGACAGCGGCGGATCGCGCCAAGGCGCTGCTCGAGCAGGTCGGCCTGGGCGAGCGGCTGCATCATCGGCCCGCTGAACTATCGGGCGGCGAAAAGCAGCGCGCGGCAATCGCGCGCGCGCTGATCCGCCAGCCGCGATTGATTCTGTGCGACGAGCCGACCGGAAATCTCGATGCGGAAACAGCCGCCACTGTCGCCGATCTCCTGATCGCGCTGCATGCGAAACAGCAGGCGATCATGGTGGTGGTCACGCACAGCGAGACGCTGGGCGCGCGCTTCACGCGCCGATGGTCGATGAACCGCGGCGTGCTGACAACGACGACAACCACCGCGGCGGAGCCGCGGTAAGGCAACGCTGTGCTCACCCGCGCGAGCCTTCGCTACTACGCCGCCACCAATGCGCTCGTCGTGCTTGGCGTGGCCGTGGCGGTGGCCGTGCTCGCCGGTGCGTTGCTGGTCGGCGAATCCGTGCGCGCGAGCCTGCGCGACCTTGCCGTCGGCCGCCTCGGCAACACCGACGCCATTGTCACGTCGCCGACGTTTTTCCGCGCCGCGCTCGCTGATGATATTTCCGGTTCCCGGCTCCCGGCTCCCGGCTCCCGGGTAAAGGACGTCGTGCCGCTCATCGCGATCAACGGCGCGGTGTCGAGCCAGGAGACGCGGCGCACGGCCGGCACCGTGTCGGTGTACGGCATCAACGATCGCTTCTGGGCATTCCACGGCATCACGCCTCCGTCCGTTGACTTCACGGCGTCGCCGGCGAATCGCAATGCGTTGATCAGCCAGGCACTGGCGAGCGAGCTGGGCGTCAAGACCGGTGATTCGATCATGCTGCGAATCGCCAAGCCGACCGACATTCCGTTGTCGTCGATCCAGGGCCGCCGCGAGGGCACCGGCGTGCGCATTCGCCTGACGGTCGCAGGCGTGCTGGATCGATCGTCGCTCGGCGAATTCTCGCTGTCGCCGTCGCAGGGGCCGGTGCTCGCGCTCTACGTGCCGATGTCGCGCCTGTTCAACGATCTCGAGCTGAGCGCCCGCGTCAACATGATGCTGTTCTCGCTCAACGAAGATGCCGGCGATCTGGTTTACGAAGTGGTTCGCCCGTCGGCAGACCTCGATGACTTCGGGCTGCGCACGCGCCGATCACCGGAGAATGCGCCGATCATCGAAACCCGCGCCGGGCTGCTTCCCGATGCGCTTGCCGAGGGCGTCCGCTCGGCGGTGGCGGACGCCGGACTGAGGACGCAGCCGGTACTGACCTACGTCGCGAACACGATCCGCGCCCGCGATCGGGAGATTCCGTATTCGGTCGTCTCGGCGATCGATCTGCCGATCGAGACCGGCGATGCCTCGCCGCCGCCAATCTGGTTGAACCAGTGGGCCGCCGACGATCTCAAAGCGAAGGTCGGCGACGAGGTGACGCTCGACTACTTTCTGTGGTCCGACGCCGACGGCCTGACGACATCGAGTGCGAAGTTCGTTTGTGCGGGCATCCTGCCGATGAAAGGGATCGGCGGAGACACGACGCTGACCCCGATCTATCCGGGTATCACCGACGCCGAAAATATCGGCGACTGGGATCCGCCGTTCCCGGTCGATCTCAAGCGCGTCAGGAAGCAGGACGAAGACTACTGGGACACCTATCGCGCGGCGCCGAAGGCGATCGTCACGCTTCGCGACGGGCGCCGGCTGTGGGGATCGCGTTACGGCAACGCGTCTTCGCTGCGCGTCTCCGGTGACTTTCAACTGAACGCGCAATCGCTCGATCCGGGCGCCGCCGGCTTCACGGCGCGGCTCGTTCGAGCCGACGCGATCGCCGCGTCGCAGGGCACCACCGACTTCGGTGAGTACTTCCTCTACTTCAGTTTCTTCCTCGTCGTCTCGGCGCTGCTGCTCGCGTATCTGTTTTTCGCGGTGGGCCTCGAACAACGCACTACTGAAGTCGGCATCCTCGCGTCGATGGGGTTCTCGCCTTCGAAGATTCGCGGCGTGTTCGTGCGCGAAGGCGCGATCCTCGCCGCGATCGGCGCGGCGATCGGAACGGTCGCCGCGGTTGGTTACAGCGCCCTGATCCTTTACGGCCTGCGCACGTGGTGGCTCGGCGCGGTCGGCACGACCGATCTGACGCTGCACATTGCGCCGCAGTTGCTGGCGGCCGGCGCGATCGGCGCGTTCGCAATCGGCATGCTGGCCCTCTGGCTCGGCGTCCGCGCGATGAGCAAACGCTCCGCACGCTCACTCCTGAAGGGCGACTACATCTGGGGGCTGGCCCCAAACGTAGCCTTGCCGAAAGGCGGCTACGTTTGGGGCCAGCCCCCGAATGTAGTCGCGATAAGGGTAATTGCCCTACTGATGCTGGTTCTCGGCGCGGCGCTGCTTGGCGCCGCGATCTCCGGCGCGATCGACCCCACCGGCGGCTTCTTCGGCGCCGGCGGCGCGTGGCTCGTCGGCGGCTTGTGCGCGGCGTCGATCTATCTGCGGCGCCGTCGATCGTCCGGCAATCTTCGTCGTGGACTGGCAGGCATGTTCGCCCTCGGCATCCGCCACACCTCGGTGCGGCCGGCGCGATCCGTCCTCAGCCTCGCCTTGATCGCGTTCGCGAGCTTCGTCCTCGTCAGCGTCGGCGCCTTCCAGAAGGACGTGTCGGGCAGCAACGATCCGGCCGCAGGCACCGGCGGATTCTCGCTGATGGCCGAATCGGTCGCGCCGCTGATGCACGATCCCAACACGCCGGACGGGCGTGAGAGCCTGGCGTTCGAGAGCGCGGATCCGATCCTCTCGATGGCCTCGATCACGCGCTTCCGCTTGCGCCCCGGCGATGAGACGAGTTGTCTCACGCTCTACCGCCCGACCAACCCGCGCATCATCGCGCCCGAGCCGCGCTTCTTCTCGCAACCACGCTTCTCGTTTGCCTCGTCGATGGCAACGTCGCCCGAGGAGATCGCGAATCCGTGGCTGCTGCTCAATCGCACATTCGATGACGGCGCAATCGCGGCGATCGCCGATCAAACGACGTTGATGTACGTGCTGCACCTCGGAGTCGGCGGCGATTTCACGTTCACGCCGGAGGGCAGCGGTCCGGTGAAGCTGCGCATTGTCGGTGCGCTGGCCGACAGCTTCTTGCAATCGGAGCTGATCATCGGCGAGGCGGCATTCATCAAACTCTTTCCAAAGCAGGAGGGTTATCGCGTCTGGATGATCGACACGCCCTCGGAGAACCGCGCCGCGCTCACGACGCACCTCGAGGACCGCCTGTCCGACTTCGGCGTCGACGTGATCGACACGCGCGAGCGATGGGCGGCGTATCACCAGGTCGAGAACACCTACCTCGCAACGTTCCAGGCGCTCGGCTCACTCGGGTTGTTGCTCGGCACCGTCGGACTCGGCGCGGTGCTCGCGCGCAACGTGCTCGAGCGCCGTCGCGAGATCGGCCTGCTCCGCGCGGTCGGCTACTCGCCCGCCGACGTCCGCAGCATGGTGCTGTCGGAGGGACTGGCGCTCGTCACAGGAGGATTGCTCCTCGGCGCGGGCTGCGCTATCGTCGCGATTGTTCCAGCGTTGCGAGATCGCGCCCAGTCGGTGCCGCTGATCAATTTAGGAGGACTGCTCCTCGCGGTGTTCGTGACGGGGGCGATCGCGGCGCTGGCCGCGATCAGAATCACGTCTCGCACACCGGTTCTAACAGCCATCAAGAGCGAATGAAAACACTGATCACCGTCCTCGCGATTGTTACGTTTTCGATTTCGATCCTTGCTCAGAAGCCTGGAGCGGACTGGCCGCAGTGGCGCGGACCGGCGCGTGATGGCGTCGCGTCGAGCTTCACGGCGCCGGCCACATGGCCCGCGCAGCTGACGAAGAAATGGCAGGCCACCGTCGGCGCCGGCCACGCATCGCCGGTCGTCTCCGGCAATCGCGTGGTCGTGCACTCGCGCCAGGCCAATCGCGAGGTCGTGACGGCGTACGATCTCGAGTCGGGCAAGCAGCTGTGGCAGGACGGCGTCGACGCGCCATACACGATGAATCCAGCCGCGACCGGTCACGGCCCCGGGCCGAAATCCACGCCGCTGATCGCGAACGGCCGCGTCTTCACGTTCGGCATCAGCGGAATTTTCTCCGCGCACGCTCTCGCTACGGGAAAGCTGCTGTGGAGAAAGCCCGCCAAGAAGCCCGTGCAGGAGTACGGCACGTCGAGCTCACCGATCGCCGATGGCGCGAACGTGATCGCATTTCTCGGCGGCAACAACGCCGGCGCGTTGACCGCGATGGATGCGGCGGCCGGCACGGTGAAGTGGCAGTGGACCGGCGACGGTCCAGGGTACACGTCGCCGATCATCGCGACGATCGCCGGCACGCGGCAGATCATCACGCAATCGCAGAACAAGGTGATTGGCGTCTCCGCCGCCGACGGCAAGCTGCTCTGGGAAGCGCCGCTCAAGACGCCGTACGGACAAAACATCGTCACGCCGCTGATCGTCGGCGACCTGTTGATCTCCGCCGGACTCGACAACCCGACGATCGGTTACGCCATCACGAACAGCGGCGGCAAATGGACGGCGACGCCGCGATGGAGCAACGATCGGATCTCGATGTATATGAGCTCGCCGGCCGCGAATGGCTCGACGATCTTCGGACTGTCGAACAAGAACCGCGGCCAGTTCTTCGCGATCGATGCGGCCACGGGCAAGACGCTGTGGCAGGGTAAGGGCCGCGAAGCGGAGAACGCATCGATCGTCCGCGCCGGCAATCAGCTCTTGATCAGCACGACCAACAGCGAGCTGATCGTCGCAAAGCCGAGCACGACGGCATTCGAGGAAGTGAAGCGCTACACGGTGGCCGACTCGGCAATGTGGGCGCATCCCGCATTCGCCGGCCGCAACATCATCGTCAAGGACGTCGACAAGCTGACGGTCTGGTCGTACTGAGGTCTTGAGGTCTTGAGGTCTTGAGTTACTTCGCCGGTTTCCTCTCGCCGATCGCCCACAAGAACGACGACGTGCGCATGAAGAGCTGACCGTCGGAGATCGCGACGGTACTCAAGCAGTACGGCGCGCAGTCGTTGAGCAGCCGGTTCGAGGAAATGATTTCGAACTTCGGACCGGCGCGGAACACCGTGGTCAATCCCTCTTCTTCCGTCGTCACGTAGATCTTTCCGTCCGCCAGGATCGGCGACGCGCTGTAGGTGCCTGACGGCAGCCGCACCGGACCGTAGACAATGTTGCCGGTGTTGACGTCGAGTGCGTGCACGATGCCGTTGTCGCGCACGACATACAGCAGCTTGCCGTCGCTGACCGGCGTCGGCACATCGGGTCCCTGCGTAAATGTCCACATCACGTGCGTCTTCGCCACGTCGCCGCTGCCACCGGGCTTCATCGCCACCAGCGGATTGACGCGCGTCGGCGCGATGATCACGTTGTTGACGATCGTCGGCGACGCGACAATGCGATAGGCGCCGTTGCGCTGGGGATTGAGCACGTCCGCGCGCCAGTATTCCTTGCCCGTCGCGGGATCGTGACCGGAAACAACATCGCCGCCGGTGATGATCAATTCGGCGCGGCCGTTCGCCTCGATCCACGCCGGCGTGATGTAGGCATCCGGCGATTCGTAGACAGCCGGATTCGGACGCTCGACGCGCCAGATCGTCTTGCCGCTCATCTTGTCGATCTTGAGGATGTACGACGGATCGTCGGTCTTCATGCCGTGCAGCACCGGCACGTAGAGCGCGTCGCCCTTCAGGAGCGGCGTGTTGGCATAACCCCAGTTCAAGCCGAAGCGGCCGTAGTCCGCCTGGATGTCGCGCATCCAGATTTCCTTGCCGGCAAAGTCGAACGCCTTGAGGATGCCGACGCCCGTCATCACCCACACGTATTTGCCGTCGGTCACCGGCGACGGCGTGGACATGTTCTGCTTGCGCTGCATGTTGTTGGTCGCGGCGAGCGGCCGCTTCCACGCGATCGCGCGCTTGTTGCGATCGATCGCCCACAGCTCGAGCTCGCCGGTATTCGTTCCAGTCGCGACGTTGAGGAAGATCGTGTCGCCCCAGATGATCGGCGTCGAGCCGCTATACGCCGGGAGCGGCAACTTCCACGAGATGCCCTTCGTCTGGATGTTGTCGCAGACGGTCGGGACGAGCGGACGTCCCTCGAAGTTACTGCCCGCCGGACGTTGGCCGCCGCGCTGGTCTTCTGCGTCGCCATTCGCAGACGGGCCTCCCTCCTCCAAGGCTACGGGGGGCACGCCCATCGTCGCGTCATATGCATCAGCCGAATCGGCGCACGTGGCGCTCCACGTATCCGGCAGATTCTTTTCCGTGCTGACGCCGTCGTGAGACGGTCCCCGCCAGTGGGGCCAGTGTTGGGCGAATCCCACCGTGACGGCGGACAGCTTCAGGATGACGACCAGCGCGACGACGTTTTTCATGGCTAACTCTGTGGCCTGAAGTACAACACCATTCCGGCTCCGGCGGCCGTTAACAAAAATCCGAGGTATAGCAACGGATTAACCGAAGATTTCTGGGGATGCATGATCATCGTGGTCAGCACGTTCACGAGCGGCGCGACGCCGAAGACGATCGGCATCACGTAGGTCGGCGAGCCGCCGTTCCTGAACGCGAAGATGATGAACACCGCGCCGATCGCGCCCAGCGCGCCGGCGATCGTCGCCGTGGTCGTGCCGGTCGCGTTGAAATTGCGCAGCTCGCCCTGCGACGACAGCACGCCGACCGGAACCAGCACGCCAATCAGAAAATACGCGGCGCCGACGCACAACAACGCGCGCATCGGGCTGCCGAGCGCGAGCTGTCCGCGGTGCAGCGACGCGCCATACATCCCCCAGGAGAGTGCCGCGCCAAAGGCCAGGGCGATCCAAGACATGAATGACTCCTTTTTCCTTAGATTTCCTTAGAAATACGGGCCGTTTTCGAGGCCTAGTGTAACTGGGAAAACACCGTGCAGTGACCGTCTCATCGGTTGCACGGACATGACGCAGAGCCCCTCGCCCCTCAAGATTGGAGATCGTGTCGCCCGCTACCGCATTGACGGTGTCCTTGGCAGCGGCGGCATGGGCCAGGTCTACCTGGCGCGCGATACGGCCCTGCAGCGCACCGTGGCGATCAAGCTGGTCGATCCACGGCGCCAGCGTCCGCAGGAACTGGTGCGCGAAGCGCGGCTTGCCGCGTCACTCGATCACCCTTCGATCTGCACTATTCACGGCGTGGACTACCTCGGTGAGGAGCCATTCCTGGTAATGGAGCACGTCAAGGGCATCCCGCTGTCGAAGGTGATCCGGGGGCGCCGGTCGATCTCGATCACGACCGCCCTCGACTTCGCGCGCCAGATCGTGTCGGCGGTGTCGCACGCCCACGACCGCGGCGTGATCCACGGCGATCTGAAGAGCTCGAACATCATGGTCGGCCCCAATGGCCACGTCACGATTCTCGATTTCGGCCTCGCCGTTCGAAGCGATGCAGGAATGCGCAAGGCCGAGATCGAGTCGACGAGATTGTCTCCGTCGAGCGGCGCGGCGGGCACCGTGCCCTACATGGCGCCGGAGATCATTCGCGGACAGCCGGCTTCCGTGCAATCGGACATCTGGGCCTTGGGCGTGCTGCTGTTTGAAATGATCGCCGGCCGCCGGCCCTTCATCGGCGGCACGCCGTACGAGGTTGCCGCCAACATCCTCGTCGACAAGCGCACTCGCATGGAATCGCTCGTTCACGGCCCAATTCGCGCGGTTGTGGATCGCTGCCTGGCGCTCGATCCGGCCGGCCGGTACCGGTCGGCGAAGGAGCTGGAGGCGGCCCTCAGACCCCTCCGCCGCAGGCGGGTGCCGGTGGCCGTGGAAAACGAGGATCGCGTGTCCGTCTAATCCTATGCAGCGGTGATTGTGAGCGCCTTACCCATGACGGATAATCTGCGGACTGAGCGACCCCGCGCGACACTGATGCCGCCGATCGGTGGTCATTCGCGGCCAGCACATGGTGCCTCCCAAACGCCAACCGCAACCGCTTCTCGCCCCACGGTTGTGAGCGACGAAGCGAATTTCCTCGCGGCGCTTCCCGTCATCGATGACGTGACGGGCAAGGTGTGCCGCCGGCATCGTCTCAGCGCCACCGAAGCCGACGACTTCACGCAGCAGGTCCGGCTGCATTTCATCGAGCGCAATTACGAAGTGCTGCGCAAGTTCGAAGGACGCTGCGCGCTGCCGACCTACATCAACGTGGTGGTGCAGCGCGTGTTCCTGGATTTCCGCAATCAGATGTGGGGACGCTGGCGGCCGTCGACCGAGGCGCGCCGGCTGGGCAAGACGGCGATCCTGATCGAGCGCTGCGTGGTGCGTGATGGCTGGACCATCGACCAGACCATCGAGATGCTGCGCGTCAATCACCAGATCGAGCTCGATGCCAGGCTGCGCGCGTTTTGCGACACGTTGTCGGGGCGCGGCCCGTCCCGGCGGCTCGTGCCTGAAGACGAGGCGGCCGAGATACCGAACCCCGGTCCAGGCGCCGACGACAACGTGCTGAAAGCCGAGCGGGATTTTCTCGCCAAGCGCGTGCAGGCCGCGCTCGATCGCGCGCGGCAGGATCTGCCCGCCATCCAGCAGCTGATCGTGAAGATGTTGTTCGAAGACGGCGTCGCCATCTCGGATATCGCGCGCGCGCTGCATCTGGTGCAGCGGCCGCTCTACCGGACCGTCGACCAGATCAAGAAGACGATTCGCGTCGCCATGGAGGCGGAAGGCATCTCCCGCGCCGACATCGACGCGCTGCTCAATGCACCAACTATGGAATGGTTTGAGACTGACCAGGAGCCGGACACGGGGCTGACAACCCAGGGGAACGCGTCCGACCGGAAAGGGACATCGTGGCGGCAGAGCCGATGAAGCTTAACGGTGGCACGTGCCCCTCGCTCGAGACGATTGGCGCGTTTGTCGAGGACCGTCTGAAGGATCGGGAACGCGAGACGATTGCCGAGCATCTCGCGACCTGCGAAACGTGTTACTTCGTCTTCACCGAGGCGGCGAGCACGATCGTGACGGCCGCGCCGCAAACCAACGTCGTCACCTTTCGGCCGAGGCGCAAGACGTGGCAAATCGCGGGCGGGCTGGCCGCGGCGGCGGTAATCGTTCTGGCGGTCAACGTGTTCCGTCCGTTCGGCGCGAACGGCGACGAGCGCGCGCTCACTGCGCTGGTCACCGCGGTCGGGACCACGCGCGCGTTCGAGCCGCGGCTCACCGGCGGCTTCGCCTACGCGCCGGTGCGCGGACCGGTGCGCGGCGCCAATGATGCGAACCTGGCGCCGGATGTTCGAATCGCGATTGCGGAGATTGAAAAGCAATATGCCGCGAAGCCCGTTGCGGCCACCGCGGCGCTCATCAGCGGTGATCCGAATCACGCCATCGACATCCTCGAAGCCCACTCGCAACTCCGGCCCACCGATTCCAAGATTCTCAGCGACCTGGCTGCGGCATACCTGGCGCGTTCGGCGGCGAGTGGTTCGACCGACGATGCGTCCAAGGCGCTCGCGGCGGCCAATCGCGCGCTCGAGGTCGATCGGCTGATGCCCGAGGCACTCTTCAACCGCGCACTGGCGCTGCAGGCGTCCGGCCAGAACAACGACGCGCGCATTGCATGGCAGGCGTACCTGGCGGTGGACGACGGCTCGGGATGGGCCGACGAAGCGCGCGCGCACTTGCGTATACTCAGCCAACCTTAGAGGCAGAGAGTCATGCGGCTTGCCGGTCGTAGTGCGCTCGTTATTGCCGGGCTGGTTACGCTCGCGGCGTCGAGCGCATGCCGGCCGGATACGCCTGCGTCCACACGGCAGGAGCTCGCGGCGGCCGTCTCAACTACGCTCCCCTTCCGCGCACGCCTCTCCGGCGGCTTCCAACCTTCGAAGACGGGCCCCACGCGAGCGGCCGGCGATCGCGTTCCCGAACTATCGCCCGATACGCGCATTGCGATCGCGCTGCTAGAAAAGCGTGCAACAGAGAATCCCACTCCTCAAGCACAAGCTGATCTCGGTGTTGGCTACCTGATTCAAGGCGACATCGATCGCGCGATCACGACCATTGAAGACGCCGCGTCTCAAATGACTGATGCCGCACCGTGGAGCGATCTAAGCGCGGCATACCTGGCAAAAGCAGAACGGACGCCGAACCGGAAGATCGAATACCTCGCGAGGGCGCTCGAAGCGGCTGAGAAGTCGTTGAAGATTGCGCGTACGAACGATGCGCTCTTTAATCGTGCGATGGCCCGGGACGGGCTGGCGCCGTTCACCGGATCGCCGGCGCCATGGTCGGAATACGCGGCCAGCGAAAAAGATCAGGCATGGCGCAGTGCCGCAACGCAAGAGGCGAACAACGATCGACCGATCGACGACGCGCGCAACAAATGGGATTCGAGACGCAAGGAACTGCTCGCAAGACTCGAGGCCGGTGACGTCGCCTACGTCAAGGAAACGACCCGCCTTTATCCCGAGGCCGTGATCGAATTCCTCGAAGAGAACCTTTTTACGGACCAAAAAGCCCTACCCCACGCGGTGATAGTCGCAGACGCGATTCTCGAGGTGACTCGAGATCCGATGATGCGCGACGAGGTCGCAGCGTGGCGCAAGCATGGCGCCGCTCTGACTCGTGCTCATGCGGTGTTGATGGATGGACGACGCCAGTTTGCCGCCGTTCACGTCGCTGAGGCGCGCACGTCGTTTTCGAATGCAATCGACGCCTTCGCCAAGCTCGGCGCTCCATATCGCGTGTCAGCCGAAGGGCAGCTCGCGGGGGTCGATTGGTTCGAAGGACGCTTCAGGGAGGCGGACATTCGTCTTGCGCGAGTCGAGAACGAAGCGCGCACTCGTGGCTACACCGGGGTGTTGGCTCGTGCTCTCGAGGTCCACGGCCAGTCATTCAACAAACAATGGCGACTGAGTGAAGGGTTACAGGCCTTTCGCGAGAGCGTCGCGCAGCATGAAGCTGCGATCCGATATGAATCTGCCGTCAGCCTGTACTCGTCGATCGCGGATGCGCTTCGGATGCTTGGTGAACCGAACGAAAGTTGGACCTATATCGGTCGTACGCTCGAGAACATTCATCGGATCCGGCGCCCGATTCGCCGCTATTCGATGTTGTACAACGCCGCACTCTTCGCGGCGCGGCAGCATCTAAACGAAGCTGCGCTGTTATTCCAGGAAGCGGCGACGCGCGAAGCGGGGTTGGCCAATCCTGACGCATCGACCGATGCGAGCATTCAACTTGGACTTGCTTACCTCCGTCGCGGTGACGGCGACAAAGCGCGCCAAGTGCTTCATGACGCGGAGCAGCGGCTTGCGTCAATGTCGGAGGGTTATCTCAAGTCCTATCTCAGCGCCGACCTTGCCATTGTTCGGGCACAACTCGCCGACAGCACGTCAACTGCACCACTGCAAAGCGCCATCGACTTTTTCAGTCGAACGGACCCGGGCCGCGTGCCCGGCCTTTACCTGCTGATGGCGCGCATGCCGGAAGCTCGGCAGTCTGAGCCTACGGCTGAACGCGCTCTGCGAACCGGCATCGAGAGCCTGGAGAAACAGCAAGCGGGCCTCGGCGACGAAAGCTTGCGGATCTCGTTTTTCGACGAATCGTGGTCGCTGTTCCCAGAAATGGTGTCTCTCCAGCTTGGCCGCAAGGACCCCGCGAAGGCATTTGAATATGCCGAGCGGGCGCGCGCGAGAGCCTTGCTGGCGACTGCGCAGGGGTCCACGACGTCGCGGACGCGGACGCTGCGCGAAATCCAAGGGAGCCTACCGGCGTCGGCCGTGCTGATTCACTACACAGTACTCGCGGATCGGATACTGATTTGGACCATCACTTCGTCCCACGAGAGCCTGGTCGAGCGCGCAGTCGGCGAGCCAGATCTCGCGCGTTTAGTGGCGGAACATCGCGCGGCGATCCGCGATCACCGCGATCGGCGTGCAAACGATCGGCTTTATGCGCTGCTCGTCGAACCCGTCGCGGCACTACCGAAGGATGCGATCGTCGTGCTGGTGCCGGATGGCCAGCTCCAGCAATTGCCATTTGGGACGCTGCGCAATCCGTCAACAGGTCGCTACCTGGTCGAAGACCACGCGCTGCTCGTATCGCCGAGCGCGAGCTTCTTCGTCGACGCGCGCTCAATGTTAAGGCCGCGCGGAGATCAGCCGCTGTCGTCGGCACTGTTGATCGGCAATCCGGCCGCCGGCGGCGCGCGCGCTCTTCCCGGAGCGGAGGCGGAAGTCGAGCAAGCCGCGAAACTATACCCTCGTCATGAGCTGCTGCTGGGACCGGCCGCAACGAAGGAGCGGTTCCTCGAACGCGCCGCTGGGTTCGATGTGGTGCATTTCGGTGGACACGCGATCGCCAATCCTGAATTCCCAACGCTCTCGCGTCTCGTATTTGCGGACGATCGCGGTGGAGAACGCTCGCTGTTCGTCCGCGATATCGCTCGGGTGCGCTTCCCGCAGACTCGCGTGGTTGTGCTCGCTGCTTGCAGCACAGCCGTCGGCGCCATCTCCCGTGGTGAGGGCGCGGTCAGCATCGCGCGGCCGTTTCTCGGCGGCGGTGTGCCGCTGGTCGTTGCCAGCCAATGGGACGTCGATGATCGCGCCACCGAGCAACTAACACTTGCATTCCATCGCGAACTCGTAAAGTCGCGCGATGCAATTCACGCGTTACAGGCGGCGCAACTGGCGCTGTTGCGCAGCAGCGATGCCGTGCTGGCATTGCCTGAGAGCTGGGGCGCATTCGTAGCGATCGGAACGGCGGCGCAGTAAGCGGCCGTTCACACTGAAGAGAGGAGTCGTCCCATGTCAGGAAGTCGATCGATATATGGCGCGTTGGCGATCGTCGCGTTTGTCGCCACGGCGTTTGCGGCATGTAAGCCTTCGGTGGGATCAGGGCCTAAACTGACGCTCACCATAGAGGTCACCGGCGGCTTCGCCTATGTGTCGCCAACTGCCGGTGACAATCACCTGAACATCGCGTATCTCAAGAGCTGGCGGCACGACGCGGAACGCCGCCAAGCCAGGCCTCGAGGTTGCGTGTGACGTGAAGCAAATCGGCACCGAGATGAAGGTGATCGTGGGTGACATTGTCGATCACGAGCCGAAGGCCAAGCAGCTGCCTCGGAACAGGGAATTCAATCTTGACCAGGCCGTCGTCCGGTTCCCTGCAATCGAGGCCGCCAACCTTCCGCTGACCGTGGTGCGAGATAAGTTCATCGACGCGCCACTCGAACCCGTGGATACGGAGAAACACACGGAATGGAGGAAGAACCTGAAATGGATTCCTTCCCTCAAGGAGTACCACAACCGCGGTGGCAGCGCCGCGGGGGTGGCCATCCGGCCGGACTGGCAGAATGTCGTAAATGGCCGAATGGAATTGCGCGGCGGTGTCATCACCGCGACGACGCCGTCGATTCAGAAATACAAGAAAGCGAAGTTCGATTTCAAGAATGGCGCCACTAGCCCCAGTACAAGCGCGTTTGCGGCTCGGCGTGTAAACGAAAAGCTCGAAATGTCCGTACCTCATAGCAGAGTTTCACG
>JAIEMQ010000042.1 GCA_019752015.1 Cyanobacteriota bacterium | reverse complement strand
CACATCGCACGCTGCCGCAATGGAACTACACGCTCAGGCCGCATGAAAAGTAAACTTTATTTTGTGGTGAGCCCTAACCGGAGCGGGTTCTTCGAAAGGGGGGCCCGCTCCTTTTTTTGTTCTTTGTAATTTGTTCTTTGTTATTGTTTTAGCGCCGCGCGGGCCTGATCGCGATTGGCGCGCGCGTCCTGCAGGGACGGATTGAGTTCAACCGCGCGTTCGAAGTAGGTGAGCGCTTCGGCGATTCGTCCTTGCGACGCGAGCGCGATGCCGAGGTTGTTGTGGGCCTCGGCCCAGTCTGGACGAATCTTCAGCGCCGCCTGGAATCGCGCCGCGGCCGCGGCGAGCTTCTGTTCCTGCAACAGCACCGTGCCGATGTCGTAGACGGCTTCGGGCTCTGACGGCGCGAGGGCGGCGGCGCGTTCGAGATGCGCCAGGCCTTCGTCGCGCCGTCCGGCGTCGATCAGCATGTTGCCGAGGTTGCGATGCGCGTTGACGGATCGATCGTCGACGGCCAGCGCGTTGCGGAACGAGGCGATGGCGCCGGCGGCGTCGCCCTTGTTGGCGAGCGCGATGCCGAGATTGTTGTGCGCCTCGACCGAATTCGGGTTCTGTTCGATGGCGCGGCGGAAGCTGGCGGCGGAATCCACGGCCTTGCCCTGTTCGAGCAGCGCGTTGGCAAGGTTGTAGCTGGCGCTCGCGAAGTCGGGCTTGATCTCGAGCGCCTGGCGATAGCGCGCGACCGCTTCGTCGAGCCGGCCGGCGGCCCGCAGTGCGGCGCCAAGATTGTTGTAGCCGGGCGCATAGTCCGGCCGCAGCGCGATCGATCGCTCGTTGTGCGCGATCGCCTCGTCGTAGCGGCCTTTTTCCAGCAGCGCCGTGCCGAGATTGTTCTCGGTGATCGATCGCATGAGCGTCGAGGACAACACTGGAACATTGGCAAAGATGGCGATCGCGATGACCGTGGCGGCTGCAACGAATTGCTGACGTTTGGAGAGCGAGCCCTTCAGGGGTCGATGAACGATGGCAGCAGCAAAGAGAATCAGGAACGGCACCAGCGGATACCGGTACCGCGCGAACACGAAAAACATCACGACGCTGATCGCATAAGTCAGCGCCAGCGCGTGCACGATCCACAACCGCCGCCGATCGGGCCAGGTCAGGATCACGCCGGCGACGGCCAGCGGCACCAGCAATCCGAAGTGCGTCACCCACGCGAGTCCGCGCAGCACCACCGAAAATTCTTCGTAGCTTTCCTGCGCCTCGGTGTCGAGCATCTCTGTGCGGTTGAAGAGCAGCAGGATCTTGCGGCCGGTGAGCTTCAGCCACGACAGCGGCTCGGACGTGATGTAATCGATCGCGCGCCCGGTCCAGAAGCTCGAGACTTCCGACGCCGAAAGCGCCCGGCCGGCCGATTCCTCGGCCACGTCCTTCGCGTCGAGCCGCTCGAATTCCGGCGCGCCGCGCCCGAAACGAATCGACGCATAGGTGCCGTCGGCGTTCGGATTGTTGCCGATGTAGAAGTTCGATCCGAACTGCGACGTCGTGAGATAGAAGCCGCCGTCGACGGAATAATTGCGCGCGACGACGGGCGCAAACACGATCGCGAGGCCGGCGGCGAAGAGCCACACGCCGCGCCTGTTGAGAAACCATAACCACACGGCCACGACGCCGATCAGCAGCAATCCATTTTCTCGGGAGAGTGAGAGCGCGGCCATCGACATGCCGAGCGACAACCAGATGGTCCGGCTGAAGCCGGACCCCCACTGGGTTTCCTGTGAGGGTCCGGACCCCCGCTGGATTGCCTGTGAGGGTCCGCCTTCAGGCGGACCAAGGATCCTTGCGATCAGCCACAGCGACAAACACATGAAAAACATGTCGAGGACGGATTTCTGCAGCAGGCTGTCGAAGAAAATCGCCGGCGCCCAGAGCGCCAGGGCGAGGCCGGCGATCAATCCGACCCGCGTCGAAAATCCGCCTTCGCCCTCGGGCTTCGGCGAGACAAGCTTCTCGGCGGCGAGACCGAGCAGCACGCACGACGCCGATCCGATCACCGCCTGGATGATGCGCACGAGCAGCAGGTCGCGGCCGACGAGCGCATAGAGGCTGCCAAGGAAGTACGGATAGAGCGGCGCCTGGTAGAACACGTCGGTGCCGATCCAGTCGCCGGCCGCGAGACGCTGCGCCCATTTGTCGTAGCCGTTGGCATCGCCGAGCAGGACGTCGAAGAACGGCGTGCCCTGCAGTTGCCACATGTGAATGAGCCGGACGGTCAGGGCGACCGCGAAGATGATTAGCGCGTGCATTGGAAGCGCCTCGTTTGGAGAGCGACGGCTTCAGCCGTCGCTGACAGCGGGTGCTGAAGCACCCGCTCTCCAAACAAGGACGCTAAGACCTTACTTCACGAACAGCATTTCCCGATACGTCGGCAACGGCCAGACCTGGTGCGGCGTCACGAGCTCGAGCTGATCGCCGATCTCGCGCAGCTTGACCATCGCGGGCACCACCGTGTCGCGCATGTACTTCGCATGCTTGTCGGCGGCGCCGCCGACGTGCGCGGCCGCCGCTTCGAGCTTGTCGGTCTGCGCCTTGAACGCGTCGACCAGCCTGACCAGCTGGGTCAGGTGCTTCTTGCCTTCCCTGCTCGGCACGCCGGCCGCCTTCGCCGCCGCCACGCTCTGCGCCACATTTTTCACACCCTCGAGCGCCGCCGGCAGGATATAGCGGCTGGCCATCAACGCCATCAGCTGCGCCTCGATGTTGATGGTCTTGTTATAGGTCTCGAGGCTGATCTCGTAGCGCGCGTGCAGCTCCGCCTCGGTCAGGACCTTGTACTTCTCGAAGGCCTTGACCACTTCGGGCTTGATCACTTCGGGCAGCGCATCAACAGTGTTCTTCAGATTGAGCAGCCCGCGCTTGCCGGCTTCCTTCTGCCATTCCGCGGAGTAGCCGTTGCCGTTGAAGATGATCCGCTTGTGCTTCTTGATCGTCGCCTTGAGGATCGCCTTGACCGCGTCTTCGAGCTTCTCGCCCTTCTTCAGGCGATTCTCGAGCTCGGTGCCGAGCGCGTCGAGCGATTCGCAGACCGCGACGTTGAGACAGGTCGCGGGCAGGCCGACGTTCTGCGTCGAGCCGACCGCGCGGAACTCGAACTTGTTGCCGGTGAACGCGAACGGCGAGGTGCGGTTGCGATCGCCGGCATCGCGCGGCAGCTTCGGCAGCGCGCCGACGCCGATGTCGAGCATGCCGCCGGTCTTGGTGCTCTTCGCTTCGCCGGCCTTTTCGACCTGCTCGAAGATGTCGGTGAGCATGTCGCCGAGGAACACCGACAGGATCGCCGGCGGCGCTTCGTTGGCGCCAAGACGATGATCGTTGCCGGCGTGGGCAATGCTGTAGCGGAGCAGGCCCTGCCAGACGTCGACGGCGCGGATCACCGCCGTGCAGAAAAACAGGAATTGCATGTTCTGGTGCGGCGTGTCGCCCGGTCCGAGCAGGTTGTTGCCGAGATCGTCGCCGATGCTCCAGTTGAGGTGCTTGCCGGATCCGTTGACGCCGGCAAACGGCTTCTCGTGAACGAGGCAGGCGAGACCGTACTTCGGGGCGACGCGCTTCATCGTCTCCATGGTCATCATCTGATGATCGGTGGCGACATTGGCGCTCTCGAAGATCGGCGCAACTTCGTACTGCGACGGCGCCACTTCGTTGTGACGCGTCTTGATCGGCACGCCGACCTTGTAGAGCTCCGATTCCACATCGGCCATGAACGCGAGCACGCGCTCCGGGATCGATCCGAAGTACTGATCCTCGAGCTCCTGGCCTTTCGGTGGACGCGCGCCGAATAGCGTGCGGCCGGCGTTCAGCAGATCGGGACGCGCGAAGTAAAAGTTGCTGTCGATCAGGAAGTACTCCTGCTCCGGCCCGCACGTCGCGGTGACGCGCGACGCGCTCGAGCCGAACAGCTTCAACACGCGAACGGCCTGCGCCGACAACGCTTCCATCGATCGAAGGAGCGGCGTCTTCTTGTCGAGCGCCACGCCGGTCCAGCTGACGAAGGCGGTGGGGATGACGAGCGTGACGCTGTTGTTGTTGACGAGCAGCCACGGCGGGCTGGTCGGATCCCACGCCGTGTAGCCGCGGGCCTCGAAGGTGCTGCGCATGCCGCCGGACGGGAAACTCGACGCATCGGGCTCGCCGCGCACCAGCTCCTTGCCGCTGAACTCCGCGAGCGCGCGGCCGTCGGCGGTCGGTCCGTAGAACGCGTCATGCTTTTCCGCCGTGATGCCGGTCAGCGGCTGGAACCAGTGCGTGAAGTGCGAGGCGCCGTTCTCGACGGCCCAATCCTTCAGTGCGGACGCCACGGCGTCAGCGGTTGAAATGTCGAGGGCCTTGCCCTGCGTCATGGTGTTGCGCAGCGAGGTGTAGACCGGCTTCGGCAGGCGCGCCTGCTGGACCTTGTCGTTGAAGACGCGCGCGCCAAAGGTGTCCTTGACGTTCGCGGGCGTCTGGATGACGCGCCCTTCGTTCATGGCCCAACTGCGGATGCCTTTAATCGCTTCGCCGAGTGCTGCGGATCCCATTGGTCTGACTCCTCTGTATATGAACGCCGTCTTTGACGGCGAAGAATGCACTAGTATGCTTGATCGACTATCACTTTGCAAGATTTGACCTATCGAAACGGCGTATTGAGGTCAAAAAATGTAAACTGACGATCAAAATCTGCAAAAACTGCAATTTTTGCCGGGTACGGCTATGGCGAATGCCCCAAATGACTCCGTACAACTCCGTTAGCCCTGTTCCAAGCTGAGAACGCATAAGCCGGGCTTCTGCGCGTTGGAGTCTGTTCACTGCATTCCGCGGCGTGTGCCCGGCCGTGGCATAGCGGTTGAAGAGCTCTGAGGTCTCCCTTATGCGTCGAGCTCTGGCCGGCGGGTTCTTCGTCTGCGTCGTGGCGATTGCGTGCCTTGTCGTCGTTGAGGGCAAGCAGTCGTCGTCACGCGAGTATCTGGTGCAGTTGCGCGGGCCCGTGCTCGACAGATGGAAGGCGCAGCTCACCGCGGCCGGCGCCGAGCTCGAAGATTACGTGCCCCAGTTCGCGTTCCGCGCGCGGATGAGTCCCGATGAGGCGGCGCGTGTGCGCCGCCTCGCGTTTGTGACCGCCGTCGAGGCGCTTCGCGCCGATCGCAAACTTGCTCCGCGCCTGCGGCGCAACGGCTCGCTGCCGTATGTCGTGCGTATCGATCGTGGCGCGATGCCGGCCAACGTGGAAGCGGCGTTGCGCGGCGCAGGCGTGCAGGTGCAACGCCGCGGATCGCAGCTGATGATCGTTGCCGACTCGGCGATGCTCGAGCTGCTGACCGGCATCGACGGCGTCGCCTCGATTGAAAACTTCGCGCCGCGCATCAAGCACAACGAATTCGGCGGCGGCGCGATCATGGGCAGCAACGCGGCCAACGCCAACGGCTACGACGGCTCGTCGCAGACCATCGCGATTGCCGACACGGGCCTTGGCACCGGCACGTTCGAGGGCGCGCATCCCGACATCGCGCCGGCGCGAATCTCGTCGATCTTCAATTGGCCCGGCACGCCGGATTTCTGCTACGAGACGATTGCCAACGACGGCCCCCGTGATGTGGACAGCGGTCACGGCACGCACGTGACGACGGCCGCGCTCGGCGCCGGCAACGGCGCGGGCCAGGGACGCGGCACGGCGCCGGCGGCGAACCTCGTCTTCCAGGCGATCGAAAACTACGCGGTCCCGTCGCTCTTGTGCAGCCTCTTCTTCGGAGTGACCGATGGCTACTATCTCGTCGGCATTCCCGACAACGTCGGCGATCTTTACGGCGAGGCGTATCAGCAAAGCGCCCGCGTCCACTCGGATTCATGGGGCGCCGAAGTGGCCGGCGCGTATACGGCCGACAGCGCCAACACCGACGCGTTCGTGTGGTCGCACCGCGATCTCACGGTCGTGTTCTCGGCGGGCAACTCCGGCAGTGATGCCGATGCCGACGGCGTCATCGACGGCACGTCGATCAACGCGCCCGGCACCGCGAAGAACGTGATCACGGTGGGCGCCAGCGAGAACGATCGCCAGTCGCATTACGACTGCGATGCGTCGCTCGGCTACACCACGTGCGCCGCGCAGGGTGGGCAGAACAACATCTTCACCTGGGGCGCGGCGTGGCCGGATCGGTACACGGCCAATCCGATCCGGGACGATCCGAGCGCCGGCAACGCGGAACAGATGGCCGCGTTCAGCAGCCGCGGTCCGACGATCGACGGCCGCATCAAGCCTGACGTCGTGGCGCCCGGCACGTGGAACCTGTCCGGCTACGCGGATCCATTCCAGCAGGGCTACGACGGCTCGCCGAATCCCGTCAACGGAACCTTCCAATACGACGGGTGGGGATTCCCGGCCAGCTCCACCTACAAATACATGGGCGGCACCTCGATGGCCGCGCCGCTCGTGGCCGGCGGCGCCGCGGTGGTTCGCGACTTCTATTTGAAGAGCCGCGGCCACGAGGCGAGCGCAGCGCTCGTCAAGGCGGCATTGATCAATTCGGCCGTCGATCTGCTCGATGAGAACAACGACGGCGTGCCCGACAACTTCTTCCCGATCCCGAACGCGCATGAAGGCTGGGGCCGTGTCGATCTCGTGAACGCGACTGACGGCAGCGACCTGTTCTTCGACGAATCGGCGCAGCTGTCGACGGGCCTGTTTGCGTCATACGACGTCGAAGTGACGGCGTCCGGATCGCCGCTGAAGATCACGCTGGCGTGGACGGACTTTGCGGCGTCGACGTCCGCTCAGACGAGCCTGGTCAACGACCTCGATCTCGAGGTCGTGGCTCCCGATGGAACGATCTACAGAGGCAACGTCTTTACGGGTGGATGGTCGGCAGCCGGCGGATCCGCCGATCGTCTCAACAACGTCGAGAACGCCTACATCTTTTCGGCGGCGGCCGGCACGTGGACGGTCAACGTTCGCGGTTACAACATTCCGCAGGGCCCGCAGACCTACGCGCTGGTCATCGACGCGCCCACACCGGCGGCGTTGCCGGTCGTACGCGTCACGGCGGATGACGACTCGGCATCCGAAGCGGGCCTTTCCACCGGCACGCTGCGGTTCACCCGCAGCGGCGATACCACCGCGGCGCTCACGGTGGCGTACACCGTCTCGGGCACGGCCGCGTCCGGCGTCGACTTCGTACCGTTGTCCGGCTTCGTCACGATCCCTGAGGGCGCTGTGGACGCCACGGTCGTGGTGACGCCGCTCGACGATCCGTACCACGAGCTGCCGGAAACGGTCGTCGTGAACATCGATGCGACGGCGGCATACACTGCCGGCTCGCCGTCGGTCGCCACGGTCACCATCACCAGTGATGATCCCGCGCCGGATCTCACGATCTCCGCGCTCACCGTGCCGGCGCTGGGGACACCTGGCACAGCGATCGTCGCCAATTCGACGACGCGCAATCAGGGCGCGGGCATGGCGCTCAATTCGCTGACCGGTTTCTACCTGTCGCTCAACTCCGCGATCAGCCCGGATGATGTGTTTCTCGGCGAGCAGCCGATCGGCGTGCTCACTCCCGGCGGCCAGGCCCCGCTCGCGACCTCGCTCGCGATTCCTGCATCGGTCGCCCCCGGCAGCTACTACGTGATCGGCAAGGCTGACTGGAATGCGGCCATCGTCGAAACCAACGACACCAACAACCACAAGCCGTCGTCGGCGCGGATCAACATCGGCCCCGACCTGCTCGTGACGGCGTTGACCGCGCCGTCGACAGCGGCGGCGGGTGAGCCGATCGTGGTCACCGACACGACGAAGAACCAGGGCGCGACCGCCGTCGGCTCGACGGTGACCGCGTTCTACTTGTCCTTCAACACGACGCTTGATGGAGCGGATCTGCTGCTGGGTTCGCGCACCATCGCGAACTTGAATGGCGGCGCCATGGATGTGGCGTCGACATCTCTCGCGATTCCGGCGTCAACGCCGGTCGGCACGTATTACGTGCTGGCGCAGGCGGATCACGATGGCTGGGTCACCGAGTATCTCGAGACCAACAACGTCAAGATCAGCGCGGCAGTGAAGATTGGCGCGGACTTGTCCGTGACCGTGTTGACGGCGCCCGCGAACGCCGGCGCCGGCCAGTCGATCGTGGTCAACGAGACGACGGCGAATCTTGGCGCGGCCGACGCGGATGCCGCGGTGACGCGGTATTACTTCTCATCGAACCAGACGCTCGATCCGTCAGACATGCTGCTCGGATCGCGCGCGACGCCGTATCTCGACGCGGGCACGGTGAGCGCGGCGACGGTGACGTTGACGATCCCGGCGGCCGTCACCGGTTCGTACTGGCTGATCGCGAACGCCGACGATGCGCAAGAGATTGCGGAAACGAGCGAGACCAACAACCTGAAGAAGGTGAAGATCGACGTAGGCCCTGATCTCGTGGTGGCATATCTCGAGGTCCCCGCCCTCGCGGCGGCCGGCGGCCTTGTCAACGTCCTCGACACGACCGGCAACCAGGGCGGCGGCACCGCGGCAGCGACGCAGACGTCGTTCTACCTGTCTGCGAACACCGCGCTCGATGCCGGCGACGTGTTGCTCGGCACACGCGGGGTTCCGGATCTGAATGGCGGACAGGACAGCAATGTCAGCACGCCGCTGACGATTCCCGCGGCGACGGCGGTTGGCAGCTACTACGTGATCGCAAAGGCCGATCACGGCAGCGCCGTCGTTGAGCTGCTGGAAACGAACAACAACCGGACCAGCACCGTCATGAAGATCGGTCCCGATCTGACGGTGTCGGCGCTGACCGCGCCGGCGACCGTGGTTCGCGGAGTCGCGTTCACGATCACCGACACGACGCGAAACCTCGGCGGCGGGTCGACGGTCGTGACCACGACGACGAGTTACTACCTGTCGGTCAATGGCACGTGGGATACGTCGGATGTGCTGCTGTCGAGCCGCACGGTCGGCGTGCTTGGAGGCGTGTCGGAAGAAGCGGGATCAGTGAGCGTCACGTTCCCGGTGTCGCAAGCGACCGGCTATTACTACCTCATTGCGAAGTCGGACAACGGCAGCGTGGTGGTCGAGTTGCTCGAGACCAACAACACGCGGGTCAAGTCGCTCAGGATCAATCCCTAGGGATCGGGGATCAGGGATCGGGGATCAGGGGAAGAGCCGGCGCTGTGCGCATCCGGTATTCGGTTGATTGTTGGCGCCGTCTCGCAGCGCCGGCAGCGTGTCTTCGGCGAACACGGCATAGCCGCCGTCGCCGGGGTGGAAGCCGTCCGAAGCATAGTTCGACGGTTGATACAGCCGCGCGTCGCACATCAGGTCGACGACGAGCACGTTCCGGCTCGTGAGCGCATTGACGCGATCGGAAATGCCGACGGCAATGCGCTGCATGATGCTCTTTTCGGATTGCGGCCGCGACGAGACATACGGCGCGCCGGCCAGGTTGATCATGTTCAGCGCGACAATGCGCGCGCTGGGCGCGCGGCTGCGGATGCGCGCGACCAGATCTTCGAGGTCGGTGCCCCACTGCCGCACCTGCGCGTCGATGTAGGCGCTCGGATCGCTGCCGCCGCGGCCGGCCAGCGCGGCGCGGCCGATCACGTTGGCGTCGTTGCCGCCGGCGAAGATCGTGACGTGCGTCGTATTCGTCGGCACGAACGGCGCCTGGCGCTCGACGAAGTTTCCAGCCAGTTCGCTGATCGGCTGGCCGATCTCTCGCGCGAGGTCTTCAATCGCCCTGCTCAACACCGCGCCGGGGATGCTGAGATTGCGATGCTCGACTGTGCGTCCCCCTTCACTCAACCGGCGCCGCAGGATCTGGACGTAACCCGCGCCATCTGGACAGTCGGTGAAGGGGATGCAGGGTGAAGAACTGCCAAAGCCAATGCCGTCGCTCGCGCCAATGGCTGTGTAAAAAATGGCACCGTTCGCCGGATCGGTCGGCGTGGGCGTGGTCGGGCTGTCGGACTTGCTGCAGGCGATTCCCGAGCCAATCAGCGTAAATAGCGCGGCAATGAGCAGCCTTCGCTTCATATAGGTAAACGTGTCCAGCGTGATCCTGTGCAAGAATTGCGCCCCATGAGTCGTCCGTGGACGAAGTTTTATCCGCCAGGCACCGAAGCCGAGCTCGGCCCCCTGACGTATCCGCACATGCCGGCGGCAATTCGCGACGCGTCGGCCAAGTACGCCAAGCAGCCGGCGTTCACGCTGGCGCTGCCAAACGGATCCCAGGGCGGCATCACCTTCGAGGACGTCGATCGGTTATCGGATCAATTCGCCGTCTACTTGCGGGAGGTGGCGGGATTCAAGGCGGGCGATCGCGTCGCGATCCAGATGCCCAACTGTCTCGCCTATCCGATTGCGGTGTTCGGCACGTTGAAAGCCGGTCTGGTGATGGCGAACACCAATCCGCTCTACACGACGGCGGAGATGGTGCACCAGTTCACCGACAGTGGCGCGGTCGGATTGATCGCGATCGATCTGTTCGCGACCAAGGTCGCCGAAGTGCTGCCGAAGACGTCGATTCGCACGGTTGTGGTGGCCGGCATTTCGGATTTGTTACCGCCGCTGCAGAGAATCCTGATCAGCGCCGTGCAGAAATATGTCAAGAAGATGGTCCCGCCGATCACCTTCTCACACATCACCATGCGGCAGGCGCTGGCGCAGGGCGCGCAGAAGATCAGCGCCGGCGCCGATCCGAAGATCTACGCGCAATCGTTGAATCACAGCAGCGTTGCCGCGCTGCAATACACGGGCGGCACGACTGGTGTGGCGAAGGGCGCGACGCTCACGCACGGCAATCTCGTCGCGAATACGCTGCAGGGTCTGGCGATGTGGAAGCCGTTCCTGCGTTTCGGCGAGGAAGTGATGCTCACGGCGCTGCCGCTGTACCACATCTTCGCCTTCACCGCGAACCTGATGATCTTCTACCTTGCCGGTGGAAGAAACCTGCTCGTGCCGAGCCCGCGGCCGCTCTCGAATTTGAAGACGGTGATGTTGACCGAACCGATCACCTGGTTCACCGGCGTCAACACGCTCTTCGCAGGGCTGATGCACGAGCCGTGGTTTACCGGGCGCAGCAGCAGTGGCGGATGGACGTTGCGAGGGTCCGTCGCCGGCGGCATGGCGCTCGTGCCCGTGATCGGCGAGCGCTGGGAAGCGATGACCAGGACGCCGATCTACCAGGGTTACGGCCTGACCGAAACGTCTCCGGTCGCAACGCTCAATCCGTTCCAGCGGCCGAAGCGTGAAGCAATTGGCGTCCCGGTGCCGGGCACCGACGTCCGCTTCGTCGATGGTGACGGCCGCGACGTGCCGCACGGCGAAGTCGGCGAGCTGTGGGTGAAGGGCCCGCAGGTGATGCAGGGCTACTGGCAGCGGCCTGATGAGAGCGCGAAGGTGCTGCGCGACGGCTGGCTGGCGACCGGCGACATCGCCAAGATGGATGAGGACGGCTACATCCAGATCGTCGATCGCAAGAAGGACATGATTCTCGTAAGCGGCTTCAACGTGTATCCGAACGAAGTCGAGGCCGTCGTCGCCGCGCATCCCGGCGTCGCTGATACCGCCGTGGTCGGCGTCCCGGACGACGAGTGCGGCGAGATCGTCGTGGCGTTCGTGACCAGGAAAGATCCGGCAGTGACCGAAGAGGACATTCGACAGCACTGCAAGAAATCGCTGACCGGCTACAAGGTGCCGCGCATCGTGGTGTTCAAGAACGACCTGCCGAAATCCAACGTCGGCAAGGTGTTGAGGAAGGATCTTCGCGACGAGGCGAAGCAGGCGTATCTCGAGCGGAAAAAGCCGGGAGCCGGGAGCCGGGAGCCGGGAACCGCCCGGAATGGATAACCTGTGTCATTCGCTGGTGGGGATGGCGCTCGGCCGCGTCGTCCACCGGCGGACCGCGCTGGCCACCAGCACGCTGGTCATCGCCAACAACCTTCCGGACATCGACGTCGGCGTGTTCCTCACCAACACGCTGGCGATGTCGTTCCGCCGCGGCTGGACGCACGGCGTGCTGGCGCAGGCGACGCTGCCAATCGCGCTGACCGGCGCGATGCTCCTCTACGATCGCTATCGCAAGAGATCCTCCCCTGACGATCGCGTCGTCCCATCGCAGATCCTGTTGTTCTCCGTCGTCGGCGTGTTGCTGCACGTCTTCATGGACTGGTGCAACAGCTACGGCGTGCGTTTGCTGATGCCGTTTTCCGGGCAATGGTTCTACGGCGATGCGCTCTACATCGTCGATCCCTGGCTCTATCTGCTGTTGGGCGCCGCGTGGTGGTTCGGCAGGAACCGCCAACGCGTGGCGCGGATTGGCGTGTCGCTCGCGGCGATCTATGTGCTCGCGATGATCGGCTCGAATCTGGTTGCCCGGCGTGAAGTCGCCGGCGGGCTCGAGCGTGCCGGCCGTGCCGGTCTGCGATTCATGGTGACGCCGGTCGTCGTCAATCCGTTCAAGCGCGAAGTGGTGATCGACATGGGCGATCGCTACGAGAAAGGCAATCTCTGGTTCGATCCGCTGCCGCACTTCCGCCCGGCCGGGTTCGGCATCGAGAAGGGGCTGGACGATCCCGACGTGCAGGCGGCGATCCGGACGCCGTTGGCGCAGGCGTATCTCCGGTGGTCGAGGTTTCCCTTTGTTCAGGTCAATCCGTCCATTCCGCCGGAAGGCATCTGGATTAACGATTATCGATACGCCAACGCCGGAACTTATGGCTGGTCCTCGGTCAAGCTGCAGTAATCTGATCACCATGCGGATCCTCATCGCGATCCTGGCGTCGCTGCTGGCCCTGCCGCTGTCCGCGTCCGCGTGGGGCTTCGAAGCGCACAAATTCATCGCCGATCGGATGATCGCGCTGCTGCCGGCCGAGCTGAAGCCGCTGTTCGAGAACCGCCGCGCCTTCATTGTCGAGCGCGCGATCGATCCGGATCTCTGGCGCAATGTCGGCTGGGACGCCGAGCCGCCTAATCATTTTCTTGATATCGACTACAAGGCATTCGGCCCGTATCCGTTCGAGGCCCTGCCGCGCGATTACGACCAGGCGGTGCAGAAATTCGGCAAGGACGTGATCGAGACGCAAGGGCTGCTGCCGTGGCGCGCGCAGGAATTCTACGGGCGGCTGCAACGCGAGTTTGAATCGCTCAAGCAGAAGCAAATGCCCGGATACGCACGCGACAACATCGTGTTGTACGCCGCGGTGCTCACGCATTACGTGTCCGATGCCCACGTGCCGCTTCACGCGGTGGTGAACTACAACGGCCAGTTGACCGATCAAACCGGGCTGCATTCGCGGTGGGAGGCGGAGCTGTTCGAGCGCAACCGCAGCAAGCTGAAGATCGCGCCGGTGCCGATCAAGCCCGTGACCAATCCTCGCGACTTTATCTTCGAGACGCTGCTCGTCAGCAATCGTGCCGCGCCGAACGTCCTCGCGTCCGACCGCAAGGCCTCCGCTGGACGCGAGTTCTATGACGATGCCTACTTCGAAGCGTTCGGGGCCGGCACGTTGCCGGTGCTCGAAAAACGGCTCAACGAATCGATCGCATCGGTCGCGGCGATGATCACGGGAGCCTGGGAAAGCGCCGGCCGTCCCGCGGTTCCGGTCGAGCTGCCGCGAACTCCGCAAAGAATTCGACGTCCTAACTGATGATGGATGTTTACCTGGTCCCCGTCGGTCCGGATCGTTACGAGTGCTATTACGAGGCCGCGGAGCCGGATGAAACAGAAGAGCCGGTTGACGCCCGCGGCTTCTTCGCGCGGATGCGCGCGAGGTTCAACGAGCAGCTGAAAGAGGCCGAAGAATCGCGGCATCAGAAGGCCATCGAAGAACCCAGGACGGTCTTCGGCCGCCTGCACAAGCGCACGCTCCGCTGGATCGCTGAGCGTATCGCCGAGCAACGCTTGTTATGGCATTTGCGCACGGCGCAGTCCGCGACCCTGCACGTCTCCGCCGATCTGCTGGCCCGCGATGCGGAACAGCTGATGCGCGAGAACATCAAGCGTGACCTCGACTTTCATCGCAATCGTCTGATTCCGCATACGCTGCTGTTGATCCTGTCTGCGGCCGTCGCGGTGGTGCCCGGTCCCAACATCCTGGGCTATCTCTTCACCTTCACGGTGGTGGGCCATTTCCTGGCGTGGCGCGGGGCGGTCAACGCGCTGTATCGCGTCAGCTGGACGGTGGCGCCGGATCCCGCGCTCACCGATTTGCGTCACGCCTTTTCGCTCGACGATGACATGCGCCATCGCCTGATCAAAGAGTGCGCGCGCCGCTTGCACATGCCCAAGATGGCGCTATTCGTGGAACGTATGGCGGCGCCGGTCCAGACCCAGCAGTGATATTCTCGAAATTGTGACGCTCGGCGAGCTGGCTCGTCGCTTGGAATGCCCTGTCGAAGGCGATGCCGCCATCGAGATTCGCCGCGTGGCGAAGATCGAGGAGGCGGGGCCCGGCGATCTCACGTTCCTCGCCAATCCGAAGTACGCGTCGAAGCTGGCGTCGACGAGGGCCAGCGCGGTGATCATGAACGGCGAAGCCGGATCATTAAGAGACGCTGTGCCGTGCGCCGTGATCCGCAGCCAGTCTCCCTATCTGACATTCGCCCGCGCCGCGCAGGTGCTGTCGCCCGACAAGCCGCCCGCGGCCGGCGTTCATTCGCTGGCGTCGATTGCGCCCGATGCGCGGATCGATCCCACGGCCACGGTGAGCGCGTTTGCCGTGATCGGATCGGGCGCGACGATCGGTGCTCGTACCATCGTTCATCCCCACGTTGTGATCGGCGACGGCACGGCGATCGGCGCCGACTGCATCCTGCATGCGCACGTCTCAATCCGCGAACGCTGCACGATCGGCGCGCGGGTGATCGTCCAGAACGGCGCAGTGGTCGGCAGCGACGGCTACGGGTTCGCGCAGCGCGCCGACGGCTCGCACGAGAAGATTCCGCAGAGAGCGCCGGTGGTGATTGAAGACGACGTGGAGATCGGCGCGAATACGACGATCGATCGTCCCGCGGTGGGTGAGACGCGCATCAAGGCCGGCACGAAGATCGACAACCTGGTGCAGATCGCGCACGGCGTGGTGCTCGGCAAGAACGTGCTGCTGGCGGCGCAGGTCGGCATCGCCGGCAGCACCGTGGTCGGCGATAACGTGGTGTTTGGCGGACAGGTGGGCGTCGGCGGCCACCTGACGATCGGTGACGGCGTCAAGGCGGCCGGCCAGACGGGCATCACCAATTCGGTCGACGCCGGCGCGTTCATCTCCGGGTATCCGGCGATTGCCAACAGCGAATGGCGGCGATCCTCGGCGGTGTTCCGCAAGCTGCCCGACATGCGCAAGCAGTTGCGCGCGCTCGAGGAGCGGCTCAGGAAGCTCGAAGAGAAATAACCAAGAACAAAAAACGAAGAACAAAAGAACAAAGCTGATGAAAAAAGTCTCGCTCCTTCTTTTCGCATTGCTGGCCGCGGCGGTCACGATTTATTACGTGCCGCTGCAGGCGGCGGTGCGGCCGCCGAAGCTGCAGTATCAACGGCTGGTGTTGCCGAACGGCATGGTGGTGATCCTTTCGGAAGACAAGTCCACGCCGATCGTTCACGTCGAGCTCTGGTATCACGTCGGCTCGAAGAACGAGAAGCCGGGCCGCACCGGCTTCGCGCACTTCTTCGAGCACATGATGTTCAAGGGCTCGCGCAACGTCGAGCCCGAGCAGCACACGTCGATCATCGCGTCGGTCGGCGGACAAGCCAATGCCTACACCAACGAAGACACGACGGTGTTCTGGCAGACCATTCCGGCGCAGTACCTGCCGCTGGTGATGTGGATGGAGGCGGATCGCATGGCGTCGCTGCGCATCGACGAGAAGACGTTCGTGACCGAGCGTGAAGTGGTCAAGGAAGAACGGCGCATGCGCATCGAGAACCCGCCGTATGGACTGCTCAACGAGCTGATCACGTCGAACGCCTTCGACGTGCACCCGTACAAGAACCCGGTGATCGGCAGCATGGCCGACCTCAACGCCGCGACCATCGACGACGTGCGGGACTTCTACAAGACGTTTTACGTGCCGGAGAACGCCACGATGATGATCGTCGGCGACTTCGATACGAGCACCGTCACGAACCTGTTGAATCAGTACTTCGCGCGCGTGCCGAAAGCGGCCAAGCCGGTGCCCCGCGACATTCCGGTCGAGCCGCAACATACGAAAGAGAAGCGCGTCAATCTCGAGCAGCCATGGCCGCTGCCGGCCATCATCGTCACGTATCACGTGCCGTACAACGGCCACCCGGATTCGTATCCGATGTTCGTGATGTCGAAGACGTTGTCCGACGGCCAGACGTCGCGCATCTATCGCAAGCTGGTTTACGAAACGGGGCTGGCGCTGACGGCGTTTGGCAGCAGCAGCTTCCTCGAGCAGCCGGGCATTTTCTCCGCCGTTGCGCTCGTCAATCCGGGCAAATCGCCGGATGAAGTCGAGCAGGCGCTGATCGCGGAATTCGACAAGCTGAAGACCACCGGCATCACCGAGCGCGAGCTGCAGCGCGCCAAGAACCAGTTCGCGCGCGACTACGTCGTCAGCCGGCTGTCGATCAAAGAGAAAGCGTCGCAGCTCGGTCACGCCGAGGTGATTCAAAAAGACATGGCGTCCGCCGACGGCGAGTTCGACACCTTCCTGAAGGTGTCGCTCGAGGATGTCAAGCGTGTCGCGCAAAAGTATTTCGTGCCGGAAGGCCGGATGGTGATGCGCATCATGCCGCGCGGCGGACTCATGAAGGAAGAGGCGAAGTGACGACCAAGACTGTTCTCGCCATCGTCCTGTTCGGCGGTCTCACCGGCCTGGTCGCCGCCGGCCCAACCATCACCGAGCGTCTCAGGGAGCGCGTCAGTGGCAAAGCCATGAGCGAGATTTTGCGCGCGGAACGCGCGCAAAATCGAGTCGAATGGCCGCGCGACAATCCGCCGCGGCCGCTGCCGGCCCGTCCGGTGACGTTCCCCCCGTACGAGATCCGCAAGCTCGCGAACGGCATGCAGGTCGTGCTGGTCAGCCAGAACGAGCAGCCTGTCGTCAGCGTGCGAATGATCATCCGCGCCGGCGCCGCGTACGATCCCAAGGGCAAACACGGCCTCGCCATGCTGACGGCGACGCTGCTCGATCAAGGCGCCGGCAAACGCACCGCCGAGCAGATTGCCGACACCATCGACTTCATTGGCGGCGTGCTCGGTACGGGCGCCGGCACGGACCTGACGTCCGTCAACGCGATCGTGATGAAAGACAGCTACGACGTTGCGCTGGATCTCGTCGCCGACGTGGTGCAGCGCCCGGCGTTCGCTCCGGAAGAAGTCGAGCGCCAGCGGGCGCAGGCGCTATCCGCGCTGAAAGTCGCCGCGGATGATCCGGAGTCGGTCGCCGATCGCGTCATCGAGCGCCTGATTTACGGCTTCCATCCGTACGGCATGCCCGGTGCGGGCACGCCGGAATCGCTGACCGGACTGACGCGCGCCGACTTCGTCGACTTCCACAAGAAGTACTTCGTGCCGAACAACGCCTTGATCGCCGTGGTCGGCGATATCAGCGCCGCAGAAGCGATGGCGGGTCTCGAGAAACATTTCGGCGCATGGCAGGCCGGTGAAGTGCCGGCGCTGAACGTCACCGAACCGCCGGATGCGACCCGCCGCATCGTCGTGATCGACAAGAAGGACGCGGTGCAGACGGAGATTCGCGTCGGCCACATCGCGATCCCGCGCAAGCACAACGACTACGAAGCCGTCGATCAGACGGTGAAGATTCTCGGCGGCGAAGGCGCGAACCGGCTACAGCAGGTGCTGCGCTCTCAGAAGCAGCTGACCTACGGCGCCTCCGCCGATCTGAACACCTACAAATTGGCCGGCGCCGTGATCGCGGAAACCGACACGCAGACCGCGACCACCGCCGAAGCGCTGCGCGTCGTCGTGGACGAATTCACGCGGCTGCAGCGCGAGCGCGTCAGCGACGGCGAGCTCGAAGGCGCGCAGGACTACATGGTCGGCCACTTCCCGCTGACCATTGAAGTGCCCGATGCGATTGCCACGCAGGTGCTCAATCAGTTGTTCTACGAGCTGCCGGTGGACGAACTGCCGCGCTACCGCGAGCGCATCCTGAAGGTCACGCCCGATGAAATCCAGCGCGTCGCGCGATGGTTCATCCGCCCGTCGCAGTTGTCGGTTGTCCTGGTGGGAGATGCCGATCGGTTCGTGAACGATCTCAAGGGCGTCGGCTTCGGCAACATCGAGCGGATTCCGATCGCGAACGTCGACCTGCTCTCACCAGACCTGATGAGGCGTCCGGGAGCACCGAGGCCCTGACCCGACTTCTGTTTTCCTGCGGCGAGGCGTCGGGTGATCTGTATGCGGCCGCGCTGATCGAGGCGCTGCGCCGCCGCGAGCCCGACGTCGATGTGTTCGGCCTCGGCGGCGAGCGCTTTGCCGCCGCCGGCGGCCGCCTGATCGCCGACTTCCACGGCATGAGCGTCACCGGACTGGCTGAGGCGCTCAGCGTGGTGCCGCGATCGATCGCGACGCTGCGCAAGCTGACCAGGGCGGCGCGCGAGCACAAGCCCGACGCGCTCGTCGTCATCGACTATCCCGATTTCAATTTCCGGCTGATGCGGCTGATCAAGAAGCAGGGCATTCCGGTCATCTATTACATCAGCCCGCAGCTCTGGGCGTGGCGTCCCGGCCGTATCAGGCTGATGCGGCGCAGCGTCGATCGCGTGCTGCCGATCTTTCCGTTCGAAGAAGCGCTCTACAAGGGCGCCGGCATCGACGTGCGGTTCGTCGGCCATCCGCTGATCGATCTCGCGAAGCCGCGGATGACGCGCGAGGCGTTCCTGAAACAACTCAACCTCGATCCGTCGCAGCCGGTGCTCTCGCTGCTCCCCGGCAGCCGCAAGAACGAGCTGGAGCGGCTCGCGCCGGTGATCGCGCACGCCATCCCGGCGATTGCGGCGCAAGTGCCCGGCGTGCAGTTTGTCGTCGCCCGCGCGCCGAATCTGAATGACGGTCTGTTCGAGCCGTTTGGCTTGAGCGGCGTGACGCTTCGGATCGCCGACGTGCAGACGGACGATGTGTTGAATGCGTGCGATGCGGTGGTCACCGCTTCGGGTACTGCGACCGTGCAGACCGCGCTGCACGGCAAGCCGATGGTGGTGATCTACAAGCTGTCGCCGATGACATATCGGCTTGGGAAGGGCCTCGCCAGGGTGGACATGTACGCGATGGTCAACCTGATCGCGGGCCGCCGCATTGTCGTCGAGTTGATCCAGGACCACTGCACGCCCGAAGCGGTGACGGCCGAAGCCGTGCGCATCCTCACCGATCACCCGTATCGCAATCAAATGATCGCGGCGCTCGAGAGTGTGCGGCGCCAGCTCGGCGGACCGGGCGCCAGCGATCGCGCCGCGGAAGCTATTTTAGAGATGGTTCCAAGGGTTCCATAAATTCCAGCTGTTCCAGCGGCGGGTTCTTCCGATGGAACCGGTGGAACTTCTGGAACCTTTTGGAACCGGCAGCGGGTAGGATCTTTCTATGCGCCGGTTTCTCGCGATTCTGCTGATCAGTTTGTGGTCGGCCAGCTCTCTCTTCGCGACCGTTGTCGTGCCGCTCAGCTTCGAGCAGCTCGTCAACGAATCGCAGTCGGTCGTGTATGGACGCGTGTCCGGCGTGCGCGCGCAGTGGACCACCGATCGCCGCTTCATCGAAAGCGTCGTGACCGTTGAAATCCTGCGCGGCATGAAAGGCAGTTCTCGCGAGTCGATCGTGTTCGCCATCCCCGGCGGACAAGTGGGCACCTACCTGAACGTGATTCCGGGCGCGCCAACGCTCGTGCCTGGAGATCTCGCGGTGTTCTTTGTGACGGCACAAGGCGCGAGGATGCCGGTGACCACCGGGCTCACGCAGGGCATTTATCGCGTGCGGCGCGATGCGGCGAGCGGCGAGATGCAGGTGGTGCCGCCGATTGTCGAGACCGGGCGAATCGTCCGCGGTGACGTGAAGCGCAAGCCGGTCTCGCTCGCGGCGTTCGAAGGGACGGTTCGGGCCGTCGCCTCCCGATGACGCGAGTCGTTGCGATCACGCTGGCCGCTTTGATCACAGCCGGATCGACGTCACCGATGGCGTATCTCAAGCTCGGTGCAATGGTGAACGGCAGCGTCGTCGACGCGACGTGGCACCAGCGGCCGATCGGATACTTCATTTCGGAACGATCCGGCAGCGGCCTGACGGCCAACGATCTGCTCGGAGCGGTCCAACGAGCGACGGCGACGTGGTCACGCGTCGAATCGGCCGACGTGCGTTTCGCTTTCCAGGGGATGACCGCGGCGACTCCCGACGCCATCGATGGCCGGACGACATTCGGGTTTGTCGACCGGCCGGATCTCGATCGCGTCCTCGGCGCGACCAGCTTCCTGATCGATACGAGAACCGGCGAAATCGCCGAGGCCGACATTTTTTTCAACAGCCGGTTTGCGTTCTCCGTGGCAGCGGGCGGCCAGCCCGATCGCGTCGACCTCGAGTCGGTCGTGCTGCACGAGCTCGGTCATCTCCTCGGCCTCGGTCATTCCGCGATTGGCGAGACCGAGCGCACCGGCAGCGGCGGCCGGCGCGTGATCGGCAGCGGCGCGATCATGTTTCCGATCGCCCTGACCGCCGGTGCGATCTCCGAACGCGTGCTGCAGGCCGATGACATTGCCGGCATCTCGGATCTCTACCCGAACGGGACGACGGTCGATACCGGCGGCATCGTCGGCCGCGTCACGAAAAACGGGCAAGGGGTGATGGGCGCGCACGTGGTCGCGTTCAATCCCGAGACCGGCATTCTCGTCGGCAACTTCACGCTGACCAATGCCGGCGAGTTCGTGATCGCGCAGCTCGAGCCGGGGCCGTACATCCTGCGAGTCGAGCCGATTGACGACGCCGAGCCGGACAGTTTCTTTCCGGGAGCCATCGACACGAATTTCCGTGTCACGTATGCGCCGCGGATGGTGGTGGCGCCGAAGGGCGGGTCATCGCCGTCGATCGAAATCCGGGTGCTGCCGAAATGATCGCTCTACGAGGCGCGATGGCGCTCGCCGGGATGCTGATCATTCCGTTGACGGCCGGAGCGCAGGAGGCGCCGGCGTTGCGCGCGCATCACTTCACGCTTGGCGGCGGCGTCGTCTGGTCGGGTGCCTACGATATTGGTGATGCAGCGGCGACACTCCTCGGCAACGGGGCCGGCGCGTCAGCGCCACCATTCACGCTGTTCGATGCGAAGTCGCGCATCACGCCGGCAACGTCGCCGGAGCTGCGGATCGGCTTTGCCGTGACGCGGGCGACGGCGCTCGAATTCAGCCTGGCCTACACGCGGCCGCGTGTCGGCGTATCCATCTCGGCCGATCCGGAAGCGCCCGCCCAGGAATTGCCGGGTGAACAGCTCAAGCAATTCCTGATCGGCGGCGCCGCCACCTGGCAGGTGCCGATTCGCATGGGTAACCGGTTAGCGCCCTTTGTCACCGGCGGCGCGGCCTTTCTCCGGCAGCTGCACGAAGATCAGACGCTGGGGGAGAGCGGGCAGGTTTACTATGCCGGTGCCGGCGCGCGCTATTTCCTGCGCGGCGGCCACGGCGCCGGGCGCGCCTTCGGGCTGCGCGGCGATGCGCGCGTGAACTTCCGCAGGAACGGCATCGACTTCGAGGACAAGATGCGGACGTATCCGACCGTCTCGCTCGCCGCCTTCATTGGCTTCTAACTTGTCCGCCGGAGTGAACTCGGCGCTGCGCGGCTGCGCGGCGGACCATGCCCTGTGGTAACTCCGGGAGCGATTCGACTTGGAGGGCGTGTGTGCTGGGCCATGCCGGATCGCCGCCCGCGGGACCGGCGACCGCATCGATCGACTCGAGCACGGCGGCCCATTGCATCGTCGGCGTTGCACGCCGCTCCCGTGCCGCCATAGTCTTTGCGCACCGCGGTGCCGCCCATCGTGCGCGTACCTTTCGTGAAGCACAAGTCCTTCACCGCAATCGGTACGCCATGCAGCGGGCCGCGGTACTTGCCTGCTGCGATGTCGCGCTCAGCTGCGCGAGCGGCCTCCCGCGCCTCGTCAGTCATGACCGCGGCATAGCTCTTGAGACTTGGATCGATCCTTCCGATTCGATCCAGCATGCGTTCGGTCAGGTCCACGGGTGACACTTCACGTGAGCCAATTGGCTATCGCGAAGGCGTCCCATGTACGGTGTGCTCATCCGTCTGAACTGGCTCCCCGGTTGACTTGCGCGGCCCCGGTGGCATCGTCGCAGTCCCGGTGAACGGCGGCATTGCACTGCTGGGATGTGCCGAGGCTTCAACGAAATGATGTGCGGTTTCGTCGCCGCGTGCGTGTGTTCGACCGATGGCTGCCACTGTCTGAAATCCGTCTATGCGCTTCGGACACGGGCGATACGATGGAGACGCTGACGCGGCCAGGCCTCTCGGCGATCGGCATGTTTGTATGGAGGACCGCAATGCACAGCTCATCAGATCATCCAGATGCGATCGAAACTCCGGTCGGACGCCTGTTGGAACCACCACCGCTCGCCTCCGCAATTTGCGCTCCAAGGGTTGTGCTGGGGATTTGGGACTCGGTCCTGTCATGACAATGTCTGGCAGGCCTGCTATTCTTGGACCGAGGAAACCAGCATGCCCATGCTTACGCGCACCGAGAAACTCGACCTGCGACTGACGCCCTCTGCGAAGCGCGTACTGCAGTCCGCCGCCACGGCCGCCAAGCGTTCAGTCAGCGAGTTCGTCCTCGAGAGCGCCTTGGCGCGCGCTGAGGAAACGCTGCCCGACCGTCAACGCTTCGGCCTCGACGCTGAGCGCTGGTCGGCCTTCCAGGCGGCGCTCGACGCGCCGGCACGTCCGAACCCTCGCTTGAAGAAGCTGCTGCGGACGCCGAGCGTGTTTGAACGCCGGCGCAAATGAGCGACAGCCCGCGGATCGAGAAGCTGCGTCGCGACCACCACGTCGATCTCTTTGATTGCGGCCAGGAAGCGCTCAACCGCTTTCTGGCACGCTACGCTTTTCAGAATCAGCAGGCCGAAGCCTCGCAGACGTACGCGGCGCTCATCGGCGACGAAGTCGTCGGCTTCTACACGCTGGTCGTGGCGCAGGTCGAGTACGATGACGCTCCACAGCGACTCGCCAAGGGACTCGCGCGGCATCCGATTCCGCTGATGCTCCTGGCGCGTCTGGCGGTTTCCGCGAGTTGGCAGGGTAAAGGCCTCGGCTCCGGGCTGCTCAAAGACGCAATGCTGCGCACCCTTCAAGCCGCCGACATCGCGGGTATTCGTGCGCTCGCGGTGCACGCGAAGGACGATGACGCGCGCGTCTTCTACGAGCGGCTTGGGTTCACGGCGGCTCCCACCGACGCCTATCACCTGTTCGTGCTGCTCAAGGACGTTCGCGCGATCCTCAAGCAGCCGCAGACCTCGGCGATTCGCTGAGCGAAAGCGACGTTTGAATTACACGCTGAGGAGGCCACGCAGTGGCGAAACGATCCGGAGCATCAGTGCGCGGCCGACGAGCTGCAAGGAGCGTCACGCGCAAGGCGGTGCCGCGGCGCGTTGGCCTTTTGATATGCCGGAAGCGTCGGGCAAACAGTTACGCGCCCTCGGTGCCGTCGTCCAGCCACCTCTCGGTGACGGCGCGCGGCGTCTAACCTCACCGGCACCTGACTTGAATGCCCGAGCGCGCACCGGAAGGTCGGACGCGTTCGTTCAGCCACAACGCCGTCCCTCGTTTCCCGAGCACGTCCTCGACCTAGCGCACCCCTGTCGTGGACCGGCGACGAAACCATCGTCTTCGCCAGTCCTGTCGGACCTGCGGTCCATCGCGGCAGCGGTCTGCGCGACGCGATCGATAATTGTCGGGACTCCGAGTACGCGCCAGCCACCGGTAGGTGTCGGGATCTGGATCCGCTTCAGGGCTGATTCACGATAGGTGCCGGCCCCAAGGGCAGTTCATGCGCGACGATTGGACGAAAACGGAACTGGGGGCTTATCGCGATGATCAGTCGCGAACGGACACTTGGGGTTCGCGGTGTGAGAGAAGAAGACTTTCCACACCACAAGACACAAGCCTGTCAACCATGTGAACTGTCCGATTCCACACGACCCGCAACCAGAGAGAAGTAGACCGGCACGGAGGACCCAAACGTCCCTAGCGCCCCCAGCTCCTGCCGGGCTCCTCCCAATGAAATTCTAACCTGAAGTTCTCTCCTAAGGAGTGCAGCGAGTGTAGGTAGGAACCCCGTCTGGACAGGCTGACGCGCATTTGACAGCTAGACCTCTTCGGGGCCATTCTTTCGCAAACTGCTTCTACTCAGTCCCTTGTCGGGCGGTTGCGATCCGTCTCGACGGAATTCGTGAAGCAAGGCTTGAGAGGAAGAGAAGCGGGAGATCGTCGCCGTCACCTTCAGGGGATATTCCGGAGAGGTCTTGGGGGCGAACAGAAGTTGCTGCACCGGGCTGGGCGAATTCGGGTTTGCGATATGCGAAGGATTGCCCGGAATCACGAGATTTGCTGTGCAGATGGGAGGCTTTGCCTTGGCGTCGTGTAACCGACCTTATGTTTCCTTCGGGACAGTGAAGTGAACCGCGCTTCACCGGCAATTGCCTCGTCAGATCTCGCATCACCTGGCGACACCTACTTCCAACGAACCGACAATTTGAAGCAGTACAGTGGCTCCTTCAGGCAACCTTGATAGCCGCGAGCCAGAGTGATGCAACGCCGCGCGGTTGAACTTCATGCATCCGTACGGCGGTGACGATGCTCCTCCTTTCCATCGGTTGTCATCGCTTGTACTGGCGGCTATCGCTCGTGGATGACCCGCGGGGTCCCTACTTCACCTTGTTGACCTACTGAAGGCAGTACGAAGGCTCCCTTCAGAAAGATCGAGAGATCGTTCCGCCGGCGGAGCAATGTGGGCGTCAGGCGTTGCGGAGCGCCGCGATGTGATCGTCGGCTCGAAGAACTTCACCGAGCAGATCGTCCTCGGTGAGCTGGCTGCGCAGCTGATCGAGCGCGCCGGGCTGAACGTCGAACGGCGCTTCAATCTTGGCGGCACTGCGATCGCCCACCAGGCGATGCTCGGACGATGGACCTGAACTTGATTTATCGCGCGGTCGCCGCCGGTGAGATCGAGGCAGGCGTCCTGCTTCTCGCCGTCGACGGCGCCGTTCAAGCGGCGCATGTCATCGGCGGAAATCGCTCCTTCCAGCCGCCGCAGCGCCTCGCCAATCTCCGGGTGCTCGAGTACAACGCTCGCGCGCACCAGCGGGACCGGGTCGTCCGGGCGTTCCTTGATAAACTGGGAAGGTTGTGACCATGCCCAGCCTTGATAGTTTCAAGACCCGCACCGCATTGACCGTCGGCGGTGACACCGTCAGCTTCTACAGCCTGCCCGCACTGGAAAAACAGTTTCCGGCCGTCGCCACGCTGCCGTATTCGCTCAAGATCCTGCTCGAAAATCTGCTGCGCCGTGAAGACAACGCGTTCGTCAAGTCGGCAGACATCCGCGCGCTGGCGTCGTGGGATCCGAAGACGATGGGCCAGACCGAAATTTCGTTCATGCCGGCGCGGGTGCTGCTCCAGGATTTTACCGGGGTGCCGTGCGTGGTCGATCTCGCCGCCATGCGCGACGGCATCGTCGCGCTCGGCGGCGATCCGCAGAAGGTCAATCCGCTGCAGCCGGTCGAGCTCGTCATCGATCACTCGGTGCAGGTCGATCACTTCGGCACCGCCAACGCGCTGGCGCTGAACGCCGACCTCGAGTACTACCGCAATCGCGAGCGCTATGTGTTCCTGCGCTGGGGGCAGACCGCGTTCCGTAATTTCCGCGTCGTGCCGCCCGAAACCGGCATCGTCCACCAGGTCAACATCGAATACCTCGCGCGCGTGGTTTGTCGCGAGGACGCCGATGGCGGCACGATGGCGTATCCCGATACCGTGTTCGGCACCGATTCGCACACGACGATGGTGAACGGCTTGGGTGTCGTGGGATGGGGCGTCGGCGGCATTGAAGCCGAGGCCGCCATGCTCGGGCAGCCCAGCTCGATGCTGATTCCGCCGGTGCTCGGGTATCGCCTGAAGGGCAAGCTGCCCGAAGGCGCGACGGCCACCGATCTCGTGCTGACGATCACCGAAGCGATTCGCAAGAAGGGCGTCGTCGGCAAGTTCGTAGAGTTCTTCGGGCCCGGCCTCGCCAACCTGACCATTGCCGATCGCGTCACGCTCGGCAACATGTGCCCCGAGTACGGATCGACGGTCGCGATCTTCCCGATCGACGACATGACGCTCGAATATCTCCGTCTCACCGGCCGCGATGCGAAACAGATTGCGCTGGTTGAAGCGTACGCGAAGGCACAAGGCCTGTTCAGGGATTCCGATTCGCCCGACGCCGTGTACACCGAGACGATGGAGCTGGATCTCGGGACGGTGGAGCCGAGCCTCGCCGGTCCGCGGCGTCCGCAGGATCGCGTGCCGTTGTCGAAGGCGAAGCCGTCGTTCGCGAGCGCGCTCGAAGAATTGAAGAAGGGCGTCCCTTCGACTCGCTCCGGAGAAAACTCCGGAGCTCGCTCAGGGCAAGGAACTGCGGTTGCCACGCCGGTACAGCTCGAACATGGCTCCGTCGTGATCGCGGCGATCACGAGCTGCACGAACACCTCGAATCCGAGCGTGATGATCGGCGCAGGTCTGGTCGCGAAGAAGGCGGTGGAGAAGGGCCTGACGAGGAAGCCCTGGGTCAAGACCAGCCTCGCTCCCGGGTCGAAAGTCGTCACCGACTACTTGAAGAAGTCGGGTCTCGATACGTCTCTCGATCGCATCGGCTTCAATCTCGTCGGCTACGGCTGCACGACCTGCATCGGCAACAGCGGCCCGCTGCCCGACGAGATCTCCGCTGAGATCAACGAGCGTGGTCTGGTCGTCGCATCGGTGTTAAGCGGCAACCGCAACTTCGAGGGCCGCATCCAGCAGGATGTGCGCGCGAACTATCTGGCGTCGCCGCCGCTGGTCGTGGCTTACGCGCTCGCCGGATCGATGAACGTCGACATCACGAAGGAGCCGCTCGGCCACGGCACGGATGGCAAGCCCGTTTACCTGAAGGACATCTGGCCGACCGAGCTTGAAATTCAGCAGGCGATGCTGCACAGCGTCACCTCTGAAGCGTTCCGCCACCAGTACTCGAGCGTGTTCCAGGGCGACGAGCGCTGGCAGAAGCTGCCGGTGCCCACCGGCGATCGGTTCCAGTGGGAAGGCTCGTCCACCTACGTGCGCAAGCCGCCGTTCCTCGAAGGGCTGTCGATGACGCCGGCACCGCCGCCGGATCTGCATGGTGTCCGCGCGCTGGCGGTCCTTGGCGACAGCATCACCACCGATCACATCTCTCCCGCGGGCAACATCAAGGCGAACAGTCCCGCCGGCAAGTACCTGATCGAGCACGGTGTCGAACCGAAGGATTTCAATTCCTACGGCGCGCGGCGCGGCAATCACGAGGTGATGATGCGCGGCACCTTTGCGAACACGCGCATCAAGAACCTGATGCTGCCGGGCGTGGAAGGCGGCGTCACCGCTTATCTGCCTGGCGGCGAGGTGATGCCGATCTACGACGCGGCCATGAAGTACCAGGCGGCCGGCGTACCGCTCGTCATCATTGCCGGCAAGGAATACGGATCGGGATCCTCACGCGACTGGGCGGCGAAGGGCACCATGCTGCTCGGCGTGAAGGCGGTGATTGCCGAGAGCTACGAGCGCATTCATCGCAGCAACCTCGTGAACATGGGCGTGCTGCCGCTGCAGTTCAAGACCGGTGAACACGCCGCGACGTTTGGCATCACCGGCCGCGAAGTGTTCTCGTTCGCGGGCGCCGGCGCCGCGCTGACGCCGCGCGGCGAGGTGACGGTGACGGCGCGGGCCGAGGATGGATCGACGAAGACGTTCTCGGTGGTGACGCGCATCGATACGCCGGAAGAACTGGTGGCGTTCTCGAACGGCGGCATCCTGCCGTACGTGCTTCGCCAGCTGGTGAAGAAGAGTAAGTAACGCATGCTGGGCCCGGCAGCGATCAAGCAACACGCCGCCGGGCTCGGCTTCGATCTGTGCGGTATTGCGCCGGCGCAGGCGTTTCCCGAACTCGGATTCCTGCAAACCTGGCTCGCGCGCGGTTACGCGGGCGAGATGGACTACATGGAAAAGTCGGCGCACGTTCGCGCCGATATCCGCCATTTCCTGCCGTCAGCCCGGTCGGTGATCGTCACCGGCACGATCTACAACACTCAACCGGGAACCGGGAGCCGGCCGCCGGGAGCCGGAAGAGACACGATCAAGGTCGCACGCTACGCGCGCGGCCAGGATTATCACAAGGTCATCGAGGATCGGCTGCTCGCGCTGCTCGAGTGGATGCGATCGCAGACCGCCGATCGGTTCGACGCCGCGCATTTCGTCGACAAGCACCAGGTGCAGGAGCGCGTTTACGCGCAGCATGCCGGCCTCGGCTGGATCGGCAAGAACTCGTGCGTGATCAACAACGAGCAGGGGTCGTGGATGGTTCTCGCCGGCGTCGCCACCAGCCTGGCGCTCGAGCCTGATGGCCCGGCCGTCGATCAATGCGGTTCCTGCACGCTCTGCATCGACGCGTGTCCGACCGCCGCGATCGTCGATGCCCGCGAGGTGGATGCGACGAAGTGCATCTCCTACCTGACGATTGAAACCGAGCGGGAGATCCCGGAGCACCAGCGCCCGCTGATTGGGCAACATGCGTGGGGCTGCGACATCTGCCAGGACGTCTGCCCGTGGAATCTGGCGTCTTCGCTCACCACCGATCCGGCGTGGCAGGGACCGATCCGCGACGGGCTCTCCGCCGCGGAGCTGTGGGCGCACACGGACGATGAGCTGCACGAGCGCATCAAGGGCAGCGCGATGACGTTCGTGCCGCTGTCGCGCTTTCGACGGAACCTCGCCGTCGTCATCGGCAACAGCGGCGATCGCAGCCTCGCCGAAGTACTCAATCGACCCGGTCACGGCGTGAGGAATTCCGCGCGCAGCGCGCTGACGCCGGCGGTGCAGGACGCGATAGCGTGGGCCAAGGACCGGCTGGCATGACAATCGCCGAACAGATCGAACAGGCGCTCGCAGAGATCGAGCGTGACGAGCGCTGTGTGATCTGTCTCGCCATCGAATCGGGCAGCCGCGCGTGGGGATTCGAATCCACCGACAGCGATTACGACGTGCGATTTATCTATGTGCGGCCGACGGACTGGTACCTGTCCGTCGATCTGAACAAACCGGACGTGATCGAGAAGCCGATCACCGGAGACCTCGATGTCAGTGGCTGGGATCTGCGCAAGGCGCTCGGATTGCTTCGCAAGTCAAACCCGCCGCTGCTCGAGTGGCTGCAGAGCCCGATCGTCTATCGGCAGCGCGGCGACGTCGCGCACGGTCTGCGCCAGCTCGCGGCCAAGTTCTATTCGCCGCGGGCGACGTTCTTTCACTATCACAACATGGCAAAGAACAACCGTCGTGAGTATCTGAGCGGGGACGTCGTTCGCCGCAAGAAGTACTTTTACGTGCTGCGGCCCCTGCTGGCGATGCGATGGATCGAGCAACAACGCGGGCTGGTGCCGATCGAGTTTCAGACACTGTTGGATGCCATCGTTCCCTCTGGCGAATTGCGAGTCGCGATCGACGAGTTGCTGGCCGCGAAACGGTCCGGCGCGGAGCTCGATAGCGGACCGGGCATCCCCGTGATCGGCGCATTCATCGACGCCGAGCTCGCGCGTCTCGAGGATGCCGGTCATAGTGTGCCGGTCGCGCAGGCCGATCCTGGGCGGCTGGACGCGTTCTTTCAGGATGTTCTGAGGACGACCTGGCCGCGATGAGCAATGGCTATGACATCAGCACTTGATCGATACGACTCGTTTCGCCGGCTTCACGAGTCCGGCTGCTTTGTGATCCCGAACCCATGGGACATCGGCAGCGCGCGTGTGCTCGCGCAGCTCGGCTTCCCGGCGCTGGCCACGACCAGCTCCGGATTCGCGTGGTCGCAGGGCAAGTCCGACAATGCGGTCTCGCTCGACGATGCGATTGAGCACTTCCGGGTGATCGCCGCAAGCGTTGATGTTCCGGTCAACGGCGATTTCGAGGGCGGGTTTGCGATCGAGCCGGCGGGGGTTGCCGCCAACGTCGCGCGCGCGATTACGACCGGCATTGCCGGCATCTCGATCGAGGACTCGACTGGCGATTCGTCACAGCCGCTCTTCGATTTCGATCTGTCGGTTGAGCGAGTGCGGGCCGCGCGCGCCGCGATCGATCAGAGCGGATTGCAGACTGTCCTGACGGGGCGCAGCGAGGGATTCATTGTCGGCCGGCCCGATCTCAAGGAAACAATCCGGCGAATCACCGCGTACGCGGAGGCGGGCGCGGATTGTCTGTATGCACCCGGCATTCGCAGCCATCAGGATATTTCCGCGGTGGTACAGGCGATCGCGCCGAAGCCGGTCAACGTCCTCGTCGGCGCCGACTTCGCAACCGTCGCGGATCTTGCCGCGCTCGGCGTGCGCCGGATCAGCGTCGGCGGCGCATTGGCGCGCGCGGCGTGGACGGGATTTCTTCGCGCCGCGACCGAGATCGCGCAACACGGCACGTTCAAGGGCCTTGCGGCGGCAGTGCCGTTTGCGGATCTGAACAAGCGATTCCAGTGAGCGCCGGCAAGCTGTTCTTCTTCACGGGCAAGATGGCGGCGGGCAAGTCGACCCTCGCGCGGCAGCTCGCCGCGACCGAGAACGCCATGCTGTTCGTCCAGGACCAATGGCTCGACGCGCTCTATCCGAACCTCATCGTCAACGTCGCGTCGTACATCGAGTATTCAGGCCGCATCAACCGGACGCTCAAGCCGTACGTCGTGGAGTTACTCAAGCGCGGTGTGTCGGTGGTCCTCGATTTCCCGGGCAATACCGTGAACCAGCGCGCGTGGTTCCGCTCGATCATCGACGAGGCCGGCGTGGATCACGAGCTGCACTTCCTCGACATCCCCGAGGACCTCTGTAAGGCACAGCTCAAGGCGCGGAGCGCGCACCTGCCTGCGGGGACGAAATGGACCACCGAGGCGGACTTCGACCTGGTTGCTTCTCACTTCAGCGCACCAACGCCGGACGAGCGCTTCAATGTGGTTACCCATCGCCGCGGATGAGTTAAAATGGCCGGGCTCCCACAATTGAATCATGCTCGACCAAGTTGAAGACCTCTTGAAGGCGGGGATCTGGCTGGGGCCGTCGGTACTCGGCTCGCTGTTCTACCGCTTCGTCGCCGATTCCGGCAACACGCGCGCCGAGGATCTCGCCGGCGCCGTGATGCTCGCGACGGCGGCGCTCCTGTTGACGGCGATCAGCATTCGCCTGAACGGCGGCAAGAACGCCGCGGTCGCGCCGCTGGCGTTCCTCGCGATGTTCGCCGCCAGCTGGTCGATGCTGTAACTCTGGTCCGATTGTTCCGGCCCTTCCCACACTAAACTGTCGCCATGACCGGACCTCAGGGTTCAGCCTTGCAGTCGCTTGCCGCCGTGAGCACCGCAACATTGACGACGATCCTGCTCAAGAAGGGCCTGCGCAACGTGTGGATCCGCGGCGCGTTCCCGCTGGCGCCGGGCACCCCACGCGTGGCCGGGCGCGCGTTTACCGTGCGTTTCATTCCGGCGCGCGAGGACCTCGCGACGCCGGCATCGTGGAGCTCGCCGAAATCCACGCGCGCGGCGATCGAAGACATGCCGGCGGGATGCATTGCCGTGATCGACGCCAACGGCTGCAAGGACGCGGGCTTCTGGGGCGACATCCTCTGCGCGCGCATGGCGAAGCGCGGCGTGACGGCGCTCGTGAGCGATGGCGCCGTGCGCGACGTGGCGGGTGTGCTCTCAACGGGATTGCCGATTTGGGCGGCTGGTGTTGCCGCGCCGCCATCGGTTGCGGGGCTGACGTTCGTCGACTGGCAACAGCCGATCGGTTGCGGCGGCGTGGCGGTGTTTCCGAACGACGTGATCGTCGCCGATCAGGACGGGGCGGTGGTGCTTCCCGCCGCGATGGTCGACGACATCGTGCCGCTCGCCGTCGAGCAGGAGCGCCTCGAAGGCTGGATCATGACGGAGATCGAGCGGGGCGTGCCGTTGCCCGGGCTGTATCCCGCGAACGCCGAGACGCAGGCGCGATACGACGCGTTCAAGAAAAAGGGCTGAGCGCATGATCTGGCACGAGCTGAGCCGCGGCATCGTGATGCCGGCGCACTGCGATGTTTACGGGCACATGAACGTGCGGCACTATGCCGCGTTCTTCGACGATGCCGGCTGGCACATGCTCGCGAAGGCCGGCATCTCGCTTGCGGAGTTGCAGTCGCGTGGTCTCGGCGGCGTCGTCGCGACGATGACGATCGACTTCCATCGGGAGCTGAAAGCCGGCGAGCTGATCCTGGTGAGCGGAGCGTTTACTCGTGTCGGCGACAAGAGCTACAGCTACGAGCTGCGCCTCTACTCCAGCGACAGCATGACGCACTGTGCCACGCAGAAGGCCGTCGAAGTCTGCTTCGACACCAGGGCCCGCCGCTCGGCGCCGATCCCCGGCGACATCAGGACGAAGATCGCCGCGCAGGTCGCCGCCGGCTGATCGGGACGCGCGATAGCTCTGTTAGTATCAGTTCATGGCGAACGAGTCCCTCGCCCCGGTCCTGCTGGTCTCCATGCCGCAGATGATCGATCCGAATTTTTCCAAGACCGTGGTCCTGCTGGCCGAGTACACCGCGCATGGCGCGTTTGGCCTGGTGTTGAATCGCCGCATGGATGAGCCGGCGGTGTCGATCGTGACGGCCGACGATCCGCTCGACATTCATCCGGCGTTGCATCTCTTCACCGGTGGCCCGGTCGAGCCAACGCGCGCGTGGATTCTCACCGCCAGCGAGGATCTGGATCCCGAGGCGCTGGAAATCCTGAAAGGCGTCTATCTGTCGGCGTCGCCGACCACGGTGCGGCGCACGCTCGAGTCGCCGCCGGATCCGGCCGTGCGCATGGTCGTCGGCTATTCGGGCTGGGGCGCGGGCCAGCTGGATGTCGAGCTCGCGCAGGGCTCGTGGCTGCTGGCGCCGGTGCAGACCGACCTGATTTTCGAAACATCGGCGGAGACGATGTGGGAGACCGCGATTCGCCGTCTCGGTGCCGAGCCGTCGATGCTGCATGGTTCGTCCGGCGTTCACTGATGACAAGGATTCGTTCATGGGTCGAGTGGGTATGGCGGTCGCTTCGGCGTCGTTAATCGCAACTCTCGCGGCGTGCCGCGCGCAGGCGCCTTCGACGCCGCCGCCGCCGCCCGCGCCGGCGGTCGATAAGGGCGTCTCCGATCTGCAGTCGAAATCGGCGCGGTTCGCGCCGACCGATCTGACCGCCGACATCACGGCGCTGCCCGCCAACGAGCATGACGCGCTCGCGCACATGGTGCGCGCCGCGCAAGTGATGGACGCGCTCTTTCTCGAGCAGGTGTGGGCCGGCAACGAGTCGATGCTCTACCGCCTGATCAAGGACGAGTCGCCGCTCGGCAAGGCGCGGCTGCACGAATTCCTGATCAACAAGGGTCCGTGGAGCCGGCTCGATCACAACGCGGCATTCATTCCTGGCGCGCCGGAGAAACCCGCGTCGGGCAATTACTATCCGGAAGGCGCAACCAGGGCGGAAGTGGAGAAGTGGATCAACTCGCTCGGCGCCGCTGAGAAGACGAAAGCGACCGGCTTCTTCCACACCATTCGCCGCGGACCCGACGGCAGATTCATCACCGTCCCGTACAGCACGGAATACCAGGGAGCGCTGTCGATCGCGGCGCAGCACCTGCGCGCCGCCGCGGCGGCCACCGCCCAGCCGACGCTGAAGGCGTTCCTCGAGTCGCGGGCGGCGGCATTCGTCTCGAACGACTATTACGACAGCGACGTGAAGTGGATGGAGCTCGATGCGACGATCGAGCCGACGATTGGCCCCTACGAGGTCTACGAGGACGAGTGGTTCAACTACAAGGCCGCGTTCGAGGCCTTCATCACCGTCAAGGACAAGGCCGAGTCCGACAAGCTGCAGAAATTTTCCGGCGCGCTGCAGGAGATCGAGAACAACCTGCCGATCGACCCGAAGTATCGCAACCCGAAGCTCGGCGCGCTCGCGCCGATCGCCGTCGTCAACACCGTGTTCTCCGCCGGGGACGGCAATCGCGGCGTCCAGACCGCAGCGTTCAACCTGCCCAACGACGAGCGCGTCATCCGCGACAAGGGCAGCAAGCGCGTGATGCTGAAGAACAATCAGCAGGCGAAGTTCGACAAGGTGCTGATGCCGATCTCGAAAGTGGCATTGGCCTCGGGCGACCAGGGCAACGTCGCGTTCGACGCGTTCTTCACGCACATCCTGATGCACGAAATGATGCACGGCCTCGGGCCGCACGACATCACCGTCGGCGGCCGCACGACGACGGTGCGGCAGGAGCTGAAGGATACCTACAGCACGATTGAAGAGGCGAAGGCCGATATCTCCGGCTTGTTCGCGCTGCAGTTCCTCGTCGACAAGGGGCAGTTGGACAAGTCGTTCGAGAAGACGATGTACACGACGTTCCTGGCGTCGGCGTTCCGCTCGCTGCGCTTTGGCGTCAACGAAGCCCATGGCCGCGGCCAGGCCATCCAGTTGAATTACCTGGTCGACCAGGGCGCGTTCAAGGTGAATGGCGACGGCACGTTCAGTGTCGACGCCGCGAAGATTCGCGGCGGCGTGACTGCGCTGACGCGCGAGATCATGACGCTGCAGGCGGAAGGCAGCTACGCCAGGGCGAAACAGATGATCGACACGCTCGGCGTGTTGCGGCCGCAGGCGAAAGCAGTGCTCGACAAGCTGACCGCGGTGCCCGTGGACATCGAGCCGCGCTTCGTCACGGCTATCGACTTATTGAAGTAATCAACTCCAACAGTTCGTCATAGGTCCGGTCGGCATCGGCCGGACCTTTCTTGATCGCGGTCGTGGCGCAGTGTTTGAGGTGATTGCGCAGCAGCTGCCGCCCGACGCCGCGCAGCGCCTCCTGCACCGACGCAATCTGCGTGATGATCTCCGGGCAGTAGCGATCCTCTTCCACCATCTTCTGCAGGCCGCGAATCTGCCCCTCGATGCGGCGCAGCCGCTTCAGATTCGCGTCCTTGATGTCTGGTTCAACGGCGACGGCGTATTTACCCGCCGTAGCTGTAGCGGAGGCGGGCGCTTTCACGACAGGCTGACTCCTCTCAGTCGAAGACTGTTGGTCACCACGCTCACCGAGCTGAACGCCATGGCGGCGCTGGCGAGAATCGGGCTCAGCAGGATGCCGAAGGCGGGGTAGAGCACGCCGGCGGCGATTGGAATGCCCACCACGTTGTAGACGAACGCCCAGAACAGGTTCTGCTTCATGGTGCGCATCGTCTTGCGGGCGAGCACGAGCGCCTGTTCGACGCCGGCCAGGTCGCTGCGCATCAGCGTGACCGATGCGGCCTCGCCCGCGATGTCGGTGCCCGACGCCATCGCGACGCCGATGTCGGCTTGCGCCAGCGCCGGCGCGTCATTCAAGCCGTCGCCGACCATCGCGACAACATGGCCGCCGCGCTGCAGCGACTTGATCGCCTCCACCTTGCCCTCGGGCAGGACTTCGGCGATTACTTCATCAACGGCCGCTTGCGTCGCGATCGCCTCCGCCGTCACTCGACGATCGCCGCTCAGCATCACCACACGCAGGCCGCGGCGTTTCAGCGATTCCACAACCGTCTTCGCATTCGGCCGCAACGTATCCGCAATCGCAAAAGCGGCGACAGCCTTGCCGTCGATGGCGGCGAGCACAACGGTGTAGGCCTTCGGCGCCCAACCGGCCAGCGTCGCAGACATGGCACTGGTATCGACGTTCGATTCATCGAGCAACGATTGCGTTCCGACGATGACGTGATGGCCATCAACGGTGGCGAAGACACCGCGACCGGCGATCGCCATGAAATCGTCGACCTCAATCCGGCTAAAGCCGGACACCACCTGTCCGCCGCCCTTCAGGTGGTGTCCGCCTTCAGGCGGATTTGCAAATGCAACTACAGCCTTCGCGAGTGGGTGTTCTGACTTCGATTCGACAGCAGCAATTAGCGTCACAGTGTCCTGGCCGACGACGAATGAATCCACTACGGCGGGACGGCCTTCGGTAAGCGTGCCCGTCTTGTCGAACACCACCGTATCGACGCCGGCCAGCCGCTCGAGCGGTTCGCCGCCTTTGATCAACACGCCCGCACCGGCGCCCCGTCCGCTCGCCACCATCACCGCCGTGGGTACGGCGAGACCCATTGCGCACGGGCATGCGATGATCAGGACGGCGACGGCGGCCGTCAGCGCCGGTGCGAACGACGGCTCGTCGGGGATCAGCATCCACGCTGCGAAGGTTGCGATCGCGATCGACACGACCGCCGGCACGAACACCGCGGAGATCCGGTCGGCGAGGCGCTGAATCGGCGCCTGCGATCCTTGCGCTTCCTTCATCAACGTCACGATGCGCGCCAGCACGCTCGACGAGCCGAGGCTGGTGGCCTCGATCTCGAGCGATCCGGAGTTGTTGATCGTGGCGCCGATGACGCGATCGCCCGGCTGCTTCTCGACCGGAATGGACTCGCCGGTCAGCATTGACTCGTCGACCGCTCCGCGTCCCGACTTCACAAGACCGTCGACAGGGATGCGTTCACCGGGGCGCACGATGATCAGGTCACCGCTCTGCACGTCGGCGATCGCAACGTCGACGTCCTCGTTTCCGCGGCGCACGCGTGCCGTCGCGGGCTGCAATTTGGCGAGTAGGCGCAGCGCCCGCGTCGTGTTTCGTTTCGCGCGTGCTTCCATCGCGTTGCCGAGCAGCACGAGCGCGATGATGATGATGACCGCTTCGTAATAGACGTCGACCCGTTCACCATTGGACGCGAATACCTCGGGCGCGTAGGTGGCGGCCACCGAATAGAGAAACGCCGCGCCTGTGCCGATTGCAATCAACGTGTTCATGTCCGCGTTGCGGTGGAGCAGTCCTTTCCACGCGCGAACGTAGAAGTGCCGGCCGGCCCATGCCATGACGAAGGTCGTCGCGACGAGCAGCACGAACAGCAGCGTTGACGGATCGATCGCGTAGAGGCCCGGGAGCATTCGCCGGAGTGGCGGATCGAGCACGCGCATGGTCCACGCGATCAGCGGATCGCCGGAATGCTCGCCGTGGACGCCGCCTCCCATCAATGGCATGGACGCGATCATGGCGAACGCGCCGAGGATCAGGCTGACCATCGACTTGGTCAGCAGGGAGGCGTATTCGCGCGCTTGCTTTCGCTCTCGCGCGTCGTCTTCCGCGCCGGCCTGCGCATCGACCGCGGGCAGGCGAGAAACGTAGCCGGTGTCGTTGATGGCCGCCACGAGCTGTGACGGTGAGGTCGCCGCCGGATCGTAGTGAACCGTCGCCTCGTGCGTCATGAGGTTGACCGCGGCTTTCGCCACTCCCGGCGCCGCCGTCAGGGCCCGCTGCACGTTCGCCTGGCATGCGGCGCACGTCATGCCTTCTACCGGCAGCGTAATTTTGAGGTCTTGCGGTCCTGAGGTCTTGAGGTCTTGAGCGGTCGGCACGTTACGCCTCCGCCGTCACCTTGAAGCCGGCGCGCTCAACGGCGTCCTTCACCGTCTGCGCCGACACGCGTGTATCGTCGATGCGCAGCTGCGCCTTGCCGACCTCAACCTTGAGCGGCTCGATACCGGGCACGGCCGTGAGGACGCGGGTCAGGCTGTTGACGCAGCCGCCGCAGGACATGCCGGAAATGGTGATGGTTTTATCTGACATCTGATACCCCCACCCCCTATGATGCCACGGGAACTTTCCGGTTTCCAGTTTCCAGTTTCCCGGCTCCCGGTAAGCTAGAGCTGATGGCCAAGAAGCGCCTGGTTGAGCGCCGCAATTCCGTATTCCAGTTCCGCCCTCATCCGTGGCATGGCCTCGACGTCGGCCCCGAGCCGCCCGGCGTGCTGAACGCGTACATCGAGATCACGCCGTTCGATCTGATGAAGTACGAAGTCGACAAGGTGTCGGGCTACCTGCGCGTCGACCGGCCGCAGCGCACGTCGGCGCAGCATCCCGCCCTGTATGGTTTCATCCCGCGCACTTATTGCGCCGAACGCGTCTGCAAACTCGCGCCTGGATCGAAGCGCGGTGACGGCGACCCGCTCGACATTTGCGTGTTGAGCGAGCGCGCCATCACCCGCAACGAGATCATCGTGCGCTGCCGCGTCATCGGCGGGCTGCAGATGATCGATCGCGGCGAAGCCGACGACAAAATCATCGCGGTGCTCGAGGGCGACTACGTCTGGGGCGAGGCGCGCGGCCTGAGCGACGTGCCGCCGGTGCTGGTCGAACGCCTGCAGCATTACTTCTCGACCTACAAGATGATGCCCGGCGTGGAGACGCCGACCAAGGTCGATCGCATCTACGAAAGGGATCACGCGCTCAAGGTCGTGATGGCCGCGATGGCCGACTACCAGAGCGCGTTCGGCGGCCCGGTCAAGAGCTGACCCGCGTCAGCCCTTGACGTACGCGAGTTTCGCGGCGACCTTGCCGTCGCGAATCGTGAAGACGTCAATGCCGCGCAGGTGCCACGGCTTGCCGTCCCGCATCTTGCGATAAATCCACCGCACCGTGCAGCGGTCGCCGGCGACGATGACCTCTTCGGCGTCGAAGCGGGCATCGGCGTTCGAGACGAACCATTGTTCCCAGAACGCGGCGACGGCGGCTTTGCCTTCGATGCGCGTGCCGTCCGGCACCGGCCCGGTGTTTTCAAACACCGTGTCGTCGGTCAGGAGCGCCGCGACGGCCGCGGCATCGTGCCGGTTGATGGCGTCGTTGAAGCGGGTCACGACGTCGAGCGTCGATTCAGCGGCCGGCAATGGTGCGTGCATGATCCATCCGAAGCAGAGCAGGAGTACACTGCGCCGCATGGCGTCAGGCCCTGCGCGCGTAGTTGCTCGAGCCATACCAGTCCACGACCACGACGGGCTCGTCGCCGACCACCCACGCATCGTGTCCGCTCGGGAGCGACGTGACGTCGCCCGGACCGGCGATGAACTCGGTGCCGTCGTCCATGCGAATGGCGAGGCGGCCGCTGACGTGATACTGCAGGTGCGGCGCTTCGCAGCTATGGGTCTTCGCGATCGGCTTGACGTCGGTGGACCAGCGCCAGCCCGGCTCGAACACCAGCCGGCCGATTTCGCCGCCGCCCACCTTGATGATGTCGGCGCGGCCATTGGGAAACTGCCGCGTCTCTTCGGGTTTGCCGAATGTCTTATGCCCGGTGCGCTGCATGGGTCACCTCCACTGGGCCGTTTCGGCCGGCCGGTGGTATACTTACCTACTAGTAAGTAACTTGTCAAATGCCCCGGCACAGCAGCAAACGCGCCACGCCTGATTCGCACGGGACGTCGGATCAGATCCTCGACGTCGCCGAGCGTCTCGCCCAGACGCGCGGCTTCAACGGCTTCAGCTATGCCGACGTCGCTGCCGAGCTCGGCATCACCACGGCCGGCTTGCACTATCACTTCCCGACCAAGGCGGATCTCGGCCGCGCGTTGATCGATCGCTATTCGAAGACCTTCGGCGACGCGCTGCAGGCCATCGAAGCCAGCGGCGCAGCAGCGCCCGCGCAACTCCAGCGCTACGTCGACATCTATGCGGGAGTGCTGAAGGCCGGCCGCATCTGCCTGTGCGGGATGTTCGCCGCTGAATACACCACGCTGCCGGACGGGATGCAGAAGGCGATTCGCAGCTTCTTCGATTTGAACGAGAAGTGGCTATCGCGGCTGCTCGCCGCGGGTCGCAAGGACGGCTCGCTCGCCTTCGAAGGTTCGCCGCAAGAGGGCGCGGGCGCGATCACTTCCGCTCTCGAAGGCTCGATGCTGCTCGCGCGCACCTATGGCGGCGCCGAGCGGTTCAAGACTGCCGCCGATCGAGTGCTGCGGGATTTCGCACCGAAAAAACCAAAGAAATAGATCTGAGCTTTCTGCGCCTTCTGTGGCCCTGGCTGTCATGCCTTCTGTGGCCCTGGCTGTCATGCCTTCTGTGGCCCTGGCTGTCATGGCCTTCTGTGGCCCTGGTGTTATTGCTTTCTGTGGCCGGCATGAGGATCAGCGGCCGGTGGCGGCGGCTCGCCGCCGTTCAGGAATTCTTCGATCTTCCGCTCTTCTTCGATCTGCGCGCGCGATGTCGGATTGAACGTCTCCATGATCGCCAGATCTTCCGGCGTCAGCTTCGACAGCCGTCGAATGAAGTGCACCAGTTGCCAGCTCGCATGCTCGCCTTCAGGCGTGTGTGTGCTCCAGGCCGGCATGCCGGTCAGGCGAATGCCGTTCTCGATGAAGTAGAAGATCTCGCCGTCACTCAGGTTCTGCGTCCGCTCCGAACGCATGTCCGGCGCCTTCGGGTATAACGCGCGGCCCATCCCGGTGTTGCCGCTGCCGTCGTTGGCGTGGCAGCTCGCGCAGTGATCCGCGAAATGTTCGCGCGCGGCGATGAAGTTCTCCTCCGTATCCGAGACCGGATTCTTGAGCCCCTTGAATGTTGATGGCGTCAGCCAGCCGCGCATGAACAGCGCGAGGCGCGCTTCGATTGCGGACGGCTGCGGCTGCGCGCTGACGCCGCGTCCCTGCACCACCAGCAGCACGCCGCCGATCACGACGATCGCGAGGAACGCGAGCCAGGCGACGACGCGGAGCAACCGTCGCATCGGGTTAATTGCTGCAGCTGCCGGGCCCGCGCGGATCGCCGCAGGCGCCGCACGGCGCCGGACCGGCCATCCGCGACGATCCTGACGACGGCGCGCTCACCGCGAACACCGACAACTGCTTGTCGAGCTGATCGCTCGCGCATTTCGGGCACTCGAGCTTCGTCGATTCACGCACCAGCAGCTCGAAATGGTGATCGCACGCCCGGCATGCGTATTCAAAAAGCGGCATGCAGCAATGATAGCGCTATACTGGAGAGATGTCTTTGCTCGGAAAGAACGCGCCAGTAGCCAACCCGCTTCGCCGCAATGTGGCGATCATCGCCCACGTCGACCACGGCAAGACCACGCTCGTCGATGCGATGTTCCGCCAGGGCGGCGTGCTGCGCGCCAACGAGCGCGTCGCCGAGCGGGCGATGGACAGCAACGAGCTGGAGCGCGAGCGCGGCATCACGATTCTCGCGAAGAACACCGCGGTCCACTACGGCGAGACCTTGATCAACATCATGGATACGCCCGGCCACGCCGATTTCGGCGGTGAGGTGGAGCGCGTCCTCTCGATGGCCGACGGCGTCGTCCTGCTGGTCGACGCCGCCGAGGGCCCGTTGCCGCAGACCCGCTTCGTGCTGCGCAAGGCGTTCGAGCGCGGCCTGCCGCCGATCGTCGTCATCAACAAGATCGATCGGTCGGATGCGCGATCGAAGGAAGTGCTGAACGAGGTCTTCGATCTCTTTATCGATCTCGACGCAACGGAAGAGCAGATCGAGTTCCCGGTGTTGTATACCAGCGGCCGCGCCGGCACCGCGAGCACCGATCTCGACGTCCCCGGCGAAGACCTGCGCCCGCTGTTCGACGCGATCCTGTCCCATGTACCGCCGCCGCGCGGCGACGTCAACGCGCCGCTGCAGATGCTCGTGTCGAACCTCGACGCCAGCGACTACCTGGGCCGCATCGCGATTGGCCGCATCTTCAACGGCAAGGTCCGTCTCAACGATCCGATCGTCGTCTGCAAGCTGGATGGACAGGCCAAGGAAACGCGCGTCACGAAGTTGTTCACCTTCGAAGGACTGAAGCGCGTCGAGATCGAGGAAGCGGCGGCCGGCGACATCATCTGTCTCGCCGGCATCGAGGACATTTCGATCGGCGAGACCATTGCCGACCCGGAACATCGCCAGGCGATCGCCTACACCGACGTCGACGAGCCGACGGTCTCGATGATCTTCGGCATCAACACCTCGCCGCTCGCCGGCAAGGACGGGCAGTACGTGACCTCGCGTCACCTCAAGGAGCGCCTCGACAAGGAGCTGCTCGGCAACGTCTCGCTGCGCGTCGAGCCGGCCGACACGCCGGAGCAGTTCAAGGTGCTCGGGCGCGGCGAGCTGCAGCTGGCGATCCTGATCGAAATGATGCGCCGCGAAGGCTTCGAGGTGCAGGTGTCGCGGCCCGAGATCGTCGTCAAGGAAATCAACGGCGTCCGCAAGGAGCCGGTCGAGGACCTGGTGATCGACGTGGCCGAGGATTACCAGGGCGTGGTCATTGCCGGCTGCGGCACGCGCCGCGGCACGATGACGAACCTGGTCAACCACGGCAGCGGCCGCGTGCGCATGGAGTTCCGCATCCCCGCGCGCGGACTGATCGGGTTCCGCTCGCAGTTCCTGACCGAGACCAAGGGCACCGGCATCATGAATCACCTGTTCGCGGGGTGGGAGCCGTGGCACGGGCCGATCCCGTCGCGCACGACCGGCGCGCTGGTGTCCGACCGCGCCGGAGTAGCGACCGCGTATGCGCTCGCGAACCTGCAGGAGCGCGGCGTCATCCACATCGAGCCGGGCACGCCCGTCTACGAAGGCATGCTGATCGGCGAGAACTCGCGCGACAACGACCTCGACGTCAACGTCACGAAGGAAAAGAAGCAGACCAACATGCGCGCGTCTTCGGCCGACGAAGCGATTCGCCTGGTGCCGCCGCACATCATGGGCCTCGAACAGGCGATCGAATTCATCAACGACGACGAGCTCGTCGAGGTGACGCCGAAGAGCATCCGCCTCCGTAAACGCATCCTGGCCAGCAACATGCGGCCGAAACGCGGCGGCGACGAATAACCCTCAGTGACGGATTGACATCGGCGCACAAGCGGCGTATTTAATACCCGCATGAATTCGGCGGAATTCATGCAACCGCTCGGCGGAGCCGAGCCAGCTAGTAGACTGCGCTGCTCCTGTCCTTAGGCGCACCTGGCTCTTGCGGGTCGCGCCCTACCTTCGCCTCATCGTCTGGAGTCCGGCTTCGGCCGGCAGTCGTCCCTCGTCGTCCATGGAGGCTTTGCAATGAATGTCTTGAAGGTGGTTGGAGGTCTGGCCCTCGGTCTCGCCCTGCTCGTTCCGGCTCCGCTGTCCGCGCAACTCGGCACCGGCGATCTGCGCGGCAAGGTCGTCGATTCGCAGGGCGCCGTGTTACCCGGCGTCGCCGTCGTGGCGACGAATGAAGGATCCGGTCAGTATCGCGAAACGGTCAGCAGCAGCGATGGCACGTTCTCGATGATCGGGCTGACGCCGGGCCTGTACGAAGTCACCGCGTCGCTCACCGGCTTCAAGAAGTATTCGCGCGGCGGCATCCGCGTCGAGGTCGGCAAGGCGTTTTCCATCGACGTCCCGCTGCAACTGGGCGGCATCGAAGAACAGGTCACGGTGACGGCGGAGACGCCGCTGGTCGACACCTCGTCGAAGCAGATTGGCGGTGTCGTCACCTCGCAGGAGTTGAACGATATCCCGTCGATTTGCTGACCAGCCAGTTCGACGCCGAGTTCGGCGCCTCGTCGGGCGGCGTCGTCAACGCCGTGTCGAAGTCGGGCACCAACGCCATTCGCGGCGTGCTGTTCTATTTCAACGCCAATCAGGACATGACGGCGCAGAACTACTTCGCCGCCAGGCAGAACCTGCCGAAGGCGGACACCAAGCAGCTGCAGTGGGGCGGCAACGTCGGCGGTCCGATCATCAAGGACAAGCTGCACTTCTTCGTCAACCTCGAGCGCGTCGATCAGAACCGCGCACGCCGTTCACGCTCACCGACAGCAGCACCGACGCCAATCGCAATGGCCAGTTCGAGGAGCCGCTGCCGGCCGGGACCTACAGCGGTGCCGCGAACAACGCCGACGCCATCACGGTCGTGAACGACGGCGGGTTCCGCGGCGCGCGCGGCCCGAACCAGTTCCTGACCAGCCTCCGCGCCCGCTATTCGTTCAAGCTGCCGGGCAACCGGTCGCTGCAGGCGTGGATCGACGTCTTCAACGTGACGAACCGCGCCAACTTCAACACGCCGACCGCCGATCGCCGCGATGCGGCGACGTTCCTGATCCTGCGATCGATCGTCAACCCGACCAGGACCGCGCAGTTGAACATCCGCTACGTGTTCTAGCCGTAAACAGCGTGCAGTGACAAAGCCGGCAGCTCACACCAGGGCTTCCGGCGTTTCGGTTTGGCGGTATAGTCACGACGTTCAGGAGGCCCCATGAGAAACCTCGTTTGTCTTGCCGGCGCGGCCGTGCTGTTGGCCGGAGCGGCGCCGGTGTTCGCGCAGTCGAGCGGTATTGCCGGCCTGGTGAAAGACGCGAGCGGCGGCGTGCTGCCGGGAGTGACCGTGGAAGCATCGAGCCCGGCGCTGATCGAACGATCGCGCGCGGTCGTCACCGATTCGCAGGGCCGCTACAACATTGTCGATCTGCGGCCGGGCGTGTACACGGTGACGTTTACGCTGACCGGGTTTTCCTCCGTCCGCCGCGCCGAGATTCAACTGCCGGCGGCCTTCACCGCGCAAGTCAACGCCGACTTGAAGGTCGGCGCGCTCGAGGAAACGATCACCGTCACGGGCGAAAGTCCGCTGGTCGACACCTCGAACGTGATCAAGCGCCAGGTCGTGTCGTCCGAAGTGATCGACGCGATGCCGACCTCGAAGAACTGGTCGACGCTCGGCGTGCTCACGGTCGGTGTATTCAGCAACCAGAATGACGTCGGCGGATCGGCGGGCGAGCACCAGAACCAGCTGAAGGCGCACGGCGGGTCCTTCAACGACCGCATCGTCCAGCTCGACGGCTTGATGATCGCCAACATGGCGTGCAACTACGCCTGCACCGGCATCTCGACCAACGATGCCTCGACGCAGGAGCTGAGCTACGAGTTCGGCGCGATCTCGGCGGAGACGGGCGGCGGCGGCGTGCGCGTCAACGTGATTCCGCGGGAAGGGGGCAACCGGTTCAGCGGGCAGCTGTTCGCCAATTATGCCAACTCCGCGCTGCAGACCAACAACGTCGACGACACGCTGCGCGCGCAGGGCGTCACGACCGCCGACAGCATCAACCGCATCAACGACACCAGTTTCGCGTTTGGCGGACCGCTCAAGAAAGACAAGCTGTGGTTCTGGACCGCCCATCGCTTCTGGGGCTACGAGCAGATCCGCACCAACACGTTCTACGAGGGCAACCCCAACGACTTCGTGTTCGATCCCGATCGCAGCCGGCCCGGCACCGAAACGCAGAAGAACGGCAGCCTCGACTTGCGGCTGACCTGGCAGATGAGCCCGAAGAACAAGCTGTCGGGGTATTACAACTACGCGCCGCGCCGCACCGAGCATTGGACGCTCGTCAGCACCATTCAGCCGGATGCGTCGAACCTGCAGAACCTGCCGGTCAATCACTTCGAGACGCTGACCTTCCGCTCGACCGTCACCTCGCGCATGTTGTTCGAAGCGGCGGCGGGCAACATGACGGAAATCTGGACGCGCGAGCCGGTCGCGGATTCGACGACCTCGAAGGGCTACCCGGTGACGGAGCAGACCACCGGCATCAACTTCCGCGCCTATGCGGGATTGTTCTCGCGCAACTACACGTCGCTGCGTTCGTACCGGTCGGCGCTGTCGTACGTGACAGGGTCGCACGCGTTCAAACTCGGCTTCACGCTGCAGGAAGGGCCGGCGATCACCGACGTCTATACGAGCTACGACACCGCATTGACGGTTCGTCTCGGCCAGCCGTTCCAGGTGACGGTGCGCACGACGCCGTATACGGCGCGTGAGCGGCTGGTCGCGGATCTCGGCATCTTCGCGCAGGACACCTGGACGATCAAACGGCTGACGGCGAACCTTGGCGTGCGCTGGGACTACTTGAACAACAAGGTCGAAGCGCAGAGCGCCGCCGGCGGCACGTGGATCGGGCCGCGCAGTTTCCCGGCGATGACCAACGTCCCGAACTACAAGGACATCGCCCCTCGCCTCGGCATGGCCTACGATGTGTTCGGTAATGGCAAGACCGCCGCGAAGGTGACGTTGAGCCGCTACATCGTCCCCAATACCGTCGCCGTCGCGCGGCAGCTGAATCCGTTCAATACCTCCGTCAACGCTGCGACGCGGCCGTGGACCGACGCCAACAACGACGGCATTCCGCAGGTCACCGAGCTCGGCGCGCTGTCGAACAATGCGTTCGGACAATTGAACGTCGCGACGCGATTCGACCCCGATACGATCAACGGGTTCGGCAAGCGCCGGAACAACTGGGAAGTCTCCGCCGGCGTGACGCAGGAGTTGATGTCGCGGCTGTCGGTCGACCTCACGTATTACCGCCGCGCCCAGGGCAACTTCACGACCACGGACAACCTGGATGTGGCGCCGACGGATTTCGAGCCGTATTGCGTCACCGCGCCGCGCGATCCGCGTTTGCCCGACGGCGGCGGCCAGCAGATCTGCGGCCTCTACGACATCGTCCCGGCGAAGTTCGGCGTCGCCACCAACAATCTCGTGGTGCGGAACGACAAGCTTGGCGTCAAGCAGAAGGAGGTGTTCGACGGCGTCGATGTCGCCTTCAGCGCGCGGATGGGGCGCGGCGTGTTCCTGAACGGCGGCGTCGCCAGCGGGCGGACACGCTTCAATCAATGCCAGGCCTACGTCGACAACCCGGCGCAGACCTTCGGCTTGACCGGCGCGACGTTCGCGTACTGTGATTACACGTCAGGCCTGTTGACACAAGCCAAGCTCAACGGCTCGTACACACTGCCATGGCAGCAGATCCAGGTGGCCGGCGTGCTGCAGAACCTGCCGGGGCAGCAGATCCTCGCGCAGTGGAACATCACCCAGGCGGAAGTGGCCGGCAGCCAGCTTGGGCGCGCGTTGTCGGGCGGCGCCAACACGTCGCGCGTCGTGCCGCTGATCAAGCCGGGCACGATGTTCACACCGCGGCGCACGCAGATCGATCTGCGTGTCTCGAAAGCGTTCAGGATCAAAGAAGGCAAACGTCTGCAGGTCATGGCCGACGTCTTCAACCTGACCAACTCGAACGCCGCGGTGGGCGCCACGTCGAATGCGGGCGAGCCGCCGGCGGCGCTGATCACGACGTTTGGATCGGCGTGGCTCCGGCCGCTGAACGTGCTGCAGGCGCGGTATGTGAAATTCGGCGCGCAGCTAACCTTCTAGCCCAGGGCCACAGAAGGCGCAGAAAGCTCAGACTTATTGTTTGAGCACGAAGGGTTGCTGGTTTCGATAGAGTGCGATTCGCTCTCGAATCGCATCGCGAAGTTCTGAATTACCGGCGGGCGCGGCGGCGAGGGCCGCGCCCGCGGTTTGTACGGCGGCCGTGAAATCGCCCGTTGCCGCCTGGCTGACCGCGAGCGCATCGAGCGCGCCAGCGCGATCGGCGCTGACTGCAGCGACGCGCTGTGCGAGAGCGAGCGCCTCGGCCGGGCGGCGGGCGGACGGATCGTGGTGGGCCGCCAGCAACAGGACGTGCGAGGTCAGACCGCCAAGAAGTTCCGGCTTGCGATCGATCGCCTCGCGGATGTGCGCGAGACCCTCGTCGGATCGGGCGGCGGCGATCAGTGTCAGGCCAAGATTTGCGCGCGCATCGGCGTTGGTCGCGTCGGCCTTGACGGCACGCTCGAACGCGAGCCGTGCGTCATCGATGCGGCCGGCTTTCAAAGACGCGATGCCCGAATTATTCAGAGCGGGGGAGTAATTCGGATCGAGGCGCAGCGCTTCGGCGTACCGGGCCGCCGCGTCGGACCATCGCGCGCGTCCCATTCCTTCAAGCGCCGTTCCTTCGTTGAACCAGGCGGCGGCCGAGGCCGGCTGCAGCTTCCTGACGTGCTCGAAGTGCGGCAGTGCCTTGTCCGGTCGGCCCAGCGCCATCTCGATCCGCGCCGCATCGTTGCGCAGGTTGACGTGATCGGGCTCCCGCTCGAGCAGCACGGCGATGCCGTTCGCATCCTCGTACAGCATGCGCCGGGAAATCTCGCGTGCGAGCTGCTCGCGATCATCGTCGGAATTAGCCGTGACCTGCAGCCACACGTCCGCCATTTCGTCGCTGGACCGCCAGCCCCATCGCGCGCGCACCGGCGGCCGATCCGGGTTGCGAGGGTTGGCGATCGAGTTGTCGAAGGTGTAGGTCATCGACAGCCGCGTGCCGGCCGGCAACCGGACCGGTGCTGCATACACGTAGCGGTCCTGCCAGTTCATGTCCCAGTCGTCGATGCGGATCAGCGATCGCCGCGAGCCATCGGGCAGGGTCGCGGTCGCTTCGACCGAACGCGCGCGATGATGCGCGTGCGGCTGGATCGCGAGCACGCCCGCGGCCACCGGCAGCACGAACGAATCGCTGATGTAGCCCGTTGTCCCGGCGGGGATGTCGAGATCCTGCTTGCCCAGCCGGATCATCACCGGCGTTCGCGAGGGAGCGCGGTCGCCGAAATAGAGATCAATCACCGGCGCGATGTGCTCGATAGCTCCGCTCGGCCGAAGATGCAGCTGGACGACGAGATCGGTTCCGCCGCGCAGGCGCCAGGCGCTTTCGTCGGACGGCGCCGGCGCCAGTTGTCCCGGCGTCCAGCCAAGAAACTGACCGTCGGGAAAATCAGCCGAGCGCGCGATGATGCCTTCGTAACCCGGCGCGGGATCTTCATCATCGAGCCGTCGCGATGCCGGGGTAGCGTCCACGCGGATGTTGGCGTGATGAACCGCGCGATTGCCGGGGCGGAACTGCATGGCGCGGACCCAACGCGTGGCGCCGTCAGGCACGCGGACGACGAAATTGCGGAACACGTCGGGACCGTCGGCGCGCAGAGTGTAAGCAGGTAGGTTGATCTCGAGGTCAGGATCGGGCATCGACGGTGAGCCGAGCCTGTCTCGCCGAAGCCCCGAAGGGGCGAAGGCGGACTCTCCCAACATCCCGGTGTTCACCCATCGCTCGATCGTTTCTATCTCGCGATCGGTAAGCCGCCGAGACCCCACGAAGTCACCTTCGACCGGCTTCCACGGCGGCATGTAGCGGCTCTTCGTCACCGCGACAATGGTCTTCGCGCGCGCTCTGAGATCGTCGATCGTGGCAAGGCTGAACGGCGCGTCGCCGCCAGGCTGGTGGCAGCTGACACAGCGCGACTGAACGATCGAGGCGACGTCGGCGGACCTCACCTCCTGCGGCGCGACCGCCGTAAGTGTGGCGGCGACGAGCAGCGCCGGAATCACGGGAAGATGCCCAGCTCCATGTAGCTGCGTGCGACCTTGTGGATCGCGGAGACGAATGCGGCGATGCGCAGATCGGGAATGCCCTTGGTCTCCCGCTGTGTCTTCAGCAGATCGTGAAACGCGGCGATCATCGTTTCTTCGAGGCCTGAGTTCACCAGATCCTGCTCGTCGGGGCCCCTGGCGATCGACGCGCGTTCGAGCTCGGTGAACTTGCGGCCGGTCGCGGCCTCGATCGCCTTCAACATCGCCAGCTCATTGGCCTGCTCATGCCGCTTCTGCATGCGGCCGAAGCGCACGTGCGACAGGTTCTTCAGCCACTCGAAGTACGACACCGTGACGCCGCCGGCGTTGCAGTAAATGTCGGGAATAACGAGCATGCCCTTCTGTCGAAAGATCGGGTCGGCTTCCGGCGTCGTCGGACCGTTGGCGCCTTCCAGCAGGATCTTCGCCTTGATGCGCGGCGCATTCTCTTTGGTCAGCACGCTCTCGAGCGCGGCCGGCAACAGCACGTCGCACTGGAGCTCCAGCGCCGCGGCGCTGTTCTCGATATTGGTGGCACCGGGGAAATTCAGAATCGATCCGGTGGCCTTGCGATGGTTGAAGACCTCGTCTTCGTTGAGGCCCTTCGGATTCATGATCGCGCCTTCGCGCTCGGCGATCGCGAGCAGGATAGCGCCGCCTTCGCGGCAGAACTTCGCGGCGTGGTAGCCGACGTTGCCGAGGCCCTGCACAACGATGGTCTTGCCGTCGAGGCCGAGCGGCAGGCCAAGCCGTTTCATCTCGTCAGGCTCGTTGCAGGCTTCGCGCAGCGCGAAGTAGAGGCCGCGCCCGGTGGCTTCCTTCCGGCCGCGGACGCCGCCTTGCGTGACGGGCTTGCCGGTCACGCAGCCAAGCGCATCGAGCTCGCCGGGGTTGAGCGCGGCGTAGGTGTCGGCGATCCACGACATCTCGCGCTCGCCGGTGCCGTAATCAGGAGCAGGCACGTCGATGCCCGGACCGAGGAAATGCTTCTTGGTCAGCTCGAGCGCGTAGCGGCGCGTGATGCGCTCGAGCTCGTCGATCGGATAGTTCTTCGGATCGATCTTGATGCCGCCCTTGGCGCCGCCGAACGGCACGTCGACGATCGCGCACTTGTAGGTCATCAGCGCGGCCAGCGCCATCACTTCTTCTTCGTAGACGTCGGGGCTGAAGCGGATGCCGCCCTTGACCGGCATCTTGTGCTGGCTGTGCTCGACGCGCCACGCGTGGATCACTTCGATCTCGCCGCCGGCGCGGCGCAGCGGAAAGTCGAAGCGATAGACGCTGTTGCAGACGCGGATCTGCTCGAGCAGGCCCTGCGGGTAGGTGGTGAACTTCGCGGCTTCGGAGAAGTACTGCGTGACCTGATCGAAGAAGTTCGCTTGTCCGCTCATGACGGCATTTTACCGGGGCTTGGGGCTTGGGGCTTGGGACTTGGGGCTTGGGGCTTGGGATACACTGATTCGTCTATGTCGTCTCCCGAAGAAGTACGCCCGGCGCGGGTGTGGCGCCAGATGCCCTCGGAGCTGCGCACCTCAGCCGCCAAAGCGTTCTGGGCGGATGAGCAGGCCGCCCTTGAACAGGCCGAAGCCGTTGCCCTGATTTCCCGGCAGATCAAATTCCGTCCGAAGAGCGTGATCTCGCTGCCGCTCGACAAGAAGGCGAAGCACCTGGCCGGGCTGGCGCAGGTCTCCGACCTGCTCGCGGCGCGCCTGATGATCGCGTATCACCTCGAACACCAGCGCCCGATGATGGGCGCGTTTCTCGATCTGCTCGGCATCGCGCACGAGGACGGGCTGATCAAGGAAGAAGAGCCGACCAAGCCCGAGGATGCGACGCTGAACAAGGCCGTCACAGAATTGTCGGCGAAGTATCCGAAGCAGGACGTCGCCCGCTACTTCTGGGCGCTGCTCTGGCAGGATCCGGAGACGTGGGGCGGCTTGAAGGGCCGGCCCGAGCTCGCACTGGAATAGATCAACAGCTGACGAGCTCAACCGATCAAAAGATTCCCGTGCCTCCATTCGATAAACACCTCTTCATCTGCTGCAACCGCCGCGAGCCGGGCCACCCGCGCGGCAGCTGCGATCCGGCAGGATCCGAAGCGCTGCAGAAGGCGTTCAAGCGCGCGCTCGCCGAGCGCGGCGTCAAGCGCGTCCGCGCCAACAAGTCGGGCTGTCTCGACCAATGCGAGAAGGGCCCGAGCGTCGTCGTCTATCCGGAAAATGTCTGGTACGGGCGCGTCACGGAAGCCGACGTCAACGAGATCATCGACGAGCACATCATCGGCGGCCGGCCGGTGACGCGGCTGCTCATGGCCACCGGTGATCCACCGGTTAAATCCTGACTATGGACGCATTCACGACTGCTGACGGACTGGTCGCGCTCATCACGTTGACCGTGCTCGAGATCGTGCTCGGCATCGACAACGTGATCTTCATCTCGATTCTCGCCGGCAAGCTGCCGGCGAACCAGCAGGAGAAGGCGCGCCGGATCGGCCTGATGGGCGCGATGGTGATGCGCATCCTGCTGCTGCTGTCGATCACGTGGATCATGCGGCTCACCGAGCCGCTGTTCACGGTGCTCGGCCGCGAGTTTTCCGGCCGCGACCTGATCCTCGCCGCCGGCGGCGTGTTCCTGCTCTTCAAAGCGACCCGCGAGATTCACGATCGGCTCGAAGGCGAGGACGGCCAGGTCGCGTCGCGCGTCGCGCCGTCGCTCGGCGCGGTGATCGGGCAGATCATGCTGCTCGACATCGTGTTTTCGCTGGACTCGGTGATTACGGCGGTCGGCATGGCGGACGACGTGGCGGTGATGATCGCCGCGGTCGTGATCGCCGTCGCGATCATGCTGTTCGCGTCGGGGTCGGTCAGCCGTTTCGTCGACGCGCACCCGACGGTGAAAGTGCTGGCCCTCAGCTTCCTGTTGTTGATCGGCGTGTCGCTGATCGCGGATGGCTTCGGCGCGCACATCCCGAAGGGCTACATCTACTTCGCGATGGGCTTCTCCGTGTTCGTCGAGGTGATCAACCTGCGCGCGTCGAAGAAGGGCAAAGCCGTCAAGCTTCATGACGGCTATCACTCTGTGGAAGAGTAAGAACGAAAAACGAAAAACGAAAAACGAAAAACGAAATTTCATTCTTTGGTCTTCGTTATTTGTTCTTTATCCATTCCGCGACCGCGTCCTGGATTTCGGCGTGGACGAGATTCTGATCGCGGCCGCTGGACTTGAGCACCGCGAACGAGTGGTCGCCGCCTTCGACGGGCAGGATCTCGATCGGCGGCGTGGCGCCGCCTTCCGAGATCGCTTCCTTCACTTCGTCCGGGCCGCCAAACGGATCGCGCGTGCCCTGGACGATTAACGTCGGGATCGTCAACGTCTTGAGAGGCGCGACTCGATCGCCGGTGCGCTTGCCGCGCGGCGGCGACAGGGGATAGCCGAACGCGATGACGCCGGCGGGGTGCGGGGCCGACGGCCACTTTGCAGCGTCTCCTTGCGCCCCGTCGCGGGGCGCGATTTGAGCGGCAACCTGAGTCGCGATCCGGCCGCCCATCGACTTGCCGCCGATGAACAGCTTCGACGCTTTGACGTGCCGATGCTCGACGGCGCCGGTGACGGCGCGCCGGAACGCGTCTTCGAGGACGGGCGCGCGATCGGGCGTCCGGCGCTTCTTCTCCATGTAGGGGAAGTTGAACGTGACCACGGTGATGCCGCGCGCGGTGAGGGCGCTGGCGTAACTGGTCATGAACGGATGAAAATGGCCCGCACCGGCGCCATGCGCGAACACCAGCAGCGCGTCGAGGTTGCGATCGCCCTCGGGGACATACAAGGCCGCGGCGACGGTGGTATCGGGATCTCCAGGAAGCTTGAAGGCGACGGGACTCACAACTTACGTTTATAACACTCGCACAAGGCCGAGCTTGGATACCAGGACCATCACGACTACCACACACGGCCGCTATCTCGTCGAGATTCCCGAGCACAGCCGTGCCACGCTGGTCGGCTTTCACGGCTACCAGGAGAGTGCCGCGATCAACTTCGACGTGCTCAGTCAGATCGCTGCCGGACGATCGATCGGCATTGTCAGCATCCAGGGCCTGCATCGCTTCTACACCAAAGCCAACGACGTCATCGCCAGCTGGATGACGAAAGAAGATCGCGAGCACGCGATCAGCGACAACGTGGCTTACGTCGCGAAGGTACTGTCGGCGGTTGCTGATGAATACGGGATCACGCGTCCGTTGATCTACGTCGGCTTCTCGCAGGGCGTCGCAATGGCGTACCGAGCCGCGGCGCTCGCGCAACGGCCGTGCGACGGCGTGATCGCGCTGGCCGCCGATGTTCCTCCTGACGTCGCGCCGCTGGCCGCGTCGTTGCCGAAGGTCCTGATCGGGCGCGGCACCGGGGACAAGTGGTACACGGAAGAGAAGGCGTCAAAGGATCGCGCGGTGCTCGAGGCGTCCGGGGTCGCCGTCGTCGAGCATGTGTTCGAGGGCGGGCACGTGTTCGCGCCTGAATTCATCGCGCGGGCGGGCACATTCGTGGATGAACTCTTGTTGAGCTGACGCCGTCTAACGGCTTGATGTCCACCCTCATTGCCGACATTCGCTATTCCTTCCGCTCGCTCCTGAAAAATCCCGGTCTGACGCTCGCCGCCGTCCTGTCGATTGGACTCGGCATCGGCGCCAACACCACGATCTTTACGTGGGTGCAGGCGGTGCTGTTCCGGCCGATCCCGCTGGCCGCCGATCCGTCCACGATTCGCATCGCGTCGATGGAAAACCGCGAAGGCCAGAGCCGCTCGTGGTCGTATCCCAACTTCGTCGACTTCCGCGATCGCACCACGATGCTCGACGTCATCGCGCAGGACGATCAGACCTTCAGCATTGCCGTGGACGACACCGCCGAGCGGGCGTGGGGCGCGCTGGTCAGCGGCAATTACTTCGAGGTGATGGGCATCCGGCCCGCCGCAGGCCGGTTCTTCACGGCCAAGGACGATGTCACGCCGGGTGGTCATCCGCTGGCGGTGCTGAGCTACTCGAACTGGCAGCGCCGCTTTGCCGGCGATCCCAACGTGATCGGCAAGCAGGTCACGATCAACAACACGCCGATCACGATCATCGGCGTGGCGCCGGAAGGCTTCATCGGATCGTTCTTCGGCGTCGCCACCGCGGCGTGGGTGCCGATGGCCATGCAGAAGGAAATGATGGGCGGCGATCGCATGAACCAGCGCGGCAACGGCTGGTTCCAGTCGATCGTGCGCCTGAAGCCGGGCGTGTCGCAGGAGCAGGCGCAGGCCGAGGCCTCGTCGATCATGGCGCAGCTCGAACAGGAGTATCGCGAGGTCAACGACGGCCGCCGCCTGCGCATTGTCCAGCCGTGGGAAGCGCCGTTCGGCGCCACGACCGTGCTGGCGCCGATTCTCGGCGTGCTGACCGTGCTGGTGGCGCTCGTGCTGGTGATCGCCTGCGCGAACGTAGCCAACCTGCTGTTGTCGAAAGCCGTGTCGCGGCGGCGTGAAGTCGCGGTGCGCTTCTCGCTCGGCGCGAGCCGCACGCGCCTGATCCGCCAGCTGCTGACCGAGTCGTTCATGCTGGCCGCGCTGGCAGGCATCGCCGGCGTGGTGATGGCCTACTGGACGATGGACGTGATCATGGCGTTCGTGCCGCCGGTGGACATGCCGATCGATCTCGGCTTGCGCATGGACGGCACCACGCTGGTCTTCGCGCTAATCGTCTCGATGGTCACCGGCCTGATCTTCGGCCTGGCGCCGGCGCTGCAGTCGTCGAGCAGCCAGACGATCAATGCGTTGAAGGAAGAAGGCCGCAGCGGCAGCGGCGGCCGCTCGACCGGACGGCTCCGTAACGCCCTGGTCGTCGCGCAGGTCGCGGTCTGCCTCGTCCTGCTGGTTGCCGCAACGTTGTTCCTCCGCAGCTTCATCGCGGCGCAGGAGTTGTCGCCCGGCTTCGACGCATCGCACGTCGTCACCGCGTCGATGGACATGTTCCCGAGCGGCTACACCGGCGAGCGTCATCGCGATTTCCAGAGACGCGCGATCGAGGCAGTGTCGGCGATTCCCGGCATCCAGTCGGCCGCGTTCGGATCGCGTTTGCCGCTCGGCTTCGGCGGCAACAATTCCACCGGCATTGGCGTGGAAGGCTATGTGCCGCGCGAGAACGAAGAGATCGTCATCAGCTACAGCACGGTCGGTCCGAAGTATTTCGAGACGATGAGCATTCCGATCCGGCAGGGCCGCGAATACAACGACACCGACACGCTGCAGTCGCCGCGGACGCTCGTGATCAACGAAGCGATGGCCCGGCGCTATTGGCCGGAGGGCAACGCGCTTGGCGGCCGGATCCGGCTTGGCCAGAACCTCGCCGAAGTGATCGGCATTGTCGCCGACGCGAAATACGGCAGCATCAACGAGCGGCCGCTGCCGCAGTTGTTCTTCCCGATGTCGCGCAGCGAGGTCAGCACGCTGCGTTTGTTCGCGAAGGCGTCAGGCGATCCGGCGCCGATGGTCGCGGAGATTCGCAATGCGATTCGCGGCATCGACGCCAGCCTGCCCGTGTATGACGCGCGCACGCTCAACGAGCACATGCAGGTCGCGGTGTTCGCGCAGCGGATGGCCGCGGATCTGCTGGGCGCCATGGGCGTGCTCGCGCTGGTGCTTGCCGCGATCGGGTTGTATGGCGTGATGGCTTACGCGGTCAGCCAGCGAACGCAGGAGCTCGGCATCCGCCTCGCGCTCGGCGCCTCGCCCGGCTCGTTGCTCAACATGATCGTCGGCCAGGGCATGAAGCTGACGACGATTGGCGTGGTGATCGGCCTGGCACTCTCACTCGGCGCCTTCGGATCGATCGGCGCCGTGCGAACGCTGCTGCCGGGCATCTCACCGCTGGATCCGGTCACGTTCATCGCCGTGCCGATCGTGCTCGGACTGATCGCGTTCCTGGCGAGCTGGATCCCCGGACGTCGAGCAGGAAAGGTCGATCCCCTCGTCGCGCTTCGCTACGAGTGATTCGGTCCGCCTAAAGGCGGACCCTCACAGGAATTTATCTGTGTGTGCGTTTCTGAAGATTTCCGTGAGGGTCCGCCTTTAGGCGGACCTCGTTATTCATATCTCAGCGCGACCATGGGATCGACGCGCGCGGCTCGCCGTGCCGGCAGATAGCCCGCGAGAAGCGATACGAGCGCGGTGGCGCCAATCGCTCCCGCGATCGTCACGGTATCCGTCGTCGACAGGCCGAACAGCACGCTCTCGACGAACCTGCCGCCGGCGATCGCGCCGGCGAGCCCGAGAACCACGCCGATCACGACCATCAGCATTGATTCGCGCAGCACCATGCCGACCACTCCGGCGCGCTGTGCGCCGAGCGCCACGCGGATGCCGATCTCGTTGGTTCGCCGCGACACGCTGTACGACATCAGGCCGAACAGGCCGATGCACGCGAGCAGGAGCGCCAGCGCGCCGAACAGCGAATAGGCGAGCGCGAACAGGCGCTCCTGGGCGAAGCGGCCTTCGACCTGATCGCTCTGTGTCGTGATGCCGGTCATCGGCACATCGGGATCCACCTGCAGCATCGCGAGTGACAGCAGCACGACAATCGTCCAGCCCTTCGATTGCATCAGCATCCGATACGCGTGCTTGAGGTCGTGCAGCATAGGGGTATCCTAATCGCGGGTGACGTTTGATCTGAAAGACCTTGGATGGGATGCGGCCTGGGCGGCGGCGTTCGTGCCGCATGCCGCCGGCGGGCTGATCCCGGCGCGCGTCGCCATTGAATTCAACTACCTCTATCGCGCCTTCGCCGAGACCGGCGAGCTGCAGGTGCAGCATTCCGGCAAGCTTCGTCACGAGGCGGAGAGCCTCTCGGCCGTCGGGGACTGGGTCGCCGTCAAGCCGACGCCCGGCGAAGCCACCGGCACGATCGAAGCGATCCTGCCGCGCCGCAGCAAGTTCTCGCGAAAGGTCGCCGGCGAGCTGACCGAGGAGCAGATTGTCGCCGCCAATATCGACACGGTTTTCCTGGTGATGGGCCTCGACGGCGATTACAACCCGCGCCGCCTCGAGCGCTACCTGCTCCTCGCCTACGAGAGCGGGGCGCGCCCGGTGGTCGTCCTGAACAAGTCGGATGTCGCAGAGCATCTGGCTGAGGACATGGACGAAATACAGGCCCTCACGGTTGGGATTCCGGTGCACCCAATCAGCGCCAAAGACAACACCGGCACCGAGATCATTACCGGCTACCTTGGCCCCGGCACAACCGGCGCCCTGCTCGGGTCGTCAGGAGTGGGTAAGTCGACGATCGTCAATGCCCTGCTCGGCGAGGAGAAATTCAAGACCCGCGACGTTCGCGCCCATGATTCGCGCGGGCGGCACACCACGCGCCACCGTAACCTGATCCTGCTGCCCGATCGCCGCGGACTGCTGATCGATACGCCCGGCATGCGTGAGCTGCAGTTGTGGACGCAAGGCGAGGGGGCGCGCGACAGCTTCGAAGACATTATCGAGCTGGCGGCGGCCTGCCACTTCACCGACTGCCGTCATCGCGACGAGCCGCGGTGCGCGGTCAAGCAAGCCGTCGAGGAAGGCACCCTCGATGCGAGCCGTCTCGAAGGTTTTCTGAAGCTGCAGGACGAACTGAAAAGCCTCGAAGCACGCAAGGACGTGCGGGCGCAGATCGACGCGAAGAAGCGATGGAAGCCGATCGCGAATTCGATGAAGAAGTTTTATAAGGATCGGGATCGGTGATGGGGGATCAGGGAATCAAGACGCGCAAACGTTCCTGGGCGCCCGGGATGACGCGCGCGGTGGAGAAGTGCGGACCCAGCTTGTCGCGCGCCGCTTCCGCTTCCTCGCGCGTCAGAAACCTTCCGACCAATATCCGCCGCTGCACTTCGTCCGGCGCCATCACGATGTCGATCGTGTAGGGCGTGATCTTCTGGGCCGCGAGCGCCGCTTCGATCTTCTGCGCTTCGCGCGCGTTGTCGTAGGTGCCGATCAAGACCGAGAACGATCCCGGGATCTGCGGAGGGACGATGACCGGCGCGGGCATGTCCGCGGGCGCGGGCAGCGCCGTGGCGACCACGGGCAACTGTCGTCCGGGCGCTTTGGGAGCGGGCGGTGGCGTTCCCGCACTGAAGGCTTCGAGCGGATTGCCGATCATGAAAACGAATGCGGCAACGATCGCCGCCGCGGCAATGCCTCCGCCGATGATCATCTGCCGCCGTGACACCGGCGTCCCCGTGGTGACCGGGTCGCTGGCCTTCTCGCCCTTGATCTTGCCTTTCGGAATTTCGTGCCCGACATTTCCTGCCGCCTTCACGACGTGCTCTTCCGCGATGCGGCTCGTCTGCTTCTCGAAGCCCACCATCAGCGCGCGATCGCACAGCAGGTTGATCATGCGCGGCACGCCGCCCGAGATCGAGTGGACCAGGTCGAACGCCTTCGGCGTGAACGTCACCGACGTCGATCCGCGCGCGACCCACAATCGATGGGTGACGTAGGCTTCGACTTCCTCGCGCGTCAGCGCCTTGAGGTAGCAGCGGATGGAGATTCGCTGATCGAGCTGGCGCAGGTCGGGCTTGTGCAGGATGTCGATCAGGTTGAGCTGTCCGACGATCACGACCTGCAGCAGCTTCTGATCGTTGGTCTCGAGGTTCGAGAGCACGCGGATTTCCTCGAGCACTTCCGGCGACAGGTGCTGCGCCTCGTCGATGATCAGCACCGCGCTGCCGTGCAGCGGCACCAGTGACAGCAGGAAATCGTGCAGCGTGCGCACCAGTTCGTGCTTGCTCGCGGTCGCGAGGCGGCCCACCTTCAGCGCGTCCTTCGAGACCACGCCGAAGCTGAGGAGCACTTCGCGCAGCAGCTCTTCGACCGACAGGAACGGATTGAGGACGAGCGCGGTGAACGTGGTCTGATCGAACTGCTCGAGCAGCGTGCGGCACAGCGTGGTCTTGCCCGTGCCGATGTCGCCGGTCAGGACAATGAAGCCTTCCTTGCGCCGGATCGCCTGCCACACCTGCTGCAGCGCGACGTCGTGCGACTCACTGCGGTACAGGAAGCGTGGATCAGGGGTAAGGCTGAAGGGAGGCTGAACGAATCCGTAGTATTCCTCGTACATGCCGCCGGCCAGCAGCTCGGCGGACTCAGCATAACAGGAACGGACTCTTAGGTCACGACTGACTCGCGCTCGCCCTGGCGATCACCGTCGTCGGCACCGCCACGAGCTCACGCCGGACCTGTGCGCCGGTGCGCTGCGCGGCCCAGCGCCGTTCGCGGGTGTTTGACGTTTGCTGTGGTGAGTCGCGGGATAAGATGTGTCGCGCTCGCGCGCCTGACCGCTTGCGGGACACTTGAACAGAACGAGGGACGTAATGGTGGGACGAATTGCAGCAGTAATAATCCTGTTGGTCGCGGTGCCCGCCTTTGCACCCTTCGACTCGCCAGACTCGGCTTCGCCTTGTCTTCTCGCTCAGGGCAAGCAGCAGCAGGCGATGTTGGACACTTCAGCAGGACCGATTGTCATGGACCTGCTGGCCGACAAGGCGCCGAATCACGTCGCGCTCTTCATCAAGACCGCTGAAGCGGGCGGCTACGACGGCACGACCTTCTTCCGGATGATCAAATTCGCGATCGTCCAAGGCGGCGATCCGGCAACGAAGGATCCGAACGCGCGCGGCAAATACGGCACCGGCGGCCTCAACCTGTTGAAGCCCGAGATTAATGATGAGAAGCAGACGCGGGGAGCGGTGTCGGCGACGCAGATTCCCGGCAAAGCGGACAGCGCCGGCACGCAGTTCTTCATTGCCGTGACCGATCAGCCGGGCATCGAAGGCCGTTACACGATCTTCGCGCGCGTTGTCGAAGGCATGCTCGCGGTGCAGAAGATTTCGGAAGCCGCTGTGGACGACAAAGGTCTCGCGATCGATCGCATTGTCGTGAACAAAGTGGCGATTCGCGATAAGCCCGCGGAGACGCCCGAGCCGTTCTCGACGGAATCGATCGAGGACCTGGCTCGCTATCGCGCGGTACTCGACACGTCGATGGGTGAGATCACGCTGTCGTTCACGCCGGACAAGGCGCCGAACCACGTTCGCAATTTCCTGCGGCTCGCGCAGGCCGGCCTGTATGACGGCATGAGTTTCCATCGCGTGGTAAAAGGATTCGTGATCCAGTCAGGGCATTTGCCGACGCGCGGTCCGCTGAGCGAAGTGCAGCAGAAATACGTGCGGCAGATGAAGGCGGAGTTCAACGATCAGATTCACGACAAGGGCACGTTATCGATGGCGCGGCTGGCCGATCCGGATTCGGCGAGCACGTCATTCTTCATCGTCACCGCGCGCGCAGGCGCTCGACGGCAAGTACTCGGCGTTCGGAAAAGTCGAAAGCGGCCTGGACGTCGTCGAGAAGATCGAAGCCGTCGCGCTGAACGGCGAAGAGCCGCGGCAGCGCGTCGAGCTGCGCAAGGTGACGATCGCCAAGAACTGACAGAACGAGACGGTTATCGTGGCCGGGTCCGGCTGCGGGGCGGCCGCTGCTCCTTGCCCTCAGGCGTATTGCTGTTGAAAGTCACCTGGAGGCTGTTGCCGGCGATGCTGAATGCCGGCGCCGCCTGACCAATCGAGTTGCCCGAAAACTGTGAAGTGGAGAGACTGGAAAGATTCGGGGCAGTGAGGACCGTGTAGGCCGTGCCCGTTTTGAAGTTTGCCCCTGCGGTGAAATTGAACGCCACCGGGGCCCAGATATTCAGCTTCTCCGTGACGATCACATCCGTGGTGATGGTACCGAGAACGCAGACAATCACTCCGCCGGAGAGGTTCATCGCGCCAATGGTGAGCGTCTGCCCCGCTTGACTGACGTCCAGCGTCCCGTTGCCTGACAGCCCGACGGTCGCCGACCCTCCGGAGGAATCGGCATAGAACACGATCGTTCCGCCCTTCCCGCCGTTGGTGCCGCCCATGGCGATGAGCATCGCGTTCCCCGCGCTTGTCACCACACCGTTCAGGCCGCCGAAAGATGTCAGCCCGCCATTGGCGTTGGGCGTGTTCGCGCCCAGGCTGACGATCGTCGCGCTGGCAGCACTCGGTCCGACGCTGTTCACAGCGGCGGCCTTGCGCTTCGTAACCCCTTTCGCGTCGCTGCACAGCGAGGTGGGATACGGGAGCACCGTGAACTGCGTGGCGCCGCCCGGCGCGCCCGCGGCGGTGCCGGCCATGTTCACCAGGGTGGCGCTGCCGGCGTTTGGCGTATACGCCAACTGCGGTTGTGGCACGCTGATCGAGAAGACCGTGCGGCCGGCGTTGGCGCTCGTCCCGGGGACCGCGGCGCCATGGTTGATGAACGTGCCGTTCGCGGCGGTGGGCGATCCGTACTTGGCCGTGAAATACACGTGCCCGCCGTACTGACCGGCGGCGGCCGCGCCGTAGTTGTGGAAAATCCCGTTTCCCGCCGACGAGCCCTGCGTGCTGCTGGCGGTGAAAGGGCAATTGTTGTTGAAGCTCGTGACGCCGCCATACCCGCCGGAGGCCGTCGACGCATAGTTGTGAAACTGTCCGTGTGCCGCGCTCGCGGTACCGTCGAACGCGACGTCGCCTCCATTCGCACTGGCGGCGGTCGCGCCAAAATTCTGGAAGACGCCCTTCCCGGCGCTCGCGGTGTCGTAAAACTGCGTGTTGCCGCCGTCGCCCTTCGCGACCGTGCCGCCTTTGTTCGTGAACGTGGCCTGCGCGGCGGTGGCACTGTCGTGAAACACCACGTTGCCGAATGTATCGCCGTCGGTCAGGCTGGTGGACCCGTACACGGTGAAGCTCGCGGTGCCGGCGGACGCCGTCTCGCTGAAGGTGACTTCGCCCCCGACGGTGCTGTTCCGCGATGGAGGCGTGCCGCTGCCCGTCGTCACCGTAAACGACGCCGAGCCCGCGGAGGACGTGTCGTAGAAACGAATCACACCGCCGCCCGCGGCTGACGCGTCCGCAGGTCCGGCCTGGTACTGCACATTGCCTCCGCCCGCGCTGGCTGAATTCCTGAACGCCAGCTGCGGATTGTCGCGGCTGGCCGATGCCGCCGCGACCTGAAGCAGTTGCGCGTTCGACGAGGCGTTCGACACGCCGGCGCCGGTGATCGACAGGGTCGGGACCGCAGGCGACGTATCGGTGAACGTCAGCGTATAGGCGGCCGCGCCGGCCGCGAACTCGATGCCGCCCACCGACGCCTTGCTGCCCTGGACGAACGTAATGCCCGTCGTGGATGAGGCGCCAAACGTCGCCGTGCCGGTGGGCACGGCGGCGGGACTCCAGTTTGCAGCCGCGTTCCACAAAGTGGTGACCGGGTTCGACGACCAGTTGGAGTCCGTTCCCGCCGTTCCGCGCGCGGCTGCCCGCTTCCGTACTTTCGTCCTGTTCGTCTTTTTTGTCATCGCTCACTCGCCTCTGCCCGGGCCAAAGAGTGGTTGTTCGGCGGCCGTCTTGTCAAACCTGAGGTTTTCGCATCTCTGCGTGATGGCCGGCGACAAGTCGTCGATCAGCATCTGGACCAGCTTCTCGGCAATCATCACCGACGGCGCGTTGGTATTGCCGGTGGTGACGGTGGGCATGATCGAGGCATCGGCGACGCGTAAGCCTTCCACACCGTGGACCCGCAACCGTGGATCCACGACGGCCATGGCGTCGAGGCCCATCTTGCACGTGCTCGTCGGATGAAAGAAGGTGAAGGCGCTCAAGCGGATGAACTCGATCAGCTTCGCCTTGTCTCGAGTGTTTGGAAGGACCTCACGCTTGCGAAGCGGCGCGAAGGCGGACGCCGCGCCGATCTCCCGGCACAGCTCCAGACAAATGAGCAGCGCCCGGACATCGGCGTCACAGGCCAGATAGTTCATGTCGATGGCAGGAGGCGCCGCCGGATCGGCGCTCGTGAGCGTGACGCGTCCACGACTCGCCGGGCGGACCAGGCTTGGCGCAATCGCGTAACAATTCGGCGGCACCTGGCTCGCCAACTCCGCGGTCGCGAGCGGGAATTCGATGATCACCGGCTGCAGGTCGGGACCGAACAGCCGCGAATCGGATCGCCACCACAAGGTGCTTTCCGCTCCGTTGTTGCTGAGAGGCGGCAGGTCGCCGCGCACTTCGTAATTGAGCCCCGCCAGCAGGACGTGATCCTGCAGATTCGCTCCGACGCCGGGGAGATCGATCACCACAGGGATGCCGAAGCGGGTCAGGTCGGCCGCCGGTCCGAGTCCCGACAGCAGGAGCAGCCGCGGGGAGCCGATGACGCCGGCGCACACGATCACTTCGCGTTCCGCGGTGACCGTTTCGATCGCCCCCGCGCGCGTGAACTCGACGCCGCGGCACCGCCCGTTCCCGAGCAACAGGCGAGTGGTCTCGGCCTCGGTCAGGCAGGTGAGGTTCGGCCGCCCGCGTGCGGGATCGAGGTAGGCTTGCACGACGCTGTTCCGTTTGCCGTTCTTGATCGTCAGGTTGAAGTAGCTGGCGCCTTCCATCTGACCGGCGTTGTTGTCCTCGATGACCGGGATTCCGGTTTCGCGCGCCGCCTCGATGAACGCCGCGGCGATCGGATTCGGATTGCGCGGCAGTTCGACGTGCACCGGTCCCCCGGCGCCTCGATAGCGGCTCGCGCCTCCGGAGAAGTGCTCGCTCTTCCGCAACCACGGCAGCACGCTCTCGAAGTCCCAGCCCGCGTTGCCCTGATACGCCCAGTTGTCATAGTCAGTGGGATGTCCGTGTACCCAGGCGTTGGCGTTGTGGCTGTGGCAGCCCCCGACCATCTTGCCGCGTGGACAGGGCACGACACGGCCGGCGGCGTGCCGCTGTGGGACCGTGACGTAACCCCAGTCGAGCGGTCCGGAGAACAACGTGGGCCACTGCGTGGGATCGTGCACGGCCGGGTGATCGCAGGACCCGCCCGCTTCGAGCAGCAGGACCCGAAGCCCGGGATTCTGCGACAGACGGCTGGCGACGACGCACCCTGCCGATCCAGCGCCGACGACGATGTAATCGTATGAGGCGTGATGCACGGCGCCGATGATGTCACAGATTGAGTTGACCCAAGAGCGCCACAGAGGGCCATCCGTGTATTCTGCGGCCCTGGGAATAGGATGAGACAATGACCGACGCCGTTGATCTCCTCGTCTGTGGCCCGCATCCGGACGATCTTGAAATCGGACTCGGTGGCGCGATTGCCAAGCACGCCGCGCTCGGACATCGCGTCGGCCTGTGCGATCTCACCCGTGGTGAGCTTGGCACCAACGGCACGCCCGACGAGCGTGTGAAGGAAGCCGAAGCGGCGCGCGAGGTGCTGGGCGCGCGATGGCGCCGGAATCTTGGCTTACCGGATGGCGATATCGGCGGCGATCCTTCGCACCTGCGCGCGATCGTCGACGTGATTCGGACGGCCAAACCCAGGACCATTGCCGTGCCGTATCGCCGCGATCGTCATCCCGACCACGAGGCCGCGAGCCGGCTGCTGACGCGCGCTGCGTTTCTCAGCGGCCTGGGCCGTTACGGCGCCGAGGGCCGGAAGTGGCGCGCCGACTGGCTGCTGTATTACTTCATCAACGATTCAACGCGGCCGTCGTTTGTCGTGGACGTCTCCGCGCATTACGCGACCAAGCGCGCGGCCCTCGCGTGTCACCGTTCGCAGTTTGCGCCGCCCGAGACCGGTGCGGCCGCGACGCGCCTGAACACCCCGCGCTTTCAACAGCTGATCGAAAGCCGCGATGCGCAGTTTGGAGCGCTCGCCGGCGTGGAGTTCGCGGAGGGCGTGGTGGTCCGCGAGTTGATGATGCGCGAACACCTGCTGCAATGAACGTCGGCATCGCGTGTTATGCGTCGGTAGGCGGCAGCGGGGTGGTGGCGGCCGAGCTGGCGCGATGCCTCGCCGCTCGCGGGCATCGCACGCACGTCATCAGCACCGATCCGCCGTTTCGCCTGCGCGAATCGGACGGCGGCGTCCGGTTCCATCGCGTCGAAACGCCGGGCTATCCGCTGTTTCGGGAGCCGCAGTATCTGCTGGCGCTGGCCAACCGCCTCGTGCAGGTGGCGCGCGCCTACCGGCTCGACATCATTCACGCGCATTACGCGATTCCGCACGCCGCCGCCGCGTATCTGGCGCGCCAGATCCTGGCGGGTGGCTCGGCGGACGCGAGGACGGTGCCGCGAACGATCACGACACTGCATGGAACGGACGTCACGATCCTCGGTTCAGATCCTTCGTATCGAGAGACGGTGGCGTTCTGTATCGATCAATCTGACGCCGTCACCGCGGTCTCGGCCAGCCTGCGCGCGGATACGAAGCGGGCCATGCCGGTCGAGCGCGACATCACCGTGATTCCGAATTTCGTCGATCTCGACGACTATCGCCGCCGGACCGATCCCTCGTTGCGCGCCCGTTTCGCGCCGTCCGGCGAACGCGTAGTGATTCACATCTCCAACCTGCGTCCGGTCAAGCAGGTCGATGCGGTCGTGCGCTTGTTTGCGCGCATTCGCGAGCGCGTTGCCGCGCGGCTGTTGATCGTCGGCGAGGGGCCGGAGCTCGGCCGCGCCGAACAGTTAATCGGAGAGCTTGGGCTGCACCCGCACGTCGAACTGGTCGGGGAAGCGCAGGACGTCGTCGGACTGCTGTCGGTCTCGGATCTGTTCGTGTTGCCGTCGTTACAGGAAAGCTTCGGGCTCTCGGCGCTCGAGGCCGCGGCGTGTGGAGTGCCGGTCGTGGCATCGAACGTTGGCGGCCTGCCCGAGGTGGTCACCGACGGCGTGACCGGCTATCTGCATCCACCCGGCCATACGTCCGAAATGGCCGAGAGCGCGATTCAGATTCTCTCGAATCCGGAATTGCACGCGCGCATGGCCGCCGACGGCGTGCGTCTGGCGGCCGAGCGCTTCAGCGCCGATCGTGTCGTGCCGCAGTACGAAGAGCTGTACGAGCGGACGCTGTCAGCACATTGATCAAAACGGCAGCCGGCCGCCGTTGTCGTTGTCCTCTTCACCTTCGCGATCGCGATCGAAATTGTGGGCGCTGACGCCGAGCAGGCGTATCGGGCGCTGGCCGGCCTCCGTCTTGTCCAGCAGCTTGATCGCCCGCATCGCGATGTTGCCGGCGTCGTTCGAATACTCGGGCGAGCTCTGGCTTCGAGTAATCGTGGTGAAGTCCGAGTAGCGGACCTTGATCGTGACCGTCCGCGCCTTGATCGATTTCTGTTCGAGCCACTCGGCGACGCCTCGCGCGAGCTGATCGATCTCGCGCTTCACCTCTTCCAGCGATTCGATGTCGGTGGCGTAGGTCTCTTCGGATCCGGCGGACTTGGCCGGCCGGTTCGGCTCGACCGCGCGATCGTCGCGTCCGTGCGCGAGCTCGATCAGCCAGTCGGCGTGCATGCCGACGATCTCCGTCAGTTCGTCGACGGTTCTCGCGCGGACGTCGACGAGCTTGTCGATGCCGCGCTCACGCAGCCGCGCCGCGGTTACCGGACCAACGCCCCACAATGCATCGACCGGCAGCTCCTGCAGAAACGATTCGATGCGCTCCGGCGCGACCACGGTCAGGCCGTCGGGCTTTCGCCAGCCTGAGGCGATCTTCGCCAGGAACTTGTTGGGTGCGACGCCGGCGCTCGCGGTCAACCCCGTGACTTCCTTGATCCGATCCTTGATGCGGCGCGCGACGTTGACCCCGAGCGGCTCGTTGAAACTGTTCTCGGTCACGTCGAGGTACGCCTCATCGAGCGATAGCCCCTCGACGAGCGGCGTGACTTCCTTGAAGATCGCAAACACCTGCTGCGAGACGCCACGATATTTCTGGAAGTCCGGCCGCACGATCACGAGCGACGGGCAGAGGCGCACCGCTCGTGACATCGGGATCGCCGATCGCACACCGAACTTGCGCGCCTCGTAGCTCGCCGCCGCGACGACACCGCGAGCCGCGGGATCGCCGCCGACCGCCACCGGTTTCCCGCGCAACGACGGGTTATCTCGCTGTTCCACAGATGCGTAAAACGCATCCATGTCGATGTGCAGGATCTTGCGCACTAATCTGTGGACCTAATCTGTGGCTCACGCCCCTGTTGAGCCAAAACCTCCGCGCGTCGGCACGCGCATCTCGTCGACTTCTTCCCATTCGATGCGAGGCGACGGCAGCACGATGCCTTGTGCCAGGCGATCTCCGCGTGCAACTCTGACGGGCGAGTCGGTGATGTTGAGGACCTGGATCTTGATTTCGTCCTCGGGCCCGCAATAGTCCGAATCGATGATGCCGACGCCGTTGGCGACCATCAACCCGCGCTTCAGCGGCGTGCTGCTGCGGGCGAATATCCCGAGGAAGTGCCCGCTGGGCACGCCGATCACCAATCCCGTCCCTACCAGGCGGATGCTGCGCGCGGGAATTTCGACATCGGCCGCGGCGGCGAGGTCGAATCCGGCAGCTCCCGCCGTCGCGGTCTCGGGTAAACCAACGGCGGATTGCAGACGTTTAATCTTGAGACGCATGGACGAATAGTATGCTTTGAGTCAAGGAGATCGCATGATTCGCCGCTACCTGTTCGCCCTCGCCGTGTCGGCCCTCGCGCTCGTCGCTCCGGCGCTCGCCCTGAGCGAAGCCGGCGGGCAGGCCGCCGCGCCGCAAGCGGCGATTGCGCCGGAGCTCGCGCTCGATCGCACGCTGCCGGTCGATCCGGCGGTCAAGACCGGGCGGTTGCCGAACGGCCTCCGCTATTTCATCCGCGAGAACAAGCGGCCCGCGGGGCGCGTCGCCATGCGGCTGGCCGTCGACGCGGCGGCGATCCAGGAGGAGCCCGATCAGCGCGGCCTCGCGCACTTCCTCGAGCACATGGCGTTCAACGGCTCCGAGAACTTCAAGCCGGGTGAGCTGGTGTCGTTCCTCGAATCGATCGGCGCGCGCTTTGGCCCGCACGTCAACGCCTCGACCTCGTTCGATGAAACCATCTACATGCTCGAGATCCCGACCGACCGCGCCGGCTATGTCGACAAGGGCATGCTCGTGCTGCGCGATTTCGCCGCCGGCATATCGCTGCTGCCCGCCGAAGTCGAAAAGGAACGCGGCGTTGTCATGGAAGAGTGGCGCGGCCGGCTTGGCGCCGGATCGCGGCTCACCGAGAAACAGTTGCCGGTGATCTTCCAGGGATCGCGGTACGCCGAACGGTTGCCGATCGGCTTGCCGGAAGTCCTGCAGAAGGCGCCCCGCGAGCGCCTGCTCGCGTTTTACCAGAAGTGGTATCGCACCGATCGCATGGCCGTCGTCGTGGTCGGCGATATTCCGGTCGCCGAAGCGGAGAAACTGATCGTCAAGCACTTCGCGCCGCTTCCGGCTCCGAAGGGCACGGTCGCCAACGTCGACACCAACGTTCCCGCGCACAAGGAAACGCTGGTCAACATGTCGACCGACCCCGAGGCGCAGGGCTGGTCGGTGTCGGTTGCGTTCAAGCGTAAGGCCGTCGAGGACGAAACGGTGCGCGGCTATCGGAAGACGCTCGCCGAGAACCTGCTGTCGCAGATGTTCAACCTGCGCCTGCGCGACATTTCGCGGCGCCCGAACGCCCCGTTCATCGGCGCGCAGGCCGGCACCAGCGGTCTGGGCCGCTCGCTCGAATTGTTCGAGCTCGAAGCGGCCGTACCGGAAGGAAAGATCACCGAAGGTCTTGGCGCGTTGATGCTGGAAGCGAAGCGCGTGCAGCAGTTCGGATTCAGCAACGACGAATTGACCCGCGCGAAAGCGGCGCTGCTCGCCGGTTACGAGCGTGCTTACAAGGAGCGCGAGACGTCGGAGAGCGCGAACTACGCGAACGAATATGTCCGGCATTTCCTCACGAAGGAACCGATCCCGGGCATGGAGTTCGAATACAAGATCGCCGCGACCTACCTGCCGACGATCACCAGCGACGAAATCTCGGCGCTCGCCAAGGAATTGATCACGGAAGAAAACCGCGTCGTCCTCGGCGTGGCGCCAGAGAAGAAGGATGTGCCGCCGCCCACGACGGAAACGATGCGGGCGGCGATCAACCGCGCCAGCACCGCGCCGGTGGAGCGGTGGGCGGAAGCGACGGCCGGACGCGAGCTCGTCGAGAAGCCGCCGGCCGCGGGAAAGGTGACAGCACGACGCGAAGTGCCGGCGATTGGCGCGACCGTGCTGACGCTGTCGAACGGCGTCGAAGTGTGGTTGAAGCCGACTGACTTCAAGAACGATCAAATCGTGTTTTCGGCGTACGCGCCCGGCGGCACCTCGCTGGCGCCGGAGCAGAGCTACAAGAGCGCCAGCCTCGCGACCGCGATGGTCGGCGTCGGCGGCATGGGCGGTCTCAACCCGGTCGATCTCAGCAAGATGCTCGCCGGCAAGATCGCGCAGGCCTCACCGCAAATCGGCGACTACCAACAGGGCATCAGCGGCACGAGCACGCCGAAAGATCTCGAGACCGCGCTGCAGCTGAATTACCTGGCGCACACCGCGCCGAACATGACCCCCGAGGTGCTCGAGCTGCTCAAGCGCCGGCTGGAGCCGTCGCTGCAGAATCGCGATCAGAATCCGGGCGCCGTGTTTGGCGAGAAGGTCGAGCAGGTCAACACGTCGAATCATTACAGCGCGCAGCCGCTCACGGTCGCTGATGTGCCGAAACTGGATCTCGCGGCGATGCGCTCGTTCTACAACGCGCGATTCGGCAACGCTGCGGACTTCACCTATTTCTTCGTCGGCGCGTTCACGGAAGCCAGCATCACGCCGCTGCTCGAGAAATGGGTGGCGTCGCTGCCGTCGACCGGCAAGAAGACCTCCGCCGCCCGCGACATGGGCGTGAGGTTCCCCGCCGCGGACGTGAAGGAAGAAGTGAAGAAGGGCCGCGAGCCGAGAAGCCAGACTGTGCTGTCTTTTTTTGCTGATCCCGGCTTCGACGAATTCGAGATGCATCGCGCGCGCGCGGCCGCGTCCGTTCTCAACATCCGGCTGCGCGAGATCCTGCGCGAAGAACTCGGCGGCACCTACGGCGTCAACGTCGGCTTCAACAACACGCCGCCGGTCAAGGGCTACGGCTACATGGTGATCCAGTTCGGCAGCTCGCCGGACAACGTCGACAAGCTCGTCTCCGCGAGCCTGAAGGAGATCGAGCGTCTCAAGGCGGAAGGCCCGTCGGCGGAGGATGTGGAGAAGGTGAAGGAGCTCGAGCGGCGCGATCTCGAAACCAACGCCAAGCAGAATGCCTACTGGCTGGGCTCGATGCAGACCGTGCATTCCTACGGGTGGGATCCCGCCGGCATCGCGCGGCGCGGCGAGCGCACCGAGCGCCTGACGCCGGAGATCATCAAGACGATGTTCCAGAAGTACTTCCCGATGGATCGCTATACGCTCGTTACTCTGAAACCTGAGTAACGCTGTCGGGAGCCGCAGGCCGGGAGCCGGGAGCCGGCGTTTTTGCGGTTCCCGGCTCCCGGTTCCCGGTCTATGATCGTTCGTTCATGCCACCGCAATTCGTCTATGTAATGAAGGGGCTCGGGAAGGTTTATCCTCCCGACGCCCGTGTCCTCAACGATATCTGGCTGTCGTTCCTGCCGGGCGCCAAGATCGGCGTGCTCGGCCTGAACGGCGCCGGCAAGTCGACGCTGCTGAAGATCATGGCCGGCGTCGAGCAGAACTACATCGGTGAAGCGTTCGTCGGCCAGGGCGTCAGCGTCGGGTACCTCGCGCAGGAACCGCAGCTGGATCCCCAGAAGGACGTGCGCGGCAACGTTGAAGAGGGCGTTGCCGAGATCAAGCAGCTGCTCGAGAAGTACGACGCCATCAACATGAAGCTCGGCGAGGAGATGTCGCCCGAGGAGATGGACAAGGTCCTCGAGCAGCAATCACAGCTGCAGGATCGCATCGACGCGACCAACGCCTGGGATCTCGACTCGCGTCTGGATCTGGCGATGGATGCGCTGCGTTTGCCGCCTGCGGATGCGGACGTCACCAAGCTGTCGGGCGGCGAGCGCCGCCGCGTGGCGCTCTGTCGATTGCTGTTGCTGTCGCCGGATCTGCTGCTGCTCGACGAACCGACCAACCACCTCGACGCGGAGTCGGTGGCGTGGCTCGAGCGCTTCCTGAAGGATTATCCGGGCACGGTCGTCGCGATCACGCACGATCGTTATTTCCTCGATAACGTCGCCGGCTGGATCCTCGAGCTCGATCGCGGCAGCGGCATTCCGTACGAAGGCAACTACTCGGGCTGGCTCGAACAGAAGCAGACCCGTCTGCAGCAGGAAGAGAAGTCCGAATCGAAGCGCCAGCGCGCGCTGCAGCGCGAACTGGACTGGATCCGCATGTCGCCGCGCGCCCGCCAGGCCAAGGGCAAGGCGCGCCTGAACGCCTACGAACAGCTGCTCGCGGAAGACACCGCGCAGAAGGTCGACACCGTCGAGATCTACATCCCGCCAGGTCCGCGTCTCGGCGACATTGTCGTCGAAGCGCGCGGGTTGAAGAAGGCCTACGGCGACACCGTGCTGTTCGACGATCTGACGTTCACCTTGCCGCCGGGCGGCATTGTCGGCGTCATCGGTCCGAACGGCGCCGGCAAGACGACCACCTTCAAGCTGATCACCGGACAGGAGAAACCCGATGCCGGCACGCTGCGGCTCGGTGAGACCGTCAAGGTTGGCTACGTCGATCAGTCGCGCGAGCTCGACGCGAACAAGAGCGTGTTCGACGAGATCACCGGCGGCGTCGACGAGCTCGAGATGGGCAAGAAGAAGGTCGCGTCGCGCGCCTACGTGTCGTGGTTCAACTTCAAGGGCGCCCAGCAGCAGCGGAAAGTCGGCACGCTGTCGGGCGGAGAGCGCAATCGCGTTCACCTGGCCAAGCTGCTCCGCCAGGGCAGCAACCTGCTGCTGCTCGACGAGCCGACCAACGATCTCGACGTCGACACGCTGCGCGCGCTCGAAGAGGCGCTGCTCAACTACGCCGGCTGCGCCGTCGTCATCAGCCACGATCGCTGGTTCCTCGATCGCATCGCCACGCACATTCTCGCGTTCGAGGGCGACAGCGAAACGGTGTGGTTCGAAGGCAACTACCAGGACTACGAAGCGGATCGCAAACGGCGTCTCGGCGCCCAGGCCGATCAACCGCATCGCATCAAATATCGCAAGCTGACTCGATCATAAATAGGAGAGACCATGAACGCAGATCAGGCAAAATTTCTCGCCGGTGTGATCGGACAGACCCTCCAGAGCGAGTGGATGCACACCTACAAGGCGATCAACGCCATCAACGACGCCAAGAAGGACTATAAGCCCGCCGGTGACTCGAGAACCGCGTGGGATCTCGCGCATCACATCGCCGTTTGCGATGTCGGCTTCCTGCAGGCGGTCGCCAGCAACAGCTTTGCGAATTTCCCGGCGAAGACCGATGCCAAGAACATTCCCCAGCTGGCCGAGTGGTACAAGAAGGAAATGCCGAAGGCGCTCGAAAAAGTGCTGACGCTCGACGGCAATCACCTCAACCAGATCGTCGAGAGCTGGGGCATGAAGCTGCCGTCGGTCACCTACCTGATGTTCTGCAACAACCACATGATTCATCATCGCGGCCAGTTGACGACCTACATCCGTCCGACCGGCAACAAGGTGCCGGCGATGTACGGCGGCAGCTTCGACGAGAAGATGGGCGGGTAGAGGTTGTTAGTGCGCGGTCAGGTCCTGTCTCTCGGCGCGGTCCTGGCCGGCACGTTGATCATTCCGTTGGGGCTGCGCGCCGTCAACGGCGCGCTGCCCGGCGCCGCCGTCCGCGAAAGTTATCTTCCGACGGTGGAGACCCCGCGCCCGCGGGAGCCGTTCGATCAAGAAGCCGCCACTGCTGTTCGCGAGGCCCAGCCCCAGTTCGTCGTCATCGGGGACTCGATGGCGGGGATCCGCATCGATCCGCGTCAGCTGTCGCGACAGACGAACACCGGGGTGGTCGGCTTGTATCAACAGGGCAGCCCGGTCGCGTACTGGTATCTCGTCCTCAAGAATCTGGTCGCTGAAAACGAGCTGAAGAATCTTCGCGGCGCGATCCTGTTCTTCCGCGACGACCAGCTGACGACGCAGGTGCAGGTGGCGCCGGGATCGCTCGATCGCGTCGCGCGAGAACGTGAGCCGGAGCTCGATCGCATCCTCGCCGCGGAGAAGCTCGGCGCCTTTTCGGACGTGCATCGCACCGCGCGCCGGCTGTATCAGTTCGATCGCACGCGGTTGTGGCTCGAGCCGCGGCTGAATCGCTGGCCGGCGGAAATGGTCGAGCCCGCGCGCGCCGATGATTTTGTCGACGCGATCAACAACCGGCTGTTCGCGCTCGATCAGCTCCGCAACTTCGAAGGCACGGATCTCGCCGCGTCAACCGATGACTCGCTTGATTTCGCGGCGAACGTCGAGCGGTCACTACTGCCTGAGATCCTGCGTATCGCGGCCGCGCACCAGATCCGGCTCGCGTTCATCCGCGTCCAGCGCCGGCCCACGCCCGATGGCCCACCGCCACAATCGGATGCGCTCGAGAAGTATTCGGAGGATCTCAAGGCGTACGTGACCGCGAACGGCGCCTATTACCACGACGACTGGGGCGATCCCGAGGAGCCGCTCTCGTTATACGCCGACGGCGATCACCTGACCGCGGCCGGACGCGTCCGCTATACGGAGCTGTTCGCCCGGCGGCACGCGCGTTTCTTCCAGTGATCTTTCACAGCCTCGAGTTCCTGGCGTTCTTCCTGATCACGCTGGCGGTGTACTGGGCGCTGCCGCTGTGCGCGCAAAACGTGTTTCTGCTCGTCGCGAGCTACGTGTTCTACGGCTGGGTCCATCCCTGGTGGCCGATCCTTTTGTTTGTGACGACGTTCGTCGACTACTGGGCCGCGAGGAAGATCGGCGGTCCGGCTGAAGCCGGACCCTCACAGGAGAACTCTTTCAAGGAAGTTGCCTTCAAGGGTACCCGTGAGGGTCCGCCTTTAGGCGGACCGCACCGAAAGGCGTGGCTCTGGCTCAGCATCGTTGCAAACCTGGGCCTGCTGGGCTTCTACAAGTACTTCGACTTCTTCGTCGATAACGTTGCCGCCGCGGGCGCGTCGATCGGCTGGAACATTCCGCACGTGGCGTTGCGCCTGGCGCTGCCGGCCGGCATTTCGTTCTACACCTTCCAGTCGATGAGCTACACGATCGACGTGTATCGCGGGCACGCGCCGGCGCGCCGCAGCTTCATCGACATCGCGGCGTTCGTGTCGTTCTTCCCGCACCTGGTAGCCGGGCCGATCATGCGCGCCACGAACCTGCTGCCGCAGATCGAGCGCGAGCGCCGATTCGATCCCGCCGCGGCTCGCGATGCCACGGTGCTGATCGTCTGGGGCTTCTTCAAGAAGCTGGTGATCGCGGACAACGTCGGCGTGATCGCCAACAAGGTGTTCGCGCTGCAGCAGCCTGAGTTTGTCGTCCTCTGGGCCGGCGTATTTGCGTTTGCGATTCAGATCTACGCGGACTTCTCGGCGTATACCGACATCGCCCGCGGGGTGGCGACGTGGTACGGGTTCGATCTGATCAAGAACTTCGCGCGCCCGTATCTTGCGACCGGTCCTGCCGACTTCTGGCATCGCTGGAACATCTCCCTGTCGACGTGGTTCCGTGATTACGTGTTCATTCCGCTCGGTGGTTCGCGGCGAGGCCCCGGGCGCGTCGCGGCGAACATCATGATCACGTTCCTCGCGTCAGGCCTCTGGCACGGCGCGAGCTGGAACTACGTGCTGTGGGGCGCGTACCACGGGTTGTTGTTGATCGGCGCGCGCGCGATGACTGCCGCGTGGGCGTCTTGGCAAGCCCCAGGTCCCAAGTCCCAGGCCCCGAAATGGCTGCGTCCGTTCCAAGTGCTCGGCATGTTCGCGTTGACGTGCATTGGCTGGCTGATCTTCCGCGAGACCGAGCTGCGTCAACTCGTTTACGACTTCACGTTGTCGCCGCACTCAACGGAGGCCGGCCGATCGATCGGCATGTATCTGTTCCTGCTCGTGTTCATCTATTCGATTCCGCTGTGGGTCCACGATCTCTGGGCGGAGACCCGCGGGCCCGATCTCGCCCGCGCTATGGAGACGCCCGAATCGGCGGCCGGGTGGGGCCGCGTCGCCGGCCAGGCCACGCTGTGCGGCGTGATGTTCGCCGCGATCCTCGTGATGCGCAGCCAGACCGCCCTCAACTTCATTTACTTCGCGTTCTGATTTGTAACGAAGACTGACATCGCACATGGCCTTTTTGCTTCAATTCCTGCTCACCATGAATGGTTCCGAGCGGCAGTTTCTGCTTCGACATCCACACTACGCAGAAACTGAATCGAAATCGGGTATGTCCATGTCAGTCTTCGTTACAAACTAAACTAGCGTGTCGATGATGCGGATGGATCCTGTGGTGGCGCTGGCGGCGCTGGTTGCCTGCTCGGGCAGTCAACGCGCCGGATACGATCCTGATCACTGGCAAGCTGTTCACCACCAACTCGATGCAGCCGTCGGCCGAGCCGACGTGTTCACCGTGCCGGTCGAGCAGATGGAGGCAATTCGCAGCGTGATGACGATGGTGGGCGGGACGATCGTGCATGAGACTGGAGCGGCTCGTTGATCTTCTCGGATTTGCGATCGTTCCTCGATCAACTGCGCCGCGATCGTGATCTCGTCGAGATCAGCGCGCCCGTCGACCCGAAACTCGAAGCCGCCGAAATCCATCGCCGCGTCATCGCCGCCGGCGGCCCGGCGTTGCTGTTCACGAACGTCAAGGGCGCTGACTTTCCGCTCGTCACGAACTTGTTCGGCACTGCCAGGCGCGCGCAGCTCGCGTTCGGCACGCGCCCCCTCGCGTTCATCAAGCGCGCGGTGCACCTGGCCGAGACGATCATGCCGCTCACGCCGGCGAAGCTCTGGGACGCGCGTGATGTCGGCTTCGAATTGTTGCGGGTCGGCAACCGGCGAGTGGCCACCGGTCCGGTTCGTGACGTCGTCACCAGCGATGTGCGTCTCGATCGGCTGCCGGTGATCACGTGCTGGCCCGAGGACGGCGGACCGTTCGTGACCTTTCCGCTCGTCTACACGAAGCACCCGGAGAAGAGCGGTCACCCGCCTTCGCATGGCTTCGGCGCGGCAAGCAACCTCGGCATGTATCGGATGCAGGTCTACGACGCAAAGACAACAGGCATGCACTGGCAAATCGGCAAGGGCGGCGGGTTTCATTACGCCATTTCCGAGGCCCGCAACGAGCCGTTACCGCTGACAGTATTTCTTGGCGGTCCGCCGGCGCTGATTCTGTCGGCGATCGCGCCGCTGCCTGAGAACATGCCCGAGGTCATCCTCGCGTCGTTGATTACCGGCGAGCGAATCCAGGCGGTGCCGGGGCCGAACGGGCATCCGCATTCGCTGGTGGCCAACGCGGAATTCGCGCTGATGGGACACGTGCCGCCGCGAGTGCGGCGGACTGAAGGACCGTTCGGCGATCACTACGGCTATTACTCGCTGCAGCACGACTACCCGATCTTCAACGTGACGCAGATGGCGCATCGCAAGGACGCGATCTATCCGGCCACCGTCGTCGGCAAGCCGCGGCAGGAGGATTTCTACATCGGCGATCTGCTGCAGGAATTGTTGTCGCCGCTCTTCCCGATGGTCATGCCCGCGGTCGAACGGTTGTGGTCGTACGGCGAGACCGGGTATCACTCGCTGGCGGGCGCGGTGGTCAAGCAGCGATACAAGCGTGAAGCGATGGCGAGCGCGTTTCGTATCCTCGGCGAGGGCCAGCTCTCGCTCACGAAATTCGTGCTCCTGACCGATCGGCTGGTGGATCTCAAGGACTTTCGTGGCACGCTGGAGCACGTGCTGGCGCGCACCAGTCCGCAGACCGATCTCTACGTGTTCTCGAATCTGTCGATGGACACGCTCGATTACACCGGTCCGGTCGTCAATGAGGGATCGAAGGGCGTGTGGCTCGGGCTCGGAGATCCGGTGCGCGATCTGCCGCGCACGTTTTCGCCGCCGGTGCCGCCGCCATCGGATGTTACCGACGTGCGCGTGTATTGCGCCGGCTGTATTGTCGTCGGCACGCGATCGTTTAACGACGATCGGGACGCGCCGTCGCGGATCGCATCGCATCCCGCGTTTGCAGGATGGCCGCTGATCGTCGTCAGCGACGAGCCCGAACGAGCGACGCGCAGCGACATGAACTTCCTCTGGACGACGTTCACGCGCTTCGAGCCGGCGGCGGATATCCATGCCGCTGCCACGCGCGTCGTGCGCCACCACATCTCCTACGAGCCGCCGATCGTGATCGACGCGCGCATGAAGCCGTGGTATCCGAAAGAAGTGACATGCGATCCGGAAACGGCCGCGACCGTATCGAATCGCTGGAAGGAATATTTCCCTCCGGGCAATGTCGCGATGGGTGACTCCGAGCGCGGACATCTGGATTGATTCAAGACCTCAAGACCTCAAGACCTCAAGACCATATAATCGTGATGTGAGTGATACGACGACCAACGGCATTCGGGTGCAAGTCACGACGAAGTATCTTCCCGAACGCAGCTCGCCTCGAGAGAACGAATACTGGTTTGCCTACTTCATTCGTATTTCAAACGTCGGCGGCGAAACCGCAAAGTTGCTGTCCCGTCATTGGGTGATTACCAATGCGGACGGCGAAGAAGAGGAAGTCCGGGGCGACGGCGTGGTCGGCGAGCAGCCGGTCCTCGAGCCGGGCGCGTTCTACAACTACAACAGCTTCTGCCACCTCAAGACGTCAGTGGGGACGATGCACGGCGAATACACGATGGTGACGCCGTCGGGAGCGGCATTCGAGGCGCGGATTGCGCCATTTACGCTGGCTGTACCTAATGCGCTCAACTAAGCACCTAATCACCCAGGCACACAGGCACCAAGGCACCTAGGCACCCAAGATGGCGATTCTGAGAAGCGGCGCGCCGAGCATGCGCAGAGCGGAACGCGGCGGCGCCCGCCGGCCGGTGCCCTCGGCTGCGGCGACCCCTGCCAAAAAGAAACTGGATTCGCAAGCGGCGTGGCGCGAATTCCGCGAGCTGATCTGGGTGCATCGGCGGCGCCTGTCGATCGGCCTGACCCTGATGATGATGAGCCGGCTGGCCGGCATCGTCCTGCCGGCGCTGTCGAAGTACGTCATCGACGATGTGATTGGGAAGAAACGGCATGAGCTGCTGGTGCCGATCGCGCTGGCGGCTGGTGCCGCCACGATCGTGCAGGCGATCACCAGTTTCGGCCTCTCGCAGATTCTCGGTGTCGCCGCGCAGCGCGCCATCACCGACATGCGCAAGAAAGTCCAGGCGAAGGTGATGCGCCTGCCGGTGCGTTATTTCGATTCCACGCAGAGCGGCATTTTGCTGTCGCGCATCATGAGCGACGCCGACGGCATCCGCAATCTCGTCGGCACCGGTCTCGTGCAGCTGGTCGGCGGCCTGGTCACCGCGCTGATCAGCCTCGGCGTGCTGTTGTATCTGAACTGGCGCATGACGATCGTCACCGCCATCGTGCTCGGCCTGTTCGGCGGCGGCATGGCCTACGCCTTCAAACAACTGCGGCCGCTGTTCCGCGAGCGCGGCAAGATCCAGGGTGAAGTGACCGGACGCCTCACCGAGGCGCTCGGCGGCATCCGCATTGTCAAGAGCTACACCGCCGAGAAGCGCGAAGAGATCGTCTTCACCCACGGCGCGCACCGGCTGTTCCGCAATATCGCGCAATCGATGACGGGCGTGTCGGCAACCACATCAGGCAGCACGGTGATCATCGGCGTCGTCGGCGTCGTCATGATCTGGATGGGCGGCAACGACATCGTCGACGGCCGCATGACGCTCGGCGACTTCGTGATGTACGTCTTCTTCATCGGCCTGCTGGCGGCGCCGATGATCTCGATCGCCAGCATCGGCACGCAGATCACCGAAGCGTTCGCGGGCCTCGACCGCATCCGCGAGATCATGAACATGCAGACCGAGGACGAGGCCGACGAGGGCAAGACCGGGCTCGGCGAGATCCGCGGCGACATCTGTTTCGAAGACGTCTGGTTCGAATACACCGAGGGGGTCCCGGTCCTCAAGAACGTCAGCTTCCACGCCACGCCGGGCACGACGACGGCGCTGGTGGGATCGAGCGGGTCGGGCAAGAGCACGCTGATCAGCCTGGTGATGGCGTTCAATCGTCCGAACCGGGGCCGCATCGTCGTCGACGGCCGCGATCTGAGCGATATCCCGCTGCGTGATTATCGCGAACAGCTGGCGTCGGTGCTGCAGGAGAACTTCCTGTTCGACGGCACCATCGCCGAGAACATCGGCTACGCCAAGCCAGGCGCATCGCTCGACGAGATCAAGCGCGCCGCGCAGATCGCGCACTGCGAAGAGTTCATCCTCAAGTTTCCCGAAGGCTACGAGACGATCGTCGGCGAGCGCGGCATCAAGCTGAGCGGCGGGCAGCGGCAGCGCGTGTCGATCGCGCGCGCGATCCTGGCGTCGCCGAAGGTGCTGATCCTCGATGAAGCGACCTCGAGCCTCGACAGCGAGAGCGAGGAGATGATCCAGGACGGCCTCAGACAGTTGCGCACCGGCCGCACCACGTTCGTGATTGCCCACCGCCTGTCGACGATCCGCAGCGCCGATCAGATCCTCGTGATGGAGCACGGCGAGATCGTCGAGCGCGGCACGCACGACGCGCTGCTGGCGCGCGATGGACGCTACCGCCAGTTGTACGATAAGCAGTACAAGCTCGAGACCAACCGCTTCATCAACCCCGGCGAGGACTGGACGCCGGAAGTGCCGAAGCCGGTGGCAATGAAGCCCGCGTCGACGCAGCTGTAGCGTCGCCGTGCGACCGAGGCCTCTCGAGGGGCTTTTGACATCACATCATGCAGTGATTACACTCTACTGAATGGTAAGGACGCAAATTCAACTTTCAGAACAGCAGGCTCGACGATTACGGGCCGAAGCTCGCGAACTTGGTGTGTCCATGGCCGGGCTGATCCGTCGCTATGTGGAGAAAGGTCTGGCTGAGGACGGCGTGGATCGCGCCGCGTTGTATGCACGCGCAGCACGCTTGATAGGTAAATTCGAGGATCACCGGAGCGCGCGTGACCTCGCAGCCGGCCACGATCGGTATCTCGATGAGGCATTCGAGTGAACGCTGTCTTCGCCGATACGTCCGGTCTGCTCGCGCTGTTGAACGCGAAAGACGAAAACCACGGTCGTGCAAAAGATGCCTTCGCAACGCTCCGGACGCGCCAGGTGCCGCTGATCTGCACTTCATTCGTGTTGGTGGAAGCCTATGCCTTGTTTGGCCGCCGACTTGGCATTGACGCCGTACGGCGATTCCGGGCCGACTTTGCCCCGCTGCTCGACGTCGTGTGGGTGGATCAGGCCCTGCACGACGAGGGACTCGACTTTCTCCTGGACCGGCGGAGACGGACAGTGAGTTTGGTCGACGCGGTTTCCTTCGTCACCATGCGGCAGCGACAGATGACCGAAGTCTTCGCGTTCGATGCACACTTCGAGCAGGAAGGTTTTTCGGTCATCACTTAGTCCGGTCTGTCGATCGGATTCGTCCGTCACTTCCGGCCACACAGTCGATCTCGATTGATCCACGTCGTGAGAGTGCGTGATTGGGGCGATCATGATTCGCGTCAATCCCGGGCAGACTCACGGGAGTGAAGCCGGCGTCGACGCAGCTCTAGCGTCGCCGTGATGATCGCTTGCGGTGGCGCAGCTCAGGCCGCCGCGACTTCAGGCGCACGGCTGGCAATCGTTTCAAACGCTGCGAGCGCGGGTCGATCTCGATGCCGACCGACTCAAGCGCGGTGACGCCGAGTATCGGCTCGGCGTCGTCGGGGCCATAGATCACCGTGGCGCCGACCGTCTCGCCCATGAACTCGACTTCCGCGACCGTAATCTTGAACGTGATTTCGGAGCCGTCCGCGAGCGCATAGGTTCTGGTGCCGCGGGGCTTGAGTCCCAGAGCCTTGAGGTGTTTACCTGGCACCAGGCAATCCACCGCGCCGGTGTCCACCAGGAAGAGCGCTTCCCAGTGCCGCGCCGGCCGCGCCGGATTGCGGACGGCGGCGGTGACTTGCGTGATGCCCATGGCGGATATTGTAGTCTGCGCCGTCGACCGGCGTCGCGACGAATCCGATTGTCCCGGCTTCAGTAGTCACGATCGCTGATCCTGGCGAGGCGACCGCGAGCCTCGACAGCGGCCGCACCTTCGTGATCGCGCATCGGCTGTCGACGATCCGCAGCGCCGACCAGATCCTGGTGATGGAAGGCGGGGAGATTGTCGAGCGCGGCACCCACGACGAGCGAAGACTGGACACCCGAGGCGCTCAAGCCGGTGCCGATGAAGCCGGCGACTGCGTAACTCTGAACGCGGTCACTTCACTTCTGCGACGAACGCTTCGATTGAGAGGCCGGCTCGGGTGATGAGCGAGCGCAGCGTGCCTCTGGCGACTACCGAGTGGTCCGGGACGGACAAGGTTGCGGAACTTCCGGCCTTAGTGAGGATGATGTGGCTGCCGCGTCGGCGCGCTACCGACCAGCCCAGTCGTTCGAAGGCTTGAACAACTTGATTGGGCCGCAGCAGCGGCACGGGCGGCATTACACAGTAACCTCGACTCGCTCGACGGCGATGGTCAACGGCAGTCCCTTCTTTTTTCTGACGACCAGGCATTCGCGGATCGCATCGCGGATGTTGTCCATCGCCTCTGCTCTTGTCCGGCCCTGACTAACACACCCCGGTATCTCAGGGCACTCAGCAATGACATAATCATCCTCGTCACGGCTCAGGGTAACAGAGAAAGTGTTTGTAGGCATAAGAGATTAAAGAGACTTGAAACAGAAAAGGAACTGCTCTAGTATCCGATTCATGGCGGATGGACCCATTGAAGAGTTGGTATAAGTGATGATCTCCGCATCACCCAATGTATTCCGCTGAGAAATCAGCGGCCCCATTGAAGCAGTCTATGCCTCGTGACCCGTCCTGTCACCACTTGCAGTTAACCTCCTTCGACCGAGGAAGTTACCAATTATGAACACTGAGTTGACATTCGAGATCATTCGAACGGCCGTTGAGACGAGCGGAACTGCGTTTCGGGCCAGAACCGAATTGCAGCCTGCTGGAGGCGTGGGTGACAAAATTTTCCCGGCGACCTACGAAAAGGGTGAATACGCCGTCGAAGAGCGTGTGCTCGATGGCAAGCAAGTGCCCTGCGTGTTGATTGATTCGGTTCAGTCGCAGGCCAATCGCGCTGAACTGGTCCTGCAGGATGCGCTTGAGCGGCAACTGATTTCGTTGCCGCGGATTTCCGTCTCGTTCGACGACCCGCGTCTGCGAAAGCGTTTTCGGGTTACCAGTCTCGATGCACCGCATCGAATCGCTGACGCAATCTTCCGAGACAGCCTTTCGTCGGATGGCAAGCCGTTCCGCAAGTCTCCCGAAGGCGCGTCGCTGGACGAAGTGTCCAATGCGAACGCCACAAAGCTGTTTGAGCTATGTCCCACTGCGTTGGTGTTTGGCCTTTGGGACTCGACCGGTCCTCGTGGAGGGCTAGGAGCAAAGTTTCAGCGGGCTCTTGTCTCGGAGATTGTGGGGATCAACGCGGTTCCGGGAAAGAATACGAGTAGTCGCATCGACCCCACGCAGATTACAAAGACCGGTGACACACTGTATCTGGCTCTGAAGCCCGATCAGGGGGCACTTTGGGTGTTGGATCCCTCGAAGGCGGCCAAAGACAAGAATGGCAAGCCAATCCCCTTTAACAGGGGCAGTGAGAAAGGCACCGCAGGCGAACCGTCGAAGGCCAATCTTGGTAATGTGACCCCGAGCATCAAGGATGGAGGCTTCACTGTTGATCGAGCACTTCAGACTACGGTCCTTTCCCTCCCAGCGTTAAGACGCCTTCGCTTTCCTATTGGCAACGCGATTTCCTCAACGACCGAGGTCGACGTTGCTGCCCGCACCGCGCTTGCATCTCTGGCCTTGTGCGCGGCCACGCTTCAGAGGGAACAGGGCGCCGACCTCCGCTCGCGCTGCTTCCTTGTTTCGTCGAGTGAGCCCACGTGGGAACTAATCGGGGCTCCAGCGACCGAGTCGAAGCACTATTCTTTTACTGGCGAGCAGTCCATCGCCGTCTTCAGTGACGCAGTCAAGGCCGCGACTGCCGCAGGTTTGCCGTGGAGGGATGGCGAGATCAAGCTGACCCCGTCGCCAGATCTTCTGGAGTTAGTCATTAAGAGTCAGAATCTCGCAGCAACTGTCGGCGGGAATACAGAGGAGTAGCGGTGTTTGCCCTCGGGATTCGCTACCTCTGCGGGTGGGCGATGGCCGCGAGCGACGGCAAGGTTCGCGCGCGCGCCGAATGGCCACCGCACCCCGATCGATTGTTCTTGGCTCTGGCAGCCGCGCACTTCGAGACCGGCGCCGACAGCGAGGAACGCGATGCGTTGATTTGGTTGGAGTCTCTGTCCGACCCATCCCTTGCCGTTGAGCAGCAATGGAGTCAGCGAACGGCGGTTATCGCATTCGTCCCGGTCAACGACGACGAGGTGCCACGTTTGTCGGCCAAGAAAACCCCGTCGCCTGATCTCATCACGAAGGGAGTCAGGGTCCTACCGGAGAATCGCTCCAGGCAGCCGAAGGGATTCCCGGTCGCAGTTCCTCTTCCATCTGGGGAGCGACAGAACCTGTGGGACGGCATGGATCCCGTCGTATTTTTCATCTGGCCAGATGCACAACCCACCGCTAACGTGCGCGCCGCGATCGATCGCTTGAGTGCCAAGATGGTGCGGATCGGCCATTCGGCGTCACTCGTCCAAGCGTGGACAACCGATCAGCCACCGGAACCGACGTTGAAGCCTCAGGAAGGTGGTAGCGGGATTCGCCTGCGCGCGATCGGCGAAGGCAGACTGCGGGATCTGGAGGCAAGATTTCCTCGCCGACCCACCGCTAGAAGTTGGACGGCCTACGGGCCTCCGGCTAGACCCATGGACAAGGACACCGGCAAGACAGTTTTCGACCCTAGCTTGTTGGTGTTCAGGCAGATCGGTGGGCGTCGATTGGGTCTTCAGTCCACGTTACTTGTTACCAACGCTTTGAGAGGAATGTTAATGACGCTCAGTCCGCAGCCGGTGGCGCAGTGGCTCAGCGGTCACAGCGCCGATGGCATGCCCGCGAATGGCGGACACGCGGCCTTCGTGCCTCTTGCGGATATAGGTCACAAGTACGCGGAAGGAATGCTTCTCGGCCTCGGCGTTGCGTTCCCCCGCGATCTCAATCCCGATGATGTCAGCAGTCTTATGGACGCTCTGATGCGTGCGCAGGAAGACGCATATTCCAGAAACGACGACGGGTTGGCACTTTATGATGGTGCGCTGCTTGACTGGCGGGTGGAGATCGATCAGCGCGAAGCGCGGCCCCTCACGCTGCAACCGCGATCGTGGACCGAGGAACCACAATTCGGCGCGACCACGTGGGCGACCGTCACGCCACTTGTACTCGATCGATTTCCGAAGAAGGATGGGGACGTCGAGGCATTGATTCGGCTCGCATGTGAACGAGTGGGGCTCAAGGCGCCGATTGAATGCGGCGCGCACTCGGTGTCGATGTTCCGGGGGGTGCCGACGGCCAGAGAGTTCCCTCCAGTGCCGTTCAAAATCGGCGCTGCTAAGCGAATGCACACGCATGCGTGGATGCGGTTCGCAGAGCCTGTTATCGGTCCACTGCTCCTTGGAGCAGGCAGATTCAAGGGCTATGGTTTGTGCCGACCGTTGACGGCCGAGTGATGACCTCGCTTCCCTCACTCCTTCCGGAACATTTCGCCGAGTTCTTCGACGCCCTGCACCGCGATCCGGCAGCGGAGTCGCCGCGGATCACGCCGTTTCCCTGGCAATCGCGCCTCTCCGCACGCATCGCCAGCGGAGGCGAGTGGCCCACTTGGCTGGCATTGCCAACCGCAACGGGAAAGACTTGCGCCATCGATATCGCGATCTTTGCGTTGGCTGTCCAGGCGGACCAGACGTCGGTGCGCCGTGCGCCACGGCGAGTGTTCTTCGTCGTCGACCGACGGGTGGTTGTAGACGAGGCTGCGGAGAGAGCGCAAAGGATCGCGACCCGCCTTCAGTGGGCAGCCCAGACAGAGGATGCCCCTGCGGTTCTTCGGTCTGCAGCCTTACGCCTTAGGTTTCTGGCGCAGGGCGGGCAGGGCGTGAGCGATGGGCCGGCTGACTCGGTGCCCTTGGCGGTGGCGACTCTGCGCGGCGGCATCTTCCGCGATGATTGCTGGCTGCGAAGTCCTTTGCAACCCGCCGTCATCGCCAGCACTGTCGATCAGTTGGGATCGCGGCTCCTCTTCAGGGGGTACGGAGCATCGCCGGGACAATGGCCCATCCACGCGGGCCTCTGCGGCAATGACGCATTGATCATTCTCGACGAGGCTCATTGCGCGAATCCGTTTCTTCAAACCTTGCAGGCGATTGCTCGATATCGCAGTGCGGAATGGGCGACCCAACCGCTCCCGCTGCCGTTCGCATATACGGTAATGACAGCCACGCCGCCGTCCAGTGTCGGCGACAATACGTTCAGCCTCGAGGAAGACGATCGGTCTCACCCGGTACTGTCGCAGCGGCTCACGGCAGCGAAACCTGCGACGCTTGAGATCGGCGCAAGGACAACGACCCCCAAAGGCCTGGAGGAGTTCGCCGGGCGTCTTGCGGATCAAGCGATCAAGTTCAGTCAATCGCCCTCCGGTCACCGGGCAGTCGGTGTGATCGTTAATCGGGTTCTGGCCGCGCGCCTGATCTACAAGGCAGTCCTTAGTCGGCTCTCATCACCTGCAGTCGACGACAGACCCTCCGTGGTCCTATTGACAGGCAGAATGCGACCGGTCGACAGAGATATCGCCGTTGCGAACCTGAAGTCGATCCATACGGCTAAACGTCGCACTCCTGATGGCGCGGCAATCCCGTTGGAGAAGCCGACCATCGTAATTGCGACTCAAACACTGGAAGTTGGTGCCGACCTCGACTTTGATGACCTCATCGCGGAGTGCGCGAGTCTTGACGCACTCCGCCAGCGGTTTGGTCGCCTCAACCGCAGCGGTCGACCGATAACGTCAAGAGCCCTGGTAGTGGTGAGGAAGGAGCAAGCGAGGGCGGATGCTGATGACCCGATTTATGGCCAGGCGCTTGGAAAGACATGGACGTGGCTATCCAGCGTCGCGAAGGACCCAAACTCGGTCGATTTCGGGATTGAGTCAATGGCGGCTCTGCTTTCGGCGTCGCCGAGCAATGATCTCCAGTTGGTTCTTCCAAACGCGCCTGTGGTTCTCCCTGCGTACCTCGATTGCTGGGTGCAGACGAGCCCCACGCCGGCCGTGGACCCCGACGTTGACGTCTTTCTTCACGGCGTAAGTCGGGTCGTGCCTCAAGTGCAGATTTGTTGGCGGGCTGACTTGCCCGATGCGATTCCCGATTCGTCTGAATCCGCGATCGAAACGGTCGCGATCTGCCCGCCGTCAGCTCGCGAGTGTATGCCGGTCCCACTGACCGCGGCTAGACGGTGGCTGCGAGGTCTCCAAGATCCCGGCTTCGAATCTGACGCCGAAGGCGTGTCGGACGCAGAAGAAGAAGAAGAACCTGATCAAGCGCCGAGCGATGTTGATCGGTGGGCACTCGTGTTCCGGCGATCCGGGCGACGAAACGACGGCAGCTTCGTGGTGACCTCAGGGCAGCCCGAGAACAGTATCGCTGAATTGAAACCGGGAGACACGCTCGTCATTCCGGCAGGTTTGAAGGGCTGGGACGAAGTCGGACATCTTGCTTCGCCGCTTCTCACATCGGCCGCGATCGACTGCGCTGAGGCAGTGCACCTGACGATGCGATGCCTCGCAGTGATTCGGATCAACACGAGCGCCGTCGAAGGGTGGCCAGAGGGTCCGGCCCGAGAGGCGGCAGGTCGCCTCCTTGAACACGTTGCTTGCGTGACAGACCCGCATCGTGACGAAATTGAAGTGTTCCTGAAGCGCGCGGTGGAGGATGCGACCGACCGATTCAGAAACGCGGCTGCTAGACACCTTCTACGGCGCAACAGTCGCTGCGAAGTGAGGCGACACCCACACGGAGGACTCGTGATTTTCTCCAGGCGTCGCGTTGCCAAAGATACGGTTCGCGCACTCCTGACTGGAGCCTTTGACGATGTGGCACTGCTGTTCGCCGAAAGCGACGATTCCGCGTCAGCTACTGTGAACGTAAAGCTGTGGGAGCATATCGACGGGGTGCAACGATGGACCAGAGACTTTGCAGTTGGCTCAGGCCTCGACGAGTCGATGGTCGAAGGCCTAACGCGAAGCGCCGACCTTCACGACCTGGGCAAAGCGGATCCACGATTTCAGGCGTGGCTTCGTGGCGGCAATCAGTGGTTGGCTTCAGGCAAGGAATTGTTGGGTAAGTCTGAAGGCTTGCCCAAATCGAGCAGCGAGCGCAACCGTACTCGAGAGCTCGCGGGATACCCCAAAGGCGGCCGGCATGAACTGCTGTCCATTCGCCTCATCGAAAGCGATGCGGATCTGTTGCGGGACGTAGACGCCGACCTTGTGGCTCACCTGATCGCTAGCCACCATGGTTGGTGTCGGCCGTTTGCGCCAGTGATCGATGATCGTATTGGGGCCGACGATAGGCGGCGTCGAGTCCGGGTCAGGCTCTCGGGTGGTCGGTCGCTACACGCCGATGTCGTCACGGGGTTGGAAGCACTCGATAGTGGCGTCGCTGAGCGATTTTGGAACGTTGTCCGAAGGTTCGGTTGGTGGGGCGCTGCCTATCTCGAGGCGGTGTTGCGCCTGGCGGATGCGCGACGGAGTGAAGAAGAAGAGCTACTGGCATCGGACCATCAAGGGACAGAGGACTCGGCATGGTGAGACCGCCGGCCTTTGATCTCGAATTGCCCGGACTCGACGGACTTCATCTGTTGGGTTTCTTAGCCGCCATGGGAACGTTGGTCACCTTGGACGAGGACCCGTCATTTCCAGACTTGCGCATGCGATGGCAGATCGGGGGTTCGTGGCGACCAATAATCTCATCAGCAGGCGCGATCACTCGGGAGTCGGTGGTCACGTCACTTTTCGCTCGATTGAGCAGCGTTGATTCGACGAAGCCGTTCGCTCCGCCGGTGCAAGGTGGCGATATCGCTGACAATTTGACCCTGTCGCCTGCTGACTACCGTCAGTACGCCGGCCGCGCCGCTGCGACCGCAAAGCACGATGCGCGGTTGGCCGACTTCGCGGCCGCTTTCGCGTGCGATGCGATCGGTGACGAGCAGCTTCAGGACACAGCGTTCAGAACGATGAGTGGGGCCGGCCATCAGCATTTCCTCAAGTTCATGAGGCAGCTGGTTGAATCCACATCAGCCCAGCAGATCGAACGCGCGTTGTTTGAACCGTGGAACTATCAGGACGAAGGGCCGAGCATGCGCTGGGATCCCGAAGATGATCGCCGCTACGCCCTGCGCTGGAAGGAGCCCGCGACCGATAAGATTCGGACCGTCAGGGGCGCCAACCGATTAGCGATCGAAGGGCTCCGGCTTTTCCCAAGCGTGCCCCGTGGAGCGAAGCTGAAGACCACGGCCTTCTCCGGCGAGCGCGCAACAGATACGAAGATCACATGGCCGCTTTGGAGTGGCGCGCTGCCTTGTGCAGTGGTTCGCTCCGTCGTCGCCATGCGTCTCATCAGCGTCGCGGAGCTCGACGGAACACGGGCAGTAACGCGTGATGCGAGTGTCGCTAGAAGGGGGATCTCTGAGGTGACGGCCAGCAGACGCGTCACCACCGGAAAGTTCCGAAACTTTACTCCTTCAGAGCCCGTCTGATGCCACTGCGTGCGCGTGCCGTTCACGAGAGTTGACTACCTGTGATCCGGGTGATCACTGCTCCTCGTCCCCGCTCCCTCCCTTCGACGAGCCTTGCTTTGAGATGAGGTTCCGCCCACGCTCTCGTCCCGGTTGACCCTGATACTGTATTCAATACAGTATTGAGCATGCCGGTCAGACTCAACATCACGATCGACGAAGACGTTCACGAACGCCTCAAACGCGAGCTGCCCGCCAAGGGCATCAGCCGGTTCATCAACGACGCCGTTCGAGCCCGCTTGCGCCCTTCACGCGAGATCCTCGACGAGGCGTACCAGACCGCGTCGCGCGAGTCGTGGCGGCGTTCGGAAGCACGCGACTGGGAGTCCACCGATACCGAAGGGTGGCCTGAATGAGTCGCGCGCCGAGGCGTGGCGACGTCTATTGGGTCAACCTCGAGCCGGTCATCGGGACCGAGATTCGCAAAACGCGACCCGCGGTGATCGTCTCGAACGACTCCTGCAACCGCTATGGACGCCGGGTGGTGATTGTGCCGATTACCAGCAACGTCGCATCCCTCTACCCCGGCGAGGCGATGGTGGCGATCAAGGGAAAGCCCGGACGCGCCCTGGGCGACCAAATCCGATCGATCGACAAGCGCCGGCTCAAGTCCAGAGCGGGCGCCGTCAGCGCCGACGAGATGACACGAATCGACGAAGCGCTAGCCATTACTCTGGCCCTGCCGACCTGACAACGCGTCAACTTACTGAACATCGGGCTCGACGATGGCGCGCCGAAGCTCGTGAACTGGGCGTCTCACTTGCCGACCTCCGTCGCTATGTTGAGGGCGCTTCGCGTCCGCCAGCGACGCGGTCCAGCAAGCGCGACGCTGCTGGGAACGCCGCGAGCGCGAACGGGAGTTAGTGCTCGATGAAATCCGTCGAGAGATCCAGTTGGGCATCGACCAGGCGGGGCCGGCCAGCTGCGCGACGGCGAAACCGTGGTCGCCGAGATCAGCCAGAAACGCCGTCCCACGCCGTAACCGACTTGCATGCGCATTCCGGCCATCGTGATCGCTCAGTCCGGTCATCGTGATCGCCGATTCTGGGCAAGCTGATCACTCGTCGGA
>JAIEMQ010000025.1 GCA_019752015.1 Cyanobacteriota bacterium | reverse complement strand
CGTGTCGTAATTCCAGGTCACCGCGCCGGTGGTGACGCCTGACGCCGTTTCGCCGATCTGCAGGGCGCCGTCGTAACTATAGGAGAGGCCGCCGGCAGGGGAAGCGACGGTCGCGAGTTGTCCGGTCGCCGCGTCATAAGCGTAAGTCGTGTCGCCGGTCGGCGTCGTCAGCGTGGCGGGCCGGCCCGCGCCGTCGTAGGTCCAGGTGATGGACTGGCCATCGGCGCGCAGCACCGCGGCCGGTTGCTTCGCACGATTGAACGCATACTGCGTGACGGCGGCATCGGGCGCCGGCGGCGCCGTGTAGGTGTCGAGCAAATCGGCGGCGGTGTACCGCATGGTGTGCGCCGGGCGCCCAGGCGGCGTCAGCGACGTCAAGTTTCCCCCGGCGTCATAGCCGAAGCGGGCCACGCGCAGATCGGCGAACGTCTGCGTGGTGCGGCGCCCGAGCAGGTCATTGGCGAACTGCACGGTGCGATTCAATGGATCCGTCACCGATGCGAGATACCCAGACGCATCGTAGGCAAAACTGGTGGTCCGATCGCCCTGGGTCTGCGACGCCAGGCGGCCGGCCTCGTCATACACAAACAACGTTGGCAGCAACGTACCCACTTGCACGCTCGAAGGCCGTCCCGACGCATTCAATGCGGTCACGACGCGCCGATTGAGCGGACTGGTGCTCGTGATGGTCCGCGTCACGCCATCGAAGAGGCTGCGCGATACGCGCCCGTTCACGGTGGTCGTATCCGTCTGCGTCACCACGCTCAACGGATTGTTTGGATCCGCCAGCGTGACGCTCCGTGACTTCGCCACCGTCATGGTCAAACCAGCGGGTGTGCGGACGGTGGTGGCGGCGGCAATCGGCGCCGAGAATCCGAAGCGCGGATCCGGTGTCAGTGTCGACGTGGTCACGGTTCCATCCGGAGTCGTCGTGACCGTCGAGCCGTCGCCGCGGTTGAGCGACACGGTCTCGGTTCCGTCCGGTGACCGGACGCGCCGGCTCTGCGTTCCATTCGAGCCTTGTTCCGTAATGTAAGTGCGCGTACCGGCATCGGCGATATCGTGGGTCACCATCCACCCATTGCCCGAGCGCGAACGCGACAACTCCTGTAATCCGCCGGCGGCATTTGCATCGCGAAGGAGCCGGCCGCCGGGCGTATAGTCGAACGTGTATTCGTTCTGATTGGCGTCGGTGAGTGATACGAGCAGCCCGCCATCACGATAGCCAAGTGACGTGACGCCACCTTCGGCGTCGGTGACGGAGTCGAGGAACCCCGGCGCACCGACCGACAGCGTCGTGGTCACGCCGAACGGACTCACAATTGTTGACGGCCTGCCTGTGCCGTCACGATTGATCCGCGTCTCGAGCCCGTCGCGATCCGCGATCGCGACCAGAAGGCCGGCGGTGTCGTACGAGAAGGTGAGGAGCGCGACGCCGGTGAGCGCGTCGACAGTCCGCAGGTGCCGCCCTGACACGTCGAATTCGTAAACTGAAGATCCATCGCCGGCCGGGACGCGCGTGGCGTTCAACTGGAGCCGCAGTCGTCTCACCAGCGCCGCATCGCTCGAACTTGTCAGATACAGGCTACCGTCAGGTGTGAGCGACAGGCCGGCGACGAAGCCGAGCCAGGCACGACGCCCGGGCGATCCGTTGCTGGTCGACCCATTGGCGCTGTCGATCCCTGCATACCACTCGATGGTGCCATTCGGGCGGATGACGCGCAGACGCGCATCCGCGTCTCCGTGTGAAGCGATGACGATGTTGCCGTCGGCGTCCGTCACCATGGCGGTGACGCTGCCCAGCGAGGCGTTGACCGCGAGTCCGCCGTCGCCGTCGTTGCCGAACGCGCCGTTGCCGGCCAGGAGGCGCAGGGTGCCATCCGGGCGCCATTGCCGCACGTAGGGAACCGCCGCGATGTACACGCTTCCACCAGGACCCGTGGCGAGTGCGCTCACGGGCGAAGTGAAAGTGCCGATCCGCACTCCGGCGCCGCCTGGTGGAATCGCCCATGCCTCGAACCCGACGGCCAGGAAGAGGGTCCCATCCGATCCGAAAGCCACAATCATTCCGCCGGCGCACGACGGCGGACTGGAAGGAACGGTGGGGACCGAGGCCAGTTCGTCGGCCAGTCCCTCTGGCGTCAGCCGCCGCACGTGCAACGTGCTGAAGGAACCACCTTCGGCGCAGTCGCCGTTCGTATCGCCGTACGCATACACGGCGAGGTCGCCGCGGGCAGCCACGCGTCCGCTGCCCGGCACGCCGGCTCCGTCGTTGCTGAATGTGACGACCCGCGTCAGTACACCAGCCGACAGCACCAGGATGCCGGCGTTGTCGTTGAAATAGACCGTTCCGTCTGCGGTTGCCGCGATCGAACCGGGGAACTCGAACAGCGCCTCACGCCCAGGAACGGTTTCGCCCGCTGCTACCGGCGTTTCGCCGCCGCCGGCCATTGTCTCGATGACGTCGCCCGCGGCGGAGGCGTTTCGCTGCGCGCCGTCACCCATGAACAGCACACCAGTCCGCGCGTCGTAGCGGTGGTGATCGGAGACGTACCAGCCGGCGACGGGCGCTTGTGAAGCACGTCTTGCCTCCACGACATAGGTCAGCTCCTCCTGGACCGAGATTTCCCTGCGCAGCGGATCGCCGATCACGGGCGCGCTGATCGGCGGCGGCAGCGCGAAATTTTTCTGGAAGTTCGAAACCGAGTAATAGACGCCGTCGTAGACATGACTGACCGTTGCCGTCGCTGGTTGTTGTCCGATGCGCGCGCGGCCGTACGCATCCAGCCCGTTCCACGTGAACGAGGTCGATTGTCCAGGAGCCGGTGAGTAGTCGAACTGGTGTTTCTGACCGGCGACACTCACCGACAGCTCCACCCGCTTCAGACTGGCAGGCACGCTGCTGCGCGTCAGCGGAATCGACATCGTCCGCACGGCTGAATAACCGGGCACGCGGTCGCTGCGGTACGACAGCGAGAAGGGTGTGCCTGAAATCGCAATCAGCTCGCCGAGCGTCTGGTTCTGGCACTCGATGATCGATCCGGATCCTTCGCAACCGTTCTCGAGTTTTCCATCAGCGCCAAGGCCGAGACCGGCGGCCTGCAGGTTGCGAGTGCCCGGCGACTCCGGTCCTGTGGGCGACACCCCGTCCGGACCGCCGCCAGCGCCGCCGAGGCCCGGAGCTTCCGCATCGAGCGCCGGACCGAACGGCCAGTTGATGTCGTAGGTCGAGAAGTGCGGAATCGGCGTGCGCCAGAGGCTCTGACCTGAGGAGTAGAGCAGCGCGAGGCGCTTGCGCTCACCCGATGTGACGCCGAGGGCTGCGAGTGCGTCGGCATCCGCTGCGAGTCCTGAACCGTCGATGTCGAGCTCCGTCTCGCCGCCGGCATTTACGCCGAGTATGGCGATCACCCGGCCGTCGTTTGACGGAATCCATTTCGATTGCGCGCGATCGTAATAGCCGGCAGGCGCGGCGCCGCCGACGGGGAAGTGCAGAAAGTTCTCGACGTAAAGCGCGAGCGGCGGATCGAACGTGACCGACGCCGCACCCGCCGCCAGGGCTTCGTCCGCCGTAAGCTCCACCGCATAGGTGTATCCGCTCGTCGCCGGGAGCGCGGCGGGCATCGACGCGGGACCACCATCGCCGACGGTGTATTCGGTCGCGCGCATCGTCAACCGCGACACGCCGGGCATCACAGTGCCGTCGGGAAGACGAATGATCGCCATCACCCCCGTCTCCGGCACGACGATGGTTGCTTGACGGGCGCCGCTGTCGTCATTCGACACGCTGCCGCGCGCGACGGTCGAGACGGTCCGCGGCTCGAAGCTGACGTTGGTGGCCACCGGATCGAGCTGAATGAGCCGGACGTCGGGCGCGCTGGCGAAGTCCTCCCACGGCGCATCGACCGAGCGCTCGGCCGGCAGGAACCCGTCGCGGGTGTAGTCGAGCGTGAGCGGGCCGCCGCCGTTGACGGCGAGATCGAACGCGCCATCCTCGCGCGTGACGGTGTGCCCGACACCGGGCTGATCCTTCGGCGTGACGCGCACGCCTGCGAGCGGCGCTCCGGCGCGGTCGAGCACGCGCCCGCGAATGATGCTGAATCGATGCGCGGCGATCGAGCCGGGTGTGTGTTCACGCTGGATGGGATCCGCGCCTGCGAACAGGAACGCGTAGGCGTCGGCATACCCGGTGAGGGAGACGTCCGACAGCGGCGGCGCCACGGTCTGCGGATCCGGCGGCGGATCTTCACCCGGTGGAACAGTCGGCACGATCAGGTATGTCGCCGTGAGAATCTCGCTCGCGGTGAAGCCGATCTTGAATGCGCGCGCGCGCAACGTCGTCGATCCGGCGATCGTGATTGGGGCGGTGAAGAGCGACGACGACTGAGTGGGATCGCTGCCGTCGACCGTGTAGCGGATGGCCGCGCCGGCGTCCGCCGTCACCGTCACCGCTTGTGCCTGCGCGTAGGTCCCACCCGGTGGCGTCGCGACCGGCGCCGCGAGCGTGCCGCCGCCGATCGTGTAGGTCGCGGCCGACACGGCGCTCGGCGTCATACCCGATCGAAACGCGCGGGCCTTGATCGTGGTGCTGACGGCGATCGCAATCGGCGATGTGAAGAGCGGGTCACTCGCGGTTGGATCCGCGCCGCCGATCGTGTAGCGGATGACGGCGTTCGGCGTGGGTGTCGCCAGCGATACCGACACCTGCCCTGGGAACGTGCCGCCGGCGGGCGAGAACAGCGGCGGATGCGCGCCCCACGTCGTGTCCGGACCGCTGATTGGCGACGGTGCCCGACGCGCCGTGCGGGTACCGTCGCCAAGTTGCGCGAGCAGGTTGTTGCCCCACGTCCACACGGCGCCGTCGCCGGCCAGCGCGATCGTGTGCGCTCCGCCCGCGGCAATCGCAACGACGTTCGCCGGAGGTTGCAACACTGACGCCGGGACCAGCCGGCGAGTGGTCGAACCATCACCGAGTTGTCCGGCGATGTTGTCGCCCCACGCGAACGTGCGGCCCGAGGCCGTGATCGCAATGCTGTGCGCGCCTCCGGCCGCGATCTTCGCCATGACCGGCACGCCCGAGAGCGCGACGGGTGTTGTTCGCGTCGTCGTCGATCCATCGCCAACCGCGCCCGACCTGTTGAGACCCCAGCCCCAGACGGTTCCGGCGTGCGTGACGGCGAGGCTGTGGAGGGCACCAGCCGCGATTTGTGTGGCGTTGGTCACGTTCAACACGCGGACCGGACGACGCTGCAACGTCAGTGTGCCGATCCCAAGCTGGCCTCCGGTATTCCCGCCCCACGACCACGCGGTTCCGTCGGCGCGAAGCGCGAGACTGTGAGCGAGGCCGGCCTCGACCGCGACGACGCCTGAAAGCGCCGCCACCCGAACCGGCGCTCGCCGCTCGGCCGTGGTGCCGTCACCCAACTGGCCAAAAGTGTTGCCACCCCACGCCCACAGCGAGCCGTCGGCCTTGACGGCAAGACTGTGACCCCCTCCCGCCGCCACCGAGACGATGTTCGTCAGCGTGGCAATTTGAACCGGGGCGGCCTTGTTCACGTTGTTGCCGATGCCCAGTTGGCCTTCCAGGTTCACGCCCCACGCAAACACCTTTCCGTCGTTGCGAAGCGCGAGGCTGTGTCCCGCGCCGGCGCTCACGGCGACGAATGTGCCGGTCAGCCCGCTGACTCGCGTGGGAATCACGCGCGCAAGGTGATCGCCGGTACCGAGTTGACCGGCCAGATTGTCGCCCCAGCTCCATACGGCGCCGGACGCATCGATCGCCAGCGAGTGCGCGGCGCCGGCCGCAACCGGCCGCGACCCCGGCAGAGGATCTGCGGTACGGCTCGTCAGACCGGTCGTTCCGATCGACCCGACAAACAAGACAGCAGCAGTGATGACAAGACGCAGACGCGACAGGGTTGGCACGGGGTAGCTCCACCTATCAACCCCGGTGCCAACCGTATCTCGCAGATTTCAGGCGGAAAGTGCGGCCGAACCACGCACGCACGGTGCGTTGCGGGTAGTCAAGACGCGTTCAACGTCGTGGGGGGGAAGCTGCTACTCGTGGGTGCGCTACCAGATTCCTGGAATCAACCGCCACCGCATCTGCTGTTGGTAGACCCTGTACTTGTCCGGGAAGACTTCGAGGAGGGATCGCTCTTCGAACGGAATCGCCGCGATCAGATACGCAGTGCTGACGACCGCGAACAGCATCCGAGACGACGTCATGGTCGGCGTCGCGAAGACCATCAAGACCCAGCCTAAATAGATCGGATGACGGACGATCGCGAAGGGGCCGTCCTTCCGGAATTCGATCGGCTTGCTGTGATCGGGTTGCGTCACGCCTGCCAGTTCCCACACGCCGACGATTCGCGCGGCGGCGAGCGTCAACGCAATCCCGAATGCCTGGACGACGTACAGCATCACGCCGGGGCCGCGAACCTGCCAGATGATTCCGGGCAGCGGCTGCCACATCCAGCAGACGGCAAGAAACAGGATGCTGGCAATCCACACGTAAACGCTGCGTTCGAGGCCGGGTGAGACGATGCGGGTGATCCAGACCTTGGCGCCGGTGCGGGCCATGAGGCTGTGGTGCAGCGCGAAAATCGTGAAGAGGATCACATTCCCGAAGGCGTCGCGCATCGCGTCATCGGCCGGCGGCGCCGGAACGCGAAGGCGCCATCCGTACACCACGGCGAACGAGAGCAGTGATAATACGAACAGCAGCGCGCCGACCCAACGGAAGAGCTTCACCCGGTTCGTATTATAAAGAGAGTCTCAGTGTCCCAATCGCGCGTTGCCATTACCGGTATCGGAGTCGTCTCGGCATTCGGCGCCGGTCGCGAAAAATTCTGGGACGCGATCAGAGCCGGCCAGAGCGGCACGCGCGCGATCACGGACTTCGACGCATCGACCTATCCCTGCCAGGTCGCCGCCTCCGTGCCGGCGGTTGACATCGCCTCGGCGATGGCGATCGACGGCGAGCTCGGGCCGCGCGAGGCGCGCGCCGATCCGAAGCGCTACTCGCGCGCGGCGCTGTTCGGCGTGATGGCGGCGCGTGAAGCGTGGAACGACTCCGGCCTCTCGTTCGCGGAGCCCAACGCCGGCGTGATCATCGGCAGCGGCGGCGGCGGCATCGACGTCGGCGAGCGCCAGTATCAGGACTTCTTCCAGAACAACGGCCAGCACGTCACGCCCTACGCGATCGCGGTCGGCATCTGCGGCATGGTGTCGAGCGAGATCTCGATCGCGCTCGGACTGCGCGGCATCAGCCACGTGCTCTCGACGGGCTGCACGAGCTCGACCGATGCGCTCGGCTATGCCGTGATGCTGCTGCGCCACCGCGAGTGCGACGTGCTGCTGTCGGGCGGCACGGACGGCTGCGTGCTGCCCGGCATGATCTTCGGCTTCTCGCGCATGCGCGCGGTGTCGACGCGCTTCAACGATCGGCCCGCGGAAGCGTCGCGGCCGTTCGATCGCTGCCGCGACGGGTTCGTGCTCGGCGAAGGCGCGTGGATGATGGCGCTCGAGCTCGAGGATCGTGCGCGGGCCCGCGGTGCCCGCGTTTACGCAACCATCGAAGGATATGCATCGACGTGCGACGCATACCATCGCGTGCAGATGGATCCGGACGGCGAGCAGGTCGTGAAGTGCATGCGGGATGCGGTGACCAAGTCGGGCCGCGCCAGGGAAGAGATCGGCTACATCAACTACCACGGCACGTCGACGCAGCTGAACGACGCGATCGAATCGCGCTGCACGCGCGCGGCATTCGGCGATCTGGCCGAGAAGATTCCCGGTTCGTCGACGAAGTCGATGATCGGCCATCCGCAAGGCGCGAGTGGATCGGCAGGCGTCGTCGCGACAGCGCTGGGGTTGTCGCGCGGCTTCCTGCCGCCGACGATCAACCTGACCACTCCCGATCCCAACTGCGATCTCGATTTCATTCCGAATCAAGGGCGCGAAGCCTCGCCGGTTGCGGCGCTCTGCAACTGTCTCGGGTTTGGATCGAAGAACAGCGCGCTCGTGCTCGGAAGAGCGGATGGATGATGTCGCCATTGCGGGGGCCGGGCCGGCCGGCGCGCTGGCGGCAGCGATTCTCGCACGGGCAGGCCTGCGCGTCAGCGTGTTCGATCGGGCGCGCTTTCCACGCCACAAACTCTGCGGCGACACGCTGAACCCCGGCGCGCTCGCCGTCATCCAGCGTCACGCGGATGTTGCATCGCTCATGACGAACAGCGATCCGATCGACGGGATGCTGCTCACCGGTCCCGGCGGCGTTCGCGTTCGCGGTGAATACGGCGGCGGTGTTGCGGGCCGATCGATCACACGCAGGGTGCTCGATCTGTGGCTGGTCGATCGCGCGGTCGCGGCCGGAGCGACGCTGCACGAGCAAACCGCCGTCCGCGACGTTGTGATCGAGGGCGGGCGCGTTGCCGGCCTGGTGGCGAATGGCTTTCGACATCGGGCACGGATGGTGATCGCGGCGGATGGCCGGCGCAGCGCGATCGCGGTCGGCCGTGGATGGTCGCGCCAGCCGCAGCGGCCGCGGCGCTGGGCGATCGGCGCGTACTACTCGGGCGTCACGGGCGTGACCTCTCTTGGCGAGATGCACGTGCGTCACGGCCACTACATCGGCGTCGCGCCGGTGCCTGGTGGACTGACGAACGCCTGCCTCGTTGTTCCCCATCCGCCTTCGCGAAGACGCTTCGGCGAGACAGGCTCCCCAGACGTTCCCTTCGCGCGGCCGGCAGAAGCGCTCGAGAATGTCCTGAAGCGCGATCCGGAATTGTCGGTTCGGTTCGCGAGCGCGCGCGCGATCGAGCCGCCGACGATGCTGGGGCCGATGGCGGTGGATACGAATGCGGTGGGGGAGCCCGGACTGTTACTGGCCGGCGACGCAGCTGGATTCATCGATCCGATGACCGGCGACGGCCTTCGCTTCGCGCTGATGGGCGCGGAGCTGGCGGCGCACGTCGTGATCGAAGTACTTAACGGAAAGCTGCCCATCGATCGCGGGCATCGTGAGCTTACGAATCGGCGTCGTGAAGCATTTCAATCGAAGTGGCGATTCAACCGCGCGCTTCGATCGCTCGTGTCGTCACCGTCGAGCGTAAATGTCGCCGCCGCGACGGCGAGAGTATGGCCCTCGTTGTTTCAAAAGGTGATTCAGTACGCAGGCGACTGCGGTCCGGCTAAAGCCGGACCCTCACAGGTTCTTCTTGATGAATCACGCATCTAACCCTGTGAGGGTTACTAATCTTGTGAGGGTCCGCCTTTAGGCGGACCGCCGTGATATGGCAATGGCGTTGGCGATCTCCCTCATCACGACGCTCGCATGCCTCCTCATCATGGCCGGCGAGGCGGTGCTGTCGTCGTTCAACGAGAAGCAGTTGCGCGCGCGCGGCGCGATTGAGCCGGGCGGCGACGTGATCGGCGCGATGCGGTGGGCGTATCCGGGCGCCTTCATCCTGATGGGCATCGAAGGCGCGCTGACCGGGCCGGCGCCGCGGGACGTACTGATGATGGGACTCGCGCTCTTCGGCCTCGCCAAGGCGCTCAAGGTCTGGGCGATCTCGTCGCTCGGATCGCGCTGGAGCTACCGCGTGCTCGTGCTGCCAGGCGCGCCGCTGGTCGCTTCGGGCCCCTACCGATTCATCTCGCACCCGAATTACCTCGCGGTGCTGGGCGAGATCATCAGCGTGGCCGCGATCGTCCGGGCGCCGGTCACCGGCATCCTGGCGACGATCGGATTCGGCTGGCTGATGATCGCGCGCATTCGCATCGAGGATCGAGCGCTGGGACGAGTAAAATAGCGCGCGGATGAAATTACCCAGGTGGGCGACGGCGCTCGATGTCGTCGCCGTGGTGATGGCGCTGATCGCAATCTCCGTTGCGATCAGCGGCGGCTTTCGCATCTGGATCTTCGACGCCCGCCTCTCGGTCACCGCCTGGTGGCGTCCCGCCCTTTTCAGCCTCGTGGCCATCGCCATCCGGCATGCGATGGTTCGTCACCATCCGCTTCATCAGCGGGTGATCGGCGGCACGCGCGCGTGGTGGCGAGCGGCGGATACGAAGGTCGTGCTGCCGATTCACCTGACCTCGCGCTTCGGCGTGCTGCTGGTCGGCTTTCTCGCGGTGATCCTGATCGGGTTTCCGCCGGAGGCGGCGAATCGCTGGAAAATCTATTCGAACGAGCTGCTCGACCTGCCGGGCCGCTGGGACACCGGCTGGTACCTGACGATCGCCACGGAAGGTTATCAATACGTTCCCAACGCCGCGTCGAACTTCCAGCAGAACATCGCGTTCTTCCCGGCCTACCCGATGTCGATGCGTTACCTGTCGGTGCTGTTCGGCCGTCAAACACTCTGGACCGGCGTCGGCATCTCGATCGTGTCGTTCTATCTCGCGCTCGTCTACTTCCTGCGTTTGGCGCGCGAGCTGCTCGAGGACGAAGAGCAGTCGGTGACCGCGGTGATGCTCCTCGCGGCGTATCCGTTCGCGGTGTTCTTCAGCGCCGCGTATACCGAAGGCCTGTTCCTGCTCACGCTGATGGGCGCCGTGTATCACTTCCACAAGAACCAGTTGTGGCGCGCGGCGCTCTGGGGATTCGCGTGCGGCCTGACGCGTCCGAACGGCTCGCTGTTGTCGATCGTGCTGGCGCTGATGGCGGTGGCGCCGATGTGGGACGCGATCAAGTGGCGTCCGATTCTGCCGCCGCCACCCGGATGGGCTGCCATCGTGCGGCGGATCGCCGCCGCCGGCGCGCCGGGCTACGGGATGCTCCTCTACTCCGCGTTCATCTGGCGGCTGACCGGCAACCCGTTCAGGTGGACGATCCAGAACGTCGCCTGGGGACGCACGTATCGAAGCCTCGATTCACTCGTCTCCGATCGCGTCGGCTTCATCGCCAGCAACGGCCTCTATTCCTATGCGTCCACGCAGACCATCGACGCGTTCTATTCGCTCGCCGTCATCCTCGCGCTCGTGGCCGTCCGGCCGGTCTATCGGCGTTTTGGATTACCGTTCGCGGTCTTCATCGTGATCACGATCCTGCCGCCGATGTCGGCCGGCGGGCTGTTATCGATGGGACGAGTGACGTCGGTGCTGTTTCCGGTGTTCCTGTGGATGGGTGGCGCGGTCCCGGCGCGCCATCGCGCCGCGTGGATTGTGACATTTGCCTTATTACAGGGATTCGTGGCCGTGATGTTCTTCACGTGGCGGCCGTTGTTCTGAGCTGAACGTCATATACTCCAAACAGGATGGCGCGCCGACTCACACTTCTTGCTCTCGCGGTGGCGCTGACCGCCTTTGGTCTCACGCCGCGCGTTACGGCCGAGCAGGCCAACGCGGTCACGTCGCGGGCCAACGCTGAAAAGTCCTTCCGCGGCGGACGCTACGGCGAAGTCGAGACGCTCGCGAAGGCATTTCCGAAAGACGAAACGATCGCGGTGTATTACGCGCTCGGCGTGGCAGCGCGCGGCGACTACGCCAGGGCCGAATCAATCCTGCAGCCGTTCGCGGCAGCGAGCACCATCGGCGAAGCCGCACTCGAGCTCGGGCTGTTGCAGCTGCAGACCGGCAAGCGCACCGAAGGCCGCCGCTCGCTGACGCTGGTGCTGATGGCGGACGGCGCGAATCCGAGCGCGCGCGAATTCCTGCGCGCCGCCCGCGCGTCGCGCGCGCTCAATCGCATTGATGACGCCCAGTCGTATTTCCGGGACGCCATCGCGCTGGCGCCGAACGATCCGCGCGTCAACACCGAGTGGGGCGAGCTGTTCCTCGAGAAATACAACAAGGCCGAAGCCGCGAAGTCGTTCCAGGAAGCGCTGAAGGTCGATCCCGAATACGGCCCGGCGCTGCTCGGCATGGCCAAGGCGCTCGCCGACGAAAATCCGCCGCAAGCCGTCGTCTTCGCGCAGCGCGTCCTGAAGCAGAACCCGAATGATGCGGGTGCGGAGCTCGTGCTCGCACAGGTCGCGATCTACCAGGACAAGAAGCCCGAGGTCAAAGCGGCGATCGATCGCATCCTCGCCTTCAACCCGAAACATCTCGAGGGGCTGTCGATGAAAGCGGCGATGGCCTACGTCGAAGGGCGCGACGCCGAATATCAGGAAGCCATCGCCGACGCGCTGAAGATTCATCCGACCTACGGCGAGATTCATCGCGTCGTCGGCGAAGTCACCGCGCACTATTACCGCTTTGACGAAGCGGTCGAGCACACGCGCAAGGCGATCGCGCTCGATCGCGAGAACATCCGCGCCGTCGCGGACCTCGGCGCGCAGTTGATGCGCACCGGCGACGAGCGCAACGCGCGCCGCAATCTCGAGACGGCGTTCCGCATCGATCGCTGGGACGTCCAGACCTACAACCTGCTCGAGCTGCTCGACAACCTCGAGCCGTTCGACACGATCAAGGAAGGCGACATGATCATCCGGCTGGCGCCGGATGAATCGCCGGTGATGAAGAACTACGTCCCGGTGCTGGCGAAGGAATCGCTCGACGCGCTCAGCAAGCGCTGGGAGTTCACGCCGAAGGGACCGATCCTCGTCGAGATGTTCCCGAAGCACGATGACTTCGCCGTGCGCACGCTGGGACTGCCCGGCATGATCGGCGCCCTCGGCGCCTGCTTCGGCCGCGTCGTCACCCTCGATTCACCGACGGCGCGCGAGCCCGGCACGTTCAACTGGGGCGAAACGCTGTGGCACGAGCTCGCGCACGTGATCACGCTGCAGTTGTCCGGCAACCGTTTGCCCCGCTGGCTGAGCGAGGGCACGTCGGTGTTCGAGGAGCGAAGGGCCCGCGCCGACTGGGGCCGCGACATGGACATTCCGTTCGCGCGCGCGATCGATCGCGGCGGCGTGCTGAAGATTCGCGATCTCAACAGCGGCTTCAGCAGCTCGCAGACCATCAACTTCGCCTATTACCAGGCGTCGCTGGTCGTCGAGTACATCCACGACACCTACGGACAGCGCAAGCTCCGCGCGTTGATCTCGGCTTACGCCGACGGCAGCGACACCGAGAAGGCGATCAAGACGGCACTCGGCATCGACATCGACGAGCTGCAGAAAGGTTTCGACGCGGCGCTCGACAAGAAATACGCGGCGATGCGCCGTGCGTTGAAGGCGCCGGAAGGCGTGAAGGAAAACATGTCGGTGGATCAGCTGAAGGCGCTCGCCGCGGATCACCCTGACAACTTCAGCGTGCAGATGACCCTGGGCGAGGCGCTCGCGCCGTCGAATCCTGACGCGGCGATCGCGGCGTTCGAGCGGGCGTCGAAGATCCTGCCTGGTGTGCGCGGCGAAGACAGCCCGGAGGCGGCGATTGCCGCGGTCGCGAACAAGAAAGGCGACAAAGCGCGGGCGGCGCGCGCGCTGGAATCCCTTGCTACTTTCGATCACACCAATATCCAGGCGGCGCGAGAGCTGGTAACGATGATCGATCCCGCGAAGGAGCCGGCGCGCCTGCAGATTGCGCTCAAGCGAGTGGTGTCGCTGGATCCGTTCGACGGCCCGGCGCACTCGCAGCTCGGCCGCATCGCGATGACGGAAGGAAATACCGCCGAGGCCGTCCGTCTATTCCGCGTGGCCTTAGCGGCAAAACCGCTCGACAAGGCGAGCGCACACGCGGATCTTGCTGAGGCCCTGTTCAGGGCCGGCCAGCGCGACGAGGCGCGCAAGCAGGTGCTCGAAGCTCTGCTCATCGCGCCGACATACACCAGGGCACAGGACTTGCTGCTGAAGTTGCAGGAGGGCAGCCGGTAGTGCGCCGACGCGCGATCTTCACGACTGCGGTCATTCTGGGACTGGTGTGGATCGCGGGTGACAGAGCCTGGCTCGCCGGAGCCTTGGCGGAGGCGGCCCAGGTTCCCGTAGTCGACGGCAGCAAGTTCGCCGGGTTGAAGTGGACGTTCGTCCGCATCAAGTACGGCACCTACGACAACGAGGGCTCGCAGGCCTCTCGTCTTCAGTATTGGGATGAGCCGTGGGCGATCGATGCGCCCGCCGCCGAACAGAATCTGTCGCGCCGCATCAAGTCGGTCACCGCGATCGACGTCGGCGATCCGATCGTGCTGACGCTCGAAGATCCGAAGCTGTGGGAAAACCCGTGGATCTACATCGTTGAGCCGAGCAACCTGGTGTTGAAGGACACCGAGGTGCCGATCCTGCGCGAGTTCCTGCTCCGCGGCGGCACGCTGACCTTCGACGACTTCCATGGCCCGTACGAATGGGAGTTGTTCGACAAGCAGATGAAGCGGGTCTTTCCCGATCGCGAGATCGTGGAGATCGCGCCGCCGCACCCGATCTACTCGTGTTTCTATCGCCTCGACAAATATCCGCAGATCCCCGGTCTGGGTTCGTTCCTGATGGGCCGCACGTGGGAGAAGGGCGGCTTCACGGCGCACCTGCGCGGCATTCTCGACGACAAGGGCCGGCCGATGGTGCTGATCAACTGGAACACCGACATGGGCGACGGCGTCGAATGGTCGAACGCGGCCGAGTATCAGGGCTATCTGAAGTGGACCGCGCAGGCCTACCAGATGTTGATTAATGAAGTCATTTACTCGCTGACGCACTAAAACATGCAGACACCCAGTGCAGTGGAAGGCCTCGCCGGCAAGGTCGCCGGCAGCCGCCAGAAAATTCTCGCGGAACTTCGCAAGGTCATCGTCGGGCAGGACGATGTCGTCGATGAAGTGCTGATGTCGTTGTTCTGCGGCGGCCACTGCCTGATCACCGGCGTGCCCGGCCTCGCCAAGACGCTGCTGGTAAAAACGCTGTCGCAGATTCTCGATCTGTCGTTCAAGCGCATCCAGTTCACGCCCGACCTGATGCCCGCGGACATCACCGGCACGGAAATCCTCGACGAGGATCACGGCACCCGCGCGCTGCGGTTCGTCAAGGGGCCGATCTTCGCGCAGATCATCCTCGCCGACGAAATCAACCGCACGCCGCCGAAGACGCAGGCGGCGCTGCTCGAGGCGATGCAGGAGTATCACGTCACCGCGGCGGGCCGGACCTATCAGCTCGAGCGGCCGTTCTTTGTCCTCGCCACCCAGAATCCGATTGAGCTCGAAGGCACCTATCCGCTGCCGGAAGCGCAGCTCGATCGGTTCCTGTTCAACGTCGTGATGACCTATCTCTCGGAAGACGACGAGGTGCAGGTCGTCACGGATACGACCAGCATCCGCAAGGCGGAGCCGGCGAGAATCCTCAACGGCGCGGACATCCTCGCGATCCAGGACTACGTGCGGCAGGTGCTGGTGGCGGAAGAAGTGGTGCGCTACGCCGTGCGGCTCACCGACAGCTCGCGCCCGGGCCGCGGCGCCAGGCTGGATTTCATCGAGAAATGGGTGAAGTGGGGCGCCGGCCTGCGCGCCTCGCACGCACTGGTAATCGGCGCCAAGGCGCGCGCGCTGCTGCACGGCCGCCATCACGTATCGGTGAAGGACATCCAGTCGCTCGCGAAACCGATCATGCGTCACCGCGTGCTGCCGAATTTCTACGCCGAGGCGGAAGGCATCACCTCAGACCGCATCATCGATCAGCTGCTCGAAGCCGTCCCTCTGCCAGCTAGCGGGTTATAGGCCACAGATTAGACACAGATTAGGCAGCCAACATGTCTGGTCCAGCTCGGTATCTCGATCCGGCGATCATCGCGCGGCTCGGCACGATCGACCTCAAGGCGCGCACCATTGTCGAAGGCTTCCTGACGGGACTGCATCGCAGTCCCTACAAGGGCTTCAGCGTCGAGTTCGCGGAATACCGTCAGTACATTCCCGGCGACGACCTTGCCACGCTCGACTGGAAAGTGTTCGCGCGATCCGACAAGCACTTCGTCAAGAAGTACGAGGAAGAGACCAACCTCACGTGCCACATGATGCTCGACGTCAGCGGCTCGATGGGCTACGGGTCGGGCGACATCACCAAGCTGCAGTACGCGTCCTATCTCACCGGCGCGCTGGCCTACCTGATGCATCGCCAGCGCGATTCGTTCGGGCTGATCGCGTTCGACGACAGTATTGCCGCATTGCTGCCGGCGAGCGCGCGCTCGGGTCATTTGCGGACGCTGCTGCTGGCACTGGAGCGCATTGAAATCGGCGCGCGGACCAACGTGGCGAAGCCGCTCCACGATCTCGCGGCCGCGGTGCGCAAGCGGGGGATGGTCGTGCTGATCTCGGACCTGCTCGACGATCCCGCCAACGTGCTCGAGGGGTTGAAGCACTTCCGCTATCGCGGCACGGATGTGATCGTCTTTCACATTCTCGATCCGTACGAATTGAAGTTCCCCTTCGAGCAGGCGGCGCGCTTCCGCGACATGGAGACCGCGGAGGAAGTCGCCGCCGTGCCCGGGTCGATCCGGCAGGACTATATCGATCGGATGCAGGAGCGGATCGCGTTCTTTCGGCGCGAGCTGGGCCTGGTCGGCATCGACTACTGCCAGCTCGAGACCTCGCAGCCGCTCGAGCTCGGGCTGATGTCGTACTTGATGACGCGCCGCAGGGTCCTGTAATGAACGTGGCCTGATGGGCGGCATTTCCTTTCTCTCACCGCTGTTCCTGATCGGCGCGATTGCCGCCGCCGTGCCGATCCTGCTGCACCTGTTCCATCGCAAGACGGAAGTGGTGATCGATTTTCCGGCGGTCAGCCTGCTGAAGCGCGCGCCGGTGCAGCAGCATCGCCGCCGCCGTTTGCGTGAGCTGCTGTTGCTGGCACTGCGCGTCGGCGCGTTGCTGCTCCTCGCGCTGTCGTTCGCGCGGCCGTACCTCGCCGGCGCCGCCGCGACGAGCTCGATGCCGTTGACGGTCATTACCGTCGACACGTCGATGAGCATGAGCGCGCCGGGGCAGATGGATCGCGCGCGCGATGCGGCGTCGCGCGCGGCCGCCGCGGCGCCTTCGTCACATGCCCTGGCGCTGATCGGATTCGGCGACACCGCGGCGGTGATCGTCGAGCCGACGACGGATCGATCGGCGATCGCGAGCGCGATCACGCAATTGAACGCGTCGGCGAGCGGCACACGGTTCCGCACGGCGCTGGCGCGGGCGAGCGAGATCATCGGCACTCGCGAAGGCAGCGTCGTCGTAGTCACCGACCTGCAGCAGGCGGGATGGGAGGCGAACGATGACGGCGGTTTGCCCGACGGCATCAATGTCGAGGTGATCAGTGTGCCGCCGCCGACGGGCAATCTTGCCGTCACCTCGGCGGAGCGGCGCGATCGCCGGATCGTCGCGTCGATTCAAAACTACGCGAACAGTGAGGTCACTGCGCCGGTGCGGCTTTTCGCAGCAGGCAAGGAAATCGCGAAGGTCGACGTGACCATGGCGGCGCGCGGCGCGGCTGACGCCGAGTTGATCGGATCGCTGCCGGCTGGAGGCGACGCCGAAGTGCGGGTCGATGACGTGTCCGGCTATCAGCCCGACAACAGCCGCAAGGTGTTGCTTGATCCGGCCCCGTCCGTGCCGATTGCCATTGTCGTTGCCGATCCGACCGGATCGACCGGCGGCCTGTACGTCGAGCGCGCGCTGAAGGTCGCCGGCAACGGCCGTGAATTCAGCGTCGACGTTCGCGATGGCCGCGAGGTCGCGAAGTGGACCGGCGCCGAGTTGTCGAAAATCGCGGCGATGTTCGTGCTTGGCACTCGCACGCTCGATCGCAACGGCCGCGAGGTGATCAGGAACTATCTCACTCGCGGCGGGCAGGTGTTCGTCGCGGCCGGACCGGACGTGGATCCGGGCACACTCGCCGACGTACTCGGAACCAAACTGCCGTTCGAGGGCGATCCAATTCGAACCGCCGGCGCGACGATGATCGCGCGCGACGGCCGTCATCCCATCTTCCGGCCCTTCCTGAGCCCGTCCGGGGCATTGGGAGACGTCCAGGTCGAGCAACACCGGCGTCTAAAGGATCCAGCCGATCACACCGTGCTGGCGCGATTCTCGGGTGGCGACGCGGCGTTGACCGAACAGGCGGCGGGTGAAGGACGGCTGATCGTGTTCACGTCGGATCTCGACAACGCCTGGAGCCGGTTTCCGTTGAATCCCGCGTTCGTGCCGTTTGCAATTGAGACGGCGCGCTACCTGACGCGAAGCCAGAGCCTGGCTCGCCGAAGTCCCGAAGTGGCGAAGGCGGCTGAGTCGAATCCGGCGGCCACGACGGTGGAAGAGTTTACCAATGCCATCGAGCGGACCACCCGGGCCGGCGTGACCGAAGCGCAGAACGCCGCGCGCGAGATAGAAGATCGGCAGCGCTGGTGGCAAATTGGACTGGTGATCATGCTCGTGGCGCTGGCCGGTGAAGCGTTGGTCGGGCGCAGGGCAACCTAGTACACTTGTATATGGTCGAGCGATCGAACGAACTTCGCGCCATCCTTCGCGCCGTCAGGACGCGGTGGTCGCGCCGCGCGTTCTTGCGCGGCTGGATGAACGGCGCATGGACCGCCGCGGCAATGCTCGTCGTCGGCCTGCTCGCGGTGTTCCTGGTCGCGCAGGAAGGTCTCCCGCTCGTCTTCGTCGTCGTGACCGTTGGCGTGATCGCCGGCATCGCGCTGTCGGTTTCACTGTTGCCGCTCCGCTGGCCGCCCGCCGATCGACAGATTGCGCGTTTCATCGAAGAGCAGGCCGGTGGTCTCGATGAAGTCGTCGTCACTGCGGTGGACAAGCTGGAAAAGGAATCGGGCCCTGTTGTCGACCTGCTGGTCGGTGATGCGGTTCGCGCGGCGCGAACGGTGGATCCGCATCGCATTGTTCCCGGCCACACCATGTCGCGCGCGGCGATTGGCGCCGCGATCGGCAGCGTCGCGTTCCTGACCGCGTTCTGGTTCTTCGCGCCGTCGGCGGAAAAAGCGATCGACGTGGCGGGCTCGTATCTCTTCCCGCGCTACTACGCGATCGAGGTCATTCCCGGTTCGGTGAAGGTTCGCGAGGGGCAATCGGTGACCGTCACCGCGCGCATTCCCGGCATCAGCGGCGGGTTGATCCCGATGATCACCGTCGGCAGCGGCGAGGCCGCCCGGTCGGCGAAGATGGGTCCCGGTCCGAATCGCGATGAATTCACGATCACGCTGAACAACATCGCGGCGTCGTTTCCGTACATGGTGAGCGCGGGCTCCGCGCACTCGGACGAATACCAGATCGAAATCATTCGACCCGCGCGTGTGTCCCGGATCGATCTCAAATACGAATACGCGCCAGGCGTCGGCCTGGAGTCGCACACCGAAGAGGACGGCGGCGACATCTATGCGCCGGCCGGAACGAAGGTCGCGCTGACAATCACGACCGACAAGCCGGTCTCGCGCGGCCGGTTGACGATGAATGAAGGGCCGGCGATTGCGCTGGTCGGTCACAGCCAGGTCCTGACGGCGAACCTGGTCGTATCGAAAGACGGCTCGTACCGCATTGCGCTCAACGACGTGGACGGCCTCTCGAATGCGGGTGACACCGAATATTTCATTCGCATGCTCAACGATCGTCCGCCGGAAGTGCGGATCATGCGGCCTGCCGGCGACAAACAGGTGTCGCCGCTCGAGGAAGTCGAGATCGAAGCGCGCGCCGACGATGACTACGGTGTGCGATCGCTCGAGCTCGTGATCAAGTCGGCAGCGGGCAGAGAGAAGGTGATCCCGATCGGCGCGCCGATTCGCGGTTCGGTGGCGGCGGGCCTTCACACCGTGTTCCTCGAAGATCTGAAAGTGAAGCCGGGCGACGTGGTGACGTATCACGCGCGCGCGGCCGATGTCGGCCGCGGCCGCAAGTCGACCGAATCGCGCAGCGATATCTTCTTTCTCGAGGTCAAGCCGTACGAAGAGGAATTCGTCGCCGCCGAGAGCAATGGCGGCGGCATGTCGGGTCCGCAGGAAACGGGGCTCGAAGATCTGATCGCGCGGCAGAAGGACATCATGGCGGCGACGTGGAAGCTCGATTCACGCGCGCGCCGCGGCGGTGCCGGCGTGCAGTCGGCCGCCGACGTCCGCGCCGTTGGCCAGGCGCAAACCGCGCTCAAGGCGAAGACGGAGGAAGTGGCGTCGCAAATCGCCGCGGGCTTCGCTCAGCAACGCCGGCGGCGAGGGCCGGCCGGCACGCTGACGCGGCCCGGTGAGGATCCGCTGCCGAAAGCAATCGAGGCCATGGGCCTCGCCGCCGTCGAGCTCGATCGACTGAAGGTGACGACGGCGCTGCCGCATGAAGAGCAGGCGCTCGCTGAATTGCTGAAGGCAGCCGCGGAGATCCGCCGGCGCCAGATCGCCATGCAGCAGGCCAACGGCGGTGGCGGCAACGGCAATCGCAACCAGCCGGATCTATCCACGCTGTTCGATCAGGAGCTGCGCAAGCAGCAGCAAACCAATTACGAGCAGCAGAGCACCACCGCCGATGCGGCGCAGCAGAATCAGCAGGAGCAGAAGGATCCGCTGGAGGCGATTCGTGAGCTGGCGCGGCGGCAGGAAGCCTTAGCCAAACAGCAGCGCGACCTGGCGAACAACAAGGATCAGATGAGCGCCGAGGAAGTGAAGCGGCAGCTCGAGAGGCTCACGCGCGATCAGGAAGAGCTTCGTCGCCAGGCCGAGGAGCTTGCCAAACAGACGCAGGACAGGCAGGCAGGCAGACAGGCGGACAGGCAGACAGGTCGGCAGGCCGGTCAGCAAAGCCAGGGTGGGCAGGGCTCGTCTGGATCGCAGAGCTCAGAGGGCGAGAAGCTCCGCCAGGTGTCTGAAGAGATGCGTCAGGCCGCCGGCGATCTTCGCAATCAGGATCCGAAACAGGCGAGTGCGCGTGGCGCGAAGGCGGGTGAGGGTCTGCGCGGGGTTGAACAGCAGATGCAGGGCTCGCGGCCGGAAGAGCGGAAGCGCGCGGTGGGCGATGCGCAGCTGGAAGCGCGGCAGATTGCCGATGCGCAGCGGCGGCTCGGCAACGAAGCTTCGCGTACAGCCGCTGGCGATGCCGGCCAGGATGCGCGCCGCCGGCTTGCTTCGGAGCAGGAGAAGCTTGCCGATCGCGCGCAGCGGCTTGGCGAATCGGTGAAGCAGCTTGCGAACGGAGCGGGAGCGCAGCCGGACGAAAAGCAGGCGATGACCGAAGCCGGCCGCGAGCTCGACAAGCAGAACGTGGCCGGCCGCATGCGCGAGTCCGCGCAGGCGATGCGGGAAACCGGGAGCCGGGAGCCGGGAGCCGGGAGCCGCAACGAGGCAGAAGAGATCGCGCGCGCGCTCGACAAGGTTGGCGATCAACTTGGCGGCGCGGGTGAGCGTGACGGCGAGACCGCAAAGTTGTCCGAACAGCTGTCCCGCGCGCAGGAGCTGCGCGATCGGCTCGGCAAATTACAGCGGACGATGGAAGAGCTCGAGAAAGCGGGTGCGTCGGGTGCATCGGGTGCATCGGGTGCACAGCCGGCTTCTCAGGGGCGGGAGGGATCGTCCGGCCAGCAAGGATCGTCGGCGGGCGGACGTGACGGCGTTGCCAAGCTGCAGCGTGACGCCGAAGAGCAGATGCGAGAGGCGCAGAAGCTCGCCGAAGGCATGCAGCGCGAGAATCCCGGCATGCAGAAGGGCGGCTCGACACCCGAGCAGTGGCAGCGCAGCGTGTCGGCGCCCGGCACGGAAGCGTTCAAGCAGGACTTCGCGAAGTGGGAAGAGCTGAAGAACAACCTGCTGGTCGCGCTCGATCAGACCGAATCGAAATTGTCCGACCAGCTGCGGGCGCGGGAAACACGCGAGCGGCTCAATGCCGGCCGGCATGATGCCGTCGGCGATACCTATCGCGCGCTCGTCGATCGCTACTACCAATCGCTTGCCGCACCGCGACGTCAGAATCGCTAAATGAAATTTGCCGTCGTCCTGCCGTGGTGGGGATATGCGCTGGCATTCGGCGCCGCGCTGCTTCTCGGCTGGCTCGCGTATGCGCGCGTGCCGGTGATGCTGACGCGAGGGCGCCGGCTCGGACTCAGCGCGCTTCGCGCCGTCACGCTGTCGGCATTGATCTTGATCCTGCTCAGGCCGGTGGTGATGGTGCCCCCTGCGGCCGCGAACAACAGCCTGTTGCCGATTCTCGTCGACACGTCACGCAGCATGCGGCTCCATGATCTGGACCCCTCGACTTCGCTCGGGGCAAGCGGGCCGGCTCGCATCGAAGTCGCGCAGAAGATGGTCAAGGATCTGCAGGCGCAGCTGGGCACGGAATACCGCCTCGAGCTGCTCACCTTCGGCGAGACCCTCGCGGCCGCGAACGATATCGATCGCGTGGCCGCCACGGCGCGCAGAAGCGATCTCAGCGGCGCGATCGCCGATCTCGCCGAACGCCACCGTAACGATCGCCTCGCGGGTGTGATCGTGTTGTCGGACGGCGGCGACACGGCGCCCCAGGAATCGGGTGAGGGGCGCGCCATCGGCGCGCCGGTCTTCACCGTCGGCATTGGCAACCCCGACGCGCCGCGCGACCGGGAGATCGTCAACCTCACCGCGGGCGAGCCGTTACTGCCCGGTGCCTCGATCGACGTGAGCGTGTCGGCGACGACCACCGGTTTCGGCACCGACCCGGTCGAGTTGCGCGTCACCGCCAACGGCCGGCCGATCGAAGTGCGCCGCATGACGCCGTCCGCCGATGGCGCTCCGGTTCATGCGGTGTTCACCGTTTCTCCGGAGCCGGACGTCCCGACGGTCTACACCGTGCAGATTCCCGACGCCGCCGGCGAAGTCTCAACGGAAAACAACAGCCGCAGCGTGCTGGTGCCGCCGCAGACCGGCAAGCGCCGGCTGCTCGTCATCGAGGGCGCGCCCGGATACGAGCACACGTTCCTCAAGCGCGCGCTGTCCGACGATCCGGGCCTCGAGATCGATGCGGTCGTCCGCAAGGGCCAGAACGACGATGGGCGCGATACGTTTTATGTGCAGGCCGATCCCTCGCGGATGGCGGCGCTGTCGAGCGGATATCCGTTCAAGCGCTCCGCGCTCTTCGCCTACGACGGCGTGATCTTCGGCAACATCGAAGCCGACTTCTTCACGCGCGATCAGCTCGAGATGACCAACGCGTTCATTGCCGAGCGCGGCGGCGGGCTGCTGGTCCTCGGCGCGCGCTCGTTCGATCGCCAGGGGCTGGCCGGCACGGCGCTCGAACAGGCGCTGCCGATCGATCTGACCGATCGCGAATCGACGGTCACGCTGGCGTCGGCACCGGTCCCGGTCGCCGGGCCGAACACCCCCGCGCTCACGGCCGACGGCCTCGCGCATCCGGCCACGCGTCTCGCCGTCACGCCGGAAGAGAATCGACAGAAGTGGGCGTCGTTGCCGGCGCTCGCGTCGGTCGCGCACGTCGGCGGATCGCGTCCGGGCGCGCAAGTTCTCGCCGTCGCGTTGACCGCCGGCGGCACCCCGCAGCCGCTGATCGCCGCGCAGCGGTATGGTCAGGGGCGATCGGTGGCGTTTGCCGGTGAGGCATCGTGGCGCTGGCGCATGATGCGGCCCGCCGACGACACGAGCTACGAGCGGATCTGGCGGCAGCTGGCGCGATGGGTCACCGCAGGCGCGCAGGGACCCGTGACCATTGCCGCAATCAGCCCTTCGGTCGCCGGCATCACCGATCGCATCAGCGTCATCGTCCGCGATCAGGATTTCAGGCCGGTCGCCAACGCCGAAGTCGCCGTCGATCTCACCGCGCCGAACGGCGAGAAACGGCCGATGCCGGCCGCACTGTCGAGTCCGCAGGATGGCCGATATGGCGTGGCGGCGCGGTTCGATCAGCCAGGCGTCTACAAGATCGACGCGATCGCGACACGCGGCGGCACGCGCGTCGGCGCCGCGTCTCGACCGGTGCTGGTTGGCGGCGTCGATCTCGAAATGACGCAGCCGCGCCTGAACGAATCGGTGTTGCGCCGCGTTGCGGCGGAAAGCAGCGGCCGCTACCTGCGAGCGGATCAGGCGGGGCAACTCGCGTCGATGCTGCGCGAGTCACGCGCCGACGCGGGCACACCCGAGATGCGTGACCTCTGGCACAATGGCTGGAGCCTGCTGTTCATTGTTGGACTACTTGCAGCAGAATGGGTCGCGAGACGACGGGTGGGACTGGCGTGAGGAACAGAGCGTCTGGAATTGCGTTGTTGCTGATGGCACTGTCGTCGCCCGCGTTTGCGGAGTCGAGGTGGGCCGTCATCATTTCGGGCGCCTCCGGCGGCGAGAAGTATGCCGAGCAGATGGCCACCTGGCGTAACGATCTGCAAACCGCGCTCGTCAATCGCTACCAGTTCAAGCCCGAGTTCGTGAAGGTGTTCGTCGACGAGACGGCAACGGCCGGCGACAAGGGCTCGGCCGAGAACGTCCGCAAGTTCTTTGCGGAGATGAAGAAGGGATCGTCGAAAGACGATTTCGTCTTCATCGTCTTGATCGGCCACGGCACCTACGACGGCAACGTGGCGAAGTTCAACCTCGTCGGTCCCGACCTGACCGCGAGTGACTGGACGATGTTGCTGTCCGGCATCCAGGGGCGCGTCACGCTCGTCAACACGACGGAAGCGAGCTTCCCGTTTCTCGAGACGCTGACGTCGAAGGGCCGCGTCGTGATCACCGCGACCGATTCAGCGGCGCAGAAGTACGCGACCGTGTTTCCCGAATACTTCGTCAAGGCAATGAAGGAAGCGTCGACCGATCTCGACAAGAACGGCCGCACCTCGATCTTCGAAGTGTTCACGGCCGCGAGCGCGGCGGTGAAGCAGCATTACGAACAACGCGGCCAGCTGACCACCGAGCGCGCGCTGCTCGACGACAACGGCGACGGCAAGGGCCGCGAAGCGACGGCGGAAGGTCCCGACGGCGGCATCGCCCGCATTACGTATCTGGATTCCGAGGTGGTCAACGGCACGGCGAATCCGGAATTGGCGGAGCTGATCCGCCGCCGCCGCGCCCTGGAGCAGCAGGCGGAAGAGCACAAGGAGCTTCGCGGCGTGATGCCTGAAGCCGAGTGGCAGAAGACGTTCGAAAAGCTGATGCTGGATCTCGCGACGGTGTCAGCGGAGATCAGGAAAAAAAGCCGAATCTCTTGAACTCTTGATCTGGTGGCCTGTTGACCTGTCGTCAGTTCAAGAGATCGCAAGCGCAACAGATCAAAAGATTCATCTCTGCACCGTGTCCCACCATTCGACCGTGGTTCGCTCCGGGCGTTTCATGAACGTCACGAGCACCAGTCCCGCCACAAATCCCGTCACGTGAGCCCAGAACGCCACGCCGCCCGAGATGGCGTTGCGCTCGAACACCGGCAGTTGGTTGATGCCATTGAGGAACTGGATGAAGAACCAGATCCCCAGGAACACGATCGCCGGCAGCTCGAACACGAACAGCGGAAATGGAAACAGCATCAACACGCGCGAATGGGGATACAGCACCAGGTACGCGCCCATCACGCCGGCGATCGCGCCGCTCGCGCCCACCATCGGCACGAGCGACTCGGGATCGAGGAGCGATTGCGCCAGCGCCGCGGTGAAGCCGCACAGCAGATAGAACACGATGAAGCGGCCGTGGCCGAGCCGATCCTCGACATTGTCGCCGAAGATCCACAGGAACAGCATGTTGCCCGCGAGGTGCGCAAGGCCGCCGTGCACGAACATCGCGGTGACGACGTTGACCACCGAGAAGTACGCCGGCACGAGACCAAAGCCCATGATGAACGCGTCCTGCGCCTGTTCCGACAGCATCAGCTGAAACAGGTAGATCAGGATGTTGAGCGTGATCAGCGTGACGGTGACGCCCGGCGTGGTGCGCGACGGGATGACATCGCGAAGAGGAATCATCTGGCGTTCACGTAGAATATTTAACGATGAAATGCCGGAATTGCGGCGCCGAAATAGCCGCCAATGCCCTGATTTGTTACAAGTGCGGGACCGCCACCACCGAGGCGAAGATCAAGCCGCCGGCGCGGAAAACCGGCCTCGGCCGCGGCACCATTGCCGGCCTGATTCTGCTCGGCCTGGCGCTGGCCGCGGTGGCGCGGGAAGTGGCCTGCGGAAGCCTGATATCATAACCACTCACTGACGACATGAGCGCGCGTCTCGAAGTCAACGACGGGCTCGGCCAGCGCATCGTTCCGATCAACAAGGAGCTGCTCTGTATCGGCCGCCGCACGGAGAGCGATCTCCGCCTGGTCGGCAGCGACGTGTCGCGCGAGCACGCCGAGATCATCAAGCAGAACGGCGACTGGGTGCTGCGCGACAAGGGGTCGCGCTACGGCACCTACGTCAACGGCGAAGCCGTCACCGAGCACAAGCTGACGCACGGCGATCGCGTGCAGTTCGGCCGCGCCAGCGGCGCCGACGTGGTGTTCCTGACCGGCGACGGCCCGGCGCACACCGATCGCTCGCACGCCAGCGCCGTCAACGATCTCCGCCAGCTCGCCGCGCTGCTCGAAGGCTTGCGCGCGCTCGGCTCGGGCCGCGTCCTCGACGAGGTGCTCGCGCTCGTGCTCGACGCGGCGATCGACGTGGCCGGCGCCGAGCGCGGCTTCATCATGCTGGCGCCGAAGGCCGACGCCAAGAGCACCGAGCTCGAAATGAAGCTGGCGCGCGCCAAGGGGCGGGTCACGCTGCCTGGCACCGGGTTCAAGACCAGCCGCAAGATTCCCGAAGAAGTGTTCGCGACGGGCGAGCTCAAGATCGTCGCCGACCTGCTCGACGGCGATCTCGCCAACGTGCACCTCGGCACGGTGCAGCTCGGCATCCGCCACGTCGCGTGCATCCCGCTGCGCATGGTGCGTTACCTCGATCGCGCCGACATGAAGAGCGACACCAGGAACATCGGCGTGCTCTATCTCGACAGCCGCGAGAAGGGCAGCCTGCTCGCGCCGCACACGCGCACCGCGCTCGATACGCTTGCCACCGAAGCCGGCGTGGCGATCGAGAACGCGCGCCTGTATCGCGAGACGCTCGAGAAGGCGCGCATCGAGCACGAGCTCAAGATCGCCGCGGAAATCCAGAAGGCGCTGCTGCCGGAAGGCACGCACGCCGGCGCCTTCTTCGAATCGCACGGCTCATCGGAGCAGGCGCGATCGATCGGCGGCGACTTCTTCGACATGACCGATCTGCCGGACGGCTCGTTCGGTTTCCTGGCCGGCGACGTTGCCGGCAAGGGCCCTGCCGCGGCGCTGCTGACATCGAAGATTCTCGGCATCTTCTCCGCGTTCACGTCGGTCGGCGACGATCCCGCGCAGCTCGTCGATCACATCAACAAGGTGCTGACGCGCCGGCAGATCGACGCGCGCTACGCGACGCTGCTCTACGGCCAGCTGTCCACCGACGGCACGCTGGTGTTCTGCAATGCCGGCCACAACCCGCCGCTGGTCTACGGCGCCGGCGGCTTGCGCCGCATTGAATCCGGCGGCATGCCGGTCGGCATGTTCGAGATGGCGCCGTATTCGTGCGATCAGATCGAGCTCAAGGCCGGGGACACCATGGTGATCTACAGCGACGGCGTCACCGAGGCGCACAATGTCGCCGGCGAGGAATTCGGCGAGGCCAGGCTGGTGCAGATCATGGAGCGCTACAGCCGCGGCAGCGCCAAGATCCTGCTCGAGCAGATCATCAACGCCGTCAAGGAATTCGCATTCGGCGCCGAGCAGTACGACGACATCACGGCGCTGGTCGTGAAATACACCGGACCAAAGTCCTGATGACGCCATTCGCCGCCGCCGGCGAAGCCGGCTGGCCCAGAAAAACTGTGGCGATGGCCGTGTGGTTCCTCCTGGCCATCGTCGTATTCAATGTGCGATTCGACTGGCAGGCGCGCGCGGCGAACCACGCGTTCGTGCGCTCGCAGATCGTCCGCCATCAACAGGGCCAGCCGACCCTGACCATCAACGACGCCTTCCGGCCGATGGTCCGGCAGGCCGCGATCGACGGCAGCGTCTGGCTGGTGTCGATTGCCTCGCTGGGCGTGGTGCTCACGGCCGTCGCGGCGAGGCGCACGGGACTCGATGCTTGAATCTCTGATTTACGACTGGAACAAGATCGGCGCGCCGGCCAAACCGCCGCGCGTGATGCTGGACGATGAAACGCTGCGCGACGGGTTGCAGTCGCCGTCGGTGCGGACGCCGACCATCGAGCAGAAGATCGAAATCCTGCACCTGATCGATCAGCTCGGCATCGATACCGCCGACATCGGCCTGCCCGGCGCCGGCCCGCACGTGGTCGGCGACGTCGAGCGGCTGGCGCGCGAGATCGTCGAGAGCAAGCTCACGGTGCGGGCGAATTGCGCGGCCAGGACCACCCAGTCGGACATCATTCCGATCGTCGAGATCAGCCAGCGCACCGGCCTGCCGCTCGAAGTCGGCATGTTCATCGGCTCGTCGCCGATCCGCCAGTACACCGAAGGGTGGAGCCTCGATTTCCTGCTGACGACCACCGAGGACGCGATCAAGTTCGCGGTCAAGGAAGGCCTCCAGGTGATGTACGTCACCGAGGACACGACGCGATCCGATCCGGCGACGCTGCGCAGGCTCTACGAAGTGGCGATCCGCGCCGGCGCGCATCGCATCTGTCTCGCCGACACCGTCGGTCATGCGACGCCGTGGGGTGCCGCCGCGGTGGTCCGCTTCGCGATGCACGTCATCAAGGAATCCGGCGCCGCGATTCACGTCGACTGGCACGGCCATCGCGATCGCGATCTGGCGATCATCAACAGCATTGCCGCGCTCGAAGCCGGCGCGACACGCATTCACGCCGCCGCGCTCGGCATCGGCGAGCGTGTTGGCAACACACCCATGGATCTGCTGCTGGTCAACCTCGTGGTGATGGGCTTCATCGATCGCGACCTGGCGCCGCTGATGGAGTACGTCGAAGCGGTGTCGCGCGCGACCGAGGTGCCGATCCCCGACAACTACCCGGTCGTCGGCAGGGATGCGTTCCGCACCGCGACCGGCGTCCACGCCGCCGCCGTCGTCAAGGCATGGAAGAAGGGCGATCGCGATTTGATGGACGCGGTCTATTCCGCGATTCCCGCGAGCCTCGTGGGCCGCGAGCAGGAAATCGAAGTCGGCCCGATGTCAGGGAAGTCGAACGTCGTGTTCTGGCTGGAGCGGCACGGCATCCCGTGCAGCGATCCGGTGGTCGATCGCGTGTTCGCGAAAGCGAAGAGCTCGACGACGGTGCTTACGGAAGCTGAAATCCTCGCCGAAGTTTACCGATAGCTGCGGTCCGGCTAAAGCCGGACCCTCACAAGATTTCTCCCAATTAGTTCTGTGAGGGTCCGCCTTCAGGCGGACCTCAATTCTTCAGGAGGCGCGCTTCGATTTCCGGAAGCGCCGCCATCACCGTCTCGCCAACCACCTGCAGGCTGCGCGCGCCGACGGCGTCGAGCGTGTCCTGCGCCGTGTGCCACTGCGGGTAATCCAGATCGATGATGTCGAGCGACGGCACGCCCGCCTTCAGGAACGGGATGTGATCGTCCTCGACGGTGGTCTCTTCGTCCATGAACGCGCGGTGGCCGAGCTTCTTCGCCGCGCCCCACACGATCTCCGTCAGCCAGCGCGTGGAGTTCGATTCGCGGCGGATCGTCAGGTTGCGATCGCCGATCATGTCGAGCAGGATGAGCGCGCGCAGCGACTTCAGCGAGCCCGACTTGCGCGCCGCCTCCACGTAGTAGCGGCTGCCGTAGGTGTTGTCGTCTCCCGACCATTCGACGACGGCTTCTTCGCCGTCGAGGAACAACAGCTCGATCGTAAAGGGCGGCGCGCCGCGCGCCTTGATGACGCGCCCGAGCTCGATCAGCGCGGCGGTGCTCGACGCGCCGTCGCTGGCGCCGACGAAGCGCATGTCGCGGAACAGCTTCGTATCGAAGTGACTGGCGAGCACGATGCGATCGGCGCTCTTCCCGGGAATGGTCGCGATGATGTTGACCATCGTGACGGGACCGAGCGGGGTGCGGCCTTCGAACGGCTGTTCGGTGGTCGTGATGCCGAGCGCCGCCATCTGCGCCTTGATGTAATCGCGATTCTTGACGTTGGCGGCCGAGCCCGATGGGCGCGGACCAATCGCCACCTGCTGGCGCAGGTGCTCGAACGCCTTCGTGCTGTCGAAACCGTTCGAGCCTTGTGCCTGGGCTACTCCGGGTAAAGCCGGATGCCACAGTACCAGCGCCAGGAACAATCCGGCTAAAGCCGGATGCTGCTTACCGTTTGCCGAGCGGAACGTAGTCACGAGTCTGGGCCCCCTCGTACACCTGCTTGGGACGCGCGATCTTCGTATCCGGATCGAGCAGCATCTCTTCCCACTGCGCGACCCAGCCCACCGTGCGGGCGATCGCGAACAGCACCGCGAACATCTCCACCGGGAAGCCCATCGCCTGGTAGATGAGGCCCGAGTAGAAGTCGACGTTCGGATAGAGCTTGCGGCTGATGAAGTACTCGTCCTCGAGCGCAATGCGCTCGAGCTCGAGCGCGATGTCGAGCAGCGGGTTCTTGCCCGTTACCTCGAACACTTCATACGCCGTCTGCTTGATGATCTTGGCCCGCGGGTCGTACGACTTGTAGACGCGATGACCGAAGCCCATCAGGCGGCCTTCGCCGCCCTTGACCTTCTTGATGAAGGCGGGAATGTGGTCGACGCTGCCGATCTCCTTCAGCATGCGCAGCACCGCTTCGTTGGCGCCGCCGTGCAGCGGGCCGTACAGCGCGGCGGCCGCGCCGGCCATCGACGAGAACGGGTCGACGTGCGAGCTGCCGATCGCGCGCATCGAGCTGGTCGAGCAGTTCTGCTCGTGATCGGCGTGCAGGATGAACAGCACGTCGAGGGCGCGCTCGAGCTTCTTGTTCGGCGAGTACTTCACCTCGGTCATCTTGAACAGCATGTTCAGGAAATTGCCGGTGAAGCTGAGGTCGTTGTCCGGATAGACGTAGGGCCGGCCGGTGCTGTGGCGATAGGCAAAGGCCGCAATCGTCGGCGTCTTCGCAATCAGCCGGTGGATCTGCTTGCGCCGCGAGTCGGCGTTGAAGATCTGCTTGCTGTCCGGATAGAAGGTCGACATCGCCGCAACGGTGCTGATGAACACGCTCATCGGGTGCGCGTCGTAGGTGAACCCTTCCATGAACTTCTTGATGTTCTCGTGCACCATGGTGTGCATGGTGATGTCGTGGGTCCACTTCTCGAGCTGCGGCTTGTTCGGCAGCTCGCCGAACAGAATCAGGTAGGCGGTCTCGAGGTAGGTGCTGTGCTCGGCGAGCTGTTCGATCGGGTATCCGCGATACATCAGGATGCCCTTGTCGCCGTCGATAAAGGTGATCTTGCTCCTGCACGCCGCGGTATTCATGAAGGCCGGGTCGTAGGTCGCCAGCCCCGGATCGTCGCCGCCGGTGGTGATTTTCTTCAGGTCAGTGGCACGGATGGTGCCTTCCGCGATCGGGACTTCGTAGGTCTTCCCGGTCCGGTTGTCGGTAATGCTGAGCGTATCGGCCATATGGTGATCCTGCTAATTCTAGATCATCCACCGGCCGCGCATTTCTCTAAGTGTCACCGCCCCGCGCGGTATCGGTCCCATGGTGGCGGACGTCCCGTGCCGACAGGATGAAAATGACGTCCTCGGCGACGTTGGTCGCGTGATCGCCGATCCGCTCGAGATGCCGTGAAATGAGGATTAAGTCGAGCGCCGGCTCGATGGTTTCGGGGGCCTGCAGCATGTAGGTGAGCAGCTCACGGAAGATCTGGGTCTTCAAGCCGTCGAGCGTGTCGTCGGCGGCCAGCACCGCTTCGGCCAGCACCATGTCGCGCCGGACGAACGCATCGAGGGCGTCGCGCAGCATTTTCTGCGCCAGATCGCCCATGCGAGGAATGTCGATCAGCGGCTTGACCGGCGGATGCTGCAGGTAGCGCTTGCCGGCCTCGGCGATGTTGACGGCCAGGTCGCCGACCCGTTCGAGGTCGGTGTTGATCTTGACCGCGGCGACGATGACGCGAAGATCCGCGGCCATCGGCTGGTGCAGCGCCAGCAGCTTGAAGCAGCGATCGTCCAGTTCCATGTGGAGGTCGTTGATCGGCTCGTCGCCCGACAGCACGGCGTCGAACGCCGCGTGGTCGCGATCGATCAGGCCGCGCACCGATTCGCGCACGCGCTCCTCGGCCAGCCCGCCCATGGCGAGGAGGCGCTCCTTCAGTGCATCGAGCTCATCCTGGAAGTGCCGAAACGCCCGCTCCATCAGCCGCACCGTCCTGTCACATAGTCTTCGGTCAGTTTTTCCGCCGGCGCCGTGAAGATCCTGTCGGTCCGGCCCACCTCGATCAGCCGTCCCAGCCAGAAGAACGCCGTGAAGTCCGACACGCGCGCCGCCTGCTGCATGTTGTGCGTGACGATCACGATCGTATAGTTCTTCTTCAGGTCGTAGATCAGTTCTTCGATGCGCTGCGTCGCGATCGGATCGAGCGCGGACGCGGGCTCGTCCATCAGCAGGATCTCCGGCCGGATCGCCAGCGCCCGCGCGATGCACAGGCGCTGCTGCTGTCCGCCCGAGAGTGCGAGCGCCGATTCGTTCAACCGATCCTTGACTTCCTCCCAGATCGCCGCTTGCCGCAGGCTCTCCTCGACGCGCTCCGCCATCTCCGCCTTCGACTTGGTCAGGCCGTTGATGCGCAGGCCGTAGGCGATGTTCTCGAAAATCGATTTCGGAAACGGGTTCGACTTCTGGAACACCATGCCGACCTTGCGGCGGAGCTGGACGACGTCGACCTTGGCGTCGTAGATCGGCTTGCCGTCGATCTCGACCGTGCCCTCGACGCGCGTCGCCGGAATGATGTCGTTCATCCGGTTGAGCGTCCGCAGGAACGTGCTCTTGCCGCAGCCCGAGGGGCCGATGAACGCGGTCACGAGGTTGGCGCGGATCCGGATGTTGATGCCGTCGAGCGCGCGCTTCGGACCGTAATAGAAATTGAGGTTGTCGACCTCGATCTTCACCGGCTTGTCGAGGGCCGCAGGCGACTGGTCGCGGCGGCTGGCGATGCCGGACAGGTTCGCCGGAACGGTCCCGGTTCCGCCGGTCATACTTCGACTCCGCTCACTATGACCCTGCGTGTCAATCGACGGGTCATACGCGCCCCCGCCGCTGAGAGCGATCGCGGACGACGATCGCGATGGCGTTCATGCTCAATAGTAACGCGAGCAGCACCAGGATGCCCGCCGCGGCGTTGGCCTTGAACTCCGCTTGCGGCCTCGACACCCAGTTGAAGACCTGGATCGGCAGCACCGTGAATTTTGACCATACGCTATCCGGTGCGAACGGAATATAGGTGAGCGCGCCAATGGTAATGAGCGGCGCGGTCTCCCCGATGGCGCGCGACAGCGCCAGGATCAAGCCGGTCAGCACGCCGGGCAGCGCCATCGGCAGCACCTGGTGCCAGATGGTCTGCCATTTGGTGGCGCCGAGCGCGTAGGAACCTTCGCGGATCGAGCTCGGCACCGTGCGCAGTGCCTCGCGCGTCGACAGAATCACCACCGGCAGCGCCAGCAGCGCCAGCGTCGCGGCGCCGGCCAGGACGCTCTGCCCCATGCCCATCAGCCGCACGAACAGCCCGAGGCCGAGCAGACCGTAGATGATCGACGGGACCGCGGCGAGATTGGAGATGTTGAGCTCGATGAAGCGCGCGATCCGGCTGCGCGATCCGTACTCTTCGAGATAGATCGCCGCGGCGACGCCGATCGGGAGTGCCAGCGCTCCGGTCAGCGCGATCACCCAGATGCTGCCCATCAGCGCGTGATAGACGCCGGCTTCTTCGGCATTGCGCGACGCAATGTTGACGATGAACGACCAGCTCAGTCGCGACGCGCCGTCGGCGAAGATGTCGTAGACCAGTGCGCCGAGTGCGGCCAGGGCGGCGATCAGCGTCGCCAGCGAGAGCATCTGGAAAAGGAGATCCGCACGTTTCCTCATGCGTACTCCTCGCGGAACCGCTCGCGCAGCCAGGTGCTGATCAAATTGAGGCCGAAGGTCATCAGGAACAGCAACATGCCGACGGCGAAGATGGTCCGGTACTCGATGGTGCCTTGCGGCGTGTCACCGAGGCTGACCTGAACGATATAGGCGGTCATCGTTTCGATCGGCACGAACGGATTGCCGGTCAGACGCGGCTGCTGTCCTGCAGCGATGGCCACGATCATCGTCTCGCCGATCGCGCGCGATACCGCAAGAATGAACGCCGCGGTGATGCCGGAGAATGCCGCCGGCACCACGACCTTCAATGCCGTCTGCATGCGCGTGGCGCCGAGCGCGTAGGAGCCCTCGCGGAGCCCCTGCGGCACCGCGCGCATCGCATCCTCCGACAGCGACGACACCAGCGGCAGGATCATCAGGCCCATCACAATGCCGGGGCTGAGAGCGTTGAAGCCCGAGAGCGCCGGCAAGAATTGCTGAAGGAGCGGGGTTACGAACGTCAGCGCAAAGTAGCCGTAGACCACCGTCGGCACGCCGGCGAGGATTTCGAGAACCGGCTTGACGACGCGGCGGAAGCCGCTCGGCGAGTATTCGCTCAAGTAGACCGCCGCCAGCAATCCCATCGGCAGCGCCACCGCCATGGCGATCGCCGAGACCAGCATCGTGCCGGCCACCAGCGGCAGCACGCCGAACTGCTTGTTGAAGAACAGCGGTGTCCACTCGGTGCCGGTCAGGAAGTCGAGGAGCGGGACTTCGAGCAGGAACTCGTACGTTTCAACGGCGAGGACCAGGACGATCCCCGCCGTCGTCAGCACCGATAGCGCGGCGCACAGAAAGAGAAGGCGCTCGATAATCCACTCAAGCGCGCGCGTCGACATCCCCCTGTTTACTTTCCGCCTTCGGCCGCCAGCAGCTGGTCGAGCGTCACGCCGACCGTGTTCTTGCCGGCGAAGGCCGAGCCGGTCGTCTTCTTCGAGTAGCGCTCGCCGACGAGCCCGTAGATCTTCTCGCCGAGCGGCACGTAGGCCACTTCACGCACCAGCTTCTCGGCGTTCTTCACGTAGAACTCGACGAACTTCTGCACTTCGGGACGGGCGTTGGCCTTGGTGGAGACGTAGAGGAAGATCGGGCGCGACAGCGGCTGATACGTGCCGTCGCGGATGGTCTCGGCGCTGGGCATGATCGCGCCGTTGCCGTTGTCGGCCTTCGCGTCATCGACCGGCACCAGCTTCAGCTTGCCGCGGTTGGCTTCGAAATAGGCGAACGGCACGAAGCCGAGGGCGAGCTCGTCGTTGCTGATACCCTGCACCAGCACGTTGTCGTCTTCGCTCGACGTGAAGTCGCCACGGCTGGCTTTGGCCTTCCCGTTGACGGCTTCGGTGAAGTAATCGTAAGTGCCCGAGTCGACGCCGGCGCCGAACAGGTGAATCTCGCGATTCGGCCAGCCTTTGCGCACCTGCGACCAGGTCTTCACCTTGCCTTGCGCATCCGGCGCCCACAGCGTCTTGAGCTCGGCAACGGTCATCTTGTCCGCCCACGTGTTCTTCGGATTCACCGCGATCGCGATGCCGTCATACGCCACCGGCAGCTCGATGTATTCGATGCCCGCTTTCGAGCACGCTTCGATCTCGGTTGCCGAGATCGGGCGTGACGCGTCGCTGATGTCGATTTCGCCGCGGCAGAATTTCTGAAAGCCGCCGCCCGTGCCGGAGATACCCACGGTCACGCGAACGGATGTGTCGGCCTTCTGAAATTCTTCCGCGACCGCTTCGCTGATCGGAAACACGGTGCTCGAGCCGTCGAGGCTGACGAGGGTCGGACCTGCAGCGGCGCCGGGGGCGGCGCCACCGGTGCGCGCATCCTGGGCGCTTTGCCCACAGGCCACCAGCGTGATGGCGAACAGTGCCACCAGGGAGATATGACGAATATGCAACTTCATGCCGCTAGCGTACGCGGCGGGGATTTCGCGGCAGTTTCTGCCGTGTTAAATCCGTGTTAACGGCAGTTGAGAGAATAAATTGTTGAGGCAGACGAGAGTCCCGCCGAACGAAGTGCCATGAGGCCACCGTTCATGGCTTTCATGAGATCAGTTTCTTATACTTAATCACGACGTATGAAACGAAATGGGCCGCTACCGCCTACCTATACAAATTTGGCTGATGTCGATGTCGTTAGCCTCAAATGTGGACACTGTGGTCGCGAAGTTGGCTCCAACAAGGGTTGGAACCACACGCATGGGGGATGTCCCGGTAGCTGTTGAAAATTGAAAGCGACGGCTCCTCACTGCTCGTGTACAACGAGTGGTGACTAAGCCCGAGGTCCGAAGGCCTCACAACAAGGAGCCGCCATGAAGAAGTCCGCATAGCCTCACCCGTTCTCCATACAGAATCCCCGCTGCGTCATCTGCCGCTCGTCGATCTGCTCGTCGACACCAAGACGGAGCTGTTGGAATTGGCCCTGCGATCGGGCTTGAAGGTCTTCACCACCATGCTGGAAGAGGATCGCACCGCGATCTGTGGGCCGCGGTATGCGCACGAGCCCGAGCGGCCGGCCAGCCGGGCCGGCACCACGCGCAGCGAAGTGGTTCTCGGTGGCCGGAAGGTCACGATCCAGCGCCCGCGCGCGCGCACCGCGGCCGGCGAGGTCCCGCTGCCCACGTTTGAGACGATGGCCGCCACCGATCCGCTCGACCGCCGGGTCGTCGAGCAGATGCTCGTGGGCGTGGCCACGCGGCAGTACGCCCGGAGCCTGGAGCCGCTTGGTCCGGCGATCACGAGCCGAGGCACGAGTAAGAGCGCGGTGAGCCGCCGCTTCGTCGCTCGGACGACCGCGCAGCTCACGGCCTGGCAGAGTGCCCCGCTCGACGGCCTCGACCTCGTCGCGTTACTGATCGATGGCGTGCACGTCGGCGATCACTGCCTCATCGTCGCGCTCGGCATCGCGGCCAACGGTCAGAAACACGCGCTCGGCCTGTGGGACGGCTCGACCGAAAATGCCACCGTGTGCCAGGGCTTGCTCGCGAGTCTCCAGATCGTGGGCTCCGGACCGATCGCAGCGTGCTCGTGATCCTCGATGGCTCGAAAGCGTTGCGGAAAGCGGTGCGCGCGACCTTCGGCGACGCCGCGCTGGTGCAACGCTGCCAGGTGCACAAGATGCGCAACATCCTCGAGTACTTGAGCGATCGCGACCGCCCGTGGGCGCAGGCGATCCTCCGGCGCGCCTACCAGGCCGCCGATCCGAAGCTGGCGCAGCGACTCCTCCTTGACCTCGCGCGTCAGCTTGAGGCCGAGTATCCCAGTGCCCGAGAGCGTGCGCGAAGGCCTCGACGAAACGCTGACGGTGCTCACGCTGAAGCTGTCCCCGCGTCTGCGCCGCTCCTTGGCCACCACCAACGCCGCCGAGAGTCTGCTCAGTCGCACGCGTCACGTCAAGCGCAACGTCAAGCGGTGGCGGAATGGTCAGATGATGCTGCGGTGGGTCGCCGCCGGTGTCCTCGAAGCCGTGAAGGGCTTCCGACGATTGAAAGGGTATGCTGACATGTCGATGCTCGTCGCGGCCCTCCGGACTCGCGATCGGCAACTCGGACTCTGTGTCGCGCAGGAGGAGCGACAGATCGCGTAGTCGTCAACTGAGCCGCCGCTTGAATTTCAACAGCGGGCGGGACATCCCCCACGCATGCGCATGACGTCAAGATTCGCATTTGCCCTGTTTGTGGTCGACCTAATTACTTTGAGGTCGATTACCAAGCTCCTCAGCACAGAGTGGGTAATGCGGTGGGGCATTTGTCGGACGGGGTCGCGTCACTCTACGACGAGATTCGCGACGTCATGGCGGCGAATGCGCCTACAATCTGCTGCATTGAGCCTTAGAAAGCTGCTGATGCATGTCGCTGTGGAAAAAGGAGCTCCGATAGGACAGAGCTTCCAGCAATACGTGACTTTCTTCGAGACTAACAACCTCGTCCCGATGGGTGCGAAGGATTGACCATGTACGGAAAAAAGGGAATGAGGCGAATCACGAGATTGTGACGATTTCGAAGAGTGACGCAGAAGAACTTCTCTTGTTTACAGAGATGCTACTCAAACTCGTTTACGAGTTTCCCGCACGCCTTCCGAAGAAAATTTGAAGAGCCGCCGAAGCTTAGGTAGGAACGAGTTCAAAGGCCGGCGAGGAAACAACTTTCCGACCGAACATGCGCAGTAGGTCGCTCGGTTCAGGATCGGTTAGGTGTTCAGCTTCTAATCGGCTGCGCACATCGGGCCGCTCGATATCCGGAATGCGAACTGCGAAAAAAGGGAACAGCGCTGGAGAACTGTACACGCGTTCGAGCTGATCGAAGCCCTCGATCGGATGAAATTCGTCTCTGCGCAACTTAAATTCTTCGTCGTAATAGAACGTCCACGTGCCAGAGTCGAATCGCAAGTGGCCAACCGTGACTGGTGATGCGCCATCAGCGGGATGGTAGAGCAGAATAAAGCCTGCCGGCCTACCTGCGGTGCGAGGCATCATGGCCCACAGAGACTTGATGATCCTCATGGCTGAACCTCACACTATATATCGGTCCTGATGTCGGAACCATGAATGGCACGGTATAAGCCACGCTGACGGCGACGGAGGCAAGTCAAGATCAGGTCTATTCGAGCTTTGGAACAAAAACCCGCGGGCAAGTTATCGTTCAACTCGTCTCGCACAAGCTGCCAGTCGTAACTCTCCAGAATTTTCATGATACGTGCACGCTGTCTTTTGTGCTCATGAAAGATCGCGGCCAGCAGCTGATCATGCGTAAGGAAAGCGCGCCCGCTCGTTGGACTCAATCCGATAAAGCCTATGAGGGGTCGCGATTTGGAAATGTACTGGTCGAGACGATCGAGACCCGGAGGTCCGTAAAATCTGCGAAGTTGACCGTCTAAGAAATTGCAGAAAAGACCGCGAGCACTGTCATACAACGGTGCAAATCGCGGCACGCCGGTGCCCACATCGCGACGAACAATTATTCCCCAGTTCTCATGATGCCGATCCTGTACACCAAGTAGCGCATCGTGCGTAAGCATTGCGACGAAAGAATCGAATAGATTGTCCTCGACGTGCGAGCCGTAATGTAAGTACGTGGCCCCAAACGCGGCTTTAACGGCCTGAACCGTGAAGAACGATTGCTCCCTAAATTGATTCCCTACGATTCCCTTCACCGTTGTTGCGTCGTAGAGGTCTCTGAATAGTTGCATGCCGTGTACAAGTTCTTCAGCTCTTTCAATATCCAGGAAGTACCGGCTCAGAAATCGCAGCTGGCCTCTATACACACCAATCTTGGCGGACGCGATGTCTAGCGGTAGTGTCTTTCCTACTAGAAAAATTGCGTACTCCGTAATCACCTCGAGGTCACTATTCCGCCCGCCCAACTTCGCTATGTACTTATGCCCTGATTCGGGGTCAACTAGGACGTCCTTTACGGTGGCCCCACCCACGCTCACGCCGTCAACTACCTCGTAGTGGTCGAGGTTTTGCGGTGTCCCGCGCGCCTGCCCCTTCGACATCTAGCGTTGCCGCTTTCGAGCGTAACCCTGTCGTGGCAGTTGAAGCTTAGGTTGTCGATCACCGACTACTCGATCTGTGACGACCATCGTATTGTTGGACAGCGCCAGCGACGGTGCGGACGCCTTGCGGTAGGGGACTTTCTCGATTCGCACCTTACGGTCGAGCGCTTCCTCGAGCGCGGCCACCTGTTTGTGCGCGGCCCAGACTTCCAGCTCAGCGTCGCCCAGTGCCTGCACGTTGATCCGCAGCTCGCCCAGGCGCTCGCGCACTTCGATGCCGCGAATCACACCGTGCCGCGATCGATCGAGCGTTTCGGCGAGGCGAAGAAATGCCGCCAGCACCTCGATGGCGTGCAGTTGTTTCTTGCCGACGTGCTCCATGCCCGGATGCTCGGGTGTCGGTGTCGCGCGGCGATGGTAACGAGTGAGCAGCGCAATCACGTCGATCTCTTCCGGCTCGAAGCCGCGCAGATCGCCATGCTTGACCAGGTAATACGAGTGGCGATGATGCTTCAGGTAGCTGATGTGATTGCCGATGTCGTGCAGGAACGACGCATATTCGAGCCATTCGCGCTCGCGATCGCCGAGCTCGTGAATGCGCCTGGTGTAATCGAACAACGTCAGCGCCAGCGCCGCGACCTGGCGGGAGTGATCGGCTTCCCACGCGCAACGCTCCGCGAGCTCAATCACCGAGCGGCGGCGAACATCCGGATACTGGTCGACCTGCGCAATGTGCGTGCGATGCTTGTGGATGTAATCCAGCAGCACGCCCTCACGCAGCGCCAAATCGCAGAGCGTGATTTCCTCGGCGTCGAGCTCCTTCAGCAGCGTATCGAGCAGCACCGATCCCGCCACCATCAGGTCGGCCCGCCGGGGATCGAGGCCGGGCAGCCGCATGCGCTCTTCCAGATCCATTTCGACCGCGGTCTTGCGCAGCCGGCGAATGCTCTTGGCGGGCACGCGCAGATTGCGCACTTCCTGCGGTACCGCTCCATCCCGATCGACGGCGGTCGCGACCGTGCCCAGCGAGAGGATGGTGCCCGACGTGCCAATGACGCGGTCGTAGCCCTTGTCGACGATCTGCTCGATGTAGCGATCGACCTGCTCGCGGATGAACTTGGTCATCTTGCGCTCGTCGCGGCTCGAGATCGGATCCGAATCGACAAAGCGCTCGGTCAGGCGAATGACGCCGATCTTGAAGCTGCGCGCGAACTCGATGTCGCTCTTGCTGCCGAGCGTGACCTCAACGCTGCCGCCGCCGATATCGATGACCACCGCGGGTTTGGGCGTATCGACGCCGTAGACGGCGGCGAGGTGAATCAGCCTGGCTTCTTCGGTGCCGGTGATGATGCGCGCGCGAAGGCCGGTGCGCCGCTCGATCGCGCGCAGGAACGCGCCGCCGTTCTCGGCTTCGCGCGTCGCGCTGGTCGCCACCGCGAGGATTTCGTCGACCTGGTGTGACTGGGCGAGGCGCGCGAATTTTTTCAGCGCCAGCAGCGCCGCGCCCATTGCTTCGGGCGTGAGCTTCTTGCCGTCGAGGCCGCCGGCGCCCAGCCGGACCATTTCCTTTTCACGATCGACGATCTCGAACGAGAAGTCCGGGCGCACCCGGACCACGATCATGTGGACGGAATTAGTGCCGATGTCGATGGCCGCAAGTCGCACGACGTATAATTGGAAAAGCATCCTAGCATGGAGCATTCGGCCCTTTCCGTCGCGCTGCTTCGCCAGCGACTCGTCTCGTTGCTGAGAGCCATGCCCGCGGCGCAGGCGGGCGACGAAGTCTCGGTGCACCAAGCCCGGGTCGCCTCGCGCCGCCTGCGCGAAGCGCTCCCCGTGCTGGGCGCCCGCGCCGACGAACAAAAACTCGACCGCGTGCAGAAACGCGTCCGCCGCATTACGCGCGCCCTCGGTCCGGTTCGCGAGCTCGACGTTACATTGCTGTTACTTGCCGAGCTCGAGGGCACGGAGGCCGCGGCGCCCCGCGCCATCGAGCGCGTGCGCGAAGCCGTGCTCGAGGAGCGGCAGAAGCGCCGCAACGAGATGCTGAGCGAGATCACGCCGTCACGTCTCGACAAGCTCACCCGTCGGCTGGTCCGCGTCGCCGCGCCGGAAGAGCGTCCACATGTCACGCGCACCGCTCGTGAAGAAGCGGCGGCACAGTCGGCACAACGCGCGAGGAACCTGAAGGCCGCCATCGAGCGCGCCGGCGGCATTTATCTGGCCGATCGCCTGCATCGCGTCCGCGTCGAAGCGAAGAAGCTCCGCTATGCGCTCGAGATTCAGCGCGAGCTGAGCCAAGCCCGATCGATGATCGGCCTGGCACGACTGAAGAGCGAGCAGGACATGCTCGGACGGATGCACGATCTCGAGATCCTGATCGACAAGGCGCGCGCCGTGCAGGGCACGCTGAACCCACGCGATCGACGCGGCATGTCCGAGCTGAACAAGCTGATTCGCGTCCTCGAAGACGAATGCCGCGAAGGCCACGCCACCTACATGCGCGGCCGCCCGGCGCTCCTGAAGCTGTGCGACACTGTCATCGCCGCCGATCACTCGAAGCCATCGGCCGCATAACTCCTGATCCCTGATCCCTGATCCATGGCCGCGACTATCGAGTTGTACCTGGTTCGCCACGCGATCGCTGCCGAGCGCGGACCCAAATATCCTGACGATACGCTGCGACCGCTCACGCCGGCCGGCACCAAGAAGTTCGCGAGCTCGGTGCCAGGGCTGATCGAGATGGATGTTGTTATCGACTTCGTCCTGACCAGTCCGCTCGTGCGCGCGCGGGAGACGGCGCAGCTGCTGGCGGCGGGCCTCAAGCCCAAGCCCGCCATCACCGAAATCGAGGCGCTCGCGCCGGGCGGGCGTCACCAGGCGATCGTCGAGGCCATCAAGACGCACTCGAAGCGCCATCGCCGTCTTGCGCTCGTCGGTCACGAGCCGGATCTTGGCGAGTTCGCGGCACGCCTGCTCGCGGCGCGCGGCAGCATCGAGTTCAAGAAGGGCGCGGTCTGCCTGATCGAAGTTGACGGCGCAACACCGGGCGGCCCGGGCACGCTGCGATGGATGCTCCCGCCGCGGGCCCTGCGCGCGCTGGTGCCCTGAATCCACGCTGATGCGACGCGCGCTCGTCGTCATCAATCCCATTGCCGGCAAAGGACGCTCCCGCACGATGGGGGCGTGTGTCGATCTCGCCAAGTCCGTCTTGTCCGGCCACGGCTACGAAGCTGACGTTCGCATCACCACCGCGCCGCAGGATTCCTGCCGTTTCTCGACGGAGGGCGCGGCCGCGAATGTCGATCTCGTCGTCGCCTGGGGCGGTGACGGGACCATCAACGGCGCGGCTTCGGCGATTGCGGGCACGAACATCCCGTTCGCGATCGTTCCAGGCGGATCGGGCAACGGCCTCGCGCGCGATCTGCGGATTCCATTCAACCCCGCCGCCGCGCTGACGATCGCCGCGACCGGCACGACGCGCGTCATCGATGCGGGCGAATTGCATGGCTCGCTGTTCTTCAACGTCGCCGGCGTCGGGTTCGATGCGCGAATCGCGGATCGGCTGGCGCGGCCTGGTGCACGCCGCGGCCTGGCTGGATACATCTTCGCGACCGTCGGGGAGTTGCGCGGCTATCAGCCCGGCCGCTATTCGATCGACGAGGTCTACGATCACGATGGCAAGGCGCTGGTCGCCGACATCACCGATCGGCCGGCCCTGTTTGTGGCGCTCGCGAACTCGCGTCAGTACGGCAGCGGCGCGAAGATCGCTCCGCGCGCGCTGCTCGACGACGGCATGATGGAGATCGTCATTGTCGAGCCGCAATCAGGCTTCAGCATCCTGCGGCAGGTGCCGGCGTTCTTTCGCGGCACGCTGACGGAAGGCCCGGGACTGTTGATGCGGTCGGCGGCTTCGATGGAGATCTCGTGCGCAAATCCGATTCATTTCCATGTCGACGGGGAGCCGCGAAAAGGGCCGGAGCGGATCGCCCTCCGGACCCGCAGGCGGATCCTCCATGTCAAGGTAAGTGGTTGAGGTGAAAGAACTTCCCGCGTACGCCCAATAAATCGTTACGAAGAATTTACGGCACGGCCCAGCCAGGCTGGACCAAGATAGCTGCCTCATGTTTGCTTTCGACAAGAGCCTGCGATTCCTGGACCAGACCCGCCGGTATTCAATCGCTGCGACCGACGCCGGCTGGGAAGTTCGCGAGGAGCGCGACAGCGAGGTCGTGCGCAAGGTGCAGTTGAAGGACTGGCATCGCGTCGAGCGGGCTCGACGCACGATCGCGAACGAGCTCGACACGCTACAGCGCCAGGGTTGGTCTGAAGTTTAGCCGCCGGCCTTGTCGGTCTCGATAAAGCGGTAGCCCAGCCCCACCACCGTCTCGATCTGCTTGCCGGCCGCACCGAGCTTGCCGCGCAGCCGTCCGACGTGCACGTCGACCGATCGGGTTTCGATCATGCGGTCATAGCCCCAGACGCGCTCGAGCAAACGATCGCGCGACAGCACGCGGTTGCGGTTCTCGACGAGATACTTGAGCAGCTCGAACTCGCGGCGAGTCAGACGGATCTGTTCGCCGTCAACGCTGATCGATACCGCGTCGAAGTCGGCGACGAGATGTTCGCCGCGATAAATGGGCGGCGGGCCGGCGTCGTCCGCTTGGCCGCGCCGCATCACCGCGCGCACGCGCGCCGCGAGCTCGCGCGGGCTGAACGGCTTGGTGATGTAGTCGTCGGCGCCGGCATCGAGGCCGACCACGCGATCGCTCTCGGTGGTGCGCGCGGTCAGCATGATGATCGGTGTCTTCGCGGTGGCCGGACGGGTACGAAGCAATCGACAGACTTCGAGGCCGCCCAGCACCGGAAGGTTGAGGTCGAGAATGATCAGGTCCGGCGGCTGTTCGCTGGCGGCCTTCAAGGCCTGATCGCCGCTCGTGGCCACTTCGACGCTCGCGTCGCCCGATCGCTCGAGCGTGTGTTTGATCAGGCCGGCAATATCGTTTTCATCTTCGACGACGAGCACGCGCATCTTGGCGATGCCGCGGGCACGGTGCCGACCTGACCCGTGATGCTCCACGGGCGCCGCTTGATCCATGCACTTCACGGTAATGGCGGCGGATTTCCGACGAGTGACGAAGACGTTAATTCTGGGTAACACGAAGGGCACGAAGGACACGAAGGGAACTTTTCCAAGGTCAGAGCTGCTTGGCCGCACCGCCGTTACCTGGTCGCCAATGCCGCGTCACACGCTTCTCGTAATGTCGCGGCGTGACGATTAGCGTCATCGTCTGCGCCCACAACGAGGAGCGATACCTCGGGCCCTGCCTGGTTTCGCTGCTCGCCCAGACCCGGCTTCCGGATGAAGTCATCGTCATCAACAACGCGAGCACCGATCGCACGGCCGCAGTGGCCGCCGCGATGCCCGATGTTCGCGTGATCAACGAGTCGGCGAAGGGATTGGTGATTGCGCGCGAGCGCGGCCGGCGCGAGTCGCGCGGCGAGCTGCTCGTGTACGTCGATGCGGATTGCCGGGCGCCGTCGACGTGGCTCCAGCGGATCGAGCGCCGGTTCGCGGCTGATCGATCGCTGATCGCGCTGTCCGGCAACTATCGCTTCTACGATTGGGACTGGATCGGGCGTTCGCTGTTGCGCGCCTACGATTTCACGCTTGGTCCGGCGACACACCTGCTCGTGAAGTACGTGCTGCGCATCGGCGTGGTGTTCTACGGCGGCAACTTCGCCGTGCGGCGCGAGGCCCTCGAACGCATTGGCGGATTCGACACCACGATTGAATTCCACGGTGAGGATACGAATCTCGGCCGCCGGTTATCGCGAATCGGCAAGGTCGAGTTGCGCTACGACTGCTGTCTCTACACCTCGGCGCGGCGCTACAACGCGATGGGGAAGGCCGCCGTGTTTCGTCTGTACATTCGCAACTTCGTTTCAGAGCTGTTGCACCATCGTCCGAAGGACCGCGCGCACCTCGACGTCCGCCAGTAGCACGAGAGAATTTTCGCCGTCGACAACCGCAAGCCACAGCGGCGTCACGTCGTTAGGGCAGTCTGCCTTAAACAAAGGGAGGCAGCGTGAAGCTTGATACCCACGTCCATACCGTGCATTCCGGCCGCGCCACGGTCTTTCCGTTCAATCACTTCATGCGCGAGTCCTACAACACACCGCAGAGCGTGTACACGACCGCGAGGCGCCGCGGGATGGATCTGATCACCGTCACCGATCATGACGAGATCAGCGGCGCGCTGGCACTGGGCGTTCGCCACGACGTGATCACCGGCTGCGAAGTCACCGCCGAATGGCCGGATATTGATCTGTGTGTTCACGTCAACGTGCTCGACATCACGCCGGCGCAGCACGGCGAGATTCAGCGGCTGCGCGGCGACGTGCGGCAGCTGATGCCGTACCTGAACCAGGCACGCATCTACACGTCGCTGAACCACGTGGCCTCCGGCATCAATGGCCCGCTGACTGCTGCGCATCTCGCGGCGGTACTGCCGTGGGTGGACGGTCTCGAAGTGATCAACGGCACGCGGCTGCCGCTGCAGAATCGCACCGCGATGTGTCTGGCCGCCGCGGCCGGCAAGCACACGCTCGGCGGCGGCGATTCGCACACCGGCCGCGGCATCGGCCTCACCTGGACCGAAGTGCCCGGCGCGCGATCGCGAGAAGAGTTCATGCAGGGTTTGCGCGCCGGCCGGGGCATCGCCGGCGGCGCGCACGGCGGCGCGCGCACGATGATGTCGGACATGTGGCGCTTCGCCGGCAATTTCATGAGCGAGGCGGTGACGGCGACGGCACGGCGGCCCGGGGACTGGCGCGGGTACGCCTTCACCTTTGGCGGCATCCTCGGGCTGCCGATCGTGCCGGTGCTGATGGCCGCGCCGTTCGTGCATTTTGTCCACGAGCAGCGGTTCAATCGCGATTTGCTCTACGACTTGATTGCGCGTCCCGAAAGCGCGGGCCGTCTGGCGCCAAGTCTCGCGGCGTAGGCGGCGGGGTTGCGCGCTTGTTACGGCTGCGTAGCATCGGTTTCACAAATGCCATGTTAGATTCGTCGTCCGAGGACACCGATGCCAATCAAGCGAGCTCTGCTTTGCGTGTTTGTTCTAACCCTTGCCGCGGCCCCCGCCTGGGCGCAGTTCGAGACCGGCAGCGTGGTCGGCACCATCAAGGATTCGACCGGAGCCGTCGTTCCCGGCGCGAAGGTCACGCTCACCAACACCCAGACCGGCGTCACGAACGAAAAAATCAGCGACGCCAACGGCAGCTACGAATTCTTCACGGTGCGTCCCGGCACCTATGTAATCACCGCCGAGAAGAGCGGCTTTTCGATCGCGCTCGTCGACAACGTGCAGGTCACCGTTGGCGCCCGGCAGCGCGTTGACCTGAGCATGGCGGTTGGCCAGTTGACGGAGAAGGTCGAAGTCAGCGCCAGCGCGGTGCTGCTGCAGACCGACTCGAGCGATCGCAGCCAGGTGATCACCGGCGAGCAGACCAGGGCGCTGCCGCTCAACGGCCGCGAGTATTCCGCGCTGGCACTGCTGTCGCCCGGCGTCCGCCTGTCGGCGCTCAACACCGGCGGCTTCACCCCGCGCGAAGGATCGTTCAACGTCAACGGCCTGCGATCAACGTTCAACAATTTCCTGATCGACGGCGTCGACAACAACGCCTACGGCACCAGCAACCAGGGCTTCTCGAACCAGGTGATGCAGCCGTCGCCGGATGCGGTGGGTGAGTTCAAGGTCGTCACCAACAACATGAGCGCCGAGTACGGACGCTCGGCCGGCGCGACGATCAACGTCGCGTATGCGAGCGGCACGAACACGTTCCGCGGCTCAGCGTGGGAGTTCATGCGCCGCACCGGCCTGAACGCGGGCGGCTTCTTCAGGCCGGCGAGCGGCGTCAAGCCCGGCTACGACCGCGATCAGTTCGGCGGCGTGCTCGGCGGCCCGATCGTGAAGAGCAAGGCGTTCTTCTTCGCCGACGTCGAGATTTTCGATCAGACGCGCAGCCAGACGGCCAGCTCCACCATTGCGACGACGGCGCAGCGCGCCGGCATCCTGACGGTTGACGTGCGCAATCCGCTGACCGGCGACGTGTATCCGGCAGGGACGGCAATCCCGATGACGGCGTTCGCGCGCCAGGTGCTGAATGATCTGCCGGCGCCGACCAATGGCAACACGGCGAACAACCTGCAAATCCTTCAGCGGTTCACCAACCGCACGCCGAAAGCCGGCGGCAAGATCGACGTGCAGATCAATCCACGTCTTTCCTTGTTCGGACGCGTTGGCTGGCGCGATGCGGATATCTACGACAACCCGCCGATCGCCGGCCCGTCCGGTGGCGGCGGTAACGCAGAAACCTACGTGACGAACAAACAGTTTTCAAGCGGCCTCACGTATACGCCGACCGGGTCGTCGCTGTTTGAAGCGCGCTTTGGCTGGTCCAATACCAGGGGTGGCAAGAATCCCGCGGCGTTGTTCCTGGGTGAACAGCCCGCTGAGGTCGTGTACGGCATCACCGGGCTGCCGAGCGATCCGCGCGTCGCGGCCGGCCTGCCGACGCAGTTGATTACCGGCTTCTCGGATCTGGGCCGCCAGGCGACCAATCCGCAGTGGCAGTACCCGACCGTCTTCAATCCGAAGATCAACTACACGTGGCTGCAGGGACGCCACTCGCTCAAGACCGGTTACGAGTTCCAGCGCGTCCTGACGGAAGTGCAGGACGTCAATCCGCTCTATGGCCGCGATTCGTACGCGGGTCAGTTCTCGCGCCCCGCCGGCGTCACCGCAAACAATCTCTACAATCTCGCCGACTTCATGTTCGGCCTGCGCTCGACCTACGCGCTCAGCAATATTCTCGTCGCCAGGCTGCAGCAGAACATGCACTTCACGTATCTGCAGGACGACTGGCGCATCAACGATCGACTGACGTTGAACCTAGGACTGCGTTACGAATTCGCCACGCCGTGGACCGAAGCCAACAACGTGCTGTCGAACTTCGACCCCGCCACGAAGACGATGGTGATCGCGCGCGACGGCTCGCTCGAAGATCGCTCGACGCTGAAACCGGATCGCAACAACTTCGGTCCGCGCCTTGGCGTCGCCTACACGCTGGCCGATCGCACCGTGCTGCGCGGCGGCTATGGCCTCAGCTACGTCCACTTCCACCGCGCCGGCGGCGCCAACGTGCTGCCGATCAACGGTCCGCAGGTGATCAACGCCGTCGTCGTGCAGACGCCGGCGGAAGCGACGTTCCGCACCACGCAGCAAGGCTATCCGGCGGGTCTGACCGATCCGTCGCGATTCAATCCGCTGCTCGCCAACATCACCTACATGCCGAAGGATTACCGCTCGAGCGAGGTGCAGAGCTGGTTCGTGTCGGTGCAGCGGGAAGTCTGGAACGGCGCGCTGCTCGACTTCGCCTACGTCGGCAATCGCGCCAACGGCATGCTGCTGTTCGCGAACCTGAACCAGGCCGCGCCCAACAACCCCGCGGGGACGTTGTCCCTGCAGTCACGGCGGCCGATTCCGGAATACGCCGACATCACGTATTCGTTCAACGGCGGCAAATCGCGCTATCACTCGTTCCAGACCAAATTCGACTGGCGCATCGGCGCCGGCACCAGGCTGCTCAGCTCGCTGACGCTGTCGCAGACCAAGGACAACGGTGCCGGATCGCTCGAAAACCCCAACGGCAATTTCCCCGCGCCGCAGGACATCAACAACCTCGACGCGGACTACGGCTACTCGGCGTATCACCAGCCTTACAACAGCACGACCAGCTTCGTGATCGATCTGCCATTCGGCCGCGGCCGCCGCTACATGAACAACGCGAGTGCGTTCACCGACGCGGTGCTCGGCGGCTGGATGATCGCCGGCATCAACACCGTCACGCCCGGCGAGACGGTGACGCTGACCTACACGCCGACGACGGCGCAGGTGGTGTCGGGTATTCAGCAGGACGTCCGCGGGGCCAACAACTATCGACCGAATGTCAGCGGCGATCCCTACACGCCGGCGGGCGAGCGCAGCTACCAGAACTGGCTGAGCCGGACCACGGTGACGATTCCCACCGCCAACGACCAGCCCTTCGGCAATGCGCCGCGCAACAGCATCCGCGGCCCGCTGACGTGGACGGTGGACATGGTGCTGTCGAAGCGGTTCGACATGCCGTGGTCGCGCAACGGCGCGTTCGAGTTCCGCGGCGAGTTCTTCAATCTCCTGAACCGCACGAACTTCCGCGCCCCGAACGGAAACCGAAGCGCCGCCGCTTACGGAACGATCACGACGACGTACGATCCGCGAATCATTCAGTTCGGCTTCAAGGTCAGCTTCTGACGAAAAACACGAAGGACACGAAGGACACGAAGGAAACTTTTTCTAAACGCCAGTGCTGCTTAGCGGCACTGGTATTTCCAAAAAAGTCTTCGTGGCCTTCGTGTCCTTCGTGTTACCAGAAGCCCAGAAATTTCCACCAAGCGAAACCTGCTGTTAGCCAGATCAGTACGTTCGCGATCGAGACGAAGAACCCGACCTTCCACCATTCCGCGCGCGTGACGTAGCCGGTGCCAAAGAGGATCGGACCCGTCGTCGTGCCGTAGTGGGTGAGACCCGCCGTCAGGTTCGCGAGGCAGAGCAGGCTGTAGACCGCGAGCAGCGGCGGCACGCCGATGCCGATCAACACGGCCACGAACGGCGGGAACATCGCCAGCATGTGGGCGGTGATGCTGGCGAAGAAGTAGTGCGTATAGAAAAAGATAATCAGGATCGCGATCAGCACGACCTGCCACGGGATGCCGACGAACATGCCCGCGACCCATTCCGCGAAGACCCGCGTTGTGCCGGTGTTGTTGAGCAGCTCGCCCATGCGGAGCATGCCGCCATACCAGATGAAGACGTCCCACGCCGATCGCTCGGCGGCGGCGGTCTGCCACGTCATTGTGCCGGTGGCCAGCAGCACCGCGAGACCGGCGAGCGCGACCAATGTCGGATCAATCCGGTGCCACACCGTCGTCAACCACGTGATGCCGACGCCGGCAAAGACCAGCAGCGTGATCCACTCGCTGCGGCTGAGGCGCCCCATCTTCTTCAGCTCGTCGCGCGCGAACGCCGGCGCTTCGGGCGTGTGCGTCACTTCCGGCGTGAGCACGCGATACGTGATCCACGGCACCACCAGGCACGACAGCAACCCGGGCACGATTGCCGCCATGAACCAGCTCGGCGCGGTCACCTGGATGTTGGCGAGTTTCAATGCGAGGCTGGCGCCGAGCAGGTTGCTGGCCTGGCCGGTGATGAACATTGCGCACGCGACCGCGGAACCCTGATACATCGCCGCGACGAGATAGGCGCCGAGCCGGAGGCGCGTGTGATCCGGCCGCGAGTCGAAGAGCTCCGCAATGCTGCGGCCGACCGGCAGCACCATGCCGGCGCTGCGCGCCGTGATCGACGGGACGCCGGACGCGAGCGTGACGTCGGTCATCTGCAGCGCATAGGCGACGCCGAGCGAGGTCTTGCCGACCATCCGCACGAACAGCAGCGCGATGCGGCGCGCCAGCCCGCAATCGAGCATCATCTTGGCGATCAGCATCGCCACGAGCACCAGCCACACCGACGGCTGCGCGTAGCCGCCGAGCACTTCGGGCATCGGCGTGCCGGTGACGGCCCAGGCCGTCAGGCCGATCAGGACCAGCGCCGAGGCGTGGATCGGCTCGGTGACCATGCCGGCGATCACGCCAATGAAGATCGCGGTCTGCCGCCAGCCCTGCCGGGTGATGCCGTCGGGCGGCGTGATCAGCTCGCCGATGATGATGTAGAGGACAACGAGCGCGGCGAGGCCGCGGGTGCGTGACATGGGCCGGGCGATTGTATCCTTGTAGTCGCTTACCCGCATGCAATTTGCTGTCGCGCTGCTCGCCTCGGCGGTGATCGTCCTTGGCTCGCCCTTCATGGGGCAGCTGCAATCGTTCCTGCGCCGGTCGCTCTCGACGAAGAACTACGTGCTGTTCTTCGGCGTCGGCGTGATGGCGGCGGTCGGGCTGCTGATCGTGATCGCGTTCCTGCGCATCCGCGAGCGCCGGGCGCAGCGGTCCGCGCTGATGCTGATCGCGCTGCTGTTCGGCGGCACCTACATGTGGTGGACGGCGACGCCGTTCGCCGAGGTCAACGCCGTCGAACGCGTGCACTTCGTCGAGTACGGATTGATCGCGTTCCTGTGTTACCGGGCGAGCCTGTCTCGCCGTAGCCTTGGCGAAGGCGGAAGCTACCGCGGCGATCCGTCGATCCTGATCCTGCCGCTGCTCGCCGCATTCACCGTGGGCACGTGCGACGAGTGGCTGCAGTGGTTCATTCCATATCGCGTCGGCGAAGCGCACGACGTGTTCATCAACCTGGCGTCGATCGTCTGCGGCGTGTTGTTCGCGCTCGCGATCCGGCCGCCGGCGGCATTCTCCGCGCGGCTGCATCCCGCATCGTGGCGCGGCATCGGCATGGTGTCGGCCATGGTGTGGCTGATCTTTGCGGCCTTCGTCAGCCAGGCGCATCTCGGCCACATGATCGACGTGCCCGACATCGGCAAGTTCAAGTCGCACTATTCGGCAGCGCGCTTGAACGAGCTGCAGCTCGATCGCGCTGCGCGCTGGAAGACGGCGCCGCCGATCGCGATTCGTCGTTTATCACGGGAGGATCAATATCTCGATGAAGGACTGTGGCACGTGCGCCGCAGAAACGGGGCCGAGGTCGACGAGGCGTGGCGCGAGAACTTGATCCTGGAGCGGTTCTTTGTGCCGGTTCTCGATCTGCCGACTTACGCGTCGCCGAACGGCAATCGCTGGCCACCGGAACAGCGCGCCGACTTTGGAGCACGGGCGAACGCCGCGGCATCCTTTGTGAGCACGGCCGAGTCGTATCCGCTCGTCGCCTGGCCCAGGACCGCGTATTGGATTGTGGTGTTGGTGATCGCGGCGATCCTGGTGCTGGTGCCTCGCGCGCTGTCGCGGCGATCGGCCGGCTCCTGAATCAGGCGAGATGTTCCGCGGCGACGAATGCGCGGACGCGGGCATCGATGTCGTCGGCGATCGCCGTGACGGTGCCGGCGGGCTGACCCTTGGGATCGAGGATCGGCCAGTCGTCACGCTTCGTGCCGGGGACGACCGGGCACTCGTCGCCGCATCCCATCGTAATCAGCCAGCCGGCCCCGGACGCCAGTTCGGCCGTCAGCTTCTGCGGCGTGGCTCTCGACACATCAATGCCGCGCGACCGCATCGCATCGACGACTTCCGGATGCACGCGGGCCGCCGGCTGCGTGCCCGCCGAGATCGCGCGAGCTTTCGTTGGATCCGCGTATCGATTGAACAGCGCAGCGGCAATCTGCGATCGACCGGCATTGTGCACGCAGGCGAAAAGGACGGTGATCACGACGCCTGACGGGTGACCTGCAGCCGCTTTTCGTCCTTGACGCTGATCGACGTATGGGTCAGCGCATGCAGCACGGCTTTCATCACGGCGGCGACTACCGGGTTGTCGATCTTCGCGAGCCGGTAGTGCATCCAGATGCCGTCGCGGCGCGCTTCAACGAGTCCCGATTTCCGCAGATATGCAAGATGGCGCGACGCCGTGGGCTGTGGAACGTCGAGACTGGCGTGGATGTGGCACACGCAGATCTCGTCTTCGCCGAGCAGCGACAGGATGCGAAGTCGCGTCGGATCCGCCAGGGCCGCGTAGACATCGGTCAGGGCGTCGAGCTCCCTGATTTGGGGCGCCGGCTTCGATGTGCAGCAGGGGCTTGACATATTCGCTAAAGCGAATATACCATGCCTCAATACATTCGCCAAAGCGAATATATACCATGAGTCCATTACCTGTTGCCGTCATTGGGGCCGGTCCGGTCGGCCTGGCCGCCGCCGCCCATCTCCATTCGTATCACCAGCCGTTCGTCGTCCTCGAGGCCGGCCTGGAGGCCGGCGCGTCAGTCCGCGAATGGGGCCACGTCCGCACGTTTTCGCCATGGCGTTACATGCTCGACGGCGCGGCGAAGAGCCTCCTCGAGTCGGCCGGCTGGCGGCATCCCAACGCCGATCACCTGCCGACCGGCGGCGAGCTCGTCGATCAATATGTCGCGCCGCTGGCGAATCATCCGGCGATCCGGCCGCACGTTCGTTACGGTGCGCGCGTCGTGTCGATTGGCCGCAAGGACTTCGATAAGGTCCGCACCAAAGGCCGCGATCAACAGCCGTTCGAGATTCGTCTCGAGAACGGCGAGACGATCGAGGCGCGGGCGGTGATTGACGCGAGCGGCACCTGGTCTCGCCCCAACCCGGCCGGCTCCGGTGGAGTCGCCGCCGCGGGCGAGGCCGGCGCCGATCGCGTCGCGTATGGCATTCCGGATGTCGGCGGCAAAGAACGATCGAAGTATGCCGGCAAGCGCGTGCTCGTTGTCGGCAGCGGCCACTCCGCGTTCAACGTGGTTCTCGATCTCATCGCGCTCGAGGAACAGGCGCCCGGGACCCGGATTGTCTGGGCGATGCGCCGCGACAATCTCGAATCGGTCTGGGGCGGCGGCGCCTCCGACGCGCTCGAAGCGCGCGGCGAGCTTGGCCAGCGAGCAAGGCGTGCCGTCGAGAGCGGACGAATCCGTGTTCTGACTCCGTATCGCATTCGATCGATCGATACTGCCTCCGACGGTCTGCGTGTGATCGGCTCGATTCGCAACGACCTGACCGCCGTGCAAGTCGACCGGGTGATCGTCTGCACCGGCTTCAGGCCCGACCTTGGCATGCTGTCCGAGGTGAGGCTCGGCCTCGATTCCTGGCTCGAGTGTCCGACGGCGCTGGCGCCGCTGATCGATCCGAACGAGCACAGCTGCGGCACGGTGCGGCCGCACGGCGCCCGCGAGCTCGCGCATCCCGAAAAAGATTTCTACATCGTCGGCATGAAGAGCTACGGCCGCGCGCCGACGTTCCTGCTCGCAACCGGATACGAACAGGCGCGATCGGTCGTCGCGATGCTCGCGGGTGATGTGGCAGCCGCCGAGCGCGTCGAGCTCGTGCTGCCCGAGACCGGCGTCTGCAGTACGGATCTTGCGATTGCCGGCGGCGGATGCTGCGGCGGTCCCGCGCCTGAAGAAGCCAACGCCTGTTGCGTAGACGATGCGGTCGCGAAAGCGGAAGGCAAGGGTGGCTGCGGCTGCGGCACGGCGCAGCCGGTCCTCCAGATCACAAGCTCAACAGATCAACCAGATCAAAAGATTCAAGTACGCTGATCCCGTGATGCACCCACGCGCCATCTGGGCGATCGGCTGCGGTCAGCTGGTCAACTGGGGCGTCCTGTTCTTCGCCTACGGCGTGCTGCTCGTTCCACTCCAGTCCGCCTTCGATGCGCCGCGATGGCTGGTCGCCGGCGCGTTCTCACTCGGGCTGCTGGTTTCCGCGATCGCGGCGCCTGCCGTCGGGCGGCTCGCCGATCGCGGACAGGGGCCGGCTGTGATGCAGGCCGGTGGCCTGCTCGCAGCAGGGCTCCTGATGCTGTGGGCGGCCGTGCCCACGATCACTGCAACCTATCTCGTGTGGGCGGCGCTCGGTTTGTGCATGGCGTCGATCCTCTACGAGCCGGTGTTTGCGATCGTCGGCCGCGCCTTCGCGGATCCCGAAGGGCGGCTGCGCGCGATCGCAACCGTCACGGTGATGGGCGGGCTGGCGAGCACCGCGTTTCTGCCCGGCACCTCCGCGCTCGTGACCCGTCTCGGCTGGCGCGGCGCGGTGATCGCGCTCGCGATCATCATCGCGGTGGCGACGGTGATCGTCAGTCGCTTTGCCTTCAGCGATCTCGCATGGTCGGCGCAAACGATTCGCGATGCGATTACAGGCTCTCCGGACGCGCGCGACGATAGCGAGCCCCTGCCTGGGCTCGGCCGCATGGTCACGATCTTCGTGTTGTCGATCGTCGTCAACTCGGCAGTCTCGTCGAACCTCGTCGCGTCGCTGATCGATCGCGGCCTGGCGCCGACGTTTGCCGCGACCGTCGCTGGATCGTTCGGCATCATGCAGCTGCCGGGCCGCGTCCTCCTCAGTCACGCGCGCATCACGCCGCAGCCGGTGCCGCTGTTGCTCGTCAGCTTCGCGCTGCAGATCGCCGGCCTGCTCGCGTTGATCGTGCACGGTCCGATTGCGATGTGGATCGGCGTGATGGTGTTTGCGGGCGGAACGGGATTGACGACGCTCGCGCGGCCGAATCTGGTGTTGCATCGATACGGGCCGGAGCGCGCCGGTTACGCGAATGGCGTGATCGCGCGCGGTCAACAGCTCGCGCGAGCGGCCGGTGCGGTGGCGGCCGCGGCCGCGGGCAGCGCCGCCGGCTACGCTGCGGTGTTCGCCGCGCTGGCGGTGATACTGGTCGCCGCGATGTGGATGACGCAGCAGAAAAGATAAGCGCTGATCACTCGGCCGGGTCGTCCGGCACGACTCCTTGATCGCGCCGCGGAGCCAGCATCGGCGTTTCGCGTTCGAGTTTCCATTCGCGCTTGCACTGGTCACAGCGGACGGTGACGATGACCTCGTTCGACGAGTTCGACTGCACGCTGAAAGGGTGCCCGCCCTCTGCGTCGCAGTGAGGGCACCGGAGCGGCAAATGCCAGTCAGTCGTGTTCATGCGCAGCACCTCGCCCCAATGAAGGCAAGAAAGCTGCCGCCGCTTTTGTTAGCGAATCCGTGAGAAGACAGTACGGATGAGCAAAAAGTTCATGGCGCCTACTGATGCGTGATGGGCGGTCGTGTCGACACGCCCATCACCTCGAACGCTCGAGCTTGCTACTTCGTGATGCCGCCGCAGGCGATGCGCCCGCCGGCGTTGCCCGACGGATCGGTCTTCATGTCGTCGGCCGCCGCGTGAATCATCAGCGCCGTGCCGCCGTTGGTGTAGAGCGAATTCGGCTCGGCGCCCATCGTCACGTTCTTGTTGGTGATCGTCGTCTTGGCGTTGCCCTTGGCGTCGACCGTGAAGTTCATCATGTCGCCGGCGTGCGCACCCTCAGGGTTCTGCATGCCGTGCTTCTTGTTCGCGGGGTTGAAGTGGCCGCCCGCGCTCGTGAAGTCGGGCCCTTCGCACTTGGGGACCGCGTGGAAGTGCAGCGCATGCTCGCCCGGCGGCAGGCCCTTGACGTCGAGATCGATCGAGACGCCGCCGCCCTTGACCGGCGAGACCATCGCCATGCCGACGGAATTGCCCTTGGCGTCCTTGAGGTCGACGTGCTTCATCTGTGCCGACAGGCTGACGGTGCCGGCCAAACCTGCGAGTGCGAGAACGGAAATGATGCGGGTCATAGATCTCCTCTGGCCCTAATCATCCCTCAAAAAATGTATCGGAGCGAAATCTGCGTCTGGCGCGCCGTGCCGAGCCCGACCGTCCGGTTGAGCGGCCCGAGCATGTAGCCGAAAGTGCCGGCCTGGGCATCGGTGATCGGCGCCCCGGGCGTGCCATTGGGCAGCGTCGCCGCGGGATTCTCATAATTCAGGCGATTCGCGATGTTGAACATCTCCACGCGCAGCTGCAGTCCCTGATTCGACCTGAACCTGAAGTCCTTGCTGAGCATCAGGTCCGCCTGCCAGAACGCGGGTCCGCGCAGGAAGTTGCGCGGCAAGTTTCCGAACGTGCCCGGCTGCGGCGTCGCAAACGCGGCCGGGTTGAGCCAGCGCACGCCGTTCTTGAGGTACGGATCCACGCCGGAAACCAGATCCGGACGCTGCGTGCCGCGGCTGTTGCCGCCGGGGATGTTCGTGACGGTCACGCCGTTGACGGTGACATTGTCGGGTCGCGACATCACGACGTTGATGGGCACGCCGCTGCGGGCGTTGACGATGCCGCCGACGCGCCAGCCGCCGGTCAGCCAGCCGCTGCCCGGAATCAGGTAGACCAGCGAGCCGTTGACCGTGTGGGGGATGTCCTGCGGGTTGATGCCGTACTCGCTCTGGTAGTCGAACGTGTTCTGCGCGGTCCCCGCTTCGTTCGAACCCTGCGTCGTGCCGCGGTTGCGCGACAACTGGTACTGGAACCCGCCGGTGAAGCCCGATTGGAACCGGCGCGTCGCGCTCACCTGCAGCGCGTCATACGTCGCGTAGCCGCATCCCGAGACCGGGGAACCGGCAATGGTCAAGCCATCGACGCAGCCGGCGGTCTTGTAATCGATCTGGCCGTAGCCCGGCACCGGACGCGCGCGCGTGCTGACGTTGAGGGTGTTGCCGACGCCGCGCAGGAACATGTCCTTGCCCTGGCTGCCGGTGTAGCCGACGGTGAAGTTGACCGCGCCGGGCAATGCGCGCGACAGGCTGACCCCGTACTGCACGTTGTATTCGTTCGGGTAGCGACGCGTGTAGCCGCGAATCGACAACAGGTTCGCAAGCTGCGACGAGGACACCGGATACTGCAACCCGTTGCTGGCGACGTCGGCCTGCTGGACGCGGCGGCGCTCGATGTAGTTTTCGATCGGCTGGATGCGATCTTCGAACTGGCCGGGTCCGTAGAAGAAACCGAAGCCGGCGCGCAGCGCCGTCTTGTCGTTGATCTCATACGCAGCCGAGACGCGCGGCGAGACGTTGTTCTTGTCCGCGTCGTAGAAAGGAGCTCCGTCCGGGGCGAACGCGTTGTCCTCGACGAAGAAGGGCCGGGCGCGGCCGTCGGCTTCCTTGACGACCGAGTAATAGTCGTAGCGCAGGCCCAGGTCGAGCGTCAGCCGATCGGCCGCCATCCACGAGTCCTGCACGAACCCGATCGCGTAGAACTGCTGCGGCTTGAAGATCGGCGAGTCCACGGCGACGGCCACTGCCGCCGGGCGGTTATCGATGAAGTCGTTGATGCTGTTGTAGGTGATTTCAGTGCTGCCGAGGAACTGGAAGTCCGACTGGATCTTCCGGTACTCGAAACCGCCCTTGAGGGTGTGGCTGCCGCGCGTCCAGGTCGTGGCGTTGTTGATCGACAGCGACACCGGGTCGAAGAGCGAGCCCGTTGTCGTCGACGCGGATGAGGCGCGAATCAACAGGCCGCTGCGCGCGATGCCGGTCGTGCCGCGCGCGTCGATCGAGGACGAGGTGAACGTCCCTGACAGCGAGACGCCGATCGGGTCGTAGCCGGCCTGGTTGCTGAACGCCGCGGCGCTGGTCTGCGGCGCGTTGTAGCCGACCTTGAGCTCGTTGACGAGGTTGCTGCCCGCGACCGACTGGTGATTGAACACGAAGTTCTTCGGCCGCTGTTTGGCGCGGACCCGGCGCGCCGTCACGGTGCGATCCGGGGTGTCGATCTCGCCGTCGCTGAACAAATAGCGAAGGTAGAACGACTGCCGATCGTTGAAGCGATGATCGACGCGGAACGACAGCGTGTTCTCGGCCTGGGTCGCCGCGCTGCTCAGCGTGGCGAGACCGACGAGCGGATTGGCCGTTGCCGCCGTCGCGCGCGGAAAGCCTGCGAGGAGAGGAGCGACCAGGCGCGTGCGATCGGCACTCTGACCGGCGCCGCTGCCAACCGGTTCGCCGGCGAGGACGCGGCGAATGGCCTCGTCGCTGGGCACCGCTTCGGTGAAGGTGAGGCCGGTGGTCTGGCGCAGGCCCTCGAAGCTGAAAAAGAAGAACGACTTGTTCGACTTGAGCGGACCGCCGATCGAGCCGCCGAACTGGTTGAGATCGAGCGGCTGCTTCGCTTCCTGGCGGCCGTCGGCGCCGATGTATTTCGAGGCCGCGTCGAGGGCGTCGTTACGGAGGTAGTCGAACAGCGAACCGCGATAGTTGTTGCTGCCGCTCTTGCTGACGACCGTGATGTTGCCGCCGGCGCCCAGGCCGCTCTCGGCGGGTGCGAGACCCGAGTTGACGCGGAACTCGGCGACCGATTCCATCGACGTCTGCAGGCGGAACTGCGAGCCGGTCGAGTTCAGATAGCCGGGGCTCGCATCCCACACGTAGGTGCCGTCGACGCCGTCGTAATTCAGGTAGTTCTGCTGATTCGACTTGCCGTTGAAACGAACTGACGCCCATCCGCCGTTGCCATCGCTGGTCGCGCCGGTCGCCAGCGTCATCAGGTTGGCGAAGTTCCGGCCGTTGACGGGGAGGTTTTCGACTTCCTCCGGCGAAACGTTCACGCCGATTCTTGCCGACGAGAGGTCGAGGACCGGTGCGTCGGCGTTGACGACGACTTGTTCTGTCAACTGCGCCACACCGAGCTCGACTTCGACGCGCTCCATCTGGCCGACACCGAGGACCACGTCGCGCGTCTTCGGCGCGAAACCAGCGAGTTCAACCAGCACCGTGTAAGTGCCGGGGCCGAGGTTGGTGACGGCATAGTTGCCCTCACCATCGGTGACCGCCGTGCGCGCGGCGCCGGTGGCCTTCGAGGTGACGGTGACGGTGACGCCCGGCAGCGTGCCCTGGCTCTGGTCCACGACCTTGCCGGTGATACGGGATTCGGTTTGCTGCGCCAGTGCGGACAGCGGCATGGCCGTGACCGCGGAGAGGACAAGAAGGATTCGGATAGCGTGCATGGAGGCAAACGTACCCAGGCGCGGCCCTCGGCCTTATGACGTGATCGTTAATTTCATGAAAACAGCGTTTCGTGCCCGGCCTCCGGCCGGGTGGCTGGCAGGCGACGTTGTTGTAACGACAATGTGACGTCGGTGTGACATACTCTGCCCCGTGCGTTTCCGCCTGATTCCCAAAGAAGAAAAGTTCTTCGCCGACTTCATCGTGCTCGCCGATCGCATCGTGTCGGGCGCGACCTTGCTCGAACGCATGCTGGCGTCCGACCCGCCGGCGTGGGACACCGCCCTGCAGATCAAGCAAATTGAATCGGAGTGCGACGCGCTGACCCACAACATCATCCAGCGCCTCAACCAGACGTTCGTGACGCCGATCGATCGCGAGGACATTCACGCGCTGGCCAAGTCACTTGACGACGTGATGGATGCGATCGATGCCGCCGCCGCCGTGACGCGGCGCTACCGGATGACGCAGTTGCGTTACGGCGCGCGTGAGCTGGCCTCGCTGACCTGGCAGTCGGCGATGCAGGTCAAGGTCGCCGTCGAAGCGCTCGAGCGGAAGACGGACGTCCATCAGCTCGCGGTCGAAGTGAATCGGCTCGAAAACGCCGCCGACGACATCCACGACGAATCACTGCGCCGGTTGTTCGAGGAAGAGAAGGACGCCATCACCGTGATCAAGTGGAAAGAGGTCCTCGATCTGCTCGAAGAAGCCACCGACCGCTGTGAGGACTGCGCCAACGTGCTCGAGAGCGTTGTCGTCAAGCACGGATAGCGTCGGGTGGACCTCGCTCTCGTCATCCTCGTCGTCGTGGTCGCGCTGGTCTTCGATTACATCAACGGCTTCCACGACGCTGCCAATTCCATTGCCACCGTGGTGTCCACGCGCGTGTTGTCGCCGGGGCAGGCGGTGCTGTGGGCGGCCTTCTTCAATTTCGCGGCGGCGTTCATTTTCGGCACCGCGGTGGCCAGGACCGTCGGCTCGGGGATGATCGACATCAAGGTCGTGACCTCGTCGGTGATTCTCGCCGGCCTGATCGGCGCGATCGTCTGGGATCTGATCACCTGGTATTACGGCCTGCCGACCAGCTCATCGCATGCGCTGATTGGCGCGTATGCCGGCGCGGCGATCGCCAAGGCGGGGGTGGCTTCGCTGATTCCGGGCGGCTGGACCAAGACGCTGATCTTCATCGTGCTGGCGCCGCTGATCGGCTTCGCGCTCGGCTTTGTGTTCATGGTCCTGATCATGTGGGTGATGCGGCCGTTCGCGCCGTCGCGCGTCGATCGCTACTTCCGCAAGCTGCAGCTGGTGTCGGCGGCGCTCTACAGCCTTGGTCACGGCGCCAACGACGCGCAGAAGACCATGGGGATCATTGCCGGCGCGTTGTTTGCGGCGGGCTACATCCACGAATTCACGATTCCGTTCTGGGTCGAGATGGCCGCGTACAGCGCGATCTCACTCGGCACGCTGTCCGGCGGATGGCGCATCATCCACACGATGGGATCGAAGATCACACGCCTGCAGCCGGTGGGTGGATTCGCCGCCGAGACGGCCGGCGCGGTGTCACTGTTCACCGCCACGTCGCTCGGCGTGCCGGTCAGCACCACGCACACAATCACCGGCGCGATCATCGGCGTCGGAACGACGCGCCGCCTGTCCGCGGTGCGCTGGGGCGTCGCCGGTCAGATCGTCTGGGCGTGGGTGCTGACGATTCCCGCATCGGCGGTGATCGCGGCCGGCATGTTCTACATCTTCTGGTTCGCGGGCCTTCCGTAGTCACGCGCTCATCGGCACCACCTGCACCGCCGCATCCTGCACCTCTTCCAGAAAGCGGTTCAGGATCGAACCCTTCCAGACAATCTCCCAACGCGACCGCGCGGTCTGCCCGAAGACGACGTGCGTGATGCCCTCTCGCTGCGCGAACGCGATCAGGCCATCGGCGGGCCGATCGGCCTTGACCCGTACGACGGTGGCGCCGAGGGATTCGGCGAGCTGCAGGTTGCGGTGCAGCGCGTCGCGATCGGCCTGCCGGATGCGGCCCGGCGCCTCCCGTGGTGTTTCGACGTAGACGGCGTACCAGCGCGCGCCGAGGCGGCCGGCGACCCGCGCGCCGGCGCGGAGCACCCGCGCCGCCTGGGTCGACGAGCTGAGGCAGACCATGACCCGCTCGGGAATCAGCGCGGGTTCGAGCCCTTCGCGCTGCCGCCGCCACGCCGCGCGATCGCCGACTTCATCCGCGACCGCACGCAGCGCCAGCTCGCGCAGGGTGGCGATGTTCGTCTCCTTGAAAAAATTGGCGAGGGCCTGTTCGACTTTGTCGGCGGTATACACCTGGCCCCGTTTCAGGCGGCTGTGCAGCTCTTCGACGGTGATGTCGACGTTGACGATCTCATCGGCGCGATCGAGGAACGTGTCGGGAACGGTTTCGCGCACGCGAATGCCGGTGACGCGCGTCACCGCGTCATTCAGCGTTTCAAGGTGCTGGATGTTCACCGCGGTCATCACCCCGATGCCGGCGGCAAGCAAATCGCGCACGTCCTGATGGCGCTTGGCGTTCCGGCTGCCAGGCGCGTTGGTGTGCGCGAGCTCGTCGACGACGCACAACACCGGATGGCGCGCGATGATCGCGTCGAGGTCCATTTCCTGGAGCGTGACGCCGCGATAGTCGACGCGGCGGCCCGGGACCGTCTCCAGGCCGCCAATCGCGGCCTGCGTGTCGGCGCGACCGTGCGTCTCGATCACGCCGATGACCACGTCGATGCCGTCGCGCTTCAGACGGTGCGCATCCTCGAGCATGGCGCAGGTCTTGCCGACCCCGGGCGCCGCGCCGATATAGAGGCGTAACCGGGCGCCGGTTTCGCCCTGCAGTTTCGCGAGCACCTGTTCGCCGCTCGGCCGCACCGGCTCCGCCATGACCGCATCTTAGCGCCGCGATCGCGCGCGCCGCCGCGGCTTTACGAACTCTTTATGAGTCTTTGTGGATTCGCTTATCGGCAGCACCGCTAGTGTTGAGGCATGGAGATCGACGATCGGGATCCGGTGCCGCCGGCGGAGCGCAGAGGCCGGCAGGCCGATGCGCCCGCCGGGCGATGGGTGTCGGCCGGCTGGATCATCGTCGCGCTGATGTTGATCGTGACGCTGTGCTGTGCGCGCGGCGCGCACGCGCAATCCGCGCCGTGGACCTACGGCGGCTTCGCCGATCTTGGTTACCTGTTCGCGCCGAACGATCCGTTCAACGGCGAGTTTCGCAGCCGGGGCACGACCCGGCACCTCAACGATCCGGTCGTCAACATGGCGGCGATCTACGCCCGGCGGCCGGCCTCGCCGGCCTCGCGGTGGGGCGGGGAGGTCACGCTGCAGACCGGCAAGGACGACGAGATTTTTGGTTTCTCAGCGACCGCGCCGCCGCTCGGTGGATCGGCCTGGCTGCGCCATCTGGGGCCGGCGAGCGTGTCGTATCTCGCCGGCGCCGGCAACGGGCTGACCGTGCAGGCAGGGATCTTCTCCAGCCTGATCGGCTACGACTCGCTGTACGCGCGCGACAACTTCAACTACACGCGGCCCTGGGGTGCGGACTTCACGCCGTACCTGATGCTCGGCGTCAATGCCGCGTATCCGCTCACGGATCGGACCACCCTCACCGGCTTCGTCGTCAACGGCTACTGGCATCTGGCCAAGGCGAACGCGGTGCCCAGTGTCGGCGCGCAAGTGGCCACCGCCGTCTCTCCTCGCGTCACCTTCAAGCAGACCGTGATGGCCGGACCGCACCAGGCGGACACCGCGTTCGGCAAGTGGCGGATGATCGCGGACTCGATTGTCGAACACAAGACCGATCGATTCGTGTTTGCCTTCAACGGTCACGTCGCAACCGAAGCGGTTGCGGAGGCCGGCCCGCGCGCGTGGTGGATCGCCGCGCAGTTGCCGATGCAGTGGCGCGTGTCCGGACCCTGGCGCGTCGCCCTGCGTCCCGAGATCGCCCATGACTCGTCGGGCCGGTGGACGCTTGCCGAACAGACGGTGACCGCGTTCACCGGTACGGTCGAATACCGCACCGCGTTCAAGTCGACCGGCACGAGCCTCAAGCTCGAATACCGCGTCGACAACTCCACCGGAGCGCAAGGCGGGTTCTTCACCGACCGCGACGGCGTCCTGACGCCAACCCAACACCTCTGGATCATCGCGGCGGTGTTTCGTTTCGATCACACTCGATAGTGAGGGGGCGATGTTGCTGGCAGGGATGATGGTGCTCGGCGGTCTGACATTCGCGGCGATGTTCACGTTCATCGCGATGTGCGATCTGGTGTAGCGCGGTGATGATGGTGGCTCTCGCCTTGACCGTGCTCGCGTTCGGCTACCTGCTGTACGCCATGCTCCGTCCGGAGAAATTCTAGCCGTGGCTCTCGAATTGATCGCGGTCACCGTCACAATCGCGTTCTCGATCGCGACCAGCATTCCGCTCGGCGCCTACATGTTCCGCGTGTTCAGCGGCGCCCGGACGATCGCCGACCCCGTCCTGGTGCCGCTCGAGCGTCTGGTGCTGCGGGTGTGCGGAGTCGACGCCGGCGCGCAGCAGGATTGGCGAAGCTATGCGGTGTCATTGCTGGCATCGAATGCCGTGATGTGGGTGGCCACCTTCGCGATCGTCTCGGCGCAGCACGTGCTGCCGATCAATCCGGACGGCATTGCGGCGATGGAGCCGGCGCTCGCGTTCAACACCATCTCGAGCTTCGTCACCAATACCAACCTGCAGCATTACAGCGGCGAGAGCGGGCTGTCGTACTTCTCCCAGATGTTCGTGATCGTGTTCCTGCAGTTCGTGACCGCGGCCACGGGCATGGCGGCGTGTGTCGCGGCGATGCGCGGCCTGGCGGGACAACGTCTTGCCGCGCTCGGCAATTTCTATGTCGACGCGACCCGCGCCGCTGTGCGGATCCTGCTGCCGCTCTCGGTGCCGTTGGCGATCGTGCTGATGTCGCAGGGCACGCCAATGACGTTCGAAGGCGCGGCCCGCGCCGCCACCGTCGAGGGCGCGTCACAGACCATCGCCCGCGGCGTGGTCGCGGGCGAAGTGGCGATCAAGCAGCTCGGCTCCAACGGCGGCGGTTACTTCGGCCCCAACTCGGCGCACCCCTTCGAGAACCCGACGCCGATCAGCAACTTCGCCGAGCTCTGGGCGATCGCGGTGATTCCGATGGCTATGGTGTGGACGCTCGGTCACTTCACGCGGCGCCGGCGGCTGGCCCTCGTCGTGTTCGCTGTCATGCTCGCCCTCTACTTGCCGATGGTCGGCGTCGCGATTGCGCAGGAAACCGGCTCGATGGAAGGCAAGGAGGTGCGGTTCGGGACCGCGTCCTCGGCGCTCTGGGCGGTGACGACGACGGTGACGTCGAATGGATCGGTCAATGCGATGCACGATTCATTGACGCCGATCGGCGGCTTGATGCCGATGATCGGCATGTGGCTCAACAACATCTTTGGCGGCGTCGGGGTCGGCGTCATCAACATGCTGATCTTCATCATCGTCGCCGTGTTCGTGGCCGGCATGATGATCGGCCGGACGCCCGAGTTCCTCGGCAAGAAAGTCGAAGCCAGGGAAATGAAGCTGGCGAGCCTGGCGATGCTGTGGCATCCGCTTGCGATCCTGACGGGCACCGCCGTGGCCTGCTCCGTATGGGCGAGCACCGGCGACCCGGCGACGGCGCTCGGCTGGCTGAAGAATCCCGGACCGCATGGCTTTTCCGAGATGCTGTACGAGTTCACGTCGTCGGCCGCGAACAACGGCTCGGGCTTCGAAGGTCTTGGCGACAACACACCGTTCTGGAATGTCTCGACGGGGCTGGTGATGATGCTGTCACGCTACATCCCGATCATCGCGCCGCTGGCGCTTGCCGGCGCGCTCGCCGCGAAGCCGTCGGCGCCGGAAACCGCCGGCTCGTTGCGCGCCGACAGCGCGGTATTCGGATTCACGGTGTGGGCGGTGATCGTGATTCTCGGATTGCTGATGTTCATGCCGGTCGCGGTGCTTGGGCCAATCGCCGAGTCGCTGGCGGTGCGAGGGTGAAACGATGAAAGAAGTTCGGCAGGCGGTGTTGTTCACCGTCGTCACGATGGTGCTGTTCGGCGGGGCGTATCCGCTGGTCCTGTGGGGCGTCGGGCGCGCCGTATTCCCCAGCCAGGCCGGCGGCAGCCTGATTCGCCGCGCGGATGGATCGATCGTCGGCTCGGCGCTCGTCGCGCAGGCCTTCACGCAGCCGCGCTATTTCCAGCCGCGCCCGTCCGGCGTCGACTACAACGCCGCGGCCAGCGGCGGTACCAATTACGGTCCGTCGAACGCCGATCAGCTGACCGCGATGAGCGATCGTCGCGGCGCCTTCGCCAGGATCAACCGCGTGCCCGACGAACGCGTGCCCGCTGAGATGGTCACGGCCAGCGGCGCGGGCCTCGATCCCGACATCTCGCCGGAGTCGGCCGAGATGCAAATCGACCGTGTGGCCACGGCGCGCGGAGTGGCTGCTGATCGCGTCCGGCAAATCATGCGGCAGCATATTGCGCCGCCGGCGCTCGGCTTGCTGGGCCGGCCGCGCGTCAACGTTCTCGAGCTGAATCTCGCGCTCGATCAGGAGCTTCGCTGACCGTCATGGCTGAACGTGCACAGAGCGTGTCGATCTGGAGCGCCGGGATCGTGCGCCCAGCCATGATCGCATCGCTCACGAAACTCGATCCGCGGCAGCAGATCAGGAATCCGGTGATGTTCATCGTCGAAGCGGGCAGCGCGCTGACGACGGCGGTGTTCGTCCAGGAGCTGATCAGCGGCACCGGCCGGCCGGCCTTCACCGGCCAGATCGTGTTCTGGCTGTGGTTCACGCTGATCTTCGCCAATCTCGCGGAGGCGATGGCCGAAGGGCGCGGCAAGGCGCAGGCGGCGTCACTGCGCCGGACGAAATCCGATGCGATGGCGTTCCGGATCCGCGACGATCAGACCGAGACGGTTCCGGCCGCGGCGCTGCGAGCCGGGGACATGGTGCGGGTCGAAGCCGGCCAGGTGATTCCCGGCGACGGCGAGATCATCGAGGGTGTCGCGAGCGTCGACGAATCAGCCATCACCGGTGAATCGGCGCCGGTCATCCGCGAGTCAGGCGGCGATCGATCGGCGGTGACCGGCGGGACCCGGGTGCTGTCCGACTGGATCGTGGTCCGAATCACGACCAACCCGGGAGAGACCTTTCTCGACCGCATGATCGCGCTCGTCGAAGGCGCGGAGCGGCAGAAGACGCCGAACGAGATCGCGCTCAACATTCTGCTTGCGGTGCTGACGTTGATCTTCCTGCTCGTCGTGGCCACGCTGCCGCCGCTGGCCGCCTACGCGGGAGCGTCGCTCTCGATCGCGGTGCTGATCTCGTTGCTGGTCTGCCTCATGCCGACCACGATCGGCGCGTTGATCTCGTCGATCGGCATAGCCGGCATGGATCGGCTGGTGCAATACAACGTGCTGGCGATGTCCGGACGGGCCGTCGAAGCGGCCGGCGACGTCGACACGCTGCTGCTCGACAAGACCGGCACGATCACGCTCGGCAATCGGCACGCCGCCGAGTTCGTGCCGGTGGCGGGCGTGACGCGCGCCACGCTCGCCGACGCCGCGCAACTCGCGTCGCTGGCGGATGAGACACCGGAGGGGCGATCGATTACGGTGCTGGCCAAGGAGCAGTTCAACATCCGCACCCGGACGTTCGCGTCGAATGAAGTCACGTTCGTGCCGTTCTCCGCGTCGACGCGCATGTCGGGCGTGGACCTGGCGGGCCGGCGCATCCGCAAGGGTTCGTTCGATGCCATCAAGCGCCTGGTCGAATCCGGAGGCGGCATGCTGTCCGCCGATCTCGTCGCGTCGGTGGAGCGCATGGCCCGTGACGGCGGCACACCGCTCGTCGTCGCGGAGAATGGCCGCCCGCTCGGCGTCGTGCACCTCAAGGACATCGTCAAGGGCGGCACACGTGAACGCTTCGCGCACCTGCGTGCCATGGGCATCAAGACGGTGATGATCACCGGCGACAACCCGCTGACCGCCGCGGCGATCGCGGCCGAGGCGGGCGTCGATGATTACATCGCCCAGGCCACGCCGGAGGACAAGCTGAAACTGATTCGCGACGAGCAGGCGGCTGGGCGGATGGTCGCCATGACCGGCGACGGCACCAACGACGCGCCGGCGCTCGCGCAGGCCGACGTCGGCGTGGCGATGAACACCGGCACGATCGCCGCCAAAGAGGCCGGCAACATGATCGACCTCGATTCCAACCCGACCAAGCTGATCGAGATCGTGGCGATCGGCAAGCAGCTGCTGATGACGCGCGGCGCGCTGACCACCTTCTCGATCGCCAACGACGTCGCGAAATACTTCGCGATCATTCCGGCGATGTTCATCGTGGCGTTCCCGCAACTCCGCGCTCTCAACGTGATGGGCCTGGCGACGCCGGAGTCGGCAATCCTGTCAGCGGTGATTTTCAACGCCGTGATCATCATCGCGCTGATTCCGCTGGCGCTGCGCGGCGTCGCCTATCGGCCGCTCGGCGCCGCGGCGATCCTGCGGCGCAACCTGCTGGTCTACGGCGCCGGCGGGGTGATCGTGCCGTTTGCCGGCATCAAGATCATCGACGTCGCGCTGGTCGCACTCGGGCTGGCCTGACCCGGTCAGTCGTCGGTGAAGCGATAGCCGACCCACGGCTCGGTCAGGATGTATTTCGGCGCCGACGGATTGGCCTCGATCTTCTTGCGCAGCGCTCCCACCAGCACGCGCAGGTGCTCGGGCTGATCGACGGCGTTCGGCCCCCAGATCGCCTTCAGGATCGTGCGATGCGTCAGCACGCGGCCGGGGTGCTGCGCGAGATACGTCAGCAGCTCGAACTCCTTCGGCGTCAGCCGCAGCTCGTCGCCGTCGCGCAGCACGCGGAACCGCTCGCGATCGATGATCAGGCCGCCGCGCACGATCGGCTCCGAGGGCGGTGTGGCACCGTCCGATCGCCGCAGTGCCGCGCGAATGCGCGCCAGCAGCTCCTCGGCGCCGAACGGCTTCGTGATGTAGTCGTCGGCGCCGACATCGAGGGCGCGCACCTTGTCGCCTTCGGCGCCTCTCGCCGACAGCACGATGATCGGCACGCTGAGCGTCTCGCGCACGTCGCGGCAGACCTCGACGCCGTCGATGTCGGGTAAGCCGAGATCGAGCACGATCAAGTCCGGCTTGTCACGATCGACGGATTCAATCGCGGTGCGTCCATTCATCGCGGTGAAGACGTCGTAGCCCCGGGTGCGCAGCAGCGGCGCCAGGGTGCCCAGGATGTTCGGCTCATCATCGACGATCAGGATGCGTGCCGGCACGTCAGGCCTCCACCGGCAGGGCGCGTGTCCCGGCCGGCACCGTCATCGAAAACCGGGCGCCCGCGCCGGCGGCGTTTTCGGCCCACACCTGCCCGCCAATCGCATTGAGCAGGCCGCGCGTGATCGCCAGTCCCATGCCCGTGCCCGGCGCGTGTTGCTGCGCCCGCCGGCCGCGGTAGAAACGCTCGAAGAGATGATCGAGCTCCGCGGGGTCGAGCCCGGGCCCGTGGTCGATCACCGTCGCATGAAAGCCGGCGGCATCCGCGCGCGCCTCGACGATGATGTCGCGCGTCGGCGGGGAGTAGCGGGCCGCGTTCTCGAGCAGATGTGACAGGGCCACCGCCGTCAGGCGGGCATCGAGGTTGACGACCTGACCGGCGTCGGCGTCGACGCGCAGCGCATGGCCGTCGACCGCGTGCCTGACGTGCGCCAACGCCGCATCCACGATGTCGGCGGGCGTGACCCACTCGCGCTGCACCGGGATCGCCGCGGCATCGATGCGCGCCATGTCGAGCAGGTCTTCGAAGAGGCGCGTCAGCCGCACCAGCTCGGCGATCGCCCGATCGGCCTGGCTGCGCCGCTCCTCGATCGCCAGCTCGTCGCGAAGGTTCTCGACCGCGACCCGAATCGCGGTCAGCGGCGTCTTCAGATCATGGCTGATGGAGGCCAGCAGCGTGGCGGCGAGCTCGCCGCGTTGCCGTTCCATGGCCGCCGCTTCACGCTCGCCGAGAAACTGCGTCCGCTCGACCGCAATCGCGACCACGCCGGCGACCGCATCGAGCGCGCCGGCATCCAGCGCTCCGGCATCGGTCGCCAGCAGGCCAACCGCCTTGACCCCATGGCGCAGCGGCACCAGCACGGTGCCGCCGATCTGCACCTGACCGCCATACGCGCGTCGATGCGCATCGAACTCGAGTGCGCCCCGCGCTCGGGCCAACGCCTGATTCAGCGGTTCGTGATCGACCGCCGCCGGCGCCGCGCCGCCCTGATGGATGGACCAGCCGTGATCCGCCGGCAGGCAAATCGCCACGCGATCCAGCTCGAACCGGCGCGCCACGTGCCGCGCCAGCGCGTCGAGCGCGCCGCTGGTTTCGCTCGTCAGCAGCACGTCGCGCGTCAGATCGAACAGCCGTGTCACCTCGTTGCGCCGCGCGATCGCCTCGCGCGTCCGCGCCTGCGCGGCGGCGGAGAGATTGCTGCCGATGATCGCGGTCATCAAGTACGCGAACAGCGACACCCAGTTGTGCGATTCCGAAATGCTGAACGTGCCGATCGGCGGGAAGAAAAAATAGTTGAAGGACAGCGTTGACGCTACCGCGACGCACACCGCGATCCACTGCGGGCCGACCGTGGCCGACAGCAGGACGAGCACGAGCAGCGCGAACCCGGCGGTCGTCGGATTGACGCCGGGGATCAGGCGCAGCACCGTGACCGCCGCCGCGACGGCGCCGAGCGCGGCGATCACGAGCACGCCATCACGAGGCTGAGAACGGCTGGCCACGACCCCACGGTCATTGTGACACTGCCGAAGTCTTCCCGGCGAATCCCGCGCCACCCTTTTACGCACTCTTTATGAGCTTCTTATGCCGACGAGCCCTACGCTGGGGTGAGCGAGACCCATGCTGACGCTCGTTCAGATTCGCGATTCGGCGGCCACGCCGGAGGAGACGGCGTCCTTGATGGCGGATTACCTGGCATTCGATCGGCGCCGTGGTGAACGGCGGCAGTACGCCAAGGCGTTTGGCGGCATCGCCATCATCGTCCTGCTGGGTGCCGCATGCGGTCGCGTGCCGATCGATGAGGCGTGGAAGGTGGCCGGCCTGTTGGCGGTGCCGCCCTCCGTGATGGCCGTCCTCGAGCTGTTTCACTGGAACCGGCTGATGCGGCGGCTCAATGGAGTGCGCGCGCAGGTCCAATTGGTAAGAAAGTCATAAAAAAGCCATAAGTATTGGGCCGTTGCCGCCCCGTCTATTTCCGATTGCCGCATAATCGGATCAGACAGTGCCAGACGCGTCCGCTGCGATTGCACCATCCGTTTCCACACGCTCGAGTCACACGAGCCGGCTCCTCCCGCTGACCCTGACGGCGCTCGGCGTCGTCTACGGCGACATCGGCACCAGCCCGCTCTATGCCATGCGCGAGTGCTTCTTCGGATCGCACTCGGTCCCGCCGACGCACGAGAACGTGCTCGGCGTCCTCTCGCTGATCATTTACGCGCTGTTGCTGGTCGTCTCGCTGAAATACGTCGCGCTCGTCCTGCGTGCCGACAATCAGGGCGAGGGCGGCATTCTCGCGCTGACCGCGCTGGTGCCGGCGAAAGGCGCGGTCGCCGAAAAATCCGGATCGCGCCTGGCCGTTGGCCGCCCGGTCCTAATCGCGCTCGGCATTTTTGGCACCGCGTTGTTGTATGGCGACGGCATGATCACCCCGGCCGTCACGGTTCTCGGCGCAGTCGAAGGCCTCGAGGTCGTGACGCCGCAGCTGACGCCGTACGTCGTGCCGATCACGGTGGTGATCCTCGTGGCGGTGTTCGCGATTCAGCGGTTTGGCACGCACCGGGTCGGCCGGCTCTTCGGCCCGGTCGTGATCGTCTGGTTTTTCACGATCGCCGCGCTCGGCGTGATGTGGATCAATCGGGCGCCCAGTGTGCTCGGCGCGCTCGATCCCCGGCATGCCGTGGGATTTTTCGCGGACAACGGGTATATGGGGTTCGCCGTCCTCGGCGCGGTGTTCCTCGTCGTGACCGGCGGCGAGGCGTTGTATGCCGACATGGGGCACTTCGGGCGCCGTCCGATCCGGCTGGCGTGGTTCGCGCTGGTGCTGCCGTGCCTGGTCCTGAATTATCTCGGCCAGGGCGCGCTCCTGCTCATCAATCCCAAAGCCGATCACACGTTCTTCATGCTCGCGCCGTCGTGGGCGCTCGTGCCGATGGTCGTGATCGCGACGGCGGCGGCGATCATCGCCTCGCAGGCGTTGATCTCCGGATCGTTCTCGATCACGAGGCAGGCGGTGCAGCTCGGTCTGGCGCCGCGTCTTGATGTCGAGCACACCTCGGCGAAGGCAATGGGACAGGTGTATGTCCCGAGGGTCAACTGGGCGCTGATGGTCGCCACGGTGGTGATCGTGATCGGTTTCGGCTCGTCGAGCGCGCTGGCCGCCGCGTATGGCATCGCCGTGACGCTGACGATGATCATCACCGCGCTGCTGTTGTTCGTGGTCATGACCGAGCGATGGCGCTGGCCCATGCCGCTGGCGGTGGTGGTGATGGGCGTGTTCCTGACGATCGATCTCGCCTTCTTCGGCGCCAACGCGCTCAAGATCGTGCAGGGCGGATGGCTGCCGCTGGTCGTCGCCGCCGTGATCTTCCTGGTCATGACGACGTGGCGGACCGGCCGCGCGATCGTGGCGGAGCGTCTGGCGAAGCGCACGGTCTCGATCCCGGATTTCTTCACGCTGGTGGACACGCTGCATCCGGTGCGGGTGCCCGGAACGGCGATCTACATGACCGCCCAGCCGCGCGGCGTGCCGCCGGCGCTCGTGCACAATCTCCAGTACAACAAGGTGCTCCACGAGCGCGTCGTCATACTCAACATCATCACCATCCAGCAGCCGCATTGTTCCGATCACGATCGGTTCTCGGTGGACGATCTCGGCAACGGGCTTTACAGCGTCCGGCTGCAGTACGGATTCATGGAAGATCCGCACGTGCCGCGCGCGCTGCTGGCCGCGGCCCGGGCGCGCGGCATGAAATTCGATTTCCAGGACGTCGTCTATTTTCTCGGCCGGGAAACGCTGCTGGTGACGAGCGGCGAAGGCATGGCGCGCTGGCGCGAGAAGTTGTTCGTGGTGATGTCGCGCAACGCCGTGCGCGCGACCACCTACTTCCGTCTGCCGACCGAGCGCGTCGTCGAGCTCGGTGTTCAGGTGGAAATGTAGAAAGGAAAAAGGAAAAAGGAAAAAGGAAAAAGGAAAAAGGAAAAAGGAAAAAGGAAAACGACAGAAAAACGGAGAGCAGGTTCTTTGGCATTCAGATTGCTGAGTGATTTGGCCATGCCAAACGAATCTGGATTAGTTCCTGTCGACTCGCGGACCTTCAAGTTTGCGCTTTCACTGATCAGTGCTTACAGAGCCTCTTCACCGAGGGATGATGCCGATCGGCTGATGTGGCGGCAAGTGCTAAAAAGCGGCACCTCCGCCGGGGCCAATACGGCTGAGAGCCGAGGATCTCAGAGCAAAAGAGATTGGATCGCAAAGCGATTCATCGCGTTGCGTGAGATGCGCGAAACGCAGTTCTGGCTTCGCTTGATGAGCGACGCCGCCAATACGAAGACGGATTTGGAGCCGTTACTCGACGAGGCTTCGCAGCTCGTCGCGATCTTGACGACGTCTTTGAAGACTGCTCGCCGACGCTAAACGAGTAGGAACTTCTCGTGCAGGGTAGCCACTACACCTTTTTCTTTTCCTTTTTCCTTTTTCCTTTTACCTTTTTCCTTTTACCTTTTTCCTTTTACCTTTTCATCGGCAGAGTAACCGTGAACAGGGCGCCGCCGCCGGCCTGGTTGGACGCCGTCACTTCGCCGTCCATCACGTGCACGAGGTGCTTGACGATCGACAGGCCCAGCCCGGTGCCGCCGGGCCGCGTCCGCGACTTGTCGACGCGGTAGAAGCGCTCGAACACGCGCGCCAGGTCATCGGGCGCAATGCCGTGGCCGGTATCGGCGACCGTCAATACGAATTGGCCTTCTTTCACCGTTGCGTGGACTTCGATCGCGCCGCCGCCGGGCGTGTAATTCACGGCGTTTTCGATCAGGTTGCGCGCGACGTCATGGAGCTTCGCGGCGTCGGTCGTCAGGGTCGCCGCCGCGCCGGCCACCTGGACGTCGATGGTCTGCTGCTTCTGCGCGGCGATCGGCTCGAAGTCGTTGGCAATGCCGCGCAGCAGGCTGTCGACGTCGCACGGCACGATTTCGACCGTCTCCTGTCCGGCGTCGAGGCGCGCCAGGCGCAGCAAGTCCTTGACGAGGCGCTCCATCCGCGTCGCGTGGCGGTGGATGATGTCGAGAAATTTTTCCCGCGCCTCCGCATCGTCGGGATCGTCCAGCAGCGCTTCCGCGTAGCCTTTGATCGCCGTCAGCGGCGTGCGCAGCTCGTGCGAGACGTTGGCGACGAAATCGCGGCGCACTTGATCGGCGTTGCGCAATTCGGTGATGTCGTGCAGCACCAGCACCGCGCCGCGGCCCGCCGCCGTGACCGGCGTGACCCGCGCGACCAGCGTGCGCGTGGTGTCGCGCGTCACCGACAGCTCGAGCCCCTCGGTCTCTTCGCCCCGCAGCGCGCGGCCGATGTGCTCGACGATGCCGGGATGGCGGATCGCTTCGACGTAGGCGTGATCGATGGCGCCTTTCTCGAGCTTGAGGATCCGGCGCGCCGCATCGTTGACGAGTTGCAGCCGGCCCTGTTCGTTCACCACCAGCACGCCTTCGATCATGCTGGCGAGGATCGCTTCCATCCGGGCGCGATCGCGCTCGAGCGTTTCGACGCGGCGGCCGGTTTCATGGATCGCCTGGTCCATGGCGCGCGCCACCTGGCCGAGACCGTCGTCGCCGTAGTCCGGTGACGGACGCGTCAGATCGCCCAGCGCGTAGCGCTTCGCCGCCGACAGCATCGTGGTGACGCGCCCGCGATTGACGACTTCCATCGACGATCGCCGCGCGGCGGCGATCGCCATCGCCAGCAGGAAGCCGGCCGCAAACGCGAGCGCGATCAGGACGGCGGTGGACACAGGGTCAGGCTGGCGCGGGGTCGAGCAGCTTATAACCGAACTGTTTGACGGTCACAATCGCGTCGGCCAGCATCGGCACTTTTTCGCGCAGCCGCCGCACGTGCACGTCGACGGTGCGCGTGCCGCCGGTATACGAATAGCTCCACACGTCCGAAAGGAGCAGGTCCCGCGACAACACGCGGCCGCGATGCTGCATCAGGTACTGCAGCAACAGGAATTCCTTCGCGGTGAGCTTGACCTCTTCGCCGTCCACCTTGACGAGATGCCGGTCAATATCGACGGTCAGTGCTCCGTACGACAGCCGGTGATCGGCGGGCGCCGCCCGGTGCGCGCGGCGCAGCAGCGCGCGCACGCGCGCCACGACTTCGTTCGGGCTGAACGGTTTGGTGATGTAGTCATCCGCGCCGAGCTCGAGCCCGACGATGCGATCGGATTCTTCGGCCTTCGCGGTCAGCATGATGATCGGGATCGCCGCGGTGGCGGCGTCGGCCCTGATCGCGCGGCACAGCTGCAGACCGTCGAGACCCGGCAGCATCAGGTCGAGTACCACCAGATCGGGCGTGTCGCGCTTGATCTGCGGCATCACGTCGCGGCCCGACGTTACGATCGTCGGGAGGAAGCCCGCCTTCTTGAGGTAATGCTCGAGCAGGCTCCCGATGTCGGGATCGTCCTCGGCGACGAGGATTCGTGTGGGCGGCCGCACTGCCATGGGGTTTCAGGATCTTAGCAGGTAAGGTATCGTTGGGCCGTGCGAACACTCACCCTGCTCACGGCACTGGTCCTGTCTTCTCAGTCACTGGCGCCGGTGCGCAGCGACACCATGCATCTCACGGTGAGCACCTCGATCAGCGCGACGGAAATCGCGGCGGGGCAGAAGGTGTCGCTGTCGTTCGACATCACGCCGAAGCGCAACATGCACGTCTACGCGCCCGGCAAACACGACTATCAGGTCATTGCCGTCAAGCTCGATCCGCAGCCGTGGATGAAGGTGGCGCCGACCACGTATCCGCCCTCGGAGATCTATTACTTCAAGGAGCTCGACGAGAAAGTCGAGACCTACGGGCATCCGTTCAAGCTGGTGCAGGACGTGACGGTGCTCGACACCGCGGCTGCGAAGAAAGCGCTCGCCGCGGGCGCCCTCAAGGTGAGCGGCCGGCTCGAATACCAGGCGTGTGACGACAAGGTCTGTTACGCGCCGGCCAAGGTGCCGGTCAGCTTCGCTCTGACCGTGAAATGAAACGAGCCTGCGTCGCCGGAGCGGTTGCCGCAAAGGCGCGTGCGGCGGGAGTGATCGCGGCGCTGTTCGTGGCGCTGGCGGGATCGCTCTCTGCCGATCAACCGCAGGTGAAGGACGTCACCACCGTGCTGCGGCGCGCCGGCGACAGGGTCGCCGAATTCTTCACGCGCGCGCAGAGCATCATGTGCCTCGAGAAGGTGTCCCTGCAGCGCCTCAACATGTCCTATGGCGCCGATGGCCCTTCACGGCGCGTCGAATCGGAGCTGCGGCTGTCGTGGGAGCCGTCGCCGGAGAATCCAACGCCGACCGAAGCGCGCACGCTCCGCCAGGTGTTGCGCGTCAACGGTTCCACTCCGCGCAAGAAGGATTACGACAACTGCACGACGCCCGAGCAACATGACTCGGAAGAGCAGCCGCTCTCGATGTTGCTGCCAAGCCAGCGCGAAAAGTACACATTCACCGACGGCGGACGTGAGATCGTCGATCGCCGCGAGGCGATCATCCTGAACTATCGCGAGATCAAAAAGCCGACCGTTGACGTGTCGCTCGTCGAGAACAATGAAGACTGCATCAGCTTCGACATCCAGGGCGGCATGCGCGGACGAATCTGGATCGACGCCGAGACGCACGACGTGCTGCGGCTCGATCAATCGCTGAATGGACTGATCGACATTCCGCTGCCATGGAAAGTCGCGCGCCGCCCGGGCGTCAATCCGCGCTGGACGGTGGAGCGGTTGGACTCGTCGATCCGCTTTCGCCGAGTCACCTTCGAGGATCCGCAGGAAACACTCGTGCTGCCGATCGAATCGTCGAAGCTGCAAATCATCCGCGGCGGCGGCCGCCTCCGCACGACGACCCAATACCAGTCCTACCGTCGTTTCATGACCGGCGCGCGCGTCGTTCGCCCGCAATAACCGCCACACGTTCGCAGGTTCGGCGATTTGTAACGAAGACTGACATCGCACCCCGGCTTTTTGCCGCAGTTTCAGCGTACCGAGGACTTGACAGGTACGCACGGGCCGAGTATTTTGATTTGTCAAAATACTGATTTCGATGACTCGACTAAGAAATTTTGTGTATTGGAAAGGAATGGTCTGTCTGTTGCTGGCAGTCCCGGCGTACGCCCAGGGCCGCGAGGGAGTGCCCACGCTCTCCGGGTACATGGAAACGCATCTCAACAAGGAACAGAACCTGCCGACTGAAGCCGACATGCATCGTTTTGTGTTCATGGTCGGTCACTCGTTCTCCGATCGCATCAAGTTCTGGTCAGAGTTTGAAGTGGAGCACGCCGTCGTCACGGGCGCCGGCGTGAGTGGCGAGGTAGGCATCGAACAGGCATACGTCGATCTGATGCTGCACCGCCGGTTCAATCTTCGCGCCGGCGTCGTGCTCGTGCCGGTCGGCATCGTCAACGAACGTCAGGAGCCGCCGACATTTTATGGCGTCGAGCGTACGTTCGTGGACACCGTCATCGTACCGACCACGTGGCGCGACGCCGGGGTCGGCGCGTTTGGCGATCTCGGCCGCGGTTTTTCGTATCGCGCGTATCTGCTGCCCGGCATGGATGCCGCGGGCTTCACCGCCGCGGACGGCATCGCGGGTGGACGGCAGCAGGGCAGCCGCGCCGACGCCAGCGATCCCGCCGTCTCGGGACGGCTGGAGTATCGGCGGCGCGGTCTGACCGCGGCCGGAAGTTTCTGGGCCGGGGGCAGCGGCTTCGGCTTGATTCGCCTCGACATCGAGACGCCGACCGTGACGGTCGGATCGCTCGATGCGCGGTACCGCCGCGGCCGGCATGAGCTGCGCGGCCAGTGGGTGGCCGTCAACATCGGCGGCGCGGGCGATCTCAATCGCGCGTTGCAACTGCAGTCGGGCAACAGTCCGAACATCGCGAGCCGTCTGCTCGGCGCCTACGGCGAAGTCGCGACGCGCGTCTCGCCCGAGCGCTGGGCGGACGAAGTCGTGGCGTTCGCGCGCTACGAGCTCTTCGACACGCAGAACAAGATGCCCGCGGGCTTTCTGCCGATCCAGGAGCTGCAACGCTCCGCGATGGTGATCGGCGCCACGTATTTTCCGGATCCGGATGTCGCCTTCAAGTTCGATGTCTCCCGCGAACGCAACAAGAGCGAAGGCATCCAAGGTCCGTGGCGGCTCAACTTCGGTGTGGGGTGGTGGTTTTAGAAATGATGAAGCTGCTGATTATTTCGTTGTTGCTGCTTGGCATGCCCCAAGCCCCAAGTCCCAAGCCCCAAGCCCCACGAGTCATTCGCGTTTCCGCTGAGCGCTTTGCCTTCACGCCGTCGGAAATCGTCGTCGAACAAGGCACGACGATCGAATTTCATCTCACGAGCGACGACACCGATCATGGTTTCCGCATCATCGGCACCGACGTGAATGCTGAAATTCCGAAGCGCCGCCGCGGCGAGACGGTCGTGAAGTACGTCGCTGACACCGCCGGCCGGTTCGTGATCGAGTGCTCGCGGCCCTGCGGCGCCGGCCACACCGCGATGCGCGCGACGCTGGTGGTCAAATGAAGGCGCCGTTCGCACTCGGCGCGGCCGCGTCGCTGTGGGCGCTGACGACGGTCCGCATCATCGCCCAGTCGCAGCCCGTCGCCGGCGATCCGTTGCCCGGCATCACGCCGGCGGAGTTCCAGGAGTTCCGCCGCGGTCTCGAAGACTTCCGCGAAATCGAGGTCGCCGAAGGAGGGTTGGGTCCGCTGTTCAACGGCACCGGCTGCGCGGTCTGTCACAACGTGCCGGCGATCGGCGGCGGCAGTCCCATGACGGAGCTGCGCGGCGGCTACCGCGACGAGACCGGCAAGTTTCGAACGGTCGGCGGCACCACGTTGTTCCAGATGTTTTCGCTGCCCGATCACCGCTGCCAGGCCGTGATTCCGGCGGAGGCCAACGTGGTCGCCCGACGCGCCCCGATTCCGGTGTTCGGCTCGGGTCTCCTCGAAGCGGTTCCCGACGAGACGCTGCTCGCGCTCGAAGATCCCTTCGATCGCGATCGCGACGGGATCAGCGGCCGAGCAGCCGTGGTGGTCGACAAGGCCACCGGCGTGCGCCGCGTCGGCCGGTTCGGATGGAAAGCGCAGATCGCGACGCTGCTGACGTTCTCCGGTGATGCCTACACGAACGAGATGGGCATCACCAACGACGTGTTTCCCGAAGAACCGCACGGCGGCGTCGCCGCGGCGCGGCTGCGTGAATGCGATCGCGTGAAAGATCCGGAGGACCTCGTCGATCCACGCACCGGCAAACGCGCCATCGACAACTTCGAAGCGTTCATGAAGTTTCTCGCGCCGCCGCCGCGCGGCACGATCACCGACGAAGTGCGCGTCGGGGAGCAGGTCTTTGCCGAAGTCGGGTGCACCTCATGCCACACGCCGGTGTTGATGACGGGCGCGAATCCGTCCGCCGCGCTCAATCGCAAGCCGCTCGCGCTGTTCGCGGACTTACTGCTGCACGAGCTCGGCACCGGTGACGGCATTGAGCAAGGCGCTGCCGAACCCGACGAGATTCGTACGCCCGCATTGTGGGGTCTTCGCTTCCGTCGGCCCTTGTTGCACGACGGCAGCGCCGCCACGCCCGCTGAAGCCATTCGTCGTCACGGTGGAGAAGCGGCCGGAGTCGTCGAGCGCTTCAACCGCGCGAGCGAGCCGATGCGGCGCGCGCTGCTGGCGTTTCTCGACTCGCTCTAAACGTCTTTGAGGCCGTGGCCGCGAATCAAAAAGAAGATCGCGACGATCGAGAGGGTGATGCCGTTCACCAGCAACACCTTCGGCGCCGATCCGACTTGCGTCACCAGCCAGCCGCTGGCGAGACCACCGAGCGGTGACCCGCCTCTGAATGCGAGCATATAGATGCTGACGACGCGCCCTCGCAGCTCCGCCGGCGCCAGCAACTGCGCCAGCGACGTCGTCAGCGACGTACACATCACCAGCAATGAGCCGGCGATGAAGAGAATGATCTCGCTCAGCCAGGGCGTGCGCGAGAACGAGAACAGCGCCGTCGCGGTCCCGAACAACGCGAGGCAGATCAGCAGCACTCTCCCGATGTGTTGATGCTTGCCGATGTAGGCGACGACCAGTGCGCCCGAGACCGCGCCGGCGCCCGCGAACGTCATCAGCCGGGAATAGAAATCGACATCACGTTGGAACACATCCCTGGTGATGACCGGCAGGAACGTCAGGATTGGAAAGCCGAGAAACGCAACGATGAAGCCGATCGACATCACCGCGATCAGGTTGCGTGAATTCTTGACGTAGCGCAGCCCGCCTTTCATCTGGGCGACGATGCTTTCCGTGGCGGTTGGCGGGACGTGCACGTCGCGCAGCGCCAGGATCGCGGCGATCACGAACAGGAACGAGATGCCGTTCAAGCCAAAGCACCACACCATGCCGAGCGATGCGAGCGCGACACCGGCGACGACCGGACCGATGACACGCGCGAGGTTGAACTGGATCGAGTTGAGCGCGACGGCGTTCGGCAGGTGATCCTTGCCGACCAGCGTCGGTATCAGCGATTGGTACGCCGGTCCGCCAAACGCCTGGCCGCAACCCGAAATGAACGACAGCGTGATCACCATCCAGACCGTGATCACCCCGCTGGCCACCAGCCCCGCGAGGATGAAGGCGACGATCATCTGCACCGTCTGCGACGACAGCATCAGGTGCCGGCGATCGCGGCGATCGGCCACGACGCCGCCGAGCAGCGTGAACAGCAGGATCGGCAGCTCGCCCGCGAAACTGTCGAGGCCGAGGTAGAACGCGGAATTCGACTCGGTCAGCGTGACGATCAGCCACGCCTGCGCGACTTTCTGCATCCACGTGCCGATGCTGGAGGTGAGCGCGCCGAGCCACAACAGCCGGAAATTGCGGTGGGTGAGGGCGACCGCGATGCGCGCCCCGGCTTCGGTGAGTCGATTGCGCAAAGAGCGTCAATTTTATGCGATATTTCCCCGCATGAAGAACCTCCACCTTCGCCAAGGCTACGGCGGACAAGTCGATCAGACGCGGCGGCGGTTCATGGCGACGTTGGCGGGCGCGGGCCTCGGCTCGACGCTGGTGCCGGGCGTGCTGTGGGCGCGCATGCAGGACGCCGGCGCGCAGAAGATCACGCTGCCGATGATCGACGAGGCGCTGAAGCTGTCGGGCATCGAGGTCCCGGAAGACGAGAAGAACAATCTCGTCGAGAGCGCGAATCGCAGCCTGAACGGCTACGAAGAGCTGCGTAAGCTTCACATTCCGCCTGACGTCTCGCCGCCGTTCCACTTCAGCCCGGTGACGCCGGGCATGACGGTGAACAAGACCAGGCAGCCGTGGCGACTGAGCGCGGCGCCGTCGGTGAAGCGTCCGGCGAATCTCGAGGACGTCGCGTTCTGGCCGGTTCGACACCTCGCCGAGCTCGTGCGCACGCGACAGGTCACGTCGCTGGAGCTGACCGAGATGTATCTCGCGCGGCTGCATCGGTACAACCCCGTGCTCAACAACGTCGTGACCTTCCTCGACGACTACGGGCGCGCCGAAGCAAAGCGCGCTGACGCGGAAATCGCGGCGGGCAAGTACCGCGGGCCGCTGCACGGCATTCCGTGGGGCGCGAAGGACATCATCTCGGTGAAGGGGTTTCCAACGACGTGGGGATCGGCGCCGTTCAAGGAGCAGGTGCTCGATTACGACGCGACGGTCGTTGAGCAGCTGCGCGATGCGGGCGCCGTGCTGATCGCGAAGGTCACGACCGGCGAGCTTGCCGGCGGCGACAACTGGTTTGGCGGACAGACCAAGAGCCCGTGGGATCCCGTCACCGGATCGAGCGGTTCGTCCGCGGGCCCATCATCGGCGACCGCGGCGGGTTGCGTCGCTTTCGGCATCGGCAGTGAAACCAGCGGCTCGATTCTCAGCCCGTCGGCGCGGTGCGGTCTCGCGGGGCTGCGCCCGACGTTCGGCCGCGTCAGCCGCTACGGTGTGATGGCGCTGTCATGGACGCAGGATCGGCTCGGCCCGATCTGCCGCTACGCGGAAGACACGGCGATCGTCATGCAGGCGATCAGCAAGCCCGACGGCCGCGACATGAGCGTGACGGATGTGCCGTTCCACTGGAACGCGAACTTCAACATCAGGACGCTGAAGGTCGGCATCATCCAGGAGTCGTTCGACGAGATCACCAACGCGGCGGCGAAGGCCAACGCCGAGAAGATGCTCGCGACGCTCAAGTCGCTTGGCGTGACGCAGTTCATTCCGGTGACCGTGCCGAACTTCACGACCAGCACCGGCAGCTTCGGCGTCGAGCGCACCGCGTACTTCGAAGAGCACGCGCGCGCCGGGCGCATGAAGGGGACGCGCGGCGGCAACCAGACCACCGGCTACCTGCTGCCGGCGCCGATCTATCTGCAGCAGCAGCGCGCGCGCATGATGATGATGATGGAGCTGCAGAAGGCAACGGCGCACGTGGACGTCTACGTGGTCGGCTCCAACAACACCGGCGGCACGCCCTCGCGTCCGCCAGGTTCAGCGCCGGAAGGCGGACGCGGTGGCGGACCGAATCCGGATCGTCCGCAGCCGCCGGCGCAGCGGCACTTTGGTTACGCGAATCTCGCGGGGTATCCGGCGATCAATCTGCCGAACGGTTTTGCCGAGAACGGCCAGCCGACGAACGCCGTGATCTACGCGCAGCCGTACCGCGAGCTCGAAATCATCGCGCTCGCGAAGGCCTATCAGGACGTCGCCGGCTTCCATCTCAAGAAGCCGGCCAGGCTCGATCAGCCGACGACAACGTCGGCGCCGCAACAGCGCTAATCGTTCCGAAGGGCCGTCATTGGCAAGACGTTGGCGGCCCGTCGCGCCGGAATCAGCGACGCCATGATTGACGCGATCGCCAGTAAGCCCGTCGATCCGGCAAGCGTAATCGGATCGTACGGGCTGACCTGATAAATCACGAAGCTCAATCCCCAGCCGAGCATCACCCCGAGCGCCGAGCCAATCGCCAGGCCGGCCGTGGTAGTGGTCAGCGCTTCGCGCAACACCAGGCGCAGGACGTCGACCGGTGATGCGCCGACCGCCATCCGCACGCCGAATTCGCGCGTGCGCCGCGCGACCAGGTAGCTGCGCACGCCGTAGAGGCCGATCACCGCGACAAATGCCGCGGCGAGCCCGAGCGTGAGGAACATCTTCGCCGCCGCCCGCAGGATCCACACCTGGGCGCTGCCTTCGTGCCGCGATCGGAAACTTTTCACGAACATGACGGGCAGGTCCGGATCCGCCGCCCGGAGTTGCTCGCGAACCGTGGCGACCATGCCGTCGGCGTCCTGTGAGGCGGCGCGCGCCAACACGAACATCCGCGTCGATTCGCTGGCGCTCGACACTGTGTAGACGTGTGGCTGAGGCCGGTTCTCGAACAGATTATGCCGGATGCCCGGCGCCACTCCGACGATCAGCATCGGCTTCGAATCGGCGGTGCCCGAGTCGGCACCGAACTGCAGCAGCTGGCCGATCGGGTCCTCGTCGACGAACAGGCGCGCCGCCAACCCGGCGTCGATGATCACCGGCGCGGTGCCGCCGGCGCCGGCTTCTTCAGCGGCGGTGAACTCGCGTCCGCGCAGCATCGGCAGGCCGATCGTCCTGAAGTAATCCGACGTGACTGTGTAGGACTGCGCCTGAACGATCTTGCCGGCCGCCTCGGGATCCTCGTTTTTCAGCCGCGGCCCTTCACGCTGCACGGCGGCGCCGAACGAATAATCGCCGAACGGCAGCGCCGAGGTCTCGGCGACCGACTCGATGCCGGGCGTCGAACGCAACCGCTCGAGAATGGTCCGGTGGACGTCCCGTCCCCGCGCGGTGTCGTAGCCGCCAAGCTTCGGCTCGATCTGCGCGACGACCAGCGGATCAAGATTGAATCCGGGATCGGCCGACGCGCCGGCTGCCGCGCCGCGCACGAACAATCCGCTGAGGACCAGCAACGCGAGCGACAGCGCGAGCTGCGCCGTGACCAGCGCGCCGCGCACCGTGGTGCGTCCGGCGATCCTGCCGCTGATCTCTCCGGCCTGATCCTTCAGCGACGTCAGCAAATCCGGCCGCGACAGTCGCAGCGCCGGCAACAGCCCGAACGCGATTGTCGCGAGCGTGCAGAAGATCAACGTCGCCACAAGCACCGTGGCATCGGGACGCAGATCGAGCGCGAGCGAGATCGGGAACACGCTCGACATCGACGCGGCCAGCAGTCCCGCCGCCCAGGTCGCAATGACGAGTCCGAGCGCACCGCCGGCCAGCGAGAGCAGCAACCCCTGAACGAGGAGCTGTCGCACGATGCGGGACCGCGCCCCTCCGACCGCGAGGCGGATCGCGATCTCTTTCTGTCGCGCGGCCCCGAAGGCCATCATCATGTTGGCGAGGTTCAGGCACGAGGTCAGCAGCACCGCGGCCGCGAGTCCCTGCAGCATCGACATCGGCACCCACAACTGCGTGTCGTCCTGCGGGCTCGTGCTGATGCCCATCCGGCCGAGCGTCCGTACCACGAGATCCTGGTTCTTGTTGTCGTCGGGATACGCCTGCTCGTGCGCGGCGGCGATCACCGTCAGTTGCGCGTTGGCCTGCTCCTGCGTGACTCCCGGCTTCAATCGGCCAATCGCGATCAGCGGCTTCGCGCGGCGATCGGCAATCCCGAAGCGCGCGTCGGAATCGAAATCGTTTTGAATGGCGTCGTGCACGCCGAGCGGCACGAACAACTCCATGCCGATCATCGCGGTCGTGCCGGTGAAGCGCTCGGGCGCCACGCCGACGACGGCAAAGTCCTGGCCGTTGAGGCGGACCGTCCGCTTGAGAATGTCGCGATCGAAACCGGATCGCTCCCAGCTCTTGTAGCTGACGATCACGGATCGCGCCGCGGTTCCTGGACGCTCCTCCTCGAGCGTGAAGTCGCGGCCGTAGACCGGCTGCACGCCGAGCGTTTCGAAGTATCCGCTGCTGACCATGTCGACGAAGGTCTGGCGCGTGCCGTTGTTTTCGGTGACGCCGGCGAGCGCCACGTTGTGGGCGGCGAGGCGCGCAAACGGCCCGCCCGCATCGCGCACGTCGACGAATCCGCCATAAGAAAACCCGCGATAGCCGCGCTCGGTCGTGCGGTCCTTGCTGTACAGGCCGACAATTTCACCCGGCGCGTCGGCGCCGGCCAGCGGCCGGATCAGCAGGCCGTTGATGATGCCGAAGATGCCGGCGTTGACGCCGATGCCGAGCATCAGCACGACCACGGCCGTGAGGCTGAAGCCGGGGTGCTTGACGAGAAGGCGAGCGGAGTAGCAAAGATCCTGCCAGAGTGTCCACATGGAAATATGTACCGGCAGGTCTTCAGACCTGCCCGCGCTGTTGTTGAAGAGACGGCGCTCTCGGACGGATTGTTTCAGGTAGAATCCCCGCATCATGGCGAGCTTGACCCGGCGTGCGTTATTGGGCGGCGCGGTGCTGCTCGCGTCCTCCGCGCGCCTTCGCGCCATGGCGCCGGTGTCGCTGGCTGAGTTCATCGAGCTGTCACAACGATTGCTTGGACGTTCGAAGCTCGATACGGAAGTCGCGCACCTCTATCTGACCGCCTTGCTCGCCGACGCCGATAGCGCAGTGACGCTCGCCTACCTGGTGCAAAGCAACGGCAATCCGACAGCCGAACAGGCGGCACTGTCGCGAACGATCATCGAGTGGTGGTACACGGGCGTCTATGAAGTGGACGGCAAACCTCGCCTCGCAACTCATAGCGGCGCATTGATGTGGAACGCGATGCGCATGCCCGCGCCCGGCACGTGCGCCGCTCCGTTCGGCGCCTGGTCGCAGCCGCCGCAAGACCGCGTCTGATCGATGCCCTGGTCCGCGGATGTCGTCATCGTCGGCTCCGGAGTTGCGGGAAGCCTGGTCGCCTGCAGGCTGGCGCGCGCCGGCGTGAAGGTGGTTGTCCTCGAGGCCGGGCCGCGCGTGCAGCGGACTGCGGCGCTCGCGCAGTATCGGCGTGCGTTGATCAAGGTTCCCGAATCGCCGTATCCGGACATGCCGCATGCGCCGCACCCGGTGAGCGACAACCCGGATCGCTATTTCCTGCAGAACGGCCCCGACACATTCGCGAGCGCGTACCTGCGCCAAGTCGGCGGGACCACGTGGCACTGGCTTGGCACCACGCTGCGATTCGTGCCGGATGATTTTCGCCTGCGATCAAAATTCGGCATCGCGGTCGACTGGCCGATCTCGTACGGCGATCTCGAGCCGTGGTATGGCGAGGCTGAGCGCGAGCTGGGCGTCGCCGGCGATCCTGAGGCGGAACTCCAGGCGCCGCGCAGCCAGCCGTACGCGATGCCGATGATTCCGCTCAGCTATTCAGATCAACGAACGATCGCCGCGCTGCACGGCACGCCCTATCGAGTCGTGGCGACGCCGCAAGCGAGAAATTCACAACGCTACGACAACCGGCCGGCGTGCTGCGGCAGCGCCAGCTGCATCCCGATTTGTCCGGTGCAGGCGAAGTACGACGCGACTTCGCACGTCTCACAGGCCGAGCGTGCGGGAGCGCAAGTCGTGGCGGACGCCGTGGTGACGCGCGTCGACGTCGCGGCGGACGGCCGCATCAGCGGCCTCGTCGTCACGCGGCCGGACCGGACGGAGGATCGCGCGACCGCGAGAGTCTTCGTCATCGCCGCGCACGGCATTGAAACGCCAAAGCTGTTGCTGCAGTCGCGGACCGAGCGCCTGCCATCCGGTGTCGCCAACTCGAGCGATCACGTCGGCCGCAACCTGATGGATCATCCGTCGCAACTGAACTGGGCGCTTGCCGGCGAGCCGCTCGGTATGTTTCGCGGACCGATGTCCACCGCCGGCATCGAACACACGCGCGCCGGCGACTGGCGGCGCGATCACGCGTCGTTCAGGATTCAAGTCGACAATCGCGGCTGGGCGTGGCCGGCGGGCGCGCCCGAGTCCACTGCGCGCGCACTGAGTCGCCGCGGCCTCCGAGGCGCCGACCTCGATCGCGCGATTGCCGATCACAGCTCACGGCAGATCACGCTGACGCCGATGGTAGAGCAGTTGCCATCGCCGGCGAATCGGATCGTGCCCGATTTCGATCAGCGCGACGCCATTGGCGTGCCGAGGCCGCGCATCACGTATCGGATTGACGGCTATTCGAAGCGCGCACTCGAACACGGCCGCAGAATCGCGCGCGAGGTCTTCGCGGCGATGAGAGCGACGGAAACGCACGAGGCGCCCGGCTACGTGGCGTCAGGGCACGTGATGGGCACCTATCGAATGGGCACCGACCCAAAGCAGTCCGTCGTGAACCCCGATCAGCGCGCGCACGATCATCCGAACCTGTTCCTCCTCGGCAGCGGCGTGTTTCCAACAGGGGCGGCATCGAATCCAACGCTGACAATAGCGGCGCTGGCCTTGCGAGCCGTCGAGGAAATTCGCAAGTCTGTTTAGAAAGCCACGGCCGAACAAAGCACAGACCCCTGCGCCATCTGCGGCCCTGGGAGACGGAGCGGAGATATGATTTGAGCGCGATGAAATACATCTCCGCCGCCCTGTTGTTGTCCACCGCTGTTCTTGCGCAGACGCCCGCGGCGCCTGCGACGCTCGTGCTCCGCAACGGCAAGATCGTGACCGTCGACGCCGCGATACCTGAGGCACAGGCAATCGCCGTGCGCGGCGATCGCATCGTCGCCGTCGGCACCAACCAGTCGATCCAGCAGTATGTCGGCCCATCGACGCAGGTCATCGATCTCAAGGGCCAGCTCGCGATTCCAGGTTTGATCGAGAGCCACGGCCACTTCATGGGGTTCGGCCAATCGAAGCTGACGCTCGATCTGATGGACGTCAAGGACTGGAACGAGATCGTCTCGATGGTCGCGGCCGCCGCGACGCAGGCAAAGCCCGGCGAATGGATCCTCGGCCGCGGCTGGCACCAGGAAAAGTGGAGCAGCGTGCCGAAGCCGAACGTCGAAGGCTTTCCCTTTCACGATGAGTTGAGCAAGGTCTCGCCCAACAATCCGGTGCTGCTGACGCACGCGAGCGGGCACGCGTCGTTCGTCAACGCCAAGGCGATGGAGCTCTCCAACATCACGCGAACGACCGTCAATCCGGCGGGCGGGGAGATTCTGAAGGACGCGAGCGGCCGGCCGATCGGATTGCTGCGCGAAACCGCGTCCGGTCTCGCCGGCCGCGCCCTCCAGCAGTGGCGCCAGACCAAGACCGCCGCCGAGCGCGATGCCGATGCGTATCGGCAACTCGAGCTCGCCGTCCAGGCCAGCCTCGAGAAAGGCGTCACGTCGTTTCACGATGCCGGCGAATCCTTCGCCAGCATCGACACCATCAAGAACTTCGCGGCCGACGGCAAGCTCGGCATCCGCCTGTTCGTGATGATGCGTGACAGCGTCGACAACCTGCGCGCCAACGTCGCGAAGTACAAGGCCGTCGGCCTCAACGACCATCACCTGACGATCGCGTCGATCAAGATGGTGGCGGATGGCGCGCTGGGCTCGCGCGGCGCGTGGATGCTCGAGCCGTATAGCGACTCGCCATCAAGCGTCGGTTTGCCGACGACGCCGATGGAGAGCATCGCGGAGATTTCGCGCCTGGCCCTCGAGACCGGGGTGCAGCTGTGCGTGCACGCGATCGGCGATCGCGCCAACCGCGAGGTGCTCAACGTCTATGAGCGCGCCTACAAGACGGCGGGCGCGCGGCAGGATCTCCGCTGGCGCATCGAGCACGCGCAGCACATCAGCGCCGCCGACATCCCGCGCTTCGGTCAGCTCGGCGTCATTCCGGCGATGCAGGGCATTCACGCGACCTCGGATGCGCCGTACGTGATCGCGCGTCTCGGCGCGAGGCGCGCCGCAGAAGGCGCGTATCCGTGGCGAACGCTGATGAAGAGCGGCGCGATCATCGCCAACGGCACCGACGTGCCGGTGGAGCGCATCGATCCGATGGCGAACTTCTACGCGACCATCACGCGCAAGACCAGGGACGGCGCGGTGTTTTACGGCGATCAGAAAATGTCTCGCGCCGAAGCGTTGAAGTCGTACACGTGGAATGGCGCCTATGCGGCGAAAGAAGAATCGCTCAAAGGATCGCTCGCGGCCGGCAAGCTCGCCGACATCACGGTGCTGTCGCAGGACATCATGACGATTCCCGAGGATCAGATTCCGTCGACCGTCGCCGTCTATACGATCGTCGGCGGCAAAGTGGCCTACCAGAGATAGGCCGTCGCATGCGCAAGGGATTCACGCGGCATCCAAAGCCGGATACCGGCCCGCGACTCAAGAACTACATCACGCCGAGCGGCCTGCAGCGGCTGAAGGACGAGCACAAGTTCCTGCTGAACAAGGAGCGTCCGGCCGTCACGCAGGTCGTGGCGTGGGCGGCGGGCAACGGCGATCGCAGCGAGAACGCCGACTATCAATACAGCAAGCGGCGTCTGCGCGAGATCGATCGGCGGATCCGCTTTCTCTCGAAGCGTATTGATGCCGCGGAAGTCGTCGATCCGGAAGCGAAGCGATCGGGGCAGGCGGCGGCGCGCGTGTTCTTCGGCGCCACCGTGACGTTCACGAATGCCGCCGGCACCGAGCGCGTGGTGAGCATCGTCGGCGCCGACGAAGTCGATCTCGATCGCCACTACATCAGCTGGGTGTCACCGCTGGCGCGCGCGTTGATGAAGAAGGCGGCGGGCGAGCAAGCGATTCTTCACGCGCCAGGCGGCACGGAACACCTCGAGGTGCTCGACGTCACTTACGATCGCATCCCACTCGATCCGTTCGTCGAACCGCCCGGAGCGCAGTCCGCGCAGAAACAATAATTGTCTGAGCCTTCTGCGCCCTTGGTGGCCCTGGCAATCAACCTGCGGCCGTTTTGATCCCTCATGCCGAGGATCGTCATCAGTGCGTCATCGAGTAGAGCAGGATGTCGATGCCGGCGGCATAGGCGTCGGGCGAGAAACGGTAGAAGTAGTCCTTGTCCTCGCCTTCGCGCTCCCACGGATCGGGCAGATCAGTGTTGTGGACCATCAGCACCATCAACCGGCCCTGCTCGTCGGCAATACCGCGCGCCGACGGCGGCGAGCCGTCTTCATTCCAGCGCTCGATCACATCGCCGGTGCGGCGCCAGGTGTTGATCGACGCCATCTGCGGGAGCGTCGTGACCTTGAACATCGTGCTCCAGATCGGATGCGGATGCGGCGGGGTGATGTCGACGATCGGATACAGCGATCGCGGCAGCACGCGGCCGATCTCTTCATCGAACTGCTCGCGGCCGTAGCTGCCGTGATAATCGGAGGCGAGCAGGAAGCCGCCCTTCACGAGGTAATCGTGCAGGCGCTGGACTTCGATCGCGCTGAAGCGCACGGTGCCGGCGTCCTCCATCAGGATGAACGGGCACTGAAACAGCGCATCATCCGTGGCGCGGACGACGACGGCGTCGGGCTCGGGCTCTTCGTTATAGCCATCGCGCATCGTCACGGTGATCTTGGTCAGCTCCGAGATGCGGATGCTGAAGTTGATGTCGGCGCCGGGATAGTCGGTGCCCCAGCCCTGCTTCTCGCGATGATCGCTGCCGAACATCAGGCGGCAGAAGTTGAAGCCGCCGGAAAACGTTTGCTTGGTGGGAAAGCGCGGCGGCATCCGCCCGTAGCCCCCCGCCCAGATCTGCTGCGCGTGGGCGATGGCGATTGTGACCCCGATGACACCGAGCGCGGCAATCAGCGTCGACGCAAGCCGCCGAGTTCCCATGGGGATACGGTAACAGACTTCAAGACACCAGGGCCACACAAGACCAGAAGCCGCGGATCACCAGGGCCACAGAAGGCGCAGAAGGCTCAGATCCGACAAGAGGGTTCGAAGACGCGAAGGGCGACGAGATGAACTTTCAATCACGTACGATGAATGAGCGCTGAAGGTCGCACACCACCATGCGAGGGGCTGCGTTGCAAAAAGTGATCGAACCGATAAGTGACCAACGTTAGGATTCAAACATGAGCCCGATCGGCCACATGTTCAAACTGTTGTTCGTTGATATGGGGCCAATGGGATCAGTCTTGCTGGTCCTGCTCGCGCTAGGCCCAAAATAAGCGCGTTGGCGGCTCGGCGGCTGCCGTGAGTCGCCCTGCGATCGCGGCGCGGACCTCGCCT
>JAIEMQ010000031.1 GCA_019752015.1 Cyanobacteriota bacterium | reverse complement strand
GCCAGGGCCGGGCCGGCCGCCGGCGCCGGGGCGCCCACCTTCCGGAGCGGGCGCGCTGCCGATCGGGATCGTGTACGACAGGTTCGCGGAGAAGGTCGATCGCCACGGCAGCCTGGCGCTGTTGCGAGGCGTCGCCAGCGGCCGATCGTTGAAGATCGAATCGCCGTTGTCGTCGGTGCCGGTGGTGATCGTGTACGGCGCGCCGCTGTTGGCGTCCCAGCTCACTTGCGCGTTGAGATTGCGCAGCGCCTGCGTCGAGACCGAGCCGCGCAGGCGATGGCGCGTATCGCCGCCGGCCGGCGCCCACTGATCGTCGAGCGAGCCGCTCGGCGACACGCTGAACGCGCCGTCGGTGTTGTTATAGGCGCGGCGATGGCGGTAGTTGAAACGGATCACCGTCCGCTTCGGGTTCCACTTCGCCTGGTCGGCGTTGCGGATGCCGCCGGCGACGTTGACGCTGACGTCGGGCACCAGATCGTAGGTCTGCGACGAGGCATCGGGCACGACCTCGATCACGTTCGCGAACGCCGGATCCGGCCGCACGCCGTTGACCGGCGCGTTGCGGTTGACGCCGCGCAGCATGTTGCCGTAGCGGGCCATCGCGAAGGTCAGGCTGCCGCGCAGCTTCGTCGAGAAGTTGCGATCGACCGCCGCGCTGTAGCGATGGATACGCTCCATCTTCAGATCGCCGAGCAGGTACTTGTTGCCGGCACTGATCGTCGCCACGCCGCCCGGATCGGGATACGCCGGGTTGACGATGTTGAGCTCCTGCTGGCGGACGCCGTTGACGCGCAGCGTCTGCTCGTAGACGTTCGAGCCGAGCCAGTTGTAGAAAATGCCGGAGCTCGCGCGGATGGTGGTGCGGCCGTTCCTGCCGGGCGCCCACGTCAGGCCAAGGCGCGGGCCAACGCCGGTCAGATCGTTGACGTGCGTCTGCAGCTCGTAACGTAGTCCGGGGCTGAAGGTCAGGTTCCGGCGCAGCCGCAGATCGTCCTGCGCGTAGACCGCCGCTTCGAGCTGCGCGAACGAGATCAGCGGATCGCCGATGCGCCGCGTGTAGTTGCGCGCCCTGCCGATCGCGAAATCGTCGTTGCTCGAGAAGATGTAGGTGCCGAGATAATTCGACGCGCTGTCCGTGCGATAGTGCCGGCCCTCGAGCTGGATGCCGGTGCGCATGGTGTGGATGCCGCGCACGTAGTTCAGATCCGACGACAGCTCGAGGTCCTTCTGATTGACGCCGCCGGTGACCTGCGCGCCGCCGCGCGTGGACCCGTCGAGGATGCGAATGGTCGGCGCTTCGAGCTGCGACGTGGAATCGGTGCGATACAGGCGCAGCTGCAGACGCGTATTCAGGAACGCGTTCTTGCCGACCGGCCCTGCTTCGTGCATGCGGAGCTGGTTGCCCCACGTCTCGTTCGCATAGGCGCGCTCGGCGAGATCGAATCCGCCAATGCCGAGATTGCTGCGCGACGAATAGTTCTGGGAGTAACCGAGACGCAGGACGTGCGCCGTCGTCAGGTTGTAGTCGAACATCCCGTTGACGTTCCAGCCGTCGTTGGGACGCCGGCCGAGCAGCGTGGAGGTCTTGCCCGCCTGGCTCGTGTAGGTGGCGATCGGCGTGTCGAACTGCTTGCGCGCGCTCATGAAGATCGAGAACGAGCTCTTGTTCGGCACGATCGCGCCGCCGATGTTGACGTCGAGGTTCTGCGTGCGCTCCGGCGCCTTGATGTCGACGAACGGATTGCGGCCGCCGAGGATGCTGTCGCGCACGCGCGTCGAGAAGCCGCCGCGGATCGGGCCGAGCCCCGCCTGCGTGACGATGTCGATGCCGTCGTTGTCAGCCGAATGATTCTCGGCAGGAAACGTGTCCCGGACGATGCGGATCGATCGAATGACGTCGCGCGACGGCAGCTGCCCGCTGTTGAAGCCGTCGACGCGCACCCGCGCGGCGCCGCCCGCCATTTCCACGAGCTGACGCATCAGCTCATTCGGGTCGTCCGACAGCGCATTGATCTCGTCATCCGTCAACGTCGTCGACAGCGTGTTGTTGGGATCGGCCGCGGCGGCCTGCGGATCCTGTCCGACTTCAACGGTGTCGGTGAACGCGGTCAGCTCGAGCTCGATCTGCTGCTTGTTGTCGCCGGCGCGCAGCCGCACGTCCTCGATTTCGTACGCATCAAAGCCCGAGAATTCCGCCTTGATGTTGTAACGACCGGGCTTGAGGCCGGGCAGCGTGGCCACACCGGCGTCGTTCGCGTTGAGCGTGATGCCCACGGCGCCCGCCGGATCGCGCGGCGTCACCACTACCGTGGCGCCGGGGAGGATTGCGCCGGTCACGTCGACCACCGTCACGATGGCGCGCGCGTCGCGCGTCGTCTGGGCGCCAGCTGATGCGGCGACCGCCAGCACGATGAAAACTGTCAGGGGAATCGAGCGCATTAGACCGGAGGATTAGACACTACAGGCGTCTTACTGGTTGGGATAGGCGAGTCGTTTACCGCCCCTCGACTGCGCTCGGGGCGGCCCTCGGCCACGTCGAAGGGCCAAAGATTCGGCCGATTCCGATATAAAAGCGAGATTCCCCGTCGATTCCGGCGCTCATCCCCGCGAAGATCGGCCCGAGGAGCGTGTCGGCAATGACGCCGGCGCTGCCATGGACGGTGATATTCGCGTCCCGCCCCTTCTGCCAGGCGCTGCCCGCTTCGGTCCAGCCGCCAACGAAGATCGAACGGCCGAGGAAATCGGGCAGGCGGAACATGCGGTGCAGGTAGCCCGCGCCGGCGTACGCATAGTGATCGCCGCGCGCTTCGCCGATGCCGAACGCGGTCATGCGCGCGGGCCCGCCGAGCGCAAATTGATCGAGGACGATCGGCGTGCCGGCGAGCGTGCGGCCGACACCGCCGACGGCAAAGATGCGCCGCGTGCGATCGCGCGCGATCGATCGGAACCAGGTCGCCGACGCTTCGGCCATCGTGACATTCTCGCCGCTGCGCAGGTTCGCGCCTGAAACATCCGGCGCGCGCAGGATGTGCGTCGCGGTGGTCACGATGTGCGCGCCGCGCGAGGGCAGCAACGGATCGTCCTGGCCGTCGTAGGTCCAGGTGGCGACCAGCGACGACTCCGGGCCGCTGATCTCCGGTAACCGTGAGTCGCCGATGCGCACGCGCGCGTCGCTTCGTCCCATTCGCGCGCCAATGCGGATCTCGCTCAACCGGCCGGGATTGAATCCGAGATCGAGGCCGGCGACGAGCCGTCTCCGTCCGTAGTCGGCAATGATCGTCGAGTCTTCGATGATGCTGAGCCGCCGCGTGCGGGCACCGACGAGCGGCTCGATGAAAAACGGCGTGCTGCCAACCGGTCGATACCACGACGCCGCGATGCCGGGTTCGGATCCGAGCGCGCCATCGACGCGCAGCTCGGTGCCCGATCCGAGCACGTCGAAGGCCAGCAGCCGCGCGCCGACGCCGAACCGGTATTCGTTGCTGGTCGTGTTCTCGAGCGTCGCGCCCAGGAACAGGAACGGCGGGCCGTGGCTTTTTTCCAGGGCGCTGAACACCAGACCTGGTTGCCCGTTGTCGTCGGCGAGCGCCCACGTGACGGTTTCAAAACGATCGAGTCCGCCGAGCTCGTTCAGCCCGAGCTCGATTGCCGCGAAATCGATCTCCGCATTGCGCAGGAGTGCGAGCCGCCGCTGCATGCGCGCCGTGTCGGTCGGGCCGGCGCCATCGACGCGCACGAACGCCGGCACCGGCAGTCGCGTCAGCGTGCGATCGCGCCGCGCGGTTTGCCATGAATGCCATTGCGCCTCGTCGACCGCGAGCGGAAGGAGGCGATCTTTCGCCGCTTCGGCGGCGTCGTATCCGGCGCGGATCAAGTCGCGTGTGCGAGCGAAGTCGTTGGGCGAGTAGCCGTCGAGCGGCACCGTGATCGCCACGTCGGCGGCGGCAAGATTGGCGGCGCCGTTGGCGCGAATCATCGCGTCCATCGTTTCCGCGACGAGGCCGAGCAGCGTCCCGTCGATGGCGTTCTTCCTGCCGAGATCGGCCACGTTGATCGCGATCACCTTCGTCGCGCCCATCGATCGCGCGACGCCGGTCGGCAGGTTGTCGAGCGCGCCGCCATCCACCAGGATCTGATCGCCGATCACGACCGGCGGGAACGTCAACGGCATCGCCATCGTCGCCCGCATGGCGCGCGCGAGCGGGCCGTCGGCGATCACCACCGCTGTCGCGGTGCGGATATCGACGGCGACGCATCGAAACGGCGTCGGCAGATCGTCAAAACTCTTCACGCCGTAATACGCCGCCGCAATGCGCGACAGCAGCAGACCAACCTGTTGCCCGGTGTTGAGCGCCGGCGGGCCGGCGATGCCGTGCTTCAGACCGAATTCGAGACGTGAAGTGTAGTCGCGGAGATCGCGCTTGCGCCGGACGTGATCGAATCGAAAGCCGGAGGCGCCGAACATCGCATCCCAGTCGACCGCGAGCAGCAGTGTCTCGATTTCATCCGGCGACATGCCGGCCGCGTAAGCGCCGCCGATCAGGCCGCCCATGCTGGTGCCGGCGACGGCATCGATTGGCACGTGATGTTCTTCGAGCCAGCGCAGCACGCCGACGTGGGCGATGCCGCGCGCGCTGCCGCCGCCGAGCGCGATGCCGACGCGATCGCGCGACTGCGCCGAGGCGGCCGTGGCGGCGCAGCTGATCAACACGAGGACGACCAGAGGCCTCAGCAGTGCTATCACGCGTTGAGTGCGAGAGTATCGCGACGGCAAACGCTTTGCACGCGAGCGGCCCTGGAGTGACGACCATGACCACACGTTTGATGACCGCCGCGCTCGCCACTATCGCATCCGTGACGCTGCAGGCGCAGGCCCCTCAGACCACCACCATGCCCCAGCCGCCGGATCCTCCGCGGCCGACCATTACGCAGTCGACGGCGCGGGCCACACCCGCGAACCCGTCCATGACAATCAGCGGCTGCCTGACGCAGCGCGACGCCGTCAAGGGCGCCGCCATCGATCCGCGCGCGCGCGGCGGCATGCCCGAGGACTACATCCTGACCAACGTCAAGATGTCGCCGTCGAGCACGGTGTCAGGCATTGGTGTCTCGACGAAATACCAGATCCTCGGCGTTGCCGAAGTCGAATTGAAGAAGCACCTGAATCATCACGTCGAGCTGATCGGGCAGATCGTGCCGCCGGGGACCACCGGCCAGCCCGCCGACGACACGCCGGATTTTCAAGCGACGACGTTGAAGATGATCTCGCTGGCATGCAACGCGGCTCAATAGGGGGCGTCGTTGGTGCTTTGCACCAACCGGGCGGGGCGTCGTGGGTGCAAAGCACCAACGACGCCCCCCTTACCGACTAGACGGTGGCGTCGAAGGGCCGCAACGGTTCCGGAATCCGGAATTGCTCTGTCATCTCGGCATCGCTCGCGGCGCCGCGTGATGCGCTGATGCCCATCGGCAACCCGGAACGGTCGCTGTAGTCGCGCACCGGCATTTGCTGGCGCACCTTCGTCGCCGACAATTGCTGCGCGCAGATCACGTCGAGCGCCGTGACCGCGGCAACATTCGCAATCGCCATCGCCAGCTTGGCTTTCTTCGGATTGTTTGGATAGGCCATCGCCATCGTACCGAGATCGAGCGCGTCGCCGGCGACGCGTCCCCAAACCCACGGAGCCGGGTCCTTCGACGTCAGGATGCCGATGCCAGTCACGATTTCGCGAACGCCGTAGGCTTGCAGCGTGCGCTCCTGGCCCCACATGCCGAGCGCCCGCGTCAGCCGCCGAGTGGCGACCAGTTCGAGCGTGCCGAGCGCGATGCTGAACCAGCCAAGCTGCTGCGCCAGCGTGCCTGCGGTGGTGTGCGGAAACCGCTTATCGTCCATTGCTGCTGCGTACGCCATCAGTGCCTCCCGTTGCCGTTCGGTTTGAGGACGACCTTGATGCAGCCGTCCGATTTATCGCGGAAAGTCTTGTACATCTGCGGTCCCTGCTCGAGCGGCACGTTGTGCGTGACGACGAACGAGGGATCGATCTGCCTGGTCTCGATCCGCCGCAGTAAGTCGGGTGTCCAGCGATTCACATGCGTCTGGCCCATGCGGATCGTCAGGCCCTTGTTCATCGCCGCGCCGAACGGGATCTTGTCCAGGAAGCCGCCGTAGACGCCGGGCACGGACAGGACACCGGCCGGACGGCACACGTACATCATTTCCCGCAGCACGTGCGGGCGATCGGTGCCGAGCATCACCATCTGCTTCGCCTTGTCGAGCATCGAGTCGAGGCTGCGTGCGGCATGTGCCTCCATGCCGACCGCGTCGATGCATTTCTCCGGGCCCTTGCCCTGCGTCAGCTCCTGCAGCCGGTCGAGCACGCTCTCTTCGTCGAAGTTGATCGTGATGGCTCCGCCGGCGCGCGCCATCGACAGGCGATCCGGCAGGTTGTCGATCGCGATCACCTGCTTGGCGCCGAGCAGCAGCGCGCTGCGAATCGCGAACTGTGCGACCGGCCCGCATCCCCACACCGCGACGGTGTCTGTGGGCTGAATATCGCATTGCACCGCCGCCTGCCAGCCGGTCGGGAAAATATCGCCGAGGAACAGCAGTTGCTCGTCCGTCAGATCGTTGTCCGGCACCTTGATGTGCGTCGCATCGGCGAACGGCACGCGGAGATATTCCGCCTGGCCGCCCGCATAACCGCCGGTCAGCGCCGTGTAGCCGAACAGCCCGGCAGTCGAGTGTCCAAACACGGTGTCGCCAAGTTTCCGGTTGCGGTTGGTCCGCTCGCATACCGAGTAGAAACCCCGACGGCACTGTTCGCATTCGCCGCAGATGATCGTGAACGGAATCACCACGCGCTCGCCGATTCGTAACTTCTTGACCGCGGATCCCACCTCGACGACGACGCCCATGTGCTCGTGGCCCATGACGTCGCCCTTCCTCATCCCGGGCATGAAGTTGTGGAACAAGTGCAGGTCGGATCCGCAAATGGCACAACTGGTTACTTTGATGATCGCGTCGGTGGCGTCTTCGATCGTGGGATCGGGCACCGTGTCGCAGCGGATGTCTTCCTTGCCATGCCAAACCAGAGCTTTCATGTCTACACACCTCTCGCGATGCCCAGGAGTGCCAACGCGCTGCGCACTTTGTTGCGTGGATGGAGCCGCCGGGCGGGTTGCGTGAGAGAACTGCAAGCAGAGTGCCCGCATCATCGCGGGCAGGCCCCTTGCAACGTCGCCGGTGTGCGCCGCGAGATGCGCGCACCAATGATCGATAACGCGATCAGGGATTACCCCAAACACAAGTAAACAGGAGTAAGGACAAATGCCAATACGAGGAATGACGACGACGATTTCCGCGATGACGATCGCGGGTGTGATGACGCTGAACGCGCAGACGCCAACCCCCCAGACCACACCACAACAGCCGCGCCCGGCCCCGCAAACGCAGCAGCCGCAAACGCAGCAGCCGCAGACCACGCAGCCGCAGACCGATCGACAGCGCGGCGCTGGAGGCACGCAAGCGGGAAGCAACGCCAGCGAACGGATGTTGACCGTGACCGGCTGTTTGCAGGCGGAGAAAGATGTGCCCGGCCGGCGTGGGAGCGTCACCGAGCGCGCGGGCATGGGCGGAGACTACATTCTCACCAACGTGAAGATGTCGCAGGGCGCGTCGACCTCAGGGATCGGCCTCGGGTCGATGTATCAGATCAAGGGCGGGACCGTGAAGGAGTCCGAGCTCAAGAATCACCTCGGACACCAGGTCGAGGTGACCGGCAGCGTTGAGGCCTTCAGCGACATTCGCGGCGGCATGGCGGGACGATCAACCGGAAGCACGAGCGGTACCGGCGGGACGAGCGCTACGGGCAGCACGAGCGGTACGGCCGGCACCACCGGCACGACCAGCACGACCGGCACGACCGGCACGACCGGCACGCGTGGCGCGGAGACCGACGCCGGCCGCGGCGCACGGACCGGCGCAACCACGGCGGAAGGCAACAGCAACCTGCCGAATCTCGAAGCGACGAGCATCAGGATGATCGCCGCGACGTGCCAGGCACAGTAACGATTCAGCGGCCGACGAGCCGGACGCTGAAGACGGTGTGACTTCGAGGCCATTCGTGGCCTCGAAGCGCACGGTCAATGAGCGAAGGGTGATAGCCTACAGCGCCTATGACTCTTGCCCGTGCAGCCTTCGGCACGGTTGACAGTCGAGCGGTCGAGCAGTTCACGCTCACCAACAGGAACGGCGTTGAAGTCCGCGCCATCACCTACGGCGGCATCATCACGTCGATCAAGACGCCGGATCGCGTTGGCGCGATCGGCGACATCGTGCTCGGTTTCAATTCGATCGACCGCTACCTCGCCGATCATCCGTACTTTGGCGCGATCATCGGCCGCTACGGTAATCGCATTGCGAAGGGTCGCTTCACGATCGACGGCACGGAATACAAGCTGGCCACCAACAACGGTCCCAATCATCTGCACGGCGGCATCAAGGGATTCGACAAGTACGTGTGGGACGCGGCGATCGTGCCGGATCAGATGGGCGTCACGTTCACGTACACGAGCGCCGATGGCGAAGAGGGTTATCCGGGCCGGCTCGCGACCGAAGTGTCGTACACGCTCAACGATCGAAACGAGCTGATCGTCGACTACCTGGCGCGGACCGACAAGGCGACGCACGTCAATCTCACGCAACACAGTTACTTCAACCTCGCGGGCGAGGGCAGCGGCGACATCCTCGGCCATGAGCTGACGATCGATGCGGATCGGTACACGCCGGTTGATACGGGATTGATCCCGACCGGCGAGCTCGCTCCGGTGGAGGGCACGCCGTTCGACTTCCGCAAGGCCACTGCGATCGGTGCGCGCATCGACGCGGCGCATCCGCAGATCGAGAACGGCCACGGCTACGATCACAACTGGGTGCTGAATGGCAGCGCCGGCGGGCGGCGCCGTGCCGCGCGCGTGGTGGACCCGAAATCAGGCCGCACGCTTGAAGTCGCCACGACCGAGCCTGGCATGCAGTTCTACGCGGGCAATTTCCTCGACGGCAAGCTGACCGGAAAGACTGGCGGCACATACGGACGCCGCGGCGGCTTCTGCCTCGAGACGCAGCATTATCCCGACACGCCGAACCAGAAGAACTTTCCGACGACGCTCATCAAACCAGGGCAGGACTACAAGAGCCAGACGATCTTCACGTTCGGCGTCAGCAAATAACCTGACGGTCCTTGTGCAGCGCTTCGAGCATCGCGTAGTCGCGTCGGAGCTCGGCGTACATCTTTACGTGCCTGGGATTCGGTGACACGCGATGTCCAGGGTTTGGTTCCGTGAATTCGCTGACGGCGGTCTGCCACGGCACGGGTTCACCTGCATGGCGGCGTTCGGCGTGATACGCGCGCAACGCGGCGCCGAGCGCCGCTGAGTTGTCGACGTCGAGCCGGTAGACATCGACGCCAAACACGTTGGCCATCACCTGCAGGATGGCGCGATTCACGGCCGCGCCGCCGGTGGCGATGACGCGCTCGATCGTGGTGCTGACGAGCGACGCATGGTTCGCGATCGCCATCATCTGTCCTTCGATCAACCCGCGAAATGTTGCGGCCTCGCCGCAATCGTCGCCAGCTCCGCTGCGCCACTTTCAATTGAGCGATCGGCCGCGAGCCGGCCAACCGCCAGCAGGCGCTGCTGCTGGTGCGGCGGTAACTGCGACGGACGGCGCGTGCCGATCAGCGTTTCGCTGCCGCGCGGAATCCACATTTTCGTCGTCCGCAGCTTGCCGAATAAGCCCTGGTAGCGCGCGTCTGCAACACCGATGATTTCGAACGCGTGTCCGTTGATGCGAAGCGGACGGCCAATCACATCAGGGCTGCCGGCGAAGCGGCGGTGCCAGAAATCGTGACTGATCACGGCGACGCGCCCGGCGGCATTGTCGTCGGATGGCTGGATCACGCGCCCGAGCTCGGCGCCGACGCCAAGCGTCGCGAAGTACGCGCCGTCGACCGCTTCGGCGGCGAGAATCTCCGCGTTCGCGGTCGATGCCACCGAGGGCGCGACGGCCGCGGCGGCTGAGAAACTCGCGAACGATCGCTGCTGTTGCTTGAGGTCGTCGAAGTCGAGATCCGAAAGCGAGCCAAACTGGATACGCCCGCTGCGCGGTGTCACGACGAACGCCGCTCGATCCGGATCGCTGATCCCCGTGTCGGTGAGCATCAGCGCCGCGACGACGGAATACACCGCGGTGGTGACAGCGACGCCGATCCCGAGCGGGATGATCGAAAACAGCGTGAACAACGGCGACGAGACGAGACGGCCGATGGCGAGGCGCAGGCCCACGGGCGCATCTTAAACGCTTTCGCGCTTTCGGATAACATGCGCTCCGAGAGACGGATGATTATCGAGCCCGCCGATCGTCCACCCGAGCCACAGTGCCCGAACTGCGGCACGACGCTCGCGTACGTCGACAGCGAGATTTCCTCGGGCGCGTTCCGCCCGCAAGCGGCGTCGATGCCGCAGATGCCGATTCACTACTACGACTGTCCATCGTGCAACACGTGCTGGAAGTTCGGAACCAAGTTGAATCCGGATCCGATCCGGCAGATTCTGAAGTCGTAGCGTCTAGTCGATGCGCAGATAAATTTCCGTCAACAGCTCCGACTGTTCCGTCGTCGTCGGATTGTTGACGTAAATTTCGTAACTCGCCGAGCCGCGATAGCCGTTGGCGGGCAGCCACTCTTTCTTCAACTCGTTCCACGCGCCCGGCAGGCCTTCATAGCCTCCCTTGTGCACCGTGCGCGCGTACTTACCAGCCGGTGCGCGGTGTTCGATCAGACCCGAAGGGCACGGCGCGCCCGCGGGCAGCGTCAATCCGGCATCACTCCTGAGGTTGGCCGTCGGCGTCGTATCGGGGTCATCGTGATAGAGCGCGATCATCTGCGAGCCGGCCGGAGGCGGCCCGTTGAGGAAGTACCCCAGGCGGCCGAACTCGCGGCCGATCTCGCTGTAGGGGCCAATGTGTCGGATGCCGGCCACGCGCAGCTCAGGTTGGTTGACGATCGTGACGTCCATCGATCCTCCAAAAGCGGATTCTAGCGCGGCGCGATAGTTGCTATTCAAATCGATCATGAAGCGATCGATATGGACGGGCATTTTGGCCGGCGCCGCGGCCGGCGCGGCGGGGTCCCTCGCCATGAATCAATTCCAGCGGCTCGCGGCAGTTGTTCGCGGCGGACGAGAGGCCGATGACGCGACGATCGGCCTGCCCCGAACCGGACGCGGACCGCAGCCGGCGCAGGCGATCGGCAATGCCTCGGACGATGCCACCGTGCGCGTGGCCAATGCGACGCTGGCAACGGTGGGCAGGGAACTGACTGAGCCGCGGTCGAAACAGCTGGCCGGCGAGTTCGTACATTTGGCATTTGGAGCCCTCAACGGCGCGCTCTACGGCGCAGCCGTCGAGATCAATCCGCGTTTGCGCCGCGGCGGCGGAGTGCCGTTCGGCCTCGCCGTCTGGGCGCTTGCGGATGAAGGCATCGTGCCGGCACTCGGACTGTCGCGATCTGCGCGGAGGCCTCATTCGGACTGCACGCGTACAGCATTCTTTCGCACGTCGTCTACGGTGCGACGACGGAGTTGGTGCGCAAGGCCGTTCGCGCCTGATCCGTCCGCTGGTGCGGATCCTGCATTTAGGAGCCCCGCATGGCGGAGCCCTCGACAAAATCACCGGTGAAGGGCCGGAGAATATGGCGGCGGCTGGGCTACGGAGTTGCCGCCCTCGTTCTTCTGCTCATCATCGCCGTTGCGGGTCTGCAGACGCCGCCAGCGCGACGCTACATCCTCGGCAAGGTCACGACGCTGCTTGCCGCGCGGGACATCACCTTCTCGAGTGAGGGGTTCCGCTATAACCTCCTCGATCTCTCAACCGAGCTGCGCAACGTACGCGTCGTTTCGTCGCGCACACCGAATGCCCCGCCATTCCTGGAAATCGATCGCGCGCGTGTCGACCTGAGCTCGTGGCAGGTGCTGCGCGGCAGATACGTCGTGCAGTCGGGCACCGCCGAAGGCGTGCGCCTGCATTACTTCGTTGACGAGAACGGCGTCGACAACCTGCCGCGGCCGCCGAAGAATCCGGATCAATCCGATCGGCCGATCAACTACCTGATCGCTGATTTGCAGGTGCCGGACGCCTCGGTCCGCTACGAAAATCGCGCGCAACAGATCGATGTGACGATCCCGCGCGCGTTGCTGACGATGAAAGGCGACGCGATTGCCGATCGTCACGACATCACGATCGACGCGGCTGGCGGTGAGGCGAGAATGCGCGATCGCTTGGCGCATCTCGACCGCATCGCCGCCACCCTCGATCTCGGCCGCGACGACGTGAACATCGAACGTGCTGAGGTCGCGGCCGCCGGTGCGCAGTTGAATGCCAGCGGCCGCTTCGGTCCATTCGATCAGCCGGCGGCCGATCTCAACGTGCAGGCGACACTCGACGTTGCCCAGGCTGCCGACGTGGCGAAGATCGCCGAGCCGGTGTCCGGGCAAATGGCTGTTGAAGGCACGGTGAAGGGCGCGATCAGCGCTCTGACGATCGATGCGCACATCACCGGCCACGATCTCCAGGTCCGCGATCTGCACGGCATCGGGCTCGACGCTGCCGGCGCCTACGAGACCGGGGCGGATCATGCCCGTGTTTCCCGCTTGAATGTCACCGGGCCGATCGGCGCGATCAACGGCGAAGGGGAGATCGGATTCACGACCGGGCGCCAATCACGAGTGAACGCCACCGTGAGCGGATTGAATGCGGAACCGATGATGCGAACGCTGGCGTTGCCGTATCGTGTCGCGACGCGCGTTGACGGCAAGGTCGCCGTTGAATGGCCCGGTCTCGAGTATGCGTCGGCGAAGGGCCGCGCCAATCTTTCGTTGACGCCGACCCGCGCGAGCGTCACGCAATCCACGCTGCCGGTTGGCGGGCGCATCGAGGCCGGCGGCGACGGCAATCAGTTGATCGCGACGCTGCGCGATGTGCGCGCGGCCGGTGCCAGCCTGAACGGCCGCGTCAGGATCAACGATCGCGAGCGCATCGACGGGACGCTGCAGGCGCAGGCGGCGAACGTGCAGGCAACAGTGAATGCCGTCGGGGCGTTCCTCGGGCGCCGCCAGGGGTCGATGCTGCCGATGTCGGTCGGCGGATCGCTGACCGCGGATGGTCGCGTCAGTGGGACCATCACCGCGCCGACGCTCACCGCCACGCTGCAGGCGCCATCGCTCGCGATCGGAGATGCGCAGGGCATCGCGGTGAATGGCGATCTTGCCTATCGCACCGCGGCACTCACCGTGAATCGTGTTGACGTGGTGTGGCAGGAAGCGCGAGCGACCGCATCGGGAACGATTGGCCTCCGCGGTCAACGCGCGCTCGACCTGACGGTGCGCGCCGACGCGCTGCAGGTCGCGGGGCTCCTGCGAGCGGTCGAGCAATCGAGCATTCCCGCGAGCGGCACGCTATCAGCGCAAGCGCGCATCGGCGGAACCGCGGATGCGCCCGTCGCCACGATGCAGGTCCAGGGCGCCGACCTCGCGGCTTACAACGAGACCCTCGGGTCACTGAACGCAGCGGCGCGGCTCTCCGGACGGCAACTCGACATCACGTCGCTCGTGCTCGACAAGCCGCAGGCCGGCGGCAACGGCCGCATCACCGCCACCGGCTCGTATCAACTGACGACGCGGCAATTCACTGCTGATCTGCAATCGCAAAACGTCAAGTTGCTGACGTTGACGCTGCCGGATGGCAGGCCGGTGCGCGGCACCGTCGAAGCAATCGCGCACGCCAACGGCACGGTCCAGAATCTCACGGGCACGATCAACGTCCGCGCGGACGATCTCGTCGTCGGCGAGTATGCGGTTGGCGCGGTCGTGGCCGACACCACGCTGGCCGACGCGCGCGCGACGACGAATGCGGCGGTGGAGAAGTTCGGGTTGACCTCGACGTCGACGATCGCCGTCAACCGGCCGTATCAGGCGGCGATCAGCGCAACGGTAAACGATCTCGATCTCGCGGCGCTGCCGCTGAAGCTGCAGACGCCGCTGCAGGGACGGATGCGGGCCGAGCTCGAGGCATCGGGACCACTCGCCGATCCGCAAAGCGGCCGCGCCACGGCCACTGTCGACACGTTCGCAGGATCATGGAATGAGAAGCCGTTCGCGCTCGATGGGCCGGCACAACTGCACTACGAGGATGAACGGCTCACGATCGATCGGCTGCAGTTGACGGCCGAGGATTCGACGATCGCCGTTACCGGAAACCTGCCGCTGCTCGATCGCAACGCGCCGGGCGCGATCACGATTGACGCGCGCGCCAATCTCGCGACGCTTGCGCAATATGCGCCCGCGGGGAGCAACATCGCCGCCGACGGACGGCTGACGCTGACGGGGACGCTCGAGGGCACGCTCAGGGCGATCGATCCGAATCTGAAACTCGTCGTCGAAAACGCGCTGGTGCTGTCACCGGCGCTCGAGCCCGGCATCAGCAAGCTGTCGGCAACGGCAACGGTGGCTAATGGCGAGGCGGTGGTCGATCAGCTCAACGCGAAGTGGGGTGCTGCGCAGATCACTGCGTCGGCGCGCGTGCCTCTGGATCTGCTTCCAAAGCTGCCGGTCGAGATTCCGCGCAAAGGCGGACCGGCCACGGTTCACGCGCGCGTCGACGGTCTCGACCCGAGCGCGATTCCCGGCGCCCCCGAAGGATTGAGCGGACGTATTTCCGTTGATGCGGATCTACGCTCGACGAAGCCGGACATTCGAGAGGCGGAAGGCCGCGTCGTGTTCCGCGATTTGCAGCTCGGCTTCAACGGCCTGGCCCTCGAACAGAAGGGGCCGTCGGCGATCGGCGTGCGAAACGGCGTTGCGTCAATCGAGCCGTTCACGCTCGGTGGATCGGCGGGAACGCTGGCGGCAACCGGCACCGTCGGACTTGCCGGGGAGCGTCCGATCGACGTGAACGTGGACGGCGGCCTCAACATCGCCGTCTTGTCGATCCTCACCGACGCCGTTCGTGCCGAAGGCGATACGACCATCGACATCGCCGCTCGCGGCACGATCGCCGATCCGATCCTGACCGGCAATGTGACGCTGCGCGACGGCACGATGCTGATCGACGAGCCGCGCCTCGCCGCCGAGGCCATCAACGCGCGCATCGATCTGAATCAGAACCGCGTCGAGATCGCGTCATTGACCGCCGATGTCAACGGCGGCACGGTCACCGGCACGGGCGGCCTCGCCATCCGCGGCGGCGACGTGCGCGACGTCAACGTTGAAATCGCCGCCCGCGACTTCGCCTTCGACGCGCCGCTCGATCTGCGCAGCTTGTCGGATTCGGATATCAAGATCACATCGCAGGGCGACGACATTGTCGTCGGCGGCCAGGTGACCATCCAGGAAGCGGGCCTGACCGGCGACATCAACTTCGATACCGGCCTGCTCGCGACCGTGACCGCGCGGCGCCAGCTCGAGCTGACGCCGGAGCGCAATCCGCTCCTCGAGCGCGTGCTGTTCAATCTCAACGTCGATACCGCGTCGCCGATTCTCGTCGACAACAATCTCGCGAAGGCCGAGGTGACGACGGACCTGCGGGTCGTCGGCACGCCGTACGAGACCGGACTGCTCGGGCGCCTCGACGTCGCCGAAGGCGGCATGGTGACGCTCAACGAGCGCACCTACCAGATCGAACGCGGCCAGATGACGTTCATCGAGGATCGCCGGATCTTTCCCTCGTTCAACCTCGCGATGACCACGAGCGCCAACAATTACGACATCACGCTGACCGTGACCGGAGAGCCCGGCGATACCGAATCGTCCTTGACGTCGAGCCCGCCGCTGCCCGAGCCGGACATCATGGCGATGATCGTCACGGGACGGAGGCTCGATCAGATGCGCGGACAGGAATACGACGTCGCGCGCGAACAGGTGCTGTCGTACCTGACGGGCCGGGTCGGTTCGACGATCGGACGGGGGCTCGAGCGCGCCACGGGCCTGAGCGAAGTGCGGCTCGAGCCGCAGCTGATCGCGAACGAAGCGGATCCGGGCGCGCGGCTGACGCTGGGCCAGGAGATCACCGACGATCTGACCCTGACCTACTCGGTCGATCTCGCCGATAGCGACGATCAGATCTGGCTGGCGACCTACGACGTCACGCGCCGCTTCCAGACCCGCGCCGTACGGCAGGCCGACAACAGCTACCGCGTCGATTTCCGTCATGACATTCGCAAGGGCGGACGTCCGGAGCCGCGGCGGATGCCGCGCGTCCGGCCCGAAGTCGCGGCGATCACCGTCGCCGAGGACGCGCCGATCCCCGCCGCCGAGCTGCGCAAGATGATCGGCGTCGAGGAAGGCAAGGAGTTCGACTACTTCGCCGTTCGCAACGGCGTCGAGGACATCGAAGAGCGGCTGCGCGACGAGGGTTGGGCGCAGTCACGCGTGCGTGTCGATCGCGTGCAGCAGGACGGGCAGGTGAAGATCGGCGTGCGCATCATCAAGGGCCCGCGCATCGAGTTCGCCTACGCCGGCATGACGCCGCCGCGCAAAGTGCAGGAAGAAGTCCGCCAGCAGTGGCATCGCGGCGTGTTCGATGCGCAACGCACCGACGACACCGCCGAGACGCTGCAGGAATGGCTCATGCGCGACGACTACCTGCAGGCGAACGTGACCGCGCGGGTCGACGACACCGATGCGGAACACCGCGTCGTTCACTTCGACATCACACCCGGACCGCGATCGCGCCAGGTGGTGCTGGTCTTCGAAGGCGCCTCGGGTATTTCCGGCGACGAGCTCGACCAGGTGATCGACGAACAGAAGCTGGAGCCGCAACTGTTCACCGATCCCACGGTCGTGACCGAGCTGTTGCGGCGTCTCTACCGCGAGCAAGGCTATCTCAACGTCGAGATCGACAAGCCGCGATACGAATTCGAAGGCGACATCGCGCGCGTCATCGTCCCGATCCACGAAGGTCCGCAGTTCACGGTCAACGAGGTGACGGCCAAGGGAAACAGCGCGATCGTCACGCCGGTGCTGCTGGCGGACTCGCCGGTGCGGCCCGGCGATCCGTTCCTGCCGACCGCGGCCGAAAACGCCCTGCAGCACATCCGCGATCTCTACTGGGCGCGCGGCTACAACGACGTGCGCGCCAACTATCAGCTGGTCATCGATCGCATCGGCGGGCGCACCAGCGTCGAGTTCGACATCAGCGAAGGACGGCAGGCGATCGTCGCCGACGTCCGCATCGCCGGCCACGACAAGACCAGCGAGCGGCTGGTGCGCGAGCAGGTGATCGTCAAGCCCGCGGAGCCGCTCAACCTGCAGGCGCTCAGCCGATCGCGCAAGAACCTGTATGACAGCGGCGCCTTCTCGATCGTCGACCTGTCGCGGGAATCGATCGTTGAAACCTCGCCGGAAACGATCGGCGCCATCACCGGCGTCACGCTCGAGCCGACGCAGAAACCGGTCGTCATTGAAGTCGCGGTGCGCGAAGTGCAGCCGTATCAGGTTCGTTACGGCGCCTCCTACGACACCGAAGGAAAACTCGGCGGCGTCTTCGATGCGTCGCTGCACAACGTCTTTGGCAAGGCGCGGGTTATCGGCGTGGCGTCGCGTTACGACTCGCAGCTCCGCGAGGCAAGGGCGTATCTCTCGCAGCCGACGCTGCTGCACTGGCCGATCCAGACGACGGCGTCGATCTACTACCGCGAAGAGCGCAACCCGGCGACGCAGATCACCGATGCGTTCAATGTCGATCGGAAAGGTGCGTCGTTCCAGCAGGCGAAGAAGCTGAAGGATTCCTACGTCTGGACCTACGGCTACCGTTTCGAACGCGCCCGCACGTTCGATCCGCTGCCGGACGGGGACCCGGACCAGTTCATCAAGGTCTCGCCGCTGTCGAGCGCGCTCGTGCGCGACACCCGCGACGAAGTGCTCGACGCCACGCGCGGCTCGTTCAGCTCGCATGCCTTCCAGTTCTCGCCGCAGTGGCTGGGCTCGGACGATACCTACATGAAGTACTTCGGCCAGTACTTCCACTACTTCCCGTTGCAGCGTGAGCGCCGCAAGCGTTTTTCGAACGAGATTCTGCGGCCGCGATTCGTGTTTGCCACCGCGGCGCGCATCGGCCTGTCGAAAGGCATGGGCACGTTCGTGCCGACCAGCGAGCGGTTCTTTGCCGGCGGCAGCATGACGCTGCGCGGCTTCGAACAGAACGCGGTCGGGCCGATCGGCGTCAGCGGCGTGCCGATCGGCGGCGATGCCATGCTGCTGTTCAACAACGAGCTCCGGTTCCCGCTGATCAGCATCGTCGACGGCGTGACCTTCATGGACATCGGCAACGTCTTCCAGGCGACCGACGATTTTTCGTTCACCGATCTCCGCAAGACCGCCGGCGTCGGGCTGCGCCTGCGGACGAAATGGGTCCTGGTCCGCGGCGACTATGGGCTGGTGCTCGATCGGCGCGATGGTGAGCGCCGCGGCCGCTTCTACTTCTCCATCGGACAGGCGTTTTAGACGGATAATGCGCGGCGATGAACCGGGACATTGCATTCGAGATGGCGGTGGCGTCGGTCCGTTTTGGCATCGGCGTGACGCGCGAGGTCGGGATGGATCTCGCCGAGCTGGGCGCAAAGCACGTGCTGGTCGTGACCGATCGCACGCTTCGCATACTGCCGCCGATGCAAACCGTCGTCGAGTCGCTCGAAGCCGCCAGGATTCGCTACACGATCTACGACCGCGTTCGCGTTGAGCCGACGGACGAATCGTTCCTCGATGGCATCAACTTCGCGAAGGAGGGCGGCTACGACGCGTTCGTGGCCGTCGGCGGCGGGTCGGTGATCGACACGGCGAAGGCGATCAACTTGTACGTCACCTATCCGCCGGCGGATTTTCTCGATTACGTCAACCCGCCGATCGGCAAGGGATTGCCTGTGCCTGGTCCGCTGAAGCCGCTGATCGCGATTCCAACGACGGCGGGGACCGGCAGCGAGACGACCGGCGTCAGCATTTTCGACTTGAGCCGGATGCATGCGAAGACCGGCATCGCCAATCGCCGCTTGAAGCCGACGCTCGGCATGCTCGATCCCGACAACACGCGCACGATGCCGCCCGAAGTCGCGGCGTCGAGCGGTCTCGACATCCTCAGCCACGCGATCGAATCGTTCACGGCAATGCCGTTCACCGATCGGCCGATGCCTGACAGTCCGAAAATGCGGCCGGCGTATCAGGGCTCGAATCCGATCAGCGACGTGTGGTCGATGCAGGCGTTGCGAATGGTGGCGAAGTATCTCGTTCGCGCGGTCGCGGATCCCTCAGACGACGAGGCGCGCGCGCAGATGCTGCTGGCGGCGTCGTATGCGGGAGTGGGTTCCGGCAATGCCGGCGTCCACCTGCCGCACGGGATGTCGTATCCGGTGTCCGGCAAGGTGAAGACCTATCACGCGCCCGGCTACTCAGCGGATCACCCGCTGGTGCCGCACGGCGTCTCCGTCATCCTGAACGCGCCCGCCGTGTTTCGATTCACGGCGTCGGCGAATCCGGATCGGCATCTGCAGGCCGCCGAGGCGCTCGGCGCGAATGTCAGCGGAGTGAAGAGTGAAGATGCCGGCCGCGTGCTCGCCGATCGCATCACCTGGTTCATGCGCGAGCTGAACGTGCCGGACGGCCTGAAGGCGGTCGGCTATTCCTCGGCAGACATCCCGGCGCTGGTTGAAGGGACGTTGCCGCAGCATCGCGTCACGAAACTATCCCCGCGCCCCGCGAACGAAGACGATCTCGCCAAACTCTTCGAAACCGCGATGGTCGCTTGGTGAGGGGGAAAAGGGGCCGGGGATCATTTTGCTTCGAGCGTAGACGTCGAGGCCTCTTCTCCAAGACCGCGAGTTCGCATTTTCGACGCCTTTTTCTTGCAAATTCGGAATTACGCCAACCGGTTTCGGCGTATGACCAAAGTCGTTGAAGCGCAACGGATCAAGCCGAAATTATCCCCGGCCCCTTCATTTTCCAGCGACGCGGCCGACGACGCGGACCCATTTCACGGCGCCGGCGGCGTCGCGGACGAACTCGATGCCCTGGCCCTTGTCGTTCCCCTCGGTGATCACCGCGCGATCGGGGCCGAAGAACGCGATCGGCATCACCGGCCGCGGGTTGCCGTTGTTCGGAATTTCCTGAACGATCAGCTTGCCGCCATCCACTCGCACATCCACCGCATTCATCGGCCGTAGATAGCGGCCGACATAGGCCGCCGGATCCGGCTGTTTCGCGAGCGGCTCGACATTCGGCAGCGTCTCGACCAGTCCGCGATGCGCGATGGCGTAGTTCTTCGTAAACGTCGCGCCGTGATACGACTTCAGCGCCTCGCGCTCGACGTCCTGGATCAATCGCCAGCCGTTCGTTGAATTGGTGAAGATGCCGATCGCGAAATCCTTCTCGGGCACGAGCTCGAGCAGGAGGATGTGACCTGCGAGCGTGCCGCCGTGCGCGGCGACGCGCAGGTCGCCGACATTCCGCAAGTGCCACGCCAGGCCGATGTCGTCATCCGTGCTCTGCTTGTGCAACTGCGTCGTCCTCATCAGCTCGAGCGACGACTTGCTCAGCAGCCGATCGCCGCTCATCGTGATGCCGTTGCCAAGATGAAACGCCGCGTAGTGGAGCAGATCGTCCATGCACAATCCGACGCCGCCCGCGGTGACGCTGACCGACGGCGAGAACGGCCGGATCATGCCTGGCTCGCCGTCGCGGCCATTGGTGTGGCCGGCCGCAAACGGATGCACGATGAAATCGCCGGCGGTCGTGCCGGCGTGCTTGAGGCCGAGCGGCTGAAAGATCAGCTCTTCGATCGAGCGGTTGATCGATTTGCCCATGACGGCTTCGATCACGCGGCCCGAGACGCTGAAGCCGGCGTTGTTGTAGCTCCATGCCGCCGCCGGGGGCGCGACCTGCATCAGATCCGGCATCACCGTCGCGGTGAAATTGCGCAGCGTGTCTTCGCCGCGCTCGGGCCCGGAGACCTGCCCTTCCCATCCGGCGGTGTGCGTCAACAGGTTCCAGACGGTGACCTCGCGGCTGACGTGTTCGTCTCTCACCTTGAAGTCGGGCAGATACTTCCGCACCGGCGCCTTCAGATCGACTTTGCCCTGGTCCACGAGGCGCATCATCATCGTGGCGGCGAACGTCTTCGAGATCGAGGCGATCGGAAAGGCCGTTTCCGCGGTGACCGGCTTCGCGTCGTTGACGTTGGTCACGCCGAGCCCGCGCGCGGTGATGACACCGTGATCGAGAATGCCGATGGCCACGCCCGGGACCTTGAACTCCTTCATCTTTGCTTCCGTCAGCGCGACGAGCGATTCGAACCTGGCGTTTCCTTCGACTCGCATTCCCGTCGCTTCGCGACCGGACTGCTCGCTCAGGACAGGGGGCTGAGCGGCGAGAATTGCCAGGGCAAGGAGAGTGCGTTTCATAATGGCGGGATTATAAGTGCTGCGATGCGCGATCCGGCTGAAGCCGGACCCACACAAATCCTGTGAGGGTCCGCCTTTAGGCGGACCGGCACGAGTCGGCCTTCTCGAGGAGCAACGCGCGCTGCGAGGCGTTCTTCGCCAGCTCCGCGGCTTTCAGGAATTCCTTCTTCGCTTCATCAAACCGCTTCAACTTGAACAGCAGGTCCGCGCGGACGCCGGGCAGGTAGGGATAGTCGCTCAGCCGCGGATTGCCGATCAGCGGCTCGACGATCGCCAGTCCTTTTTCCGGACCATACGCCATCCCGTGCGCGACCGATCGATTCAGCTCCACGATCGGCGACGGCATGATCTCCGCGAGCTCGTCGTACAGCGAGGCAATGCGATGCCAATCCGTCTGATCGGCTTGCCGCGCCCGCGCATGGCACGCGGCAATCGCCGCTTGTAGTGTGTAAGGCCCGCGCTGTTGCCGCAGCTGCTCCGCGCGCGCGAGGGCGGTGAGGCCGCGCTGAATCAGCAGCTGATTCCATCGGCGCCGATCCTGATCGAGCAACAGGATCGCTTCACCCCTGGGTCCGACGCGCGCCGCCGATCGCGATGCCTGAATCTCCATCAACGCGAGCAGGCCGTGCACTTCGGGCGTTCGGCGCGAGGCCGGCCAGCACGCGGCCGAGCCGCTGCGCGTCTTCGCAGAGCGCCGGGCGCATCCAGTCATCGCCCGCGGTCGCGGAATAGCCTTCGTTGAAAATCAGGTAGATGACTTCGAGCACCGAGGCGAGCCGGACGTTCAGCTCGGCCCCGCCCGGCACTTCGTACGGCACCTTCTTTTCGGCGAGCGTGCGCTTGGCGCGGACAATGCGCTGCTGGATGGTGGTCTCGGTCGAGAGGAACGCGCGCGCGATCTCCTCCGTCGTGAGGCCCGCGAGCAGCTTCAACGTCAGCGCCACGCGTGCCTCGGTGGACAGCACCGGGTGGCACGACGTGAAGATCAACCGCAGCAGGTCATCGCCCAATTCGTCATCCAGTGCCGCGTCGAAATCCGGCGTGGCGTCTTCCTGCCGCGCCTCCATCTCATAGCCGACTTGCTGATATTTCTCGTCGGTCAGCTTGTTGCGGCGGAAGTGATCGATGCCGCGCCGCTTGGCGATCGCCATCAGCCACGCGCCCGGATTGCGCGGGATCCCTTCCTTCGGCCATTGCTCGAGCGCCGAGACGAGCGCATCCTGCGCGAGATCCTCCGCGAGGCCGACGTCGCCGCGCGTCATGCGCGCCAGCGCCGCGATCAGCTTCGGCGATTCGATCTTCCAGACCGCATCAATGGTCCTGGAGATGTCGGGTGAGTCCAATCACCTCCAAGCCTACCGTTATTTCTTCCCGAACTTCTCCCCGAAGCCGGCGGCGGCCTGGACGTCGGCGGGGAAGTCCTCCATTTCGTGGATGCCTCGCAGCTCGATGATCTCGCCCCGGGTCATCGGCGCGCGCCTGGCCCATTCGATCGCTTCTTCCTTCGACTTGACCTGGATCATCCAGAAGCCGCCGATGCATTCCTTGGCTTCGGCGAATGGACCGTCGGTGACCTTCGGCGCCGGGCCGTCGTAACTGATGCGAACGCCGGCTGACGGGGGCTTCAGGCCTTCGAGGCTGAGCAGGATTCCGGCGTTGGCGAGGTCCTCGTTGTACTTCATCATCTTGCGGACGGCTTCCGCGTCCGGCATCCGGTCCGGCGCCGCCGTGTCGTAGCCCTTCGGAATCACCAGCATCAGGAAACGCATGTTTTGCTCTCCTTAATTACTCGTCGGATGACAATGCCCGAGATCGACATGGAGAAAAGCGGGGTTTTCACCCCGTTTTTCGACAGTCCCCGGCTGGAACGGGCGTTGCAGCGGCTAGGCCGATGGCTTCAATTCCCTGGCAACCTCGGCCGTGGCACCTGCGGGCCGCCGCTATAGCCGGGCTGCTGTTTTTGGCGGTTTTCGGCTGGTTTGTCATCGATCTCGCCGCCGGCGTCCCCAACAAGAAGGAGCTCGCCGCGTTTTCCGACATGGCCAGCGCCAACATCCTTTTTGACGCGGCCGATCGGGAAGTTTTTACCATCGCCAGGGAGCACCGGATCGAGGTGCCGCTTGCGGAGATTTCTCCGAACCTGATCAAGGCGGTCATCGCCGTTGAAGATCGCCGCTTCTTCGAGCACGACGGCTTCGACCCGATTCGCATCGTCGGCGCCGCGCTGGCCGTGGTGCGCGAGCGCGAAGCGGTCCAGGGCGGCAGCACGATCACCCAGCAGCTCGCGCGCCAAAGCGTCGGCCGCGAAAAAACGCTGCGACGCAAGCTGCGTGAATTGCTGTTCGCCGCGCAGCTCGAGCATCACTTCACCAAGAAAGAGATTCTCGAGCTGTATCTGAACAAGGTGTATTTCGGCGACGGCCTCTACGGCGCCGAAGCGGCATCGCGCGGCTACTTCGGCAAGAAGGCCTCCGAGCTCTCGATCGGTGAAGCGTCACTGCTCGCCGGCTTGCTGAAAGCGCCGGCGAGCTACGATCCATCGACGGCTCCGCAGAAAGCCGAAGCGCGGCAGACCGTCGTCCTGAAGGCCATGCTCGACAGCAAGGCCATCACGCGCGAGGAGTACGACCAGGCGTTCAAGACGCAGATCGAGATCTACGACGGCCTGCGCTCCGAGGAACAGTACGGGCAGTACTTCAAGGATGAAGTCCGCCGTCAGCTCGTCGAGCAGTTCGGCGAAGAGCGTGTGGAAAAGGGCGGACTCAAGGTCTACACGACGATCGATCCGTATATGCAGCGCGCCGCTGATGCCGCGGTCGATCAGAGCATTGCCGAGATCGAGAAGAAGCTGCCCAGGAGCAAGACGCCGCGGGATCCCTTGCAGGCGGCGCTGATCGCGATCGATCCGGATACCGGCGCCGTTCGCGCACTGGTGGGCGGACGAGACTTCCGCGTCAGCAACTTCAATCGCGCCACGCGCGCCCGTCGTCAGCCGGGATCCGCATTCAAGCCGTTTGTTTACGCCGCGGCGGTGGAGGATGGCTTCGGTCCCGACGATCTGATCGAAGGACTCGACGAGCCGGTCGAAGCGTCGAACGCCGCCTGGACGCCGGACGATGAGCATGTCGACGATGAAGTGCTGACGTTGCGCGAAGGCCTGCGCCTCTCGAGCAATCGCGCCGCCGTGCGGCTGCTGACCACGGTGGGATTGCGGCAGACGATGAAGCAGGCGCGTGGCTTCGGCTTCGACGATCTGCCGGCGGTGCCGTCGGTCGCGCTCGGCTCCGGCGAAGTGACGCTGACCTCGATCACCGCCGCGTATGGCGCATTCGCCAACAACGGGGAAGTGTTCCATCCGCACTTCGTGCGCCGCGTTGTCGACGAGAACGGCAAGGTCCTTTACGAAAATCACGACACGCCGCAGCAGCCGATCCGCCCGGTGACGGCGTACTTGATGGCCGACATGCTGCGCGGTGTGATCGACGGCGGCACCGGTTACGGCGTCCGGCAAATGGGATTCAACCTGCCGGCCGCCGGCAAGACCGGCACGACCAACGACTACAAGGATGCGTGGTTCATCGGCTTCACGCCGTCGCTCGTGGCCGGCGTGTGGGTTGGCTACGATCATCCGCAGACGATTCGCCGCAACGGCTACGCCGCGGAGCTGGCCGTGCCGATGTGGACACGATTCATGAAGGCCGCGACCAAGGGCATGAACGCGACCTGGATCGAGCGGCCGCGCGGCGCGATTCGCGATGTGCGGTTCAATCCGCCGCCGGCGGTGCTGGAGTCGAAGCCGCTGGAGTCGAAACCGGGCTTCTGGTCGCGAATTTTCGGCCGCCGGAATTAGTTGTTGCGCGACCCCGTTCCGTTTCGATAGAGTCCTCGCAAGCGAGACAGGCCCTTCCCCGAAGGGCCTTTTGTTTGTACGCCGGTTCCTTCCGGGCCGGCGATCAGGAGCACAAATGGCGCGACACGAAGTGACGACTCGACGAGTGCTGTACGAAATTCCTGGCATGAAGTCAGTGAACGTCGAAAAATCGACGTTCCCCGGGGCGAATGGCGAGCCGCTGCCGCTCGAGATCTACCTGCCGATCGACCCGATCGGCGATTGCGTGGTCGCGATGGTCGAGGGCTATCCGAGTTCCGGTTTCGAAAAGCATATGGGCTGCACGTTCATGGAGATGGAGTGGACGATCTCGATGGCGCGATTGATCGCCGCCTCGGGCATGACCGCCGTGACGCATTCGAATCGCGAGGCGCAGCCCGATGCGTTGGCATTGATGAAGCACCTCGGCGCGACGTATCGAAAAGTCGGTCTGTGGGCGACGTCAGGCCACGGTCCGCTTGCGCTGGTGGCGGCCTCGCATGCGACCTGTGCCGTGTTGAACAATCCGATGACGAAAGATTTCTGCCCCGACACGCCGCTGTTCATCATCCGCGCGGGCAAGGATGAAACGCCCGGCCTCAACGTGGACCTTGATGCGTTCGTGGCGCGGGCGCTTGCGGAAAACAAGCCGATCACCCTGGTGAACTACCCGGAGGCGCCGCACTCCTATGAGCTGTCTCGGGACACCCCGGAAACCCGGCAGGTTCTTCGGCAGGGCCTGGACTTCCTGAGGGCCCATTTGCTGTAGATTATTCGCGGAGGAACGTGATGGCCCGAATCGCAACCGTTCTCGGCCTGTGTTTCGTTGTCGGCGCGGTGGCTCTCCCGATTGCGCAGACGCCGGCTGCACAACCGGCGGCCGACGTGACGTTCACGAAGCACATCGCGCCGATCCTCCAGCGCAGTTGTGAGAGCTGCCATCGCCCCGACGGCGTCGCGCCGATGTCGCTTCGCACTTACGAAGAGGTGCGGCCGTGGGCGCGCGCCATCAAGCAACGCACCGGCATTGGTCCGCGTGCCGGCGTGATGCCGCCCTGGTACGTCGAGAAGAACATCGGCATCCAGAAGTTCAAGAACGATCCGTCGCTCAACGCCGATGAGATCGCCATGATCGCGAAGTGGGCCGACAGCGGCGCGCCGCGCGGCAATCCCGACGACATGCCGCCGCTCAAGACGTGGACCGAATCCACCAAGTGGGCGATCGGCGAGCCCGATCTCGTCGTCCGTACCAAGGACGTCGTGGTCAAAGGCACCGCACCGGATTGGTGGGGAGAGATCCCGCGCGTGCCGACCGGGCTGACCGAAGATCGCTACGTGTCGGCGCTCGAGATCCGCGAAGTCAACGACGCCGGATCGACCGGTACCGGCCGCGCGACCGTCGGCGGGCGCTTCGTGTTCCATCACATGATCTGGGCGACGCGCGTGCTCGGCGAAGAAGCCGGCGATCCGACTGTCACGGACGACAGCACGTCGTGGCCGGTCCACGAAGTGGGACGCGAAGCTGATTTCTTCGATGCCAAGTCGGCGCGGCTGTTGAAAGCGGGATCCAGCATCGTGTCCGACTCGGTGCATCTGCATTCGAACGGCCGCGACACGACCGCGCATCTCGAGATCGCGTTCAAGTTCATGCCGAAGGGCTACAAGCCCGAGTATCGGCGCGCTACCTATTCGCTCGGCAACGGCGTCGACATCGACATCAAGGCGATGGAGCCGGGACAGCAACTGCACGCGTATGCGCTCTTGAAGGAAAACACCAAGATCCTTTCGTTCGAGCCGCATCTGCACGCGCCAGGACAGCGCATGTGCCTCGAGGCGATCTGGGGCTACAACATCCAGACGATCAACTGCGTCGGCTACGACCACAACTGGGTGCGCGGCTACGATTACGACGATGACTCGGCGCCGCTGCTGCCGAAGGACACCATCCTCCACATCGTCGGTTACATGGACAATTCGCCGTCGAACAAGAACGTGCCCGACCCGCGCAACTGGCAGGGCTCGGGCAATCGGTCGGTCGCGAACATGTTCATTGATCTCGGCAATCGCGTGTTCCTGACCGACGAGCAGTTCCAGAAGGAGATGGCGGCGCGCCGCGAAAAACTGAAGCTGACGCGCAACAGCATGGTCATTGGCTGTCCGCTCTGTAACATCCAGCCCCAGCCGGCCACCGTACCGAGACAGCAGCAATGAAGTGGTTTGTACTGGCTGCCGTATTGTGGTGTCCGGCTTCAGCCGGAGTACACGCCCAGTCCCTCTCGTACTCGAGCGGGCAGAATGTGTCTCCCGCGTACGAAGGCTGGGAGCAGGACGCCGACGGCAAGAAGTATTTCGTCTTCGGCTACATGAATCGCAACTGGGCCGAGGAGATCGACGTGCCGATCGGGCCCGAGAACGGCTTCAACATCGGCGGCGTCGACCAGGGACAGCCGACGCATTTCCTGCCGCGGCGCAATCGCTTCATCTTCCGCGTGCCGGTGCCGGCCGGATTCACCGACAAGGACGAACTGATCTGGACGCTGACGACGCAGGGGAAGACCGAGAAGGCGTTCGCCAGCCTGCGGCTCGATTATCAGATCGACGATGTGGTGCGCGCGTCCGAGACGGGCGCACTCGGCGCGGGATCGAGCAGTCCCGAGATTCGCGCGAATAAACCGCCGCAGCTCGAAGTGCAGGGCCGCAAGGTGCTCGAAGCAAAGGTCGGCGAGGCCGTGCCGCTCACGGCCATCGTCACCGACGATGGCATTCCGAAGCGCCGCGGCTCTGGCTTGTCAGGCGCGGCCGTCAACAACGCGGGCTCTCGCAACGTCACCACCAGCACGACGATCAATCGCGCAATGCAGCCGCCGTCGCGCGTCACCGTCGGCAAGAACGTCGGCTTGCACGTGTCGTGGTACGTCTATCGGGGAAAAGGAGCGGTGGCGTTTTCTCCCGAGCAGATCATGTCGTGGGAAGACACGCGCGCCGGCGCCAACTCCCCGTGGGCGCCCGTCTGGGTCCCGCCCGCGTGGCCCGCCGATGGCAAGGTGACGGTGTGGGCGACGTTCTCCGAGCCCGGCGTTTACGTGCTGCGCTCGCGCGCCGACGATGGCGCGCTGACGGCTGATGGTCAGGTGACCATCACAGTGACGCGCTAGTGCTAGTCTCAAAGTACGAACCCCTCTTCCGGTTCCCGGATTCCGGCTCCCGGATCGCGCCGTTTCCCGCTGGCCCCCGTCTTGCTCTTCCTCTGCGATGGAGGAGCGGCACATGCCCACGAATCGAGAAAACAAGCCCAACGGCTCAGCAGCCAAGACCGGCAATGGATCGAACCAGAGTGCGACCGGTGAAACGGCCAACAGCGGAGCTAACGGGACCACCACCGCGAATGGCGTGCTGGGGGGCATTCAGCAGCGCGTGACATCGCGTGTGGATGAGCAGAAAAATCGCGCCGCCGACGGCCTCGGCGGCATTGCGGATGTGTTCCGCAACGCGAGCAACGAGCTTCGCAACGAGAACGAGACCATCGCGTCGTACGTCGACGCGGCCGGCGATCAGATGCGGCGCTTCGCCGATCAGATCCGCCAGAAGGGCGTCGCCGACATGCTCGACGACGTTCACGCGTTCGCGCGCCGGCGCCCGGCGCTCTTCATCGGCGGCGCCTTCCTGGTCGGCCTCGGTATTGCCCGCTTCCTGAAAGCGTCGGCCGATCGCAACGCGATGCGTGAGTACGGCGACGGCTTCAGCAGCGTCGACCCGATGACCGCGAGCACCGGCTCGCCGTCGTATTCGGGCGACCTCGGCGAAGCCGGCGGTTACTGAGGAGCGAATCATGGACGTGCCTCGCATGGACCGCTCGCTCGGCGAGCTGTTTTCGGACCTGTCGCAGCAGACCAGCGATCTGATCCGGCAGGAGACGCGGCTCGCCAAGGCGGAGCTCGGCGCGAAACTCGCCGACGTCGGCAAGCACGCGATGATGATCGCGGTCGCGATTGCCGTCGGCCTGGCCGCGGTGATTACCGTTGCCGCCGCGATCACGCTGCTGCTGGTTGATCTCGGCGTCGAGCCGTGGGGCGCCGCCGCCATTACCGCCGCAGGCCTGGGCCTCACCGCCTTCCTGCTCGCCCAGTCGGCCATCGGGGCGTTGCGCAAGAAATCGATCGCTCCGACCGAAACGATTCATTCCCTCAAGGAGACGACCCAGTGGCTCAAGAACGGAACGAGATGAACGCGTCGAACTCCGAGACCGACGAGATCCGCGGCGAGATCGAGCGGACCCGCGTCGAGATGAAGGAAACGATTGGTGAAATCCAGGATCGGTTGCGTCCCGACCACCTGATCCAGCAGGCCAAGGACGGCGTGCGGGAAGCGGCAACCGGAAAGGTGAAGAACATCATGAGCTCGGCGAGTGAGACGGCTTACGGCGCGGCCCGGACGGCGCGCGGCTACGGCAATCACCTGGCGTGGTACGCCCAGGAACATCCCATCCGCATCGCGATCACGGCCGGCGTGATCACGTGGCTGGTGCTGCGCAGCCGTAACAGCGGCTCCGATCAGTACTACGGCGCGTCGGACACGTCGTGGGATCGCGACGACGACTACATGCCGGGCGAGCCGACGCTGCGCGATCGCGCGCGCGTGGCCGCGTCGAGTGCGCGTGAGACGGTCGGCGAGTACGCCAGCACCGCGCGTGAGACGGCGAGCGAGTACGCGGCCAGCGCGCGCGACACGGCGCGCTCGGCGTCGCGGCGAGTCGCGAGCGCGACGAGCTCCGCGGCCGCGGCGACCAACGACTGGGCCGCGGAGAATCCGCTGGCCGCCGGCGCCGTTGCTGTGGCGGTCGGCGCGCTGGTCGGTCTCGCGGTGCGATCGACGGAGTATGAGGACCGCACCATGGGTCCGGCTCGCGATCAGGCCCTGCAGAAGGCGAAGGACGCCGCCAGCAACCTCAGGCAGAACGTGACCGAGAAGGTCACGACCTACGCCGAGACCGTCGTCGGCGAGACCCTGACCACCGCGGTCACCGAGCCGCCTATGGGACGTGCGTGATGTCTGCGAACGTGATGTTGATGAAGATGCACAGGCGCCGCAAGCTGCGGCGCCTGCTGCGCCTGCTCGTCGGACCGGTCGCCACCGTGCGCCCGGAACCCCTGTTCGGAATGTGAGATTGGGGTCAGACCCTGATTTTTAGCAAAATGCGTGTTCGGGGACAGACCTCGAATAATCCGGTCTGACCCCCACCACGCATTTTGCGAAGAATCAGGGTCTGACCCCCACGGCGCAGGGTTCTACGACATCGCCGTGCCGACGCACGGCCGCTGTGGAGCGGCGTCCCGCATAATGGAGCGGATGAACCAACCGCGCAAAGTTGCGATCGAACGCGAAGAGCTCAACGGCGTTCACGAGTTCGTGCTGCGCGTCGATGGCGAGCGGCTCGGCTTTCTCGAATTCACCCGCCCCGACGTGGGCGTGATGCGCATCGAGTACGTCGAAGTCTCGCCGGAGCTGCGCGGCACCGGGCTCGGCCGGCAACTGGTCGAAAAAGCCGTGGCATTTGCCACGGACTCGAAGCTTCGCGTCGTCCCGATCTGTTCGTACGCTCGAGCTGTGATCCAGCGTGATCCGGTGCTCAGCGCCGCGCTAAAATAAGGTTCTGTCCCTCCAGACATTTCATCCGGCAGTCGAGCGATGGTTCACGTCCACGCTCGGTGCCCCGACGGCTGCGCAGGCGTCGGGCTGGGAATCGATCCGCGCCGGCCGGCACACGCTGATCGCCGCGCCGACGGGATCGGGCAAGACACTCGCGGCATTCCTGATTGCGCTCGATGAATTGCTGCGCGAAGGCGTCGAGACTGGACTGCGCGACGAGACGCGCGTCATCTACATCTCGCCGCTCAAGGCGCTGAGCACCGATATCGACAAAAACCTCGCCGAGCCGCGCTCGGCGATCGCGTCGATCGCCGCGGAGATGGGTCTGCCCGCGCCGGAGATTACGTCGGCGGTGCGCACCGGCGACACGCCGCCCGCCGCGCGCGCCGGCATGATCAAGACACCGCCGCACATCCTGATCACGACACCCGAGTCGCTCTACCTGATGCTGACCTCGGAGCGCAGCCGCGATCGTTTGAAGCACGTGCGGACGGTGATCGTCGACGAAATCCACGCGGTCATCGGCACGCGCCGCGGCGCGCACCTGGCGCTGTCGCTCGAACGGCTCGCGGCGCTGACCGATCGGCCGCCGCTTCGGATTGGACTGTCGGCCACGCAGCGTCCGCTCGATCTGGTGGCGCGGTTCCTCGTCGGCACGGCGAACACGAACGGCGACGCCGTCGACTGCAATGTCATCGACGAAGGGCATCGCCGGCATCTCGATCTCGATATCGAGCTGCCGGGCTCGCCGCTCGACGCCGTGATGGCGCACGAAGTGTGGGCGGAGTACTACGATCGCCTCGCGACGCTGATCCGCGAGCACCGCACCACGCTGGTGTTCGTCAACACCCGCAAGATGTCCGAGCGGCTGGCGCGGCAACTTGCCGATCGGCTCGGCGAAGACGCGGTCGCCGCCCATCACGGCAGCCTCTCGAAGGAACGGCGGCTCGATGCGGAGCAGCGCCTGAAGTCAGGTGCCGTGCGCGTTGTCGTTGCGACGGCGTCGCTCGAGCTCGGCATCGATATCGGCCACGTCGATCTGGTGTGCCAGATTGGATCGCCGCGACGAATCGCGACGTTTCTGCAGCGGGTCGGCCGCGCCGGCCACACCATTCACGGCACGCCGAAAGGGCGCATTTTTCCCGAGACGCGCGACGACCTTGCCGAATGCGTCGCCTTGCTCGCAGCGGTCAAGCGTGGCGAGCTCGATCGGCTGATTCCGTACGAGCACTCGCTCGACGTGCTGGCGCAACAGATTGTTGCGGAAGCATCGAGCCGCGAATGGCGGGAGGACGATCTCTTCGAGACGGTGCGGAAGGCCTGGCCTTATCGCAATCTCGCCCGTGAAGAATTCGATGCGGTGATTCGCATGCTGGCCGAAGGCTTCACCACCCGGAAGGGCCGGCGAGGCGGACTGATTCATCGCGACGAGGTGCAGGGCCGCGTGCTCGCCAAGCGCGCCGCACGGCTCACCGCGCTGACGTCGGGCGGCGCGATTCCGGACGTGGCCGACTACCGCGTGGTTCTCGATCCCGACGAGACCTTCGTCGGCACGCTCAACGAGGACTTTGCGATCGAGAGCAACGCCGGCGATATTTTTCAGCTCGGCAACACGTCGTGGAAGATTCTGCAGGTTGTTGGCGGCACGGTTCGCGTCGCCGATGCGCACGGCGCGCCGCCGACGATTCCGTTCTGGCTCGGCGAGGCGCCCGGCCGCACCGCCGAATTATCGGGACTGGTCAGCGATCTGCGCGCCGGACTCGAACCGTACTTGCTCGCCGGCGATCGCGAGGGCGCCATCGCGTGGCTGATCGCCGAGACCGCTGCGCCACGCGCTGCCGTCGAAGCGGTCGTCGACTATCTTGCCGAGTCCGCCCGCATCCTTGGCGCGCTGCCGAGGCGCGACACCATCATCCTCGAGCGGTTCTTTGACGACTCCGGCGGCATGCAGCTGGTGCTGCACGCGCCATTCGGCAGCCGCGTCACTCGCGCCTGGGCGCTGGCGCTGCGTAAACGCTTCTGCCGGCAGTTCAATTTCGAGCTGCAGGCGTCGGCGACGGAAGAAGGACTGCTGCTGTCGCTTGGCGAGCAGCACTCGTTCCCGCTGGCCGATGTGTTCCGCTATCTGCACCCGTCGAGCGTGAAGGAGATCCTGATCCAGGCCTTCCTCGACGCGCCGGTCTTCAAGACGCGATGGCGATGGAATGCGACCGTGTCGCTCGCGGTGACCCGCATGAATGGCGGCAGCAAGGTGCCGGCGCCGATTCAGCGGATGCGCGCGGATGATCTCCTTGCAGCAGCGTTCCCGGATGCCGCCGCTTGCCTGGAAAACATTCCCGGTGATCGCGAGATTCCGGATCATCCGCTCGTCGCACAGACGGTCAAGGACTGTCTCGAAGAGGCGATGGACCTGCCCGCGCTCGTCGAGATCCTGACGCGCATCCACGACGGCAGCATCAGGACGATCGCGCGCGATACGACGGAGCCGTCGCCGTTGTCGCACGAGATCATCAACGCCCGTCCGTACGCGTTCCTCGATGATGCGCCGCTCGAGGAGCGGCGTGCGCATGCCGTGCAGACGCGGCGGGCCAGCGACGACAAGGACACCATCGCGCTCGGCGTGCTGGATGCGTCCGCGATCGCCAAGGTGCGCGCCGAAGCGTGGCCCGATCCTCGTGACGCCGACGAGCTGCACGATGCCCTCGTCAGCGCGGGCTTCCTGACGATCGCCGAAGCCGCGCGCGAACCGGGCTGGAACGACTGGCTTGCGGAGCTGTCGCAATCCGGCCGCGCCGCAATCGCGACACGCGCAGGCTGGAACGAAAACGTCTGGATCGCCGCGGAGCGCTTGCCTGAAGTGCAGGCGGCGATCGACAGCGTGACGTTCGCTCCACCGATTGCCGCACCGGCGAGCCGCGCGAAGATCGAGTGGTCGCGTGAATCGGCTCTCGTGGAGTTGATGCGCGGCCGCATGGCGCTTGCGGGCCCGATCGCGCCGAAGCACCTGGGTTCGCCGATCGGCCTCAGCCACGATGCGGCGATCCAAGTGCTGCTCGGCCTCGAGGCCGACGGCGCGGCGCTGCGCGGATGGTTCTCGCCCGGCGGTGTCGAAGAAGAGTGGTGCGATCGCCGCCTGCTGGCGTGCATCCATCGCGCCACGCTGCAGCGTCTGCGCGCCGAAATCCAGCCGGTGTCGCAATCCGACTTCATGCGATTCCTGCTCGCGTGGCAGCACGTCGATCCGTCCACGCAGCTCACCGGCCTCGACGGCGTTCGCGCCGTGATCGATCAGCTCGATGGTTACGAGCTCGCGGCCGATGCGTGGGATCGCCGCATCCTGCCCGCGCGCGTCAAGGACTACGACCCGTCGATGCTCGATCTGCTGTGCTACAGCGGCGAAGCGGCGTGGGCGCGCGTCTCGACTCCGCCGGCCGCCAATCCGGACGCGCTGCTGCCGCCGCGGCCGATTCGAGCGACGCCGATTGCCCTATTCCGCCGCGATCATGCAGCGTTGTGGCGCGCGCTCGCGAAACCACAAACGGCACACGCGCCGGTTGTGAGCGACACCGGCAAGGCCGTCTTGCAGGTGCTCGAGGACAAAGGCGCGCGATTCGTTCACGAGATCGCCACCGCGCTCGATACGGACACGTTCGCGGTCCGTGATGCGCTTGCCGAATTGGTGTGGGCGGGTCTGGTCGCCTCGGATGGATTCGCCGGTCTTCGCGCGATCTGGGGCGATGCATCGCCGGCGCCCTCGCGCTTGTTCCGCGGCCGTTCAACGGCGGCAACCGCGTCGCCCGGTGGACGCTGGTCGCTTCTCAGCGAAGAATCGGCGCCGGAAGATCGCGAAGCCGCGGTCGAGGCCTACGCGCACGTGCTGCTGCGCCGATACGGCATCATGTGCCGCCGGATGATCGCGAGAGAACCGTATCGAGTGCCATGGCGCGAGCTGCTGCGGGTCTACCGGCGTCTTGAAGCGCGTGGCGAAGTGCGCGGTGGACGATTCGTTACAGGTTTGTCCGGCGAACAGTTCGCGCTGCCGGAAGCGGTCGAATTGGCACGACAGATTCGTCGAACGAAGCCGATCGGCGATCCAATCACGATTAGCGCCGCCGATCCGCTTAACCTCGTCGGCCTGATAACGCCTGGAGAGAAGATTCCTACGATCGCCTCAACGCAGATCGCCTTCCGCGGCGGCCTGCCTACGCTACATGCGCCGTCCCATCGTGATCTTGACAACGTGGGTGCCGCTGTCAGCTGACAGCGGGATCGATCGATGATCGACGCTCTTGCCGTCGATCTCCGCCTTCAACACGCCCGTCCAGACGCGATCCGGATTGCTCACTTCGATCTGATACGTCGCACCGCGATGCCGCCAGGTGATCGAGAAGTTCGTCCACGATGACGGCACGCACGGCGTCATCATGAAGTGATCGCCGCGGGCGCGCAGGCCGAGGATGTGCTCGAGCCCGGCGCGATACAGCCAGCCCGCCGATCCCGTGTACCAGCTCCACCCGCCGCGTCCGGCATGAGGCGGCCGCGCGTAGACATCGCCGTCGAGCACGTACGGCTCGGTGCGATACTTCGCCACCGCTTCGGGCGTGCGCGTGTGGTTGATCGGATTGAGCATGTGGAACAGCTCGGCGGCCTCGTCGCCGTTGCCCATCTTCGCGAACGCCATCAACGCCCACACCGCCGCGTGCGTGTATTGACCGCCGTTCTCGCGGATGCCGGGCGGGTAGCCCTTGATGTAGCCGGGATCCTGATCCGACTTGTCGAACGGCGGCGACAGCAGCTGCAGCAGACGATTCTGCCGATCGATCAACCGCGCCCGCACCGAGTCGAGCGCGCGCTCGGCGAGGCGGCGCGGCACCGCCGCCGACAACAGCGCCCACGACTGCGAGATCGAATCGATCGCGCATTCGTCGTTCTGCGCCGATCCGAGCGGCCGCCCATCGTCGTAATAGGCGCGCCGGAACCATTCGCCGTCCCACGCCTGCTCGAGGCGCGTCGCGAGCTGCCACGCCAGATCGCGGTATTTCGTCGCGAGCGCGCCGTCATTGCGCCCGAGGCAGATCGGCGCGAAGTCGTTCAGCACCGTGTAGAGAAAGAAGCCGAGCCACACGCTTTCGCCGCGGCCCTCGTGGCCGACGCGATTCATGCCGTCGTTCCAGTCGCCGCTCCCGATCAGCGGCAGACCGTGCGGTCCGGCGGTGATGCCCTTGTCGATTGCGCGGCGGCAATGCTCGAAGATCGTTCCGGTTTCTTCCGCGACCGACGGCAGATCGTAAGCCTCCGCCTCACCCTCCGGCAACGGCGGCTGGATCAGGAACGGCGCTTCGGCATCGAGCACGCCGTCATCACCGGTGACGCGCACGTACTCGGCGACGACGAACGGCAGCCAAAGCAGATCGTCGGAGCAACGGCTGCGCAGTCCGCGCCCCGACGGCTCGTGCCACCAATGCTGCACGTCGCCCTCGACGAACTGGCGGCCGGCCGCGCGGAGGATGTGCTCGCGCGCGAGCTGCGGCGCGGTGTACAGCAGTGACAACACGTCCTGCAGTTGATCGCGGAAGCCGAACGCGCCGCTCGGCTGGTAATAACCGGCGCGCGACCAGATGCGGCACGACAGCGATTGATACAGCAGCCAGCGGTTGACGAGGATGTCGAAGGAATCATCCGGCGTGCTGACGTGCAGCGCATCGAGCAGCGTGTCCCAGTGCTCGCGCACCCGCGCAATCGCCGCCGCGGCGCTGTCGGGCGGCTTGTGCTTCGCGATCAACGCCAGCGCGTGCGATCGCGACATGCCCTCGCCGAGCAGGAACACCATCTTGCGCGTTTCGCCCGGCTCGAGCGCGACGCGCACCTGCATCGCGGCGCACGGATCCATGCCGGCGCCGAATTCGCCGGTCAGGCTCTCGTCGGCGAGCGCCGACGGCGCCGCCATCGAGCCGTTGCGGCCGAGGAACGATCGTCGATTGCCGGTCGCCGAGATCGGCCGCTCGCTACAGGCCGCAAAACACACGCGCCCGGAGAACGTCGTGTTGTACGGATTCCACGCGAGGATCGCCTGGTGCGACGCGTCATAGTCGGTGATCACGTGCCGCGTATCGACATCGCGCGGCGGGCCGATCACCCAGTCGTTGTAGGCGAACACGCTGACATGCCGGAGCGTCGGCGACGTGTTGACCAGCGTGAGCTGGGCAAAGCGGACCGGATCCTCGTTGTCGACGAAGACCTCGAGCTGATGATGAATGCCTTCGTGCGATCGCGAGAACCTGGTCAGGCCGGCCTCGTGGCGGATCAGGATGCGGCCGCTCGACGCGGATCGGGGCAGCGGTCCCGGCGTCGGCGACCACGCGCGCCCGGTGTCGTCGTCGCGGATGAAAAACGCTTCGCCGCCGTGATCGATGACCGGATCGTTGGCGAACGGCGTCAGGCGGTTTTCGCGGCTGTTCTCGGACCAGGTCGTGGCCGATCCGCTCGCGCTCAGGATGGTGCCGAATCGCGGATTCGCGATCACGTTGACCCACGGCGCCGGCGTGTCCTGATCGCCTTCCAGGACGATTGCGTAGATGCGGCCGTTGTCGGCGAATCCGCCGAGTCCGTTCGGCATCGTCAACAGCGGCACGCCGACGCTCATGCTCGGCGGCGCCGGCGGATGCGGATGCTCGTCGGGATGCGCCAGTGCCGGCAACGGCGCCGCGGCAATCGGCGCCTGCGGCGGACGCGCCAGGTGCGCGCGCAGATCGCCGCGATTGGTTTCAAGCACCGCCTGCGAGACCGCGTAGAACAGCGTGCGCTCGGCGCGGCCCATGGCATCTGAGCGCAGCAGGAAGGCGCCGCCAGACTTGTGCGTCCACATCCGCCACGGTCCCTCGTCGAGGAGCGCGGTCAGCCGCGACTGCGCCTCGTCGAGGTAACTGGCGGGATGTTCGTTGAGGATGATGACGTCCGCCTTGAGGCCTTTCAGGCGCCAGTACTCCTGCGCCTCGAGCGCTTCTCGCACCACCGTCAGATCGTCGTCGACGACGCGGACCAGCAGGATCGGGAGATCGCCCGAGATGCCGTGCGTCCAGAGGCTGTTCTGACCGAGCTCGTTGGCGGCGAGCACATCGGCCGGGGCGCGCAACGACCCGTCGACGCCGATGACGCGGGACGCCAATCGTTCGAACAGCACCGCGTCCTCATTGGACACGGCCATGTGTCGGCGCAGGCCCTGCGCGTGCGCGAGGGCGAGCGCGAGCGTGCGCATCGCCGTCGACGGATCGCGATAGGTCATGGCGAGCGCGCGCGCTGTGTCGCGATCGGGCGCGGTGCCGGTCGCGAAGCAGAGGTGGACGGATTCGCCAGCCGGCAGTCGCACGCGCTGCCGCAAGCTGAAAATCGGATCGAGCACGAACCCGGTGCTGCCCGACAGCGGCCGGCCGTCGAGCGCCTGCGGCCGGTCGAGCGTGCGGCCGCGGCCCAGGAACTGGGCGCGATCGGTTTCCCATTCGAGCGGCCCGTGCGCGCGGCCGTCGAGGCTCAGCACGTGCACCGCCCACGTGCCCGGGTCGCGCGAGTCGCGCGGCCGGCGATGGCAAATCAGCGCGGAGCGCTCGGGCAGGTACTCGGTCTCAATGAACAACTTGCCGAACGCCGGATGCGCGAAATCATCGCGCGTCTGCGCGAGCGCGAGCTCGACGTAACTGGTCACGTCGATCTCACGCACGCGATCGCCATGATTGACCAGGTGCAGCAACCGCACCTCAACGTCGTGCTCCGGCGACACGGCGACTTCAAGCTTGGTCGCGATCTCTTCGGCCTTTGCGTCGAACACCGCGATCTCAGGCTGGAAGGTCGCGAGATAGCGCTCGGGCTCCCGCCGCGTCGGCAAGTAGGTCGGCGACCACACCTCACCGCTTCTGATGTCGCGCAGGTAGATGTAGTTGCTGCCCGGATCCGTCGTCGAGTCGCGACGGGACCGCGTCACCGCCATGGTGCCGCAGAAGCTGGCGCCGCCGCCGGCGTTGGTGACCGCGGCCGCGTACTTGCCGTTCGAGAGGAACTGCGTGTGCGGCATGATCGTGTGCGGCGTTCGATAACGTCGCAGCGGCACGGCAATGCTCGGCGCCGACACGAACATGGTGTCCTCGGGCCGCGGCTCGGTGATCGGCCGCTGCCGCGGCACCCGCTCCTGCAGCAGCAGCTCGGTGGCCTGGACGCGCGGATCCGAATGGAATCGCCGGACCATCACGTCGTCGTTGATGGCGTTAGCGAGCGCGACGAGCGACATGCCGGCGTGATGCGCGAAGAACGCGGTCACCGGCGTGCCGGTGCCGCTGATCTTGCCGCCGGCGCGATCGGTATAGTCGATCGCTTCGAAGAACCCGTATTCTCCGAACAGGCCGTCTGCGGCGAGGCGGCGCAGGTTCTTCGCGCTGCGCGCCGGATCGATCATCACCGCGAGCGCGGTGGCGTACGGCGCCACGACCAGCTCGTCACCGAGCCCGCGCTTCAACCCGAGGCCGGGGACGCCGAAGGCCTTGTATTGATAATTGCCGGCGCGATCGACCGCGGTGTAGGCGGCTTCCGAAATGCCCCACGGCGTGCCGCGCGTCGCGCCGTAGTCGATCTGGCGCCGCACCGCCATCCGGCACGACTGGTCGAGCAGCGTCTCCGGAAAATTCCGCATCACCAGCAGCGGCATCAAGTACTCGAACATCGTCGCGCTCCACGACAGCAGCACCGGTGAGCCGCGCACGCTGGTGATCAGGCGGCCGAGGTGAAACCAATGCTGTTCGGGGACGTCGCCTTTCGCGATCGCGACGAAGCTGGCCAGCCGCGCTTCCGATGCGAGCAGATCGTAGAACGACGAGTCGAGGCGCGCGCCGCCGAATTGATCGGCAAGGCGGTAGCCGATCGCGAACAGGTGCCGCTTGCGGTCGTACAAGAAGCGGAAATGCATCTCGTCGAAGTACTGAGCGGCGCGATCGGCAAGGGCCGCCATGCGCTCCGCGGTCGCCTGGCCGTCATCGTCGTCGGCCTGCGCATCCGCCAGCTCGCGAAGCGAGGCCGACACGGTCAGCAGCGCCGCGGCATAGTTGCCGCTGTCCACCGTCGACACGTACTTCGGCAGCAACGGCATCAGCGTCTGGGTGTCGTACCAATTGAGCAAATGCCCTTCGAAGTGCTCGAGGCGATCGATCGTCGTCAGCGTGGCGTCGATGCGGTCGATGAGCGAGCCGGTGTCGAGGAAGCCGAGGTCGTGCGCCGAGAGCGACGCGAGCAGGCTCATCGCGATGTTGGTCGGCGACGTGCGATGCGCGATGCGCGGCTCGGGACCGAGCTGCACGTTGTCAGGCGGCAGGTAGCGATCGTCCGGCCCGACGAACGTCTCGAAGTACTTCCACGTCGCCTTCGCTACCGTCTTCAAGTACTCGCGATCCTCGTCGGAAATTTCGGGACGAGACGAGGGCACCGGCTTGCTCAGGTGATAGGCAATGAGCGGCGCGACGGCCCAGAGCGCGATGATCGGCAGTGCGGCCGGTAAGCCCTGCGGCCGCATGATCGCAGTCACGACCAGCGCGAGGCCGGCGATGATCGGGCTCGCGCGCATCGCGTCGTAATAGCCGCGCACCGCCAGGCGGCGGGCCCGTGCCGCCACCGCCGCCGCCGTTTCCCATTGCAGGAAACGCCCTTTGCCGGTGACCATCCTGGCGAGCGTGACGCCGACCGCGTCGAGCATGTCCCACGCCTGGTGTGCCAGGAAGGTGAGATGGATCGCGACGCGGGCGAGATCGGTGCCGAGATCCTCGGCCCAGGCGCGCAGGAAGACGCGCAGGCCGAGACCCTTGCGCGGTCCCTTGAAGATCGACAGTGCTCGCGCGATCGACGCAAACGACATCGTCGTGAGCGCGGCCAGCGTCCACGCCATCGGCCGGCCCGGCAGCACCGACCATCCCGCGATGAACAACGCCACGAGCGACGGCGCGACGAGGCTGCGCCGCAGGTTGTCGAGAATCTTCCATCGCGAGATCAGCGGCAGCCGATTGCGCTCGAGACCGCTGCGCGTCGGCACCCACGGAAACAGCCACCACAGGATTTGCCAGTCGCCGCGGACCCAGCGGTGCTGCCGGCGCGCATGCGTCAGTACGTTCGACGGATAGTCGTCGACGACCTCGACGTCGGTCACCAGTGCGGCGCGCGCGTGAATGCCCTCGAACAGATCGTGCGAGAGCAGCGCGTTCTCCGGCACCCGCTGCTCGAGCGCGGTCATGAACGCGTCGATGTCGTAGAGGCCCTTGCCGGTGAAGATGCCTTCGCCAAACAGATCCTGGTACACGTCCGAGACGGCGGTGGTGTACGGATCGACGCCGGTGTGGCCGGCATAAGTGCGCGCAAACAACGATCCGGCGGCGCTCGCCATGGTCACGCTGACGCGCGGCTGCAGGATGCCGTAGCCGTCGGTGACCCGCCGCAGCTTCGGGTCGATGACGGGACGGTTGAGCGGATGCGAGATGATCCCGATCAACTCCCGCGCGGCATCGCGCGGCAGCTGCGTGTCGGAATCGAGCGTGATGCAGTATTTGGTGCCGGCCAGCGCATCGAGCGGACCGATCTGCGTGGTGTAGCTCGTGTCGGTGGCGCCGCGCACGAGGCGATTGAATTCCTCGAGCTTGCCGCGCTTGCGCTCCCATCCCATCCACACCTGCTCGCGCTCGTTCCACTGGCGGTCGCGATGCAGCAGGAAGAATTTCGGACCGGGTTCGCCGCCGGCGCGTGCGTTGAGATTCTCGATGCCGTGCCGGGCCGCCGCGAGGATCACCTCGTCGTCGACGGCGACACGCGCGGGAGCGTCGGCGAAGTCCGACAGGATTGCGAAATGAATGCGCGGATCGTGATTGGCGATCGCGACGACTTCGAGATGTTCGAGCAGGGACGCGACGCCTTCGACGCTCGTCAACAGCGTCGGGATGACGACGATGGTCTTCGATTCCTCGGGTACGCCCTCGAGCAGCTCGAGCCGGGGCAGCGCTTCCGGATACACGAGGCGATTGGCGATCTTGTGAATGAATGCGATCGCCAGCTCGCTCGCGGGAATCAGGACGAGCAGCGCCGCAATTGCCAGCATCGCCGTCGAAGCGCCGTACCACCATGCATAAGCAACGGCAGCGGCGATGAGCGGCACCATCGTGAGCCCGATCGAGGTCAGATAAATCGCGGTGGCGTGCGCGCGAACGAAACGCCGCACTCGCGGCTTCCACTTCGGCCGGTAGCCGAGGTCGAGCTCCAGGCCCGGACGGCCGCGGCCGATCAGGTGATAGCCGACATGCGCCGCGGCACGCGTGCGCGACTGTGCCGCGACCTGCCGCGCGGTCTCGACGGCCTTCAACGCCACCCTGATCTGCGATTCAGCGGTCGGTTCGGCCAGTTCTTCAACCGCGCGACGCTGCCGATCGCGGCTGAGGAAATTCATCCGCGAATAGACGCCCGAGGGATCGCGGCGAAGCGCGTTGTCCACCAGGCTCACGCTCTCGACGTAATCGCGCCAGTCGATGGTCGTGCACAGGCGCAGGCTGGTGATGGCGTTGGCGACCGAGGCCTGGCTGGCCGCCTGCCGCTGCTGCTCGGCGCGCACGATGTCTTCGGACATCAGGCCGCGGCGGGTGAGGTGAGCCTCGAGGGCGGCGCGCATCGGCGACCGGCGCACGTCGTATTCGCGCGCGCGATGCAGCATCTGCATCAAGTAGGCATCGTGTGCATCGTCCGGCAGCGTGACGTCGTCGTTGGCCGGGCCGGCGTCGATCTGCGCGACGTCTTCATCGGCGCCGAGCCGCGCGGCGCGGCTCGTCAGGATCTCGGCGGCGAGGCGGCGCAGGTTTTCGATCAGCGCCAGCTTCAACATGCTCGGCCACGCCCACAGCTCGCCGAGCGTGAGCGGCGCGACGCGCTGGTAGCTGTTGAGGAACAGCGTCAACTGCGGCAGATCGAGACGGCTGTCGGTGTGACGGAGCAGCGCCACCGCCATGGCGTAGATGCGCGCTTCGCCGGCCTGCTCGCGCGTGGCCAGCGAGGGGAGCTGGCGATAGTAGCGGCGAGGCAAATGCTCGCGAATCTCGACGAGCTCCGACGAGATCAGGTGAAAGTTGTCGAGGAACCACTCCGTCGCGGGCGTGACGAACGCGCCTTCGCGCACGTCCTCCGCCAGCGTCCGGTAGGCGGCTTCGAGGACGCGCTCGTTGTCGCGCAGCCGCGGATAGATGCTCTTGGCGTGGCGCCGGCGCGGATCGATCGTGAAGCTGGCCGCCAGGGCGAGCGCCCGCTCATCGAGCCGCTCGGAGCTCAGCGGTTCGTCGCGAAACGGCCTATTGGCTTCCCGGGTCCCTGCGCGCACTGCAGTGAAAGGCAAACATGCTTAAGCATCCAAGATCGGTACCAGCTGGAGGGCTGGTTTTGCGCCGAAAGCTTCTGGAATCCGGCTAAAGCCGGACACCACCTGAGTGCGCAAAGGCCCAAGGTAGGTAGCAGTGGTGTAACGTTGGCCGATGCCGCTCATTCAGGTCGATCGACTGCCGGTCCGCGAAATCTTCCCCGGGTTGCGGGCGCGCCTCATTCACAGCGACCGCGTGTCGCATTCCTGGGTCGATGTCGATGCGGGCGCGGCCTTCCCCGAACATCAACATCCGCACGAGCAGATTGTGAGCATGATTGCCGGCGAGCTCGAATTGGTGGTGGAGGGGGTCCGCCACACGCTCACGCCGGGCCAGGTGTTCGTCATCCCGCCCGACGCGCGGCACTCCGGCCGCGCGCTGACGGCGTGCCGCGTGCTCGACGCGTTCGCACCCGTCAGGGATGACTACCGGTAATCACCGCGGCGGTTCACCGAATCTCGACAACACGAGCGCCGTGCGACGCACGATCGTTTCTTCGCCCATGTTGTTGCGAAGAACAGCCATGACGGTGTATTCGCCGCCCGGAAGATTCGGAAGACGAATCTCCGTCACGAGCGGCGCACGGTCGCCATCGAGCTGAATCTCGCTGCTGCGAAAGAACTCGCCCGAATCAGCTTCGATATGAAGCCACCGGTTGTCCGCGTTCTTCGCCACGGTCGCTTTTACGATCACTGTGCTCGGCGCGCTGCTGACATTCGGTGTCACCCGCAGTGTCAATTTTTCGCTCGCGCCTGTCGTTCCGGATGCGGTCAGCATCCCGATTATCGTGAGAGCCGCGAGCGTTATGCGCGTCTTCATGTTCCTGACCTTCCCCAATGCAAGTGATAGGCCATTCGCGGCGTGAGGCAATGCCCTTAGAATCGGATACCGATGGGCTTGGATTTCCGTAAGCTTTTTGAGCAACGCACGCTCCACGTCACGATCGCGGACGGCATGCAGGCGAACGCGGATCCGCGGCTGATGCAGATCATCTTCGAGAACCTGCTCGGCAACGCGTGGAAGTTCACGTCGAAGGTCGCTGACGCGAAAGTTGAAGTCGGGATGGGGTACATCGACGGCGCGGCGACGTTTTTCGTGCGCGATAACGGCGCGGGCTTCGACGAAGCGTATTCGTCGAAATTGTTCGCGCCGTTTCAACGCCTGCATTCCGAGAAGGATTTTCCCGGCACCGGCATCGGGCTGGCGACCGTGCAACGCATGGTGCGGCGGCACGGCGGCCGCGTCTGGGCCAACGCCGCGCCGGGCAGCGGCGCGACGTTCTACTTCACGCTGCCTGACTAGGCGTTCGTGTAAGAGGCGATCGACCAGCCGTCGGCGCGCAGCTGCGCGGCGATCGATGCGTGGCGCTGCAGCGCGGAGACGAGATCCTTGTAAATCTCGACGGTGCCCTTGCGCACGTTGTTGTGGGGAACGGTCACCACGCTGTACCCGGAGGCGTCGCTCTTGGCGATGCCGCAGGTCAGGAGACGGTTGCGCAGGCGGAACTGCCAGCGCAGGAATTCATTCGGTCGGCTTGGGGTCGCGGTCGTGTTCATACCCCAGCTACTATCAATTCGCATGCCATTATTCCTGCCGCGCCATCCGGCGCGGCGGGTTGCTACGCCACCGTCAACAACTGACGTAGCTGCTCGATGTCCGCCGGTTTGACCAGGTGATGGTTGAATCCTGCCGCGACTGAGCGCCGGCGATCCTCATCCTGCCCCCAACCGGTGAGCGCGATCAGCGAGATGTCGCGATGCGCGGGATTGGCGCGGATGCGGCGCGCCACTTCGTAGCCATCCATCCCGGGCATGCCGATGTCGAGCAGCACGACGTCGGGCTTGAAGGTGTCGACGCACTCGAGCGCCTGCCGCCCGCTGTGCGCCAGCGCGACTTCACCGCCCAGCACTCGCAGCAGCATGGCCAGGCTCTCGCCGCCGTCGCGGCTGTCGTCGACGATCAGGATCCGGCGGGCCGGCAGCGGCGTGATCGCTTTGACTTGTTCGGCGGTGGCGGCTTTCTCAATCAGCAACGGCAGCCTGACGATGAATTCGCTGCCCAGTCCCGGACCGTCACTGCGCGCTTCGACGGTGCCGCCGTGCATGCCGACCAGGCTGCGCACCAGCGTCAGGCCGATGCCGAGCCCGCCCTGCGAGCGGCGCGTCGAGCGGTCGACCTGCATGAACATGTCGAAGACCTGGCCGAGCGCATTCGGCGCGATGCCGATACCGTTGTCCTTGACGCTGATCACGGCATCGCTGCCGTCGCGATGCGTGGAGATTCCGATCCGGCCGCCGTGATTGGTGTACTTGGCGGCGTTGTTGAGCAGGTTGGCGAACACCTGGGTCAGCCGCACGGGATCGCCGCCGACGCACATCGATTCCGGATCGAGATCGATCGACAGCTCGTGGCGCAGATTGTCGAGCACCGGGCGGCTGGTTTCGACCGCCGCTTTGACGATGGCGCTGAGGTCGAGCGGCTGCTTTCTGACTTCGATGACGCCGCGCGTGATGCGCGAGACCTCGAGCAGGTCGTCGACGAGGCGATTGAGGTGATGGACCTGCCGCTCCATGACCTCGCCGGCCTGCAGCGTGCGCGAATCGCTGAACGCGCCCGACAGCTTCATGATCTCGAGACTGTTGAGGATCGGCGCCAGGGGATTGCGCAGCTCGTGGCCGAGTGTCGCGAGGAATTCGTCCTTGCGCCGATCCGCCGATCGCAGTGCCTGCTCGTTCTTCAAGCGCTCCGACAGGTGTCCGCGGATCTGGTACTGGCGCGCGCGCGCGCGGATCGCGGTCTGCGCGGCGCTGAGCAGCGTCGTGACGCGCGTCGGCCGCTCGAGCAGCGTGACGTTGCCGAGCGTGCGCCACGCTTCCGCCGACTCGGGAGAGTCGGCGCCGGGACGCGTCAGGATCAGGATCGGCAGGTCGGACCACGGCGCCTGCCGCGCCAGCCACGCCGAGAGCGGTCCCTTGGTCACGCCGGTCAGGTGCTCCTCGGCGATCAGCACCGCGGCGGCGCCCTCGCTGAGCGCCGCGACCAGTGCGTCGACGCTGGTGAACGTGGCCGTCTCGATGCCGGCGCCGTTGAGCAGCTCCGTCGTGATGCCGCCGTCCCTCGCGGTCGGCAGCATGATCAGGATGCGCAGGTCGCGCTCGGAGGCCGTCATGGTCCCCGCCGTTCGGCGCCCATCAACGGCTCGCTCGAGCCTTCATACACCGGCACGCCGGTGAGCACGCCGCGGAACTGACGCAACGCTTCGCCGACGCGAATGCGGCCTTCGCCCATGCTGAATTCACGGATCGTGCGCTCGTGCTGCCCGCCGCGTTTCTTCACGACCGAGATGGCCTGCCGGACTTCACCCTTTATTTCGAAGTAGCGCAACAGCAGCACGGCGTCGGCGAGATAGCTCGCGTCAATGGGTGCCGACATTTGCGAGCCGATGACGCCCTGATGTGCGCCGATCAGGATGGTCGCGACGCTCTGCTGCGCGAGATACATCAGGATTTCGTGCAGCTGGATCGTCAGGAAGCGCTCCTCCGGCATCGCGTTGAGGTAGCCGTTCAGGCTGTCGACGACCACCACCTTGGCGCGTCGCTGCTCAACCGCATCGCGAATCAGGGATGCGAACTCGCCGGGCGAGAGCTCCGCCGGATCGACCTGCTTGATGTCGATCATGCCGGCGTTGACCTGCTCTTCAAGATTGATATTGAGTCCCGCGCACCTCGAAAAGAGCGTCTTCGGAGTCTCATCGAACATGAACACGATCGACTTCTGACCGCGCTTCGCCGCGGCAACACAAAACTGCGCGGCGATCGTCGACTTGCCGGTGCCGGCGCCGCCAACGATCAGCGTGCTGGTGCCCTCCTCGATGCCGCCGCCCATCAACGCGTCCAGCTCCGGAACCGCCGACGCCAGCTTCGCGCACTCGATCGGGTTGCGGTGTTCGGCGGCAATCAGGCGCGGGAACACGGTCAGCCCGCCCTTCTCGATCAGGTAATCGTGGTAGCCGCCCCGAAATTTACAGCCGCGGTACTTGATCACTCGAAGGCGCCGCCGCTCGGCGCCGTACTCGGGACTGAGATGCTGCAGCAGGATCACGCCGTGCGCAATGCTCTGCACGTGCAGATCGTGATCGGCCGCCGTCATATCGTCCAGGAGCATGACCGTGCAGCGCCGGCCGGCGAAATATTGCTTGAGCGCCAGGATCTGCCGCCGGTACCGCAGCGGGTTGCCGGCGACGAGGCGAAGTTCCGACAGCGAATCGAACACGACACGCGTCGGGTTCAGCTTTTGGACGTCCTCGAGAATCGATTTCGTGGTGCTGGCAAGCTCGACTTCCGAAGGGTGGAACATCGTGTATTGGTCGTCAGCTTCGAGCGCGTCTTCCTGTGGCAGCAGCTCGCGGATCGAGACGCCGCTGATGTCCCAGCCGTGCGACGCCGCGACGGCGTTCAATTCTTCGCGCGTTTCGGACAACGTCACATACAGCACCGGTTCGCCGCGCTTGACGCCTTCCATCAGGAACTGCATGGCGAGCGTGGTCTTTCCCGAGCCGGGCACACCTTCCACGAGGTAGAGGCGGCTTCTCGCCAACCCCCCATTCAACACGTCGTCCAGCCCGGCGATTCCGGTCGGTGCGATCTTCTCGAAATCGATCTGAGGTTCAATCAAACCCTGCCGTGGCATCACGCTCCTCAAGTACGCACGCGGGCAACACACCTCAACCGCAAAACTGCTCGATTTCGCCTGCCAGGCTGTAAAACCCGCTCCGAAACCCCTAGACAAGCAACTTCCGGACCACAGCCATTCCCAACATCGACCCGCTGAAACAGCTCGCCGTCGCGCGAGCCAGGCTCCTCAATGCCGCGCTCGAGCTGTTCGCAATGCGGGGCTACGCGGCGACGCCGGTGGATTCTATCGCCGATGCAGCCGGTGTGTCCGCACGGGCGGCATCGGAACTTCTGGACGGTGTGGTACGGGCTGCGGCATGCAGCGCGATGTCCTCCAGAGCCTCGGGCCATCGGTCATCCAATTCACCGCCGCCATCGTCCGCACGCTCGAGCGGTATCTCGAAGACGTGCACTGGCCTGATGCCGCGATAGAGTCGCGCCTGCTGTTCGCCCAGATCGACTGGCTCTTCCAGCACTACGTGCTCGATCCCGAAAAATTTCCCTTGGACGATGTCATCGAGAGGTTGATCGAGCGGTATAGACAGGCCTGACAGGCAGACAGGCAGACTGGACATGAAGATCGCATTGAGTGAAGGCGAGACGTATTACGAGGATCAAGGGTCCGGCCCGGTGATCCTGTTCGCCCACGGCACGCCGACGTATTCGTACGAATACCGGCACCTGATCGCCGCGCTGTCGAAGCGATTCCGCTGCATCGCGCCCGACCATCTTGGTTTCGGTCAGTCATCACGGCCCGGTTCGTTTGCCTATACGCCCGAAGCGCACGCCGCGGTGTTGAGAGAGTCCGTCGAGCGGCTCGACCTCCGAGACATCACAGTCGTCGTTCACGATTTCGGCGGACCAATCGGCTTGCCGCTCGCGTTAGAGACGAATTCTCGAGTCCGGCGCATCGTCATGATGAACACGTGGGCGTGGCCGATCGATGACGATCCGAAGATGGCGCGCGGCGCGAAGCTCATCGGTGGTGCGGTCGGGCGATGCCTCTATCGCTACGCGAACGCCTCACTGCGTCTGATCATGCCGTCGGCTTACGGCGACAGGAAAAAGCTGACCAAAGCGATTCATGGAAAATATCTCGAGGTCTTTCGCGATCGCGATGCGCGCGTCCTGGGGCTGCACGCGCTCGCCAAGTCGCTCCTCGGATCGCGAGCGCATTATCAGTCACTGCTGGATCGCCTCGATCGACTCTCGAAGACGCCCGTGCTAATCGTCTGGGGGCTCAAAGACAGCGCGTTCCAGCCGTATCAACTCGAGCGCTGGCGGCAGCTGCTGCCGGCGGCGACGGTCGAAACCATCGACGGCGCCGGGCACTGGCCGCACGAGGAAGAGCCTGCGCGCGTGGTCGAAGTGATAGGTGCCTTCCTGGCGTAAAAAAAACGGCGCCGGTGCCACGCCGGCGCCGAAACGAGGCAGACAGGCGCGCAGCTACTTCTTTGCCGCCGCCGCGGTGTCCAGCATCACGGAAGTCGCGAGACGGCCTTTGCCCTCGGCCCGATAGTGGACCTGGACCATTGAACCGGTGGCGATGTTTTCCGGCGTTGTCGATCCGAGCGAGAACGTCATCTCGCCCCGTGGCGTTTTCAGCACGAGCTTGGTGGCATCGATCGACTTGACGGTGCCACTGGCAATCCTGTCCGCCGTGGCATGTGTCGCCGTGGCATGTGATGCCGCCTTCGATCCCTGGGCCGCGAAGGTCACGGCGGATCCGCTGAACAGCAGGACGGCCGCCAGTGCCGCCGCAAGATATGTGCGCATGATTCAGACTCCTTTGTCGAGACCCCAACGCGTCTCGCTGGTGACGATTACATCCTTCGCAGAGCAACCCAACGTGAGCTGGACATTAATTCCTCTTAATGCGGCCGCTCGACCGATACCGCGGTGGCGACATGCCGGCCATGGTCGTCGTGATAGCGCACCGAGACCATGGCGCCGACCGTGATGGTGCCGTCGACATGCGTAGCCGGGGACAGCGTCAGGGTGATGTCGCCACGGTGTTTCGGCCGCGCGACGACGATGGCCGAGGGATCCGCGCGCGTGACGATCCCGCGGGTGGCGTGCGTCTGGTCCTGTCCCCTCACCGGCACGCTGATCGCGGCCAGGACGAGGAGACCGGCAACGAACCGCCGCGCTCTCATGGCCGCTACTTGCTGAAGATCTGCCGGTAGCCGCCGGCAACCAGCGCCGAGACGTCGGCCATGATGCGCGGCAGGCGAAGCCCGCCTGGATAGGCGAGGTAGTGAGGCTCCCATTCCGGGTGGAACTTCGCCTTGAACGCGCGCAGGCCCTGGAAGTTGTAGATCGCCTCGCCGTACTCGAAGATGAAGGCGCCGAGCCGGTTCCAGAGTGACGCCACCGGCGACGCTTCGAATCCCGACAACGGCGCCATGCCGAGAACAAAGCTCCGGTAGCCGTGCTGCTGTCCCCACTGCATTACGTGCACCACGAGCGACTCCATGACCCCCGAGGGCGCCGCGCGCCGATGACGCATCAGATCGAGCGACAGCTCGCCGCGGCCGGCGCCGGCCCACAGGTTGGCGAACGCGAGGATCTCTCCATCGCGCTCGATGATCGCGGCCGGGAAGCGCGCGAGGTAGGCGCCGTCGAAGAAGCCGAGCGAGAATCCTTTCTCCGCGGCCGATCGTTCGGCGAGCCAGTCTTCGGAAACCGCGCGCAGCTCGGGCAGGCGTTCGACGACTTCTTCGCGCGACAGGACACGGAAGATCGCTCCGGCTTTCTCGAGCCGGCGCAGCGCCTGGCGGTGACGGTATCCGGCGCGATGCTCGAGCGTGAAATGCGCGAGATCGACGCGCGCGGCCTCGCCGATCTTGACGAAGCGCAGGCCGAAGTCGGCGTAGAGGTGCAGGCGTGAACCGCCGACTTCATAAAACACCGGCACACCGCCGCCATCGTCACAGCGTTCTAGAAAGACGCGGATCAGGTCGGCGTGGGTGTCCGGCGGACCGACGGGATCGCCGAGCACGACCCACGATCGTCCTTGCACGGCGTACATCAGGAACGCGGTTTTCGCTTCGTTGAAGATCAGTGACTTGTCGCGCAGGTAAACCAGCATCGGCGAGGTGGCGTGCTGGCTGGCGATGATCTGCGACGCCGTGTCGAGATCCGTATCGGCCGGCGCGGGCGCCCGGTGCGGCGCGTGCGTGATCACCTGTCGCGCCGCGGTCAGCAGCAGCACCATCGCCGCGCCGACGGACGCGCGCAGGAATCGCGAGGCTTCGCCGAACAGCTCGAACTGCCACCACAGCTGGTTCGAATAGTCGACGTGCTGGAACGCGAACAGGCCGAGCCAGACGGAGGCCGTGACGGCGGCGATCAGGAGCGAGAGCCAGCGGATTGAGAAGCGCGCTTCGAACAACGCCGCCTTGCGATCGAACGCGGGTCGCGCGGTCCACAGGATCGCCAGGACGAGAATCAGCAGCGCGACCTCTTCGTAATCCACCCCCTTCAGCAGCGACGCCGCCATGCCCGCGACGATCGCGACGACGGCGAAGGCGTACGCGGCATCGAGCCGGCGCGCGAGACCTTGTGACAGCACCAGCAGGATGGCGCCGATGACGCTGCCTGCGAAATGCGAGACCTCGATCACGCCCAGAGGCAACCAGCGATTCAGCCAGGCGAGTCGGCCGGGCGCCGCCGGTGTTGCGCCGGAGAACAGCAGCACCACGCCGGCGATCAACGCCAGCGCGGACATGGCAAATGGCGTCAACTGCGTGGTGATGCGGGCGGCGCCGGCCGCAACGCGGACCACGTGGACGCGGCGCTGCCACGCTTCGTCGACGATCAGGCCGGTGAGACCGATCAACAGCGGGCCCAGGAAGTAAATGACGCGAAACACCACCAGCGACGGCAGCACCTGCCGCGAGTCGAGGTGCGGCGCGAGCAGCAGCACCAGCACGCCTTCGAATACACCCATGCCGCCGGGGATGTGGCTGATTATGCCGATCAGGATCGCGATCAGAAACACACCGGCGAACGTTATGAACGGCAGCGACGGTTGCGGGAGCAGCACATACAGGATCGCGGCGGCGAGCAGCCATTCAACCGACGACAACACGATCTGCGCGGCCGCAAGCGCCGGTGCCGGCAACCACACGACAACGCGGCCAACGCGAAGTGGAGCGCCGGCGAGCGCCGCTCCGAAATAGAGAATGGGAATGGTGATCAGGATCGCGCCCGCGGTAATCGACTCGTTCGCGCCGAGGCTGATGCCGCCGAGCGCAAACAGGCCGAGCCAGAACGTCACCGAATACGAGAGCACGATCTGCGACAATTCGGCGGCCGTGATGCCCAAACGCGAATAAAAGCGATGGCGCACCGATGCGCCGGTCAGCATGGCGAAGCCGATGGTGTTGGAGAGCGCGTACGCGAGAAACGCCGTCAGCGCAATCTGCCCCCGCGGCACGCGGCGGCCGAGATCCGCAAACGCGATGAAGTCGTAGCCGGTCAGCGCCGCGTAATTGACCACGGTCAATAGCGCTGCGAGCCAGAGCCTCTGGCGCGGCATCGCCATGACGCTGGACACCAGCGTGTGCCACGAGAGCGCTCGCACCTCGCTGCGAAGCACTACCAGCGTGACGAGGAAGATGGCCAGCCCCGCCAGCGCCGGGACGGCCTGTTTGAGCCGCGGCGAGAACGCCATCAAGGGACCTCGTGCGCGTGAATCCACTCGATCGCCTCGAACAGGCGCCGATCGCATTCGCGCGGATTATTGCTGAAGCGATGATCGGCGGCCTTCACGATCCACAGCTGTTTCGGATCATGCGCCGCGGCCATGACGCGTTGTATCTCCGGCACCGGCACGAACTCGTCGCGGTCGGAGTGAATGGCCGCGATCGGCAGCGGCGCCGCCGCGCCGATGATCGCCGCCGTGCTGAACGTCGGCTCGTTGGGCACTCCGTGGGTCAGGTAGATCAGGCTGTCCTTCCAGCGCCATCCCAGTTCGTTGACGTCGGGGAGGCCGAAGCCAAGCACGCCGGCGATCTGATGGTGCATGGTCGTCTCAGTCGCCGCGAGCACCGACAGCCCCGCGCCCTCGGAAACGCCAATCAGGATGGGACGTTGTGGCGACCCCTCCGCTGCAAACGCCACGAGGGCGCGGTAATCGCCGGGCACGTCGGCGGAAGTGAGTGTGCCGCGCGCGGTCGTGAAGCCTGACAGGTAGGCCTTCACATCGAAGCCAACCACGAAGTAACCGCGCGCGGCCAGCGTTTCGGCGACGTGCGGCGCCAGGTGCAGCCATCCTCCGTCGCCGCTCGACACGATCACCGGCGGCGTGCCGCGATGCCCGTAGAGATGCAGCGCCTGGGCCCGGCCGCGAATCGAGATCGACGCAATGGTTTGTGCCGAGGCGGCGCCGGCCGTCAGTCCGATGAGAGTAAGTAAGAACAGGAACCTGGTCACGGCGTCGCTCGGCACCCTCATGGTGGCCGCTGCGCCTGACCGGCGGATGAGCGGGTGATTAACTTTTGTTAATCACCCGGCGGAAATCGCACGGTGAACGTGCTGCCATTATCAGGAGCGCTCGTCACGCCGATCGCCGCGCCGTGCCGATCGGCAATCCATTTCGCGAGCGCCAATCCAATGCCCGCGCCGTCGCTGCGGCGGCTGTGTGTGGCATCGCCGCGGTAGAACGGGTCGAAGATTTGCGGCCATGCGTCCGCCGCGATGCCAATGCCTGTATCCGCCACCTCGAGAATGACGCCGCTGCCCGCACCGGCCACCGCGATCGTCACCCGGCCGCCGGGAGGCGTGAACTTGATGGCGTTGTCGATGAGGATCAAGAGCAGCCGTTCGATCCATCCGGCATCGACCGTGGCATGCACGCCGGGATCGATCGCCCGCACCAGCGCGATCTCCTTCGCATCGGCGAGCGGCTCGACCTGCTCGGCGACGTGCGCAGCCAAGCCTGACAGATCGACGCGCGACGGCTGCATCGACAGCTCGCCGGCTTCGGCGCGCGCCAGCATCAGGATCTGGTTGATCAACCGAGTCAGGCGGTCGTACTCATCGATCTGGCTGGCGAGGCGCTCGCGCTCGGCTGGCGCCGACGCCGCGATCGCGAGCTCGGCTTCCCCGCGCAGCACCGCGAGCGGCGTCCGCAGCTCGTGCGCGAGGGCGGCGCTGAACTGCCGCATCTCGTTGACCGATCGCTCGAGCCTGGCGAGCGCGTCGTTGAACGCAAGGGCCAGTTGATCGAGCTCGTCGCCGGCGCCGCGCACCGGCAGCCGCGCCTGCAGGTTGGCGATGTCGATCGCCGTCGCCTCGCCGGTCAGCCGCCGCAGCGGCCCGAGCGCCAGGCCTGAAAACGCGAACCCGATCAGGGCCGCGATGATCACGCCAAACGCCGTCCGGATCGCCAGCACGCGATCGAACTCGCTCAGCGACGCATCGAGCCGATCGAGGAGCGTGCCGACCTGCACGAGATAGACGCCGCCGTCCGGAGTCGTGATCACCGTGCTATCGAGGCGCAGCCGGCCGCGATCCGTTTGGACGTCGCGAATGCCGGCCGCACCGCGAAACTCGCCGACCTCGGTCCTGGTGTATTTCAAGCCGAGCGCTTCGAGTCCCGGCGACTGGTGCAGGAGCTGTCCCGTGGCCGCGTCATACACCTGGTAATAGCGCGTCGCGTCGACAATGAACGCCGCTTCGTCGGCGTCGCCGGCATCGTAGGCGAGGGCGACGCGGTGATGATCGAAGCGCAGGTAGCCGTGCAGGGCTCGGGCCCTGCCCTCGAGATCCGCGGTGACCGAGTTATCGAGCTGGCGCTTGAGGGCGGCGTGATACGCCCAGCCAACCGCCGTGAGGATCACCGACAGCACCACCGCATACAGCAGCGTCAGCGTCGTCCGCAGCGGCAGCGGCCTCACGGTTGATCGGTGAGCATGTAGCCGACGCCGCGGACGGTATGAATCAGCGGCGACGCCGCGCCCTTGTCGATCTTGTTGCGCAGCGAATTGATGTGCACCTCGACGACGTTGCTGATGCTGTCGAAGTGGATGTCCCAGACGTGCTCGATGATGTGCGAGCGCGTCATCGGCCGGTCGATGTGGTGCGCGAGGAATTCGAGCAGCGCGTACTCCTTCGGCTTGAGCTCGATGTTCCGGCCGCCGCGCGTGACCCGCCGCCGCACCATGTCGATCTCGAGATCGCCGACGCGCAGCCGCGTTTCGCGCGGCTTGCCGCGGCGCAACAACGCGCGGATCCGCGCCGACAACTCGGCGACCACGAACGGCTTGGCCATGTAGTCGTCGGCAGTGGCGTTGAGGCCGGCGACCCGCTCTTCAGCCGAGGCCTGCGCACTGAGGATGATGACCGGCAGCTCAGGCTTCTTCGCGCGAATGTCGCGCAGCACCTGGAAGCCCGATCGCCCGGGCAGCATCAGATCGAGCACGACGCAGTCGTAGTCGATGATGGCGGCCTGCGCGCCGGCATCGTCTCCATCCGGCAGGACATCAACGGCGTAGCCCTCCTGTTCGAGGGCCGACTGGATGAACGAAGCGACCTTTGTTTCGTCTTCGACGACCAGGACGCGCATCAGGGATCGTCTCCATCATGCAACCGAATTCACGTATCATCAAATGTTCGGAGACCTGAGTTGCCCAATATTCTGCAGAGCCTTCCGGTTGGAGAGAAAGTCGGCATCGCATTCTCCGGCGGCCTGGACACCAGCGCCGCGCTGCACTGGATGCGCGAGAAGGGCGCGATTCCCTACGCCTACACCGCGAATCTCGGGCAGCCCGACGAGAGCGACTACGACGAGATCCCGCGCAAGGCGATGGCCTACGGCGCCGAGAAGGCCCGGTTGATCGAGTGCCGCGAGGCGCTCGTCGCCGAAGGGATGGCGGCACTGCAGTGCGGCGCCTTCCACATCACGACCGCGGGCCAGACCTACTTCAACACCACGCCGCTCGGCCGCGCCGTGACCGGCACCATGCTGGTCGCCGCGATGCGCGAAGACGACGTCAACATCTGGGGTGACGGCTCGACCTACAAAGGCAACGACATCGAGCGGTTCTATCGTTACGGCTTGCTCGCGAATCCGAGCCTGCGCATCTATAAGCCGTGGCTCGATCAGCAGTTCATCGACGAGCTCGGCGGCCGCAAGGAAATGTCGCAGTACATGCTCCGGCATGGCTTCCAGTACAAGATGAGCGTCGAGAAGGCCTACTCGACCGACTCCAACATTCTCGGCGCCACGCACGAAGCCAAGGATCTCGAATTCCTCAACAAGGGCATCACCATCGTCCAGCCGATCATGGGCGTGGCGTTCTGGCGCGACGACGTGACGGTGAAGAACGAGACCGTGACGATCCGGTTCGAGGAGGGGCATCCGGTTGCGATCAACGGCCAGACCTTCTCAACCGCGCTCGACATGTTCCTCGAAGCGAACAAGATCGGCGGCCGCCACGGCCTCGGCATGAGCGATCAGATCGAGAACCGCATCATCGAAGCGAAGAGCCGCGGCATTTACGAAGGGCCCGGCCTGGCGCTGCTGTTCATCGCGTACGAGCGCCTCGTGACCGGCATCCACAACGAAGACACCATCGAGCAGTACCGCATGAACGGCCGGCGTCTCGGCCGCTTGCTGTATCAGGGCCGCTGGTTTGATCCGCAGTCGCTGATGCTGCGCGAGACGGCGCAGCGGTGGGTGGCTCGCGCGGTCACCGGTGAGGTGACGCTGGAGTTGCGCCGCGGCAACGACTACTCGATCATGAACACCGACAGCCCGAACCTGACCTACAAGCCCGAGCGCTTGACGATGGAGAAGGGTGAAGAGGTGTTCTTCACGCCGCAGGATCGCATTGGCCAGCTGACGATGAGAAACCTCGACATCATCGACACGCGCGACAAGCTGAGGATCTACACGCAGAGCGGATTGCTGAAGCCGTCGAAGGCGAGCGGGCTGCCGGAGCTGCCCGCCGCCGAAGAAACCAAAAAGAACAAATAACGAAGAACGAAAAACGAAAGCTGCTACTGCTGCTTCTTTTGCGCCGCCGCCTCTCGTTCCTTCGCACGCTCGCCTGACAGGATGTTGCTCATCGCGTAGTTGCCCTCGTGGCACGCGTACTCGTAGACCATCTCGTCGGTCTTCGTGAAGGGCAGCTCGCCGGTGAACGGCGCGGTGAAGACGTCCGGGTCCTCCATCGTGAAGCGATAGAGAATCGTGTCAGGCCCGGTGCGCGTGAAGCGCTCGGTGATTTTCAGGTTCTCGCTCGCGCCGCGATACGCCCACAGGATGCTGCTCTGCTCGCGCTGCATCGGGTGGATGTTCGTCGTTTCAACGACCAGCGTGTCGCCGTCCCAGCGGCCGATCGAATCGCCGAGCCACGGCTGGTTGCGCGGGTTGATGCGCGTCTTGGCGTTCATGCGGATGATGCGGGTGTCGTGCACCATCTCCGCGAGGATCATGATGTGATCCGGCGTTTGCACGATCTGGTAGTTGTTGTTGTAGAAGTAATTCGGCAGCATCGGCGGTCCGGCGTTCGAGCCGAACGACAGCAGGCAGCGATCGGCGAGCGGCCGCATTTCGGGATGATCGAACTCGCCGTACTTCCGGCCGCGCGCGGCGATCTCGGCCATGCGCTTCTTGCCGAGATCCGTCAGCCCCGGGATCCGGCCGTTCGGCGGATCGATGATGATCGAGCTGCGCGCGACGCCGTCGATGCGGATCACCTTCAGTCCGGGATCGAGCCAGAAGCCGTTATAGCCGCCGACCCCGCCGCCGGCTGCTTCGGCAATCTGCTCGATGAACGATCGTTCCCCAGGAGGCGCGAGCCGGCCCGCCTCGCCGCCTTTTGGCGGAGCGGGGCGATTGGGATCGCTGGCCTTGTCGCGATATTCCTCCACGAACTGCGCGCGGTCTTCGATCTTGCGCGCCTGCTCGTCGGTCAGCGTCGTGCCGCCGCCGCTCATGCGCTCGAGCGGCGTCTGCGTCTCGTTGGTCCAGTTGCCCTGGAGATCAGGCTTTCCGTCGGGCGTGCGCGGCACGACCCACTTGGCCGCGGGCTTGGCGATCGATGCGGGCGGCTTGGTCTGCCCGAAAACCGGGGTACCGAGGGCGAGCGCAACAATGGCAACGACGGTCGCATGACGGCTCATAGTGCGAAGCATTTTACGCCTACTTGAGGTCGAGGACGCCGATGTCGTCCTCATACCATTCCGTCAGGCGCAGGTAGTTGGCGAGGACCTGTAAGGCGCGCGCCCGGGCCGATTTCCCCTGCGATTCCCACTCGGCGCGCACTTCCGGGGTCAGCCGCATCTTCATGGTCAGCCACCGCGTGCCCTTGAGCGCGCTGCGGCTGATCATCAAGTGTGCCTCCCAGCCGTAGTCCGACGGCTTGAAAGGCTCCATGTCGACGTGGGCGGGCGAGCCGTCGCCCCACAGCAGCATGTGCCCCGTGAACAGCCACGTCGGAGGATCCAGTTGCCGGTTGGTCTCGTCATCCCACACTGCCATATGTAAAAGTTAAAAGGTAAAACGAAAAAGGAAAAAGAGGGAAAGGGCCACTTGTTGTTTTCCCTTTCTAGTTTTTCGTTTTAAGTTTAAAGGCCGCTCGCGCCGTGGCCGGCTCGATGACGAGGAACGCGAGCGCGGCGCCGAGGCCGAACGACACGAACAACGCGCCCCATCCCGTGTGATCGCCGGCGATGACGAGACCGGTCGCGATCATGATGAGTGAGAATGCCACATCGGCAATGCGAACGAGACGATTGATGCTCGCCAGCTGCGAGGCCAGCTCGCCGGGACAGGTGCGCGCGGTAAACCACAAACGCAGCCGCACGTTGCCGCCGGCCACCACGATGGCGAGCGTGGCGAGGAACGTCAGCACGCCGTAACGCCCGGTCCACTTGTGCACCAGCCATGCGGGCCAGATCATGAACCAGTACGCGCGTCACTCGCGCTGCCGGGGGGCGGAAGGGTGCCGGGGAGCTGAATCGTAGCGGGGGGCAGACTCTTGCCGGGGGACGGATTCGTGCCGGGGAAGTCACCCGCCAGCGCGGCAACGAGATCCGTCGTCGACGGAAAACGATCGTCGGGGTTCTTTTCGAGCGTGCGGCTGATGATGCCCCACAGCTCCGGATCGATCTCCGGTCGATCGGGATACGACGCGAGCGTTTTGGCGATCGTCGTCGGCAGGCCGCCGGTGCCGAACGGGTGACGGCCGGTGAGCAATTCGTAGAGCAGCACGCCGAAGGCGAATTGATCCGTGCGCGCGCTGGTCGGCTGGCCGAGCAGCTGCTCCGGCGCCATGTACGGCGGCGTGCCGGCGATCACTCCGGGATCGGTCAATCGCGTGGCGGACGCCAGATCCTGCGCGCCGACGTCGAACTGCGCGAGACCAAAGTCGAGAATCTTGACCGCGCCGGCGGACGTGATGATGACGTTTTCGGGCTTCAGGTCGCGATGCACGATGCCGCGATCGTGCGCGGCCTGCAGCGCCGCGGCGATCGTGCGCGCGATCGACAGCGCGCGCGCTTCGCTCAAGGGCCCGGCGCGCATCTCGTCGCGCAGGGTGCGGCCCGCGAGATATTCCGACGCGATGAAGATCTGATCGCCGATCTCTTCGAGCGCGAACACCGTGAATCGAACAATGCGCCGACACGACGTTGCCATCGATCCGCCGTCGCTCCGCTCCGGCGAGACGAGTCCTCGCCATTCATTCCGGCTGTAATTCCTTCTTCAAGAACGCGCGCGCCAGCGTCCAGTGGCGCTTGACCGTCGCCGGAGAAATGTCGAGCGCCTCGGCGGCTTCTTCAACCGTCAGACCGCCGAAATAGCGGAGCTCGACGATCTTCGCCTGCTGAAAGGCTTCGTGCACGAGCGCGGTGGCCTGCAGCGTTTGTCCGGGCCGTTCGTTCCGGATGTAATTCGCCGCGAGCCGCCGCAGCTCGTCGTAGACCTGCGGCATGAGGTCCGCCGGTTCCCGGCTCCCGGTTCCCGGCTCCCGGCTCATGTCAGCTCTTTTGAATCTTCACTGAATTAATCAAGATGTCTTTCGCGGGACGGTCCTGCGCGCCGGTCCGCGTCTTGCCGATCTTCTGCACCACGTCCTGGCCTTCGGTGACCTCGCCGAAGATCGCGTGCTTGTTGTCGAGCCACGGCGTCGGCGCGAGCGTGATGAAGAACTGGCTGCCGTTGGTGTTGGGGCCGGCGTTGGCCATCGAGAGCAGCGCCGGCTTGTCGTGCCGCAGGCCGGGACCGAACTCATCCGCGAACTTGTAGCCGGGGCCGCCCATGCCGTTGCCCATCGGGCAGCCGCCCTGGATCATGAAGCCGTCAATGACGCGGTGGAAGATGAGGCCGTCGTAGAAGGGACGCTTCACCTTCTGTCCGGTTTTCGGATCGCTCCACTCCTTGGTGCCCTCGGCGAGCCCGACGAAATTAGCGACGGTGTTGGGGGCTTTATCGTCGAAAAGCTTGACCTTGAAGGTGCCTTCCGAGGTATCAAATGTGGCGGTTGTCATGCGCATCATTCTAACAAGCATCGTGATCACCCTCGCGGCGATTACACACGCGCAGCCGCAGCCACCGCAGCGCTACGTGGTTCGCGTCCCCGACCACTGGAACGGCTCACTGGTGATCGGGGCGCACGGCGGGAGCGGCGGCGACGCGCTCGATCGATCCGGCCGGAAGTACGGCACCAGTGAAACGGCGCTGGACGATGTGATCGGGCAGTACGTCTTCCATAAGGGATACGCCTATGCGAGCGTCGATCGCAACGGCGTGGGCGGCTCGCGAGAGGGCGTGACGATCACTCTGCAATTTGTTGAATTTGCGAAAAACGAGGTCCGCCTTCGCGCGTCGCGCTTCGGCGAGAGGGCCTCGAGCCCAACGCGCACGTACCTTGTTGGGCTCTCGGCCGGCGGAGGAATTACGCGCATGATCGCGGAAACCGCACGATCGCCCTTTGCCGGTGCGCTGATCATCGCCGGCGCCGGCGGTGACGTGATCACGCGCATGGATCGCCAACAGAAAATGGCGGCGCTGTGGCCGCTGATCGATCCGCGCGCGCACGCCGGACTGTCCGACAAGGACCCGAAGATCGTGTCGTATGCGGAAGCGATCGGCACGCCCGTCGAAGCGCGGCGCCTCTGGCCGTACACCGGAGCGAGCGCGGTCACCGCGAAACCGCCAACCGGCACGGTAGAGAACTCTACGGCCAGGCCTACGATACCGACAATCGAAGTGGTCGGCACGTGGGACGATCTCGTCATCCGCGAGATCCGCGCGTATCGCGAACGCGTCGAGCCGAAGGATCGGCATCGCCTCTATCAAGTCGAAGGCGTCTGGCACATGTCGGGCGATGACGATGGCGTGCAGGGATTTCAGTACACCGCGGAGACGCGCATGAAGCTGGGCAAGGATGTCGCGGATGCGATGGGCGAGAGCCCGTCGTACATTCCGACGGTGCGTGAGGCGTTCGACTATCTTGTTAGGTGGGTCGAGAAGGGTACCGCGCCTCCGGCAAGTCAGACGATCAAGTCAGGGAACACACTTCGGTAGCCAAAACCATACACAGAACCACAGAACCACAGAACCACAGAACCACAGAACCACAGAACCACAGAACCACAGAACCACAGAACCACAGAAAGCACGTTTGTACGGACTCAATCCGCTAAGCGAGATCCCAAAAATATTTTCTATGCTTCTGTGCTTCTGTGTATGTTTGTTCAAAGTGATGGGTGCCGCTTATGCCACTCAGTTGCTTGTTCGTAGGCTAACGCGATCCTGCAGATCGTTGCTTCGTCGAGGCGGAGGCGATCGAGCCGCGGCAAAACCGGCGTCTGCTGGTCAGGTGCCGACACTATCATGGGGATCAGCGACGTGACACTGCTCAGCAGCTACGACCTGCACCTCCTTGGCGAAGGCACGCACTTCCAGGCCTTCGACAAGCTTGGCGCGCGCCTGATCGAACACGGCGGCGTCAGCGGCGTGGCGTTCGCCGTCTGGGCGCCGAACGCGCGGCGCATCACCCTCGTCGGCGACTTCAACAAGTGGGACGGCGCGGCGCATCCGCTCGAGCGGCTCGAGGGCTCCGGCTACTGGGAAACGTTCGTGCCCGGGCTCGCGATAGGCAGCAACTACAAGTTCGAGATCTTCGGCGCCGACGGCCATCGCGTGCTCAAGTCGGATCCGTGCGGACGCTACTTCGAGATTCCACCGAAGACCGCGTCCGTCGTCTGGGACAGCAGCCACTACGTCTGGAAAGACGAGGAGTGGATGTCCGCCCGCCTTCGCGCTGCGCGCTCCGGCGAGGCAGGCTCCGCCGATCGATGGCTGCGGCGCCCGATGTCCATCTACGAGGTCCATCTGGGCAGCTGGCAGCGATCGCCGGACGGCAAGCTGCACTCGTATCGAGAGATGGCCGAGCGGCTCGTGCCGTACGTGAAAGACATGGGCTTCACGCACGTCGAGATGCTGCCGGTCATGGAGCACCCCTACACCGGATCGTGGGGCTACCAGGTGATCGGCTTCTTCGCGCCGACCAGCCGCTTCGGCCCGCCCGAAGATTTCAAGTTCCTCGTCGATGCGTTTCACGCTGCCGGCATCGGCGTCATTCTCGACTGGGTGCCGGGACACTTTCCGAAAGATCAGCACGGCCTGGCGCGCTTCGACGGCACCGCGCTGTACGAGCATTCAGATCCGCGGCAAGGCGAGCATCAGGACTGGGGCACGCTCGTCTTCAATTACGGACGGCATGAAGTGCGATCGTTCCTGTTGAGCAACGCGCTCTTCTGGCTGAAGGAATTTCACATCGACGGTTTGCGCGTCGATGCGGTCGCGTCCATGCTCTATCTCGATTACTCGCGCGACGAAGGGCAGTGGATCCCGAACAAGTACGGCGGCCGCGAAAACCTGGAAGCGATCGAGTTCATCAAGCAGCTCAACATGCTGATCGAGCACGAGTGTCCCGGCACCGCCGTCTCTGCCGAAGAATCCACGTCGTGGCCCGGGGTGTCGCGCCCGGTGCATCTCGGCGGCCTGGGTTTCACTTACAAGTGGAACATGGGCTGGATGCACGACATGCTCGACTACACGAAAGAGGATCCGGTCCATCGCAAGTGGCACCACAACAAGATCACCTTCTCGATGATGTACGCCTACAGCGAGAAGTTCATCCTGCCGTTCTCGCACGATGAAGTCGTGCACGGCAAACGCTCGATGCTCGACAAGATGCCGGGCGACGTCTGGCAGAAGCACGCCAACCTGCGCGCGCTCTACGGCTACCTGTTCGTGCACCCCGGGAAAAAGCTGATGTTCATGGGCGGCGAGATCGGGCAGTGGCGCGAGTGGAATCACGACTGGCAGCTCGACTGGGACGTGCTCGGCGATCCGCGGCACGCCGGGCTGCAGCGCTGGGTGCGCGATCTCAATCGCACCTATCACGAGGAAGCGTCGCTGTGGGACGCCGACTTCGATCCCCGCGGCTTCTCGTGGATCGATTGCAACGATCACGAGCACAGCATCATTGCGTTGATGCGGAAGGGCGACAGGCAGACAGGCCGGCAGGCCGACAGCGATTTCACGATCGCCATCGTGAATTTCACGCCGGTGCCGCGACGTGGTTATCGTTTTGGCGTGCCCGTCGCCGGGGACTATGTCGAGCTGCTCAACAGCGACGCCGATGTGTATGGCGGCAGCAACATCGGCAACCAGGGCAAGGTCGCATCCGAGCCACAACCCTCACATGGTTATGACTCTTCCCTCAGCGTGACCGTCCCACCATTGGGATTCCTGCTTTTGAAACCGAACAAGTGAATTCGTGTGATCTTCAAGGCGATGGATTCTTCGAGAACAAAATGTTGAGCGTGCCTCTATCGCGAAAAGCTCCAGGAGCGGTTGGGCAAAGGCTTCTGAATTTTTTGAACTCGTGATCTGTTGATCAGGTGATCATGGCCGACGAGAACAAGCCGCAGCATTGCGAGAAGGAACTGGCGCAGTTCATCCGGAGCGGCGCCGCCCGCCGCCCGGACCAGGCCTTTGGTGATTATTACCGCGGGCGGAACGCCTCGTGCGCGCTCGGCGCGGCGTACGAAGGGATGTACCGGCTGCCGACCCAGGCCGCCGGCCTGCGCCCCACCAAGGACCTCGAGTGGTTCTTCGATTGTCTCGAGGGCTCGGTCCGCCGGTGTCCCGGCGGCGACAACTGCAAGAAGACGCTCAGCCTCGCGGCCATCATGGTGCACCTGAACGACGACCATAAATGGTCGCGCGAGCAGATTGCACAATGGCTGGAGTCCCTCAAGTAAACTCTTCGGCTCCCGGTTCCCGGCTCCCAAGCGGCAAGGATTGTGCTATTGATCCAGCCGTGGAGCCGACGAGCAACGCGGTTGTGCAGCGGGCCTACGATCGCGTAGCCCGGGTCTATGATTTTTTCTTCGGCGCCATGCTTCAGCCCGGCCGGAGACGCGCCATCGGTGCGATTGCGTCGCGGCCGGGCCTTCGCGTGCTCGAGCTGGGCATCGGCACCGGCCTGACGGCTGAGATGTATCACCGCGAGTGGAACGTCGTCGGCGTCGACTTGTCGAAGTCCATGCTGGCCCAGGCAGAGCAGCGAATTGCGAAGCTCGATCTCGGCAGTACTGTGCGGCTGCTGCAAACAGACGGCGCGCGGCTGCCGTTCGCCGACAACACGTTCGACGTGGTCCTCGCTCCGTATGTGATGTCGGTCGTGCCCGATCCGATCGCCGTCGGCCGCGAGCTCAGCCGCGTATGCCGGCCCGAGGGACAGATCCTGCTGCTCAATCACTTCCTCAGCCACAATCGGATCTGGGCAAGGCTTGAGCGCTGGGTGTCGCCGCTCACTTCACAGGCCGGCGGTTTCCACACCGATCTGTCGTTGCCGTGGCTGTTGAGCATGACCGGCTTGCACGCGGTCAACGTCACCTCGGTCAACATGCCCGGCATGTGGAAGCTCGTCACGTGCGTCAAGCAAGGCGTTTTTGCGCTGCAGCCAGACTCGCCTCCATCGTTGACGTATAGCCAAACACATACTTCGCCAGCGTCCTGAACACGACGTTGTCGATCTCACCGCGCTCGGTGATCGTCATCCGCGATCCGTTCGGCGTCGGCGCGATGTCGAACGTCCAGGTGCCGCCGGACTGCGTCTCACCGACGATCCTCGTCACCAGTTTCGTGGGCGGCACGCGCTCAACGACTTCGGTCTTCACCTCGGCGCCGTCCCACCATCCTTGATAGGTGTCTGGATCGGCAATCAGCGCGAACACGGCATCCGGCGGTTTGTTGAACTCCGCACTGCGCGACGCTTCATGCCTCACGGGCAGGAAGAATCCGGCGAGCGCGATGATGCCCACCACACCAACGAGTGCGACGATCGTCCAAAGGATCCATCTCATTACTTTTCCCCTGCGCCAAACGAGCGCCCTTCGCCAGCAGCGTGATTCCCTCGAGCGCGCGCTTGCGCTCGAACGATGAGAGGTGAGCGAGCGTCTTCGCGACGAGGTTCGCATCGAGCACCGAGCTGGCCTGCATGGCCGCCGCGCCCTTGGCCGTCAATCGCAAATCCATGCGCCGGTCGCCGTCGGCCTGGCGGCGCGGTCCTCGTCGAGATGCGCGAGCAGCGTCGAGTCCGCCGCCGAGAGGCGAGTCCCCGTCGACGCGCGCCTGATGTGCCGCGTGTGACAGGCGAAATAGATTTGCGGGTAGGCGACTTGCACCAGCCGCACATCCCGGTTTGATATCGACATGCGGGGATGCTAGGCGGTCCGAGATACTTCGTCAAAACGAAGTAATGTTCATGGCCATCCAGGCGCATCTCCTAACACACGAGCTGGCGCCGCTAGCCCGTCGGTAATTACCCGGTCATGAGGAGGTCGCAAGACACTGTACAATTCGGCGCGACGATGACCGCTCGTAGTGAGCAAGAAACCTCTCCGGGCGCCGAGCGGCGGCTCGTCGAATTCCTCGCTTCATCGGCCACGATTCTCGGTTCTCCGAATGTTGACGACGTGCTGTCGACCACGATCACGCTCGCGAGAGACGTGTTCGCGGCTGACGGCTACGCCCTGTGGCGCGCCGATGATGACGGCGCGTGGCGAATGGCTCGCTCGTTCGGAATCTCCGAGCAGTTCGCCGCCCGCGTCATCACCACCACATCGGGCCGCTCCGGCCGGACCGTACCGTTTTCCGAACCGTTAGTCGTCCCCGACGTCGTCTCCGCAGCAGTGGTCAACGACATGCGGGATGCGTACGTGAGCGAGGGGATTGCCTCGATGATCGTGTTTCCACTATCGATCCGAGGCGAGCGCCGCGGCACGCTGGTGTTCTATTCGCGCCGGCGGCGCGACTACCCGCCATCCGACGTCCAGGTCGGCGCTGCCCTCGCCAATCTCGCCAGCGCGTCGTTGACGACGGCTGAATTCTACGAAGAGCAGCGTCACGCTCGTGAAGCCGCCGACGAGGCGCGCGCGCGAGCCGTGTTCCTGGCGCAGGCCAGTTCGGCGCTGAGCGCTTCCCTGGATTACGAGGCGACGCTGCGAGCCGTCGCGAAATTGGCCGTTCCGACCATCGCGGATTGGTGTGCCGTCGACATCCTCGATCAGCAAGGCAACGTCCAGCGGCTTGCCGTCGCGCACGTCCATCCCGAGAAGATTGAGCTCGCGCTCCAGCTTCAGCAACGCTATCCTCCGGACCCGAATGCCGTCGGCGGCGTGCATCACGTCATCCGGACCGGCGAGCCCGTGCTGGTGCCGCGCATTCCCGCGGATCTCCTGGATCGGGCGGCGCGGGACGAGGAGCACCGCCAGATCATCAACGCGCTTCAGCTCACCTCGTACATTTGTGTGCCGATGATCGCGCAGCAGCGGGCGTTCGGCGCGATCACCTTCGTCAGCGCAGAGTCCGGTCGTGAATATTCAGACGCCGACTTGCCGCTGGCCAGGGAGCTGGCGGCGCGGGCGTCGCTCGCCGTCGAGAATGCCCGGTCCTATCGCGCCGCGACGGATGCGAGCCGCGTCAAGGACGAATTCCTTGCCACCCTGTCGCACGAGCTCCGCACTCCTCTCGGGTCGATCCTCACCTATGCGCGCATGTTGCGCGTTGGCATGATCAAGCCCGCCGAGACGCAACAGGTTCTCGAAGTCATCGAACGCAACGGCTTGTCGTTGAAGCAGATCATCGAGGACGTCCTCGACGTCTCGAGCATCGAAGCGGGCCGCCTCCGCCTCGACGTGCAGAGCGTTGATTTGCCGGTCATTGTTCGAGAGGCGTCCGCGACCGTCATGCACGCCGCCGAGGCGAAGGGGGTGCGCCTCGAATTGATCACCGATCCGATCACGGTGCCCGTGTTCGGCGATCCCCACCGGCTGCAGCAAATCGTCTGGAACCTGTTGTCGAACGCGATCAAGTTCACGCCGCGCGAGGGCAAAGTCCAGCTGCGGCTGGCGCGAATCAACTCGCACGTTGAGATCAGTGTCAGCGATACGGGAATTGGCATCGCGCCGGGGTTCCTGCCGTTTGTGTTCGAGAAGTTCAGGCAGGCCGATGGTTCCTTTACCCGTCTGCATGGCGGCATGGGCCTCGGGCTCGCCATTGCGAAGCAATTGGTCGAACTCCACGGCGGCAGGATCTCGGCGTCGAGCGATGGCGAGGGCCAGGGGGCCACGTTCACCGTCGCTCTGCCCTTGATGATCGTGCATGCCGCTCGCGACGACGTGCGGCGCGAGCATCCGCGCGCGGAGTCGGTGCCACCGGCAATCGCCGACCTGCCACGGCTGGACGGCATTCGCGTCCTGGCCCTTGACGACGACCCGGATTCACTGACGTTGATCAGTAAGGTGCTCGAACAATCGGGCGCGACAGCATTGACCGCGTCATCCGGTGCCGAGGGGTTGCGAGTCCTCAACGAGCACGCGGTCGACGCCATCATCAGCGACATCGGCATGCCGGGGATGGATGGGTTTCAATTCGTGCAAGCGGTCCGCCAACTGGCCGCACCGGCCAATCGGACGCCGGCGGCCGCGCTGACGGCCTACGCGCGCTCGCAGGATCGCGTCACCGCTCTCGCCAGCGGGTTTCAAATGCATCTGGTCAAACCGATTGATCCGCTGGAACTGATCGTCGCGGTGAACGCCCTGGCCAGGCACAAGCCCGGAATTCCCTAGCCGCAGCTACCGATCGAGCCGCTCGGGCAGCGAACGAACCGTCATTCCCACCGATAGTCCAAACAGGTAGGCGGCTGTCGCTTCCGATTCCAGCAGTGCCGTCAACTCCACGCCGATCCGATCGAGCACATCCGCCGGCCTCTTCTGGCCTCGATTGGCTGCGGCGGCCAGGGCCTGGATGCGCCGCTGCAACGCCCGTAGATGCCGGCCCTTGTTCAACTGCCTGGTCGCCAGCTGATTCACGATTGAGTGGAGCCCGTCGCTGGCCTGCTCGCTCACTTCAGGAAACACGCCGCATGCCGACATGAATCGCGGAGCGGAGGTCTTTGCCAGGCGGAACGCCTTCATCACGGCCTTCGCACGTGATGCCGCGCTCCGCCGACGGCGAGCCCGATCCGAGTCACCTTGCCGCGCCATTTATACCCCTCCTCGCCCGGCGAGGCGTTCATGCCGGGGATACCAAGAAACTTGCAGCAACCTGCGTGCCCGCGTTGCAGGGACACGCCCGTAGACGCGTTACCCAATGATCGCAAAGCGTGGGTCAGTACGGGACGACCCGGTGTTATTCCGAGGTGAAGAGCGACGCGAGTGGCACATCAAGCGCGTCGGCGAGCTGGGTGAGGTGACGAATTGAAGGATTACGCACGCCCTGTTCAATGCCCCACATGTAAGTGCGGTGCATGTCCGCTTCATCGGCGAGCCGCTCCTGCGACCATCCCCTGGCTTTTCGCAGCTGACGGATTCGTCGGCCAAGCGACTTGGCGACCGCATCTACGCGTTTTGACACGCGCACATGTTGAGCTGCGTCCGGCCTCCAAATCGACCGCCCCAAAGTAGTCACCCCAACCGTAACTTTGCAAGCGACGCGCCGCTCCGCCCGTGCCGAACGACGACGTAAGGAACCTCGTCAGTCCGGTGCGCAGAGTTAATCGAGAAACGACAACGGGAAGGAACCACCCGAAGGAAATAACCAGCGGATCGCGTCGCGTTCGGCGAGAAACCCCTCAATCGACCGCGCCGAATCCGCCGCCAGTGTTTTCAACTCACTGACGAACGCGGCCTGTTCGGGTGTCTGAACGACATACGCGACCCGTTGCGGAACCCTCTTGCGGTGGAGCGCGGCCATCGTCGCCGTTTCCAGTTCGCTGCGTTGCGGGAACGCATGCACGTTTCGGAAGTCCACCAGCGCGGCCGTATGTTCCTGCAAATGTCCGTCGACGATCAACCGCTCGCGCTGCCGGGTCTGCTCATCGAGCGTCGGCCACTCATCGATCACGTAGATCAGCAGTTCCGGGGCGTAGGTGGTCTTGACTTGGATGGTCATCACGAACGGGCGATGCTTAAATCTATCCAAGCCGGTGCGATGGCTCCACCGCCTGAGCGTAACGTTGAAATCGACGACGACGAACCTCAGCAGGGGTCGAGCATTGGCCGTCAGCGGCGATACCGCTGTCGCGCGCGTTCGTGCAACTCGATGGCCTCCCTGCGCTGAGGTGTGATGGAGAGCGCCTGTCGGTAGGCGTTCAGCGCCGCCGGCGGGTCGTTGAGAAACTCGTAGGCCAGACCGAGGTGGACCCACGCCGTGGCGTTGGCCGGATTGAGTTGCACGGCGCGTTCGAAAGCCGCTCGCGCTTCGTCTCGTTGCCGGCGCCGTTGCAAAACGAGCCCGAGCCCGTCCCACGCGAAGCTGGAGCTCGCGTCGGTTTCAATCGCCTGCCGGTAAGCCGCTTCCGATTCGTCGACCTTGTTTTCCTGTAACAACGACAGCCCGGTCAGGGCTTGTTCTTCCGAAAAATTCCGCGACGCGGGATCGCGGCGAGTTTCCGTCACCGCCCAAATCAGCATCAGCGTCACTGCCAGCGGCACGGCGGCATTCCATCGTCTCGATCGAACGGCGTCGATTGTTGCGGCGAGCCCGCCTCCAGCTACGGCGATCACGGCCGGCACGAGCGGCATCCGGTATCGCGTACCGATTACCAGCAGCACGGTGGTCGCCAGCATCGCAACGCCGTAGGCGATCAACCAGGCTGGATCGCGCGGCCGGCTCGCGATCAGGCCGGCCGCTGCCAGCGCAACGATGGCGCCGAAGGTCGGCAGCCAATTGAGCGGCGCCCACGCGTTGGCGAAAAAATAGTAGCTGTGCGTGTCGCGTAGTTCTTCGTCCTGCGACGTCCACCACAACTTCGAGGCGAGCACGCCGGCGTACGCTGCAGGCCGCGCGGCGATCTCACTGACGGTGCGACGCAAGTAGTAGCGATCCTGATCGTTGCGGGTCGTGCCGGCGCGGCTTGCTTCTCCCTCCAGGCGATCCCACTCGCCGCCCAGTCGCGCGCGAGCGCCGCCATCACCTGACGGCCGATTGCCGAGGTACGTGTTCATGCCGCCGTAGGCCTGGATCATCGGCATCCCGGTCACGCGCCAGTTCTGAATCACGACGGGCGCGACCAGGATCAGCACGCCGGCCGTGAAGGCGAGCGCGAGCGTTCGTGTCTGACGGCTCCACTGGTGTTTTCTCACCAGCACAACCAGGAACGCGACGACGAGCACGAGCGCGGTTGGACGGACGATGCCGGCTGCTCCGAGCGACAGGCCTCCAATCAACCACCGCGTCGCGCGGCGATCGGCGGCGCTGACGACGTCGAGCGTCAACACCAGCAGGAAGATCAACAGCGACTCGGCCAGGAGTGCGGTGTCGAGATAGATCAGCGGAGCATAGGCCGCCTGGATCAGTCCTGCCCATACGAATGCGCGCGGGTCAACGGTTCGCGCCGCCACGCGCGCCGTCAGCACGCAGCCGATCGAGCCGAGGACCGCCTGGGTGATGCGGACCGCCATCAGCGAGCCGTCGAACAGCCACAGGATGGCGGCGACGAAGAACGGATACCCCGGCGCATGCTCCGGATATGGGGGCCACGCGACTCCGCCCGCCACGATCTCGCGCGCCCACATCAAGTACGTCGCCGAGTCGAGTTGTGGCGTTCGCGACAGCGGCAGCGCGCCAAGTTGCCACGCGGCCAGCAGCCGCAGCAGCAACGCGACGGCGAACACGACGATTGCCGGAATCACGTGAGAGGCCGGCGTCCGTGCGGCCGGCGCAGGCGATGTCTTCGGCCGTTTAGGCAAGGATGGTGATCATACTGCGGCGAAAAAAAGAAAGGCCCGCTGGATCGCTCCAGCGGGCCCCACAGAAATCAATCTGTGTCTAATCTGTGGCCTACCAGCGGACCGAGACGCCGAAGCGCATCACGCGCGGCGCCAGGATGCCGCTCACCACGTTGGCGTTGGCTGCCGCCTGCTGGCGGTTCTGCGCGATCACGGTGTTCGAGTTGGTCAGGTTGAACAGGTCGAGCGCCGGAACGAGTGTCACCGTATTGAAGCGGAACGTGCGATCGAGGCGGAAGTCAACCGTGACGAGGTTGTCGTAGCGCACGGTGCCCATCGGATCGAGCTGCACCTGCGCCTGCCCGCCGCCGTTGGCGCGGTTCGGCGTCAGGATCGACTGCGGGAACGGGAAGCCCTGGCGGCCGAGCATGTTGGCCGCGAGGTTGAAGTCATACGGCAGCTGGACGCGGCCGTTGAGCTTCACGAGCCACTTGGCGTTCTGGAAGACGTTGCCGATGCCGCTGCCGCCGGATTCCGGCGCGTACTCGTTGGTGCCAGGGCAAACGCTCTGCACGCACGTCGGATCTTCCAGCGCCGCGGTTTCGAACGTCTCCCTCGCGTTGTTGTAGGCATAGCTGCCGTTCATCGACCAGCGGTTCGACATGCGCTTGGTGAACGTCACTTCGAAGCCGTTGAAGTTGCGGAAGTTGCCGGGGCGGTTGGTGTACTGCGTCGCCGTCGGCAGCTGCGTCGACGGTTCGAAGTACGTCACCGTGTCGCAGCGCGCGCCCGCCGGGCAGCCGGTCGGCGTGTAGGTCACCGAACGGTAGTTGCTCGAATCCCAGTTGAGGCGATCCGTCCACGCGAACCGGTCATACTTGCGCCAGATGTAGCTGGCGCCGAACGCCATCTGCGAGCCGAGTTGGCGATCGAAGCCGGCGATGTACTCGCGCGTGCGATCGTTCCTGATGTTCGGGTCGATGACCGCGGGCGCCAGGGCATTGGCCGGATTGGCCGGATCGTACGCGTTGCTTTTGCTCAGGAACGGCACCGAGGTGTTGACTTCGCCCGGCTGGACGAACTGGTCGCCGTTGGTGTCGGTCCACGGATAACGCACGAACACCGCACCGGTGGCCGCGAGCTGGTTCGACAGCTGGCCGGGCGCCATCTGGCCGTAGTAGGTCGCATACGACGTGGACAGCACGGTCTTGCCGTCGCCCGTGAGATCGTAGGTCGCGCCGACGCGCGGCGACAAGTCCGTCCAGACGACGCCGGCATCGATGCCCTGGAAGTTGATCGCGGGCATCAACTGCGGGAAGAACGGGTTCGCCGGCACATTGCCGGGCGACGCGGCGTCGTCCTGACGATCGACGCGGAAACCGATGTTCAGCGTGAAGCGGTTTTTCGTGAACGTGTCCTGCGCGTAGAACGCCTGCGTCGACAGCCGCGACTTGGAGTAGCCGTCACGGTAGATGTCCGCCGAGTTGGCGACCCCGTTGGTGAAGCGCGCTTCGATGAAGCCGCCGCGGTGATTGATGCTGGTCGAGTCCGCCGAACGCCAGCGGTAGCCGAACTTGAACGCGTGATCGCCGCCGATCTTGTTCGGCAGGAAGTAGCTGCTGACCACGTCGAAGCTGTTGGTCGGGCGGATGAAGGTCGAGGCGTTGTATGAGCGGCCCCACAGACCTGTCGTCGTTTCGAGCCGCGGCTGCACGTCGTAGAGCGACGGATCCTGCAGGTCGAGCGCGAAGTTATTGCCGAGGTGCGACCACATCACGTCGACGAGCATGCGGTCGCTGATCACGTGCTGATCGGCGGCCTTCCAGAACGGCGACGGGCCGGTCAGCCAGCCGAACGCGCCGAAGCTGCTGTCAACAGCCTTCTGCCGGTAGGCCGTTTCGATCGGGCGCAGGTCGCCGGCATCGCGCGCGTTGCGCACCTTTTCCGCCCAGGTGTTCTGGAAGTTGAAGCGGTTGTTCCTGAACGGAACGTAGCTGATCTTCCAGTTGTAGTTGTTGAGCGTCGTCAAGTCGGTGGCGAGACAGCTGCGCAGCGTCTGGGTATCCGTCGTGCGCGGGTTGATGGACACGCCGTTCGGACGGCAGGTCGAGTTGTTCAGGTAGAAGCCGACCACGCCGACTTTGATGTCCTGCGTGCCGTACGAACCCCAGTACCACAGCTTGCCCTTGGCGATCGGGCCGCCGACGTCGAAGCCGTAGTCCTTGATGTTCTGGATCGGCGCGCCGGCGCCGGCGCCCTGCACGCGCAGCGCGTCGGTGATGTTGTCACTCTGGAACTTCTGGTCGGTGAGCAGGAAGCGGGCGTTGCCCTTGAAGCGATCGGTGCCGCTCTTGGTCACGAGGTTGATGCCGACGCCGCCGGTCTGCTGCGAGACGTCCGCGCCGCCCGTGGTGACCTGCATTTCCTCGAGCATGTCGAAGTCGTAGTAGATCGGGGACGCGCCGGTCGCGGTCATGTCCGTGATGTCCACGCCGTCGATCGACCACTTGTTGTTGCCGGTCGAGGCGCCGCGTGAGATGTAGCTGGACTGCTGGCCCGACTGGTTGCCGCCGACGTTGGCGCGGTCCATGAAGATGCCGGGCGTGCGCTCGAGCATGACCCACGGGTCGCGCGCCGACGGGATGTTCTGCAGCGTCTCGAGATCGAACGCCTGCTTGGTGCCGGTCTCGCGCGTGTCGACCAGCGGGCTGGCGCCGGTCACGGTCACCGTTTCCTGCACGGTCGAGAGCTCCATGGCGGCGTTGACCTGCGCGCGGAAGCCGATCGTGACGCGGATCTCCTGGATCGCCGTGGTCTTGAATCCGGCGAGCTCGAAGGTCACCGAGTAGGTGCCGATCGGCAGCTCCGGCACGCGGTAGGTGCCGGTTTCCGAGGTGACGGCCACGCGCGGCTGGATCAGCGCGGGACCAGCGACCGTGACGGTCGCGCCTGGCAATACGGCGCCCGACGTGTCGGCCGCCCTTCCGTAGATTTCACCGGTTTGCTGCTGCGCCACCGCCGCCGTCGTACCGAGTACCAGCACGAGCGCCGACGCGACAAGCGTTCTCAACGTCATTTCCCATTCCTCCAATACGCCGGGGTGAGTCCCGGCGAAGATCACTAACACTGGCCGTCCCACCATTTCGGCAGCTTGGCCTGATTACAGAGGTGCACGTCCCGAAGAGCAGCAATTGTGCCACTGGCCACAGGTGTGAGAGTGAGGAGATCAGGCCTGAATCCCTGAAATTTGGCGGATGAAACACCTGCGATCCGTGACGATTCAATTTGTTGAACGACCGTTCTTCAACGGGCCGAATGCTACGTCTGGGGGCTGGCCCCAAACGTAGCCGGCAACCGGTCCCGGCAACCGGTGCCAGGCACCCGCTAACGGCAACGACCGGTAACGACCGGCAACGGGTGCCTGGCACCCGTTAACGTTGAACCGTTCACAAAGTAGACTCGTCTACTTGGTGAACTATGGGCCGCACGTTCCTCGGCGAGTTTGAACAACGCGTCTTGCTCGCGATCCTGCGGTGCGATGCGAAGGCGTATCCGATCGACATCAGAAAAGAGGTCGCGCGCGCGTCGGGCCACGAGCCGTCGCGCGGCGGGTTCTATACGACGCTCGATCGTCTCGAAGCCAAGAAACTCGTGCGATGGACCGCGGAGGGCGGCGATGCGGGGCGTGATGGATTGCCGCAGCGCAAGTTCATCGTCACGGCGGAAGGCGTTAAAGCACTTCGCGCGTCGCGCAAGGCGCTGCTCGAATTGTGGAACGGCCTCGAAGACCTGCTCGCGGAATCATGACCCTTACGCCACCGGACGCAGGGAGCCGGGAGCGGGGAACCGCACGACCGCCGCGATTTGCTGATTCGATCTTGAGGCGTGTGCTACCGCTAGGTAAACGAGGCGAAAGCGTCCTTGGAGATCTTCATGAAGAATTTTTCCGGCTCCCGGTTCCCGCCTCCCGGTTCCCGGCACTGTGGTACTGGCAACAGACCTTGCGGCTCGTCGTGCACTACGCGGCGAGCCGCACACCGCAACCGTCGCTGACCTACCCGAGGAGCGGGCCGATGTTCGAGCTCAGGAGTGACATCAAGACGGCAATGCGATCGTTCATGCGCGCGCCCGGCACATCAGCGCTGATCGTGATGACGCTGGCGTTTGCGATCGGCGCAGCCACCATTGGGTTCGCGTTTGCTGATCTGGCGCTCTTTCGCGGGCTGCCGGTCGATGACGAATCCAAGGTGATCACGGTCAAGGTCGACGACACGCACGGATCGATGGGCGGTGCTCATCGTGTCTCGGCGCCGGACTTCCTGGATTATCAGGCGCGCACGCGGACGCTGCACTCGCTCGCCGCGTTCCGCTACGGGCGCGCCGCGTTGATCAGCAACGGCCAGTCGCAGACGCTCGATGTCGTCTATACGACGGCGGCAGTATTCGCGGCGATGGGCCAGCGCGCGTTCGCAGGACGCGTGTTCATGCCCGGCGACGATCGGCCCGGCGCTCCGAAGGTGGCCGTAGTCGCCCATCGCTATTGGAAGAGCGACATGCAATCGCGACCCGACGTCATTGGACGCACGATTCAACTGGGGCGCGATCACTACACGATCGTCGGCATTGCGTCACCGGACATGGAGTTCGGCAACCTTGGCGAAGTGGTGATGTGGCTGCCGGTGACGCTCGAGACGTCGACGTCACCGCGCGACGCACGCAACCTGCGATTCCTCGCGCGGCTGAATGACGGCGTCACGTTCGAGCAGGCGAGAGCGGAGATGTCCGCGATTGGCGCGGCGCTGGCCGCCGAGTACCCGGCCACGAACACCGGATGGAATGTGACGGTGGTGCCGGTCAGCGATTTGATCGGCGGTGACGGTTTCTGGGTGGTGATCGCGCTCTTCACGCTGTCGGTCGGCCTGTTGATCGCGGTGGCGACGGCCAACGTCTCGAATCTCGTGATGGTGCGGACACTCGCTCGCGCCCGTGAGCTCGCCGTGCGCACCGCCCTCGGTGCTCGCAAAGGGCGCTTGATCAGGCAGCTCTTGACCGAGGGCATGCTGTTGTCGTTGTTCGCTGCCATCGTCTCGGTGCCGCTTGCGTGGTCGGCCCTGCGCGGTATCCAGCTGTATTCAGCGGAGCAGGTCTTCCAGCAGCTCGCCATCGACATGCATGAGATCGGTTTCGTCGCGCTGCTCGCGTTGATCTGTCCGGTGATGTTTTCGCTGTCGCCGGTGCGCTCGCTGTCGCGCGCCGATCTGCGGCAGGTGCTGGCGGCGGGCGGCTCGAGAGGAGCGACGTCACCTGGCCGCGGGCGAGGCGTGCTCGTCGTCGTGCAAGTCGCGCTCGCCGTGATCCTGTTGACGGTCTCCAGTCTCGCGTTGCGCAGCATCCGGCAGATGTACGCGCAGCCGCTTGGCTTCGACAGCAGCCGGCTGCTCGTCTTCGGCCTCGAGCTCAACGACGTCCAATATCCGTCAATCGAGCAGGCCCGCGCCGCGGCCAGTGCCACGCGGGATGCTTTGCAAGCGACACCCGGCGTCGAATCGATCGACATGGTGACCTCGTTGCCGATCTCCGGCGATCAGGCGCCGCAGATGTTGACGATCGACGGCGCGGTCGCGTCGGCGCAGGACGCGCGTCCCGCCGCCGTGATCACCGGCGCCTCGCATTCGCTCAACCGCACGATGGGGCTGCGGATGCTGGCGGGCGAGTGGTGGAGCGAAACCGCGCGCGATGCGGTGGTGATCAGCGCCGAAGCCGCGCGCCGGTATTTCGGCGGCGTTGACCGCGCGGTCGGACATCGCGTGTCGTTGTTGCAGGGCGATCGCACGCTCGATGCGCGCGTCATCGGCGTGAGCAGCGATATTGCCAACACCGATCGATCGCAGCAGCCCCCGCCGCGCGTGTTCGTGCCGCTCGATCCGTCGACGCGCCGCCTGTCGTTCATCGTCCGCGCCGCGAATCCCGGCGCGCTGACGCCGAGCGTGCGCTCGAGTGTCGCGACGAACGCCGCCTCCATTCCCATCGACTATCTGTCGACCTGGGACGATGAGCTGGCGCGGGAAGCATCGAGCGATTTCGTGATCATCGGCATGCTGAGCGGGTTCGCGTTGCTGGCGCTGGTCCTCGCGGCGAGCGGTCTGTTCGGCGTGGTCTCGTACACCGTCGCGCAGCGGACCTCGGAATTTGGCACCCGCATGGCGCTCGGAGCCAGCGCGATCGATGTCGTGAACCTGGTCGCGTGCGATTCGGCGAAGCTGCTGGTGATTGGCCTGTCGATCGGGTTGGCCGGCGGTGTCGGCGTCGGGTTCATGATCAGGACGCTGCTCTATGGACTGTCGCCGCTCGATCCGCTGACGCTCGCCAGCGTCATCGCGCTGCTCGCAGCCGTCACTGTGAGCGCCACCGCGTTGCCCGCCTGGCGGGCGTCGCGCATCGACCCGGTAATTGCGCTGCGCGCCGACTGACACGCGTATAATCCGCCGCGGTGATCCGCGTATTCCTGATTTCGGTCATTGCGGTGCTGGCGTTGCCTCTTTCCGCGCAACAGCCGACGTTTCGATCGAGCGTCCGCCTCGTCAACGTCACCGTTGTCGCGCACGATTCGTCGGGGCGTCCCGTCAAGGACCTCGCGGCGTCTGACTTCCGCATCTTCGAGGACGGCAAGGAACAGAAGGTCGAAGTCTTTTCGGTCGATACCGGGGCAGCCCCTTTCGCGACGCCTCCGGCGGCGCGCGCGTCGCAGATCTTCAGCAACCGCGCGCCGCGACGAAGCGCCGGCGGCATTTCCGTCATCCTGTTCGACCGCCTCAATTCGACCTGGGAAGATCAGAAATTCGCGCGCGACCAGATCATCCGGCTGGTCGTGAAAGCCTCCGCCGAAGATCGCATCGCTCTGTACGTGCTCGAGTCCGAACGCATCACCGTGCTCCACGACTTCACGAGCGACACGATCCGTTTGACCGCAGTGCTCAACAAGTACGTCGGCACGACGTCGGTGGAGCTGCTGCGATCCGAGGAGAAGCTGGGTGATTTCGCGCCGACCGGCATGGCGGGGCAGGACGCCGAGACCATTGCCTGGCTGCAGCGCGTACAAACGTTGGTATCCGAGAACTACACGCGGCAGCGCGCGCTGCTGACCACCAACGCGCTCGAAAGCATCGCCCATCATCTCGCCGGCACTCCCGGCAGGAAGAGTTTGATCTGGGTGTCCGGCGCGTTCCCGCTCGTGATTCCAGGCGATCACGGTCCGCAGATCATGAGCCGCGAGGTGAGCCGTGCCGCGCGTGCCATCAACAGCGCCGACGTGGCCGTGTATCCGGTCGACATCCGCGGCCTGATGCCCGCGCTCAATCCCAGCACCGCCACCGCGACCACAGTCAGGGGCGCCCCTCCGGCGCCGGTGTTCAACACGATCTCGACGGTGCGCAGCCCGCAGGACACGATGGACGAGATCGCGGATGCCACCGGCGGCCGCGCTTTTCTCAACACCAACGACATCGGCGGCGCGATCCGGAAAGCCATCGAGGATTCACGCGTCTCGTACGTGCTCGGTTACTACTCGGCCAGGCCGGACAGCGATCAGAAGTTCCGCCGCATCAACGTCAAGGTCGGCCGGCCTGGCGTCGATCTTCGCTATCGAAAAGGTTACGTGCCGCCCCTGCCGGTGGTGCGAAACGCCAAGACGCGTCTCGATTCGCTGACGCGCGTAATGCAGAGCCCGGTCGAGACATCGAGCATTCCACTCGCCGCGGAGATTTCACGCATCAAGAACGAAGGCACGGTCGTCGTGCGCATCGATCCCGAGTCGTTGACGTGGGCGCCCGACAAGGATGGCCGCGCCGCCGCCATCGACATCGTCATCGCGCAGAGCCGGCCGGACGGCACGTATTACAAATTCAAGGAAACGACGGTCAATCTCACTGCCAACGCGGAACGCTACCAGCAGATGATCGAGGACGGCTTGACGGTATCGAGCAACACGATTCAAGAAAACGCCTACCGACTGCACGTCGTCGTTTCCGACGTTGCGTCACAGTCGGTAGGCTCATTGATCATTCCAATCGGTCAGTAACTACCAGTCAAACTTCACGCCGAACTTCGCGATGCGCGGCCCGAGGACCGTCGTCGCCTTTTCGAACGCCGCGCCCGAACGCCAGTTGATGTTGACGGCGGTGTTCGAGTTCAGCGCGTTGAAGAGGTCGAAGAACAATCCCATCTTCGCGCGATCGGCGAAGCGCAGCTGCTTCTCGACGCGGAAGTCGAGCACGCTGATCATGTCCTGGCGGCGCGTGCCGATCGGCTCGACCAACACGATCTGCGACGAGCTGTAGTTGAGCGCCGCCGAAATGAAGCGGCCGTACGGCGCGCCGCTCTGCATCTTCAACACCGGCGTGACGCGCAGGCCCCAGCCGGCGTCCACCGTGCCCGAGAACTTCGCGTTCCAGTTGGTGTATTCGTTGGCCGTCGGCTCGTTCGGCGTCAGCGGGTAGCTGCCGAAGTGCGAGAACGATCCGCCGGGCACGGCGGTGCCGATGCGGTTGTTGAAGTAGAGATTGCCGAATTCGTCGGTCCACGTATACGAGAACGACGAATTCATCGACCAGCGATTGCCGTAGCGCTTGTTGGCCGAGAACTCGAGCGTCTTGTGGGTGCCGTGATACCCCGGCACCGTTTCGGTGACCTGGTTGGCCGGCCGTGTCGGGTCGTCGAGATTCAACAGATTCAGGTTCGGGCCGGTCGTCGCGGCGTTGCCGTCCGGACCTGGATCCACGATCGACACCGGGATGGTGTAGTTCTCATAGCGGCGCGCGGCGTTGATGCGCTGCCAGCCGTCGCTGTCCTTCTTCCACACGAAACCGGCGCGGATGCCGAGATCCAAGAGCACCGCGCGCTCGACGAAGAACGACGCTTCATCGGCGTGCGGATTGATCAGGTTCGGATCGATCGCCGCGCCCGCAGTGCCGCCGGCGCGTCCGACTTCCACGCCCTGCTCGCCGGACTGGAACACGCGGTCACCGTTCAGGTCGGTCCAGTTGTAGTCGACGTATTGATCGCTCGAGTTCGGATTCACCGAATCGGCAAGGTTGACGCCGGGGTTGAAGAAGAAGCGGCCGATGTTCGCCTTGAGCACGGTCTTGCCGTCGCCGCTCAGGTCGTAGGTGGCGCCGAACCGCGGCACGATGTGATTGAACGTCTTGACCGACTTTGACGTTGTGCGATCCGCCGGCGAACCGATCGCGGAACAGGTTGAGCGCGCCGGTGTACTGATTGCGGCGGCGCTTGTTCAGCCAGTGACGGCCGCCGCCCGTGATCTCGTTGGTGACGATGTCCTCGTAGCGCGTGGCTTCGGTGTTGCTGTCGAGGCCGAAGTTGTAGCCGAACTGGCCGGCGCGGATTTCCGCGAACATGTTCTGCGTCAGCGTGCCGTTCCATTCGCCCTTGTAGACCCAGCTCGGCGAGTTCTGGAGCACGGTCGAATCGGCGGTGATGTGCACCGCCGCCGCGCCGATGAACACTTCCTCGAACGAGCCGTAATCACCGCTCATGCTGCCGGTGGAGCTGGCGCCGCCGCCCTGCGCGAATGCGGACGACGCGAGCGCGACGACGGCCACGAGCGCCCACATGATGTTTCTCCAACCGGTCATTTGGAAACCTCCAGGCGCCTGCCTGGAGCAAGGGCAGTGCCGCGGCTCTGCCGTGCGCCTCGTCACGCCCAGGGCTGCCCGTCACTGGAGGGACGAATGGAGAGGCCAGCACCTTCAATCGCGCGGAGCGCGATCCAAAAGAACAGGTAGTCAGGCAATCAGGTGGTCAGGCCGTCAGCGAATGTAGGGAAGCGCCGAGATCACTGTGTAGACGATCGCCGCGAACGTCACGACCAGGCAGCCGATGGCGGCCGCGATGTGATCGACGCGCTCAGGCTTGAGCGGATCCATGATCGCCGAGGCTATGTAGCCGCCGATGAAGCCGCCGAGGTGGGCGCCGTTGTCGACGCCGCTGAAGACGAAGCCCATGATGCCCATGAAGAGCGCGTACTGCAGACCCGCCTGCCGCGCATGACTGCTGCCGGTGCGCTTGCCGTAATGCACCAGCGCGCCAAGAAATCCGAAGATCGACGCCGACGCGCCGACCGTGATGAACTCCGCGCCGAAAAACGGAATGCCGAGGAGACCAAAGAGACTGCTGACCGTGAATCCAACGATGCCGGCGACGGTATAGATGATGATCATCCGCCCCGCGCCGTACATGTGTGCGATCTCGGGACCGAGCTGGCGGATCCACATCACGTTGAAGAAGATGTGAATCGGATTGCCGTGCAGCCAGCCGGCCGTGAGCACCGTCCACCACCAGTGACGTCCGAACACCGGAACGGCGCCGCTCGCGCCAAGGATCTGCAGGGCCACCGAGTTCGGCGAGTGACTGATCTGCGAGCCTTCGCGCGACATCACCAGCGACAGCACGTACATGATGATCGTGCCGGCGGTGACGATGTTGACGAAGCCGAGGTCGTTGCCGAGCGCGCGCAGCACGGGCGCGAACCCCCAGAGACCGGGATTGCGCCGCCCGCAGTTGTAGCAGGTGGGATCGTTCACGCCGACCAGCACGCCGCACGACGTGCAGAGGACGGAACCTTCGGTTTTGCGGCCGAGCACGTTAGACAGTATCCAGTAGCCCGCAGCCAGTATCCAGAAAATTCACTACGCTTCGCGCAGGCTGCGAGTCCCGATCGCGAAACAGGCAATGCCGATCGTGATCAGGATCGAGCACGGCAGCGCCATCTCGGCGATCGAGTAATCGCGCCAAACGCCGCCTTCGATGGCGAGCATGGTCCAGCGAATCGGGCTGATGAAGCTGATCGACTGGATCCACGCCGGCATCACGAACGTCGGCACCATCGCCCCGCCGATCATCGACAGCGGCATCAGGACGGCCCACGCGGCGCCCGACGCCGTCTGCTCCGTCTTGCCCATCCCGGCGACGAGCATCATGAAGCCGACGAAACAAATCGCCGCCGAGACACCCGCGATGCCCAGCATCACGTAGGAGATCGGGCGCACGCCGAACAGGAACGCGACGCCGAGCAGCATCACCCCGACGAACATGATCGAGAGGAAGCAGGAGAGCGCCTTGCCGCCGAGGATTTGCCCGCGCGTCAGCGGCGCCATGCGCAGGCGCACGAACGTGCCGTGCGTGCGCTCGGTCACGAGGCTGATGCCGAACGACATCATGCAGCCGATCAATCCCCAGATCACGCCCTGCGGAAACGTGATGTCGAACGCGTTGCGTGGGCCTTCGTAATGTCGCGCGATATCGATCTTCGAAATTTTCAGCGGCTGCCACTCGCCGGACGATCCGGCCGCCCCTGCCGACTGCGGCGTGCCCATGAAGGTTTTCAGCTCGCCGAGAAACCGCTGCACGGGCGCGACCTGATCGGGCGGCGCGTATTTCATGCCGGCCAGCGCCTGATCGACCATCGCGTTGGACGCCTTGCTGTCCGTGAACAGCTTCTGCATGTCGGCGGCGGCGTGCTTCATCAGCAGTCCCTCGATCATGCCGGCCTCCGCCTGCCGCGCCGGATCGACGCCGACCTCCACTTCCTTCGAGTTGCCGTAGAACATCCGGTTCGACGCGGCGCCGAATCCCTGCTTGATCACGACGAAGCCGGTCAGGCCGCCGCATCGGTCTTGTCTTCGTCGACGATGGCGAGACGGATCTTGCCGGAGCCGTTGTCGCCCTGGCCGCCGAACATGATGCCGAACAGCACCGTCACGAGGATCGGCCACACGAACGTGAAGAACATGCCGCCCTTGTTGCGCGGCATCAGCCGAAGATCCTTGAGCGCGAGCGCGATGACTGTTTTCATGATCAGTCTCGAAGGCTTCGACCCGTCAGCCGGAGAAATACCTGTTCGAGCGTCGGCCGCTCCATCTGGAACGCGTCGATCTTCGACGTGGCGGCAATGCTGTTGAGCGCGGCGAGCGGATCCGGCGTCTGCAGCCGCTGCTCGCTGCCGTTGGTCTTCACCAGGTCAGGCCGACGAAATCGAAGTACCACTTCACGCGATCGTCGAGGCGATTGCCGCTCAGGCCGTAGACCTCGCCGAAGAAGCGAAGATTCTCTTCGCCGGTCAGCAGGTCATAGAGGGCGAGGGCCTGCGGCGCGACGCCGATCTTTTGTCGCACCGCCGGTGAGACAGGATTGCCATGGCCCTCGGATCGTGACCGTGCCTGATTCCGGCGCGAGCAGGCCGACCGCGAGGCTCACCGATGTGCTCTTGCCGGCGCCGTTCGGACCGAGCAGGCCGAGGACTTCTCCTTTGCGAACCGACAGCGAAAGCCCGTCGACCGCGACGATCCGGCCGAAGGTTTTTCGGACATTTGAGAGGGTCAGCATGAATACCTGACTATACGGGCGGCTGATATCACGGTTCACGGCCGGGCGGTCGAGCGGCAGGTTTTGGGGGTCGAAAGGTAAAATACGGATATCGCCACCGAGCTCATCGTCATCTTCCTCCTCATCCTGGCGAACGGCGTTTTCGCCATGTCGGAGATCGCCGTCGTCGCCGCCCGCAAGGTGCGCTTGCAGCAGCGCGCCGACGAGGGCGACGAACGCGCGAAGACCGCGCTCGCGCTGGCGCACGATCCGAACAAGTTCCTGTCGACGGTGCAGTTCGGCATCACCATGGTCGGCGTGCTGGCCGGCGCCTATGGCGGCGCGACGATCGCCGAGCAGCTGGCCGTGCCGATCGCTGAGTTTCCGCAGCTCGCGCCGTACGCGGAGGGGCTCGCGCTGGCGACGGTCGTCGGCGGCATCACGGTGCTGTCGCTGATCATCGGCGAGCTGGTGCCGAAGCGCATCGGCCTCAACAACCCGGAAGCGATCGCGTCGTGGGTGGCGCGGCCGATGATCATCCTGTCGAAGATCGGCGGGCCGGTGATCCACGTGCTGACCGGCGCGACGAATTTCGTGATGCGCATCTTCGGCATCAAGGGCGAGGCGGAGCCGAACCTGACCGAAGAAGAGATCAAGGCGCTGATCAGCCAGGGCGCGGAGACCGGCGCGGTCGGCGCGACCGAGGAGAACATCGTGCAGCGCGTGTTTCAGCTCGGCGATCAGCGCGTCGCCGCGATCATGACGCCGCGCCCGGACATCGAATGGATCGACGTCGATGCGACCGAAGAGGAGCTGCGCGAATTCCTCGCCTCGCACGCGCACACGCAGTTCGTGGTCTGCCATGGCGGCCTCGACGAAGTGCTCGGCATCGTGCGCTCGGCAGACCTGTTGCCGATCGCCTTCAAGGGATCGCGGATCGATCTGCGATCGCTGACGCGTGAAGCGCTGTTCGTGCCCGACTCGATGCCGGCGGTGCAGCTGCTCGAATCGTTCCGCGGCTCACACAAACATGTGGCGCTGGTGATGGACGAGTACGGCGCGGTCGAAGGCCTCGTCACGATCACCGATCTGCTGACGGCGATCGTCGGCGATCTGCCGGCCGACGCCAGCGAGGCGCACGGCGAGTTCGTCTCGCGCGCCGACGGATCGTGGCTGGTCGACGGCTCCGCGGCAATGGAGACGGTGGCGGCACACTTCGGCATCGACAGCCTGCCGGAAGACGAAGCCGGTGCGTATCACACCATCGGCGGCTTCGTGATGGCGCGCCTCGGCCGCGTACCGAAGGCCGCCGATACGTTCGAGTGGGGCGGCATGACGTTCGAAGTGATGGACATGGATGGCCGCCGCATCGACAAGGTGCTGGTCTCGCGCAAGCACGCGGCGCCGTCTGCTACTTCAGCTCCGCGTTCTTGAATTGCTCGAGCGTCGCCGCATCTGATGTTCTCGCTATGCGATGCCGGCGCCCTGCGCCTCGACGTAAACCGCGTATAACGACTGGCTCGCCGTCATGAACAACCGGTTGCGCTTCGCGCCGCCGAAGCAGACGTTGGCGCAGTTTTCGGGAAGGCGAATCAGTCCGATCGCCACGCCGTCAGGCGCGATGATCTGCACGCCCGGCCGCGCCCCCGCCCACAGATTTCCGTCGGTGTCGCAACGCATGCCGTCGGCACCCGCGGATCCCGGCGGCGATCCCGGTATCGCCAGCTGCGCATGGCGCCGGCCGTTCCGCACCCGTCCGCCATCCACGTCGTAGGCGCGAATCTCGCGACCCGTTCCGGTGTCGGCGACATAGAGAATCTTCTGATCAGGTGAGAAGCACAGGCCGTTCGGTCCCGACATCTCGTCGGTAATCAGCGCGAGCTGACCGGATTTCGGATCGAATCGATACACGCCGGGCTTCGTCTCGGATTCGGCCTTGAACCCTTCGTAGTTGGCGCGAATGCCGTAGATCGGATCGGTGAACCAGATGCTGCCGTCCGGATGGACGACCACGTCGTTCGGTGAGTTCAAGCGTTTGCCCTGGAACGTCGAGGCGATGACGGTGGTGGTTCCGTTCGGCTCGTAGCGGACGACGCGCCGGTTGCCGTGTTCGCATGACAACTGCCGGCCTTCGTAATCAAACGTGTTGCCGTTGCTGTTGCCCGAAGGATTGCGAAACACCGTGACGCGCGCATCGTCTTCGATGTATCGCATCTGCGCGTTGTTCGGAATGTCGCTCCAGACCAGGTATCGCCCGACGCCGTTCCACGCCGGGCCTTCGGCCCACAGCGTGCCGGTGTGCAGCCGCCTGATCGGCGTGTTGCCGATGATGTAGCGGCGGAAGCGATTGTCGACGGCGATGATGTCGGGATCGGGATAACGCACCGGGTTTTGTCCCGACCAGTCGCGATCGGTTGGGTTCGGCGAGATCGGCGGCTGCGCGGCTTGCGCGGATGCGGCGACGGCTGAAGCCGTCGCCCTCCAAACGAGCGTCGTGGCTAGAAACGTTCGTCGATTCATATCGACTCCCATTACTTCACCGCGTACGTGAATTCGAGAATCGCTCCTGGATTGGCAAGCACGCCGGCAGTCTGCCCGCGATCGCCCATCGTCGCCCCATGATCGTCCGTGCTCGCGTAGATGTGGAGGCCATCGGGATTGATGGCGATATCGCGATATCGCGTGGCGGCCTTGAAATATTCGAACGGCTCGCCGTCAACGTGACGGCCGTCGCGGCTCAACTTCGCTCGATAGATCGCGCCGGTGCGCATTCCGGTCACGAGCAGCGAATCAGCCCAGCCGGGAATTTTCTTCGAGGTGTAGAGATCGAGTCCCGCCGGCGCGATCGTCGCGGTGCCGGAGTCTCTCAGGCTGTAGCCGGGCGGCACCGTGAAGAAGGTGACGAGCGGCGCAACGAATTCACCCGTGAAGCTCGATTCCTTCGTTTGCGGCACTGACGCCGGAATGTTCAGGCTGCTGAACTTCAACGTTGCGCACGGCTCGGGCGAAGACGCAGACCAGTTCGAGTAGGCGTAGCTGCGATCGTCCTTATAGCCGGCGACCAGCGGCCAGCCATAATTCCCGCCGGCGGCGATCAGATTGAGCTCATCGTCCGTGGACGGACCGTGCTCGGCCGAGTAGAGCGTGCCGTTCTTTGCGAAGACAAGGCCCTGCGGATTGCGATGACCGTAAGAATAAATGTGGCTGCGGGCGCCGTTCAGGATCGGATTGTCGTCCGGAATCGATCCGTCAAGATTCAATCGCAGGATCTTCCCCTGGTACTTGCTCCAGTCGCGCGCGTGCACTTCGTCGGCGCTCGGCAACTCCTGTGAACGAATCGGATAGCACGCGTTGGCGAGCCAGTTTGCGCCGTGATCGCCGCGACTCAGATACAGCTTGCCGTCCGGTCCAACGATCAGCCGGCCGCCGCCGTGATCGTCCCAGGCCGGCAGTCCATCCAGCAGATCGATCGGCGCTTTCAGCGATTGCGACGATCGATCGTAGGTGTATTGGCGAACCCGCAAGTTGCGCGTGACGCCCTGGCCCGGATCGACGTCGTGCGTGTAGGCGATGTAGACATAATCGCGCCCGCGCTGCTTGAGCAGATCAGGATGGAGCGCGAGGCCAAGCAGGCCGTCTTGATCGACTGATTGATATGCGTCATCGAGCGTTACTGCGACGTGTTTCGATCCGTCGGCGGGATTGACGCGCGTGACGCGGAACGCCGATCGCTCGGTCACCCACAAGTAGCCGTCGGGTCCCCACGTGATCTCCCACGGATTGCCGAGCGCGCCGGCAACGACGCGCATGGTGAATCGCTCGGGACCGACGTTATGGTGATTGCGTGGATTATCAGGGCTCGTCTGGGAGGCGATGATGCCGACTGCGAGCGCCTTAAGAATGAATGCCGGGAGCCTCATGGCCTGTGCGCTCAACATACTCGATGTACGAGCCCGGATAGGCATGAGGGTGCGCATCGACCCCACTCTCGCCGCCGAGCTCGAGGACGCGATTGCTGAGGCCGCGCAGGAACGTGCGGTCGTGCGAGACGAAGATCATCGTTCCCTCGAAGGTCTGGAGCGAATCGACGAGCATTTCCTTGGTCGCGAGATCGAGGTGGTTGGTCGGCTCGTCGAGCACGAGGAAATTCGGCGGATCGAACAGCATCCGCGCCATCGCCAGGCGCGACTTCTCGCCGCCCGACAAGGCGCGGATTTTCTTGTCGATATCGTCGCCCGAAAACTGGAACGCGCCCGCGAGCGAGCGCAGCGCGCCAAGGCCCTCGTGCGGGAAGTCGTTCTGCAGTTGTTCGATGATGGTGAGATCCGCGCTCATCGTATCGAGCGACTGTTGCGCGAAATAGCCCATCTTCAGGCTGGCACCGAGGCGCACGCCGCCGGTATCCGGCTCGAGATGCCCCGACAGGATCTTCAGCAGCGTGGTCTTGCCGGCGCCGTTCCTGCCCATCACCGCCCACCGCTCGCCGCGGCGCACGGTCATGCTGAAGTCGTCGTAAATCACGCGCGTGCCGTACGACTTCGACAGGTTCTCGATCACCGCCACCTGATCGCCCGAGCGCGGCGGCTCGCGGAACTCGAATTTCACGACGACGCGGCGCTTGGGGAGCTCGATCTTTTCGATCTTGTCGAGCGCCTTGATGCGGCTCTGCACCTGCGCGGCCTTGGCGGCGTGGGTCTTGAAGCGCTCGATGAAGCGCTGCTCCTTGGCGAGCATCGCCTGCTGGCGCGCATAGGCGGCCTCGCGGTTCGCCTCGCGCAGCGCGCGCTCGCGCTCGTAGAAATCGTAGTTGCCGGAATAGACCGTGATCTCGCCGCCGTCGATCTCGCAGATCTTCGAGACAATCCGATTCATGAACTCGCGATCGTGCGAGGTCATCAGCAGCGCGCCCTGGTGCGTCTTCAGGAACTGCTCGAGCCAGATGATCGATTCGATGTCGAGGTGATTGGTCGGCTCGTCCATCAGCAGCACGTCGGGCTTGCCGAGCAGCACGCGCGCCATGGCGACACGCATCTTCCATCCGCCCGACAGCGCGCCGACGTCGCCGTCGATCCGCTGGTCGTCGAAGCCGAGGCCGTGCAGCACTTCGCGCGCCTGGCTCTCGAGCGCGTAGCCGCCGAGATGGTCGTATTCCTCCTGCACTTCGCCGAAGCGCGCGAGGATTTTGTCGATGTCGCCGGCGTGGTCCGGATCCGCCATGGCGTGCTGCAGCTCTTCGAGCTCGTGATGGAGATCGCCAACGCGTCCGCTGCCGGCGATCGCCTCGTCGAGCACCGATCGCCCCGACATCTCCTCGACGTCCTGGCGGAAATATCCGATCGTCAGCTTCTTCGGCACCGTGACGTCGCCGTCATCCGGCGATTCCTCGCCGGTGATCATCCGGAACACCGTCGTCTTGCCCGCGCCATTGGGGCCGACGAGGCCCGCTTTCTCTCCCGCGTTGAGCTGGAAGGACGCGTCGACGAAGAGGACCTGCTTGCCGTACTGCTTGCTGACGTTGCTGAACGCGATCATGAATCCTCAAGCGTACAACATCATCCACAGATTACGCGGATTACACCGATTCGTCTTGCCCGCAGAGACGCCGAGACGCAGAGCCGAGGCGGCGCCCGGCGGCAAAGCCGCCACCGAGGCCGGAGCGATCGAGATCACAAGCCTTCAGAAGGGAAGGCGGGCTTGCGATCTCGATCGCTCCGGCCTCGTGGACGCGCGAGCGAAGCTCGCGCTGGGCGCCGCACGGCATCTGTGTAATCTGTGGAGGGCGCCTCTGCGCCTCTGCGTCTCTGCGGCTAATAACGCTCGGCGTCTGTTTTCGGCATCATCGGCCACGCGACCGACGGCGTGCCGTTGACGGTGGTGCCGCCTTGCGCGAACGTCGGGATCATCTTGAAGAACGGCGACGGGAAGTTGAGCGCCGGTTCCGACAGCGCGTTCAGCGCGGCGATGTCCGCGTCGCGCAGGGTGATATCGAGTGCGGCGAGGTTCTGGTCGAGCTGATCGAGCCGGCGCGCGCCGATGATGGTCGACGTCACGCCCGGACGCGATTGCACCCACGCGAGCGCGACGCCGGCCGGCGACGTGCCGAGCTCGCCGGCAATGCGAATCAATTCGTCGATGATCCTCAGATTGCGTTCGGTGAGGAAGGCCATCACGCGATCGCCGCGATCGGGTTTCGCCTGGGCGGCGTTGGCGCGCGTGTACTTGCCGGACAGCACGCCGCCGCGCAGCGGCGACCACGGCGTGATCCCCAACCCGAGCTCGAGAGCCATCGGCACCAGCTCGCCCTCGACGGTTCGTTCGATCAGCGAGTATTCGACTTGCAGCCCCACGAACGGCGACCAGCCGTGGAATTGCGACAGCAAATTGGCCTGCGTGACTTTCCACGCGGGCGTGTCGGAGACGCCGATGTAACGCACCTTCCCGGCGCGCACCAGATCGTCGAGCGCCCGCATCGTCTCGTCGATCGGCGTGTTCGGGTCCCAGAAGTGCATCCAATACAGATCGATGTAATCCGTCTTCAGCCGCCGCAACGACTGTTCGCACGATTCGACAATGGTCTTGCGTCCGGCACCGCCGCCATTCGGATCGCCGATGTAGAGGTTGGTGGAAAACTTCGTGGCGATGACCGCGCGATCGCGACGGCCGGCGCGGGCGAAATAGCCGCCGATGATCGCTTCCGAGTGGCCCCTGGTATAACCGTTCGCGGTGTCGATGAAGTTGCCGCCGCGCTCGATGAACCGCGCGAGCAGCGCCTCGGATTCCGCCACCGTGGCGCCCCATCCCCAGTCCTCTCCAAACGTCATGGCGCCGAGGCAGAACGGGCTGACGCGCAAGCCGGAGCGGCCGAGCGTTCGATAGTTGGTCAGTGACATCCGACGATCATCTACCCGTTGACGATCATTCGTGAAAAGAAAACGGGCGTGAGCTGGGCCCACGCCCGGATCAGCGGCGCCGGTGAAGCTACGGGCGCAGGCTCAAGAACGTCCGCTGCACCGTCTGGCCGGCCTGGCCGACGAAGCGCGCCGTCTGCAGCAGATAATCGACGTCGATGCGCACGAGATACCGCGAGCCGGGCATCTCCTGGTTCAGCACCACGTTGTTGTTCTCGTCGTAGGCGACCAGCGCGAACGAGTTGCGGTTGTCGAAGTAGCTGAATGCCCAGTAGGTCTTGCCTTCGAACTTGATGATCTGGCACGTCGGCGAGATGTTGATCTGGAAGCTCGTATCGGCCAGGCAGGTCGACTTCAATCCACCGGGCAGCGGCGGATGCGAATTCGCGCCGACGGTCTCGACGATCGGCCACCACGGCACGATGTTCGAGGAGCCGGCCGGACCGGGATCGCCCTTATCGCCCTTGTCGCCCTTCGCGCCCGGCGCGCCGGGGAAACCCATCGGCCCCGGATCGCCTTTCGCACCTGGCGCGCCCGGCGCACCTGGCGCACCCGGCGCACCTGGCGCACCCGGCGCACCTGGCGCACCCGGATCGCCTTGCGGACCCTGTTCACCCTGCGCACCCGGAGCGCCCGGAGCGCCCGCTTCGCCCTGCGGGCCCTGCGGACCGATCGCGCCAATCGTCACCACGAACACCGCGGTGTTGTTGCTGTTCTCGTTCTGGTTCTTCTTTCTCGACACGACCAGCAGGTGGCTGCCGGCGGCGAGATCCGCCGGCAGGCTCGCGGTCAACGCGGTGCCGTTGCCGTTCACCGTAACGCCCGTGAGCTTGACGCCATCGAGCCACACCGTGGGCTTGTTCCCGAAGTCTTCGCCGCTGACGAAGAGCACACTCTGATCGGCCGACACCGCGGTGAAGGTGATGGTGGTGTCCTTGTCGTTGTTGGCCGCAGCCGAGGCCACGAAGACGAATAGCGCGAGGGTCGTAGCTATCAGGGTCCGAAAGTTCATGTTGTTCACAACTACCTCCTGCTCGAAATGCAGAGCGAGAGGCGTTTGTTTCGTGCGTTTAGCGGACTCGAACGACACTCGATCGTGAACTAAGGAATCTCTCAGAATTGATTCGCGCGTTTTGCGAAGACGTCATCGTGCCTTTCTTAGTTCGTCATCCACCGATTACACAGATGACACAGATGGCTGCCGCAGAGACGCAGAGACGCAGAGCTGCAGCGGCGCCCGGCGGCGAAGCCGCCGCGCAGGACAAGAGCGGTCGAAAACACAAGCCATGGATCTTGGTTGTGGGCTTGCGTTTTCGACCGCTCTTGCCCTGCGTCACGCGCGAGCGAAGCTCGCGCTGGGCGCCGCTTCGATCTGTGGAATCTGTGTCCATCTGTGGATGGCTGCTCTGCGCCTCTGCGTCTCTGCGGCTGTATACTTCGCCGCATGAAAACATCACGCCGGGCCTTCGTTGGCGCGACCGCGGTCACCGCCGCTCACATCTGGATTCCCAAGGGCGTCAAGGGCTACACCGCAGGGGAGATCGTGCCGGTGACGCCGCAGCGCGCCGGCATCTCGAAATGGGATCTCGACACGCCGGCGCTCTGCGTCGATCTCGACAAGATGGAGCGCAACATCGCGAAGATGCAACGGACCTGCAACGCCAACAAGATCGCGGTGCGGCCGCACGCCAAGACGCACAAATGCGCGGCGATCGCGAAGATGCAGATGGCCGCCGGCGCGATCGGCATCTGCACCGCGAAGCTGAGCGAAGCGGAGGCGCTGCTGGCGGAGGGCGTCGACAAGATCCTGATGACGACGTCGAATCTGCCGCCGGCGAAGATCCGCCGCGCCATGGAGTTGAAGAAGCGCTACCCGGGGTTCATCCAGGCCGTTGACTGGGATCAGAACGCCCGCGATCTGCAGGACGCCGCGAAGACCGCCGGCGTCGTTGCCGACGTGGTGATTGATGTCGCGGTCGGCACGCGCAGCGGGATTCCTCCGGGAGAGGACGCGATCAACCTCGCGCGGCTGGTCGACAAGCAGCCGAATCTCAAGCTGCGCGGCATGCTGTCCTACGACGGCGGGGCGCAGCACATCAACACATTCGCCGCGCGCAAGGAGCGCACGCTGAAGAACATCGAAGAGAACGCGCGCACCTACGAGAAGATGAAGGCGGGCGGGCTCAACACCGAGATCTTCAGCGGCGGCGGCACCGGCACCTACAACATCTATCACCTGGTCCCCGGATTCACCGACGTACAGGCCGGCAGCTACATCTTCATGGACATGCAGTACGTGGCGATCGGCAACGTCGATGGGCAGCCGGTTTACGACGACTTCGAGCCGTCGCTGACGGTGCTCGCGACGGTCGTCAACAATCGGTTCTCCGGCCGCCTCACGACCGACGCCGGCGCGAAGGCGCTGACGATCAACGTGCCGCACGCCGGTGTGATCGGCGAGCCGGGCATGGATTACAACGCCGGCTCCGATGAGTTCGGATCGATCACGTTCAAGGAAGCCCGCAAGGAATGGAAGATGGGCGAGAAGATGGAGCTGATCGTGCCGCACTGCGATCCGGCCGTGAACCTCTACGACTACATCTACGGCATCCGGAACGATCGCGTTGAGTCGGTGCTGTCCGTCACTGCGCGCGGCCACTCGCAATAAACACGAAGGACACGAAGGACACGAAGCTCCGAGCGGCGCCGAGCGCGCGCGAAGCGCGCGCGAGTGCCGGGGCAGCGTGATCGAAATCACAAGCCGGCACGAAACGATCAATGGCTTGTGATTTCGATCACGCTGACCCGGCAACGGCGGCTACGCCGCCGGGCGCCGCTCACGCTTGCTGTCTTCGTGACCTTCGTGCTCTTCGTGTTAGCGGGCGAGGGCTCTGGAGCTGACGAGCTCGGCGTGCGTTTGCAGCTCGGGCGGCGGAGTCGCTGTCACCGTCATCCGTTGACCCGTCGCTGGATGGGCGAACTGCAATCGTTCCGCGTGCAGGAAGTAACCCGCGTCACCGGGCAGGCCGGGGTGATGCTTCAATCCGCCGCCCGCCTCGTACAACGGGTCGCCAATCAGCGGATGCCCCGCGTACGCCATGTGGATGCGGATCTGGTGCGGGCGTCCGGTGGTGATCTCGACGCTGAACAGCGTTTGATCGTGGCGTTGCTCGAGCACCACGGCAACACTGTGCGACGGCCGCCCGTCTTCGCACGCCGCCTGCACGGTCCCGATCAGTGGATGCGGCACCGGGCCGATCGGCACGTCGATCACGAACATCTCGGTCCGCGTGCTGCCGAGTCCGAGCGCGCGATACGTTTTCCTGACGGTGCGATCCCGCCACGCGCGCGCCAGCGACGACGCCGCCTGCTTGTTGCGCGCGAAGAGCACCAGTCCCGACGTGCCGCGGCCGAGACGATGCAGCGGGCTCGCGTCGGGATACTGCTGACGCACCAGCGCCAGCAGCGTGTGCTCCACGAATCCGCCCGCCGGCATCGTCGGCAGGCCGCTGGGTTTGTTGACGACGAGGATCGAATCGTCTTCGTGAACGACGGCGTAATTCGCGGGGACCGGATCTTCGTCCCACGGCGGACGATGCCACACCACGGTCTGGCCGGGATAGAGCGGCTCGTTGGCGCGAGCGCGCGTGCCTTCGACTTCGACTTCGCCGCGCTCGATGCGCGCGGCCCATTCTTCTTCGGTGGAGTGCAGGCGAGTGGCGGTCAGATAAGACAGTACCGTATGACCCGTGCCTTCGGGCCCGACTTGCTCGCGATACGACCACCCACGGTTCATCGCCACCACGGCGTCGAAAATAATATCCCCGTACCGGCGGTGTACTAGCCCCAGTACAAGCGCGTTTGCGGCTCGGCGTGTAAACGAAACGCTCGAAATGCCCGTACCTCATAGCAGAGTGCGGTG